>NZ_BMHE01000035.1 GCF_014640555.1 Paenibacillus marchantiophytorum | reverse complement strand
AAAGGCAGAGAAAGCCCAGCGCGAGCGGCTTTTCAGATCGGTTAAGGTTGAAATTCAACCTTACTACGCCATCTGCCGCCTTTGTGTCCGCTTTAACGCTGTAAAACAGCGTTAAAGGCAGAGAAAGCCCAGCGCGAGCGGCTTTTCAGATGCGTTAAGGTTGAATTTCAACCTTACTACGCCATCTGCCTCTTTTGTGTCCACTTTAACGCTGTGAAACAGCGTTAAAGGCAGAGAAAGCCCAGCGCGAGCGCCTTTTCAGATGCGTTAAGGTTGAATTTCAACCTTAATGCGCCATCTGCCGTCTTTGTGTCCGCTTTAACGCTGTGAAACAGCGTTAAAGGCAGAGAAAGCCCAGCGCGAGCGCCTTTTCAGATGCGTTAAGGTTGAATTTCAACCTTACAGCTGCCTCAAAATCAATCTGAGCTTCTTACGAACTGTATGAAGCTTATTTGCGTGAAAATAGCTTCTTTGGTGAAATAACGAGCTGCATTAACGTTATAGAGTAGTATTGAGGCGGAAAGCTGCATTTTCACATGAATTAACGCAGATGGAGTTCGTTATCTTTTCTAAACAGCCCAATTTTGATTAAATAAGTGTTGTTGAGTTCGTAACGGAACTTCTGGGCTCAAGAACGAACAATAAGCACTCCTGCCTTGCTTTTGACGCCAAACCAACAGCCACTCAATCAAATAAGCACCTTCTTCGGTTGCCTTATACTCCAATCGAACCGATTGGTTCCCTTATCGCAAGCTTGGCGGGTATCCATTCATGCTCAGCACGAAAACATGGGGTAAGTTTCATTATGGGTAAGCTTCACTTCCCCCTAACAAAACAAAAGACCCCAACCGCCACACACATGTGGCGATTAAGGTCCTATCAAAATTTAAACTATAACATCATAAATTAATTGAACCGGCGCCGGTTCACCGCTCTCGATGCGGTAAGCATGCTGAATCATCGTTACAACTTCCTGCACCTCTTGACGATTCGCATGAAGGGTACAGAGGGATTCGCCGACTTTTACCGCATCCCCGATTTTTTTGTTCAATGTAAGTCCTACTGCGTAATCAATTTGGTCTTCTTTCTTTGCGCGACCCGCTCCCAGCAGCATAGCGGCAATGCCGATATGCTCCGCATCAATCTGATTCACAAAGCCATCTTGCTCCGCCAGCACTTCAAAATGATACGCAGCCGTCGGCAGCAGCTCAGGCTGATCGACCACGTTAGGATCGCCGCCTTGGCTCGCTACGAAGCGTTTGAAGGTGTCAATCGCTTTCCCCTGCAAAACGATGTCTCGAACCGCTTCCTGCGCTTCTTCGAAGCTGCCAAACACTTTACCCAGCACAGCCATATAGGCAGCAACGGATATAGCGACCTCCGTAAGATCCTTATCTCCGGTGCCGCGCAGAACCTCAATGGATTCGCGAATTTCGTTGGCGTTCCCAATTTCGCGTCCAAGCGGCTGCTCCATATCCGTAATCATCGCAATCGTATACCGATTTAGCTTCTTCCCGATGTCCACCATCGTACGGGCGAGTACACGCGCATCCTCCACCGTTTTCATGAAAGCGCCGGATCCGATTTTCACATCGAGAACGATCGCATCGGCCCCAGAGGCAATTTTCTTGCTCATGATCGAGCTTGCAATGAGCGGAATCGAATCGACAGTTGCTGTCACGTCACGGAGCGCATACATTTTCTTATCCGCTGGAGCAAGGTTTCCGCTCTGGCCAACAATCGCAATTTTATTCGTGTTCACCGCCTCAATAAAGGCATCTTTTGTCAATTCGATCTGGAATCCAGGAATCGATTCCAGCTTATCAACCGTGCCGCCCGTATGTCCCAAGCCTCTGCCCGACATTTTGGCAACCGGAACGCCTAGGAAAGCTACGATTGGACCAACAATCAAGCTGATTTTATCGCCAACTCCACCGGTTGAGTGTTTATCGACTTTAATCCCTGCGATTTCAGATAAATCAATCATTTCGCCCGATCCTGCCATCGCCATCGTTAGCGCTGAAATCTCTTCGCTCGACATTCCATTGAAGTAGATCGCCATCAATAAGGCGGACATTTGATAATCCGGAATATCGCCACTCGTGTACCCACTCACAATAAATCCAATTTCTTGGTCACTAAGCCCATCACCAGAACGCTTTTTATGTATTAAATCGACCATTCTCATGCTATCGTCTCCTCCGTGTTTTCCTAAACTCAAAATCGAAAAAAGGGAGCTGTTAGGCCCCCTTTTGTCTTGCTGTCTTCTTATTGTACAACAAGTTTAGATTTCATTTTAGCATGTCCTTCACCGCAAGGAAGCACACAATCAATTTCATACGTACCCGGTTTGTCGAAAGTGATTTCTTTGGACGGGTTCTCTTTATCCAACTTGATACCCAACCCTTGGATTTCGATGGCATGAACGCCTTCTTTTAAGGATAAGGAAACTTTCGTTGGCTCGCCGCTTTTTACTGTGAAATCAGCTTGGTCGAACTGCCAGTTGGAAGCCACAATTTTAAGTTGCTGAATTTTGCTAGAGGCAGCATCCGCTTCCTTCGCCTCCTGGCGATTAGAAATATCTTGAAAGAGGACTCCCAGCCCCAATGCGCCCGCAAGTATAAATAGTACAAAGAAAATCCACTTTTGCATGCATATCCCCCTCATCATGTGTTCACTTATCTATTCTACCTAACAACTCAAGACATTCACATACATAATCAGTGGCAAATCATTGAATATTTTGTGACGGAATTGTGAATGGACCTTTCGTAAAAACATCCCCCTGCAAGGGGGATGTTACTCTTACTATTACCCATCTGCCGGGAAATTACACGCCGCTTAATCTTTCCCGGATTTGGAAACCGCCGCTTGAGACCGTTTGCTTATCCCTGCGCAGCACTTGGAAACTCTGATCTTTGTCCTTAAGTTCCCGGATATCACGCGTAATTCGAGATGTGCAGTCCGAGCACATCTTCTGTTGACGGATCGGTTTGGAGCACGATGCACAAGGATAGTTCAAATTCGGATAGTCGCTCAGATGCAGCTTGCCCTCTTTGATCCATACGTACACTTGCTCAGGGTTAACACCAGTTGCAGCATAGACCTGTGCATTGGTTGCACGATAATTTCTCCGCAAGAATTCCAAGCAACTTGTTAGAATAGTATCCATGCTATAACTGCAGTCGGAACATTGATTGCGCAAATTTTTCTGAAACACTTTTCCGCAGCGCGGACAGTTAGCTACCGATAATTGTGGGATAGCCATGCTCCACCACATCCTTGTTATGGAATAGGTATCCTTAGCTAGGATGCCTTCGAATATAGTTCTAATTGACTATATTCTAGCATGACTCCCCGGCAATTCATAGGTCTCCAGATGCTAAATCTCATTAAAAATTGATAAACAATCAAACCATCTTATCCTAGTTTAACTTCCCGGACAAATGCCTTGACCAAAGCGATGAACTTCGGCTTCGTGCGATTTGCCACAGCAACCACCTGTTCATGCGTCAGAGGCTCTAGTTCTTCGCCTACCGCCATGTCGGTAATGCAAGAGATGCCTAATACTTTGAGCCCTGAATGGCGCGCAGCAATGACCTCAGCTACGGTAGACATGCCAATAGCATCTCCGCCGACTCGAGCCAGCATCGTCAGTTCTGCCGGCGTGCAATAAGTAGGACCTGTAATTCCCGCATATACGCCTTCTTGCAGTTTAAGCGGTGCGCCGTCATCGCCTACTACGCTCTTAGCGAGCTCGAGTGCAAGCTTGCGATATTCACGGTTATAAGCTTCCGACATATCAGGGAAACGAACGCCCAGCTCTTGATGGTTAGGACCAATCAACGGATTGTCGCCAGTCATATTCAAATGATCGCTGATGACCATCAAATCTCCCGCTTGGAACGAGCGATTCATCCCGCCAGCGGCGTTCGTCATGACGACCGTCTGGACACCGATGGCTTTCATCACATAGACAGGGAATACAACCTTTTTCATATCGTAGCCTTCATAATAATGAAAACGCCCCTGCATCACGATCACTTGTTTCCCTTCCAAGGTCCCCGCTACAAAGCGGCCTTCATGACCTTCCACCGTGGAAACAGGGAAATGAGGAACCTCACTGTAATCGATCGCAACTGGATTTTCAACCTGATTAGCCATATCGCCTAGACCTGACCCAAGGACGAGTCCGATGACGGGTTGCACGGTACCTAGCTTCTTTTGAATAAAACTTGCTGCTTCTTTGATTTTCTCTATGTACGTTAATTCCATGATGATCTCCTCTTCTGATTAAAGTGCCTCAATGATACCGAGGACTAATTTCAAAAACTTAGGTTTAACTTTTTCCGTAGTTTCCATCACTTCTGCATGGGAAAGCGGTTGGTCCAAAATACCGGAAGCCATGTTGGAAATACATGAGAAGCCTAACACTTCGATACCTGCGTGACGAGCTACGATAACTTCGGGAACTGTAGACATCCCTACTGAATCTCCGCCTAGTGTGCGGAACATACGAATTTCTGCCGGAGTTTCATAGTTAGGTCCAAGCAGGCCCACGTACACGCCTTCTTGCAGTTTGAAATCTTGGGAAGCCGCGACATCATGCGCCAGTTTGCGCAGACGTTTGCTGTAAGCCTCGGACATATCGGGGAAGCGCACGCCAAGCGCATTGTCATTAGGACCGATAAGCGGGTTGCGGTACGTCAAATTCAAGTGATCACTAATGACCATCAGATCGCCAACTTGATAGGATTCATTAATTCCGCCAGCGGCATTCGTGACGATCAATGTTTCAACGCCGAGCTCTTTCATCACTCTGACAGGGAAAGAAACGGTTTCTGCGCCATAGCCTTCATAGGCATGGAAACGGCCCTTCATGATCAGGACGGACTTCCCTTGAATCGTACCAACAACTAATTCGCCGGCATGACCTTCTACCGTGGAAACAGGAAAATGAGGAATTCGGGAATAATCCACCACGATGGGTTGTTCGATCAAATCAGCAAGGACGCCAAGTCCTGAACCAAGGATAAGGCCAATTTGAGGTTTGATATTCGTTTCTTTGCTAATAAAGGCTGCTGCCTCTTGGATCTTCTGAATCATCGTATTATCGGACATAGGTTAATTCCTCCTGAAAATTAGTCAATTACGGTTTATTTTAAAAGAGATAAGAAACTTTCGCCTTGATCGGTCGCCTTTACGCCGAAATTATCGGCTATTGTCGCGCCCAAATCAGCAAATGTCCCACGAATCCCAAGGGAAGCCGGCGACTCGAAGCTCGGGCTGTACAGCAAAATAGGAACGTATTCGCGTGTATGGTCTGTTCCGGCATGAATGGGATCATTCCCATGATCTGCGGTCAAAATCAACAGATCCTTGGGACCTAATCCTGCTTTGAGCTGCGGCACGAAGCTGTCAAACTCCTCCAGCGCGCGGCCGTATCCTTCCGGGTCACGACGGTGACCGTACAGGGAATCAAAATCCACCAGATTCGTGAACGCTAGCCCTTTGAACGAAGTTCCCAAAACTTCAATGGTCTTGTTAATCCCATCCAGGTTGCTCTTGGTAGAGCTCGTTTGCGTAACGCCTTCCCCATCAAAAATATCATTGATTTTGCCAATTGCAATCACATCTAGACCCGCATCCTTCAGGTGGTTCATCACCGTTGGCGCAGGAGGCTTAACCGCATAATCATGCCGATTCGGCGTACGCTTAAATGCGCCTGGCTCGCCTAAGTAAGGTCTCGCGATAACTCTGCCAACCGCAAATTCATCCTGCATCGTTAATCTTCTCGCAATTTCACAGGCTCGGTAGAGCTCATCCAATGGGATGATTTCTTCGTGCGCCGCTAACTGAAAGACACTGTCCGCAGAGGTGTAAACAATCCAGGCCCCCGTTTTCATCTGTTTCTCGCCAAGCTCATCAAGAATTTCCGTACCCGATGCTGGCTTATTGCCGATGACTTTACGACCTGTCTCCTGCTCGAATTGATCAATCAGAGCTGCCGGAAATCCGTCTGGATATACATTAAATGGTGTTGAAATACGCAAGCCCATCAATTCCCAATGACCTGTCATGGTATCCTTGCCAACGGAGACTTCCGCCATCTTGCCATAATAGCTTTCCGGCGCATCCGCTGCTGGAATGCCTTTGATATCTGCAATACTTCCTAGGCCCATCCGCTGTAAGTTAGGAAGGGCAAATCCACTTACGCTTTCTGCGATATGTCCAAGTGTGTGGGCCCCGCTGTCGCCAAACTGTTTGGCATCCGGTAGTTCGCCGATGCCTACACTATCCAATACGATTAAACTGATTCGTTCAAAGCGCACGTTAGTCCCTCCAAATCAATTCCTAATGTTATCCACCCTTAATTATCTCACTTCTGCTCCTTGAATGCAAAACAGCAGCTTCTCCTTACGGAAACCGCCGCTGCTTAGCTTTACATATTCGCTCGGGGATGTGCCGAGTTATAAACATCCTTCATCTTGAGCTTGGCAACTTGCACATACATTTGGGTTGATGAAATATCAGAATGACCGAGCATCTCTTGCACAGATCTCAGATCTGCCCCATTCTCGATCAAATGAGCCGCAAAAGAATGTCTCAACGCATGAGGCGAGATATCGCTTGCAATATCCATCTCTTTGGCATACCGCTTGAGAATTTTCCAAAAGCCCTGTCTTGTCATTCTTGTTCCCAAATGCCCAATAAACAGCGCTTCTTCCTCTGTTGTTTTTTTCAGCATCTTGATCCGATCTTTATGAATATATGTGGTTAAGCATCGAGTCGCAATCGAACTAAGCGGGATATTACGCTCCTTCTCCGCTTTACCAATACATCGAATAAAACCCATCTGCAGATTCACATCGGATACATTCAAAGAGATCAATTCCGTAACCCGTATGCCCGTTGCGTACAACAGCTCCAGCATCGCTTTATCCCTTGCCCCGCTAACCATTTCTGCCTGCGGCGCAGCCAACAGCTTTTCCACCTCTTGAATGGAAAGAATCTTAGGCAGCTTCTTCTCTAACTTAGGGGCTTCGACATAAATAGATGGGTCCGAATCAATCACTCGTTCTTTGACAAGAAACTGAAACAAAGCTCGTATGGAAACCAGGTTTCGTGACAAAGTTGCCGATGCGCGACCTAATAATTTCATCTGTGAAAGGTAGCCGGTGATATGCATTTTGTTGGTATCTTTCCATGTTGTGATCTCTTGCCGCTGTAAGTAGTCAACAAATTGCTGCAGGTCTCTCTCGTAAGATTCGAGGGTATTGCGCGCTAGCCCCCGCTCTACAGATAGAAATCGGATGAAGGATTGCAGATCATTCTTTATCATGCCGGTGTTCTCCTTCGTGTGATGCCTTATCTTCTTCATGATAGCATTCAACGATCTATTAGAGAACTCCTCTATTATTCACCATACCAATAAAATAAACGCAATCTTTGACTCATCGACCCTTTGTCCGATAATAAAACATGCTCTTGCTGATCAAAAACTTTCACAGACTTGCCTGTAGGAGTTCGATATTTGTTTACAGGCTGAATCCAGCCGGACAGCACGAACATCACTTGATATAAAATCACCGTCAACGCCATGAACAGCAGCATATAGCGCAAGCGAACAAGTAATTTCCGATATGAAAATATCATAGCCTGCCCTCATTTCTTTGGCTTTCCTAAGGACAGGATATGAATCTAGCTGGTTGTTTATGACAACTCGGCCAACTTGGCATAAGGCTTCCCTAACGCTTCAGCGACAGCTGGATGCGTGATGCTTCCCATGTAGGTATTCACTCCGAGCTGCAGCGGATAGTTATCCGTAATTGCCTGTGTGAAGCCTTTATTGGCAAGCTCCAGCGCATAGGGAAGCGTGACATTCGTCAGCGCCAGCGTCGATGTCCGCGGGACAGCACCAGGCATATTGGCAACCGCATAATGAAGAACGCCGTGCTTTTCATAGGTTGGATCATTGTGCGTAGTGACCCGATCAATCGTTTCTATCGAGCCGCCTTGATCTACCGCGACATCCACAATGACAGCGCCAGGCTTCATGCTCTGCACCATCGCTTCCGTCACTAGGCGTGGGGCTCTCGCTCCAGGAATGAGCACAGCGCCAATTAAGAGATCCGCTTTCTGAACGGCGCTCGCAATATTATAAGGATTCGACATCAGCGTATTCAGTCGACCTCCAAATATATCATCAAGCGCTCTCATGCGATCCGCGCTGCGTTCGATAATAACGACACTCGCTCCAAGGCCAAGCGCCATCTTAGCGGCATTCGTTCCGACGATGCCTCCGCCTAGAATAACGACGTTGCCAGGCGGTACGCCTGGGACACCGCCAAGCAAAATGCCGCGCCCCCCATAAAATTGTTCCAAAAAGTGAGCGCCTATTTGTACAGACATCCGACCGGCGACTTCACTCATCGGTGTGAGCAGCGGAAGTGAACCATTGGGAAGCTGAATCGTTTCATAAGCGATGCCCGTCACTTTCTTTTGCAATAAGTGATCCGCCAAATCTCCGGCAGCCGCAAGATGCAAATACGTGAACAGCAACTGCCCTTCCCTGAAATAGCCATACTCCGCGGGGAGAGGTTCTTTGACTTTCATGATCATATCTCCGCGAGCCCATATTTCCGCAGCTTCCGGGATCAGGATCGCCCCTTCTTTGACATAGTCCTCATCCAAGAAACCGCTGCCCAAGCCTGCTCCGCTCTCTACCAACACTTGATGGCCTGCGCCCAGCAGCATGCTTGCTCCTCCGGGCGTTAACGCCACACGGTTTTCATTATTTTTAATTTCTTTGGGAACACCGATAACAATCGGCTGTTTGGTCATAACGACTACCTTCTTCCTCTAGGTCATTAGTCATAATGTGCCCCTGCTTACAGTCCAATTATGTGAACGGAGAACGATCTGCTCTTTGTAGTCATTATATGAAGCAAATGAAAAAATGCCTGTATGCACAGGATGTGCTTACAGGCATTTTCCTTTTATGAACAGCTCTATTCCGTAACTGTTGTTTTGGATTTGTCCAATGAGTCCGGTTTCCCTCGTTCGTTGCAGCGATAGCAGATACCTTGAAAATCAAGTCGATGATCCAGTACTTGAAAATTGAAATCACGGTCTAACCTTTCTTCCAAAGGTCCGAGCCAGTCTTCCATAATTTCATCAACGGATCCGCATTGTACGCAAATTAAATGATGGTGATGGTGACGTGTACTATCATCACGCAAATCGTAACGCGCTACACCGTCGCCAAAATTCATTTTCTCCAAAACATGCAGTTCGCTCAGCAGCTCCAAAGTTCGGTATACCGTTGCCAGTCCAATCTCCGGAGCTTTATCCTTTACGAGCATAAACACGTCTTCCGCGCTTAAATGATCTTGTTCATTTTCTAAAAGCACGCGCACTGTCGCTTCCCGTTGAGGGGTAAGCTTGTACCCTTGGGATTGCAATTGCTGCTTTATTTTCTCGATCCTTGCTTCCATATGCCTCCCCCTCAGAAAGGTGGGCATCCAAGCCCAATTTTAGCCACTCTTTTTATTATAGGGGGAGCTTGCTGACAAAGTCAAACATAAACATACATAAACCCATTACCCATAGAGGCCAACGAGCATCGGCGTTACCCATTTCATCATCATTTGGGAGACATATCCTTCCCATAGGGCTGCCCCCAGAAGAAAGGCTCCCATCGTAAGCGTTAGTGTTGTATATCGCATGAAAGGTTGATACATGCTGCCATTTCGGCTCATAAACCGATTCTTAATCATATAAATTGAGAAGGCCATGGCCGCTACACTGCAAAAGAGGATAGCCGGAATGACAATCAAATTCTGCGGAGCGACAGAAACAAGAGCAAACAATAAGCCTTTCCAGGACATTTGTCCAACTAAATAGCCCACTGTGAAGCCGATCAGCACGCCTTTGAGAAAATCAAGCACGAGAATTAAAGGCAATCCGATAACTGACAAACCGAATAGCCAAATCAATAAAATCCATTTCATATGCATGCCGAAAGCTTGAACGAACGATTGCTTGCTGTCAAACTCAGCTCCATCATTGACTTCATGGAAAAAACTGCCCAAATGCCTGGTCATTTCCTGCTTTTGTTCCAACGAAAGAGCGTTCACCATGACAGCGCCAAACACGACACCGATGATGAAAAGTACGGAGACGAATATAAAAAGCGGCAAATTATCCTTCATATATTGTTTCATCGTTAGGTTTTTATTCACCCTCGCTGCTCCTTCCTTGTACAACCTGTACAAAGACAAGCTTATGAGCGAGCGCGCAAAACTATGAACGATTTTTCACTTTCCCGTATCTGCCCCCTCCGCCAACCTCTAGCTGCAAAGTGCCTTCTCGGGCTTGAACTAAATAAGAAGCAATGTCTTCACCGATCTCACTTGCCAGATCTTCTCTGGCGGTACGATGCAGGACATTCATCTCGGTCCCGAAGCGTCTGAGCAGTTGATCCAGCTTTTTGGGTCCAAGTCCAGGGATGAATTGGAGCGGGATTTGAAAATGATACGGCGGGCGATAGGGCGGCACATAGGCTGTATCCCGATCAGCCAAAGCCATAATCCGATCCATGACGCCTCTGATGATCTTAGGGCTGCCGCAATCTGCACAGCGCAGGACGGTCCCTTCACTTTCATCCAAGATAGCTTCACACACACTGCAGTAAGTTCTATGATATTTGCCCAAACGTGGATTAAGTCCATAATTAGCCGTTATCCCACGTCCTTCTTGCCTGTGCAAGGCTTTAACCAGCTCTTCAAAAGTTGGCGCTGCCAAGCGCATTTGGTTGTATTCACGACCGATCTTAGCCAACGAATGCGCATCGGAGTTCGTCACAAACGTAAAGCGGTCCAACTCCGAAATCATTCCCGCCATGTCCGAATCAGAGCTTAATCCCAATTCGACAGCCGATATCTGGTCTAAGTCCAGCAAATCCTCCATTCGCTGCGCAGCGCTGCCATACACGCTTTTGTGCGGCGTGAAAATATGCGCAGGAATCAAGATGCCCCCTCTTCCAACGATCTCATCTTGCAGCGCACGCGCTGGAACATAGATGCGCTGCGAGCTAAGCTCGACATTTTTCATATGCCCCTTCATCCACTTGGTAAATTCTTGCATCACAGCAAGATTAGGCATATAGGCAAGCAAATGCGCAGCGCCCCTTCCAGGATCCCGCACTTCAATCTCGCTGCCAAGCATGATCGTCGTATCCTGATAACGGATACCTCCGCCAGCCAACTCTTCCATTTCTCCCCGATCCAAATACGTCATGATATCTTCCTGCACAGAAGGCGAATGGCAATCGATGATTCCTATCACTTCCATGCCTTTTCTGACGGCAGCTTCATGCGCAATATTGAAAAAGGTCAAATCATTAGCCGCACTAATTTTTACGGCTTGCCCTTTCTCCGATCGACCGATATGAATATGGAGGTCAACGTAATAAGAATTCATTGCATTCGTCCTGTTAAGCGGTACAACTGCCAGGCATAAACGGCCATGATCGTTTTGGCGTCACTGATCCGTCCTTCACGTATATACTGCTGGGCTTGTTCCAAGGTGATCGCCTCGCATTCCAGGAACTCATCTTCGTCCGGATTGGCCTCACCTTTCACCAAATCTTCAGCCACATACAGATGGATGATCTCATCGGCAAAGCCAGGAGATGTGTAGAAGGAGCTCACAAGCTTGATATTGTCAGTTCGATAGCCCGTTTCTTCCACTAATTCTCTTAAAGCGGCTTTCAACGGCTCTTCGCCTGCATCCAGCTTGCCTGCTGGAATTTCAACCTGGCTTTTCTCCAGCGGTTTTCGGTATTGTTCGACCACGATCATTTTATCGTCAAGCAGCGGAATGACTGCTACAGCGCCTGGATGCTTAACAATTTCACGCGTGGCTAATTCTCCGTTGGGCAGACGCACATGGTCTACTTGCAGAGAAATAATTTTACCTTTAAAAATTTGTTCGGACTTTACGGTTATTTCTTCGAACTTTTTGTGTAATGACATCGTAACACCTCTTCGGATTAGTTGGTCTAACTTGTCCCACTTACGCATATCGTTCATTATATCAAAATTTTACCTGAAAAGAGGAAAATGGATATGAAGAGCTATGTTACCGATCGCCAAATCAGGCTTGTAGGAAAAGTATGGGAAGTCAAACGTCAATTGCAGTTAATGCTGCAGCAAGGTGGAAATAATATTACTGTTGTCGATTATGTATCTGACCTGCGTACTCCGCAGCTGAACAAATCGCTTGGAAATACGCTGGGTCCTGTCGTAATCCCCTTCCCATCGAGGTAATCTCCACGGGATAGCGGGCTAGTGCTTCTGTCATTTCTTCCAGCGAAATAGACGGCATATATGCAAGTATATGTCCTTGCAGACGATGAACTTGCTTTTGCAGATAAGCTTGCTGCTCCTCAGCCAAGCTCGGCAGTGGAACATGCGCAGGGCAGACAGCGGCCAACTCAAGCGCAGTCAGCGTATGGTGGCTGATACCGCGGTGCCGCTCACGCAGGTCTGCGAAGGATAGACGCGGGATGACAATTGGTGTCCCGCGGAGAACATGAACGGCGTTCACTAATTCACCAATTTCTAGACCTGAATAACCGTAGCGGGTCCCCGTTCCTACCATACCCGGTCCCATGGTGACCACGCACAAATCCGCTTTCACAACATGCTTGGCAGCCAGCAATGCGCTGAATTTATTAACCGCTTCAATACTTCCTCCGTAAGCTTGACCATAGGTGATCGCCCCCCCGATCCACCCTAAAGCTTCCAGATGAGCCACATGTTGGCTCCAACGCAGCGGAAGAGCTCCGCCATCGGTCATAATATACGCGACCTTCAACGGGCCTCCAGAGCCTCTCCTACGCTGTCTATCCTGCAACCAGCACATGACCACCGGCAGCATGCTATGCAATTCTCCCAGCAAAACTAGCATTCCATCCAAATGAACATCCTTATTAAAAAGAGTATGGTAGGCACTAACCGGCTCTTCGACAGCCATTACGCTCCGCTGCATCGGGGTGTATTTGAGTTTCATAATATGCCCGTCAGAACTCTGTTCTAGTGGTTCTTCATCCACCCCGTGCTTGTGAACAACGATATGAAAGCCCCCTGAACTGAGCCCCAGATTGAACGCAGTTACATTCAGTCCCACCCAATCTCCCACAACTAGCAGAAAACCTGTGTCCGTATAATGTACCGCCTGCGCTAGATCTCCGCTTCGCATCCGAACGGAAACCATTTGGAGTCCTTCTCTGACGGCATCAATTCGTTCAACCCTGCCGCTATCTTTGATCATCATCCTGGCGTTCCTCCGAGCATGTATTTCTTGAAGCATATGAGGCAGCCCGCTTCCTTAGAAATAAAAAAAAGACCCGCCGCCCTATTTAGGCAAACGGATCGTTGGAAGACCCTTCAATAAGTTAAACGTTCGCAGCTTCTTTCACAAGAGCTACAACCAATTCGGCCGTTTTAACCAAATCGCTAATCGCAATATGTTCTTTGACCGTATGAATTTCTAGGTATCCTACGGCCAAGTTAACCGTCGGAATCCCCATGCCATTAAAGATGTTGGCGTCGCTGCCGCCGCCGGAATGGAATGTCTTAGCCGTCAAACCAAGCGTTGCAAGCGCTCTGCTAGTCAACTGTACGATAGGCGCTGAATCATCATGCATATAGGAAGCATAAACGATCTCCGCATTAAACTCGCAAGTTGTCCCTGCATCTGCAGCAGCGGATTCACAAGCTTGTTTCATCGCGGCAATCTGTGCTTCCAGCTTGTGCTGAACAATACTGCGAGCTTCCGCTTCCATCTTCACCTTATCGCAGACCACGTTCAGCGGACCTACGCCAGAGAAGCTGCCAATGTTCGCTGTTGTTTCATTGTCGATTCTCCCTAATGACATGCGGGAAACCGCTTTGCTAGCGACTTGGATCGCGCTGATGCCATCTTCTGGATTAACACCGGCATGAGCCGATTTGCCATGGAAAATAATTTCAATTTCGGCGCGCCCTGGAGCCGCCGTCGCAATATCCCCGATGCTGCCATTGGAATCAAGCGCAAAGCCGAATTCCGCCTCCATCATACTGCGATCCATGGCGCGAGCGCCTTTCAGACCGCTTTCTTCCCCAGCGGTAATAACGAATTGAATGCGGCCATGCGGAATATTCTGTTCTTTCAGCACTTGAATGCCTTCCATCATCGCGGCAATCCCCGCTTTGTCATCGCTGCCCAGAATTGTGGTGCCATCGCTGCGGATGTACCCGTCTTCCCCGATTTGCGGTTTAATGCCTTTGCCAGGTGCTACCGTATCCATGTGGGACGTAAAGAATATCGTCGGAATCGCAGCGTTGCTGTCGGTAGCTTCCAGGGTGCAGATCAAATTCCCTGACCCATGACCGCTTTTGGCCTTGGAATCATCTTCTACCACATGCAGGCCTAGTTGAATGAACTTTTCTTTGAGCACAACACAAATGTCTTGCTCGAAGCCAGTCTCGCTATCGACTTTCACAAGTGAAATAAATTGTTCCACTAATCGGTTCTGTTGAATCATGTACTTTCCTCCGATACTTACTTTGAGTTACAATAAAACAGGACAAGCTTTACGAAAAAGGAGTGAATACCATTGTTACAGAATAAACGTTGGTTCAAAGTTGTGATCTATATTATGCTGATCGTCATGCTCTTATCCAGCCTATTGTTTACTGCCGGATTATTTTTTACTTCCTAACCGTTAATAAATCTTCGTATCCGCATTATAGCTTTCCAAGTTTTCCTTGACTCTTTGCAGGAACCGTCCACAGATGACACCATCCAGAATCCGGTGATCGAGCGATAAACACAGGTTCACCATTGAACGAACAGCAATCATATCTTGAATAACGACAGGCTTCTTCACAATCGATTCGAAGGTCACAATGGCTGCTTGCGGGTAGTTGATGATCGGATAAGACAGAATCGACCCAAAGGAGCCTGTATTATTTACCGTAAATGTTCCGCCCACCATATCATTCAGCGATAATTTCCCCGCTCGTGTTTTCTTCGTTAATTCATCAATCTCTCTGGCTAATCCGGCGATATTTTTTTGATCCGCTTTTTTGATGACTGGCGTCATCACGGAATCTTCTGTCCCTACGGACAGCGAAATATTAATATCACGTTTGACGATAATTTTATCGACAGCCCATACCGAGTTAATAATTGGATAATCCTTAATGGCATTGACAACGGCTTTGAGCATAAATGCCAAATACGTTAAATTAATGCCCTCGCGGCGCATAAATTCGTCTTTCACTTTGTTCCGCAGCACTACGAGATTGGTCACATCGACTTCAATCATCGTCCACGCATGCGGAATTTCTGTGACGCTTTGCTTCATTCGTGAGGCGATGGCATTCCGAATAGGCGTAACATCGATGAAATGCTCATTACGCGAGTCAAGCGAATGGCCTTCCGCCTCGATCAGCGGCGTCTGTGGATTCGCTGACAGATGAATGCCGGAGCTGCGAACCGGCTGATTAGCTGCCTGCGCTTCAGGTTGAACGGAAGCAGGCGTACTTACAGCAGTCGGCTGCTGCACTGCCGGCGTATGTGCCGGGGCAGGGACTGCATTCGTCGTCGCACCGCCGGAGGCGACGAATTGCTCGACGTCCTTGCGGGTAATACGTCCCCCAAGTCCAGTTCCTGCAACGCGCGCCAAATCAACGTTGTTGTCTTGCGCGATCCGATGAACGGCTGGCGAGAAGCGCCCTCGCATGCTTTGATCGGTCTCTTCAGCAAGAGCAGCCGCTCCGTGGCTAGGCGCGCTAGGCGCTGGAGCCGATGCTGCTGAGCCGGATACGGTCTCTTCAATCAAACAAATCGCTTCGCCCACTGCCGCTGTTTCGCCGTCACCGACGATGATTTTCACCAGCTTGCCTTCGATGGGAGAAGGCATTTCGGTATTGACTTTCTCCGTGAAAAGCTCACAAATCACGTCATATTGTTCAATATAATCGCCAGGCTGCTTAAGCCATTTGCCGATTGTAGCCGAGACGAGGCTTTCCGCCAAATGCGGAACAGTTACCTCGGTAAGCCGGCTGTTGGTTTGCGTCATAATAGTACCTCCTAAGGTTCAGGAACTGATCCATTCTCATATCTATAGCAGCAAGAAAAGAAATGTATTAGAACATGGCAAGCTGACGCATAGCATCCTTCAGCTTATCTGCATTAAGCAGGAAGAACTTCTCCATCGGCGGATTGCTGCCTACAGCAGGAACGTCCGGTCCACAGAGTCTGGCAATCGGTGCATCCAAGTCAAAGAACATCTCTTCAGCAATGATGGCTGATACTTCCGCGCCAACTCCGCCCGTTTTGTTATCTTCATGAGCAATAAGCACTTTACCTGTTTTCTTTGCGGCTTCCAGGATAGCCTCTTTGTCCAGCGGCTGCAAAGTCCGAAGATCAAGCACATGGGCCGAAATCCCTTCCTTGGCGAGCTCTTCGGCTGCGAGCAGGGCGTAGTTCACGACCATCCCGTACGCAATAACGGTAATGTCCGTCCCTTGGCGCTTCACGTCAGCCTTGCCGATCGGAACGATGTAATCGTCATCCGGCACGTCCGCTGAAAGCGCCAAATAGCACTTCTTGTGCTCGAAGTACAGCACAGGATCCGCATCGCGAATAGCCGCCTTCAGCAGCCCCTTGGCATCATAAGGATTCGAAGGCGCAACGATCTTGATACCTGGCGTGCCGAAGAAAACCGACTCTGGACACTGCGAGTGATAGAGAGCACCTGCACCAGTTGCTCCGTAAGGGGCGCGAATGACAATCGGGCACGTCCAGTCATTGTTCGAGCGATAGCGAATTTTGGCGGCTTCGCTCAGAATTTGATTCGTCGCCGGGAAGATGAAATCTGCGAACTGGATTTCGGCAATCGGCTTCATGCCATACATGGCTGCTCCGATAGCCACGCCAACAATAGCAGACTCCGCCAGCGGAGTGTCGAGTACACGTTCCTCACCGAACAGATCGCGCAGACCTTTGGTCGTGTTCAGAACGCCGCCTTTACCTACATCCTCGCCAAGAACGAATACATTGTCATCGCGCTGCATTTCCTCCTGCATAGCAGAGCGGATTGCTTCCAAATAAGTAATGACTGCCATAATTAGTTGCCATCTCCTTCTGCATAAACGTGGAGAAGCGTATCTTCCGGTTTGGGATACGGCGCAAGATCCGCATACTTCGTAGCCTCGTTGATTTCTTGTTTCTGAAGCTCCTGCAGTTCACGATCCTGCTCATCACTCCACAAGCCGCATTCCATCAAGTATTCCTTAAATTTCAAAATACCGTCTTTTTGCCTGTTTTGTTCAACTTCCTCTTTGGTCCGGTACAGCATGTCGTCATCCGATGTGGAATGCGGCATCAAGCGGTACGATACCATCTCGATCAGCGTAGGTCCTTCGCCGCGAACCGCTCGTTCTCTGGCTTCTTTGGTAACCCGATACATTTCAAGCACATCGCTGCCATCCACCTGCACCCCTGGGAAACCATAGCCTAGCGCACGATCAGAAATTTTGCCGGCCATTTGCTTATGCAGCGGAACCGAAATAGCATATTGATTATTTTCGCAAACGAAAATGACAGGCAGCTTGTGCACACCTGCAAAATTACAGCCTTCATGGAAATCCCCCTGATTGCTGGAGCCTTCCCCGAAAGAAACGAACGTTGCGAAATCTTGTTTTTTCATTTTTGCTGCCAGCGCGATACCCGCGGCGTGCGGCACTTGCGTCGTCACAGGGGAGGACCCCGTTACGATATGATTTTTCTTATCGCCGAAATGTCCGGCCATTTGACGGCCGCCGCTGTTCACATCTTCCGCTTTGCAGAAAACAGCCAGCATTAAATCTTTCACCGTCATACCTACGGCAAGAACGAAAGCATAATCACGATAGTAAGGCAGGAAATAGTCCTTCTGGGCTTGCATGGCAAAAGCCATCCCTACCTGTCCTGCATATTGTCCCATTCCAGAGACATGAAAAGGAATTTTGCCTGCACGCTGCAGCATAAAAGCTCGCTCATCATATTTCTGAGCAAGGTTCATCACTTTATACATACGAATGGCTTCATCGTCTGATAAATCTAATTGTTGATGCTTATAAAGTTGACTAACGGACATGGAGTTGGCCTCCTTAATAAATTTTAGCCTCAGAACTTAATACCTGGTCCTAAGACTTGACTCTATAAGCTTATTATAAACGCAAACGTTTATGATTACAATTTTTATCCGCTAATTGCAATCCCATCCACGGCTAGCATCGCTTCGCCCAGCGCTTCCGACAATGTTGGGTGCGGATGAATCGTTTGTCCGACTTCCCATGGCGTAGCATTCAGCACTTGGGCAAGAGCCGCTTCCGTAATACTGTTGGTCACACTCGGCCCAATCATGTGCACACCCAGAATATCATTCGTTTCGCTATCGGCAATGACCTTCACGAAACCATCCGTATCGCCGTAGACCAGCGCTTTCCCTATCGCTTTGAAGCTGAATTTGCCAACTTTCACTTTGTGCCCTAAATCGATGGCTTGCTGCTGCGTCCAGCCAACATTCGCAATCTCTGGTCTTGTATAGGTACATTTAGAAACGAGATGCGTTTGGAGTTCATGAGGTGTTTGGCCGGCAATATGCTCAGCAGCCAAAATCCCTTCATGGCCAGCCATGTGCGCTAACATAAGTCCGCCAATTACATCTCCCACCGCATAAATGTGCGACTCCGAAGTTTGCATAAAAGAGTTCACTCGAATAACACCTTTATCGATTTTAATATCCGTATTCTCTAGTCCAATCCCCTCAACATTCGCCATACGTCCTACAGATACAAGCACTTTATCTGCTTTCAGTTCAACGATTTCACCTTGCTTGTCCGCTTGCAGGGTAACCGATCCAGCTTCAATCTTGACCGATTCCGCAATGACTTTAGCACCCGTTACAAGGTTAATGCCCCGCTTCTTAAACAACCGTTCCAGTTCCTTGGAAATATCCGCATCTTCCAAGGCAACCAACCGCTTATCCAGCTCAACAATCGTGACCTTAACGCCAAAATCATGCAGCATGGACGCCCATTCTACGCCAATGACGCCTCCGCCAACGATAATAATCGATTTGGGCAGTTCTTCCATTCGCAAAGCATCTTCGCTCGTCAGAATATGGGTCCCGTCAATCGTAAGACCTGGTAAGCTTCTGGGTCTCGAACCAGTGGCAATAATCAAATTGCTGGAAAGCAGGGTTTCAATATCGCCATCTTCCTTCTCCACTGAAACAGCCCCGCTGCGCGGAGAAAATATCGAAGGGCCAATAATCCGGCCATTGCCGGCATGTACGGTAATTTTATTTTTCTTCATTAAAAATTGCAGACCCTGATGAAGCTGATCCACAATCCGCTCTTTGCGCGCCAAAACAAGATCAAATTTGAGTTCAACTGACTCAGCTGTGATCCCGTATTCCTCGCTTTTTTGCATCGTTGCGAACACTTCTGCACTGCGAAGCAGCGCTTTGCTCGGTATGCAGCCTTGATGCAAACATGTGCCTCCAAGCTTCTCACGTTCCACAACGGCAACCGTCTTCCCAAGTTGTGCAGCCCTAATTGCCGCGGTGTATCCTCCTATCCCTCCACCTAGTACAACAACATCATATCTATGTTCACTCATTCCAAATTTCCTCCCTATTAAACATTCACTTTCCTCATATGTATACGTTAGTCTCTATTATATTACCCTTTTTTGACTGCGAAATCATAGTCTTATTTGTGAATTAGACACACTAACAGATTCAGAGTATGATGATAGAAAAAACATGAGACCAAACAGTAAGGAGCAGCTATGAGAGCCCCATTTTACCGATTCATCGCCATTTTACTTCTTGTTATTCCGGGTCTAACCGCCACTTATGGATTTTTGGCCATGAAGGATGCCTTCTTCGCCCAATTTGATCCAGATGGTCATCTCCTATGGGGGAAATTCATTCTGGGCCTTATTTTATTTCTATTAGGTGTGGCTTTCATAGGCGGATGGACCTTCTTTCGTGATCGCAAACGCAACTATCTGGCGCCGCGTTTTAAGCCAAAACGTCGTAAATAGACCGATCCTTCAAGTTCGGCCTAAACGGTCTAACCAATTCAACAATCGGTTTCGTTCAATCATTCGTGTAAGCGAACTTACTTCAGCTAGTTTATGCAGCAAGAGCAGTCCTACGATAATAAGCGCTTGCACCCACCAAGGAAAAGTGATCATCACCTCGTAGCCGAGCGTAAAACCTAGCAGGTTAGCTCCAGCGTCACCCAGCATGCCTCGACCGCCGATATCAAGCTTATATAAACATACAGCTCCTATACAGACTGGCAGGATGGGTACGAACTCCGCTGCGGGCAAATGCCAATAGATCAGCCCGATTACCCCAATTAAGAAAGTCATGGCAACGTACACTTTTAACGAGCGGCCTGGACGCACATCAAGCAAGTTTAGCGTATTCGTCATCAATACGAGCAGCAAGATCCCTACCCCCGTCTCCCAGATGGGGGTTTTTTCACTGCCATAAGATGCCGTCAACCAAACCGCCGCCAGCAGTGTTCCAACTGCTTTGACGGCGCCCATCGACATCGTTTTCGTATCTAGCCAGTAACGATAATGGCCGCTGAAACCTTTAATCGCCTTGCTGCCGATAAGATCGTCTGTCCATCCGATCAAGAAAATGACCGTGGCGGCAAGCAGGTACACCCGATGATATGTTTCCAGCGAACTCACATGAGCAAACTGCAGCATAAGCTCCTGAAGCCACAGAAGCAGCCATAGCACAATGCCAAAGCCGCGCGGGATAGATTGACCCGCATAATTCAACTCCACTTGCTGATGAGCCTCCAGAAACCGGTGGACATGAGGCAGCAGCCACCACGCTGCACCAGCCAGTACAATCAGATCGAGGAACGATCCGATGAAACCCATGTCCGCTTCCTCTCCTTCCAGCGGCTCAGCAGCGTGAACCCTACTGCGGCGAATTGTCTGCCGCGGTGAAGGAAACCGTGCCAATCCCGCCCCGTTTCACGGTGCGTGATCGGCACGTCAAGCTCCACGATGCGCATGCCGCTGCATGCCGCATCGATCGTCAGCGCGACTTCCACACCGAAGCCGCGTGCGAAGTTCCGCAGCTCCCGGAGCCGGTCCGCGCGCACCGCGCGCTGTCCGGACAAGGGAGCCTCCGTCTCATAGCCGCTCAGCCTGCGGATGCCGCGGCGAGCCAAGCCCTTCACCAAGCCGAAGCCCGCTTTGACGCCGGACGGCGGCAGCTTCGCAATCGCCATGTCCGCTTCGCGCCGCAGCAGCGGCTCGATGAGGACAAGCGCCTCCCCCGCGGTGGCCTGCAGGTCGGCGTCCAGGAAGAGCAGCAGCTCGCCGCGCGCCTCGGCCACCCCTGATTGCAGCGCCGCTCCTTTCCCGCGGCGCCGCCTGTGCCTAACCATCTTGTCGACCCATGGCCAAGCTGCCTGATAGGTGTTGTCTCGACTGCCATCATCCACCACGATGATCTCAAAGCTTAGTATTTCCTTCCATCTGTGCGCGGCTTGTGCCTGAAAATGACACAGCGTCTGCTCAATGGTACCCGCCTCATTCCAAGCTGGAATGATCACCGAAACATCGGGCTTCATGATCCGCCCCCTAGTCTCCATACAACATGGGCAGCTCGCCTAAGTATCCAGTGCATCTGAAAGAGTCCTAGACCAATGAAGAAGAGAGAAAGAACAATCGTCATCACGGCTTCTCTCTTCCAAAAAAAGCTTGGCTTATAGAGCGCGCCAATGCTCTTGATATCCACTAATCTGGCTCCGATTTTCATCCTAACCAACAGTGTGCTTCCCATGCCTGCTCTGCCTTTTTCCAGAAAATCAATCATATGGGTATGGGCTCCCACAGTTACCAGCCATTCTGCGCCTTGTTCATTGGCTAATAATAGCGCAAAGTCCTCGCTTGTCCCAAAACAGGGCAACGCATGAGCAAACAACCCTAATGCGTCCGTACGAACCAGTCCCGGAGCTCTGCCATCCGGATACGCATGAACGATTAGTTCTGCACCGCAGGTGAGCGCCCTGTCTGTCACGCTGTCCATATCCCCTACAATAAGATCAGGGAGATACCCGCATTCAAGCAGCGCGTCAGCACCGCCATCAACCCCGATCAGAACCGGCTTCACATCGGCGATAAAAGCTTTGGCCGCAGACAAGTCCTTTTTGTATCCCCTTCCTCTGGAAACGACAAGTACATGTTGATGTACCATCTCCGTTCGCAGCGTCAATGGGGGGAGCGGCTCCATAACCGCATCCTTTTCCCGCAGCGCATAGGTCAGTGAGTTTTCAATGAATTGTTCCATCAGTGTATCCGTTCGAGCGTTCGCCTGCTGCTGCAAGTCAAGCCATTTTTCCCTTGTAAATAAGGTGCAGGCAGCGTGTCGATCACTGAAACGAAGCTCATTTTCATAAATCGTAATCTCAGAATTAGGCAGAAAATCTTCAAAGGTTGAAATATCCACTTCCAGGATAGGAATTTGTTGTTGGAGCAGCATCAGGGGCCCTTGTGTGGGATAAGTACCGCTCATCGTCGTTTCACAATTAATAACAGCTTTTACCTTGCGATCAATAAGCTCTTGCGCAACCACTTCATCCAAATCGCGATGCTGGAGAACGACCACTCTCCCAAGAGGCAAATCTCGGAGCAATATCTTGGTGACCGCCCCAACACTTACCTTTCCTTTGCAAAGCGGCATCGGTTTGGTCGTAAACAATGACAACGAGGACCAATTCATGACAGACACCGACTTTCCCTTCGTCTGATAATGAACCTATTGTATCCGTTGCCACGAAATTCTATGTATAAATTGCCAATCGATTGGCAAGCATTGAATACCGATCAATCAATAACTTCCCATTCCACCTGTACCATACGATCCATCCATGTTCGAATATTAATCTCTATCGCGCTTTCGATTTCTTCATCAGTCATCTCACCCAGTTTGTGTTCAGCGATCTCCAGAACGTCCTGTTTAACCATTTCTCCGGCAATTGCCAGTTGAACTTGAATACGCATGATGTTCCCTCTCTTCTGTATAAATGATCCTATGATAATAAATAAACTTTCCATTGCTGCGGCATGCTTTATTGCATACAATAAAGTAGTCATCATTCAATTTCACCCAACAATTCCACCCAAGAAAAGAGGAAATCCAATGTCACGAACGCAAGCACAGAAACAAAGACAGCGCAGTTTACGGGAAGGCAAGCTGGACCCAACGATTCAGCGATTACACTGGCATGGCGTCAATCCTGTATCCAAAACCACACCAACCCTGAAAGAATTGCAAAATAAACAATTGCATAAGCATAAATCAAGGAATTTGAACCATTCGCATGGGGACGATTCCTTTTTTCATATGGTTTTAGCGGCTTGAGGCAGCTTGAATCGTGATTCCATGTTCAGCTGCATAGCGAATTAATGCCTCTATTTCTTCCGGTCGAAACGTATATTTACAATCGAACCCATTGAAAAACAACGTCCAAGCCTTGACGTCCCCGTTATCCGCGACAGCTAACTCCGCCACATATAAGGAATCCGGTTCATCTTCGAACTGCAGCCCGATATGCAGCTGCACCTTCCCATCTATCACATCCTGCTCACAATAGTCCATGATCACCTTATAGGACCTCCTATTGAATAAAATCTTTTTTATTTATATAATATACTAACGCGCCCAAGCGAACAAAGATATGGGCATGCAAGTCTTAGGAGGAATTTCATATGGCGTATGATCCGCAAGTAGTAGATGCAACAATTGTTAGCGACAATAAAAAGAATGGTCTTTTCGAAGTTGTCGTCTCATTGAAAGACCGCAACAAATGCCGTCTGTTCTTCGAGAGAAATTCCGAAACTGGCATTGGCAAAGTGACTGATTTGAATAGATTAATGAAAGAGCCTTGCCCGATTTGCCGCAAAGATTACCTTTGCAACTGCCTGGATCGCTACAAAGAATCCATTGCGGATCAAGCATTGGCTTTCATTAAATAATCAACAGGGCATAACGAAGAGGCTGCGTCATAAGGTTGTAAACCTTGCGAACAGCCTCTTTTTTCTGTCTTGCGTGAAAATAAGGCAGCCGAAAGTGCTTCTGTACCCCGCGGACAGCACTAGACGCCAATAAGAAAGCCGGCTTTGCCACCTTGAGAGATCAGCCATTAATTAGCGACCAAACCTATTATGGGAACTCTGGGACGCTACTTTGGCAAATAGCAGGGATGCGAGGGGCATAGCGGAACTACAGGGTCTTATTTCCCAGAAAAACGTTGAATTTTCCAGAAAAAAACAAAATAGCGTCCTGTAGTTCCCTCAACCTCGCTATAATGCCACTTTTTTCTAGAATAGCGGACTGTAGTTCCCTTATCTTTCCACATGCTTCATATGCAATTGATAATCCACACAAGCCTGGATCCAGGCTTGCACAATGTCTGGATTTGATGCGAAATGCAAATGCGTGTAACCCGCTACAACATTGCTTTGCACGATACCCTCCGCTTTGGTGCCTAGGCGGCCTTTGGACCAGAAAGCTGGTTGCACTTCAGCCTGCTCATGCAGCTGAAGCGTCGAATAATGAAATTCATGACCGCGTGCTTGTTGTCCAGCAGGAAGCAAAAAGTTGCCTTCGGTGCCCGTAACTTCACGGTAGCCGAGCGCCGCTAGCTTCTTCTGCATGGTAACGGTACCTGGGACGATGCCCACCATTGGATACGCGTTTCCTGTGGTATCTACAATTTGATCGGTTAGGTACATATAACCGCCGCACTCTGCCAGTGTAGGGATTCCCTCCTGAATCCGGTTGCGGACTGATAGCTTCACAGGCTCATCAGCCGCTAGACGCGCTGCAAACTCCTCTGGAAACCCTCCGCCGATATAGAGGCCATCAGCTTCTGGAGGCACTTCCTCTCCTGCCAGAGGCGAGAAATAGAGGCATTCAGCTCCGCTGGCTTCCAGAAGTTCAATATTTTCCGGATAATAAAAATGAAAAGCAGCGTCTTTCGCAATCGCTATTTTCACCCGTTTAGTCGGAGGCGCAGATTCTGCCTTGAACAAGCTTGGCTGGCTTTCAATCTGCTTGGCCTCGGCCGCTGCCAGCAACAAATCCAAGTTAAGATGAGCTGTCATTTTCTCCGCCAAATGATTAAAAAAAGGCTGAAACTCGCCGCGCCCAATGGAAGGTACTAGACCTAAATGCCGTTCAGGCAGTTCCATGCCGACATCTTTGGGCAAATAGCCAAAGACCGGAATGCCGCATTCCTGCTCAATAGCTTGCTTGACCATCTTATAATGGCTTTCGCTGCCTGCACGGTTAGCAATCACGCCTACGATGCGATCCCCTTGCCCAAACTGCTGAAATCCTTTCACAATCGCTGCCACACTTCTTGCCATACTGGCAATATTAACGACAAGAACAACGGGAGAATCAAGAATACGCCCGATATCTGCGGTGCTTCCCTCATCGGTTAGCGGATCTTTGCCATCGAACATCCCCATCACACCTTCGATCAGGGAAATATCCGCGCCCAAGCTGCCGCGTTGGAAAATTTCCTTCACAGCATCGCGTCCAACCATCCAAGAGTCCAGATTGCGCGAAGCTCTCCCTGTAACGGCTGTATGATAGGTGGGATCAATATAATCAGGACCGCATTTAAAACCCTGAACAGCAAGCCCACGCTTCTGAAGCGCCGCCATAATCCCGATCGTTATTGTCGTTTTCCCTACACCGCTGCCTGTTCCGGCAATGACCAGACGGCGCGCCATTACTTGTCACCTTGCCCAGGCTCAGCCGATGTCTCAAACTCAAGCAAGCCCACAGAAATCGTGACGTTGCCGGATTTCTTCTTAATCAGCGTCAGCTTGTCTTGCCCGATATACAACTTAACGGCTGGCTCACTCACAGCATAAGCGCCTGTGAATTTAAATACCGTCTCCGAAGGCGCTTCTACATGAACCGTGTTCAACTGTTCCGGTGTAAAGTAATTAAACTCCCATCCGTGTTTGCGGGTCACCTCAAGCAGCCCTTCTTCGTCCTTCTTTAAATCAATCGTACACACGGCTTTCACACTGCGGATTGAAAAAGACAGCTCTTCCAGCGTTTCCGCAATGACTTGTTCAATTTCCTCAGATGCCGTTCCGCGATTGCATCCAATGCCCAGAACAATAACCTTAGGCCGATACAGCACGCCGTTCGACAGAATACTTTGCTCTTCCGGTTTCAGCATCCGGTGGGTGATCAGCAGGACCGCATTCGGTTCGCTTGCGCGCCCCTCGGCAATCGTGGCAAATCGCACGATGTTCGGAGGGATCGGCCGCTCATGCGTCCACCAATTAGGTTCGCCGGATTCCTGAATCACGGCAATCTTCTCTTCATTCACGACCGCCGCGCTCACCGGCGTCAATTTATCCGCAGAATCCCAAACCCAACCAAACCGGCGGCCGAAGAGATCGACTGGAATTGTTTTTTGCACATCCGACGCTGTCGTAATGATGGCTCTAGCCCCGATAGCCGCCGCAACTTCGTGCGTTAATTCATTGGCTCCGCCCAAATGGCCGGATAGAACACTAATCACATTGTCCCCATTATCATCGATCACGACGACACCGGGATCTTGCTTTTTATCTTTTAACAGCGGAGCGATCATACGTACTACCGCACCGAGCGAAATAATAATGATAAGTCCTTGATAGGCGGGAAACAAGGCCGGAAACAGCATTCTCACACTGCCCTCAAACAGTTGAATCGAGCGCTGCTCTTCATCGCCCTTAACGAATTTGCTCATGTAATAAACATCTGTACCACTCATCTGCTCATTCAGTTTACGAGCGATTTCCACACCATGTTTCGTAATCGCAACAACAGCAAAATCATTCTTTTGCCGAATTTCCGGGATTATCCCCTCTTGCAAACTGATCATGGCTTTACCCCTCTGCGAAACCGGTGGGTGAAGGATTTATCATATAGTTTCGAACGATATTCCTCCTTGCCATGAATCTCAGGATCAAGCGCCCAGCCTGCCAAAATCATCGCATGAGAACGAATGCCATGTTTGCGCATATCTTCTTCCAACTGACCTACCGTTGTACGCACAATAAGCTGATCCGGCCAAGTCGCCCGCTGCACGACAGCTACAGGCGTCTCTTCACTCCAACCTGCTTCTACAAACTCGCTGACCACTTTCTTAATCAAGGTTGCGCTCAGAAATAAAGCAATCGTGCAGTGATGCGCAGCAAGATCGCGCAATTTCTCAAGTTCCGGCACCGGTGTACGCCCTTCTGCGCGTGTCAAAATAACCGTTTGGGTAAGATCTGGAATCGTCAGTTCTGCACCAACCGCTGCCGCAGAAGCGAAAACAGAGCTTACCCCAGGTACAATCTCGTACCCGATATTCTCTTTGCGCAGCAGCGCGATTTGTTCCATCGTTGCACCGAACATAGCCGGATCGCCGGTATGGACGCGCACGACCATTTTTCCTTCTTTTAAGCGATCAACGATAATGCCTACCATTTCGGCCAAATCCATTCCCGAGCTTTTCAGCACTTCCGCTTCCGGTTTTGCTTTGGCAATCAGTTCTTCATTGACAAGAGAATCCGTATACATCACGACATCTGCTTGCTGAAGCAGCTTTAAGCCTTTTACAGTGATCAAATCCGGATCTCCGGGGCCTGCGCCAATAATATAAAGTTTCATCTATTTTCTCACCACCATTAAGGTTAAATATTCCAGTTCACGGCCCTGCAGCTCTTCCACATTGCGCCAAATCTCCTCTTCCGAAGAAGTCACCTTGGTGAGCACGGAGGCTTTGTTCACAAGCCCTAAATCGCGCAGCACAGTAAGCATTAAATCGATCACTTTGGCTACTTTAATGAAAACAATGCAGTCATGCTCTTCGATGGCTTTACGCATCTTGTCATAATCGTCCATTGCCGGAACAATTGCGATCTGCTCATCCCCGTCAGCCAAAGGGATACCGAGCCGAGAAGCGGAAGCATTGATGGATGAAATACCGGGAATCGAGATAGCTTTCACTTCAGGATGACGTTCGTTCATGAGCCGCATCAAGTGAATGTACGTGCTATAAATCATCGGATCACCTTCGGTTACGAAAGCAACATCCTTCCCTTGCACCAAATGTTCCCAGACACTCTCTACCGTCTTCGTCCACTGCATTTCCAAAGCTTCTTTATCCCTTGTCATTGGAAATGTGAGTCCCATCATCTCTTTTTGCTCTGTGTTTACGTACAGTTCCGTGATCGCCAGCGCATAACTTTTGGCGCCGCGCTTCTTTCTTGGGTAGGCGATAACCGGGCATTCTTTCAGCAGCCTGAAAGCTTTCACTGTAATTAATTCCGGGTCCCCAGGGCCTACCCCTAATCCATACAGAGTTCCAAGATTACTCATCGCCGCTTCCTCCCTCGTCGTCACCTTGCTTGCGCTGTGCTGTGATGATATAAATCGGATTCAATGCATCAAATCGTTTCATATGTAAAATCGGCTTGCTGCGCGATACTTGCACGAGTGAAATCTGTGTGGTAAACCCAACCTTTGTAAAGGTTTTGTCTGCTTCATACAGCGTCTCAATCGTCGCGGCATTCAGAACAATCCGACCGTTCGGCTTTAATCTGGCTGCGCAGATCTCCAGCAGTTCTTGCATTTCGCCGCCGCTTCCACCAATAAAAATCGCATCAGGATCAGCGAAATTCTCCAGTCCCTTAGGTGCTCTGCCATGGACAGCCGTTAGATCAACGCGAAATTTGGCGCTGTTGTCCAAACAATTGCGAAGATCATCTTCATTTTTCTCAATCGCAAATACGGCACCTTCACGAGCAATGCGCGCAGCTTCGATGGCCACAGAGCCTGTACATGTGCCGATATCCCAAACCACACTGTCTGAGCGCAGCCCTAATTGGCTGATGCTTAGTACGCGCACCTCTTTTTTGGTAATTAGCCCTTTATCGGGTTTCCGTTGGGCAAATTGGTCATCTTCAATTCCCAGCGGCCAGGCGGGGCCAGCCGTTTGTCTTTTCAAAACAACGACATTCAACGGTGAAAACGAAGCGTTTACTAGTTGATCCAAATCGTACCAACCAACTCGTTCGTCTTCCCCCTCCAAGTTCTCAGCTACGAAAGCCCGATATTCGGTCATGCCAAAAGACAGCAAATAAGCCGCAATGGCGCTCGGTGAATTCGTTTCGTCGGTCAGCAGCGCGACTTTCTCTTTGCCATCAATTCGCTGCGCTAAGCCCTTGATACTGCGGCCATGCACACTCGTAATATAAGCATCGTGCCAACTTTCTCCCATCCGGGCAAAAGCCAACTGAATGGAGCTGAGCGCTGGATAAAACGCAACCCCTTCCAGCTTTTTGGCGAGGTAACCCCCGATGCCATAAAATAAAGGATCGCCCGATGCCAAAATCACAACCGAGCGCTCCTCCGTCTGAAGTTTTTGAATCAGCTCAGGCAAGCTGCTCTTAATCACGATTTTCTCCCCTTGAAAGTCAGGAAAAAATGCCAGAATGCGCTCACCGCCAACCAGCACTTCACTCTCGTCAATCCATTTCTTGTATATAGGGAGGAGACTCCCTTGACCGTTATCACCGATTCCGATTAATTTCACTTGCTTGCTCATTCGTATCCCATCTCTCCATTCTGCCCGTGCTTCACCATGGCCGATTTACCTAATAGCTCGGCTTTCATGGAAATAATGACGGTTTCAATGCGATCGAACCCATCGCGACCTACCTCTTCAAGTCCGGCCAAATTACAACGTTCACATAATCGCTCAAAATATCGCAAATAGCCTTGTGCGGCCATCATATCTCCAACCTGTGAGGCCGTATTCGCACCCCTAATTTCGGCCACCAGCTCATCTGATGCCTCCGATTCTATCGCCACCTGGGCAAGAAAATCGAAATCCACCGCAGCCGACTTCGAATGCACCATCATTACGCCCTGTGCCACTTTCGAGAATTTCCCCATCATGCCTACAAGGGTAATTTTGCGGATGCCTTGGCGCTGCGCTTGGGTCAAAGCAAACCCAACGAAGTCCCCCATCTCGATGAAGGCTTCCTCCGGAAGCTCGGGATACATATTGATCCCGAAGATCTCGGTCCGGCCCCCCGTCGAAAGCACAAGCTGATCGCAGCCGCATTTCACAGCGACGCGAATCGCCTGCGCGACGCTAGCCTTGTAGGCCGCGGTCGAGAACGGCACCACCGTTCCGCGGGTGCCGAGGATCGAGATCCCGCCGAGAATGCCAAGACGCCCATTCAGCGTCTTCTTGGCGATCTCTTCGCCGGCGGGAACAGAAACGAGCACGTCAACTCCGTGCTCGATCTCATAATGGTCAAGCACACCCTGCACGGTTTCGCGGATCATTTTCCGCGGGACCGGGTTGATGGCCGCTTGACCGACCTCAACCGGCAGGCCGGGCTTGGTTACCCGCCCGACGCCAACGCCGCCATCGATGCCGACGCCTGGCTCGGCACGGAAGCTCACGCGCACGATGATTTCCGCACCGTGCGTCGCGTCAGGATCATCGCCACCGTCCTTGATGACGGTGGCTTCGCCCCACTGCTGCGTAAAGGTGCAGCTGGTTAGGGCAAATTCAACCGTCTCCCCGATGGGGATACGGATTTGCACGAGCTCTTGCGGCGCTTGCTCAATCAGCGCCACAAGAGCTGCTTTGGCTCCTGCCGTTGCGCAGGAGCCGGTCGTATAGCCGTGACGCAGCGGCTTGTCCGGCACATCCTGCATCGGCGCTACTCCTTGCGCGCCGCCATAATCGACAGCGCGTTGACGGCTGCCACGGCAACCGGGCTGCCGCCCTTACGGCCTATATTCGTGATGAATGGAATATCCAGCTTCGCTAACTCATCCTTGGACTCCGCTGCGGATACGAATCCAACCGGCACACCTACGATAAGTCCTGGCTTTGCGATCCCCTCTTTAACGAGTCGAATCAATTCGAGCAACGCTGTCGGTGCATTCCCAATCGCATAGATGCCGCCGTCTGCTTCTTTGATCGCTTTGCGAATAGAAATAATCGCCCGTGTCGTATTTAATCGCTTCGCTTCCTCCATAACATCCTTATCGGAGATGTAAACTCGCACATCTCCACCGAATTGTTCAATACGAGGTTTGCTTATTCCGACTTGGACCATTTGCACATCGGCAACAACGATTTTACCTGCCCGGATAGCCGCAATTCCGGCTTCGATCGCTCGCGGGTGGAAGACGAGGCTGCGTCCAAGTTCAAAATCCGCAGATGCATGAATGACCCGCTGAACGACTGGATATTGCTCCGCAGTATAAGGGTGCTCACCAAGTTCCTCGGTAATCATCTCAAAGCTTTTCTCCTCGATTTCCTGTGGTTGCACGGTTAATGGTTTAAATTCTGTATGAAAATCCATTGATTACGCCTCCTTGTGGATCTGGATACTATCATTTATGAACTGAATAACCCCTTCGAACTCGGAATATAGTGTTCCATATTCCAGCTCAGGCCTGCCAATGACAATACTTGGTATGCCCATTTCCAGCGCTGCTTCAAGCTTCTCATCCACAGCACCGACTTTTCCGCTCTCTTTGGTAATCATCAAAGTGACTTTATAGTGATCGTACAGGGCTTTGTTTAGTTCTTTGGAGAATGGGCCCTGCATCGCGATAATATTTTTTTGCTCAATACCTAGCTCTTCGCATTTCTCCATATTATCCTGACGTGGCAGCATGCGCGCAATCAGTCTTGTGTCCGGCAGTCCCACCAATCTATCCGCAAAGATTTTCAACGTTTTGCTGCCGGTTGTGAGCATAATATTGCCTCGTTTATCGGCTGCAAGCTCAGCAGCTTGCTTATAATCGTCGACGGTCGTAATTAACGCGCCTTGTTCGATCGTGAGGCTCTGACGCTCAAAGCGAACATAAGGAACCTCAGCCAGTTTGGCAGCGCTCATCGCATTCTTTGAAGCTTCTTCCGCAAACGGGTGCGTTGCATCAACGACAAGGGGAATCCCCTTATCCCGTATCAACTGGTTCATGTCTTCTGCGGTTAAGCGGCCTGTGAGAACGGGCAGGCCTTCGGCTTCCATGCTCTTCGCAGCGCTTTCCGTTACGACCGTCGTCAGCACTTCATATCCTGCTGCGCGAATTCTCAGAGCCAGTTCGCGGGCGTCACTAGTACCTGCAAGCACGAGAATGATCATTTGGTGCCTCCTGTGTGCGCATGGTCGTGTTTATGATCATGGTGATCATGGTCATGATCGTGATGGTCGTGATCGTGATTATGATGATCATGGTCGTGATGGTCATGGTCATGATGATGGTGGTCGTCGTGATCATGATGATGGTGATGGTCGATATGCTTCATTGCTTCCAAACGATATTGGCACATGTCGCAATTCATCTTCACTTCATCTTGGAGAGCTTCTTGTGCTCGGCCAATCAGAATATCCTGCAGCAGCGGATGGAATCCAAAGTAAGGTGCCAATTCGAATTCCTGCTCCGGATATGTCGCACGATACCCTTGAACCATTTGCTCCATACGTTGAATCAACACGCCAGTAAACAAGAAGTAAGGTAATATAATCACTTTCTTCGCACCAAGCCGCAGACAGCGTTCAATGCCTGCATCCATAAGCGGAGCTGTTACCCCGATGAATGCTGTTTCAACCCACTGCACTTTGAGTTTCTCCCAGAATAAACGGGAAATTTTGAAAAGATCGCTGTTCGCATCCGCATCGGAGCTGCCACGTCCTACAATCAGCAGAGCTGTTTCTTCCAACTCATCCTCAGTGCGAACACCTAGATTTTCCAATCTGGAGGTTAAAATGTCGAGAATTTGTTCATGCACACCAATCGGTCTGCCATATGTAAATTTCGCCAACGGATATTTCGTCTTGGCCTCATCGATTGCTGCAGGGATATGAATCTTGGCGTGCCCGGCCGAAAACAAAATAATCGGTATGACAACAACGTGTGTGGCACCCAATTCTATACAACGATCAATTCCTTGCATGATGGTAGGTTGTACAAATTCCAGAAAACAAGTTTCCACAATTTGTTCTTTCATCTTGCTCGCAATTTCCGAAACGAACAGACGAACCTCTTCATTGCCGCCTTCTTCCCGGCTGCCATGCCCCACAAATAGAACAGCATTCATTTCTTATTTCCTCCCATTCCTAATCGCCGCAAAGCGCATTTTCAATGACGAAGCCTACAGCTTCTTGATGGCGATATCCCTCAATCTCTTTGACACGTTTGAAAAATTTATGAAAGCGCTCGTTCGGATGTCCTTCTTTCTTATACCGCTCGACAATTCGCGTCACCAAATCCACCAGTTCATTTGGCTCAATGCCTTCAGCTACGGGCTGAGCAGCATGGGCATTCCTGCCAACGGTTTTACCTCCAAGAAATAAATCGAACTTCTCCTTGCGATAAACAATGCCGATATCTTGCTGAACAGCACCATAACACGCCATCCCACAGCCGTTGAAACCGATCTTCAATTCTTTGGGTACTTCCAAATTGCCGATTCGGTTATGAATGGCTTCCGCATAAGGGATGGAGTCGCCTTTTTCCAAATTGCAAAAATCACATGCTTTTATTTGCGCAACATCACCGATGGGCGACAACAGCAAGCCAAGCGCGCTAAGCTCTGAAGTAATTCGATTCGGATCATCGGTTTGTACGCGAACGATCAACTGATGATGAGGGGAATATTCAATATCCCCACGGTCTCCGACAATCTCTCCAAGAGCGCACAACTGCGCAGCTGACATTTTTTTATTCGCGACGCCAGGACTGACAGCAAACTCAAAAATCGCTTGTGTCGCAATCAACTTAGAGTCGAACGCCAAAGCCGGACTATCCTTCCCTTGGGAGACCAACTGCAATGCTTCCATCGCCAATTGCAAGGAATTGCTGGATTGCGCTTGTGGGGATGACTTGAGCAGCGCTGGCTCAGCAATTTCTTCAGACTCATCATCTTCAATAAGCTCGCCTTCTTCATCATAAGCTTCAAAGGACTCATCGAAATCCGCTTCCGCTTCCAATTGCTCCAGTGCCCATGGCTCTGCTTCCGACTTCAATCTTTGATGAGGTTTCAGAGGCTGCGTTTCTGCGCTTAAGGTATATTTCCGCTGATAACCGCGGGGTGTAATCATAAGACCTTCATATAACTTGGTCGCGGAATTCCCGATAATAATCGTAGTCAGCATGCCGATATCATGATTCAGCATGTCTTCGAGAGTTGTCACAACCGTATGCTGGCGATCCCGATACGCGCTTTTCACAATGCCAACCGGTGTAAGCGGGGAACGGTATTTCAACAAAATTCGCTGCGTCTCCACAATTTGCCTAGTTCTTCTGCCACTCCGAGGGTTATACAGCGCAATCACGAAATCGGCCATTCCCGCGGCTTCTACCCGCTTCGCTATTAACTCCCATGGTGTCAGATGATCACTTAAACTGATTGTACAAGAATCATGCATAATAGGGGCTCCGAGCAGCGAACCGGAAGAGTGCACTGCCGAAATCCCCGGTATAACTTCAACCTCTACGCCGCCTTCACGTTTCCACCCTTGCTCCATCAGCACTTCATACACTAGCCCTGCCATCCCGTATACGCCGGCGTCTCCACTCGAGATGACAGCTACTTTCTTGCCTAGTTTAGCTTGTCTGACAGCTTCCTGAGCACGACTAACTTCTTCCGTCATCCCCGTCCGGACAACTTGCTGTTCCGACAATAAGCCGGCAATCAAATCAACATAGGTGTTATATCCAATGATGATTTCACTCTCTTGTATGGCTTCCCTTGCGCGTTTGGTAATATGTTCAAAGCTCCCTGGGCCAAAGCCAATAATGAGCAATTTTCCTGCCATTTCGGATCACCCTTTCTCCCTATTTAAGCTAACAAAAAAAGCATTTCAAACATGAGACATGTTAGAAATGCTTGGTAAATTACTACAAGTCAATGAACCAGGAGTAACCGCTCTCTAACACGGCCTAAGTCCTCGTAGGGTTATTGTGTTGTTGATTTAGGCAGGTTTCCTGACTTTAATCAACTGCTTGCGTCTTCCCAGGTATATACCCAGTGACTTGCTGCAAGGAGCTGCCGTTATTGCACGGCTTGATTATTACAGTGGCGGGTCCGTGCCGGTTTTTCACCGGTCTTCCCTTTTAAACTATATGCGCATGGAGACATACAGCACCTAAATCCTTTGATATGCAATTAGAATCATCCTATCATCTATTGATAGGCTTTGTCACGTAATTTACTTATTCATAGATTGCACGATACAAACCCTCTAGTAAACTCCGATAATTTGTCGGATCAAAGTTAATTTCCGCGAACGAGACATGAATAACTTTATTGCTTGTTTTTACGATAAAAAAGCTGTTGTCCGCTTGTTCCGGATCAATATAAGTGAAACACTCTAACTGGCTGCTGCCTGTTCGCTCGCTCAAAAAAGCCGTAGCTTCCGCACTTGCATTCGCATATTTGGGCATTCTTTAATTTTCCTTTCTATGAAACAATCTATTCCTATTTAGTATACGATAAGACACTGCTAAACATTCTTTTCTTTTTCAAAAGTATTGCTTTAATTTTCTGAATTTTCATACTATAATAAAACTATCAAGATATCGCTTTCATATTAATCATGAAGGAGGAATTGATATGAGTAGTCATGACAATGGGTTGGTGTTTGTGTTTACCGGTACAAGCGGTTCGGGTCGCAAAACCATTGCCCACCGCATTGCCCAAGAACTTGGCTTCTCGTCCGTTGTTTCGTATACGACCCGCACACCAAGACCGAAAGAAATCAACGGCAAGGACTACAACTTCACCACGCGGAACGCTTTTATTGAAAGTGATATTGCTGGTGAGTTTTTTCAAACCGCCGAAATTGACGGGAATTTCTACGGCATTAAGAAAGCTGACATCGATGAATCCCTGCGCAAAAACGGAATGATTTATGTCATTGTAAATCGTTACGCCGCCAACCGTTTCAAATACATTTATGGAGAACGTGCGGTGCGCTTATTCATCTATGTGAACAAACAAACCATCATGGAACGCCTTCTCGCCCACAATACCTCAACAGACGTCATCGATCACTATATGAATCATTACATAGAGGAAGTCTCCTATCGCAAAGACTGCGAGCATGTCTTTGAAAACATGGATCTGCAAGAAACGATCAACAAAGTGAAAGCAACGATGCTTGCCCACATACCTACGACAACAAGCTGATTCAGCGATATAATGACAAGAGACCCGGAATCAATCCCGAGTCTCTTTTTTTTTACTTTAATGGTGCCTTTTTTCTTTTCAAGGCTACATAGCCGCCTAACAAGGAAATTGGAATAATCACAACAAAGCCAATCAATTCGAACCACAGGGGAACCCCATGATCCGTCAGCATCGAATCAAAGCCAATTGCTGCCCCGATAACACCGATGATAGCTGCATTGAAATATTCGGCTCGTTTTGCTACCTTTGCCGCGATGAACCCTCCGAAAAATGACCAAAACAGACCCATGACCATTAAGATAAACAATAATCCAATATTCGAATAGATCGCTTTTATCGCTTCTTCATTCACAGGGCGTCCCGCAAAATATATACTACCAAATAATGCAGTCGATATATAAGTTCCTAAGTTATCAACGGCTACTCCAAGCAGTACACCCATGAAATGAAATTTTCTTTCACTTTTCTGTTCAGCCATAGATTTTTCTTCGCTCCTGATTCATTTCGAACTCCCAACCTAATCCATAATACCATGTGACTGACTGAGTATCCAGTTCTCAACGAGTTGACTTCGCTAAATCCTCCGCTTGGCCCTTGATAAACTGGTTGCGTTTGCTCAGGAAATTAGCCATATATCGCTCCAGGAACAACCAATCAGCCAACTTTCCCAATACGCCATAAGGTGAGGTATAATCAAACGTATCGACGATACGTGTTCCTTGCTCCTCCGTATAAAAGTGGTGGGAATGCCGGAACCTTCGGAAGGCTCCCCGCACCATTTCATCGACAAAATACGTTGGTTTGTCCATTTCCGTTATTTGAACCGTCAACTGCTGTTTGACGCCCAAATGAACGGCTTCCCAAGTGACTGTCTCGCCGAGTTCAATGAAACCACTGGTCCTGCCTGCTATCGCTTTCTCCTTCGTTTGGGAGGTCGACGCCTCATGGATATCGATGCTCCGCGTTAAATCAAAGACCACATCAATCGGCGCATGGATCAGTAATTCTTGCCTGATTAATGGCATACGATACTTATCTCCACCAAGGAGCCTGCGGATACTCTGCAGCTTGTACATGAATGGTTTGACCTATTCTGGGAGTTGCAATCGCAACATCGCTCTCATGCGCTGCTCTGACGGCGCGTGACACCGAATCGTTCCAGTCGTGAATCGCCAGCGTGAAAGCTCCCCAGTGTATCGGAATCAGCAGCTTCCCTTTCACATCCAGATGCGCTTGAACGGTTTCTTCCGGCATCATATGAATATCCGACCAACGTTCATCATATTGACCGCATTCCATTAATGTCAGATCGAACGGACCATATTTGTTACCTATCTCTTTAAAATGTGGTGCATACCCACTATCGCCACTGAAGAATACTTTCGACTTCTGACCTTGAATCACCCACGAACACCACAACGTAGCACCGCGGTCTGTTAAGCTTCTACCCGAGAAGTGGGTTGCCGGTGTGCAAGCCAGCTTAAGACCTTCGAAAGTCAACTCATCCCACCAGTCATACTCCGCAATTGATTCAGCTTTGATGCCCCAACGAATCAAATGGCCGCCAACACCCAGCGGAACTAGAAATTGTTTCACCTTATGCTTTAATTTCATAATCGATCCATAATCCAAATGATCATAATGATCATGCGATAGCAGAACAGCATCAATCTCCGGTAATTCAGCAATTTCAAAAGGCAATCCGCCGCTATATCTGCCTTTGCCAAACCAAGGAAATGGCGAAGGAGCCCGGCCGAACATCGGATCCAAGAGCAGCGTTTTCCCGTCAATGGTTAGAAGCGATGCCGAGTGGCCAAACCAGGTGACCTTCGTTTCCCTATCCAACTCGAAAGAAGGAACATCCATACCAGGCGGACTCGCAGGGCGCCGATTCGGGCTGCTTTTCGAAAAATCACGCAAAATGCTTAATGATGTCTTCAGGCTCGTGTCCATCATCGTAGGCACAGGATTTTGGAATTTCCCGTTGATATACTGCGGGGAACCCGCTAACTCCTGGATTTTCACCTTTGAGGGTTTTCGCCCAAACTGCGGGTACACATTCATAAAAATAATGACTGAAATCACAACTACTGCAACAATAACAATCCAAGTCAATAACACCTTCGCGGCCTCCAAGCTGATCTTTTGTGAATCAGTCTTTTAGTTTTCCTATGCCGATATACAAAAAAAAATTGACTAGATGTAATAACGTAAATTTTCATCGTAAGGTTCCAAAATTCTTCGGTTATCGGGGCAATAGCACAATCCATCATCGCGCCCAAGCATTCCATCAAAATAGTCATAAGCTATCTCGAAACACAAACCACTTCAAACTTGGAGGTTGATTCGGATGAGTTGTGGAACTGGCGGTTATAATTCTTCAGCAGCTATTTTGGTACTTTTCATCTTATTAGTTATCATCACTAGTGCATTTGTTTGGTAATTCCAAACTGTACAGAGAGAGCTGCCTATTCTAATAGGCGGCTTTTTCACATTCAAAAACAAGAAAAGAGCGCTCTGAAGATCAGAGTGCTCTTGCTATTGCCTATATCAATCCATCCGGATTTAGATCAATTCATATAACTGAGTAACCTCACACCGTAAGGTTGCCGCAATTTGGATAGCCGATTTCAACGGCATGATTCTTTTGTTGTCCATAAAATCAACCAGCTTCTCTGGCTTCGTTTGCAGTGTCTGCGCAAGTTCCTGAACGGTCATGCCGGACTCATGAAGCCGAACATTCAGCAAGCAGCGCCCGAGCTCATATTTCATTGTGCAGCGCAGCCTCCATCCGTCCCTTAGAAATAGTTTTCAAAAAAGCTTTTGACAAGTAAAAAAGGAAGCGCACCAATGGAGACAAAAGCGAAAAAGAAACCTTGTAGAAAATTTTTGAACATTTTCACAACCATCACTCCTATCTATTTTGTCCAAATTGTGAATAACCTTATTCTACTCCTTTGTCAGCCGCCTTACCTGAATATTAGATTAAATTTCCGGCAGGATGTCCAATAGGGGCATTAGCACATTCCTTCCCTTTGCCCAAACATCCATACGCATTTGTCATACATTAATTCTGTAAGACACACGAATTCCTTACGAAAGGGTGATTTTAAATGTCATACGTAGGTGGCGTAGGTTGTGGAACTGGTGTAGGCTACAATAATTCTGCAGCAATTTTGGTTCTTTTCATCTTGCTCGTTATCATCACTAGCGCATTTGTTTGGTAATCTGATTTCTAACAAATAAACAAAAGCTGCCTGTGAAAACAGGTAGCTTTTGCATGTTTACTATGTAAATGAGTATCATACCCATTGCTCAGGAATGCAAGAAATGAAGCGTTCGATCGTCCCATCAAATGGAAATGTATTGTCTTGAATGCGCTGCCTTAGGTGCTCCAGTTCATTTCTTGCTTGCTGGATTAACGAATCAGGATATGCATACTTTACTGCATTCACCAAGAATTCGTCTTCGTCCACAACCAGCCATTCCCCCTGCCGCCGGACATAGTCCAGATCCAAATCAACAAAAGTAACCTCATATGGACTGCTTTTTGCCGGCTCATTAATATTGCAATAGAACTGATGGATACGCCCATCCATAATATCGGCACTCACCGTAAACCAGGAGTCAAATGAAAAAAACTCAATGCTCCAATTATTAACAGTAAACACCGTTTGCTTCGTGTGATGATGCAGTTTTCTTCCGTATTCACTTAAAACAATGATGTAGGTGTCCGTTCTTTCCAAGACAGTTGAGGTCCATTCATAGTGCTTGTGATTCCCGTATTTTAGCGCTTTAATTGTGATTTGATTACTCATGTTTTCCAGACCTTTCTAGACATTCATTACATAATATCTTCCTCTTTTTTCCATGCTAAGATTAGGTGTTTTTATGAGGAGGTAATTTTGAAAATGAGTCTCTTTCACTTAGGTTACACGCTTGCCCTCGGCATTCCGCTCGTCCTCGGCACGATTGCTATCGCTTGGCTGGTCTTTCACCATAGGAAGAGCAAGTCACGGTAAGATTTTGCGCAAACGACCGAAAGTGTTGGGTTACAAATAAGTTTGAAGTGCAAAAAGCCAGCAAACTCAAGGGTTTGCTGGCTTCTCTATGCCAATCCCATTACGAGTAACGGTGATTATAAAACCCTGTTAGAGCCTCGCGAACGTGATGTAATCGACTTGGGCAGGCTCTGCCGATTCGATCCGAAGTGCCCGGTTGATCTGTCCCCGGTGATATTGCCCATGTAAGAGGACCTGCAACAGGATATCCCGGACGGACGTTCGGAACGGAACCCCGCTCTGGTTCGCATAGTCGATCATCTCGTCCAACTCGGATTCCTCGAGCCCTTCGATATAGACGCGATATTGCTCGGCGTTATCTTCGAACATCGTCCGAATCCCCGCCAGCTCTTCCGCTTCCTCCCACAACGAATACTGCGTGGTGCCCTTGCCCTGTAATCGGGACAACCAGACTCGTTCCGCGACCGCGACGTGCCGAACCAGCTTCAGAAGGTCCTTGTTCTTCTTCTCACTCTCCTCGAGCGCATCCAAGATGCGTCCGTCCGCCCAGTACAGGTGGTTCATCATGCACTTGATCGTCTTCATTTCGGTTTCCCCCTCTTCATCTCATCAATTACTTGAACGCTACTGTTATTATCCGTTAGTTTAATCATTTGAATGAACTAAAACAACCTTTTTTGTGGAATTCCTTGTTGCAGTAACACTTCCAAGGAATTGGTTAGATTATCCTGCCCGAGGGAGTTTAATCGCCGCATGCTCGCCGATTCATTGCCCGCGCCCCTGCCTCTTCGCGCACTACCCGCCCGATCCCCGCGCAATCAATCTATCGCTCTAATGAACTGTATGATGCTTATACACGAGAAATTGGCTACTTTGGCGATCATAATGAACTCAATAGGCGTTATCGAGCAGCAGATAAGCGGAATGATGACCGTTTGCTCGAGATAACGTTCTGGGAATTCATTAGATTTTACAAATACCTCATTTAGGTTAAATAAAGGGTATTGGGTTCGTCATCGCTTTGGACGCCCCGTCATGATGGCGTGGTTCGATACGCTGAGAATAAGGTAGCTGAAATATGCTAGTTTGTTTAGTGTAGGAGCGCAAAAAAAAGAATCACCTATAATCAGGTGATTCTTTTTTGTTCTTCCTCAATTCACTTCCTATTCAATACCCCTAACGCTCTCAAGAAACCTTATGCTCAATGCGAAGCTTATCAGCGACCATCGCGATAAATTCGCTATTTGTCGGTTTCGATTTGGAAATGTTGATCGTGTATCCGAAGATAAACGAAATGCTGTCGATGTTGCCGCGGGTCCAAGCGACTTCAATCGCATGGCGAATCGCGCGCTCAACGCGGCTAGGCGTTGTTTTGTACTTCTCGGCAATTGCCGGGTACAAGGTTTTCGTAATCGCACCGAGAATTTCGATGTTGTTGTAGACCATCGTGATCGCTTCGCGCAGATATTGATATCCTTTAATATGTGCAGGAACGCCAATTTCATGTATGATGCTCGTGATGTTGGCATCCAAGTTTTTGCCTTTTGGCATATGTACAACATTGGCTCGTGAAGTTGATGTTGTAGCTGTTGCTTGATTGTTGCCTACAAGTTGACGAATCCGGTTCGTTAACGTTTCCATATCAAATGGCTTAAGTATGTAGTAAGAAGCTCCAAGCTGCACTGCTTTTTGAGTAATGTTTTCTTGGCCAAATGCAGTAAGCATGATGATTTTCGGTTGGGACGGAAGATTCATTTCACGCATCTTTTCAAGTACGCCCAGACCATCCAAATGCGGCATGATGATATCTAAAATGAGCACATCCGGCAGCTCTCGTTGTTGTTCAAGAAAGCGAAGAACTTCATTGCCGTTGTACGCTACACCTACAATTTCCATGTCTTCTTGTTCACCAATGAACTCAGACAACAAATGGGTAAACTCACGATTATCATCAGCTAGTAATACTTGAATTTTTTGCAACTTTAAATCCTCCTTTAGGCTATTAAACAGTTAGTTAATTCTCTCTTGTGTAAAGGTATTCGACACCCCAACATAAATTCCTTCTGTCGAATATTATTTTTCTTTTCTTTTATTTCACTTTCTTATATAATAGTATATTTATCTTCTTCATATTACATTTTTCGACATTAACACTTCAAAATGCATATACAGATGTAGAATGAGGTTAAAATAGAATAAAGAATCAAAGGCCACTAACTCGCCTTTGATTCTTTGTCGGGACTAGCTGATGAAGGTCTGAGGATAATTCCTGAGTCCTGAAGCATCCATTCAATGAAACAGCCGTAGCCGCTTGTTGGATCGTTTACGAATACATGAGTCACAGCACCGATTAGTTTGCCATTTTGAATAATGGGACTGCCGCTCATGCCTTGCACGATACCGCCCGTTTTATCCAGCAAGCGAGGATCTGTAATTTTGATAACCATACCTTTCGTTCCCGGAAAATCTTGTTTGGACACATGAACGACCTGAATGTCAAACTTCTCAACCTTTTGACCTTCTACAACGGTATAGATCTGGGCTGGACCTTCCTTCACTTCTTCGGCAAAAGCAACTGGAATGGCTTCTTTGTCCAAGCTGTGGTCAGGAGCTGCATACATTTTGCCAAAAATACCGAAGGCGGTATTTCTCTCGATATTGCCGATTACTTTACTGTCTTTATACAGCGTAGCATGTTTCTCTCCTGGATCTCCATTGTGGCTCTTGGAGATGGATGTAACGTTCGAGTAAACGATATCGCCATCACCTACAATAATAGGTGTTTGGGTATCCATGTCGGTAATAACGTGCCCCAGAGCTCCGTAGACGCCCTGATCAGGTGCATAGAAGGTTAAGGTACCAACACCAGCTGCGGAATCTCGAATATACAATCCTAAGCGATAAGACTTGTCCACGATGTCGTAAACAGGCTGCAGCTTCACAGAAATTTCTTCATTGTTGCGAAGAATTTTCAGATCAAGCGGCGATTTGCTCTCTCCCGATTTGGCAACCAGATCGGCAATCTTGCTTACATCCCTGGAATCCTTGCCGTTAATCTTCGTAATGAGATCGCCAACTTGAATCTTGGCTTCTTCCCCTGGCGAAACTTTTTGGTCTTGGGCAACGGTTACCAAGTGATGGCCTACAACCAAAATACCGGCCGACTTAATTTTCACGCCGATTGTTTGACCGCCAGGAATCACTTTCAAATCTGGCACGACGTTCACTTTAACCGTCTTGATGGGGATGGCTCCGAACAGTTTGAGCTTCATTACGGTCTGCCCAGAATGATCAGATTGCAAAGAGATGGGTTCGTTCAGATTAACTTGAAATGAGTGCTGGGCATTGCCATTTACTTTTACAATGTCCGTATCCTTGACCGTCACTTGGGCGCTCACCGGCATCGTTAATTGTAACTGCTTCCCTTGGCCGCTGAATAAGCGAAGTTCTTGAGGAAAGGAGGCAAAGCTTTGAAAAGGCGGAGACAAACTTACCATACAAACGAAGAAGACGAGCAGGAGTCCGAACAATCTTTTTCTTTTGCTGGATTGCAATATCTTCACGCTCCTTCACACATCCTAGGGCCCTGACGAACATCGTCGTCAAATGCGTACCTATAAGTTAACCCCAGTCCCCCTGTTTTATAACTGAAAATGATGACTATCTATACTTTTATACCCTTGATTTCTTATTTCTTGCCATGGCAAGCATTTCCCCTGCATGATGCAGCGTCGTTTCCGTCACTTCCACGCCCCCGAGCATGCGGGCTAATTCCTCAATGCGCCCCGCATCCGGCATGTCTTGCACACGAGTGAACGTTCTCTCTTGATCCACTTCTTTACGGATATAGAAATGAACATCGGCGAAGCTGGCAACTTGAGGCAAATGAGTAATTGAGAATACTTGGCATGTTGTCGACAGCACGGACATTTTCTCAGCGATAGCTTGCGCCGCGCGACCGCTGACACCAGTATCCACTTCATCAAAGACAAGAACAGGAATTTGATCGATCCTTGCAAAAATAGTCTTCATCGCGAGCATGATCCGTGAAAGCTCCCCGCCAGAAGCAATTTTGCTCAAGCCACGTAAGGGTTCACCAGGGTTCGGAGCCATCAGGAATTCGATTTGATCAATGCCGTGACGCGAATAGCGAACTTTCTTGCCCTCAACTTCGATACCGCCTCGTTCATCGACCGCCTGTTCCACCTGAACACGGAATTGGGTCCGCTCCATTTGGAGATCACGCAGCTCATGTTCGATCTGAACACCTAGCTGTTGAGCGATCCCTTTGCGCAGATTGGACAGATCCAACGCAGCAACGCTGAGCTGTTTTTCCAAGACGAGCAGTTTTTCTTCTATTTTTCGGATATGCTCGTCTTTATTTTCAATGGTGTCCACTTCGGTTTTGATTTTTTCCAAATAGGTGAGGATCTCTTTTATATTCTCTCCATATTTTCGGCGAAGAGACGTAATTGTATCCAATCTTTGTTCAATAAAATCCAATCGCGAAGAATTGAATTCAATGCCATCCCGGTAATCTCGCAGTTGATAAGCTGCGTCTTCGAGTTGATAGTAGGCCGATTGTGCTTGCTCCAAGAGTGGAGCCAGTTTCGTAGGATCAAGCTGAACAATATCTTGAATACGAGAAACGGCTTTGCCGGCAGCATCTAATCCGCGATTGGTCGCATAGAGAAAGTCATACGCCTCCGAACTGCTCTGATACAATTTCTCCGCATTGGCGAGCTTGCGTTTCTCTTCCGCGAGCGTTTCATCCTCACCAATTTTCAACTTCGCTGCTGAAATCTCATCAATCTGGAAACGATAAAGATCTAGCATTTGCAGCGCTTGTTTGCTCGTTTCTTGAATATCGCGCAGATCCTTTTGAAGTTTCATATATTCATCATAAGCTGCTTGATAGCTTTTTTTAGCCGCCTGAATGTCCGAATCTCCGAATAAATCAAGTGAGTGCAAATGCTCTTCGACATTTAATAAAGATTGATGTTCATGCTGCCCGTGAATATTAACCAGCCATTCACCCGTTTTGCGCAGCATCGTCAAATTAACAAGTTGGCCGTTAATCCGGCTTGAACTTTTGCCAGTAGCCGTAATCTCACGCCGTATCAGCAAATGTTCGCTGGAATCCGCCTGGATGCCGATTTCTGTAAGCGTATGCCAAACCGGATGAGATGGCGGCAATTCAAACATCGCTTCAATCTCCGCTTTGTCAGCGCCATACCGGACCAGGTCTGACGACCCTCTGCCCCCTACAATAAGCGTAAGCGCATCAATAATGATGGACTTACCGGCTCCGGTTTCCCCTGTCAGGACATGAAAACCTGCTTTGAAACGAATATGTACATGTTCAATTACGGCCAAATTACGTATCGAAAGTTCTGTAAGCATCTGCGCCTCCTGGCATTAAGATAGTAAGGACATTACTTCATTAACAAACGTACCACTGTTCTCCTTGCCGCGGCAAATAACGAGAATGGTATCATCGCCACAGATCGTTCCCATGACACCATGCCACTCCAAATTATCAATAAGTGCACAGATCGTATTCGCAGTCCCCGGCAAACATTTCATTACAACCAGATTGTCGGTAGAATCAATGCTGACAAAATGATCGCTTAACGCTCTTCGCAGCCTTTGCATCGGATTGAAGCGTTGATCAGCAGGCACGGAGTATTTATAACGCCCATCATCCAAAGGAATCTTGATCAAGTGCAGCTCTTTGATATCGCGGGATACGGTTGCTTGCGTGACATGGAAACCGGCGGCTCGCAGAGATTCCACCAATTCATCCTGTGTTTCGATCTCATTGTTCGTTATGATTTCTCTGATTTTTACATGCCTTTGACCTTTCATACTTACACCTCTATGTGAAAAGTAATTTTCTGATTTTTGTTCGACGACCTATCCTCATAATTCGCGGATTTACTTGGAAAACCTTTTTATGAAGTGAAAAAACCCATCTCTGGGCCGCAAAAGGCGTTCGCAAAGATGAGTTTATTTGCCATGCAATTTCTGGGCTTCTTTGACCGTCTCGGCAATAAACCCTTTCAGAGACGCGGCGTCAACATAAGAAGCTTCACCTTGGGAATTACTTGACCAATAAGCCAGGAATTCAATGTTCCCTTCGCCGCCAGTAATGGGAGAATACGTCAAACCTTTTAATCGAAATCCAAGCTCTTCAGCAAACGTAAGCACTGTATGAAGAACTTCCGCATGAACAGCCGGATCGCGAACGACCCCGGACTTGCCGACTTTTTCACGGCCAGCTTCGAATTGCGGTTTGATTAAAGCAACAACATGCCCTTGATCCAATAAGATCTCCTTGAGCGGCGGCAGAATGATGCGCAACGAGATGAAGGAAACGTCAATACTTGCAAACGTTGGTCGCGGCCCGTTCAGATCTTCGGCTTTCGTATAACGGAAATTCGTTCTCTCCATCACGTGAACCCGCTCATCGTTTCGCAGCGACCAGTCCAATTGGTTATAACCGACATCAACCGCATATACGGATGACGCCCCATTTTGCAGCGCGCAGTCGGTGAAGCCTCCTGTTGAAGCTCCAATATCCAACATAACGGCCCCGTTCAGCTCAATGCTGAATTGTTGGAGCGCTTTCTCCAACTTAAGTCCGCCTCTACTGACGTAAGGATGCAGCGCGCCCTTTACTCTCAATACAGCTTTCCGGCTAATCTTCATGCCGGCTTTGTCTGCAGGTTCTTCATCAGCAAAAACAAGGCCTGCCATAATGGCGGCCTTTGCTTTTTCTCTGCTTTCGAAATAGCCTTGTTCAAGAAGCAATATATCTACTCGTTCTTTATCCGATGCTGACATTGTGTTTGTGTAACTCCTATTCGTATCGTTACGAGGCCTAGGCCCGTTGTCGTTTACGTGGTACTAGCTTCTTAACTTCTGCAATTAAATTAGTCGTTGTAAGACCGACTTCTTCACGCTGTTCCTTCACGGAGCCATGCTCCACAAAGTAATCCGGAATTCCCATCACGTTCACATGCATGCCAACGACATTGTGACCTGCATAAAATTCCAACACCGCACTTCCGAAACCACCTTGGATTGTCCCCTCTTCCATTGTAATGACTGGAATGGAGTCGCTGGCAAGCTGCAGCAAGTAAGCTTCGTCGAGCGGTTTGATGAATCGTGCATTCACAACACGCAGATGAATGCCTTCTTTGGACAACTGCTCCGCAGCATCCAAAGCTAGTTGAACCATTGGACCGACAGCCAACACTGCGGCATAGTCGCCTTCACGAAGTGTTTCCCACTTCCCAATCGGAATCGCTGTTGGCTCTTCGTCTATACTAACTCCGATCCCATTGATGCGTGGGTAACGATAGGCAATCGGACCATCCTCGTATTCAAGTGCCGTTTGCATCATGTCACGAAGTTCCTTCTCATCCTTAGGCATCATCAAAACCATATTCGGCAATGTCCGCAAAAAGGAAATATCGTATACCCCTTGATGCGTTTCCCCATCAGGTCCAACGAAACCGGCACGGTCAATTGCGAATGTAACATTCAGCTTAGGGCGGCAAATATCATGCACGACTTGGTCATATGCTCTCTGAAGGAACGTTGAATATACGGCAAAAACAGGCTTCAACCCTTCACTAGCCAGACCCGCGCACAAAGTAGCCGCATGCTGCTCCGCAATCCCAACATCAATCATCCGATCAGGGAAATGCTTCGCAAATTTCAGCAGTCCGGAACCGCCAGGCATGGCAGGTGTCACAGCAACAATACGTGAATCCTTCTCAGCCTGTTCGATTAATGTATTGCCAAAAATTTCTGTATACATAGGGGGACCTACGGATTTAAGCACTTGGCCTGATTCGATCTTGTAAGGTCCCAGGCCATGCCATGTATGCGAATCCTTTTCCGCAGGTGTATAGCCTTTTCCTTTGGTTGTAACGACATGTACCAGCACAGGACCGTTTACTTTTTCTGCTTGCTTAAGTGTTTCGAATAGTACATGCAAATTGTGTCCATCGATAGGACCAATATAGGTGAAACCAAGCTCTTCGAACCAAACGCCATTGAGAACAAAATATTTCAGACTGTCCTTCAGCTTTTCCGCTGTTTTGGCTAGCGTGCCGCCGATGGCAGGAATTTTCTTCAGTAAATGTTCGACTTCTTCTTTGGCTTTCAAATAATGACGATCCGAACGAATTTTGCTTAAATAATTATGAATAGCACCTACGTTAGGCGCAATGGACATTTCGTTGTCATTCAGAATGACCATAATATTTTTCTTTTCGTGACCAATATGATTCATGGCTTCCAGCGCCATGCCACCAGTTATTGCGCCATCACCAATAATGGCAACAACTTTGTTGTGTTCACCTTTTAAATCGCGAGCCATCGCCATCCCCATAGCGGCGGAGAGAGAAGTTGAGCTGTGTCCTGCCTCCCAGACGTCATGTTCGCTTTCGGAACGTTTGACAAAGCCACAAAGCCCTTTGTATTTGCGTAATGTATCAAATTTATCTTTGCGACCGGTTAAAATTTTGTGAACGTAAGCTTGATGGCCCACGTCAAAAATCAATTTATCATACGGGCTGTGGAACATGGTATGTAAAGCAATAGTGAGCTCAACCACTCCTAAGTTCGGGGCAAGGTGTCCGCCTGTAACGGACAGCTTTTCAATCAGAAATTGACGGATTTCACCTGCCAATGTCTCAAGCTCCGTCAAGGATAACCGTTTCAAGTCCTCAGGCCGATTGATTTGTTCGAGCAGCACGCTTGTTTCCTCACTTTCAATGTGAAAATGCTAAGATTCCACCATTATATCATAGTTTTGGGTAAATCGTGTAAGTCCACCTAAGAGAGCACTGTTCGGTGCCCCCAACCTAGTGGTCTCGCTGCATCAAATAATCCGCCAGTTGCAGCAAGCGCTCTGGATTCGCCAGGTCGGCTTGAAGGAGCGCCGCTTTGGCTTGAAGCGTTAATTCCTTTACTTTTTTCTCGGAAGCTTCGAGTCCGATGAAATAAGGATACGTCACCTTTTGCTGTTTCTCATCGCTTTTGACCGGTTTGCCCAGCTTCTGTTCATCGCCGATAATATCCAAAATATCGTCCTGAATTTGAAAAGCTAACCCGATTGCATTGCCGAAGTCCGTCAAAGCACTAAGCTGCGCTTCCGTGGCCCCAGCGATATGAGCGCCTGCGCGCAAGGAGAAGACAATGAGATCGCTTGTTTTGTGCAAGTGAATGAATTCCAGTTCCTCGAGCTTGGTTAGCCCTTGCTCGCCAAGCATATCCGCGGCTTGACCGCCTACCATCCCGCGAGCTCCAGCATATACGGCCAGTTCCTCGGTAATGGCAAGCACCCGCTCTGCTGGGATGGCGTGCTCTCGGTGAGCTCTGGTGACGCTGTAGAACGCTTGAGTGAGCAGCGCGTCTCCGGCCAGAATAGCCATAGCTTCTCCGTAGACCTTGTGGTTCGTCAGCTTGCCTCGGCGGTAATCATCATTGTCCATTGCCGGCAGATCATCGTGAACCAGCGAATAGGTATGAACCATTTCGATGGCCAAGGCTACTGGCAAGGCCGCTGCCTGGGAGCCTCCAAGAGCCTCCGCTGCCGCGAGCACCATGATTGGGCGCAGTCTTTTGCCCCCTGCCATTAAGGAGTAGTTCATAGACTCCCTAAGAGAACTGGGAACATCCCATTTTGCGGGCAATGCTTGTATTAATGCAGCTTCGACCATGTCGACATGGGAAGCGATATATTCCTGAATGGTGGACGTCGTCTTCAACCTAATTCCCCTTATCTTCCAAGGCAGGTTGGAAAGGCTTTCTGCTTACAGTGCCTGCTTCCCCTTCAACCAGCATCTCAATTTTCTTTTCCACTTGTTCAAGCTTCACCCCGCATAGATGCGAGAGTCGAACGCCTTCCTGATACAATTCAATCGCTTTCTCCAGCGGTACATCCCCGCTCTCCAACTGAGCCACTATGCGCTCCAGCTGCTCAATCGCTTGTTCGAAGCTAACTTCGGTTTCACTCGTTGACATCTTTGTTCTCCTCCATCCCCGATACCTGACAATTCAATCGGCCATCTTTCAGGCGAATCTTCACCGTATCCCCCACCTGTACTTGGGTAACGGAACGAATGAGCTGCTGCTCTTGGTCGTCATACGCCAAGCTGTAGCCCCGCTGCATGACCTTCAGCGGGCTGAGGGCGTCCAAGTGACGGACGCCTGACTGCCACTCCTGCTTCTTCGAGCGCAGGAGGGTCTGCATGGCCGTGAGCATCTGCCGCCCCGCTGTATCCAGGCGGCTCTTCGCGAACACGGCCTGCTCTTTGGGGTTGAAGCTGGATAAGCTGCGCTCCAGCTTCATGTGGCGCTCCGTCAGCTTGGCGACGCGCTGGCGCATGCGGTAACCGAGCTGCTCCGCCAGCCGGTCGAGCCGCTCGGCAGGCTGCATGAGCAGCTGCCTGCGGGGGTTCGTCAGGAACGCGGAGCGCTTCGCGCGCTCCAGCCGTTCCTGCTTGCGGCGCAGCTGCTGAAGCAGCCCGTAGTGCAGCCGCTGCGACTGCTGCGCCAGCTGTTGCTTCAGCTCGAGGTGGTTCGGCACCGCGAGCTCAGCCGCCGCCGTAGGCGTCGGCGCTCTCAGATCGGCGACGAAGTCCGCGATCGTGAAGTCCGTCTCATGGCCGACGGCCGAGATGACGGGAATAGCGGAGGCGGCGATGGCCCGCGCGACGATCTCCTCGTTGAACGCCCACAGCTCCTCCAAGGAGCCGCCTCCGCGGCCTACGATGAGCACATCGGCTTCCCCGAGTCTATTCATGGCTTCGATCGCCTTAACGATCGAAGGCCCCGCTTGCGCGCCCTGTACCAGCACAGGGTACAGAAGAATCTGAACCGACGGGTAGCGGCGCTGCAGCGTGATGATAACATCACGCACCGCGGCTCCAGTTGGCGACGTGATTACGCCGATCGCGCGCGGAAACCGAGGAATCGGTCTCTTGCGCTCCGCGGCGAACAGCCCCTCGACTTCGAGCTTCTTCTTCAGCTGCTCGAAGGCCAGATACAGACTGCCGATGCCATCCGGCTGCATCGCGGTGACATAGAACTGATAAGCTCCGTCTCTTTCATATACGGAGATATTGCCGCGAGCGATCACTTTCGTTCCCTCTTTGGGAATAAATCCGAGCTTCTGGTTATGAGAAGCAAACATAATGCTTTTCAATCTGCCTTCGGCATCTTTGATCGTGAAATACATATGCCCACTGGAATGATGGGTGAAATTGGAGATTTCACCGCGCACCCAGACATCTTGAAGACGGGAATCGCCTTCAAGCAACAGTTTAATATATCGATTTAATTCCTTGACCGATAAGATCTTCGTGTCGTTTCTCGCCATAAGCCCGATTAAACACTCACATTCGATTTGGCTGCACGTGCTGCGGCATCAACCGTATTGCGCAGCAGCATGGTGATTGTCATCGGTCCCACACAACCTGGTACAGGTGTGATTGCACTGGCAATTTCTTTTACCGCTTCGAAGTCAACGTCTCCTGTCAACTTCCCGTCAGCTGGACGATTCATCCCTACATCGATAACAACTGCGCCTGGTTTCACATGATGTGCTTTGATCAAATGAGCCTTCCCTACAGCTACAACGAGAATGTCGGCTTGCTTCGTAATTTCCTCCATATTCGGAGTGCGGGAATGAACGACCGATACGGTAGCGTGCTCACGCAAAAGCAGCATAGCCATCGGTTTACCGACAATATTGCTTCTCCCGACAACTACAGCATGCTTGCCTGCAATGTCAACGCCCGTACGTTTCAGAATTTCGATAACCCCATGTGGGGTACAAGGCTTCATGCCGTCTTTGCCAATCATCAAATTGCCGACGTTCACTGGATGGAAGCAATCCACATCTTTCAACGGGTCAATTTCATCCACAACGGCTTCTTCATTGATATGCTTTGGCAGTGGGGATTGAACGAGAATTCCGTTAATTCGGCTATCGCTATTAAATCGGTGAATCAGATCAATTAATTCTTGTTGTGTCGTTTGCTCAGGCAGGCTATGGACTTCCGAATATACCCCTACATCATCACATGCTTTTGCCTTATTTCTAACGTAAACCTGTGAAGCAGCATCTTCCCCCACAATAACAACAACAAGACCAGGTTGATTGCCGCCAGCTGTTAGTGCCGCTGCATCTCTCCTGATCTCCTCACGAATGGAACTTACCAATTCTTTTCCGTTAATAACTTGTCCAGACACGCTATTTCCCCCTCAGAATTTTCGTGGATAAGCTAACATCGTAAGGTAGTACTTACGAATACATCGCTTGCTATATAGAAATGGTTCGTATTATCAAATTAAATTATGACGGCGATACTTTGCTTTTGAGGTCGTCGACTTCCTTAATCATTTTACCCAGAACGCCATTCACGAACTTGCCAGACTCGTCTGTCCCATAATGCTTCGACAGATCAATCGCTTCATTCACGACAACTTTTGGTGGAACATCGTCTCTATATAACATTTCGTAGACAGCCAAACGCAGCACTTCACGATCCACACGTGAGAGCCTGTCCATAGCCCAGCCTTTGAGGTACTCTTCCAGCAGCTCGTCGATGCTAACTTTATGACTATAGGTTCCTTCAACTAATTCTACAATATAGACCGGATCTATTTTCTCCCCTTTGAAATCCAGACCTGTCTCATTGTCATTCTCTGCTTCATGAATCGCGACTTGCACAGCTTCCTGAGGGGTTGCCTCGTTCATCTGAATTTGATAAAGACTTTGTACAGCAATTTCTCGTGCCACTCTGCGTTTCATTATGGTCCTCCTAGACGTTTTGCTCTGGCAAAACTGACTTCTGTTCTTCGTCCTTAAAACTCTTTTTACTAGTATACGTCATATTGGAATGAATCCAAACAAAAAAATCCATGGATGAACCAGGGATTTTAGCGAAACATTCTCCATTTTTGCGTGAGATAGCGCCAAATGTCTTCCAGCATGACGAAACTTTCCTTGCGATCCAGCTTGTTGCCGATATAATATCCGAGCAAAACGATGAAACCAAAGATCAACATGTCCCAAAATCCAAAAAATAAATAAATGAAGCCAAAAAAAACGCCTGCTGCCACTCCGCACACTTTGCCCCTATGGGACGCCCAAAGCTCATTCCACATGAGTGGGTTCACCTCTATTCGACTCGGCTTTTAAAAGTTGGAGCTGATTGCACGATGTTCGCAACGAATACGGTTACGGAAGCAACTGGAATGCCGGTAATGTCTTCTATGTAACTTTTCACAGTATTTTGCATCTCTTCCGTTAATTCTGGAATCGAACTTTCTCCATCAACAATCGTTCTAATCGTAATTTCTAGGCCGGATTGGTTCACTCTTACGCGCGCTCTAAGATCTTTGGCCCCTTTGGTACGTCCCGCAGCTTTCAACGAAAGATTCTCCACGGTCTCAATCGAAATGCGGATATCCCCAAAATCTGTTCTTTGATCGATAGACGGCGCTTGAGCGCGGCCGCGACGGAGAGTCAGGATGAGAAAGCGAACCGAGATAAGCAGCATGATCAAGCTGATTGTAATAGCTGGGTAGGCATAGTTTTTGTCAAAATAGAAATTACTCAATGTTTGACCTGCTTGTTCTAACGGGATCCAGCTTGAAGCTGTGAACAATACAACGATAGAAGCAACTAAAATAATTAGACTATAAAGAAGAAGCAAGAGCCTGTCCACAATTTTACCCACGTAAGCTTGTCCCCTTCCTAAGTTAGAGGAAACCCCCTGCAACCTGTAGGGGGTTTCAATTGATCCATATGGATGCAGCAATTCCGCCTATTTCACACGATGGGCAGCTGCTGTTTCTTCTTCAACCGGTTTCTCTGCCTGTTTAAAATGCACATCATGAATATGAACATTAACCTCAACAACGTTTAAGCCTGTCATTGATTCAATGGCATTCTTCACATTGTTTTGAATGTCACTTGCAACTTCTGGAATTCGGTTTCCATATTCAATGATGATGGAGACGTCAATGGCCGCTTCACGTTGTCCGACTTCTACCTTTACGCCTTTGGACAAATTTTTGCGTCCAAGCAATTCAGCAATACCGCCAGCTAATCCGCCACTCATCCCCGCTACACCTTGGACTTCTACCGTTGCCAAACCGGCAATGATTTCAATAACCTCGGGGGCAATCTGGATGCTGCCTATATCTGTTTTGACGTAATCCGGAGCGATTGTGCTCATTGGGGCACCTCCTTAGATTTTTGTGAAGCAACTACGCTTCGTAAAATGAACTTTTTCCTAGAGCTTGATCCAAGGAATGGATAAGCTATCTTAATTTATTACTATACCATTTGGCCAAAAATATGACAAATGATTCTCTTAGAATTTACGAATCCGCATCGTTCACATCATGCTCTTCCAAGAACTTAATATCATGGTCACCCTTGATAAATTTCTTATGCTCGAGAAGTTTCAAATGGAAGGGGATCGTCGTATTCACGCCATCAACAGCGAACTCATTAAGTGCTCGTTTCATGCGGGCAATCGCTTCATCACGCGTACTCCCCCATACAATCAACTTCGCGATCATGGAATCGTAGTGCGGAGGAATCGTGTACCCTGGATAGACTGCGCTGTCTACACGAACGCCGAAGCCACCGGGAGGCAGGTAAAACTTCACTTGACCAGCCGAAGGCATGAAGTTGCGATTCGGATCTTCCGCATTGACACGGCATTCGATAGCCCAGCCATTGATGCGCACATCTTCTTGTTTGAACGAAAGCGGGTTGCCTTCAGCAACGCGAATCATCTCTTGAATGATATCGATACCCGTTATCATCTCGGTTACGGGATGTTCCACTTGAATTCGTGTATTCATTTCCATGAAATAGTAATTGCCGTCAGGACCCAGCAGGAACTCTAACGTACCCGCTCCGGAGTAATTCACCGCTTTGGCAGCGCGAACGGCTGCTTGCCCCATCGCTGTACGCGTTTCCTCCGTCAGAATCGGACAAGGTGCTTCTTCTACGAGCTTCTGTCTGCGTCGCTGCACGGAGCAATCGCGTTCACCTAAGTGAACTACATTTCCGTGCTTATCGGCTAGAATTTGAATCTCAACATGCTTCATCCCCGTCAAATATTTCTCCAAATAAATGCCGGCATTACCGAAAGCATTCTGAGCTTCTTGCTGCGCAGCCGTGATTTGTTGAACGAGCGTATCCTCATTCTCGGCAATACGAATACCTTTGCCGCCGCCGCCTGCTGTTGCTTTGATAATAATCGGATATCCGATATCCCGCGCAATAACAATCGCGTCGTCGACATTGTCGACCAAACCATCAGAACCTGGAATGATCGGCACTTTGGCTTCTTTCATCGTTTGCTTGGCAACCGCCTTATCGCCCATGCGACTAATCGCATCGGGTGAAGGTCCAATAAACGTGATATTGCAGCTTTCGCAAATTTCTGCGAAGTCCGCATTTTCTGCTAGAAACCCATACCCCGGATGAATGGCATCACATTCTGTCAACGTAGCCACGCTCATCAGGTTCGTAAAGTTCAAATAGCTGTCCTTGGAGGCAGTCGGTCCAATACAATAGGCTTCATCGGCTAATCGCACATGCAGAGCATCACGATCTGCTTCCGAATAAACAGCCACGCTGTAAATGCCAAGCTCACGACAAGCCCGGATAATACGGACAGCTATTTCTCCTCGGTTCGCTATTAGGATTTTATGAAAGTTCATTGTTTTTCCTCCTAAAAGTTTTCCGTTAGGAAAACTTACATCGTAAGCCTTCGCTTTAAACGCGCTTACTCCGGTTTCACCAAGAATAAAGGCTGTCCGTATTCAACAAGCTGACCGTTTTCAACGAGAATTTCCACGATCTCACCTTTGATTTCGGCTTCGATTTCGTTCATTAATTTCATCGCTTCAATGATACATACAACCGATTTGTCTCCTACTTTGTTGCCAACATCCGTAAAAGGAGCAGAACCTGGAGAAGCAGACTGATAGAAAGTTCCTACCATCGGTGAAACGATCTTATGTAAAGATGAGTCCTCTTGCTTAACATGTCCAGTCGCAGGCAACGCTGCATCCAAAGCGGCAACAGGGGCCGTATTCGCAATGCTGGCTTGACCAATTGGTGCATATGTGTGTTGTGCGGGAGCCGTAACGTAGATAGGCTCTGATTTGCTTGGTTTACGAATAGCAAGGCGGGCGCCTTCATTTTCGATCTCAAGTTCTTGTAAAGAGGATTGATCGACGAGTTTGATCAACTCTTTGATTTCACTCAATTTGAACATTCATGTCACTCCTTTAGACGTTGGTGAACCAATAAAAAATGCGGTTTCATAGCCGCAACGTATGTATTATACCCATAAACGCAAGAAATGGAAAGAGTCCAGTTTGTCCGGACCCTTTCCATCGCCATCCCAATGTGCGTTGACCTCGCTCTTTTGCTTATGGGCGCACATACTGAATCTTGATGTTTTCTGGTGCTGCACCTAACTCTTTAACGACCATATCGACGATGGTAACACCTTGACTTTTTTCTAATTTATCACTTTGAACCGTTACTTTCCACTTGTTTCCATCTTGATTCACAATCGCTTGCGGGAAATCTTTCATCAACACATCTTGCAGATTTTCTACTTTTTCTTGAACATCCGTCAGCTTGGATAAATCATTGGTCGCCTTCGCAACCGCATCTGGCGATTTCTTGGCATCTATAATAATTTCCATCAAATCGGACGATGTTTTGCTGAAATATTCGCTCTGTTTCATTTGCTCATTGGTAAAATAGTCGCTTGCTGATGTGGTTTTTGCTTGCTCTTCCACTTGTTTCAGCACTTGGTCATCTGTCTTGGCTGTGCTGGATTGCGGTACTTTGGATGTGCCAGTGCTTGTTGTTGTTTTGGCATCTGTTTTCACGTCCGTTTTGGCTTCTGTTTTCACGTTCGTTTTGGCATCCGTCTTAACCTCAGTCTTGGCGTCGGTTTTTGTTGCATTTTGCGGTGTTGCATTTTGTGGTGTTGCAACTTTCGTGTCGATTTTTGTATCCTTGCCTGTTGTTGCTTTCACATCTGTTTTAGCGGCATTCGCAGGATCAACTTGACTCATATCAATCTTCACTTCTTGACCGGTTTGCGCCGTGCTTGACGCTGCCAAATCGAGTTTGTTGACATCCTCTGTGAATAAATAATAAGCTGAAAGCACCACCATTAAGCTGAGCATGGATACGAGCCAAATTGTTTGTCTTTTTGCGTTCATTGAATATTCCTCCTCATATTTGGTTGATATTTGCTTTTTTATTCACCCGTTTTGCGGGGTAAGATGGAGATGCGGTGCGCCTCGACGCCAAGGCCGCGTTCAACGGCTTCTGTAATCATTTTTTTCACGGTAAGATTCTCAGCACCTTTGGCGACAACGATAACCCCTCTAATCTTAGGTTTAATATATTTGAGCACAAGTGGTTTTTGGTCACCTGACACTTGATAAATCACCACTTCACCACTCCGCGTTACCTGGGATATATTCCGAGTTGCCCCGCCATTGTCGCGTTCTGTCGTCATTTGTTGATTGTCATTATAATTTTTGTCGACGGTCATTTCCTCCGTTGATTCAATCGTAACGAGCACTTCTACATCGCCGACACCGACAATTTTTTGTAAGATCTCTTTCAATTGGGACTGATAAGCTGCCTCGTAGTCATGAAAGGTAGAATTTTCCTTGGGTGAGCTGCCTAGAAATGTTTCTTTACTTGGTGGCGGGGAAGCTCGGCCCGCATTGATGGGATCGACATCTTTTACAGTCATAAAGGCATTCATAATCATCAGCGCAGCTCCTAAAAGTCCAATCATAATGACCCATAGCAGCGTATTTTTACGTTTGGGCCCTCCCGGACCTCCGCCGAATTTGTGCTCCATCCATTGCAGCAATGTTCCCATCGATTCACCTCGCAATCCTTCCGTTCCTTTGTGCAAGCTGGATATCAATCTGAGCTGACTCTACTAACCAATTACGGGCAATGCTTTGTCTAAGCCGCTCTGCTTCTTGCTCATAGGCAGAGGGTAATCCTGGAGCAGCAGCAGCCTTAACATCCTTAGTACTGCTATCAGAAAGCTTTACTCCTGGTTCGACCCGAATCGGGTCGATCGGTTTCACAGGTTCCATAACCGCTATGCTTTTGGAATTCCCTTGCTTGGAAGTCATCTTCTTTGCTTCTATATCATCAAGGGTTACCCTGACTTTCATAATCACGGGTTTCCCATTATTGTCGATCTGCGCTGCTACCTGAACGTCCTGAATGAGAAGGTCTGTTTGCTTCTGCAAATCCTCTTTCATCATGCCAGCTAGCTGCGTTTGCAGCATCTGTTGAGACTGCTTCTGCCCTTCCGCCTGCAGCCTTTGACCTTCCTTCGTGATAGCTTCCAACGACTTCATTCCGCTGCTTCCAGCGCTGCTCGCAACCATCGACTTCTCGTTTTGCTTTTGCTCGGCTTGACCAATCAATTGATCCATGTTCCAATCCTTCTGGAACAACTGCAGAACCGGGGACAACAGGGTCAATAGGATGAATAGGCTCATAACTGTTTTGACATAGCGCTGCATGGTATTGCTTGGAAGCAGTAAATCCACAAAGGTGGCCAACATGATGACCATGATGACGGTTTTCAACCAACCAGCTAACCAATCCATAGTTGGGCTCCTTTCATCGCATCATCACAGACACATTACTGATAGCAATCATGATGGTTAAGGCTAGAAAGAACATCAGGCTCACGGCAGCTAGCGCCGCAAACACATAAATCAAGCTCTTCCCGATCGTTTGCAGACAAGCGATCATGGGACTGTCTCCCAAGGGCTGCATTATCGCTGCTGATAAGTTGTAAATGAAGGCAAGCGTCAAAATTTTGATAGCTGGAAAGGCGCAAAGCATCACAAGTATGACAACCCCGACAAGTCCAATCGCATTCTTCACTAGCAAGGAAGCCCCGATTACGGTTTCTGTCGCATCCGAGAACAATCGACCGACAACCGGCACGAAGTTACCGGTGATATACTTGGCCGTCCTAATGGCTACGCCGTCTCTGACCGCCCCTGCTGTCCCTTGAATCGAAATAACGCCAAGGAATACCGTTACGAATACACCAAGCATACTGAGCGCGATCGTGCGAAGCAGGTTCGCAAGCTGGGTTACCTTGTACTTCTCGCTCAGCGAACTAACGATGTGCAGAACCGCTGAGAAGAACAGCAGCGGGAAAACAAACACATAAATCGCTGTGCCAACCGTGTGAATCATGAAGACGATGAGCGGGTGCAAGATGGCAACAGAAGTCACATTGCCCATAGAAGCCAGCAGAGTCAACAACAAGGGAACAAGGGCAAGCATGAACTGAATCATCGATGTGATGGCATCTTTGGCATAGCCGATGGCCACACTGAAACTATTGATAGCAATGATGATCATCACCATGTAGGTAATGGAATAGCCTAGCTTGCTCACGGTATTCCGTTCGAATGAGCTTTGCAGCGTCTCTAGAATCATGCTGAAAATCGTGAGGATAACGATCGAAGCCAGCAGCTTGCCATTGATAATAATTTCATGAAAGACATAGCTGAGAAGTCCTTTGAAAATACTTTTGAAACTAATCCCCTTCGTCCCCAGCAGCAGCTCCATAAAGGTTGGCGGCTTGCTTTCCGGGAAATATCCGCCATACTCTTTCATGAGCTTATCCCAGTATTGCTCGACAGGTTCGGTATTCAAATGGTTGGCCTGCTCTTTGATAATGGCATCCGTTGGAGATGCTGCATGAGACAAATTCGTCATCCCGAGCCAGAAGCCCATAATCAGGATACATACAATCATCCAACGGTGATTCAGTCTCTGGTGCGAATAAAGTAGGTTCATTCCTGTCACTCCTAAGTAAATCATCTAAGCCGGCAGCAGCTTAACGACGGTTTCGATAATGACGGTAATGATGGGAATCGCCATCACCATAATGAGCACCTTGCCTGACAGCTCTATCTTGGAGGCAATAGATTCCTGGCCGGCATCCCGAACTATTTGGGCACCGAACTCAGCAATGTAGGCGACGCCTATGATTTTGAGTATGGTTTTGAGGAAAACCATATTAATGCTGGATTTTTGCGCTAGATCCTCAAGCACCTGAATGACCGTAGAAATTTTACCGATCAGAAACAGGAAGATCATAATGCCTGTAAAGGCCGCCAGCAGAAAAGCGAACATCGGCTTCTGCTCTTTGATGATGAGCGTTAATATCGTAACAATGAGTCCGAGGCCTACAATCTGGATGATTTCCATTTGGCCCACCTCATTGGAATAGGAAAATGGTTTTGATTTCTTTAAATAAATGATCGAGCATACTGACGACCATGAAGAGCACGACCACAAAGCCGATAACCGTGACCCAGTGAGCCATATCCTCTTTGCCCATCTGCTTGAGCACCGAATGGATCATCGCGATGATGATGCCGATGCCGGCGATCTGGAAAATGGCATTCACATCTACATTCATTCCAGGCACCTCACTCTGTTGACAAGGAACGACTGCCGATTGCGGCAATGTCCTTGCTACCCTTAATACATCAAAATCACGATTAATGCGCCGATTAGAACACCAAGGCTTTTCCACATTTTCTCGTAGCGCCGTTGTTCTTCCCTCGATTCGGTCTCTTCGGTTTGCAGTTGGCTGATGGCAAGCCGAATATGTTTGATCTGGTCGCTGCGATCTGTCAGTCCAAGAACGGAACCTAGCTGCAGAACAACTTCTTGCTCCGCTTGTTTCATGGAGGTGCGTGTCCAGACATCCTGAACACTCATGCGCCATATCTCCCGCGTGGATAGTCCATCACTGCTCAATAAACGTTCAGCCGTTATACGAAATAGAGATGACAAGGGGTCAGGCACTTGTTTACTGAGAGAGATGAAAGCTTCAGGCAGCGGTGTGAGGGCATAGGTGATTTCCGTCTCCATTCGTCCTAAAGCGCTGATGAGCGCTCTAATTTGTTTGGGACGCCTAATGTAGTGCGTTGCCTTCAAAAATCCAAACAAAGTCGCTGCGCCAATGATCAGTACCCCGCCGACGAATTTAAGCATCTTACCTCATCCTTTCCTTACTGGAATGGATTCAAGGGGTTTGCCGTAACGATCCATGATGCGATAGGCAGCTGGTGCCCCCCTGCGACGCTGCAAGATGACATATCTCGTAAATACACCTTCTTCCAGCAGTTGCTTGAGTACAGGCCGCATGCGTACGTCATCGTAGTCGGCACCGTGAGCTGTGGCGACTACCCGAATTCCGGTATGAACCGCTTCATGAATAGCTTGGGCATCTTCTGGGCGTCCAATTTCATCGACGATCAGCACATCAGGTGATAAAGACCGTATCATCATCATCATGCCTTCCGCCTTGGGACAACCGTCAAGGACATCTGTGCGCGGCCCAAGATCGAATCTAGGCACTCCTTTCACACAAGCAGCCAACTCGGAGCGTTCATCAATGACCCCGACCTTCTTGCCGGCATTCGCTAGACTGTCCGGCCCCCACTCTCCTCGACTGACTAATCTCGCGATATCGCGCAGGAGCGTTGTTTTCCCTTGCTGCGGCGGCGAAATGATGAGCGTATGATGGATACTTCTCATCACGGGATCATACAAGTGCGGCAGCACGGCTTGGCCTACCCCTTGCAGTTCACGAGCAATCCGGATATTGAAGGAACTGACATCACGAATTTGTCTGACATGGCCTTGTTCCAGCACAGTACGTCCTGCTAGTCCTACTCGATGGCCGCCGACAATGGTGATGTAGCCACGCCTAAGCTCTTCTTCGAAGGTGTACAAGGAATGATTCGTCAACATCTCCAGCAGGGTCAGACAATCCTGACGATTCGGTTTATAGGCCTTGGCTTCCTGCGCAACAAGTTGGCCCCGCTCATCCAGAAAGGCATACCGATCACCCCAGCTAATCTCGAAAGGGCGCGACTCTCTTATCCGGATCTCTTCAACGCTAGCTTGTACTTCTGGCGACAGTTCGGTTAACAGAAGCCGGAGCGACTGGGGGAACAAATGCATAATCGTTGTGAGCATGGCCTGACATCCCTCCAAGTTGTCCAGTCTTCTATATTCATTTCTATGCTTAATAGAAAGAAATATGACCGATTACTTTTTTAAAATGCCAATAAACAAACAGCTCACACCCGCAATCACCCAAAGCATCTTGCCATATGAGAGCTTCTCTGCGATTCCTACCAAACCAATGGTAGTCGTAGCTAGTAGTACTAGAGGGCCTACTAGAGCCAAACCAGCATTCACGAGCAAAGCCTTCTCCACCGTTGCCAGCCGCAACATCACAATAGCCGCGATGATTTCAATACTCCCCGACATCATCCTCAGCGACGCCATCGTTAGAACAATTTTATTCATTTCTTTTTACTACCTCCTTTAAAAGATTTAGAACTCCTTGCATGATTGCGGAGTGAGAGTTAGCTCGAACTTCTTGCATAAGGTAGGGTTTAAGCTTTTTACCCTACCTTATGCGGGCTCGTCTGATTTTAGGCATGCTGGGCACCACCATTTATCCGGGTGCATATGCTGTTCACATAATTGATCCTTCGAAGGACAGTGAGGAGTAATACCATGGAAGTGACCTCTTTTTTACAATGGAACCCCGTTCTGGCCGACCCCACAGGACAAAGGCAGGCCAAACCTAGAACGCTGGGTCAAACGATGGTTATGGATAAAGGCTTGGGCATGTATGCTTTCCAGGATTTATTGAACACCTCCAGCAGTCACCTGGACATGATTAAACTTGGCTTCGGCACGTCGCCGCTCTATCCCCAAGACCTATTGAAAAGTAAAATCAATTTGGCCAAGGAAAGGGGGATTTGCGTCTATCCCGGAGGCACTTTTTTGGAAGTGGCCATTACACAGCATGCTGTAGACTCCTTTTTTGATATGATCATCGCACTCGGCTTTAACGGGGTTGAAATTTCCAACGGAACGATTGATATAGATCGCAAACTCAGAAATGAATTAATCCTTCGCGGTATGGAAGAGGGCTTGGAGGTCATCACGGAATACGGCAAAAAAGGGTGGGGTTCGACCATCGAATTGGAGGAGCTCATTGATACTGTCATGATTGACACCGAACATGGGGCCAAACTGGTGACGATTGAAGCGCGGGAATCAGGGATGGGTGTGGGTATTTTCGACCAGGCAGGTAAATGCAAGGATGAGGAACTGCAGAAAGTGCTATCCTCCGTTAATGGGCAGCTGCTGCTATGGGAAGCGCCGCTCAAAAGTCAACAGGTGCATTTGATCAGCATGCTCGGGCCTGATATTCATTTGGGAAATATTTCGCCAGATGAACTGATCGCACTGGAAGCATTGCGCAGAGGACTTCGTTCGGATACGTTGTCTTTGGGTACCAGAAAGGATTAGAAGATGCATATCGAGGTAGTCGCCAACATCGGCGAAGCAAGAAGTGACGATTTGCTTCATAAGACCGTCATTGTCGTTGATGTTTTACGTGCTACTAGCACGATCATCACCGCACTCGCTAACGGTTGCAAAGCGATTGTTCCTGTCGAAACCGTTATGAAGGCCAAGGAACAAGTTCAAGAGGGCGATCTCCTGGGTGGGGAACGTTATTGCAAAAAAATCCCCGGCTTTGATTTTGGCAATTCGCCCCTCGAATATACTAGGGAAGCCGTGCAAGGCAAACGGATCATCCTTACGACGACGAATGGAACCAGAGGCATTCAGAAGTCGATGAAAGCCGACCACATCCTAGCAGGGGCCTTGCTCAACGGTCGAGCCTGCGCTCAAGCTGCCATTGCTCTCAAAAAAGATACGGTCATTCTATGTGCGGGTACACAGGATGTTTTTTCATTCGAAGACGGGATCTGCGCAGGGCTTATCTTGGAAGAGCTCACCTATACGCTAGGCGAGAAAAACGTCCTCATCAATGATTTTGGTCTAGCGATGAGAGGCAGTTACCTGCACAGCAAGGATCGCTTATTTGAAACGCTTGTTTCCTGTGCCAATGGCAAGAAAATGAGTAGATCCGGCTTCCATGATGATCTGATACTCTGTGCCAAGTCGAATATCATGGATCAAGTCCCGATTTGGGAACATGATCAAATGATTCTGCTGCCGCGAAGCCTTGCACGCTCAACGTTCTAAATACAAGCCCCCCTCATAAACTAGGATGGAAGTTAAAGCGTGAGGGGATAAGTAGATGAATGGCGATATACTCTTAGTTGTTTTGATTATCATCGGACTGGTCGGCCGTTCGCCGATCATCACGACAGCGGCCTGCCTCTTGCTCGCGGTGAAGCTGATTGGTCTGGATCGTTTCTTTCCGACTATGGAGCGAAGAGGTTTGGAGCTCGGCTTGTTATTCCTGACTGTCGGGGTGCTCGTCCCCTTTGCGAGCGAGCGAATCTCCATGAAGGATATCATTTCTGTTTTCACAACGTGGCCTGGCATCATCGCGCTCCTTGGCGGAGCCATTGCTACTTATATGAATGGCAAAGGGCTGGAACTACTGAAAATAGACCCACAATTAATTGTGGGTCTTGTCATCGGTTCTATCTTTGGCATTGTCTTTATGCGCGGTATTCCGGTCGGCCCTTTGATGGCTGCCGGCATAACGGCCTTTTTATTGAAATTAGCCTACTTTATTGCCGATAAAATAAGATGAGTCTCGCTTAGCGGCGATCTTCCGGCCCGCCAACGAAGGCTTGCTCCGTAGTGTCCAAGCCATAAGCTGTGTGCAGAGCACTTATCACTTCGGTTAAGTTGGAATTGGAGTTATCAATGACACAGGACATTTTGATCTCGGATGTGCTAACCAGCGAGATAGAAATGCCCAAGTCGGAAATCACTTTGAACATGGTAGCTGCGACGCCAGGCGTACTTACCATACCGGCTCCAACGATGGATACTTTCACGAGGTTTACTTCGGAAGTGACTTCGCGGTAACCAATCTCTTCACGAATTTGTTCGATAACCGCTAAGGCCCGCTCGCGATCAGCAAGGGTCGTCGTGAAAGAGAAGTCAGCGGAACCGTTGATCACACCGCTTTGCACAATAATATCAACGTCAATTTGCACTTCAGCAAGTGAAATGAACACTTTAGCCAATTGCCCCGGTTTCTCAGGAACACCCAGAATACTAATTCTTGCTACATTCTTGTCATACGCGATGCCACGAACAACGATTCCTTGTTCCATCACTGCTTCCTCCTTCACGTTGGTACCTTCATTGTAAGTAAAGCTTGAACGCACCACGAGGGTAACGTTGTAATTTTTGGCATATTCAACAGCCCTAGGATGAAGAACAGCAGCTCCCAAATTAGCCAGCTCCAGCATTTCATCATAAGAAATTTCATTCAGCTTTCTTGCTACTTTCACGATGCGCGGGTCTGTTGAATAAATCCCATCCACATCCGTGTAAATTTCGCATAGGTCTGCTTTGATAGCTGCAGCCAGCGCGACAGCTGTTGTGTCCGATCCGCCGCGACCCAGTGTTGTAATCTCACCAGCCTCGGTCATCCCCTGGAATCCGGCAACGATGACCACATTGCCTTGCTCAATCGCGTTCAAGACACGCTGCGGCTGAATATCGGAAATCCTTGCTTTTCCATGAACAGCTTCCGTGTAAATCCCACTTTGCCAACCCGTGTAAGACACGGCTTGTTCGCCAAGATTATGTATCGCCATCGATAATAATGCGACAGAGACTTGCTCCCCGGTCGTTAACAGCATATCCATTTCACGAGCCGGTGGGGCTCCATCGTAAATTTGCTTAGACAGGTCGATCAAATCATCTGTTGTATCTCCCATTGCCGAAACGACAACAACACAGCTATGTCCTGCTTGCTTTCGTTCTACAATCCTTTTTGCAACACGTTTCATTCGCTCCGCATCACCGACAGAGCTACCGCCAAATTTCATCACGATTAGAGACAAAGCTGACCCACTCCTAACGCATACTAGTGCATAACAATTCAATATTATAGCATAAAATTGCACATCTGTGGTAAGAAATACTTGCTGTATCAAAAAAGCCTCCCCAACTCATCAGAGTCAGAGAGGCTTGTCCTAATTAAGACTGAGCACGAGAGATGTATCTGCCATCTTCGGTATCTACAGTAAGAACGTCGCCTTCGTTGATGAAAAGCGGCACTTGAACGGAAAGTCCCGTTTCCACTTTTGCACTTTTGAGAGCGCCTTGTGCCGTGTTGCCTTTGATGCTCGGCTCTGTTTCAACAACTTTCAAGTCAACGCTTTTCGGCAAGTTAATCCCGAGGATTTCACCTTGGTAGCTCAAAATTTTGATGTTCATGTTTTCGAGCAGGAAGTTCAGTTCCCATTTCAGTTGCTCGCGGGAAAGAGCGAACTGATCAAATGTTTCTGTATCCATGAACGTAAATTCATCGCCGCTTGCATACAGGTACTGCATCTCACGGTTGTCGATGTGTGCGCGGCCAACGTTCTCGCCAGCGCGGAACGTACGTTCAACTGTATTTCCGTTGCGCAGGTTTTTAAGCTTGGAGCGCACGAATGCTGCGCCTTTACCTGGCTTCACGTGTTGGAAATCCAGAACTGTAAAAATATCATGCTCTACTGTAATCGTAAGACCTGTTTTGAAATCGTTAACTGATATCACTTGTAAATCCCTCCGCTAGTCAATAATAAGAAAATCTTTGGTAGAATGTGTAAGTATTTTAATGCCGGTGTCAGTAATTACTGCATCGTCCTCAATTCGAACTCCACCAAAGTCAGGGAGATAAATGCCGGGTTCAACGGTAACCACCATACCAGGTGTTAAAATCATATCTTCGGTTTTCGACAAGCGCGGAGATTCGTGAACCTCCATACCTAATCCATGTCCGGTACCGTGACCGAAATAATCGCCATAGCCATGCTTCACAATAACATCACGCGCAAAAGCATCGCCTTCTCTGCCAGTAATCCCGGGTTTCAGGTTGGCCAGACAATTCAATTGAGCCTCAAGCACAATCTCATAAATTTCTTTATGTTTGTCTGTCGGCTTTCCAAGCATAACCGTTCTAGTAATGTCAGAGCAATACCCTTTATAATACGCTCCAAAATCTAATTTGACAAACTCGTTTAATTGTAGCACGCGATCGCTCGCTTTACCATGAGGAAGCGCGGAACGTTCCCCGGAAGCTACAATCGTCTCAAAGGATGTCGATGTTCCTCCATTTTTGCGGATAAACATCTCAATTTCAAGGGCAATATCTTTCTCCTGCACACCTGGCTTGATGAAATTCAAAATGTGCGTAAATGTTTGATCTGCCAAATCCGCGGCTTCTTGCATAATTTGCAATTCCGCTTCATCTTTGACGATCCGAATTAATTCAACAACACGCGAAGTAGGCACTAATTCGATTCCTGCTAAGCCTGCCTGGAAACCAAGGAAATCGCCATACGTGACATCTGCTTGCTCAAAGCCTACTTTCGTAATCCCCTGCTGCTGCAAAAGCTCACGCACAGTCTCAATAGCCTTAGGCTTATGCTCAACAACATCGAATAGCTTCGCTTGTTGAGGAGCTTGTGTCATATAGCGAAAATCAGTTAACAGTAAAGCTCGATCTAACGTTATTAGGACATACCCGGAAGAACCCGTGAAACCAGATACATATGTACGGTTATATGCGTTCGTGATGAGTAGTGCCGGCAAATCTTGCTGTTCCATAACCTTGCGAAGACGTTCAATACGGTTCTCCTGCATCCAAATCACCAATCTTTCTTACATATGGGATAATAATGCTCGTAATCCTAGCTCGTACCCTTGTGGGCCAAGACCACAAATCTGACCGATGACAACAGGGGCAATCACGGAATGATGTCGGAATTCCTCACGCTTATGAATGTTCGATAGGTGAACCTCGACAGTCGGTACTTGAACTGCTGCCAAAGCATCGCGAATCGCATAACTATAATGCGTAAATGCTCCTGGATTTATCAAGATACCATCTTTCGTACCAAAAGCTTCATGAATTTTATCAATAATCTCGCCTTCATGATTCGATTGAAAACTTTCTAGCTCAACAGACAATCCTTCAGCTAATTCTGATAAGCCTTGAACAATAGCTGAAAGTGAAGACGTTCCGTAGACGCCAGGTTCTCGTACACCCAGCATATTTAAATTAGGCCCGTTAATGAGCAGAACCTTTTTCAACAGGACATCACTCCCCGGCATATTTCGCCAAAGCAGGCGTTTGCCGCCTATTTGACCTTTGATATTTTACCATAACTTTCATGTCTTGTGTATAGGTTGTCTCGTTCTGATATCTGTGTATTCAATGGAAATGGAATACCCGATAAACATTCCCCACAACAGAAATAAACAAAAGTCAGAGATAATCGAATTGATATCCAGTTTATTAATCCAATAGGTCATGCCTGCCAATGGACCGATCAGCAAGTAAATGGCCGCCCACCAGAAAGCTCCGTAGCCGAGTCCCCACCAGGGACCTTGCAGCTTCCACATAGTGACCATATACAAGAATGCAGCCACTATGGAAAAGAGCATAAAGAATCCCCAGCCTATCAAGATGCCTTGCCACGAAAGCAAGAAATCATGTTTGAAAAACGGCTCAATCAGGAAGCCTATAACGATCTTAGTAAATTTCAGATAGTGTTCAACAATTTTCAATGCTCCCCAAATCAATCCAGCGAAAAAACCAATGTAAATGGTATAAAGCCACCGATTTGTTTTTATTTTCCCTTCATTCTTCGCGCCCATTTTCCGGTCTCTTCCTTTCACAGCAGAAGTTGCCTGTCTTTCCTCAGGTATGATTAGTATGTTCTACCGTTATCGGTAGCATTCAACCTGTGAATCCGTTACAATGAGAAAGTACATTAACCGAATTCGAGAAGGATAAGAAGGTGGAACTCATGGCAGAACAAAACAGTATATACGGAGGACAAGCCGTCATCGAAGGCGTCATGTTCGCAGGGAAAAATGTGCATGTAACCGCCGTGCGCAAAAAAGATGGTTCGCTTGATTATTTGGAAGTACCTAAGAAAGTCATCCCTTGGGTTCAATCGCTCAAAAAAATACCCTTTGTTCGCGGTATTGTGGGCATTATCGAATCCAGCGCCAAAGGCGCCCAACATCTAAACTTTTCAGCTGAATCCTTCGCAGAACAAGAAGGCGAGGAAGACAAAGGAACTAAGAAAGAAGAGAAACCCGGCTTCTTTTCGAATATTTCAATGGTTCTTGGCGTAGCTGTGGTGGGTGTCATTTCATTTTTATTTGGAAAATTCGTTTTTACGCTAGTGCCTGCTGTTATTGAACAGTTTTTATTTCAAAATGTATTTAGCAATCAAATTCTTCATAATCTTATAGAAGGTGTTATCAAAATCATTTTATTGGTTGGATATATTTACTTCATATCCCTAACACCTATGATTCGCCGACTATTTCAGTACCATGGCGCGGAACACAAAGTCATAAGCGCTTATGAAGCCGGTGTCGAGCTTACCGTCAGCAATGTACAGAAGTTCAATACCCTGCATTATCGCTGCGGCAGCTCATTCATCGTTTTCACCGTATTAATTGGTGTTGTCATTTACTCATTCCTTCATTACGACGGATATGTCGAGCGCATCCTACAAAGATTGCTGCTGCTTCCTGTTGTGATCGGCGTTTCTTATGAAGTGCTAAGATTCACGAACTCGCTTCGCGAAGTACCAGTCCTTCGTTACTTGGGCTATCCGGGATTATGGCTGCAGCTCTTGACAACCAAAGAGCCTGAAGATCATCAAGTCGAGGTTTCCATTGCTTCTTTCAACCGCATGCGTGAAGCGGAACAACGAATTTCGGAGGGACGGGCATGAGAAGAAAATTTTCCCCCATTGAGATCGCCATTGCGATTTTGATTGCGATTGGTTTGTTGGTAAGTTTACGAACTTTATTCATTCCCGTTCTCGTGTTAGGGATCATCTTTCTCCTTTACAAATTCCCGCCATCCCGTTGGAAAATGTTCACCTCCAGCCGCGGCTCCGCCAAGGTCAAGAGGAAAAACGCCAAATTTCGTGTTATTAACGGAACCAAAGATTCAGAACCCGATGATTTCCCTAAGTACCACTAGTTCATTGCTATTTACCAGTTCTTATTTGCGCAAAACATATTTATCATAATTTTCTTCGTATATTTGCGCAGACCACTTGTCGAAGTAATCATTGGAAGCTTGAAAACCCGATTCGTACAAAGCCATACTCAATTCTTTGGATAAATTAAATTGCGTATTCCCAACACCTAGCGTCGGAATTTTCACCGTTCTAAATCGATTCTTTTGTTCAATGTAGCGCTCATCATGAGCGCTCAGCATCGTACCAAAGAGAGCTTCCAACATGGTGATGGGCCCTTTAATTTTTCTGGTATGCGTATCGCTTTTACCGACGAGTTGGAATCCGATAACGGGGATCATTTCCTCACGATCGGTTTCTTGATCGAAAACCCAGAGCGGGTAATTGCTCAGGAGACCTCCATCCACAATATAATAAAATTGCTCTGTGAACGGCGTAGCCTTCCCAGAGCTTTTTATTTTGCGCCGAATCATCACGGGGTCAAAAAAATAAGGAATGCTAGTGCTCATTCGCACCGCCTTGGCAATCGAAAACCGCTTAGGGTCGATTCCATATTGTGCGATGTCGTCAGGCAGAATCAACAGTTTTCCTTGCGTAATATCCGAAGCAATAATCCGTAGTTGATTGGGCTTCAAATCTCCGAAAGTACGGATACCCTTGGCGGCCAGTTGCTGTTGAACCCAATATTCAAGTGCTTCTCCGGCATAGAGCCCTTTTTTAATCAACAGCCGCGCGGCCGGCCCAATAATTCTTGCATTGAAAATTGGTGAACGCTGCATAAACGATTTAAAGGGCGCTCTGAGGATCAGTTCCTTCATCTCTTCTCCGGTATAACCAGCAGCCAGCAAGGCCGCTACAATGGACCCAGAGCTTGTACCCGCCACTTGATTGAAGACCAGTCCCTGTTTCATAGCCGCACTGACGCCACCAGCCAGCGCGATCCCTTTGACGCCACCGCCTTCAAACACGCCATTGATAATCACATCACATCACTCCCCGTCCCCTAAGCGTAGAGCTTACTTTGTTATGTATGCGGGGGCAGTTTGTTTCTATACCCACAAAAAAAGACAGAGCACCGTAAAGACGGTCTCTGTCTAATTTTCAACCTCTAATTCTTTGCGAATATTCACGAGGTCTTCCAAACGGTTCGGGTCCCTGCGAAAATATTCGAGCAGCGTTTCAATACAAGTGATGGAATCCCAACTCAAATGATGTTCGATTCCTTCAACATCCTTATATATATTGTCCTCTTGGACACCAATAACCGTTAGGAAATTTTCAAGCAACAGATGGCGGTCAACAAGACGCTTCCCCATCTTTTTGCCTTTGGGCGTCAACATAAGTCCGCGATATTTCTCATAGATCAAATAATGATCCTTGTCCAATTTTTGAATCATTTTGGTTACGGAAGAGGGGTGTACCTCAAGTCCTTCAGCAATGTCGGAGACACGAGCGTAGCCTTTCTCGTCAATAAGCTTGTAAATTCTCTCCAGATAATCTTCCATACTTGGCGTAGCCATTGCTTTATTTCCCCCTGCTTATCCTTTATTTCCTGTCTATTGCTTACTTATCATAATGCATCTACCCAGATGCGGTCAAATATCCCATGATTCACAATGTCCATACCAAGGCACACTAAGGGACACAACCTAATCTTGCTAGCTTTACGATGAAAGGAGTCTTCCATGTCAACGGAATTACTCAATAGACCTGTGCCGACTACGTCTGTTTTTGTCCCTGAGCTTGTTTACTTTGAACCCGACGCCATGAATTATCCCAAAGGTCAACGCATTTATGAATGGGCCAAGCAGCAAGGCCTGGAGATTCATATGACGACCTCTCATAATCAGATTCGCGACTTGCCTGGTGACTCTGAACTGGAAAAATATAAAATTGCCAAACGTACACTTGTCGTCGGATTGCGCAAAACGCTTAAATTCGAAACTTCCAAACCCTCAGCGGAATATGCCATTCCAATTGCGACCGGCTGCATGGGGCATTGTCATTACTGTTATCTCCAAACAACGATGGGCGCGAAGCCCTATATACGTGTTTATGTGAATATGGACGATATCTTAGGAGCTGCCAAACAATATATCGAAGAGCGTGAACCAGAGATCACGCGTTTTGAAGCAGCCTGCACATCCGACCCTGTCGGTCTGGAGCATATCTCTGGCTCCCTGAAAGAGCTTATTGAATTCATGGGTCAGCAGGAACATGGCCGTCTTCGCTTTGTGACCAAATACCATCATGTCGATTCCTTGCTTGATGCCAAACATAACAAACATACCCGGTTCCGTTTTAGCGTCAATGCCGATTACGTTATCAAAAATTTCGAACCCGGCACATCCAAATTTCATGAACGCATTGAAGCTGCCGGCAAAGTTGCCCACGCAGGCTATCCCCTAGGATTTATCATTGCGCCGATTATTTGGCATGAAGGCTGGGAAGAAGGATATGCGACACTGCTAGAGCGACTTCACAAGGAATTGCCAGCGGATGCTGCCAGCGATTTAACCTTTGAAATGATCCAGCATCGCTTCACACGCACCGCCAAAAATATTATCGAGAAACGATACCCCAAAACCAAACTGGAAATGGACGAAGAAAAACGCAAATACAAATGGGGCAAATATGGAAAAGGGAAATATGTGTACAAAGATGAACAAGCCAACGCATTAAGGGAATTTATCACCGAACAAATCTTCGATAAATTCCCCCAAGCCAAAATTGAATATTTCACTTAACACACGACTTACAAATTAAAACTTCAACCAATCGGGGGTTATGGTGTTCAACCATAGCGTGATTTGCGTCATTTTACCGGTGTAGAGTAAAACGGCAATCACGACCATCAGGCCCCCGCCTATTTTCATAATGAGATTAGAATATTTCAGAATCCATTTGGTCGACCCTATGAAAAACGAAAGAACGAAAAACGGAATCGCAAACCCTAGCGAGTAAGCTGTTGTGAGTTGAAACCATGTCCCAGGTTCCGTTGTAGCCAGCGCGAGAATCGCGGAGAGGATGGGGCCAACACACGGCGACCAACCTGCTGCAAATCCCATTCCCACGAGAACAGAACCAAGGTATCCCGCAGGACGAAAACTGATCTTTAACTTCCGTTCTTTCATTAACCATTGCGGTTGGAAAATCCCTAATAAAAACAATCCCATAATAAAAATTAACAGTGCGGCAATTTGTCTCAACAAATCACGATAGTCAAAAAAGAAATTTCCCAGAAAGCCTGCCGTCAAACCCAGCGTATAAAAAATGATTGAAAATCCAACGATAAAGCTTAGCGTATGAAGCATCGTTTGGCGACGGACACGTGACGTTGTTTCACCCGATTTCAACTCACTGACCGATATACCGGTTATGTAGGAAAGATAAGAAGGATACAAGGGCAAACAGCAAGGTGAAATGAATGAAGCTATCCCCGCCCATAAAGCGATCCATAAATTAACTGATTCCATGTTAAATCCTCAATCCTCTTTTTAGAATGATCCCGATCAACATTGCAATTAGAGTCAGAACAACCGTCCCCCCTGGCGCCAAGTCCCAGACTCCTGCTACGACCAATCCGATGATCACAGCTATCTCTGAAAATAAAATGGCCAAAAAGACCGAATGCTTAAAGCTGCGAGCAATTAATAAACTGCATGCGACAGGAATAGTTAATAACGATGAAACAAGCAAAGCGCCCACAATCTTGATTGCGACAGAAATCACCAATGCGGTTAGCATCGTTATCATCATATTATAATATTTAAGTGGAAGTCCACTTACACTCGCTGCATCCTCATCGAAGAACATTAGGAAAAACTCCTTGAAATGTGCGACTATAACGCCAATGACAAGCACGGAGACGCCAAAAACCACCCACAAATCAGTTGTGTCTAACGTATATATACTACCAAACAGATAACTCATCACATTCATATTAAAGCCTTTGCCAAGGGTAAAAAGAAGCGTAGCCAGCGCCACGCCGCCTGACATAATAATAGCGATGGAAAGCTCGGCATACGTTTTATATGCCTTACGCAGCTTCTCTATCGCAAAAGACGCGAGAAGCGCAAACACAAGTCCTACCCCTAACGGATAGACGTTGATTAGAAAGCCCAGCGCAACCCCCGCGATAGACACATGCGCGAGAGTATCCCCGATCATGGAAAGCCGCCGTAGGACAAGAAAAACGCCCATGAGAGGCGCCATAAGCCCGATCAATATCCCACCGATTAACGCCCGTTGAAAAAAATACTCCGTGAAAATATCCAAATTTCCCGCTCCTTACTGAACTCCGATCATCTCGCGAATCTGGCCGATGGAATGAGTCAAATTCGTCTCACGGCAATCCTCGGGATCATGGGTATGCTTAACATAAAATTTAATGCCGCCGCTTACTTTCTGCGGCTCAGTTCCTAGGTATGACTGCATCATGTCCATATCGTGTGAGACCATGATGAAAGTCATATGATGATGCTGATGCATATGTCGGATCATTCGGAAGAATCCGACTTGCGTCTCGGCATCAATTCCAACCGTCGGCTCATCCAAGATGAGCAGCTCCGGGTTGTTCACGATCGCGCGCGCGAGGAAAGCGCGCTGCTGCTGTCCACCGGACAGTTGACCAATACGGCGGTCAGCTAAGTCTTCAATACGCATGGCCAGCATAGCGTCTTCCGCCTTTTGCAGGTCTGCCTTCGTAAGACGGCGATACACCCGCTTGTTGCTGTACATCCCCGACTGCACGATCTCCCTGACCGTCGCTGGAAAGAGGGGATTAAAAGCATTTTTCTGCGGCACATAGCCAATGCGTTCCCAATCCTTGAATTGACTCAAGGGTCGGTCAAACATCCTGATCTCACCTGCTGTTGGTTTCAATAAACCAACAAGCATTTTGAGCAGCGTCGTTTTCCCCGCGCCGTTAGAACCAATAACACCGACGAAATCCCGTTCAAGCACCTCAAAGCGCAGTTTGTCTATCACTTTTTTATTTTCATAAGAAAATGAAAGATCATCTATCGAGACGATGCTGCGGTGACAAAACTCTTTATCGTTATTTTCCATCTAGTAACCCCTGACTTCGTTATTGTAAGGCAATGACTAAATTTTTCAAATTTTTATCCATGATCGAAATATAATCCTCGCCTGCCTTCATCTGCGCATCCGTTAACCCTTCTAACGGATTGAGAACCATGGTGTCAACCTTGGCATCCTTCGCCAGCGTCTTGGCTAATTTATCAGATACAAGCTCTTCAAAAAATATATATTTCAAATCATGTTCTTTCATGTATGCATTCATTTTTTTCAAATCCTGCGCAGTCGGCTCAGCATCAGGAGATAATCCCATAATCGACATTTGGGTTAAGCCATAATCTCTGCAGAGATAAGCAAAAGCATAGTGTGAAACGGCAATCTCTTTTTTCTTCGTTTGGGCAAGCTCTTTCTTATAACGAGCATCCAAATCTAATAATTTGGCCTCATAGCTGGCATAATTTTTCTCAAAAACTTCTTTGTGTGCAGGGTCTGCACCAACTAAAGCTATTTTAATATTATTAGCCATTTTTATCGCATTTAACGGGCTCAGCCACGCATGAGGATCAAATTCGTCTTTATTTTCCGAAGTTTTGATCAAATCTGCCCCTTTGCTTGCTTCCACAACTTTCAAATTCGATTCAGCAGGCAGACTTCCAATGAAATCCTTGACCCAACCTTCGAACCCCGCTCCTTGATAGACGAAAATTTGAGCTTGTGTCATGTTTTTAATATCCCTGCTTTTTGGCGACCAATCATGTGGTTCTACCCCCGCTGGCACAAGATTGATCGCATTGACATACTCACCACCGATAGCGCGCGTAAACTCATATAGTGGATAGAAACTTGTAACCACATTCACTTTACCTTCTACTAGCTTCGCTTTTGAACTAGAAACCCCTCCGCATCCTACCATCGCCAACACGAAGACGGCTAGTAGAACTATGTTAAAAACGCTCTTTTTTCGCATCAAAAATACCACTCCGCTCACCCTCTAAATCGTAATCATTTTTATTAACGAATTGATTATACGAGTACCTGCCCCCCTAAGTCAATACATTCACAGGCAAAATAAAAGAGCCTGCCGCATAAGTTCACAGCATGGCCCTACTTTTATTTATCACTTTCTTCTTTCAGCTTTTTGAAATGTTCTTCCGATTGCTTAATCAATTTTTGATCTTGCTTAACTTTATATTCAATAATTTCATTATACATTTGATATTGCTTTTTCAATTCTTGATCAATCACACTATCCTGCTTCTTGGTACTCTGAGCTTTGGATTTCGTATCTTTTTGCTTATTGGTATCCTTCTTTTTTTCCGAATCCCCACCGAATAACGTACACGCAGTTAGCAGAACAATCATGTTGGAAACTCCAATGATTTTCAAAACCAATCGAATTCTCATCTGTCTCACTCCGTTATCAGTTTCCCTTAGGATACCCGGGCTCCCCGGCTTCCATCCATAGAAAGAACCTCCATCTCCCTGATCTGGGGAGATAGAGGCTCCTAATAAGCTGAGCTATTTCACGATTGCTCCATTGGGCATAGAGTCAGGTACGGTCGCAAGTGTCAATTGATCGCCATGTGAAGCGGCGAGAATCATCCCTTGCGACAACTCGCCGCGCAGCTTGACCGGCTTCAAATTCGTGACGCAGATGACCTTGCGTCCCGCTAACTCTTCGGGCGAGTAAAACTTCGCGATGCCCGATACCACTTGACGCTGCTCGTATCCTAGATCGAGCTGCAGCTTGAGAAGTTTATCCGCGCCCTTCACGGGCTCAGCGGATATTACCTGGGCTACGCGCAGCTCCACCTTGGCGAAATCGTCGATCCCGATTTCGTCTTTGGACTCCGGCGCGGGCACTTGTGCGGCAGGCGCTGCAGAAGTAGCACCAACAGTAGCCGCAGCGGGCGCAGCAGGCACCTCAGCTCCGCCGCCCATAGCCTCGACGATGAAAGCGACTTCCGCCTCAACGTCTAGTCTCGGGAACATCGGATCTCCCTTTTGCACCTTGGTGCCCGTCGGGAGATGTCCGAAAGATTGCACGCTTTCCCACGCCGTCAAGCGCGGCAGATCTTCATCAGCAAGTCCAAGCTGCTGCCAGATCAATTGCGGCGTCTTCGTCAAGAAAGGACGCAGCAAGACAGATGAAATGCGCTGAGATTCAGCCAGCACATACATAACTGAGCCAAGAGTTTCGCGCTTGGCCTCATCCTTCACCATCGACCAAGGCTGCGTCTCGTCGATGTATTTATTCGTGCGGCTGATCAGCTGCCACACAGCAGACAGCGCAATGGAGAATTCCATCTTCTCCATCGCTTCCTCGTACTTCGCTACCGTAGAACGAACAGTCTCCAAGAGACTTTCGTCAAACTCGGTAGCCCCAGCAATATAAGCTGGAATCTGTCCATCAAAATACTTATCGATCATCACGATCGTACGATTCAGCAGATTCCCCAAATCATTCGCGAGGTCATGGTTGACTCGCTCAACAAAACTTTCCGGCGTGAACGTACCGTCAGCACCGAAAGGCACTTCGCGCATTAGATAATAGCGCAAAGCATCCAAACCGTACCTGTCGATCAACGTAACGGGATCGACCACATTCCCTTTGGACTTGGACATTTTCCCATCTTTCATGAGAAGCCAGCCATGTGCAAATACCTTTTTGGGCAATGGCAAGTCAAGAGCCATCAACATAATTGGCCAGTAAATAGTGTGGAAACGAACAATTTCCTTACTCATTAAATGCACGTCAGCCGGCCAATATTTTTCTAACTTACTTGTATCGTCCGATCCATATCCAAGTGCTGTAATATAGTTCGACAAAGCATCAATCCACACATAGATGACATGCTTAGGATCTCCGGGAACTTTAACCCCCCAATCAAAAGTCGTACGAGAAACAGCCAAATCTTCCAGACCTGGCTTTATGAAATTATTCAGCATCTCATTTTTACGCGACTCTGGCTGTATGAATTCGGGGTTCTCTTCATAATACTGCACCAAACGATCCACGTATTTGCTCATCCGGAAAAAGTAAGTCTGTTCCTTCATCTTCTCAACCGGACGCCCGCAATCTGGACATTTACCGTCAACTAGCTTGCTCTCTGGAAAAAAAGACTCATCCGGAATACAATACCAACCTTCATATTCTCCCAGATAAATATCATCTTGATCAAGCAAACGTTGAAAAATCTTGCCAACAGCATCTTTATGGCGTTCTTCTGTAGTCCGAATGAAATCATCATAAGAAATATCGAGTTTTCCCCATAACTCTTTGATCCCAGCAACAATGCCATCTACAAATAACTGAGGTGTAGTACCGTTTTCTTGTGCTTTGCGCTCAATCTTTTGACCATGCTCATCTGTGCCCGTTAAGTATCTAACATCAAAGCCGCGCAAACGCTTGTAACGGGCCATAGCATCGCCAGCTACCGTGGAGTAGGCATGCCCAATATGCAGCTTATCACTTGGATAATAAATAGGCGTCGTGATATAAAACGCTTTGGATTGTGTCGACATCAATCGTTCCTCCTAACAAATAGTAAAAAACACAAAAAACCCTCATCCATCTTGGGACGAGAGTTGAACTCACGCGGTACCACCCAGGTTTCCCCGCCTTTCACAAGCTCGGGGCTCAGTAAGTCTATGACGACTTGCCCATTAACGCTGGGACACGAAGCCAACTTACTCCTATGTCTTCACAAGCACTAGGCAGCTCGAAGGCTTATTCTCCCGGACCATCTTCCAAACCTGCTCCTATACCGGCTTTCACCTAACCCGGCTCTCTGTTCATAGGCATCCGTCTGTACTTATCCGTTCATCGAAACCATATAATAACATCTTTAGCCAAATATATCGAAAAGAAGCGCACCATGTCAAGCAGACTGATCATTATGAGTTAATTTTTCCGCTCTTGCCGGCACATGATCCACCCCGCCCGGATGAAAAGGGTGACATTTGCATATCCTTTTGACAGATAGCCACGAACCCTTCAGCGCTCCGTGAACCTCAATAGCCTCCAGCGCATATTGAGAGCACGTTGGGTAGAAACGGCAAGTCGGTGGCTTCAAAGGTGAAATAAACTTTCGATAGAAATGAATAGGGACTTGTAGAGTCTTTTTCATTAGGACCGTTTCTCCCTTAGTTCAAAGTAATCAGAAAATACTATCTCTCCATCATGCCTGAAAAAAGCGATACGGTCAATTCAGAACCATCCTTAGCCCGCTATTTGGTAACACTTAAAAAAACTCCGATATAAATGTATGGAAATAAATAACTTAACCCATTTGCCAAAAAAAGGTCGCTGACCAGCGCTACCCGTACAAAGCGACGCTGTCATGCTTCGAAACGTAAGTTTAGCATTCATTCTCAACAACTTAGATTCCAAAAAAGAGCTTAAACTCAAAGCTTGATCTAAACTACTTGAACTTTTATCTTGCATATCAGTGACATGAACGCAAGATTTGCCAAAAGCTAACAACCAATTTTCTTCCGTAACAAAGGCAAAGTTTATTTTCTTCAACAGTAATTGTGCGCTTCTATAATTAATTTTAAGTATTTGTGAAAGTGAGCTCGCTGTATAAATCCTATCCTTTTGAATTAGCAATTGAATCGCTTGAAACCAATGAAGTAACGATAGTTTTGATTTATGCATGATTGTCCCTGCCGTTAAAGAAACTTGCATTCTACAGTCTTTGCATTCCAACAAACGACGAGTCCGAATATAAAAAGCTTGATGATGATCACAACGGGGGCAGCTGAAACCCTGGGCCCAGCGAAACTTCAACAAGAAATCCTCGCACTGCTTTTCCGTATCAAAGGAATGCAATTCTAACCTCGAAATCATGCTATCCATGGTATCACCCCTTCGAATCGGAACGTTTGTTCTTATTTTATTATAGCAAATTTTGTTAATTTTGTGAAGTATTTTTTTCTTCCTCCTCCCCCTATACTACTTCAAATCTATTATTCTGTGATATATACAAAAAGAGTAACGATTCAATTCAACCTTAACCAAACCACACGCATTTAATAGAATCTATGCCTTAGACGAATCGCCCTGCTATTTTGTATATATCACAGAAAAGGGTGTTTGAAGAGTAGGAACACCTCACCATGAAATACCCAGTTATCAAGTCGGAATTAGAAACATCTCACTATCAAACACCTAATTTTGAAGTCGGAATTCAAAAATCACCATTATATACCCAGTCTGGAGTTGGCATTTGATCTAGATAATACTAAGCGCCGAGGGTGTTGGGGGTGCAGTCCGAAGTCGCGGGTGTTGGGGGTTTGGTTGAACCGCGAAGCGTAATACTGAAAAAAGCCTCTGCCGATTTGGCAGAGGGGCGGGTTAACTTTCTAGGATCATTACTGCTTTTGGGGGCAGTGTGGTGGTGATTTCTACTGGCAGGCCTGATATTAAATCGGTGCCCTTGAAGGAACCAAGTTCGATGCTAGTCGGGTGGTCATTATATTTTAGGATAAACAGAAAGGAATGATTGTCCTTCGTTGTTCTGGTTGATGGCAACGTTGGGTCCGCTTGATAACTCCAGAGTTTCATAACTCCCGGACGATTAAGTGAGTTATACGGTTGCCAATCTTGTTGACTTGGCGTTTGATCCATAAACATGAAGGGCTGACCGCCTTTCAAACCGCGCATCAGATCGTGAGTCATCGCTGTTAAGCTAACTGGCGTGTCGAAAGATGGATAATAGTCTAGTTCTTTATAACTCAAACTTCGCAGCTTGAAATGGGCAAGTAAGCCTTAAGATAACTGGGCAAACCGGCGATCCATTGTTGGAGTTGACTTTTAATCAATTTTGAGAGCTTTTTACTTGCCTGTGTGGCTACT
>NZ_BMHE01000034.1 GCF_014640555.1 Paenibacillus marchantiophytorum | reverse complement strand
TCAGCGTTTAACCAGCGTTATATTACGCAAGAAATTTAATCGCAATACCGAAGGTTACCTCAATGATTTAGAGCAAAAATGGGATTTATTGAACGGTTAGTTAATTATACTGTCGTAGAAAAAAAAGTCTGCCCTTATCGTTCAAGGGGGGCACGCACCTAGCGCATCCCTACAGAATCCCCTTGGCTGGCTACCGAACTCCCCCAAACTCCCCCGAACTCCCCGAACTCCCCAAGCTCCCTAACGAACCCAATACCCTTTATTTAGCCCAAATGGGGCATTTGAAAAATCTAACGAATTCCAGATGCGTTATGTCATGTAAATGACCACCATTCCGCCTAAAAACTGCTCGATAACGCCTATTCAATTCATTAGATCTCAAAAGTAGCCAATTTCTCGTCAATAAGCATCATTCAGTTCATTAGAATAACAGATTGATTGTGCAGGGGTTCGGGAGCGTTGTGCAGGGGTTCGGGAGCGTCGCGTGGGGATGCTAGTGCTCGGCGGGCAGTGCACTGCTGTCCAATAAGTTGATGAACCAGAGGGCTCGCACCCAGCGCACCCCTACAGAATCCCCTTGGCTGGCTACCGAACTCCCCCAAGCTCCCTAACGAACCCAATACCCTTTATTTAGCCCAAATGGGGCATTTGAAAAATCTAACGAATTCCAGATGCGTTATGTCATGTAAATGACCACCATTCCGCCTAAAAACTGCTCGATAACGCCAATTCAATTCATTAGATCTCAAAAGTAGCCAATTTTTCGTCTATAAGCATCATACAGTTCGTTAGAATGTCAGATTGATTGTGCAGGGGTACGGGAGCGTCGCGCGGGGGTTCGAGAGCGTTGCGCGGGGATGCTAGTGCTCGGAGGGCAGTGCACTGCTGTCCAATAAGTCAATAAACCTGAGGGCTCGCACCCAGCGCACCCTTACAGAATCCCCTTGGCTGGCTACCGAACTCCCCCAAGCTCCCTTATGAACCCAATACCCCTTATTTAGCCTAAATGGGGCATTTGAAAAATCTAACGAATTCCAGATGCGTTATGTCATGTATAATGACCACCATTCCGCCTAAAAACTGCTCGATAACGCTATTCAATTCATTAGATCTCAAAAGTAGCCAATTTCTCGTCAATAAGCATCATTCAGTTCATTAGAATAACAGATTGATTGTGCAAGGGTTCGGGAGCGTTGTGCAAGGGTTCGGGAGCGTTGCGCGGGGGTTCGGGAGCGTTGCGCGGGGGTTCGGGAGCGTTGCGCGGGGGTTCGGGAGCGTCGCGCGGGGATGCTAGCACTCGAAGGGTTTGTGCTCGGACTGCCGGATGCAGATGGAGCGCGGAATGAGCTTGAGAGCAAGATGAGATGGACAGCTGGATGAATAGGCAAGCTAAATGGTTTTTTCCGCAAACTTCGCTGCATTTCCTGTGATAAGACCACAGAATGTGCGTATCCGCCTCATTTCCTTCCATTCTTGGCGTATGAATGAACAATAGGCACGTTCAACGTCCTTATTCCGAGCGCATCGAACCGCATAAAAAGCCGCCCGCAAGTAGATGAAAGAACGGTGACCCGAAAGGCAGACACTTTCAAAGAAGTATCCATCTTTCTGGTCACCGTTCAGATCTACCTGAAGACAGCCCCAATTCTTTCACCAATGCAGCACTTAATGCCTTTGCTTATTCCGATAGAGCAGCCATACAAAATAGGGCACGCCAACAATCGCTATAACAACCCCAACCGGCAGTTCGGCCGGTGTGAATACCGTCTTCGCTATGAAGTCGGAGATCATAACGAGCAGCGCTCCGACGATGGCGCATACCGGCATCATCCGACGATGGGAAATGCCGACAAGCCGGCGAGCGATGTGCGGCGACATCAATCCGATGAATCCGATGCCGCCAGATACGGACACGCATGCGCTTACGATACCGATGCTGCTGAGCATCAGCAGCGCTTTCTGCTTCTCCACGGAAACGCCAAGACTGCGAACCGTGTCTTCTTTGAGCTGAAAGACGTCGAGAATGCGAGTCCGCGTTACGAGTATCGGCGTGAGCACGATCAGCCAGGGCAGCATGGAAACGATGTATTTCCAGTTTGCATTATAAATGCTCCCGGAGGCCCATACTGCAGCCATCTCAAAATCCTTGGCATTCATTTTCAAGGTAATGAACAGGGTAACCGCCGACAGGCCTGAGGCTACCGCGATGCCTGTCAGCAGCAGCCGCTGGGATTCCAATCTGCCGTTTTTCCAAGAAAACGCATAGATCAGCATGGCAGCGCCCAAGCCGCCAATCAGACCGACCAGCGGCATCGCCAAGATCGCCGTCCAACTTGTTCCTTTCACTTTGCCTTGGTAGAAAAAAAGGAAGATGACCATGGCCACGCCTGCCCCGGCATTAATCCCCAGGATGCCTGGGTCAGCCAAATTATTGCGCGTCAAACTCTGAACAGCAGCCCCAGCCAGCCCCAGCCCCATCCCCACGATGGCAGCGATGACGATGCGAGGAAGCCGGAACTCAAAAATCACAAGATCAAAATCCTTCTGCGGCTGAATCCGCAAAAGTGTCCGCATAATATCGCGAAGCGTAATGTCAAAAGCGCCGTTTGTTAAGGATATATAGGCGGTCAACAGCATAAGTCCGACTCCGACGATGACCGTCACAAGAAATGTGCTGCGAGATTTCTTAGCGATGAGAATCCCCTCCCCGCGTTCGAATCAGGTAGAGGAAGTAAGGCACCCCGATAATAGCAGTAACGACGCCAATCGGCATTTCGAAGGGATAGTTCAGAAATCGGCTGAGCACATCGCAGAGCGCCAGAAAAACGCCTCCGATGACCGCTGAGCAGGGGATGATCCATTTGTAATCAAGCCCTGTGAGAAAGCGTGTGATGTGCGGCACAAGCAGCCCTACGAAACCGATTTTGCCAGCAATCGCCACCGAGATACCCGTCAGCAGAATAACGCTAAGCGTCGCCGTTAGCTTCACTAGCGTCGTTCTCTGTCCGAGGGAAACGGCAAGCTCTTCGCCCAAAGAGAAAATCGTAACGGATTTGGAAATCCACATCGCCATCACAAGTCCTACAACAGCAAAAGGAACCGCCAGCATGATTAACTGCGGGTCCATTTGATGCAAACGGGAATTGTACCAGAAGCTAATATTTTGCGAAACTTGAAAATACATCGCCATTGCAGAAGAAACGCTGCTCAGAAACGTTCCGATCAACGTTCCAAGAATCGCCAGCCGCACCGGTGAAAGACCTCCCGGCAATAAGGACGCAAGTCCGAATACCAGCACGATACTAAGCGCTGAACCTATGAAGGAAGCAATAATCATCGCCATGGATGAGGCATAAGGCGCCATAATCATGCAAATTGTTACAGCAAAGGCTGAACCGTCGGTGATCCCCATAATGGAAGGGGATGCCAGGTCATTCCTGGTCATCCCCTGCATGAGAGCCCCTGATACCGCCAGGAAGGCGCCGACAAGCAGCGCTCCTCCTACTCTGGGCAGCCTAGAGTGTGTAATGATCTGATGATCCACATTCCCCGCATCGAAATGCAAGAATGCATTGAAGACACTGCTTATATCGATGCTTTTGGCGCCATACAGGATCGAGAGTAAGATCGTGAACACTACTGCGAAAGGCGCCGCTGTCAAAATAAGCGTATGCCCCGGAATCCTCAGTTTCATAACATTACTCTCACTTTGCTTGAACTAGCTTACTTTTGTTGATCGCTTCAAAAAATTTAATTTTACTGTAAGCTGTTCCGCCTTGCGTCAAAGGATCAACGAGATTCGTATACAACTGATCCTTTTTCACAGCGTTGATGCTTTTGAAAATCGGATTATTTTTCAGTTCATCAAACACTTTCGGTGTATCTTTGTTCTCTTCTTCGGAGAACTGGATGAACAAGTAATCCGGATTCATTTCAGACAGCTTTTCCAAAGAAATGTTTTGCTGTGCCTTGGCTTGCTTCACTTCGTTAGGAACTGTAGCGCCAAGCTCGGCGTAGATGGAAGGGTTGAAGAAGACGTCTTCAGGATAAATGAACAAGCTTCCTGCACGCACGCGTAGAGCCAGCACCTTTTTATCTTTTAAAACAGGTCCGATCTTCGTTTTAAGAGCTGCTGCATCTTTTTTGTACGTATCGAGGACTTGCTTCGCCTTATCCTGCTTGCCCGTCAAATCTCCTAGAAGCAAAAGATTGTTCTCCCAATCCGTCGCAATATGGGAAACTGGAATCGTTGGTCCGATTTTGCTGACTTTCTCAACCGTTTCCGCCGGGAACTTCGTGCTCATCAGAATGACGTCTGGCTTGAGCTTCACAATCGTTTCCAGATTCGGCTGTATTTTCTCGCCCACACCTTCTGCTTTTTCAGTAATTGGCGCGAACAACGCCGGGAATTTCCCGCTGACAGTGATCGCTCCAACTGGTTTCACATCCAACAAAAGCGCGTCTTCCATGGATTCCAGCGAGCCTGTAATAACAACTCTCTCTGCTTTGGCAGGAACTGTGTACTCTTTGCCGCCATATTTAATCACTCTTGGGCCCGATGCTGCTGCCTGTGGAGTAGCTGTAGCTGCTGCCGTACTGCTGACTTTCTCTGGCGCTTTGGTCACAGCCGCTGGAACCGGCTCCCCTTTACCTCCACATGCTGTTAAACCTACTAAGACCATCGTCGAAATACCGAGTGTCCATAATTTCTTCATTTTGTCTAAACCCCTCTCACTCACTTTATCATTGATAATCATTCTCACCAAATTATAGGTGAAGGCGTCCCAACCGAACATGGATAATATCCAGAAAATATTATGTACGATTTCCACATAGCTGCTCATTGAGGTCTATAATCATTCGTTCGCTCGCATAAGCCGAGTACTCTCGCCAAGGATCTGAAGAAATGAAGTGCACTTTATTCTTGCGCACGGCTTCTAAATCCTGCCATTGTTTGGAGTTCTGTACCCGTTCCCAGTGATGCAGCGTTTCGGTTTCTTGGCAGATGTTAAGCAAAATATGATCCGCGTTGATGGAGACCAACTCCTCCAAATCCAAGCCCTGCCCTTCATGGTAGCCTTCCACGCCTCGCGGGACATTCATTTGCAGGTCGCCATAAACAACCTCTCGCATTCCCCGTGTGGGGAAGATGTGATAGGAATCCTTGAACTGGCTTATGACCAGCAGCTTCTCCTGCTTCAGCTTATCGTGCAAGCGGTCGCGGACATGCGCGACTTTGCGGTTATATCCGTTTAACCAAGCTTCCGCTTCATCAGTGGCGCCTACGATCTTCGCGGTCATCAACAACTGTTCACGCCAAGTCGTTTCATGCAGGGGAATGATATGCACAGGTGCGATGCGCTCCAAACGTTCCTTTTCCAATGGATGTAGTTGGTCTGTACATATAATACAATCCAATTGACTTTGCGCGAGCGCCTCAACCTTAACTTCCCAGTCTTCGTTATAGCGGTATCCACTGAGGTGAAGCGGTATATCCGTGCGATATTTATTATAGTAGTACGAAGTCCACTTAGGATGCAGCGGCGCTGCGTAAGGGACGATTTTGAGCGCAAGAAGCTGCCCCAGCGTCGGCGCTGAGTAAGCAGCTATTCGAAGTCTTCGGTTCTTGAGATAAATGGTCGGAGATACCCCAACTTCTTTTTTGAACATTCGGCTAAAATAAAATTCGTCATTATAGCCAACCTGAAACGCGATTTCCCGCAACCGAACATCCGATTGAACCATTAGCTGCTTCGCCATCGTGACACGGACTTCGGTCAAATAATCAATCGCCGTTTTCCCATACGTTTTTTTGAATAAATTCACATAATATTTGGGACTGATTTCAGCCATGCGGGCAAGCTGCTCAATGGTGATGCCCTCCCGATAATGGTTGTCGATGTACAACTTGGTGCGGTCCATTGCGGCCCTGGAATCTGGTCTGGTTGCCTGACGCAGATGATTCATGATCCAATAGAGCAGCTCTTGGAATAGAGACTGCCCCCGGAACCGTTCCATGGCCTTATCACTCCGGCTGCTGCTGCACAACTGCTCGCAAAGCATCAGCATGGCGTTCTCCATATGAATGGTTGTGTCACCAGTAAGCGGAAATGCAACAGTCCCCTGCCCATCCTGATGAATATCGAATTCCATCAAATAAACGTCGGCTTTCTTGCCATGATCTTCACAGATCCCAATCGTCTGACCAGGCGAAACGAAATAAACGACATCCTGCTGCAAACGGTAGGTCTCCAAATCAAGCGTCAAAAGGCCTTCTGCCTGTTTAACTACAATTAAATAGTAGGAAGAAGTCAGTTGTGGCGCCATATATCCATCTTGCAGCCAATGAGCCGAGCGAAACTTAACCCATAGGCTGTCGAGGTTAGCTAAAAGGTCTTTATCCTTGGAAAGTTCCAGCGAAAGAGCAGTGGACAATTCAAACAACTCCCTCATTCATGAAAATGATAATCATTATCACTTTTGAACTTAGCACAAGAGAATAAGGCCTGTCAACTAGGGACAGACCTTACTCGGTTGATTATTGCTTGCGGCTGCATCCTCTGGAGGGATTCCCAAGTTCTGGCTGATTTTGAACAAGACATTAAACTGTACGCCGGATCTAATGGGTACGATTGAAGTAGCCAATCCTCATCTTGGATGCGTTTAACCCCCTCCACACCCTCTGGCGTGATCAAGGAAAACGAATGTAATGGCAGGCTTAAACCAGTACCTATCGCTTTGATATAGCTTTCTTTGGCCGTCCATATTTGATAAAAGCGGAACTGCCTGCTTTCTGGGTCATCTGACTCTGTGATGTAGCGATATTCCTCCTCTGCAAACAAAGAGCGCGTTAATGCTTCATCGTAGGCTTGTATCTGCTCCACATCTACACCGACAGGCTGATTATCTACGATACAAGCAACCCAGTTTCCTGAGTGTGAGATATTAAAATGAAAGTGGTCCGCGCCGCTAAGCCGTGGTTTCCCATTAGGGCCGAATTCAAACACAATTTCAGCGTTAGGAAGCCTGACTTCTTCTATTATTAAGCTTCGCAGCAGCAACTCTGCCCACAACCCGCGCAGCAAGTCCTCCCGGCGGTGAAATCTTCGCAGCCTTGTTCTTTTTTCCTCCGCTACCAAATCCAAAAGTTCTTCGACTGGCTGCCCCTCTACAGTATCCATCGACAAGACAAATAAACCTGCGATGACGATCACCTCATTCCAGAAAATTGTAAACCAATACATAGCACTTGTCAGTTTAACAAATACTTCACACTATCTTCCATATCTTTTATGTTAATGTTATAGTACAAGATATGTAAAATTAATTATTTAAACGGAGGTCAAAAAGAGATGATGAAAAAATTTACCGTTATCAGTTTGTCCATGATTGTTGCTGCTACTGCTCTTGCAGGATGCGCAAAGAAAGAGGAGACAAAACCATCTGCGTCTGCAACGCCTAAAGCGTCTACAGCTGCTTCAGCTACTCCGGCTGCTGCTGGTTTTGTACCAAAAGAACTTAAAGTACAGTTCGTTCCTTCCCAAAATGCCGAAACATTAGAAGCAAAAGCAAAACCGCTTGAGAAATTGCTGCAAGATAAACTGGGTATCCCAGTTAAAGTTTCCGTTTCCACGGACTATAACGTTGTAATCGAAGCTATGGCTTCCAAACAAGTTGACATCGGCTTCTTGCCGCCAAGCAACTATGTTGTTGCTCATGACAACCGCAAAGCGGCTGACTTGATTGCTCAAGCAACACGTTTGGGTGTTGACGATGCAACAGGCCAACCTACGAAAGACCTTGTAGATTTCTACAAATCCGAAATTCTAGTGAAAGCCGATTCACCAATCAAAACCGTTGCTGACTTGAAAGGCAAAAAAATGGGCTGGCAAGGTGTTACATCCGCGGCTGGTTACGTATACCCAGGTTTTGTTCTGAAAAAAGCCGGCGTTGATCCAGTGAAAGACGTAACTGGTGTTCAGTTCCAAGGTCATGATAAAGCCGTTATCGCTCTTCTCAACGGTCAAGTCGATGCAGTTGGTGTCTTCCAAGATATTCGTACGAACATGCTGAAAGATTACCCGGATGTATTCAAACAAACTCGCGTACTTAGCTTCTCTGATAAAATCCCAAATGATACGATCGCTGTTCGTTCCGATATGGATGCCGCTTGGAAAAAGAAAATCACCGATGCTTTCATCGCGATCGGCAACGATCCTGAAGGTCAAAAAGTTATCTTTGACGTATACTCCCACAAAGGGTATGTGGCTACTGATGATTCCAAATTCGACATCGTTCGTAGCGTAAACAAAGAAATGGGCTTGAAATAAGCCATTTTGACAAAAAACCTCAACTCTTACGAGTTGAGGTTTTTTTGCCATTTCCCGACTACTCTGCTTTCCCCATGCATACTATGAATGTGGCATGTCTTGGACGTGTCATAACCCACAGTGAGGTGAAATTGAATGTTCGAAATGTTAATCAGCCAACGATCCATGGTCTCCATCCGATGCGGAAAAGATGATATCAAAGGTATCATTACGCACTATCATGAACAATTTCAACTATTGAAAATAAGCAATGTATTAATTCCGATAGAACTTATCGAACAAATCGAAGTGTTGGAGCCTGCAAGCTCGTCGACGCCAATGCCGCTAATACCTGTAGAGAATGACGCATCGCAGTATCTAGGCAGCAGCGGCAGAGTACAGCGCTGAGCTTGGACGATGCGCGGGCTCGGCTGAGAGGTGCAGAAGCCAAGGCTAATGCGACGCCATACAGCTCAGCAGAATGGCACACAGCACTGTCGAACATGGACTATTTAAGTGAGAAAAACGGCTACGTCGCTCTGAGAGATAAGCTATATAAACGCGACAGAATCCTTTGGAGGGAACTATAGGGCTCTATTTAGGCAAATATCAAGGATACTAAAACTATAGCGGAACTACAGGGTCTTATTTCCTCGAAAAGCGCTGAATTTCCCATTAAACAGCAAAATAGTGTACTGTAGTTCCCTTAACCTAGCTATAGTGGCACTTTTTGCTAGAATAGCGCCCTGTAGTTCCCTTATTTTCGCGCGAAGCAACTGGGTAACTCCTCGATCACTCCAAAACAGCAGCCATTCGAACAAATACACACGTTCAGCTATCTTATTCACATAAATAAAGGCTGCCGAGAATTTCTCGACAGCCTGAGGTCATTATGTCACACAATTCGTTTGCGAAGTGAGCCCGAAATGTAATCGATAATCGATACGGTAACAATAATACCGATCAGAATAATCCCTACACGCGGCCACTGCCGCGCATTCAGGGCAAAGATCAGCGGTGTACCGATACCGCCGGCACCGATAACACCGAGCAAAGTAGCCGACCGGACGTTAATCTCGAAACGGTACAACGTATACGAAATAAAATCAGGAATGACCTGTGGGATGACTGCATAAGCCATTCGCTGCCAGATGTTGGCCCCAACGGCGGTCATCGCCTCGGACGGCCCCATGTCCATATTCTCAATGGCCTCTGCATACAGCTTGCCTAGCATCCCCACGGAGTGGAGACCCAAGGCCATAACCCCAGCGTAGGCATTAGGTCCAACAGCTTTAATGAAGATCAGAGCCATAATAATTTCTGGTATCGTACGAACTACGCTCAAGAAGAATTTCCCTGATCCCGATACCGCACGGAAACGACTCATATTCGCGGCTGCCCAGAAGGCGAACGGCAGACAAACGAAGGCTGAAACAAAGTTGCCCAGATACGAGATCGATAGCGTTTCAAGCAAGGAGCGAAGTAAATCCTCACCTTCCGGGATGTACACGTACGCCCAATCGGGATGAAATAATCCACTGATCATCGCTTTCGTCAAGATCCAAGTTGTCGGCTGGAAGCCCGTCAGTTCAAGTCCTGTTACGGACCAGACGATCAGGCCGATAAGCGCAATCCATCCGATCGTTTTGTACGTGCGAGCACGTGACTCGGACATCGGCTTAGCGCTTCCTTTTAGCAAATATGCACGGAAACGCGTACTAACCAGGTCGATAATAACGACAACGATTAAGGTATAAATAACAATCGCGCAGGATTGATCGTAGCGGAATAGATCCAGCGTATTTTTGAGCAGCAAGCCGATCCCACCGGCACCTACCAAGCCTAAAATGGCTGAAGCACGAATGCTGACTTCAAAGGTATACAATAAGTGGGCGAGATACGTGGGTGCGACTTGTGGAATAACCCCGAATCGAATCAGCTTGAGTTTATTCGCGCCTACAGCGGTCATAGCCTCAAGAGGTCCTGGGTCAATCGCTTCCGTTGATTCATAAGACAATTTGGACAAGATTCCGAATGTAAAGAAGATCAAGGCCAGTGTACCAGCCGTTGCACTAAAACCTACCAGTACCGCGAACAAAGCCGCGTATAACAAATCTGGAATCGTACGGGCAAAATTCAAGATGAATCGGGCTGGATAGTACAACCAGGGAGAAGTCGTCACATTGCGGGCAGCCAGCAAAGCCATGGGATAGGCAAATAAGGCACCGATCGCTGTTCCGATAATCGACATTTGAATCGTTTGCGCCATCGGTTTCCAGATATCAGCGAAAAACAGCCAATCTGGCGGGAACATTTCTCCAATGAATTTGAGAATTTCCGGTGCACCTGATACGAGCTTGCTCAGTGTCGCATCCGTTTGATAAATACTCCCAATCAGGAAAAAAACCATGATGAGGATAATGAGATACAACTTGGTACGAGGAGGTTTCTTAACGGTCGCTGATTTCTTGACGGACGTTACACTCATCCCTCCTGCACCCCCAACAGCTCGTCTTTCTTAATGGCGCGGCCATAAATCTCGGAGAAGACATCGTCTGTCGCTTCCGAAACCGGTCCGTCATACACGACTTTACCGGCACGCAGACCAATAATCCGTGTGGCATATTCACGAGCCAGATCGATAAAGTGAAGATTAACGACCGTTGTGATGCCGAGATCCTTGTTGATCCGTTTCAAGTCGTCCATAACTTGTCTTGTCGTCAAAGGATCCAATGAAGCTACCGGCTCATCCGCCAAAATGATTTTGGCCTCTTGTGCCAAAGCTCGAGCGATCGACACACGCTGTTGTTGACCACCGGACAATTCATCGGCGCGTGAATAAGCTTTCTCCCGAATATTGACACGTTCCAGTGCTTTCAGGGAAAGTTCGATATCTGCTTTGGGAAACAACCCGAATATCGTACGCAGCGTGGAATGATAACCAACGCGGCCGGAAAGGACGTTGCGAATAACTGTTGAGCGCTTAACGAGATTGAAGGTTTGGAAAATCATGCCGATGTCTCTGCGCATTCGACGCAATCCAGCACCGTTCGCCTTCGTAATGGATCTGCCATCGATCAATATTTCGCCGCCTGTTGTTTCATGCAATCGATTAATTGAACGTAATAGGGTAGATTTCCCCGCTCCTGATAAACCAACAATAACAACGAATTCTCCTGGATGAATCGTCAGATTAATGTCGTCCAATCCAATCGTTCCGTTAGGATATACCTTGGATAGATGTTTAAACTCAATCATATAAGTCCTACTTTCTCTTAAAAGGTTCTATTATCAGACAGACTACATTCAACGTATTTCGGCAAAATCCTTTTTTCTAGGATAACCTTTAAAAAAAATTCATATTCCATTGTTCACCATAACAAAAAAAGGCAGCCCCAGATGTTCCGGGGCCGCTGTCAGGCGTCATACTTTGGCACGCCATCGTTCTTCAATCTTCATCCCTTTCCACACCGCGACGGAGATAATCCACGCCACGATGAACAAGGCAACCAGGATATAGCCCAGCGTACCGAAATCAATATCCTGCAGCCAGGTCCAGAAAGTCCCCTCCATACCGAACTCTTCGGAGAGAACCTGTCCAAGCTCAATAACACCAATAATCAATGCAGCAACAACCGCCAAGGCTGTCACCGTTAAATTGTAATACAGCTTGCGTACAGGCGTGTGAAATGCCCACTTGTAGGCTTTGGTCATGAACATGCCGTCCGCTGTATCGAAGAGGCTCATGCCCGCAGCGAACAAGAGAGGCAGCGAGATAACGCCAATGAATGGGATGGCGTCTTGCGCCGCGTGAGCTGAGATCGCGAGCAGCGCGATTTCACTGGCGGTATCGAAACCCAAACCGAATAGAAAGCCTAGGGGGTAAACATGCCAGCTTTTGCCGATGAAGGAAAAGAGCGGTTTAATCATGCGGGTAATGAAGCCTCGGGACTCCAAAAGCTCTTCGAATTCCTTGTCGTCAGCAGGACTGCCGCGAAACTTGAGGAACATTTTATACAAGCTGATCAGAATTATTAAATTTAAGATACCGATGAGGACAAGGAACAGCCCGGAAACCGAAGCTCCAATCACGCCTCCGAAACGCTGCAGCCAAGGAAGCTCCCGTGCTGCCCACTGTACAGAGAATGCTGTTACGATCGCCATGATGAACACAACCGACGAATGACCCAACGAGAAATAAAAGCCTACTCCCAGTGGGTTGCGTTTCTGCTGAACAAGTTTACGTACCGTGTTGTCAATGGCAGCAATATGATCTACGTCAAAAGCGTGCCGCATGCCTAAAGTATACGCAAGCAAACCGATCCCCCAGAAAGCAGGCGATGTCTTCGCTACGCTGTATAAACCAATTAGCCCTATTATATGTAGGAGTGCGATAAAAACCACATAACCAGCCCAGCTTTTCTTCTCCTGCATGAGTGATTTCCACATGAATGTAACACCATTCCCTTCGTTCGTAACACGACTTACATCTAATGTAGCACACGTGTGCATTATTTGAGAAGTCCCTCACGCAATTTTTTGTGAAGAAATCCAACATTTATTTGTTATAATAGAGTCCGTTCCAAATCTTATAAGCATAAAAGGAGTTGGTAGCCGATGTCGCTTCGTCTTTATAAAATATTTACGATATTCGTGCCCGTCGTCATCATTGGCGGTTTTGAATATATTCGTCATGAATTTTTACTCAACTATTTAACGATGGAAGCCGGGAATTTCTCCATAACGGTGATCACGCTTCTGCTTTCTTATTTGTTTGCATCCTGGATGTTCCAAAGCATCGAGCGAAGCAATGAGAAATTAACGATGGTTGAAGCGCGCAGAGCGGTCTATGAAGAACGCGAACGGCTGGCGCGAGAGCTGCATGACGACTTGGCTCAGACACTTTTTTTCCTCAATGTGAAGCTGAAACAAGGTGATCTGGAGGAAGCCAAGGCTGCCGTTTCTGAAATTGATAATTCGCTTAGGCAGGCTATCTTCAACTTGCGGACGCCTCCGGAGGAAGGGAGCAGCTTGGAGCAGCGCATCCACAAATTCCTCAGGGATTGGCATCTGGTGACTGGCATTGAACTTCAAGAGCAGCTCACGTTGGAAGCGGACAGCTTCACATCCGGTGAAGAAGTTCAGCTTTTTGGCATTATTCAAGAAGCGTTTACGAATATTCGCAAGCATTCGATGGCTACAGAAGCTTCAATCAGGTTAGAAACAACGTCATCTTCCTGGCTGCTGCGCATCTCTGACAATGGGTGCGGCTTGCAATCACAAGCGGAAAAGCGCAAAAAATACGGCATTGAATTGATGCAAAAACGAGCGGCTGAGCTGGAAGCCACCTTCGAGTTCCAACAGAATGCTGATTCGAACGTGGCGGCAACTGGCACGTCGCTGCTTGTTAAGGGAGAGAGGACGCCATTATGATACCGAACCATCAACCGTTCCGCGTGCTCATTGTCGATGACCATCCTTTGGCCAGGAAGGCGATTCGCAGTATGCTGGAGCCTGTCTCGGACTTCTACATTGTCGGGGAAGCCAGCAGCGGAGAAGAAGCTATTCTGCTGTGCGGGGAAGTCGCCCCGGAGGTCGTGCTTATGGATATCCATATGTCTCCGATGGATGGTTTGGAAGCCACTCGCCGCATTAAGCAAGTATATGGCGCTATCCGGATCATCATGCTCACGGTGTCTGATGATGTGGCTGATCTCTTTACGGCACTGCAATTCGGAGCTCAAGGCTACCTGCTCAAAAATATGGATCCCGATGAGTGGTTAACCTATCTCCGTGCCCTGCTCGACGATAATTCGGAGGTCGCTCGCGGCATGGCGGACAAGCTGTTCCAGCGCTTCCGCGCTCCGGTCAGTGCGCTGACCGAAGGCCCCACACCCAGCATGTTAACTTCACGCGAACAAGAAATTACGACTTACGTCGCAGAGGGCGATAACAATCGGCAAATCGCGGAGAAGCTTCTGATATCGGAACATACCGTCAAAAATCATATGAAAAATATTCTCGTGAAACTGGGACTAGATAATCGCGTACAGCTCACAGGCTTCGCCATCAAACACGGAATGACACGAAAAGGACAAAACTAGTCGAAAAAATAGCCCATTCGAGTCATACTCTTACGCTTACCAATCAAGTAACATGGACAACATGAGAAGAGATGATTCGAAAGGGGAACACTATCATGTTCAAAAAAATTATGCTTCATACAGGTCTTCTGCTTGTAGGTTCCATGCTGCTTGCAGGAATCGCGAGCGCCCACGTTGTCGTTTATCCTAAGGAAGCCACACAAGGCAGCTACGAGAAATTCACGGTTCGTGTACCGTCGGAGAAAGACAGCCCTACCTTGAAGGTAGAAGTTAAATTTCCTCTTGATTCCGTAGCCATATCACGGTTCGAGCCTAAGGCTGGATGGACTTATGAGATCGCCAAAGATACGGCTGGCAAAATTACCGGGGTTACCTGGAAAGCAACCGGAGACGGACTCTCGAGTACGGAATTCGGTGACTTCAGCATGCAGGGCAAAGTTGCCGATGCTGCGACTCAAATTGTTTGGAAAGCTTACCAGACTTACAAAGACGGCAGTGTCGTTGAGTGGGTAGGTGCCGATGGCTCGGACAAACCTGCCTCCGTCACAACGGTGAAAACCAAAGCAGCGGCAGGTGCCACGACAGACAGCCATGGCCAAGTGGTTGCAGGAACTGCAGCTGCGGGAAGCAGCTCATCCAGCTCTAATACCGCGTTGTACTTGTCCATCGCAGCCGTAGTGCTGGGCGCATTATCGCTTATCGTATCCGCAACGAAGAAACGCAAATAACAAAAGCCTTGAGCTCATCAGGAATTGAATCCTGGATGGAGCCCAAGGCTTTTCTTTATTTCTTATCGTAGATTCTGAAATAATATTCGTACGGGTTCTTCTCATTGCGCTCACCTTGTTCGCTGGACTGAAGGTTCCAATCGCTAAGGTCCAGCTCGTTAATGAAGGTATCCGCCTCAAATTCATGCTCGATGAATGTCATGTACATCCGATTGACTTCGGCAGCGAATAAGCGGAAGATTTCCGCTCCGCCGATAACGAATAATTCCTGGTCGCGGAAAGCTTCCACGGCTTCCTGAACGGAATGAACAACCTCGCAGCCTTCCGCCTGGAACTCAGTATTCTGCGTGAGAATGATGTTGCGTCTGCCGGGCAGCGGCTTTCCGATGGATTCGTATGTTTTACGCCCCATGAGAATGGGATGCCCGATGGTCACAGCCTTGAAAAACTTTAGATCCGCTGGCAAATGCCACGGCAATTGATTATTCAACCCAATCGCTCGATTGCGGTCCATTGCAAAAATAAACGAAATGCTCAAGCTGAAGTCCTCCTTCTCTAGAACGTTACATAGCCTTACACAGCTACAGGAGCCTTAATCGTAGGGTGCGGATTGTAACCGATCATTTCAATATCACTAACGTCAAAATCAAATACAGAAGCGACATCCTTATTAAGTTTAAGCGTCGGCAACTCCCGCGGTTCGCGGCTAAGCAAGGTTTGAATTTGATCCAAATGGTTCGTATAGATATGGGCATCGCCAATCGTGTGCACGAACTCGCCAACCTCAAGGCCGCATTCCTGCGCGATCAGGTGCGTCAACAGAGCATACCCAGCTATGTTAAATGGGATACCGAGGAACGTGTCCGCACTGCGTTGGTACAATTGACAGCTAAGCTTACCGTCCGCTACATAGAACTGAAACAACGTGTGACAAGGCGGAAGCGCCATGGTCGGCACATCCTCCGGATTCCAGGCCGAGACGATGAGGCGGCGCGAATCAGGGTTCGTTTTGATCATGTGAATCACGTCCTTCAACTGATCGATCGTGCCTCCCTGTGTGGTTGTCCAATCCCGCCATTGCTTGCCGTACACATCACCCAGCTCTCCGTACTGCTGAGCAAACTGATCGTCCTCCAGCACCCTTTGCACAAAATCAGCCATTTGATCTTCGTACTGGAGATTAAAAGCTTCATCCTGCTGAGAGCGCAGACCGAAATTGCTCATATCCGGCCCCTTGTAATCAGCACTTTCCACCCACTTTTTGAAAGCCCACTCATTCCAAATATGGTTGTTGTGCTGCAATAAATACCGTATGTTCGTATCACCTTTAATAAACCAGAGGATTTCACTGGCGATTAAGCGAAAAGGCACTCTTTTGGTCGTGACCAGCGGAAACCCCTCGGATAAGTCGAAGCGCATCTGGCGGCCAAATACCGAAATGGTGCCCGTCCCTGTACGGTCTTCTTTCTGGGTCCCATTGGCAAGAATATCTTGCAATAACTCCTGATAAGCTTTCAAACGTACTTACCTCCATCTCGAAACTCATAAGTATTTGTCTATTTTACCTGTATTCTGTCGTATCTACAATCGTTGCAGGATGCATTTTCGCGCCGTATATGGTACATTTTTTATGAAAAAGGAAGTCATCTCTATGAGCAGAACCTACTCGCTCGTAGAAGAGGTTCGCAAACTCCCTCTCTAAAAAACTATGAAATGAGGATTTACCGATGTCAGCAGGAAGAAGCAATGAAGATTTGAAAGAGATTACCCTTCTAGGCAATCAAGGCACGCAATATGTGTTCAGTTACAACCCGGCCGTGCTGGAGGCTTTTGATAACAAGCACCCGAACCGCGATTACTTCGTCAAATTTAATTTCCCGGAATTCACCAGCCTTTGCCCTGTTACAGGTCAGCCTGATTTTGCCACCCTCTACATCTCCTATATTCCCAATATTAAAATGGTGGAGAGTAAATCGCTCAAGCTGTATCTATTCAGCTTCCGCAATCACGGTGATTTCCATGAAGACTGTGTCAATATCATTATGAATGATTTGATTGATCTCATGGCGCCGCGGTACATCGAAGTTTGGGGTAAATTTACGCCGCGCGGCGGCATTTCCATCGATCCCTATTGCAACTGGGGACAGCCTGGAACCAAATTCGAAGGCATGGCTGAGCATCGCTTGATGAACCATGATCTTTATCCAGAGAAGATTGATAATCGTTAATATGAGCTATTTGAGCTGATAAAACAGGCCATTCGAATCGGACCATTCGGCATACAGCACCTCTTCATGACGATTGATGCTGCTTAGCTGCAGAAGCTGGTTCAGCCACTTCGAATCACGGCCCAAGCGCTTGAGGGCATCTTCATTGATATGGCCATTCTCAATGATACTTTCCGGCAGACAAACCTTCGTCTGCTGGTTTTTGGCGTCCCCGCTCATGCTGTCGGGGTCATTTTGACGGAGCACGCTGATGCTCCCGTTCGTTTCGAACAGCGCGTAGGCGACTTCCCGCAGCGAGAACACATTATTTTCCCGCAGCAGCATGCCTAATTGGGCAAAATCAAGGTTATTGCGTTTCATAGCCTTGAAATCAATCACACCATCCTTGATGACCAGATCCGGTGTCCCTGCTGCATAGCGGGAAAGCCAAGGCATCCAAGCGATGAATTTCTCTAAGCCCAAAGCAAGCAGCGTCCAGACTAAAAGCGCGAATAGCAGGTGGCTAAGATGTACTTCCGGATCATAAATGGTATTTCCCACCAATTCACTGAGCATTAAGGAGGAAACGAAATCGAAAGCGGTGAGCTGGGAAATCTCTTTTTTCCCCAGAAGCCGGGTCATAATTAACAATCCGATCAAAGCGACTACAAGCTTTACCGCTATCGTGATATACAGACTCATATCCATCTCCCTCACTCCTATATTCGCTGCTGCCCTTTAACAAATACACGTTTTCTTCTTCGTTCCTAGTCGGCCCGTAGACTCAGCTTTCTGTATATACTCGCTGGCGAGCGGCACTTTACAGGCGGTTTGTCCAACATCCACGCTTACCTTCCCGATCTGAGCAGCTGCCTCCCTGGCCCGTTCAATGAGCGGTTGACAGTACGTTCCCACCGCGATGACAAAGCTGTTCATCGTGTACCTTACCCGATTTCTTTGGGAGTGAATCGTTCTTCCCACCTGCGCTAACAGCTCCGTGATTTCAGGGAGATCAAGCTTCTCATCCGGCGTGATGCTAATATAGTTCGAATACGTGCTCCAACCGCAGGTTGCAAGCAATTCGTCCGATGATTGCAGCCACTCGCGAGCCAGTTCAAGCGCGCTGCTGCTTTCTGCGGCAACACCGGCAACGGTATATTCGGTAAGCATATACCAGTTTGCTTGCTTGGCCCAATGCCTAAGCTCTTCCTTGGTCATCGATTTGGGGTTGATTGAAAGCCCAGCCAAATACATCGCGTCCGAGTTTCCTGAATCGTAGAGGGCAAGCGCCAGCTCTCGATCTTTTTTCACATACTTGACCAGCTTCTTCAGATCCCCGACTTTTACGCCATATAAAGGTTCCTGCGCGCCGTGCCTAAGAAACGTCTTCTTCGTCTGTTCGCTCCCTAGCACGGCCAAATGTTCCATCATTTCTTCGTAGGTCATCGAATCACCAACCCTATCTTTCTAGGCATTCATTTTATTATTATTTGCTCTGGGTTAAACTTTCAATTGAACTAGGTTTATTCAAGGAGAGTGTTCGCACCATCCCGACAACAACCAAACAGCTAATGCAGCTAATGCCAAAGAGTATTCGCATCAGCAAGCTGATTTCCCCGCTGTCTCCCCCGTCCACTCCCATATGGCCAACCATAAGGGTAGCCAAGCCGATTCCGGCGATTTGTCCCATATAACGCACCATGGCCAGCAAGCTGCCTGCCAAGCTCAGCTTCGTCTCCGGCGCAGCGCTCATGATTTCTGCATTCATCGTAGCATGGAACAAGCCCATCCCGATGCCGAATAAAGCCAGCTGCAATCCAATAGCCAATTGGCTTAAACTAGGGAAACAAACGACAACCAGCATAGACACAGCACCTAGCGCAGCTCCTGATTTTATCAGAAAATGTGCCCCATACAAATCTCGTATTCTACCTGCATACGGGGCAACAATCCCCATCATCAGCGGCTGCAGAATCATCAGTATGCCTGTCTTCCACGCCGAGAAGCCGAGTACGCTTTGCAAGTAAAAAGCAATAGGAATCAACGTGGCTGTCTGTGCCAAATTCATTAGAAACGAACTCATATTTCCTATAAAAACGGTGCGATTACGGAATAATTCATGATCCAATATGCCATCTGGCAGTCGCCGTTCATACCAAATGAGAACAATTAAAGCAAGAACTCCTCCTGTGGCTTCAGCTACAATAGACATCGTGAACCCATGCTCCTTACTCCCTTCAGCGGCCAGCATCAAGAGACACAAGGAGCCAGCGAGCAAGAACGAACCCAGCAAATCGAATGAAGTTGCAACTCCCTTGCTCTTTGCCCGGGGGAACCAACGAAGTCCAAGGACAAAGGCAACCAATCCTATGGGCACATTAATCCAAAACAGCCATGGCCAACTGACCCATTCCAGCAGGATGCCGCCCAGTGCAGGCCCCCCCATAGTTCCGGCTGCGACGACAATGGCATTCATGCCGAGTGCCCGTCCACGCTCGTGATCGGGAAATACTTGACGGACCAACGCTTGGCTATTCGCCATAATCATTGTCGCCCCGACTCCTTGCAGACAGCGTGAGATCAATAAACCTGAGAAACTGTCAGATAAGGCGATGCACATCGAGCCAACGCTAAAAATGAGAAATCCGAAGCTATAGATGTGCCTGCGATCCCATTTATCCGATATTTTGCCCAAAAAAGGAAGCAACGCAACCATCGTGAGCAGATAAGCCGTCGCCACCCATTGAATTTGCGCCAGTGTAATGTCATATTGCTGCGCCATATTAGGCAGGATGACATTGACAATCCCAACATCCAGCGTAGAAATAAGCGTACCCATATTAATAATTTGCAGAATGCCCCATCTTCTGGGATACATGGTGGATGACATCGATTTACCCTCTTTCAAGCTTTTCCTCGTTTCTTTTCATCTTACCACAGCTAGTTTCGGAACGAAGCTATCTTAGAAAAAAAGAAAGGTGTCTCCAACGTAGATCTCTCTACGCTGGGACACCGAACCTTAGTACAAGGGCTGCGTTTGGTACAATGTCGGTTTCGGACATTGCGGAAACGGCAGAATGTCTTGAATTTGCTCGAAACGGTAGTGCTTGGTAGCAAACTGCGTATGATATAAATATTCAATCACATAGATGGATCCGCCCTGAATACTGCACAGAATCCCCGAAGTACCCGTCCCGTCCTTTAGGGATACACCTACCGGACTGCCGATCCAACCATACGCTTTGTGCTGCAATGACATAGGCCATCACCTCCTGAACTAGCTTATGCGGTGATCCGCCCAAAGGTTCAGCAAAAGGCCGGGGCGGGCCGGTAGCAATCACCGGTTCGCTCCAACCTGCATGCTTGTCTGGTTACGCATAGTGAAACAACAGCGGGAGTCCCCCTGTATGCAGGAACACAACAGCATCGTATTCGTCGAGCTCGCCCGTGCGGCCCAGATGCAGCAAGGCGGCCATCGCTTTGCCCGTGTATACGGGGTCCAGAAAGATGCCTTCATTCTGCGCAGTTATACGGATGGCTTCTGCGCCTTCCTTTGTTTTGCTGGCGTAGCCTTCGCCGATGAAACGATCCTCGATCCATACCTGATCATCGGTCACTTCAAGCAAGGAACCTGAAGCTTGCAGCGCTTCATTCACGAGCCGGACCGTCCGCTTGATCTTGAGCTCGGTCTTGCCGCTAATGCTGACGCCGAGAACGTCGATGGCGAATGGGAAGGCCGACAGCTTGGCGCCTGCCAGCAGGCCGGCGAAGGTGCCGCAAGTTCCTGCGGCCACCGCCACCAGTACCCGGCTTGCAGATCCAAGCCGCTGTTCCAGCTGTCCTCCCAGCTCACGCAGCGCTTCGATGTAGCCCAGCGTGCCGAGCAGGTCTGTTCCCCCTTCGGGGATGATAAAAGCTTTGCCCCCTGCTTCGGCAATTCGACGGGCAATCTCCCGCATCTGTTCCGTCACATAAGCTTGTGCCGACTGGCCTTCTGGGGGTTCAACAAACGTAATCTCCGCCTCCAGAATGTGATCGAGCAATAAATTACCGCTGCGGGGCGATGCATCCGAAGAGCCCGTCAAAACAAGATGCGCCTGCAAGCCCAACTTGCGGGCAGCCGCAGCCGTCAGATGAGCGTGATTAGACTGAACAGCCCCCGTCGTAATCAGATGCGTAGCCCCTTCCGCCAGCGCCTGGCCAAGATGGAATTCAAGCTTTCGCGCTTTGTTTCCTCCGGCGCCAAGTCCGGAAAGGTCTTCGCGCTTCACCAGCAGCCTGCCTCCGAGCAGCTCAGATAATTGTTTGGCTTCCTGCAAAGGGGTCGGCCATTCGCCCAAAGACACGCGCGGTTTGTTGTTCACTTCCGTTGTCATATCATTTGCCTCCTACTGGCACTTGAAGTTGTTCCTGTGTGTTGTCTGCTTCCGCCGATTCCGTATCGCGAAATAACCCTATACTGAGGTATCTTTCCCCGGTATCCGGTCCCAGCGCGATAACGCGTTTGCCCTTGCCCAGCCTGCGGGCAAGCTGCAGGGCAGCCCAGACGGCCGCACCGGTCGAGGGCCCGGCAAGTATGCCTTCCCGGCGCGCCAACTCTTTGGCAGTCTCATACGCGTCCTCATCCCGAATGTGAATGATTTCATCAACAATATCCTTATTCAGCACTTCGGGAAGCATTGGCGGACTAATCCCGTAAATTTGATGCTCGCCAGGCTCTTCACCTTCAATAACTTTGGAATGAATAGACTCCACCAGATGGACGGTTACCTCCGGCAGCACTTCCTTAATCCGCTCTCCAACGCCTGTAATCGTTCCTCCTGTACCGGAGGTTCCAACATAAGCATCCAATCGTTGGTCTGTCTGATACAAAATCTCCTCGGCGGTCGTCTGCCGATGAATCGCAGGATTGGCCGGATTCTCCGACTGCTTGGCCAGGTAGCTTCCCGGCAGGCTTCGATGAAGCTGCTCGACTCTTTCCTTGACATCCGCCATATCCTCGTCGACCCCGAATGTAATAATCTTGGCGCCGTAAGCGCGCAGCAGGTCAAATCGTTCTTGATTATATTTCTCCCGGATGAAAATAATCGTCGGATAGCCCAGCACGGCGCCAATGGCCGCCAGTCCAATACCTGTATTGCCGCTGGTCAGCTCGATAATCGTTCCGCCCGGCTGGAGCAATCCGTCCTGCTCCGCCTGGCGGATGATGCCATAGGCCGTGCGATCCTTGACACTCCCAGCGGGATTGAACGATTCGAGCTTGACGTACACCTCGGCATCCGCTTCCCCGACCAGCTTGTTAATCCGCACGAGCGGCGTAAGACCAATGAGATCGAGTATATTGTCACACAATTTATTTCTGTTTCCCACACGGAATCCCTCCTTCGAACTACCCGCTAAACTGTTTGATGAATGAATTAACCGGCCGCTGAAGGCCCAAATTCTCACGCAGCGTTCGTCCGGTGTACTCCTTGTGAAATAAGCCTCTGCGCTGCAGTTCCGGAACTACCCATTTCGCAAAATCCGCCAATCCCCCTGGTAAAAGTTGGGGTCTGATGGCGAAGCCGTCAGCGGCTTTCAGAAACCACGCCTCCAATTCATCAGCGATTTGCACCGGTGTCCCAACAAACGTCAGGTGGCCGTTGCCGCTGGCAACTCGATGCACCAACTGCCTGATCGTTAGCTGCTCGTTGCGGGCAATGGTCTGAATCAGCTTGGAATACGTTTTCTGATTGGGGATACCCGATAAATCCGGCACAGGTTCATCCAGCGGAAATGCCGACAAATCATAGTCAATAGCCAAGGAGATCCGCTTCACCCCCACGCGCACATCGAGCAGCTTATGAATCTTCGCAGCCTTCTCTTTGGCTTCCTCTTCCGTCTCGCCAATAACCGGGCAAATACCGGGAATGATTTTCAATTCGTCCGGGTTTCGGCCAAACTTCTCCACGCGGGACTTGATATCCCGGTAGAAAGCTTGCGCCGTTTCCCAGGCCGGCTGCATCGTATAAACCACTTCCGCGGTTCTAGCGGCAAAGTTCTTGCCCGTCTCCGAAGCTCCGGCTTGCACAAGCACAGGATAGCCTTGCGGCGATCGGGGCAGATTCAGCGGTCCCTTGGCATCATAATAGGGCCCGTGATGATCGAAGGTATGGATTTTGTCGTGATCCGCGTAAATCCCCTTCTCACGATCCAGCACTAGCGCATCATCTTCCCAGCTATCCCAGAACTTTTTGGCCAGCTGGACGAACTCTTCGGCACGATTGTAATACACTTCATGTGTAATCGACTCTTCCTGTTGGAAATTTAACTGCGTGCTCAGACTGTTGGCGGATGTGACGACATTCCAGCCAGCGCGACCGCCGCTGAGATGATCGAGCGAGGCAAACAAACGGGCTGTATTGAAAGGTTCCGTGTACGTGGAAGATACCGTCGCGATCAATCCGATCCGGCTTGTGACCGCAGCCAGAGCCGCCAGCAAAGTCACAGGCTCGAAGCCTGTGCTCAAACCGTTGGTGGCGACCAGCGGGCCGAGCGACAAGTTGTCAGCGAGGAAAACAGCGTGGAATTTCGCTGCCTCGGCAATTTGCACAAGCTCAATATAGTGCGAGAGATCCGACACCCGCTCCGGCTGCGCCTCCGGGTGTTTCCAGCCCATTTCATGGACGCCTGTATTGTTTAAAAAGAAGTTAAGAATCATCTGCTTATGCTGGTGGCTCATTGCGGCTCGCCCGCCTTTCCATTCTTTTTCACAGGCTTATTTGTCAATCTTGTAGTTCAAGGAGTCGATTTGGTTGACGATACCTTGATAAGTATTCGGGACGATGCCTTTGATCCGCGAATTCGTTGCCGACAATACTTTGTAATAAGCCAAAATAAACGTTGGCGGGTCATTGGTCAACTCCTGATATAGATCCTTCAGCAGCGGAAGCCGCTTGTTTTGATCGAGAATGCTCGTGCTTTGAACAATCAATTGATCGACCTTTTCATTCGTGTACTTCCTGGCCTCCGGAACCTCGGGGCTCTTGCTGTAATATGTTCTTAATTGATCGTAGGGATCGTTCGTCGAGTAAAAGAAGTAGGCAAGCTCGAATTCCCCTTTATTCCGCTTCGCTACTACGGCATTATAATCGAGCGTCTCGAATTGCACGTCAACGCCGATATCCGTGTAATTTTCTTTGAGAATAGGGATCAGCACCTTATCGAAATTACTATCTCGGCTCAAGTAACGGACCGTTAATTTCTTGCCGTCTTTCTCGCGAATACCGCCTGCACCGACTTTCCAGCCGGCTTGATCCAGCAGTTCCTTCGCTTTCTTCGCGTCGAACGCTGCGCCCTTCACATCCTTGGGATACGCCCAAGAAGTCGGTGCGACCGGATGGTTGCCCACTTCCCCATAGCCTTGATACAGAATGTCTACGAATTTCTGGCGATCCAGACCGTATTGCAAAGCAATGCGAACGTTTTTATCCTGCAGAACTGGGCTCTTGGTATTGAAATCAAGGTAGGCGAACTGGTTCGTTGTATAGGTATTGACATCCACAAAACTAAGCAGTTTGAGTTGGTCGGCAATATCTGTATTCGAGGTCGTAAATGCAATATAATCAATTTCGCCTGCGGCCAAATTTTGCAAAGCCGTTGCTTCATTGACAATTTTATAGATCCAATTCTGAATTTGCGGTTTGCCTTTATAGTACAGCTGATTGGCAACCAGACGGATCTCCTGCCCTTTGACCTCTTTGTCAAATGTGTACAGTCCTGCGCCGAGCGGTTTGGCATTCAATTCTTTGAACGCCAACAGGTCGCCCTTCTTGTACTTGGGTCCGTAATAAGCTTTGGGAATGACGTAGCCGCCGATCAGCCTCAAAGCCAGCGCGCTGGATTGTGTGGTCTGAACCTGCAGCGTGAGCGGATCTATAACCTTAATTCCTTCGATGGACGTCGCCGCCCCTTTCTTGTACTCGGTTCCGCCTTTGATGTAGGCTTGCGTAATGTCCGTTGGTCCGTCATAGGTCGGATCGTGCAGCACCGTTAGGGAGAAGGCGGCGTCTTCTGCGGTAAGCGGCGAACCATCGCTGAATTTCAAATCAGGCCGCAGATGAAACGTGTACTGCAAACCGTCGTTTGATATTTCCCATTTATCAGCCAGTGCGGGTACCGGAAGGCCAGCTTTATCTATCGCAACGAGCGAGGAAAACACCAATTCATTGACGTTCTGATTCCAGTATGCGCCGAGAAGCGGATTATACTTGCCGTCCGGGGCGGAAGTAAGCCCTACGATAAACGTATCTGTGCGGCTCAGCGCTGCCTTCGGATTCTTGGACTTATCGGAAGCAGGAATAGTGCCGTCCTTGATATTAGAGTTAATAGCTGCCGGCGCTCCGCCCGTGGCGGAATTGCTTGTGCCCGAAGGTTCAGCATTGCTGGCGCAGGCCGTCACGACCGTCGCAAGCAGAATAACGGATAAAGATCTGAATATAGATTTCGCCATGAATAAACCTCCATTGTATAGGTATAATGATGAATCCTCAGACCAAGTGGCAAGCAACCAAATGTCCGGCTCCTAGATCGCGAAGGGCTGGCCGCTCCGCCTGGCAAACTTCTTGCGCAAGCGGGCAGCGCGTATGGAACTTACAGCCGCTGGGCGGATCAAGTGGGCTTGGGATATCACCCTTCAGAATGATTTTCTCGCGCTTGAACGTCGGGTCCGCTATCGGAACTGCCGACAACAAAGCGCGCGTATAGGGATGCTGCGGGTGATCAAACAGTTCATCTCTCGAAGCGACTTCTACGAATGAGCCTAAATACAGAACGCCAACCGTTGAACAGAGATGCTCCACAACGCTTAAATCATGAGAGATGAATAAATAAGTCAACTGTCTCGATTCTTGCAAATCATGCAGCAGATTAATAATTTGCGCCTGAATCGACACGTCCAGCGCCGATACCGGCTCGTCAGCCACAATAAAATCGGGATCGAGCGCAATCGCCCGGGCGATGCCGATACGCTGGCGCTGGCCACCGGAGAATTCATGCGGGAAGCGATCGATATGATGGGCGGCAAGCCCGCATAGATGAAGCACTTCAAGCACACGCTCCCGGACCTCCCCCTTGCCGACGAAGCCGTGTTCGATCAGGGCTTCCCCAATCGCTTCCCCGATGCGAATTCGGGGATTGAGCGAGGAATACGGGTCCTGGAACACCATTTGCATCTGCGGCCGCATCTTTCGCAGTTCTTCTCGCGTCAGGGCATACAAATCAATGCCTTTGTAAAGAATTTCGCCTTCGCTCTTCTCGCCCAGTCTGAGCAGCATGCGGCCGATCGTGCTTTTACCACTGCCGGATTCTCCCACCAGTCCGAACGTTTCGCCTCTGCGGATGGTGAAATCGACGCCGTCGACAGCCTTCACATCGCCGGTCTTTTTGCCGAACAGGTTGCTCCTGACGGGAAAATATTTCTTAAGCTGGCTAACCTGAACGAGCGGTTCTGACATCAGTTTTTTCCTCCTCGTACAGCCAGCATGCGGCCAAATGATCGGGCCCGATCTCTTGGAGCTCCGGCTGGCCTTCCCGGCAAATGTCCTTCCTGTATGCGCAGCGGTCCATGAAATGGCAGGCTTTGCCCAGATGAAGCGGATTCGGCACTTGGCCCGGAATGGCATACAGCCTTTTTTTGCGCTGGCCGAGATCAGGCTTGGCTTTTAATAAACTTATCGTATAGGGATGCTGGGGATTTGCAAATAAAGAAAGCACCGAAGCTTGCTCGATTACTTTGCCTCCATACATGACGACAACATAATCAGCGACTTCCGCAACAACGCCCAAATCATGCGTAATGAGCAGAATGGACATGTCAAGCTGCCTCTTCATCTCCATCAGCAGATCAAGAATTTGCGCCTGAATCGTCACATCCAGCGCCGTTGTAGGTTCATCCGCAATCAGCAGCCGAGGGTTGCAGCTAACCGCAATCGCGATAACCACGCGCTGCAGCATGCCTCCGCTCAGTTCATGCGGGTAAGCTTTGAGAATCTCCTTCGCTCTTGGGATGCCTACGAGCGCAATTAATTCCTCCGCTTTCTGCCATGCTGCTTTCTTCGAAAGATGCAGATGCTCAATCAGCGCTTCGGAGACTTGATCTCCAATCGACAGCACCGGATTAAGTGCCGACATCGGCTCTTGAAAAATCATCGCAATCTCTTTGCCGCGAATCCGCTCCAGCTCTTTGCGTCCTGCTTTGACCAGATTACGGCCGCCGAACAAGATCTCGCCGCTGACAATTTGGCCTGCCGGCTCATCTATCAACCCCATGATCGATAGCGCCGTAACGCTCTTACCGCACCCTGACTCGCCCACAATGGCCACCGTCTGCCCTTCATGAATAAGTAAGCTGACACCGTTCACTGATTTGACTACGCCTTCCTCCGTATGAAAATATGTATGCAGATCTTTCAGTTCCGCCACAACATTGGCCACCTGGCTCACCTTCCCTTCAACTTGGGGTCCAATATATCTCGCAAGCCTTCGCCCAAGAAATTAATCGACAGTACGGTTATGAAAATAGCCGCTCCGGGCGGAATCCACAACCAGGGTCGCAAACGGAAATCAATCAGCGAGTTGGCTGATGTCAGCATATTTCCCCAGGATGGCGTAGGTGGGATGACACCTAGTCCAAGGAAGCTGAGCACCGTTTCGCTCAGAATCGCTTTGGCGACCGTCAATGTCGCAATAACAACGATGGTCGGAGTCACATTCAGCACCAAATGATACAGTTTCCTGCGGTTCCGCAAGCCAAGGGTCTCTGTTGCAAGCATGAAGGCCCGCTCCTTGAAGGAGAGGATCTGCCCCCTGATCAGCAGCGCCAGCGTCGGCCAAGCCATCAGACTGATCAGCAGGATGATGAAATAAATGCGCAAACCGGCCGGGACCTTCAAATCCGAGAAAATCGCCCCAAAAATAATCAGGATGGGAATCCCAGGAAGTGCAAGGAACACGTCTGCCAACCGGGTAATCAGTTGATCGACCCAACCGCCGTAGAAACCGGCTAGAAGGCCAATGACGGTGCCGACCAGAATCGTTGACAGCATGGAAAGAACACCGACCATGATCGAGATGCGTCCGCCCTGGAGCAGCCTCACGAACACATCGCGGCCGACGTTGTCCGTACCCAGCCAATGGGCTAGAGAAGGCGGCTTATTGATCAGCGAAGCCGTTACCCGATTGGCTGTGCTGCTAGCGAACAACGGTCCAGCCAAACAAAGCAAGATGGTAACTAGTAGAATGAAAAGCCCCGAGACAGCAAGCTTATTTTTTCTTAAACGCTTTATCGACTGCCGCCATGGTGAGGAACGGACAATCGCTTTCTTAGGCAGCAGAGGTGAAATTGTGAGGTGATTCCTGTCGATTGACATTGGAGCGCTCCTTTACTTTAATCGAATTCGGGGATCAGCAACCGCATACAGCCATTCAGCCATTAGATTGCCAGCGACGGTCACCACCGTCACAAACAAGGTAAAACCCATCAACAGCGGGTAGTCCCGGACAGAGATCGCCTGCATATGGACGAATCCGATGCCTGGCCACGTAAAAATTTGCTCCGTAATAATCGCTCCTGAGAATAAAAAGGGAATTTCCAAACCCAGCAAGGTGATTGCCGGCAAAATGGCGTTGCGCAATGCATGCTTGTAGACAACCGTCTTCTCTTTAAGCCCCTTGGCACGAGCCATGCGGATGAAATCCTGCTTAATCACGTTGATCACATCTGCCCGCACAATGCGTGTTACCGAGCCGATGCTGGCAATGGTCAACACGGCAACGGGGAGAAACGCATGTTTCGATACATCCCACAAGCGCGCCCAGCCGATGGCATTGGAGTTCGTTGTCTGCATGCCGCTGACAGGAAGCCAGCCCAGATCTACCGCAAAATATTTGATCAGCAGCAAACCGAGAAAAAACGTAGGAAATGACATAGTGGCAAACACGAGCAATGTCAGCACGCCGTCATACCAAGAATAGCGCCGAACCGCAGACAGGACACCCAGCCCGATGGACAGCACCCACGTCAGCAGGAGCGAAGCGCCGGAAATGACGAGGGAATTCAGCATATAAGTCTTCAAAAGCGAAACAACAGGCATTTGATATTTAAGCGAGTAACCCAAATTCCCTTGCAGCGCATTCACCATCCAATGCCAGTATCTTTGGATAATAGGCTGATCCAACCCATAAATCGCCTTTAACTCCGCTGCGCGATCAACCGGCAAGGAAACATCGCTGTCCACGAAATCACCCGGTGTCAAAGCAAAAATAAAAAAAATAAGCACCGTAGCCCCCAGCAAAGTGGGAATGGCAAACAGCATACGTTTAGTCATATAAGCGCGCATTTTAATTCACCTCCCCTTTTGCACACTGATAATAAAAAAAGACATAGATCTCCTTAGCGGATTTCTATATCTCTGAGTATTCAGTCGACGTTATTTGACAGTATTTAAATTAAATTCTGACAATACATATCGGATTTATTGGTTAATTTTGTTTTTACTAATCTATCATGTTCAGGACATGACGTCTAATTAATCTTTTCTATTCTAGCATTCAATAATTCTATTCGCCCTCAAGTTCTGAAAGACCGAGTGCGGCAGCCAGCCCAAAGGTTTAATTCAGTTTGCTTTTCTCGATACGGACACGTCCGGAGAAAAAGGTTGCACCGCCGCCCATATCCGCCACACGATCCGGTGTAAGCGCGTTAACCAGCGCTTTGTTCCCTGGCACATCCGCCCAGAGTCCTTGGCTGACAACGACGCCCGGCAGGACATCCGTACCCGCGGCTACCAGCAATTCGCACTCGCCGCGGTGATTCCAGACACGCGCATAATCACCGCTCACCAGTCCCAGGGAGGCCGCATCGGCTTCATTCATATGCAGCTTTGGCGCTTTTTCCATGCGCTTATGCTTCTCATTGTGGGCAAATGTGGAGTTTAGGAAGTTATGATTCGGCGCTGGAATGAACAGAAACGGCAGATCCTCGCCTTCATCCACAAGTGGCGTATACGTCGGCAGCGGCGGGAAGCCCTTGGCTGCCATTTCCTGCGAATACAGCTCGATTTTCCCGCTTGGTGTCTTGAGTTCACCGGGAAAAAGTGGCTTGACCTCTGCTTTCAGAAACCTTTGGTCCAGCAAGGACTCGTAGGTGATTTTCGCCAGAGCAGGATTGCCCGGATGATCCAACGCTTGTCGCACAAGCTCTTCATCTGTGTCCTGCAGCGCTTCTTCTTCGTAGCCCATGCCCGCGGCCAACAAGCGAAACACATCAACATTCGCTTTGCTTTCGCCATAAGGCGCGATTACAGGGAGCTGCAAGTGCACATATCGATGCCAATAAGAACGATAAAAATCCGTATTCTCGAAGGATGATGTCGCTGGAAGGACAATATCTGCATACTTCGCCGTTTCGGTTAGAAAGAGGTCGTGTACAACCGTGAACAAATCTTCCCGCTTCAGACCTTCCCTCACTTTGTTGGCATGGGGTGCCACCAACGCCGGATTGGAATTGTACACATAGAGCGAATAGATCGGCGTATCCAGTTCCAATAGGGCGCTTCCGAGCAGATTCATATTAATTTGCCGCGCGGGTTCTTTACGCAGATCAGGTCGCTGCAAGGCAGGAATATTGTGTTCCAAATATCCCCCGTTTCCTTTGATTGCCCCGCCGCCTTGATGCAGCCACTCGCCTGTTAACGCCGGCAAACAAGCGATCGTGCGCACACACATACCGCCATTGTCATGGTGCTGAATCCCATTGCCGATTCGAATAAAAGAAGGCGATGTGTCCCCGTACATGCGGGCCAACTGATAAAGATCGGGGACAGGTACACCTGTCTCCGCTGAAACCATGGAAGGATTATAGGACTTCACATGCTCCCTGAGCTCTTCATGCCCAATCGTATACTGCTGCAGAAACGCTTCATCGACTTTATTTTCAGCGAATAAAATATGCATAATCCCTAGCGCGAGCAAGGCATCAGTCCCAGGCAAGACGGGAATAAACCAGTCCGCCCAGCGGCCTGTTTGGTTTTTGTGAGCGTCGATCACGATGATTTTGGCGCCATTTTTGCGTGCTTGCTCAGCCAGCATGACCTGATGCATGTTCGTGCTGACCGCATTGATGCCCCACATGATGATCAGTTTAGCGTGAACCGTCTCCTGCGGATCTGTTCCGAAGCTGCCGCCCATCGTATACTTGTAGCCTTCCGATCCGGCAGATTCACAAATGGCATACAGCAGCCGACTCGCCCCCATTCGGTTGAAGAAACGGCGATCCATCCCTTCGGTCCCGATACGGCCCATATTGCCATAAAAGCTGTAAGGCATTATGGACTCAGGCCCTTTGTCCGCAATTAAGCCCTTCCAGCGGCTCGTAATCGTCTCCAGCGCCTCTTCCCACGTAATTCGCTCAAATTGACTGCCTTCCCCTTTGGGACCTATCCGTTTCATCGGATATTGCAGTCTCTTATCATCATAAATTCTTGCTGCCATATGACGAACTTTGTTGCAAATAGCCCCTTTGGTAACCGGGTGATCGGGATCACCCTCTATTTTAACGATCTTCCCTGCTTCTTTGTGAAGCAGCAAGCCGCATTGATCCGGACAATCCAGCGAGCATACAGCTGGAAAAACACCATTTGGTTCATCGCGCATTGTCGTTATTGTCACTTCAGCCACTCCTTTTCACACGCCTAAATCTTCTGCTATGTACCGATTATAACCCGAATTAAGCTTGATGTAATAATAAACAAGCAAATAAAAAAGGCTGCTCGCTAGGTATACAACCCTGTGAGTCAGCCTCCATTTGTTCGGCTATTCCAGTACGCTTCCACCGACAACAAAGCGGTATTGCAGATGATTGTCAAAAATCTGATCAATCCGTACCCCGCCTGTTTTCTGCGAAGCCGTATGAATGATTTTACCATCCCCCAAATAAATACCTGTATGGGTAATGACTTTCTGCGAGGCATCTAAGCCTGCATAATCAGCGGCAGTATTACCTCTGTAGCTTATAAAAAACAATAAATCCCCCCGCTGTGCAAGTTGAACATCCGTATACTTTCGCCCGGAAAAGGTTTCTACATAAGCCGCTTGGCCTCTTGAATCTGTCGGTAAATCCATGCCAAGCGCATATAGATATGCCCAGTGCGTGAAGTCCGAACAATCAAACGTGCTTGGATCAGCCCGATTCGAACCATACTCATACGCTGTTCCCAAATAAGTCATCGCCGTATCGATCACGTTCTCCACTATGCCTCCGGATTTGGGGACAACGGAAGTATCCGGAAACACCTGCATCATTGTCGCACTATTGGATGTAATTGATGAAGGCTGGCCTCCGACCTCCTGGCTTTTAGTCTGAGGGGCCTTAGCCGGCAGGCCGATCCCCAAATCGCCCGTATAAAGTTCAGCATCCTTAATTGTTAGATTCCAATTGGACATTCTATTGTCGGTTTGACGTTCTGTTGTAAGTTTGGCTGGCTCTTGCACGCTTTGCTGATGAACTCTTGACGGATGTGAGCATCCGGCAACAATCGCGAGTAGGCAGGATAACCCTAAACAAATCATTATTTTTGGCATCTAAACGCTCCTTCACATGTGATACGTTTAGGATGCCAATTTTTCGGAAAACTAACACGAAAAACGGCTTTGCCGCCCTGAGAGATGAGCCTCTTCTTAGCGACAAAACCGATTAAGGGAACTTGAGGACGCTATTTAGACAAATAGTTGGGATACGAGGGTCATAGCGGAACTACAGGGTCTTATTTCCACGAAAAGAGCTGAATTTCCCATGAAACAGCAAAATAGCGAACTGTAGTTCCCTCAACCTCGCGATAAGGACACTTCTTGCTAGAATAGCGCCCTGTAGTTCCCTCCCTCCGCGCGAGGCAGTCCGGGTAACTCAGCGATCACCCCGAATGGCAGACTCTTTATCGCTTCTTCCCCAGATTAAGCTCCTTCATAATCTGTTGACCGGTTGGCGTCTGCGCAAGGCCGCCCTTCGCGGTCTCCCGGTGCTTCTCCGGCATCGCCGTGCCCACTTCGTACATCACTTGGACGACTTCGTCCGATGGGATGACCGATCTAACGCCGGCCAAAGCCATATCGGCCGCAGCCATCGCATTCACCGCCCCGAATCCGTTGCGCACGATGCAAGGAATCTCAACCAACCCGCCGACCGGGTCGCAGATGAGGCCCAGTGTGTTCTTGAGCGCCAGTCCAACCGCATGCATCGCTTGCTCCGGCGTGCCGCCGCGCAGCTCCACGAGTGCTCCCGCTGCCATGCCAATGGCAGAACCGACCTCAGCTTGGCAGCCGCCTTCGGCCCCTGATACAAAGGAATTATTGGCAATGACGTAGCCGATAGCGCCCGCGCTTAACAAGCCGTTCACCATATGATCGTCATCCCAACCGAATCGCTGCTGACTGCTGATGAATACGCCCGGAATAATCCCGCATGAACCGGCCGTTGGCGTAGCAATAATGCGCCCCATCGAAGCGTTCACTTCGGATACGGCCAGCGCATATGCCATGGCTTTGCAAGCTTCTTCTCCCAACGATGCTTCCGTGGTGGTTAAATAGCTGGCCACACGCTGCGCATCCTTCCCCGTTAGTCCGCTTCGGGATGTCGTATCTTCCGTGAGCCCTTTGGTCACAGCGTCTTTCATAATCTGATAGTAAGCCCGCATTTTCTCAAATACATAGTCCGCCGATTTGCCTGATTCCTGGCTTTGATCGGCCAGCATGATTTCGGCAATCGTTTTTCCTTCTGCGTTACATAGCTCAGCTAGCTGCTTCAAGGTACGGAACCTCATTTAATCGCCTCTTTCTGCGAGATCCACTTTGCGAATAGTAGTGATCATGCTTAATTGCAGCAGCTCTTGAACTAGCGTATCTGACAGGGCTGCATCCGTTTCTATGACAGTCATGGCCTCACGATCGCGGCCTTTGCGGTCTAAATCCATGAATCCGATATTAATCTGGTTACGCCCCAGCAAGGTGGTGATGTCTGCAATCATCCCAGGCCGATCATGATGGGAAATGACGAGTGTCGGGTAAACCGCAGTAAACTTCACATCAAAATCATTGACGTTCACAATCTCCACATTGCCGCCTCCGATCGACGCGCCCGTCATCACCACTTCTGCGCCTGCCGAGGATATCCGGAATCGAACGGTATTAGGGTGGTCTGCTTTATCCTTGCTCGTACGGAAGGCAATCTCGACACCCAGCGACTCCGCCTCTTCCGCAGCCGTTGGAATGCGCGGATCATCGGTTTCGAAATCCAGCAGTCCCCCAATGAGCGCCAAGTCGGTACCATGCCCTTTATATGTATCAGCGAAAGAACCATATAACGTAATTTCAGCTTTGGACGGCAGCTCGCCTAACAGCTGACGAGCAACGCGTCCCAAGCGAACTGCACCTGCCGTATGAGAACTGGAAGGACCTATCATGGAAGGTCCGATTATTGAAAATACATCTTTAAAACGCATCAAGCAGCGCTCCATTCCTATGATGTTTGACGCTTCTCCAGCATATCCTTATTTTCCTTCGTTGTGCTATGACTTTATTCTCAAAGGCAAGCCTCTTCATATTACCATATTCCCTGCCAGTTAGCCTTTACATTCCTGCGAGAAGCACAAGAGACTGCCCCCAAGGTTCGCAACCTTAAGGACAGCCTCATTTAACTGAGTGTGCTATGTTTATTTCTTCTTTCTAGCTCTCTCATCCAAAGCATTCAACTGATCCACATGATAGTGCATATCATGCAGAATATCATTCACTTCGGAATTAATCGCCGTTTCCACTTCTTGAATTTTACTCAAATCAATCTGCGCGTCATGCTGGCTCTCCTTGATCTGGTTCAGCGCATCGCCTAACAGCAGAGAGTCATCTGCGATGCTCTTAATGCCCTCAGAAATGGCCAGAATCTGCGACGAATTATCGGAAATCCGTTCTCTTACCGTATTCATGGTATCCTCAAATGTGGCAAACGATGAGAAGCTTTGATTGATTTTCTCATCAATCGCTTGCAGCTGCGCCGTAATGTTACCCGCTGACTCTTCCGTGCCATGCGCCAGCTTGCTCACTTCTTGCGCAACTACGGCGAAGCCTTTGCCATGCTCACCTGCGCGGGCTGCTTCAATCGACGCATTCAAGGCAAGAATTTTCGTTTGCCGGGAAATTTGGGAAATCACCGAGCTCATCTCGTTGACGACATTCGTCATGCTGATGAGTTCATCCATCAATCCGCGAGTCGTTTGAATATTAAGACTCAACTGCTCATTCATTTGCTGAATATCAGTGAATTCATGAGACGTCGTGTTCAACTGCTGGCTGAATTCCGTTAACTCGCCAGATTTCTTTTGATAATTATCGACTGCGCCTTCCAAGTGTTCGAAATTTCGCTGAGAAGCTCCCTTTAATCCCTCAATATTATGAAGATTGCCTTCGATGCTTTTCGTTACATAGCCTGCAGACGTATTCACGTGCTCAAGCGTGGACTTCATATTCGCTAGAAAAACTGGAAGCTCCTCTTGAATCGATGCATCTTCCTGAGAGACGATCGCAAGGGTGTCGATCACTTCCAATATTTCCTTTGCCGATGGACGGTCAGCTTGATTCTCACCAATATAGGAATAGCGGATCATTTGGTTTTCATCAATAATATACGTACTTGGAATGGCAATACGGAAGGAATCCCATTTGATCGGCGTGAACACTTCATAGGATTTAATGACTTCTCTGGTTTCATCAGACAGGATCGGAAATTTGATGCGATTGGCATCCACGTAAGGTTTAATATTGATTAGCTTTTGCCCTGCAATCGCAATGAGATTAACGCCTTTATCCAAAAAGCGTTGATAATAGTCATTTAACTCCGGCATCTGTTTCTGACAGTTGTGACACCAGGTTCCGCGCAAGAAAATGATCACCAGCGGTTTGCCCTTGAAATCTTCCAGGCCTTTCATGCCTTGTGTAGAATCTAGTCGAAACGGTGCTGCTTTCTTGCCGATCGATAAACCTTTCTTAGCCATATTGCCACCCCAATTTTGCTTGATATTCGGTCATTTTCATTCTTCAGTGTAGCTGAAAATGGGACTTATATCCACTTAATTCTGTATAAATTAATTGCAAATCCGACAAAAAATGACCCAAACTTAGGCCAATAGCCTTAGCGGGTCATTTCTTATGTTTGCGGACTAATAAATCTCTATCTGCCCTTGCTCCAAGACTGCACGCCTCATTACATCCGTTCTCATAGAAATTACGAGCCTAATTGACTATACTTGAGAAACAACATTCACAACGGGAGATCATCAACTTGCAACTATTGGCTAGAGAAATCAGTAACAACCATGTCATTTCTGTGTATGAGACCTCCGAGCTTTATGGGGACAAAGGGCACTTTCGCGTCCTGCAATTTTCCAATGAGGCCATTCAAGGGGCAATCGATGTAACGAATCCAGCGCGCATTCTATTTGAATATCCAAGGGCTATTATTCACCTGATGGAAGTCAATCATCCCTCTTTCGAGGATGTTTTTGTCATTGGACATGGCATTGGGACCATCGCAAGCCATTTCTCGGACAAGCGATTTGTGATCGCGGAGCTTGATGAGAAAGTCGTGGAATTAAGCAGGCGTTTCTTCGGCTATAGCCGGGACAACGTGCGGGTTGGCGATGGTCGCGACTTGCTTGCCAGTGAACATCCAGGCACGTATGATTGCATCATTGTGGATGCCTTCACTTCCAGTGGCACGCCGCGTCATCTGACCTCATTAGAGTTCTTCCAGGTTGCCCTTGACAAGCTTCACCCCGGTGGAGCCCTCATCATGAACTTGTTCGGCATAGGGATTCAAGACCGGTACATACAAGCCATTCATACGACGCTTCGCGAAGCTTTTGCCTATACCAAAGTGTTCTTGCTGCGCGCCGATGGAGGCAGAGACGTAACTAATATGATCTTCATAGGTCAAGACAACCCCATCGACTATTCAGCTCGCCATCTGGCTGGTTTCACAGAGACGACGCTTGAGCAAGGCTATGTTATTCGGGAATGAGCGCCTTCACCACTTCCGTTGCTGCCGATTGCAGTTTTCGTTCCATCTCTTGCCTATACGACTCTTCTACATAAAAGGACTGGACCAGTCGCTTCACTTGATCAAACGGCTCGAATCCGTTGTCGGTGCGCTGCACGCATTTTATCACAAAGGTTGCGCCATTTTCTTCGAAAACCGGACTTTGTTGTCCCTGCGAGAGCTTCAGTGCATGTTCCAACAAAATAGGCGCTGCCTCTGATGCCTGTTTTTGATTGCTCGCATCAAGGGTTAGTTCCCAGCCGCCTCCTTCCCCCGCCAAGTTTCTGGCCAGCTCAGCGAAACTTTCCCCCTTCGCCAGTTTGTCCATTACCGGGGCCATTTGGGACTTTCCTTGCCCCCCCTGATCTGATATCGCAATCTTCTGGATACGGATAGCGTCAGGCTTCTTAAACTGCTGCTCCTTGATCTCCTCATATTTCTGTTTCAACGCTTCCTCAGATAGCTTAAACTCATCCTTGGACAAAGCCTCCTTCAAGCGAATTCGCAGATTAGACAGTTCATATTCATAAAAACCGCGTTCATCGTATTGCATCGGTCCATAAATCGGTTTCTTTTCCTGAACCGCTTGTTTTCTGCGCGCATTCTCTGCGTTCCAGCGCTTCAACACCTGCCGATAGCTCAAATCATCTACCAGCCCTTTCTCTTTGGCCCAGCTTTGTTCCACTTTGATCGCAGCCAGCATTTGAAGTGTCTGTTCCTGCAGTTTCTCTGGAGGCGTTGTACTTCTCAGCTCTTGCCTAACAAGCTTAAACTCGCGGGCTTCAAGGGGAATGCCATTGATTTGGGCAACTACGGTTTCGTCCTGCATGCTATTGCTCGTATAGCCTAAGGCAGCACCCCCAACCCCAATAATCAGAACGATACTTGTCACCAGCACGATTAGCTTCTTCACTTTCACACAATCACCAGCTTTCTATGGACAAACAAGGGCATGCCGGTCAAGAGCACACCCTTGTTCGAATGATCTGAACTTCGACCCTGTAATTTAAGGCGTGATGTTCAGAGTCGGACGCAAGGCCGCATTGCTGTTCTCACTTGAAGCGTAAGAGACCAAATTCGTGCTTGCCGCAGCGTTCGTGTTATACACGCGAATGGAGATTTTTTTCCCGCTTGCCATTGCAGCTTGCACTTGTGAGGTAACATTGATTTGGATCGGCGTTCCTGCCGTAATCGTATAATTGCCTAGTACCGTCGTTGATGTTGGTTTGTTATTCCAAGTAAGAGCACCCTCGGTCCACGTGTTGTTAGCGACCAACTCCACTCTATTCTGAATGCCTGCAGCGCCGGCAGCTGTCGGCGTCAGGGTAATGACCGCATTGCCAATCGTACCTGAATACGCGCTAAAATTAAATTTAAAATAACCTTCCCGCGCATAGGAAGAAGCATCGGCCTTCACCTCAACCGTGGCCGCTGACGTACCCGCTTGGTTCGTGCCCGCATAGCTGCCGTCCCTGGCGAATGAGTCGTCCACTGCTGTGAATGCAGTTGGATTAACTCCTGCAACGCCCGTTCCTTCATAGATGCCCATACTTGGTGCAAGCGTGCTTGAAACTGGATTGCCAAAGTAATCCTTGCCGCCGTTATTCGCTACAAGCTTGCCTGCCGCAATAGCCGGAGATCCGGTCTGCAATTGGTAAGCTGCAGCCGTTGCCAAACCAATACCGGCACCGCCTGGATTCTGGAATTTAGGATCAACCGTCAGTTTATAGGCATCCGCAGGCTCGCTCGCCGAATGCGTCCCGCTCGCTTCGTAGAACAGATTGTTGCTGAACGTATTCACGCCAAGATTGCTGTTCCAGTTCGTCGTATTCGTTTCACTTGCATTATAGAAAATATTATTATAAAAGGTATATCCTGTTTTCACCGTCGTATCCGCGCTAATTTTATTGGATTGCCCATCGTAGTAAAAGACATTGTTATACATATAGGCGGGATTCGTTTCATTTGAAGCAAAATGTCTGAAAATAAGTCCGTCATTTTGGCTGACGTTATACCTCATCACATCGTTTTTGTTGCCGCCCATTAAAAGCATGAAGCCCATCGGATTATCATGGCTGTAATTGTATTGGTACGTCGTATTTTCCAAATAGTAATCAAAATCGTAAGCGCATCCATCTTGATTCGAGATAGGTCCGCCGTAGGCTTCGTTATACTGTAAAACGGAATTTTTGGCCACCGCCAGCCAAATAGCGGCGATTGCATTGGAGGAGGCAATTCTCGTTCCGAAGCTCGTTGCCACGTTGTACTCTACAACCGCAGCGTCGGTATCCCGCAAAATAATGCCGTCTCCGCCAATGTCCGTCATCGTGTTATTGGCAATGTAAAAATTCGTATTCCAAGCGCCATACGTAGACGTTGCCGTAGTTCCGAACGAATTATCGTTCGTGTACGTTTTGTGCGCGGCTGCGCGAATGGCTACACGATCTACTTTGCGTATCGTATTGCCTACAATATGTACGTCGTTGAACCGGGAAATCGTAGCTTGTGATGTCGTATATGTACCCACGATCGTACCGATGATGCCTCCATTTTCCTTTGCTCCAGCATTTTTGTAGCCATTGACATCGTGAATGTAACAATTTTGGATATAAATATGATTGTAAACCTGATCGCTTTCATTCGCGTCAATGACGAAGAAGATCCCTGCATAAAGCGCATTCGCATTCGAACTATTATCCACGGATGGATTGTAGTTGGTCACTTCCAAATTGTTAATTTCCCAATATTGCTGGTTGCGCAAAAAAACAGTGCCTGTATTATAAGCCGTCGTGGAGTTTGCAATGGTTTGCGCGAAGGTCGAACCGCCCCCATTGATAATCGGCTTGCTGCCTGTGCCATATTGATTAATGACAATAGGCTGCCCTGCTGAACCGGAACCTTTTGGCCACAATTGGCCGTTCCAGATCCCCCCCGCCTTAAATAATACTTGATCGCCCGGTTGAAACGTCGTGCTGTTAATTTTTGCTAAGCTTTGCCAAGCCGCACTCGTGCTTGTTCCGCTGTTGCTGTCGCTTCCGTTGATAGAATCAACATAGTAGCTCGTGCCCGCAGCACTGGCGCGACTTGGCAGCCAAGCGATCATCAGACTTAGCAGCAGCATAATTAGTACAACGGATAGTGGGCGTTTCACATCTGACCGTAAAACCATAACTAAATTCCTCCTTTTGTGTACATCCATGATTCAAGAAATGATTCAAAAAAGTTCTTATAGACTCCTTTCCTGCTCCGAATAAAACGCTTACATTTATGTTCGGTCTAGTTGATACATTCAATTTTGCTGGAAAAAGAAGCAGATAGCTAGGCAGTTTTTTGACCTCTTCGGTGAATTTTTTAACCTTTTATTCCCTTTCATCCTTCTCAAATTCCACCCTGCTGCAAATTCTTATGTAAACTTCCTTGACATCAATACTCATAATGATTATCATTATCATTGCTTCTTTCTCAGTGATAATGATTATCATAAATAAGAGAATAGCCTAGGATTTATTCCATATAGAACATTGGGGGAACCATGTAATGAGAATGAGAAAATTCATACTAACCATCCATCTCTTGCTTAGCCTTACACTAGGTCTGTTTGTAGTCCTGACCTGTACGACAGGCAGCTTGCTGATGATTGAGCCTGAAGTCGAGAGCTGGATGCATCCTGTCAACCATGAACAAACACCTGGTCAAGTGAGTGCGGCAGTGATTAAACAGCATGCCGATGCAGCCAATCCCGGGTTTGTGGCCGACCGTATTGAATATCCGAAAAATGATCCGTTCTATCACGTTCATCTGACTCAAGCGAATAATGGCAAAGAAAACTTCACAGTCTATGCGGATCCAGGCACAGGAGATACTTTTGGCAAAGTACAAACTGATCGCCTTGAACCATTCGCTACGATCTATCAGCTTCATCGTTATTTCCTGCTTACCTCTGTGATTGGCAAAGTGCCAGCAGCCTCCCTCGTTGGAATCTTGGGAATTGCCCTGATGCTGATGTTGGTAAGTGGGATTTACTTATGGTGGCCAGGTCTTCGCAAACTGGCTACAGGCTTCAAAGTCGTACTCCATCGAGGGAAATTGATCAAGAATATGAGCTTACATAAGACGGTAGGTATGATTTCCATTCCCTTCTTGCTTGTGTTAGCTTTAACCGGCACCGTCAATGCCTTCGAGAAATCCATCCCGAACTGGGTAGGTTTCAAAGCCAAAGAAGAAATCCCTGCAACAGCCTTGCAAAGCAAATCCAAAGATGCCGCAGCGCTTCCACTGGACCAAGTTGAACAAATTGTGAAAGAAACATATCCCAAAAGTAAAGTCATCAAAATTCAACTTCCTCAGAAAGCCGGTCAATCTTATCAAATCGGTTTAAAAGAAGGCCTTAGCGGCAACGGCAGCAGCAATAGTACCCTTTATATGGACGCATCCACGGGTTCCGTTTTGTACAAAACAGACCCCAATCTGGCAATTAATTTCTATAATAGCTGGAGGAAAGGCCTCCACTTCGCTACTTGGGGCGGCGAACCGCTGCGAATCATCAGCTTCTTCTTCGGGATGACCCCGCTTGCGCTGATGATTACTGGACTCTTCATCTGGCGCATCAAAGCCAACGCGCGCAAGCGCAGCCGCAACAAATCAGCAGCTGGATCTGCCGCTGCCGCTTAGTTGCTATCTTAACTCCGCGAATCATCCAATAGCGGCATTTTCTTATACTTGGCTTTCACAGCCAAGTATAAACTTGTTGCTATAGCCCCCGACGTTCCGCAAATGATATCCGTCATCGTATCGATCAAGCTGCCATTTTGCGAGTTGAGTCCTAATAAATGATCTGTTGTAAATTCATAAATCTCCCAGACTCCTGCCATCGCTATGGAAAAAAACAAACTCAACCATATAGCCACATGGGCATTATGCGTCTTAGTAGTTTCTCTGTCATTAGCCTTCTTGTAAATCAGCAAACCAACAAAGCATAAGATAACACCTGAGAACAGATGCTCGAATTTATCCAGATAAGGAATAACACCATAGAACCCCAGTTCATTAGCTAGAATCATCGTAATACAAATAAATAGCAATACCGAGAATCTTAGCGCCGCGAACATAGGGGTCTTTGTAATTTTGACCACGATTCTTATTAACAGCAGCACTCCGATAATCAGTGCCGCTTCCATGACCTTGGCAGCCTCACCTTTTATTAAAAAGGAAACCAAGCATATGGCAGCAACCACATACATAACCAGTTCGAAAAGATCATTGCCTCTGTCTGTGTGTTTTTTTATTTGCATGACACTCACCTGCCTTCATTCCAGAAGTGTTAGATTAATACTGGACATTACACATTATGGTTCCTCTTTAAACAGTATATTATCGTTTATTCAATAAAAAAACCTAGCCTGTGGTTAGGTTAAGCCCCTCAGGGTTAGTCAAGGTACCTTGAGGCGTACAAAGCGGGAGTATCAGCCGAATACCAAGAGGAATAACTGCGGAATACAAAGCCTCCTAACGAACTCAATACACTCTATTCGATCAAAATCGCTCATTCTGAACATCTAAAGAATTCCAGATGCTCTATTTCAAGCAAATGATCTCCATTCGGCCAATAAAGTGCCTGGTAGCGCCAACTCTGTTCATTAAATCTCCAAAGTAGCCATTTTCTCGTCTATAAGTATCAGACAGTTCATTAGATGTTCTTTGCGAGCGGAGACCTCCAAAGCAAAGCGGCTAGGCTACCTAGTCAAGGTACCTTGAGGAGAAACAAGCCCCTGCAGGTTCAGCCAGATCCAACCCCGTAAGGTTGAAAAACAACCTTACCGCATGAGAAAAGCATGCCAAATTAGTGAAGCGGTGCAGTTAAAGCTGAAATACAGCGTTAAAGCTGCGGCATCAGCCAGAACCAACCCCGTAAGGTTGAAAAACAACCTTACGGCATAAGAACAGCATGCCAAATCAGCGAATCCGTGCAGTTAACGCTGAAATACAGCGTTAAAGCTGCGGCATCAGCCAGATCCAACCCCGTAAGGTTGAAAAACAACCTTACCGCATGAGAAAAGCATGCCAAATCAGTGAAGCGGTGCAGTTAACGCTGAAATACAGCGTTAAAGCTGCGGCATCAGCCAGATCCAACCCCGTAAGGTTGAAAAACAACCTTACGGCATAAGAACAGCATGCCAAATCAGCGAATCGGTGCAGTTAACGCTGAAATACAGCGTTAAAGCTGCGGCATCAGCCAGAACCAACCCCGTAAGGTTGAAAAACAACCTTACGGCATGAGAAAAGCACGCCAAATCAGTGAAGCGGTGCAGTTAACGCTGAAATACAGCGTTACAGCTGCGGCATCAGCCAGAACCAACCCCGTAAGGTTGAAAAACAACCTTACGGCATGAGAAAAGCACGCCAAATCAGTGAAGCGGTGCAGTTAACGCTGAAATACAGCGTTAAAGCTGCGGCATCAGCCAGAACCAACCCCGTAAGGTTGAAAAACAACCTTACGGCATAAGAACAGCATGCCAAATCAGCGAATCGGTGCAGTTAACGCTGAAATACAGCGTTACGGCTGCAGGTTCAGCCAGAACCTCCCCAGTAAGGTTGAAAAACAACCTTACGGCATGAGAAAAGCACGCCAAATCAGCGAATCGGCAAATGATAGTTCATTAGACTCCCTTTGCGAGCGAAAACCTCTACAGCAAGGAAGTCTGCGGTGGACGCCAATGAAAAAAACCTAGCGTGCGGCTAGGTTTCCTGCAATTTTGTGCACGGAGATGAATTAGGCTTCGAGTTAGTTCTGGGGCTGAACTTTCTTCGTTGCCTTCCCATTGAAAGATAAATAAGTCCACATCCGGAGCACGCGTTCCACCGGTCCATATGTAAAATGTGTCAGGTACCACCGACTGAAAAAAAGTTGACCGAGGTAAATGATCAAAGCAAGTCCGCAACCTGCAAGCACACCCATTTTACCGAACCAGCCAAGACCATAGCCATAGAAAATCGTTGTGCCTATCACGGATTGCAGCAGATAATTCGTCAGCGACAACTTGCCGACCGCTTCGAAGCGCAACAGCCAAGGGGAAGATTTAGCTGACACATAACATAGCGCAAAAGCGAAAATATAGCCAAGCGATAACAGATTCGATCCAATCATCTCGCCCATTTCGCTCCAGCCATAGTCAGGAAACACAGCTTTCGCTGCTTTCAGCAACACGCCAATGGGCAGGAAAATCAGCATTCTTTTCAAATAAACGGCACGTACGTTATCCGGCTCTCGAAACCATTGTTTCTTGGCCGCATACATACCGAATATAAACAGCGGCGCTGTCATAAGAGGGGCGAACAGCATCATGGTAATAATCAAGTATTCATGTAATCCAAGTGGGTCCGCGGTATTTCGGTGATGCTTAATTTCTTCATAGCTGCCCGTTCCATAAATGGTGAACGTATCCTTGACATAAGCTTCCATGCGAACTTTGTCTTCCATTGAAGACAAATGATTCGTGCTTTCAGGAGCTAACCCAAGCAGACCGAATAACCCCAGCAGCAAGGCTCCCACAATGAGCAGCGTCTTGGCTTTGCGATTCATAAAAAGCAGCAGGAAAATCCCCATACCTCCATAGAACCCCAGTATATCGCCTTCCCATAAATAAGTGCCATGTGCAATACCTACTGCAAACAACAACAGAAACCGTCGCCCCAAATATCTTCTTGGCTTTAACCCTTTGGCTGCAAGGCTTTCCTGCATGTTAATCATGCCAAAACCAAATAAAAATGTGAAAATCGGCATAAAACTGCCCTCTACAAAAATATGTAAAAGCGTCCTCGTAATCGAGTCCACTTGTGATAAGGAATAGACCGCCATCTCATCTTTACCCCATATGCCATATTGAAAAATAAGCATATTCGCCAGCAAAATTCCCAGCAAACTAAAACCCCGCATACTGTCAATGATAGACAATCTATTCGGTTGTCCAGCCATTTCAATCCCCCCCCCATTTACCTTGAAGGCAGTTGGACAACCACCGTCGTCCCTTGGCCAATCTGACTGTTCATTGTGATGGTGCCATGATGAAGAGTTACAATTTTCTTTGCAATCGCAAGCCCCAGACCATTGCCGCCAATGCTGCGGTTTCGCGATGGATCTGTTTTATAGAAGCGCTCGAAGACATGTTCGAGGTGCTCCGGCGCTATGCCAATCCCCGAATCGGAAATGGCCACGACAATTTCATCCGCAGCATGGGTAATACGAACTTGGATATGCCCGCCTGCGGGCGTAAATTTGATACTGTTGCCGAGTATATTCATCCATACTTGATTCAGTTGATCGCGGTCTGCTTTTATTTTGAGAGCAACGTCCATGTCTAAATCGATGACAATATCTTTGACCAACCATTGGGGCTCGCAAGTGACCACGATTTGCCTGATTTGCTCGTCGAGATGATACGTAGTCGCGTCGAACGGATGATGCTCCGAATCCAGGGATGCAAGTTTCAGCAAATTATCGCTAAGTCTGGATAGGCGCCCGCTCTCCGCGATAATGATGTCCAGATAATGATTGCGATGACTTTCCGCTACCAAGCTGCTGTTCTTCATGGCCGTAGCGAATCCGGAAATCGACGTTAACGGTGTTTGAATTTCGTGAGAAACGTTCGAAACGAAATCCTGCCTCATCTGCTCCACCTTTTTAAGCGCACTTGCCATTTCGTTAAAGCTTTGCGTCAGAGCGCCCATTTCGTCCAAGCGTTTCGTTTTTATTTCAACGTCGAAATCGCCTTTCGCTAAACGTTTGGTTGCTTGCGTCAACACTTGGAGAGGTTTCACCAAATACCTGGCCGCTACCAAGATGCATAGACTCCCAATCAGCAAAGCGAGAATGAGGACGAAAAAGACCATCCGATTAATCATATTTTCGTTCTGTGGAGAAAATTGCATGAACATGGCGTGCGACTTCCCTGCGAATGAGAAAGGAAGCCCGATGAACGTCTGACTAACGTTGCCAGGAGAACGATACACCTCTCCATTCAGCACATGACGCACCGCTTCCGGCGCTATTTCAACGCTATTCGTATGGTTTAAGTCATAGTACGTAACTTTGTCAGTATCTTCATACATATGGATTGGATAAGAAGATACTTTGACCATACGCTTCAGGAATGCTTCCCGGTCATCGGGTTTAGTCTGCTCATAGAGACGTATAATTTCTTCGCCTACCGCAATCATATCCTCTTGTCCGGCATGGTTGATTTCTTTATTGAATAGAAAATAGCCAATATAGAAAGCAGACAGCAAGCTGAAAATAATGACGGCCAGAAAGGTGCAAATGACCCTGACATATAAGGTTTTGATCATCATGTAATCACTAGCCGGTACCCTAGACTGCGGGCAGTTTCAATTTGAAAATGATGCGAATCGTTGGCAAATCGTTCCCTGAGCCGTTTAATGTGAACATCCACGGTGCGGTCATCGCCTTCATAATTCATTCCCCAGATCTGAGTGATCAACTGCTCCCTGGTAAAAATTTGCCCAGGTTGGTTAGCCAGCTTGAACAGCAGCTCGAATTCTTTTAACGGCAAGGTAAAAATCTCGTCGCCCCGAATCACTTGGAAATTGCGGCGATTCAGCGTAATGCCGCCTAGTTGTGCCGTTTGTGAAGACGCAATCATATATCTTTTCAGCAGCGCTTTTACTCTCATCACAAGCTCCAGCGGATCGAACGGCTTCGTTAAATAATCGTCCGTGCCAAGCTGAAATCCTTTTACTTTCTGCCCAGATTCGCCCTTGACCGTGACCATCAGGAGCGGAATATTCGCATCGATTCGCCTGATCTCCCTGCACAGCTCCCAACCGTCTAATTGAGGCATCATGATGTCGAGGATCACCAGATCTATCCGAGTTTCCTCCATAATCGCCAATGCTTCAACACCGTCTTTTGCCTCCAAGATTTCAAATCCTTCATTCTGCAAAAATAAGGTCATCAGCTCGCGAATATAAACATCGTCGTCGGCGATTAAAATTTTGGCCATGCGCCTTCACATCTCCAATTTCTTTCGAATTAGTCCCTTATGGGCGGAAGGCGGCATCAACCAAACTGCCACCCCAGTAAATTCCAATGATAGTAAAATAAACTCATAACCACTGATGCTAATACAACGAGCGTGTAATGCACGCGCTTGAGCGCCGTCCAGTAGCTGCCTTTCCATGCCATGACTGCAAAAGCCACCATCGTCACCGTCAATCCGACCAGGATGATGGGCATGAATAAATACAGATTCAACTGCTGCGTAATGCGGCTAAGTCGGTCCAGCAAATCCATATTCAACACCACGAGGAACGTGGCCATGAGAGTCGCCAGCGCCCAAACAGCGGTAGCAGTGGACAACCGGATTGCCCATTTTTGCCATTTCGGCATCGCTTTAATGTCGCGTCTGCGATAGGCTGACCCTAGCAATACGCTGATGAACAGAATAACCGAGATGCCGAGCAATACAAACCAGAACTTCGAACGATCGAGCAGCGGTGTCGGTTCGAGCGGCATTCCAGGAAGAATATCAAGCAGCAGGTGAGTGACTTTGCCAGAAGCATCCGTGCGGAATCCGATTTGGTGCGCGCTTTCGACATCCTGGAATAAATTTGGTCCAATCGGAGCGAATACTTGCTGCTCCGCTCCGCTCCCAATCGAGAGTCGGTTATCTGTCACCCCAATGCTGATCTGCGACAGGAAACTGAAAAACTTATCGATATCACTGTGGTTTCGACGCGTGAATTGATAAGAACCGGCATACTTCTGCACGTCCTTCTCAAGTTCGGCTGACACTGGCGGCAGTTTGACTGCTTGGGCTGGATAGTAGCGATCGAAAAAGGCTTTCGCCAACCCTGACGCTGACGCTCCTCCATCGCCTCCGCTTGAAGAAACGAAAATCCCGATTTTCTTGTCAGGGACAAGATATAATTCCGTCGTGAACAGCGTGTCGGCGCCTCCATGAGAAATAACCCGCAATCCGTTCATTCTCTGTTCGATGAAGCCAAGATCCATACCCGGCAATCGCTCATCAAACTGGAAAGCAGGTGATTGCATCAATCTGAGCGTTTCGGGCTTTAGCATTTGTTTGCCGGCATAACGTCCATCCTGTAGATGGGCAATCATGAAATGGGCCATATCAATCGCCGAAACCGCCGCTGATCCTGCAGGTCGGAACCCCCCTTCGAAAGTAGGTGGCTTGGTTACGAATTTGCCGTTTTCTCGCGCATAGCCGAGCATGGCATAGGGCTCTAAAGACACTGAAATCGGCTCCTGCACAGTAGCATATTTCATTTGGAGCAGATCAAAGATATGGGTCTGAATGTAGTCATTGTAAGGCATACCGCTAACTTCTTCGACAATGAGTCCAGCCAGCGCGGCTCCATAGTTGGAATAGGACATCATCTCGCCCGGTGGCCGAACAAGCGCTGGCATATGCTTGGCAAGCGTTTCCGAAATCGATACCGGCAGTTTCCCAGGATCGGTCGTGATTTGATAACCAACGCCCCCTTCCTCAAATCCGGCCGTATGGGTCATGAGATGATGCATCGTAACTGGCTGCGAATAGGTGGACGGTAGTTTCACAGTTTTTAAATACGTATTGACGTCGGTATTAAGATCGATCTTCCCCTGCTCGACCAATTGCATGACCGCGGTCCATGTAAACAGCTTCGTTGTTGAAGCAATCCGGAACAGGCTGGTCTCAGGGTTAACCAGCGTGCCTTCTTCCAGGTTAGCGTGACCATAACCCTTAGCCAGCATGATCTTCCCATCCTTGACGATCGTGACGACCGTCCCTGGAATTTTGAAATTATCCATATTCGCTTTCATAATACCATCAATAAATGCCGTTAACTGGACATCATCGTTCAAATCTGCTGCTCCCGCCGCCGATGCCTGAGTCCCCATAAAACCAGTCCCCACCCCAACGATCAGCAGCATCCATATCAGCATTGTACGAGAGATCTTCTTCATAGACAATGAGTTCATAGAGCCTCCAACATTCTTCCTATTTTTGATAACGAAGTCATGACTTCCTTGAGAAATCATATCAAATTTATATGAACGCAGAGTGAACCTATTGTTCTTGAAAAAGAACAATAGGCTGCTTTGCCAGTTGAACACTGGCGAGCAGCCTATTAGCTTTGAGGACGAATAACCACTTAACCGTCACAGGAAAACAGTTTTCCAGTTGGAAGATAGCAGGAGCACGAGACTGCCTACAGGAAGATCACCTTCTGAATTCCAAATAAACTGGCCCCCCTGCAACAACCAATAACGCGCATAAAACCATTTTGCAAACTAACTTTTTCTTAGACGATAACATGGTAAACCTCCTTTAAAGTAATAATACTAACAGTGTTGGTAGGAACATTTGACTACATCTTTAAAATAAAAAAGAAGCATACAGTTTAACTTGTATGCTTCTCTTACAATATGCTCTTTGAATTGCCAACTATCATTTTTCTTATTTACGAAATCCTATTCAATAGATAACTTGTATTTATCTAAAATTGGTTTTAACTTTGCAACATAATCTCTTTCAGATTTCTGGGCATCTGTAAGGAGTTGATTAGCTTTTGTAATCTTGGACATATCACCTGAATTAATTGCAGCTACTATTTCTGTAAAAGCTTGTTGTTGCTTTTCTGCAGATGAAATGTATAACTCATGAATTAGACGAATTTCTTCTGAAGGTGCTGAAACTTTTTGTATTTTTTCTACTAGAGTAGTTGCAGCCGGAATAAATTTATCTGAAACCAACTTACCAAATGTTGCATTGTCCACTTCCCCACTTGCGGAGGCCTTACGCAATTGATCCCAATTAGTATTAATAGTCAATAGTTGATTAGTTGTTTCTTTAATACTGGTTACATATTTGCTAACTGCATCTTTTTCTTTCTTCTCGGCTTCTTCTTTTGCTTTTTTCTCAGCCTCTTCTTTTGCTTTTATTTCTTCATCTTGTTTTATTTTTGCGTCATCTAACTTTTGTTTGGCTTCAGCATTTTTAGGCTCCTCAGCAACTGCTGTAGAAAATGCTGTAACCGCTTCGGCATATTTCTTATCAACGAGCGCCTTATTTCCTGCTTCAATACTTTGCTTGTATTTTGCAGATGTACACCCAGATAAAACTATCAGTAAAACAATTGAACCTATTAATAGCTTCTTCAAAACTACACTCTCCCTATTTCTCTAATAAAATTCCTGATATTTACATCTATTTTAGCACTTATTTCCTATTTTGTCATGAAAAAGATGGAGTTATTTGTCGATATATAACAATTAACATTTAATGAGCATTAATTATTAGATTAAGAAGTTAATGTAAAAAAGCATTCTTTCCACTCAATTTGTGGGATAGAATGCCTTAGTATTTAAACAGCAAATTCGGGAACTCTCTACAATGCAGCTCCATAAAGTATTTGTAAGAGTTCTTTTATTCTTCGTCAACTACTCCAAAGATACTATACTAATGCTCGGACCTGTTTATCCTAGAGAAAAATAATCATTCGGTTTTTACTGCTTTTGCGCGAAGAATATGAGAGAAGCTCTCCATTCCTTGATCTATCTAGTCATTGCCAATGTACGACGCGTATTCGTCTGCTGTAAGCAAGCCTTCCAAGGCATCAGCACCCGATACTTCCACTTCAACCATCCAGCCTTCGCTGAAAGACGCGCTGTTCACGAGTTCAGGAGAACCTTCCAATGCACTGTTCACAGCCGTCACTTTGCCTGAAATGGGAGAAAAAATATCTGAAACCGTTTTGACGGATTCCACACTCCCGATGCTTTCGTTCGCGGTAATAGCTGTTCCGACCTTAGGAAGTTCCACAAACACAATATCACCCAATTGATCTTGGGCAAAATCGGTAATGCCCACACGTACAACCGTATCCGACAGCTTCTCTACCCACTCATGGTCTTTGGTGTATAACAAATTGGCTTGTACTTCACTCATCGATTAACGCCTCGCTTACCCGCAAATTTTGCTTTTAGCTTAATCTAAGCGGAACATCAAAGTCAAGGCGGGACTCCAAAATATGTTCTTAAAAGTTGCAGTTGACAATTCCCACCAACTTGGGCAAATAATAAAGTAATTAAATATTGGCGAATGATGGTATAGGGAGAGACCGCAACGCAAGTACGCGGCGCCGAAGGAGTAAGCCCGAAGTGGTGAATCTCTCAGGCAAAAGGACCTGTATCGGACGCAACTCTGGAGAGCTTCGATCACCGCAATTGGCGGAGAATCGGACACCCAAGGGGAAACTCGAAGAACGTTAGTTCGCTCGAGGCAACTCTCAGGTACAAAGGACAGGGCAAAAGGTATGTTTGTGTTTCATACTTTTTGCTCTTTTTTGCATGCCCATGACAATGTTTCGGGCAACATAAACAGTATACAAAATGTGGAACGAAGGTGAGGTTGCGAGCATGCTAAAACGAACACCGCTCTTCCCGATTTATGCGGAGCATGGAGCAAGAGTCATTGATTTCGGCGGCTGGGAGCTGCCTGTGCAGTTCGCCGGGATTCAAAAAGAGCACGATGCCGTCAGGCAGCAAGCCGGACTTTTTGATGTGTCCCATATGGGCGAAGTCAACGTGAGCGGGGAGGACGCCCTTGCTTTTATACAACGCATCACGACGAATGACGCCTCGAAGCTTGCAACAGGCCAGTGCCAATATAGCCTCATGTGCTATCCCAGCGGCGGTGTTGTCGACGATCTGCTCGTATACAAGGTGAGTGATAACAGCTATATGCTTGTCATCAATGCGTCCAACATCGACAAGGATCTCGCTTGGATGCAGCAAAATCTCAGTGGCCAGGTAGAGCTTGCCAATATCTCGGACGAAACCGCTATGCTCGCACTGCAAGGACCGCATGCCGAGCACATTTTGGCCAAAGTGACAGATGCCCCTATTCAATCCTTGAAAACGTTTCGCTTCCTGCCTGAGGCAGACGTCAAGGGAATCAAGGCGCTCATATCGCGCACAGGCTATACAGGCGAGGATGGATTTGAACTTTATATTGATCAAAAGGATGCTGTGGCGCTATGGAAGCTCCTTCTTGAGGCAGGGCAGGAACATAGCCTTGTCCCGGCAGGTTTAGGGGCGCGTGACACGCTGCGTTTTGAGGCGCGGCTGCCGCTTTATGGGCAAGAGTTGTCACAGGACATTACGCCGCTGGAAGCCGGACTCTCTTATTTCGTCAAGCTGGATAAAGGTGATTTCATCGGCCGCGAGGTGATCGCAGGACAAAAAGCAAACGGGACTCCCCGCAAGCTAGTCGGTATTGAAATGATCGAACGCGGTATTCCGCGCCCCCATTATCCCGTTTATGCGGAAGGCAAGCAGATCGGTGAAATCACGACTGGCACACAATCCCCAACGTTCAAAACGAATGTGGGGCTGGCGTTAATCGACTCCGCTTACAGTGCTTTGGGCAGCGAGCTAACGGTTGAAATCAGAGGGGCTCAGGTGAAGGCCAACGTCGTTGCGACCCCTTTTTATAAAAGAAAATCATAGGCAGATTAAACGACATGCGAGAGGAGCCTTCCCGTCATGAAACACCGTTACTTACCGATTACTGAGCAGGATCAGAAAGAAATGCTGGACACTATCGGCATCTCCTCCCTGGAAGAGATGTTTCAGGATATTCCGCAACAGGTTCGCTTTCAGGGTGAACTGAACGTCTCCAAGGCGCTCGATGAGCAAGGCCTGCTGCGTTATATGCGCGGCTTGGCGGGCCGCAACGCCGACTTCGACCGCTATGCCAGCTTCCTCGGCGCTGGCATCTACGATCATCACCTTCCCGTGGTAATCAATCACGTCATCTCACGCTCAGAGTTCTACACTGCGTATACGCCTTACCAACCGGAAATCAGCCAGGGGGAGCTGCAGGCGATTTTCGAATTTCAGTCGTACATCTGCGAGCTTACCGGCATGGCCGTGGCGAACGCCTCGATGTACGACGGCGCGACGGCCCTGGCCGAAGCCGGAGCCCTGGCCAGCGGCGCAACGAAGCGCAGCCGGCTGCTCGTCTCCCGCGCTGTGCACCCGGAGGCGCGCGCGATTCTTAGCACGACCGCCCGCGGGCTGAACCTGGAAGTGGTCGAGATCTCCCTCACGCCCGAAGGCGTGACGGACTTCGATGACCTCACTTCCAAGCTCGAGGGCGACAAGGCCGCCGCGGTCATCCTCCAATCGCCGAATTTCTTCGGCTGCTTGGAGGATATCGCGGCCGTGGAGCCCCTCGCGCACGGCGCGGGCGCGCTGCTCGTCGTGAGCGCCAATCCGCTCACGCTCGGGCTGCTGGAAGCGCCGGGCAAGCTCGGCGCTGACATCGTCGTCGGCGACTGCCAGCCGCTCGGCATCCCAGCTTCGCTGGGCGGGCCGACGTGCGGCTACTTCGCCGTCGCCGAAGCCTTGATGCGCCGCATGCCGGGGCGCATCGTGGGCCAAACCGTGGACCGCGCCGGCAAGCGCGGCTTCGTGCTCACGCTGCAAGCGCGGGAGCAGCACATCCGACGTGAGAAAGCCACGTCGAATATCTGCTCCAACCAAGCGCTTCTCGCGCTCTGCGCATCCGTGTACTTGTCCACGATGGGCAAGCAGGGCATTCAGGACGTCGGCAAGCTCAACGTCCAGAAAGCCCATTACGCGGCGAATCGACTCACCGCGTCAAGCAAATTCAAGCTGCCATTCACCGGCAGCTACTTCAATGAATTCGCCGTCCAATTGCCGGACGGCGCGAACGTCCAGGAGCTGAACAGCAAGCTCCTGCAGCATAACATCATCGGCGGCTACGACCTCGGCCGCGACTATCCCGAACTGGCCGGCCATATGCTGATTGCCGTTACCGAGCAAAGAACGCGCGAAGATATCGACGCCTTCGCCACCGTATTGGAGGAACTCGTATGAGCGAAAACAACGTGAATGTGAAAGCCGACGGCAAAGCGCTCATTTTCGAAATGAGCCATCCCGGTCGTGTCGCCTATGCCTTGCCTGAATCTGACGTGCCAGAGCTGAACTTCGATGAAGCGCTGCCTGCGAAGTTCATGCGCAAGCAGGCTCCAGACCTTCCTGAGGTGTACGAAGTAGACGTAATCCGTCACTACACCGCCCTTTCCCGCCGAAACTTCGGTGTCGATAACGGTTTCTATCCACTCGGCTCGTGTACGATGAAATACAACCCCAAAATTAATGAAGACGTAGCCCGCTTCCCAGGCTTCGCCAAAATACATCCGTACCAACCCGAAGAATCGCTGCAAGGCGCATTGGAGCTGCTCTATAATCTCCAGCATGATCTTGAAGCCCTCACCGGCATGGATCGTGTAACCCTTCAGCCTGCGGCCGGCGCTCATGGCGAGTGGACTGGACTCATGATGATTCGTTCCTACCATGAAAGCCGCGGCGAGAAAAGAACCAAAGTCATCTGCCCTGACTCTGCCCATGGCACCAATCCGGCCAGCGCTACAGTCGCCGGCTTCGAAACGGTCACGATCAAGTCGAACGACCGCGGCCTCGTCAACCTCGATGAACTGCGTCGCGCGGTTGGCCCAGATACCGCAGCGCTCATGCTCACGAATCCGAACACACTCGGCTTGTTCGAAGAACAAATCGTCGAAATTGCTGAGATCGTCCACGCCGCGGGCGGACTCCTCTATTACGACGGAGCCAATGCCAACGCGATTATGGGCATCACGCGACCAGGCGACATGGGCTTCGATGTGGTGCATCTCAACTTGCACAAAACGATGAGCACGCCGCACGGGGGAGGCGGTCCTGGCGCTGGTCCCGTCGGTGTCAAGGAAAGGCTGATCCCTTTCCTCCCAACACCGCTGGTTGCCAAACGCGATGACGGCAGCTTCTATTTCGACTACAACTATCCGCAAACGATCGGACGCGTCAAAGGCTACTACGGCAACTTCGGCATTCTTGTTCGGGCGTATACGTACATCCGCACACTCGGTCCTGAAGGCTTGCGCAAAGTTTCCGAATACGCCGTGCTCAATGCCAATTACATGCTTGCCCGGTTAACACCGTATTTCGATGTGCCTCATCCACGTTTCTGCAAACATGAATTCGTGCTTTCCGGCAACAGGCAGAAGAAACTGGGTGTCCGCACGCTGGACATTGCCAAGCGCTTGCTCGACTTTGGCTATCACCCACCAACCATTTATTTCCCGCTCAGCGTGGAAGAATGCATCATGATTGAGCCAACAGAAACGGAAAGCAAACAGACGTTGGATGAATTTATCGATACGATGATTGCCATCTCCAAAGAAGCCGAAGAAAATCCGGAATTGGTCAAAAATGCCCCTTACACCACCGTAGTCAGCCGAATGGACGAAGCACTCGCCGCGCGCAAACCCGTTCTTAACTGTACTTGCGGATAGTCCCTAACTTCACGGCGTTGCCTCAACCATCGTCAAATTAACGGCGCCGTTGTTCCGACGAATCTGAACCTCCCGCCGCTCAGCCTCTGGTTAGGTCAGCATACACTTGAAGTCACAGCAACGGATCTAGCCGGCAACCAGATCATTTGGATGATTTGCTGCGATTATTATGGCAACTCGGTTATTTCCAACATCAAGACACTTACAACAGCTTGTAAAATAAAGTCGCGCAGCTCCAGATGCTGCGGAATGCCATCCAGCAGCTGCAGCAAAAGATAAAAGCGCAGAAATAGCTCGCCCTTATAAACAAATGAGGCTGCCAGCAAGGTTATCAACCTTGTGAAGCAGCCTCATCTCTTTATTTATTCGCCTCATACAAGTAAAGCACATAATCAGTTGGAACACCTGTGTATCCAAGCTGGCGCAGCATCGACGTGATATTGCCACGGTGATACGTGCCATGATTTACCACATGCTGAATCAACTCACTGATGCTGGCTTCCAGAACCCCTAGGGTTGGATGGGTGAAATCCCTCACCAACTGGGGAACACCACCTTCATTCAAAAAATTCCGATAGGACTCAGCAAGCTCCAAAAACAAAGCTTCTAGCTCCTTGATACTTTTCCCCGTCGTCTTTTCCTGGACCTTAGCTCGCAATTCCTTGGCTTCTTCATAACTGCGTCCTTGCACGGCGGCGAGCCAAACCGTATCTACCTGATAGATATGTACTAGTCCTGCATAAAGGCTAGGGAACACATCCTTTAGCTCCTGATGCAGAGTCTCCTCCGACAGCTCCGCTAACCGCGCAAAAACTCGCCCATTTGCCCACGCATGGTATTCGTAGCTCTTCATAGTTGGATTAGACATTAACTCCATCCTCTTTCTTGGCAGCTTGATACAGCTCGATCAACGTGCCATCCAAATCTCTGAAGTATGCAAATTGCCCCTTCCATTGCGCATTGTAATGAGGTTCTTTCACAAATTGAACGTCTTTTTCACGCAGCCGCGCATAGGTAGCATCTAGATCTTCTACTTCAATATTCAGTAAAAAGTTCGTGGCATACGGGTTGTTGGACTCCAATACTTCTCCTAGTGACTGACTCATTGCTTTGCGTGACAACAGTTCGACGCGAGCAGCACCCGTGTGAAACAAGGCATACTCCATTGATTCTTCATACCAATCGACCTTGAGTTCCAATTGATCTCTATAGAAAGCAACACTCTTCTGAAAATCTTCCACCAAAATGCGAACTTGCAATAAATTCATTGTATTTCCTCCTTGGGCTTCACTTAAACCCATTGTAGAACATCTTCACTGACAGAAATGGTCAGTCAAGTTCAGCTGCCGCATAAAATTGATGTAAATTTCTGGATACCTCAATCATTAATCTCTTGAGCAGCTGCGGTTCCTTGATTTGGAGTGTCCCTCCATAAGTCAGAAGGAAATAAGGCAAATGAAATTTGACAGAGCGCTCCTCCATGCGAAAATGCGCCTCGAACTGCGTTCGTTCCACGAGTGTATGAACTAGAAACCAATGACCGCACAAGTCATCCAAGGCTTGTTCCTTCCCCGTTATTTTGACAGAGATCATCTCATCCGGTTTCTCCGTATCTGGCATTACACCGGAAAGAAGAAATTTGCGCGCAGAGAAATCGGCAGGCCGCTCAAATATTTGATCCATTGTCTCCAGCAAGCGAATGCGATCGATGCGAAAGCTGCGAATCGTGCTGCGAAGATGGCAATGACCAACCACGTACCATTTGCTTTTCCAACTAACAATTCCATAGGGATCTAGATCGCGAGACTCAGTGACAGTGCCATACCCTTTCTGGTATTGCATACGAATTGTTTGACTCTTAGCTACAGCAACCTCAACTTCCTGTAAAAGATGGGTTTGCGAAGCATCCGCTTGAGGGTGAATGACATCCAATCCTTGTTCATGCAGGTGGATCTGACGAAGCTGCTCTTGATTGGTGTACATTTTCAACTTGGCAACCGCTTGACTTAGCTTCTCTCCGTAAGGATAGCCAGCCTCCTGAGCGAAAGCGGCAGCTTGAATCAATGCTTTCTGCTCATCGAGATCAAAAACAAGCGGCGCATCCTTAAACTCCCCTAGAAGGCTGTACCCGCCATTATGGCCGGAATCGGCAATAATTGGGACACCGCTAGCGCATAAGGCATCGATATATCGGTATACTGTTCGAATATTAATTTCCAGTTTTTCAGCAAGCTGTTTAGCGGTTACTCTCCTATTCGACTGGAGCAGCCACAGGATTGTAAGCATATGATCTGCTTTGCTCACGTTACACCGACAACCGTTCCACTAAGCGATGTGAGTCCAGTACTAGATCACCACGAATGCTGCAAGCATTCGGATTGTTTAAGCTATCCAAGAAATGCTGAACAACGCTTGCGAAGCCTCTTCTTTCCAGCACGGTGTCCCAACTTCCGAACGTACGCACACGTGGGGCTCCACCTTTCTCATAGAAGACGGCTGACTCCAGATTCGTAACTTCCACAGACCGCCCGCTTCCGTGCAGCTCGACTTTTTCGAGATCTACGCCTGCAAGCCGAACCATGCTGTATGTCCCAACCGCCGAGCCGAATGCCAATGTTCCCGAGGCATGAAGCAGCTTGCCGGCATCATCAACTTGCTGATGATATGTGTTTACTTCATAAGGGCTTTCGCCCAGCCATAATAAAAGGTCCAGCATATGTATCAAATCATCATATAAGGTTTCTTTGGCGCCATGGCCTTGCAGCTTGATCCGATGCTTCACGGCTGAACACCAATCGAAGCCGCCTGCTTCCTGCAGCCATTGCTTGGCCTCCACATAGAGCGGAGCAAATCTGCGATTAAAGCCCGCAGCAAGCAGAATGCCTTTTTGTTCCGCAAAGGATGCCATTTGCACCGACTGATCCCAGTCATAGGACAACGGCTTATCGACATAAACGGCTACACCATGCTCGATACATTTCATTGCAAGCTCATAATGCGTCGAAGTTGGACTATGCACAAATACAGCATCCAATCCCAAAGCTAGCAGCTCATCCAAATTCGTTGTCCCATAAGGGATTCGATATTTAGCCTTCATTCGTTCAACCGTAGTTGGTGTAGAGCTCATTATGCCTGCAATTTCTACCGACTCATTGACCGAAAGCAGCGGCAAATAGACCTTTTGCGCGATATCACCCAAACCAATAAGTCCGATTCTTTTTTTAGTCATAGCCTATTCCCTCCTCAATTCTTTTCCAAGTACCAATCGCCCAACCAATACGCCCAGCACTAGCAAGACAGCTCCTACAATCGTTGAAACGCCATAAATCTGCACCCAGAGTGGGGCATCGATGAGCAAGGCATACACTTTTCCGCCAAAAATAGGTCCTAAAAAAGCTGCAAATCCGGTAATTGCCGAATATGTCGCAATATACATCGGCCGCTCGCTCTTAGGCGTATCACCAATCGTAAATGTAAAAACCATCTGATTAAACCCGCCCAGACCTACGCCAAGCACAATATGAACAGCATACAAAACGGCTATAGCTGGAATGAAAGCAATCGCTCCCCACAATAAACAAGCAAGGGCAATAATCGGCAAGGACCACAACAGCAAAGTTTGCGCGCTGAACCGTGCATTCAGATTTCCCCACACATAATAGCTCGCCATCATGACCAAGGTATGTACCACAGTAATTAATGACACTGTTTCATAGTTAATTTTCATTAACTTGAGCATCACATAAGAGAAAAGTGGGACGGTCACCCCCTGCACGAATAAAAATACGGCCAAGAAGAGAATCGCTTTAAGAAAAGCACGATCTCTGAGCGGCTTGCCGATCATCCCGACCGGGTTGGATTCCGTTGAGGGCTCGAAAGGCGGGTTCGGATATAAAAAGAAAGCGGATATATTCAAAATGACACACACCGCACAAATCATAAATAGAATAGTAAAGCCCTGACCGCCAGGATATCGGTCCAAAATTTGCCCGCCAACAAAAAGCGCGAGCGAACTAACGCCACCCAGGATCGTATTGCGCAGCCCAAAGTATCGCCCGCGAATAGGCCCAGGCACCGCATCGCTGATGAGCGAAGTCCAGACAATACCGCCTGCCGCATTGCCTAAATGCGCAGCCGTGTAAAGCACGATATACATGAATACCCACATATCCTGCGGGAAGACGAATGGAATAACGCCAACAGCGGTCCAAAGGATTCGATGCGAGGAAGCAAAAATAAGCAGCATTCGCTTGCGATTTCTAAATTTTTGCATGATGACAGCCATGCCGATTTGAATAATATTAACAACCGTTGTAACAGCCAAAACAAAACCTATTTCCGTTGAGGTCGCTCCCAAATACAACAAGTATCCCGTTAAAAACGGTCCACCCAGCAGTTGGAAAATAATGACTGCCGGGAACCCTTCCAGCGTAGCTACCAGCAAACTTTTACGGTTGGAAGACATTTTCTTTCTAGGATTTCGCCAACGATCCAGCACATTCATGAGTCTTCCTCGCCTCCATTTGTAATTCTTGGGTGATAAGTAGATCTACTAGTTACAAAAGATAGGGCGCTTATGGTAAAATAGGACTGACTTCCTAATCTATCATGTCAGGCGGGATCATCGAATAGCCATGAAACCAAACCATTTTGGTCTTATCACAAGTTTATTACTCTTTTTGATCTTCATTGTACTCTCTCTTGTGTTCCAGTCAACCACTTATTTGTATATCGCAAGCGTGGGGCCGCTGCTCATTGTTCCCTTTCTTCCTGACATCCGAACCGGTCAATTCATTAAACCGAATCAGGCCAAAGGTGCTGTCCGATTGATCACAATGGAGAACAAAGATCAAGCGGATGCTGATTTTCTGGTCATCTATTTTGATCCAGGTTATGTGAAATGGAACAGCGGGAAACTTTTCTTCCATTTGGATGATATCATGAAAAATGTGTATATCAAACCAGATCCTTTAGCCGCGACGTTGACGGTTTTAAAATATGATCTTTTTCTTCACCGCAGCAAGAAAAACTGGGTCGGCATTTCTTTAGCACAACTCAAACAGCGCACGGAACAGCTATCTTATACAACCAACGAAGTCAATCGCCTCGTCATCCAATTGTCTGATATCATTGAACTCTTGCAGCGTCCACTCTCGCAGCCAGCTGCGACGGGTCAAAGTATTGGCGCATAGATTAACAGAGAAACACCCAGCCATCTAAGATGGCTGGGTGTTTCTTTGTTGCAGCGCCGGCACAGTGGTACTCCCTGTGCGGACTGCGACATAGGCAAGGATAATTGAAGGCTTCTGTCCCAGCTCAGCAACCAAGGCAGACACACACTTGCGAATATGGCAAGCAGACGGCGGGGAACACGTCAAACCAGTTGAATTGGCAGAGGCTCTTCAAGCCGACCTGAGCCAGCGACAATGAAGCGATGCTCGCTGGCAAAACCTCGTGGACATCTCCAATCCATTCACCGAGGATTTCAATGATTTCACACTGCCTTGGGGAACCTCAGTCGGTAAAAGACCTGCAGCTTTAACGCTGTATTTCAGCGTTAACTGCGCCGATTCGCTGATTTGGCGTACTTTTTTCATGCTGTAAGGTTGTTTTTCAACCTTATGGGCTTGGTTCTGGCTGATCCTGCAGCTTTAACGCTGTATTTCAGCGTTAACTGCGCCGATTCGCTGATTTGGCGGGCTTTTCTCATGCGGTAAGGTTGTTTTGCAACCTTACCGGCTTGGTTCTGGCTGATCCTACAGCTTTAACGCTGTATTTCAGCGTTAACTGCGCCGATTCGCTGATTTGGCGTACTTTTTTCATACTGTAAGGTTGTTTTGCAACCTTACGGGCTTGGTCCCGGCTGATCCTGCAGCTTTAACGCTGTATTTCAGCGTTAACTGCGCCGATTCGCTGATTTGGCGGGTTTTTCTTATGCGGTAAGGTTGTTTTTCAACCTTACGGGCTCGATGGGGATCGTGTGGGAACGCGAGAGATTGCTTGAGATTAATGGAAATAGAGATCGTGAGGATATGGAAAAAGAGCCCGTGAGGGCTCTTTCGTTGGTTCATCTATTCAGTTGCTCTCCGCACAGATAGGCGGCAAGTGTGCGTACCATGACACCTGTTGCCCCTTTGGGTTCGATGCCTTTGGCCGACCATAACCAAGCTGTCCCGCCGGTATCCAGGTGGATCCAAGGCGTTTCTTCAGCGAAGAAGCCGATGAATAATCCCGCGGTAATGGCTCCCGCCCAGCGATCTGACGATGTGGAGTTCTTGATATCAGCCACATCGCTTTTGAGCATGGCGCGGTATTCCGGATAGTTGGGCAGCTGCCACACTTTCTCGCCTGCTGCGGAAGCAGCTTGGAGCAGCGGCTTCAGGAACAAGTCGTCATTCGTCACAGCCCCTGTCGCGATATCGGCAAAGCAAATCAGAATGGCGCCTGTTAAGGTAGCAACATCAATGAGGCGTGTCGCGCCTTTCTGCTTGGCGTATGTAATTCCTTCAGCCAGAATAATGCGGCCTTCGGCATCTGTATTCAGCACTTCAACGGAATGCCCGCTGAGCAGCGTGACGATGTCACCCGGACGATAGGCTGCGCCTGATGTCATGTTCTCCGCCGTTGGGATCACGACAACCAAGTTCACCTTGGGCTTGAGTTGACCGACGATGTGCAGGGCTCCGAGCAGTGTGGCCGCTCCGCCCATATCACTGATCATCTCTTCCATGCCATCGGGCCGTTTCATCGAGATTCCGCCAGTATCGAAGGTCACGCCCTTGCCGACGAGGCCCAGCACGTCGGCGGAGTCCGGATCACCCTGATACTGCAGGGTGATCATGCGCGGCGGGTTGACGCTGCCTGCGCCAACCGCGATGAGGCCGCCCATCCCGCGCGCGGCAATCTCTTGCTCGTCCAGCACTTCGCAGGCGAAGCCGTAGTGCTGGGCGAGCCGAACGGCTTCCTCTGCGAGGGAAGCCGGAACGAGCTTATTGCCCGGGAGGTTCGTCAGATCCCGGGCATAGTTCGTGCCCTCCGCAACCGCCGAGGCGGTTGCGATGGCCACCTCCAGAAGCGCTGCATCCGCAGCCGCTTCTGTGAGCAGTACCGCCCGGCGCAGCTCAGCGCGCGCCGGGTCGCTCTTGCGGTACGCCGCGATGCGGTACGTACCGAGAAGCAGCCCTTCGGTCAGCGCCGAGGCGGCGGACCGGCTGTCGAACCCGCTTGGCAGCTTCAGCGCCAAGCTCTCTACCCCAAGCGCAAGCGCCTTGCGGCTTGCGAACACCGCGGCTGCACGCAGCGTATCGCGTGATGCTGCGGGGCCGAGCCCCGCAACCAGCACGTACGCGTACGGCAGCAGCCCATAAGTGGGCAGCGCCTCAAGCTCGCCGGAGGCGCCAGTGATTTGGCCCTTTGCCAGCATGCGCGCAAGGGCCTCATCGAGCTGCGGCTGTCCGAGAATAATCTCCTGGCGCAGCTCAGCCTCACTCAGGCAGACTAGGATAGCGTCTGCCCCTGTTGCGTTATCCAATAATGACGTATACCCACTTGTTGTAATCGTCGTAATTTTAGCAAACATCGCTTCGATCTCCCTGCTTCGTTCAATTTAATAAAAAGAGGCGGCCTTCTGTACGACCGATTGCATCGGCAAATGATAAGGACATTTATCCTCGCAAAGCGGTTTTTCTTTGCATGGATCATGGTCTGCGCAGCCTGTTATTCTTTCCTTCTGCCGTTCAAAAAATCCATGACCTTTGGGCAGCAGACCAAATTTTTCCCTGAATTTACTCGCGATCATCACATCTGGTATAGAAATTTCTAATGGACATGAACAGTAGTTGCAGCGTCTGCAATCATGCTGCCCGAGTTCAGCAGCCAGTTGTTCAAGTTCCTGACGCTCCTTGGTCCCAACCGCTTCCTCTTGGGCAGCCAAGTTCTCCTGAACTTCCTTCACGCTCACCATACCGGATATCGTCACATGCACATCTTGGCTATACGGATAACGAATCGCACGATCTACCGGTTGAATGAATCCACCTGACAAAGGCTTCATCGCTACCTTCATTAAATCCATCTCCGTTGCCTTGGGAATCAACTCATCCAAAGCAAACGGCTGAGCCAAATTCAGATGAAATAAAATCTGGGCGAACTGCCCTTTGGCAATCCACTTGGTCAACAAATCCGGGCGATGCCCCGAGATGCCAATAAAGCGAACTTTCCCTTCCCGCTGTGCTTCCAGGGCTGCTTTATAGGCTCCTTCCACATCCATAGCCTTCTTAAATTCACTCACATAATTGACGTAGTGAATCTGGAGCAAATCGACATGGTCCGTCTTCATCCGTACCAGACTTCGTTCGATTTCCGCTTTGGCTGTTTCATAATCACGCGCCCCGGTTTTCGTCGCCAGGAAGTACTCTCCCCTGCGATGGGAAATGCATTCCCCAATAATTTCCTCACTATTGCGATAGGCCGCCGCCGTATCGATATAATTAATGCCGTGGTCCAAGGCATAATTCAATGCTTCTCTTGCTTGTTCTAAGGGCACACTTGGCAGATTCATAGCACCAAAGCCAAGTGATGATACATTGAAGCCAGACTTACCGAATCTTGAATACCGCAAGCTTCTATCTCCCTTCCCCTACAACTACAAATTTATTCGTTCTTAGTAAACACAACTATTATTGTAATACAACTCCGATAACGCAACAAGCACTCTAGCCCCTCCGCATCGCAGAGTTCCTAAAGTGCTTGTTAGTCTAATTCAACTAATCCCGAGAACCGTTACCGTTACCGTTATCCTTCGCGTCTGTTCCCCGATCTTTCCAGTTCCATTGGAAATTCGAATTTCTATCGTTCCCCTTAGGCGTCGCCGTTGGTTTAGCCGTAGGCTTTAAGGTCGGCTTACTGGAACTGGTCGGTTTGGCCGTAGGTTTTGCGCTAGGCGTTGCTGTAGGTTTCGGCTTGCTGGATGACCCATTCTTGGGATCATCATCATCGTCATCATCCGAACGTCCCGGCTTTGGGGTCGGTTTACGATCATCATTTTTATTGTCATTTCTATTATCATTATTATTCTTGTTGTCATTATTATTCTTGTTGTCATTATCATTCTTATTGTCATTCCGACCGTTCTTGCCATCGTTCTTAGTCTCATTTTTGTCATTCTTGCTGTCATTTCGGTCATTCTTATCATTTTTATTGTTGTTATTGCTATTGTTACTATTGTTGCGATCACCCTTAGGTGTCGCTGTCGGCTTAGGTGTAGCTTTGCCGTTATTTCCGTTATTTCCGTTATTTCCGTTCTTTGTATTGCTTGTCGGGCTGTTTTTAGCATTCTTGTCGTTGTTTGTCTCTCTGTCCGACTTTTCATTTTGGATTTGCTGAATTCGCTCACTCAGCTTACCTGACTTCTCTTCGGCAACTAACCGCTGCAAAGATGATTTATCAATCGGTTTATCCGGTTTGACCAACTTATCAAGTCCGCCATTATCCTTCGCCAACTGATGAATGGATACCGTTTTGATATCGTCGAGCGATACTTTGGCCCCATTATCAACCGCATTCAGATAAACCGCATACTTCCCGGCCGAAACCCCGCTGGCTTTGGCTTCCTGTCTTATTTCCTGCGGTGCTGCAAAGGCAGTGACGCCATAGTTATTGACCTGATTCGGATGCGCCTCTTCAATATGCTTGCTGACCTGCGCCTTGAGCTTCGTTGCGATGGCTTCGTCGTTCACGACCGTCTTCTGCTCGACAACCGTTGAGCTGATAATGATGTCGCCTTCTCCCCTAGCCAGCGCACCTTGCTCCGCTTTATCGAGAATATCTGAAGTCACAGCTGCAAGAGATTTGCCCTTGAACTCCAGCGTGCTAATTAAATCATCACCATCTGAGTTCAGGCCATGCAAATCTTGCACGACTTCGTCATTATCGATGCCAATCTCGACACTTGGATTTATATCGATCGTTACGTAGGCAACGACTTGGCCACTTGGCACATTTCCGGTCAATGTTGATATTAATACAAAGCATACAAGAATAGCAGCTGCCATACCTGATATAATCGCCAATTGCGGGATCTGCAAACGCCGTGCAGCAGGCGTAAATATAATTTCTTCCCCAACCTCACAATTGCGTGTTCCCCTTGGAAGCTTTTCAAATCGACCCTCTGGATTCATGACAATAATGGAGTTTTCGCTTAATTCCATTACGATTCCCTTGTTCATGCGCTGTTCTTCCCTTCTTTATGCTGTCCTCATTCTCTAATATGCAAATAATCCCGCAAGTAAGGAAAGGGTCCGTTGAAGATGAGAGCGATGGCTATCAAATATTTGCGGTTTCGCTCCAACGTTTTTCTGGAAACCTGTACTTGCTCGAGCAGTTCTTTAATGGGCAGCTGCCTTTTGGTTAGAAGAGTACGCATAAGTTCTGCATCCTGTGCTAGTGTGCGTCCGATACCGAACAGCATCTGTCTGGAATCATCGTGTTTGGGAGACGCGTCTGTCAGCTCAGAAAATTCAATATCGAAATCACGCAAGATTTGGCTAAAATCAATAATTTCATGCCGTCGTTCTTCAAGACCTTTCTGCTTCTCATAAGCTTCAATAGCTTGATGAACCTCAATTGGATTCAGCAGATTATCTTCCTCATCCTCTTGATCGAATGAGCTGTAGGGAATCTGGCCTTTGAAACGCTGCTCTTTACGCAAGAAATCAATAAGTCTTCTCCGCATCACGGTTTCAGCAAATCCTAGAAAGGATCTGCCCATCACAGAAGAGTATTGATTAATCGCTTCGTTAAATGCCCCTAGAGCAATACTAAATTCATCATCGCGCGCCGGATCAATATATCGTTTACAGAACCTGCTCGTCACCTTGGCTACGTAGGGCTGGTAGTCCGAAATAAATTGGTTCCTTAGTCGTAGGTCTCCTGCTTGAATTTGATGGATTGTAACCTCAAGGGAAGAGGCATGGGGTTCACTTTGTCCCTGGGACTGCTTCTTCCCAAGGAACTTTTTGAATAGTACCAGTAGCACCTTTCCACCTCACAGTATAGTAGTTTCGTCCTTATGTATAATAATTAGGGGGGTATGATGTTTGAAAAACTTAAATAAAAAGTAGATTTATTATAACATAGATGTACAAAACAGCACCTAATGGCAAATAAAACCTTTGATGGCGATTTCATTTTCGCTCATAATCCATTACAATCAAGGGAAGGAGGTGTGTTTCCAATGGAACAAAGCAATCAATTTGGTAAGTTTCTTGAGACCCTACGAGGTAAAATGTCCTTGCGTAAAGTTGCCAATAAATGTGGATTATCCCACGCTTATATCAGAGATTTGGAGCTTGGACGTAATCGTACCACGAATGATGTGATCAAGCCATCCCCGGACACGCTAAGGAAATTAGCCCAAGCCTATCAATATCCCTATACGGATTTGTTAATAAAAGCAGGTTATTTGGAAGAAGCGTCAACTATGCAAATACCTCAAAGCGCACACTCCGTTCAACTGGATGCCGTTTGGTATGTTGAGTTTGGTATCAAAACGATTACCTATGTATCAGGAGATGCTGTCGTAGAAGAGAATGTAGAATCACTCGTTGCCTTCACCACTTTTATCGACACACTAATCGAACATGATTTTGTTAAATTAGATATGCATCTGTTCGTAAATCTGCACAAAATAAAAAAGTATGCCCCCTCTGAAGGCAAACTTTTTTTTGATTCTGCGGAAGATGCCTCTGGCGTGACCATTGCCGCTTTGCCGCAAAAGAAATATCATCAGATCCTGCTTGATTATGCCGCCCTAAATACTGGACAATTTACCGAAACTAATCCTGGCGCATACCTCTCATCGTTGAAAGCGAAGCTCTTTACTTAGCATAACATAGATGAAAAGCACGGTAGCCACGCTTAACATTTGGATAGGCATCAGAGCGCTCAGCACACTATCCGGATAAGAGTGGCGATAAGTGATGCCAACGATAACGACGATGATGAACAAATAAAATCCCGCATTCTCATGCGTGAACGGTATTCTTGTATAGTGGGTCAAAAAAGTGAACCCCAACCGCAGTTTCAAGAGCGCAAACAGCATGGTGAATTTGGTTATCAGTGCGATCAACAGAACCATCGTGGAAGTGTTCAGATCTGTTTCCAGCTCAGCGTAAGAAATCCAATCCATCATATCACACCCAATAAGCACACCTGTGGATACGATGACAGATAAAAAGTAACCCGATAAAGCAATAATCAAAGAAGGCACCAGACTAAATTTCCAGACGATCATGAGTGCTGCACAAATAATACTGACATAAAATAAAGGCCAGTTATCGAAAAAAGTGACAAGCGTTCCTGCAAGCGCAGCGAGCGATATTTGTATCCGGAACGGTTTTATTCTTTGGCGGAAAAGCACCAATGAAAGCAGGATCATCGGCACAAAATCAAGACAAGTTAGGATCAGTTTCACCCATATAAACAATGCCAAACCCCTCATTTCCAAGCATACTCTTAGGTTGTCTACTGAACTTATATGTACATCTAGAACTATACAAGATTACAGTTCTTTTGCGTTCAAAGTGGACTAAGTTGGCTGTTTCTGAGTGTAAGTTGACCGTGTGCAGGGAGCCATTGGTGAGAGAATTGGAGTGCGATAAGCGTATGAGCCACCGTTTTACAGTTGCAATCGTGGAAGATAATTACTGGGTAGGCAAGCTGCTCGAAAGCTATAGTGAGCAATGCGGATTGAAAGTCATCTGCATCGTCTCCGATGGCGAACAATTTATTGGCATGTACAATGAGCTGCAGCCTGATATTTTGCTGGTCGATATTGGCTTGGAGGGGAATCTAGATGGGATCACCATGGTGCAGTCCTTGCGAGGAGCCGGGTACCGGCAAAAAGTGATTATGGTCAGCGGCACCACGAATATTGAACATGTGTTGACGAGTTTCCATGACTTAGGATCCGTCTACTTCCTATCAAAGCCCGTTATGCTACCCAAGTTTCAAGCGGCTATCCGCAAAGCTATAGATGAAATCCAACTGGAACGAAGTCAGTTTATCGAAGTTCCTAAACCTAAATCCGCCACTTGGATTACGGTCAAAAATCAGAAATCAACACTCCCGATCTCCGAGAATTCCATTCTTTTCATAGAGAAAGAAGACAAGCGCTTAACCCGAATTCACTTGATGAATGGGGCCCAAATGGCCTCCAGTACCAACCTGTCAGATATCCTGGCCCAGAGTTCGCCATTCATGTTCAGTCCGTTTAAAGGCTTTCTCGTGAACATGCGGCACGTTGTTTCATATGTCAAAGAGAGCGGATTCCCCACCTCGCGTCGCTTCCTTATTCACTTGAATCACACGGCAGTTAAGGTGCCATTGAGCAGAAATTTGCAAAAAGAGTTTGCTAGATTGCTGCTTGAGACGCAGTAGTCTCGTAAACAAATCGAGAAAACAACTTCTCCGCTTTTAAGAGATGTGCCTCTTGAAAGCGGCAAATCCTGCTAAGGGAACTGTAGGACGCTATTTAGACAAATAGTAGGGATTCTTGGGCAATGGCGGAACTACAGGGTCTTATTTCCACGAAAAGCGCTGAATTTCTCATGAAACAGTAAAATAGCGCCCTATAGTTCCCACAACCTGGCGATAATGACACTTTTGGCTAAAATAGCGGACTGTAGTTCCCTCCCTCCACGTTCACTCCAAAACCTACAAATTTCTTATTAGAAGCTTTTAGCTGCTTTTCAAGTGAAAGACGGGCAAGATGCACAAGATATTACGGTGCCCATTGCACAAGTTGAAAAGCTAAAGCTCGTGTTTACAATGGAAAAAGGGAAGGGCAGCGTGGCTACCATTGACTTCGGTAATGCAATCTTTTCTAAATTAAAACAAGGAGCAGATGCCTCTCGGCAAACTGCTCCCCCCTGTTCATTTTAAAGTGAATTACAACCTACAGCACTTGCCCAGCTTTCCTTCTACTCTATAAAAGCCACGTATAATCATTCCTGCAATCTATAATAAAATCAACATAAACCGTACTCTTTTTTATTTGGTATACGATGAGGTATCGCTTGTTGAATAATAGCTTTCGATATTTATTAATCTGTAATGAAGGGTCAGATAACCACGGATTGCAATCTGGCAATGTCTCCAGCGTTTTCGCTGAACTTGTAAATTTTTGCATAAGCTTCTTAGCGGCTTCTACATTACTCTCAGTTTAAACATACTTTCACGTCTCGCAAATGCAGCGATATCCATGACTACTAAATCACCTTCACCATTTTTGGTTAGATATACGGGGCGCCCGTTTCTTTGCACATCTCTGCGGCTGAAGGCTTTATATTCATAAACAAAAAACCGCTGCGACTCAAAAAAGAGTGCCAGCGGTTTTCGTTCTTTATATCTTCCAAACCCCTACATATTCTTAGAGGTTTTCTTATTCTTTAGCCTGTCCCGGCGTGCGCTCAGCATTTTCAATCGCTTCTTGAGCTGCTCTTCCCACTCGGTATCGTCGATACTCTTGGCAACACCCAACAAATCGAGCGCCATATCAATCTGGCTGCGAACAATATCCAAAGGCTCTTCGCCCTCATGATTGACGCAATTGTCGTGAAGCAAGTGGTCCTTGCCATCCACGTATTCCAGAAAATCAACCTCTGCCGCCCCGTCGCCATGGGCATATTCCGCTAAGATCTCATATTCGTTCTCTACCAAATAGTGAACTTCAATACGGTGACATACCGGGCAGAAGAGAATCGGCACATTGTGTATTTGCGTACGAATATGCTTTAGTGTACCTTTTGTTCCAATCATACTGGCTCCACAACAAAAACTCATGGATATCCCTCCCTTAGAGCTCTCCGCAAGGAAAGCTAGCTTCGTAAGCACAAATTTGTTTACCCGGATTACTCAATATATTCGCCTTAAAAGGTGGAAATTCCTTTTTTAGAAGACAGCTAGATTTTAGCAATCTGCGCATATTTTTCTGTGGAAAGGCGAATGCTTGTAGAGTCAAAAGATCGTGTTGAAAAGCATTTTTCATGAAACGAGGAATCGCCTTGAAAACTTTGCCAATCGCGGGGTTCGAGGTTCCGGACCGCTACAACAAGGACTTACTCCATCTTATGGTAGTAAACGCGAATTCGCTCTATGTATATTGGGAAATAAGTGACAGGCGCAGATGGCTCTTGTCTCAGCATTTTGAATGTGATTATGGCGTTATGCCCAAAGTCCTTCGCTTGTACGATGTGACTCATCAATACTTCGATGGCAATAATGCGCATGCTTCCTGGGATGTGGTCACGACGCCTGAAGCTGCGAATTGGTACTTTCATCAACTAGCTGCGAATCGCACGTATCTCGTTGATATCGGCACCTATACTTGGGAACATGACTTCATTCCCCTGCTTCGCTCCAATTGTGTGGCGACACCGAGGGACTCCGAAGCCCCATGGGGAGAACCGCTGCAAATCGTTGTGCCTGAAGCGCAAACAGCTCAGCATTCTCATCGGCTTACACCAAGTTTTTTTGAAAATATTCAAACTTATTCTCCCTATGCGAGGTGAATGTCTCCCTTGATCAACCGCATCAAACAGAAGCCTGAGCTCAAGGGAAATCTCACCCTTGTATGGAATGCTCACCTTCCTTTCATTCGTCATCAGGACCAAGACGATTGTCTGGAGGAATGCTGGTTCTACGAAGCTATGACTGAAACCTATTTACCCTTATTAGAAGTTATGAATCATCTTCATGATGATCAGATTGATTTCCGCCTTACCTTTGCGATGACGCCTACGCTCATATCCTTGTTTAGCGATCCGCTTATGCAGGAAAGATATCGTGTCTACCTCCAGAAACAGATCCAACTTGCAGCTGCTGAACAGCTGCGTTTAGCTAACGCTACAGCCCTCTTGCCGCTTGCCCGGCGCTGCTCAGAGCGTTTCCGGGAGCTGCAGATGATGTACGAGAGCTGTCAGGGTGATGTGGTTGCGGCCTTTAAAGTATTTCAGGATCTAGGTCTTATCGAAATCGTAACTTCTGCCGCTACCCATGGTTATCTGCCTCTCATGAAAACCGAGGAAGCGATCCGAGCGCAGATCATGACCGCCGTTCGTACATATGAGGGGCATTTTGGCCGAAAGCCCCGCGGCTTTTGGCTGCCGGAATGCGGTTATACGCCAGGCATAGATCGTATTTTGAAGCAAGCGGGCGTTGATTATTTCTTTACCGATTCTTCGGCGGTGGCCTTCGCCGCTCCCCAACCTAATCGAGAACTGATGGCCCCGCTCCTGACACCTTACGGAGTGACTGCTTTTCCGTGCGATCCAGAATCGGTGAGTCAGGTGTGGAGCGCCAAGCATGCGGAAGATTTCCTCGCCAACCGTCACAAGCAAGCCCAGCACTGGCTTCATTGGCTTGATCGCAAGCCTATCATCGTTTCTTCCTTTGATGCCGAATTATTCGGTCACTGTTGGTATGAAGGTCCTGCTTTCCTTGAGCAGCTATGCCGTAAAATTCATCTCGACCAGCATGCCATCAAGATGATTACACCCAGTGAATATCTGGACGAATACCCCATAGCCGATGTCGGCAAATTAAACGAATCCAGTTGGGGCCGCAACCATTCAGCCGAAATGTGGCTGCAGGGGCATAACGACTGGATCTATCGGCATCTTCATCAGGCTGAAGAGCGCATGATTCGGTTGGCGACCAAGCATGAACATCTGGCACGCCATGGGAAATTGAGCGCTCAAGTGCTGAAACGGACTTTGAATCAAGCAGCCCGCGAACTTATGCTGGCCCAAAGCAGCGACTGGGCGTTCATCATGGATTCGCAAACCGACGTCGACTATGCCGTTCGCCGAACGAAAGATCACCTTGGAAACTTTCATCATCTCTGTGATCAAATAGACCGGGAACTCGTCGAGGAAGATCATCTAACTGCGCTTGAGGAAAGAAATCCTATTTTCGCCGATATCCGCTATCAGGATTACATTAGCATCCACAAGCTCTCCCCTATCCCTATTATTCCAAGTTTAGCTGATTGGGAAACATTGCTTGCAGAAACAAGTCACCGCACCAATGTGTTCATGCTCGCTTGGGAATATCCACCCAAACAAGTCGGCGGCTTATCCAGAGCCGTTCACGAACTTTCTGAAGCGTTGGCAGCTCGCGGGGAAATCATTCACGTCATTACCACTTCGGTTCAAGGCGCACCGGCTTTTGAAATGATGAACGGTGTTTATGTACATAGACTTCCAATTGATCATTCTGGGAATACCCACTTCTATCACTGGGCATTCGAAATGAATCTGGCGATGATCGATCATTTGGTGCGTTGGCGGGAGAACGGGGGGAGGATTGATCTTCTTCATGCGCATGATTGGATGGTTTTTCATACCGCCAGGGAAATCAAGGCCAGTTACGGCATCCCCTTGATTGCCACCATCCACGCAACGGAATGGGGCAGAAATCAAGGAAATCTCTACGCCGACCTGCAAAATAAGATTCATCAACTGGAATGGAAGCTAACTTACGAAGCAAGCCGAGTTTTTGTATGCAGCGCCTACATGAAAGAGGAAGTGGAACGTATCTTCCACCTCCCGCCTGATAAGGTGAGCGTTCATCCGAACGGCATTGAAACCCAAGTGAGTTTGGCGCCAGTCCATCGACCTGTCATTGCGGGTCAGCAAGATAAAGTGATTTTTTACATTGGCAGATTGGTTTATGAAAAAGGGATTCAAATCCTGATTGCGGCGATGCCCGCCATCCTTTCCCACGTCCCGCAAGCGAAGCTCGTTATCGCCGGGTCTGGGCCTATGGAAGCTGAGCTTCGCGCGAATTCAGCTCATTTGGGGGATCGTGTCGCCTTTGCCGGTTTTGTAAGTGATGACTATCGAACGCAGCTGTATCAAGCTGCTGAAGTTTGTGTGATCCCTAGCTTGTATGAACCATTCGGTATTGTCGCGCTGGAAGCTATAGCGCATAAAAGGCCCCTTATCCTCTCCGATACCGGCGGATTAGCTGAGATCATTCGACATGGGGTCGATGGCTTCAAAGCGCTGCCTGGACATGTGGACTCATTGGCATGGCACGTATCCGAAATGCTGCTGCAACCGCAGCTAGCGCTGCAGATGGCCGATAGTGCTTATCAGCTGCTGCAGCAGCACTACCAATGGGCGCATATTGCCGAGCAAATTCAAGATGAGTACAGGAGGCTGACTCATGGTCAGCTTGCCATTGAAGCAATCGCCAAGCATTAAGCCTGAGCAAGTAAAGAATAGCGAAGGAGGTCATCCCCATGAAGGCTGTTATTATGGCCGGAGGCAAAGGAACGCGGCTTCGTCCCCTGACTTGTCATCTGCCCAAGCCTATGGTGCCTCTTCTTGGAAGGCCCTGTATGGCTTATATTATTGAACTGCTTCGCAAACATGGCATTCAAGATATCGCCGTGACTATGCAGTACAAGCCAGATGTCATTCGCGATTATTTTGGCGACGGGCAGGCTTACGATGTGAATCTTCATTATTTTGAAGAAACGAGTCCACTAGGTACAGCCGGAAGCGTCAAACAGGCGCAGGCCTTTCTAGACGAAACTTTCTTGGTCATTAGCGGAGACGCGCTGACGGATTTCGATCTGCAGCATGCTCTTGCTTTTCACAAAGAAAAACAAGCCAAAGCTACACTCGTCTTGACTCGCGTCAGCCATCCCTTGGAATATGGAGTCGTCATGACCAATTCGCAAGGGCAGATTACACGATTTTTGGAAAAACCGAGCTGGGGAGAAGTATTCAGCGATACGGTCAATACCGGGATTTATATTCTGGAGCCTGAAATGCTTGAACGTGTTCCACAGGGACAGGAGTTCGACTTCAGCCAGCAGCTTTTTCCTGATTTGCTGCAAGAGCAGAACAGCCTTTATGGGTATATCAGCCCTGGCTACTGGATGGACATAGGCAATCTGCAGCAATACCGTCAAACGCAGTTCGATATGTTGGACGGCAAGGTGCAGCTAACTATCCACGGGAAACAAATACGTCCTCGCGTTTATCTGGCAGATGACGTTGATATTCATTCAGCGTCTCAGGTAACCGGACCCGCTTATATTGGCTCAGGGACGATTATCGAAGCCGGAACCGAACTTGGCGAGTACTGCATTATTGGTCAAAACAATCGACTCTCCCGAGGCAGCAAAGTAACTCGCAGCATTTTGTGGGACCATAATCATCTCGCGCCTTACAACGAATTAGCCGGCTCCACACTGACCAGTCGAATCATTTCCAAAGAAGCCTCTTACTTCGGAGACGGTTCTGTGATTGGCAATCATGTGGTCATTGGCGCGAACAGTCGGATTGAGCCCAACGTGAAGATTTGGCCCTATAAGCAAATTCGCGAAAAAACCCGTATTCATTCTTCTTATATTTGGGGAGACCACGCGGCGAAGACATTATTCAAGACGAATGGGGTCAGTGGCATTCCCAATCTGGATTTAACACCGGAAATGGTTGCCAGATTCGCTACAGCCTACGGAGCAACCTTAGCCTACGGCAAGACGCTTACCGTTAGCTGCGCTCCCCATCCTTTCACTCGCTTATTAAAGCGTACATTGACGTCTGGTTTACAATCGGTCGGTACCCATGTTGTGGATTTAGGCGATGGTTTTGCGCCTGCCGCTTGCTTCGCTATTCGCCATTTGGGCGCTGCGGGCGGAATTCATCTTGCTTGGCCCGGGAATGACATGGAGGCCATCTGTCTATCTTGCCTGGATGCGGAAGGACTTCCGATCCCTAAGTCCATCGAACGGAAAGTGGAAAACAGCTTCTGGCAGGAAGACTATGCCCGGGCTTCCATACAAGCCATAGGCAGCTACAGAGACGAAACTCATTGGTTCCAGACCTACATCAATGCCTTGTCCCAAGAAATTAGCGAGGAAAGAACGCATTCGACTCTCCCTCCTATGCGCATTGTGATTGAAGCAAGTTCCTGGCTTCAGCCTTTTATCGTCCCCTTTTTCAAACAGTTAGGCAGCGATGCTATCCATATTACTTCCGCCAGTACACTGGAGCCCCTTCACCAATTCATTCCTCTATCCGGCGCGAATCTTGGGCTGCGTATGAATGACGATGGCCGCAGCTTTCAGCTGTGGACGGAAACAGGCACACAGGTGGATAGCGACTTGCAGACGGTCTTTCTGTATCTGTGTTATCTGCACAGCCGTCCAGGCGGCACCATTGGCGCCCCGGTCAGTGCCCCGACACTGCTCGAAAGCATCGCCGAGGGACTAGGGACCAAGATCATTCGAACCAAGGAAGATCAGCGTGCGATTCAGGAAGTAACACATGAATCAAGGATGCACCCGTTGTTTGATGCTCTGTTCGCCATCGGACTGGTTGTCCTCCATTTGGATCGAACAGGCCTACCGCTCACGACGCTGCTGAATTTATTCCCTCGCCTGCATCTTCACCGGGAGCGCATTGATTGCCCTTGGGACTCGAAAGGGGAAGTGATGCGGAGAATGATGGAGCGAACGAAGGATACCCCTGTAGATCTGGTCGACGGGATTAAGTTTTATCACGATGACAGTTGGATTCTGCTGCTGCCCGATAGCGATGACCCTGTTTTCCAACTCGTTGCGCAGTCTACGGCACCGGAGCTGGCCGAGCAGCTTGTCCAATCCTACCGTGAGCACATTCTAAACGTTCTCCAATAAGCATACCTATAGTACAGATAGATCCAATTCGTGTTGGCCTAAGTCTCAAGATGAAGGGGAGAGCGGCGTGAATATGATTCCGAGCGTTTCCAGACAGATTGCTTTTGTGCAATATGACGATCAATCCTCGAGCATGACAGTGCAATATCATACCGGTTTTAAAGCCTCGTATACCAATGTAAAGCAGGATGAATATCAACTCATATTTACATCGGCAAATCGATATGACTCCTTAATGAGACTAACGGAAACCCGGTACATGGAAGGTCAAAGCCCTACCAAGTGAAGGTTAACTCGTGATCTCCCCCTTTTCCATAAGGAGGAGATTTTTCGTTTCTATCCTGCATATGCTACAATATTGCTCAAAGCTTAACGCTGCATCATCCCACTATTTCCCTAGAAAAGGTGAGTCCGATTTCTATCCAAGCTCTCTCCACGCATCGTTTCGATCAGGACACACTGCATATGCTTGTACAGTCCCCGACTGTTCTGTTTGTGTATTGGCAGCTTTCCGCAAGAACAAGCAGACTGGTACAAGAACACTTCCAAGCGGAGTGGCGGGATCTTCAGCCCACACTTCTCCTGCGCGAAAGATCTGATCATCCAGCCATCGACGGACAGCTGACAGAAACGATGTCGGAGCTTCCTCTGCCTTCAGGAGATTCTTGCTTTATCGGCGGTTGCCTGCCCGGTCGCCAATATGTCAGCGACCTCGGTATTCGGAATGAGTCGGGCCCGTTTATCATGCTGCTGCGTTCCAATACGCTTCACATTTCGCACCGTCTTATCGACGGTACCGATCCTAATCCATCTACAATCAATGAACAAATCCTCCTATACCGGCCTATGGCCCTTTCCTTAGAACGAATGAACCCCATACCTTTTGAACATTTCTCTGCCTATTCGGTTTATGCGCCTAAGAACGCATACCCTGCAGATACAGAATCCGGAGGCGATATGGATTGAGCAGCTCACATGTACACGGCTATGTTGCTTTGCTTCTGCATGCCCATATTCCTTATGTACGTCATGACAAGGACGAGATCACGTTGGAAGAACGTTGGTTTTTCGAAGCGGTAGTGGACAGCTATCTGCCGCTGATTGAAATGATGGACCGGCTTCAGGAGGAGCGTGTTTCATTCCAACTCACCCTCTCGCTGTCTCCTCCGCTCCTCGCCATGTTGGCGGATTCGCACTTGCAAATGAGGCTTCGCCAGCATTTGGTTGCCTTGTGCGAACTGTCTCAGCGCGAAGTGATTCGTCTGTGGGGGCATCAGGACTTCAGCCCCACTGCCCGACTATACGCCGATCATTATCATCGGCTGCTTGTTATATACGATCGCCTGCGAGGCGATCTCATCGGGAAGTTCCGCAGCCTCAGAAGCGCAGGCTGCTTGGAATTAATCACCTGCGCAGCGACACATGCGTTCTTGCCCTTGGTCAAGAACGATGTGGTGCTGCGCGCGCAGTTGGAAGCCGCCGTGCAGGAATTCCGGCGGCATCTCGGATCTGCTCCGGCTGGCATCTGGCTGCCGGAGTGTGGGTACACGCCTGCGCTGGAGCCGCATTTGCAGGCGCTGGGTCTGCGCTATTTCGTCGTTGACGCGCATGCGCATAATGCGGCGGATCGCGGATTGCCGCTGCGCACGTCAAGCGGCGCCTGCGCCTTCGCTCGGGATCTCGAAGCCGGCGCTCACGTGTGGAGCGCCGAAGTCGGCTACCCGAGCGACGCCGACTATCGCGAATATTATCGCGATATCGGCTATGATCTCGGCCAGGGCGGCGGGGCCGAGTGGGAATACTTGAAGCCCTATGTGCTGCCGGACGGCGCACGCATTCATACGGGCTTCAAGTACTATCGCGTCACCGGCGCTGGTGACGCCAAAGAGCCCTACCACCCGGCGCGCGCGGCTCAGAAAGCTCAGCAGCATGCTGAGCATTTCGTCGCCAGCCGGGTGGCGCAGCTTGAGCGCCTCGCTCGCTCGCGCGAGGCGCTGGCGGAAGCAGGCCGCGAAGCGGAGCCTGCGCAGCCCCCAGTCATCGTATGCCCATACGATGCCGAGCTGTTCGGACACTGGTGGTACGAAGGCCACCAGTGGTTGGAAGCTGTGCTGCGCGGCTTCGCCGCAGCTAGGGCCTTGGGCGTAGTCGTGGACACGACTACGTTAGGCGCCTACGCCGCCGCCCATGCGCCGACCACGGAAGCAGAGCTTCCCGTGTCCAGCTGGGGCCGTGGCGGCTATGCCGAGGTCTGGCTGCAGCCGCGCAGCCAGTGGGTCCATCCGCAGCTGCACGCAGCGGAGGATCGGCTCGTGCTTGCTGCGCAGAAGCACGCGGACCCGCAGCTGCTGTCGAAGATGCAGCAGCGGGCGCTCAACCAAGCAGCGCGAGAACTGATGCTCGCGCAAAGCAGCGACTGGACGTTCATTCTCGACGCCCAGACCGTAACCGATTACGCCATCCATCGGATCGAAAGCCATTGCGCCAATCTACATCACTTGCTGCACGCATTGGACTCAGCAGTTGCAGATAGAGAGCTTGCTGAGCTCGTCATTCCTTTAGAAAAAAAATCACCCTTTTTACCCGAGCTTCACTATCGTCTATTCCAACCCACTGCCTCCATTTATGCTAAGAATAGTACGCTTGGCAGCCCTTTTAGCGCTTCATTATCCCAACCGAAACTTAATTCTTTAGCCAATAAAGCGGCCAACCCTCCTTTACGCATCCTTATGCTGGCGTGGGAATATCCTCCCCATGTCATCGGTGGCTTGGCTAGAGCAGTTTGCGATTTATCCAAGCAACTGGCCGCTTCCGGCCATGAGATACATGTTATTACATGCCTAACTGACAGTTGTCTGCCCTATGAAAGATCCGAAGGCGTACATATCCATCGCGCAAACATCCTGCAATCTGGTGAAGCCATCCCGTTTCTCGACTGGGTTTTTCAAATGAACCTGGCTTTCACGCAAACGATCGCGCACCTATCCGAGCAAGGACTGCGATTTGATATTCTGCATGCGCATGATTGGCTCGTTTATTATGCGGCAAATGAGAGCAAGCAAAGTTTGCAAATCCCGCTTCTTGCAACCATCCATGCCACAGAATATGGCCGTAATCAAGGAAACCTGGATACGCCGGTCCAACAACGCATTCATATTCTGGAACGCAAGCTGACTGCTGTGGCAGACCACTTAATTGTATGCAGTTTATTTATGCAGCAGGAAATACAGAAACTTTTTGAGGTCCCTGAGCATAAGATAAGCGTTATTCCGAATGGGGTTATGCCCTTTCTTATTCCGGTTGACTCGCCCAAGACAGCGAACTCGCTGCTCGCTTCCGCCTTATTTGATGGTCATTCACCTAATAAAATCATCGCATTCCTGGGCAGACTTGTGTACGAAAAAGGCGTACACATCCTGATTGCCGCGATGCGTCTCGTGCTCAAACATTTTCCCCAAGCCAAATTAGTGGTCGCAGGTGCTGGACCAGAACTTGAAAGACTTCAACAACTTGCCGCTCCGCTGGGAGATCGCGTCTGTTTTGTTGGTTTCCTGGATGAATCGGATAAGAACCTGCTGCTGCATCAGGCCGAGCTCTGTGTGTTCCCGAGTCTGTACGAACCATTCGGTCTCGTCGCCTTGGAAGCCATGGCAAGCGGAACCCCGCTGATCGTTTCAGATACAGGAGGTCTAGCCGAAATTGTCGACCATGAAGTCAACGGTTTACAAGTTCCTCCAGATGACATACATGCGCTTGCCAGGCAAATCGATAAGCTTTTCCAGGAACCTTTATTTTCATCCCAACTAACGAAGGAAGCCTTATCCAAAGTCAGCGCTATTTTTAGCTGGGCACCTATCGGCACATTGACAATTGAAGCTTACAATAAATTGATTTTCCAGCAAAATCGTGAATCAGGTATAATCCTGCATCAGAAGGAAATAATCAAATAATATGGAGAACTATGCCAATTGTAAGCGTACCCAGTCGAAATTTTCAGAATTTTTTCAAAGAATCATTGATTCCTTGGTAATAATTAGGTAACCTATTGGCAAGCCCTGTGCTGCTAAGTCCTGCAATAGCATTGCGAGAAACGCGATATCCCGATGTGGATACCTCAAGGACGGGTTCTGAATTCGCGATCAAACAAACGAGTGGGGGAAGTGATTTTAATGCCTAGACATCTGGTCATCGGAAACGGTAAATTCCTTATTAACCTCGATCAGCATTCCTACATGCGAGATCTGTATTATCCTTTCGTAGGCCAGCTTAACCATATTGGCGGTTACCAATGCCGCGTAGGTATTTGGGTAGATGGTGAATTCGCTTGGTTGAATGCCCCCGAATGGCAATTCAAGCTCGGTTATGTAGAAGATTCACTCGTCACCGAAGTGACAGCCACGCATCCCGGTCTCGGTGTTACCTTGCTTATGAATGATGGCGTACACCAGCGCGAGGACATTTACTTGAAACGGATTCAAATCACCAATCACAAAAGCACCGTCCGCGAAGTACGGATGTTCTTCAATCAGGATTTGCTCATCAATGAAACCGAAGTTGGAGATACAGCCGCTTACTATCCCTTAACCAATACAGTATTCCATTATAAAAAAGACCGTTATTTTATGTTTAATGGCAGCACAGGCACAGAAGGCATTTATCAATATTCTACCGGTGTCAAAAGGTTCTATAACGCCGAAGGCACATGGCGCGATGCGGAAGATGGCCACCTCATGGGGAATGCCATCGCCCAAGGTTCTGTCGACAGCACGATCTCCTTCCGCTTGTTCGTACCACCTAACGCCAACCAGACGCTCTACTACTGGATGGGTGCAGGCAAGAACTTGGAAGAAGTGAAGAAGCTAGATGCTTATGTCAAAGATAGCCATCCTGGCAAACTGCTGGATCGTGTAACGGTCTACTGGCAGCGGTGGGCCAATAAAATTGATCGCGATTATTTTGATCTGAATACGGACGTTCAGCGCCTCTTCAAACAAAGTCTACTGCTTGTCCGTACTCAAACGGATGTGAATGGAGCAATCATCGCGGCGAATGATTCGGACATTATGCAGAGCAACCGTGATCATTACAGCTATATGTGGCCGCGGGACGGCGCTTTAATCGCCTACTCCATGTCGATGGCTGGCTACCAAGGCATGATTATTCCCTTCTTTAATTTCTGCGCTAACGTGCTGTCGCCTGAAGGGTATTTGCATCATAAATACAATCCTGACGGCACCGTCGGCTCCAGCTGGCATCCGTATATCCATTCCGGACGTGTGCAGCTTCCGATTCAAGAGGATGAAACCGCGCTAGTCTTGTTTGCCCTTTGGCAAGATTTTCAGAAAAATGGAAGCCTTGAATTTGCGCAATCCCTGTATCGCAACCTCATTCGCCGAGCAGCTCGATTCATGTCCACGTACATTGATCAGGAGCTGAACTTGCCGAAACCGAGTTACGATTTATGGGAAGAGCGCTATGGTATTTATACGTTCACCGCTTCTGCCGTGTATGGCGGATTGATCGCGGCTTCCAACTTCAGCAACTTGTTTGGTGACGAAGAGCGAAGCAATCGCTACAAGCATACCGCGGAGAAAATCAAATCCGGTATCCTCAAGCATCTGTGGGACGAAAATGAAGGACGTTTCGTTCGCGGCTTGTATATGGAGGATGGCGAATGGGTCAAAGATATGACGCTCGAGAGCTCTGTCTACGGTATCTTCGAATTCGGCGTTCTGCCTGCTGACGACGAGCGGGTTGTGGGCACGATGCGAGCGAATAAAGCCGGTCTCACGATCAAAACCGAAGTTGGAGGCTCTGCCCGCTATCATCATGATTATTACTTCCAACGCTCAACGGATATTGAGAATGTCCCAGGAAACCCATGGATCATCTGTACATTATGGATTGCCGAATGGGAAATCGAATACGCCAAAACGTTGGCTGAACTCGAAGCCCCGCGTCAAACGCTTGAATGGGTCGTCAAACATGCGATGGAAAGTGGCGTGCTCTCGGAGCAGCTCGATCCTTTCACTGGTGATCCGGTTTCCGTTGCTCCACTCACTTGGTCTCACGCGACTTACGTGCTTACCGTTGTGAAGTATTTGAATAAATACAAACAGTTGTCGAAGTAAGTATGAACCTCTACCTCTGCGGAATTGAACATTTGTTCATTCCGGGAGGTTTTTTTTACGCAACTGCACAATTAAATTACTTTCTGACATGCACCTTTTTACCACGACCTAAATGGTAGCTAGTCGGTTCTCGTTGTGAATAGCCATTACATCAGAATCATTTTGCATAAACAATCCTTAAACAAATCTAAAGACGAATTTCCTACTCTCCCATATGTTGACTGCTGTAATCATTACCCCCAACGCATCTGCAATCACCTGCTGGCTATTGTTTCGTATTTTCCGATTGCTTTAATATTATTCTTCATCTTCATTCTCCAAATCAAAAAAGAAGAACCACCTTACGATGTTTACTCGCAAGGTGGTTGATTTGATTTAAACGCTAATCATAGCAGATAATACAATTTTAATAGCTCTAATGAAAATAAGAACTATTAGCACAATATATAATACATTTAAGGTGAAACCGATTATAAAATACTTTAAATGTTTATGCTTAAAATAACCAATAAATGCAAGTAAAACTCCAACTATTGGCAAGAAGGATATTACTACAGTTAATAATGTTAGGAATATTATAATTATCTGAACTGGCTTAGTAACTGAATTATGAACTATACCCTCCAAATTAAATAAACTTATAGATGTTGTTAACAGAAGTGCAACCCATGCAATTACACCTATAATTATTGCCTTTTTGAAAAGATGATTCATAGTATTTCGCTCACCTTTATTTTGTTATTTTTTTCCATACCCAACCCCACCCCGCTTTAACGTTAGCCCAAACTGTTCTATCTGCAATGGTTGTTGTATCTTCTGAGGAATTACCCCAAATATAGTAAGGTATTACATCCAAATTCGTATGGACAGAAGGGGGGAAGCGAAGTTATAAGTTCCTTCATTTACTGGATCGGTAACAATATCACCATTAGAGTTGTAAATCCCCTCCATTTTCCCATGATATAAAGGACTTGCATTGTGGCGCTTCTTCGTTTTTAATAATTTCCATTGCAAGTGTTTCAAGAACTAAAGCTGGTTTATATGCTCCTTACATTAAAAATGGTATCAATTTCGATTGTCATCATCTTATTGCCTTCCAATTTTTATTTTATTGAATGAATTTCATAATTCAAAAGCCTTACCCCATCTGAGTATTTAAGGCGCAAAAAAGGGAGTACCTCCCCAAATCTCGAAGTGTTTAGTACCACTACCACACACTTGAGAGAGGGTTGAACT
>NZ_BMHE01000033.1 GCF_014640555.1 Paenibacillus marchantiophytorum | reverse complement strand
TACCTACGTGTTACTCACCCGTCCGCCGCTAACTTGTCCCCGAAGGAACAAATCCGCTCGACTTGCATGTATTAGGCACGCCGCCAGCGTTCGTCCTGAGCCAGGATCAAACTCTCCATAGTAGCGGACAATTGCTCGTCCGTATATCTGAAAGCTGAAATGCTCATTGACTTGCTAGCGAGATTTTGCAATCTCAATTGTAGTCACTTGCGTGACTGAATTTGCTGATTTGCTTCATTCATTTGTTCAGTTTTCAAGGAGCTTTATTGCGTTACCGTTTAAAGCGTTAATGCATCGCTCTTGCGGTGACAAGAACATATATTATCAGGTTTCAAAACGAAATGCAAGCATCTTTCTTCATCCATTATTTTACACCTTCAAAAGCCCCGTGGTTGCTGTATTTCGGCGCCACACCTGATCTCTTCCAAGCAAACGAACCCCACCAATCCAATCATCCACACCATTAATGGAAAGATGATCTCTCGCTCCATTATGAATAAGTATACCCAAATCGGTTATGCTGACTCGCCAATTTTCAAAGTCAAGTGGTAGAGCTTCACCATATTGGGGGAGTCTTCTGTCTTCACTTATTTGAAGAAGCGGCTCGGTGCACAGCCTAAGATCCTCAAGGATACCCCAAAACTGCAAATCACCAAGTCCATAGCCGCTGAGTTCATCACTTATCTGTTGGAACAAAGGCAGGATAGGCCTATCTGACTCTTTGAGACGCGACAAGATGAGCTGCTGTATAGCGTTCAATCCATTATACATCGACGGGTAACGGTCGTAATTGGCCTGCAAGGCCTTTATAAGAAAAGGCAATAGCGACAGATCTTCTTCCATTAAAGAAGCCAATAAATAAGGCTCAGCAGCGGATACCGCGGTCCAAACCTGATGAGCAAGGCGAAGTTGACCGACTTCAACAGGCACCCATGTGCGGTGCAAGCTTGCGATCTGATCCGTTGATAGCTGTCCCAAACCATAAAATATATCGATACCAGGGAACTCCCCTAGGCTTAACACTGACAATTGAAAAGGACGATTAGCCCGATCATGCAGACGAGAAAGCAGATAACAGAGCATCAGTTGATCATATAGATCGTGTTCAAACCATAAAACAACCTCATCAGTCTCCGCTGAGAGGGCGTCCAAAGCCTCCTCTTGCTGCTTGGCGGTAGCGCTGAATAATGCTTCAGGAATGCCATGGCGCTGATTCATATAAGCTGCTCTAAGAGGTAAAAGGGCGCTATCGGACATTCGCATGCCAATAGGCCCTTCATATAGAGACTCACGCCATACCAAAATGTCCCCATCGATCCCCGATGCTCGCAATTTATTGCCGAATGCGTCCCCGTTCACAATATGCAGAATTCTGGGCATGGCGTTGTCTCCTCTCTTCTGTGGCAATACGGTCTAACTTTCACCAAGCATCCGCACAAGCTCCTGCTCATCCTCAATAATCCGAATGCCCAGATCTTGCGCTTTGGTCAGCTTGCTGCCGGCACTTTCCCCGGCGATGACGATATCCGTTTTCTTAGAAACGCTGCCCGTAATCTTAGCGCCAAGAGCTTCCAGCTTCTTCGCGCATTCATCACGCCCCATGGTGGAAAGCGTACCTGTAAGTACGACGGTTTTGCCGAAAAATGGATTGTCGGGGCTCGCCAGAACAACAGCAGGCTCTTCCGCAATCGGATTGACGCCAGCAGCCAGCATACGTTCAATACTGGACACCATCACAGGGTCACGGAAGAACGAATGAATACTTTCGGCAACAATGCCGCCGACATCAGGGAGGCCGATAAGTTCCTCCGGCGCAGCGGCCATAATCTTCGTTAAGCTGCGATAATAGTCAGCTAACACCTTGGTTGTCGTCTTGCCCGAGTTGGGAATCCCGAGGGCATAGAGGAAAGAGGCGAGATCGCGAGACTTGCTCTTCTCCAGCGCGTCCAGGAGGTTACGCGCCTTCTTCTCTCCAAAACGATCGAGCTTCACGAGATCGTCGAATTGCAGCGTGTAAAGATCCGCAGGATCATTGACACCAAGTTCTTGATGCAATTGTGAAGCGGTCATCTCGCTGAAAAATTCAATATCCATCGCATCGCGCGAAGCGAAATGCGACATTCGGCCCACGAGCTGCGGACTGCAGCCGAGACGATTCAAACAGAAGAGATGAGCGCCGCGCATCTCAAGCTCACTGCCGCAGGAAGGACAATGCGTTGGAGCGACAATCTCTTCACCGTCATTCTCCTCGGTCACTTTACCGAGAATCTCTGGAATCACGTCATTGGAGCGACGGATATAGACGAGGCTGCCCAAGGCGTGCTTGAGATTCTTGCGTTCGATATCGCCAACATTGTTTAGCGTACAATTCTGTACAGTAACCCCTGCGAGATCTACAGCTTCAACGCGGGCAAGCGGCGTGATTTTGCCGGTACGGCCGACTTCCCATGAAACACTTTGGAGAATGGTTGTCGCTTCCTCGGCTTCGAACTTGTACGCAATCGCCCAACGCGGGAATTTCTCGGTATAGCCGAGCACTTCTCTCGTGCGCATATCGGTCAACTTCACGACACTTCCATCTATGAGGAAATCGAAGCTGAGCCGTTCTTCAGCAATCTGCTCGAGTTCGGCGCTTACTTCTTCTATTGTACTGAAGTACCGCGTACGGTTGCTCACTTTGAAGTGGTTGTCACGCAGAAACTGAACCATATCGAAATGATTTTCGAATTGAATCCCATCAGAATAGCCTACGTTGTAAATAAAAGCATTCAGCTTCCGCTCGGCGGTAACTTTGGGATTCAAGTTACGCAGCGCCCCAGCTGCTGCATTGCGGGCGTTTTTGAGTGGATCAGCGCCCGTCTGATTGTACGCTTCCAGCACCGAGAGGAACATCATTCCCTCCCCCTGCACCTCAATGGTTCCCTGATCATAGGGAATCTCCAGCGGAATGGATTTGATAGTTTTGACTTGCGCCAGAATGCCTTCTCCCACAGTTCCGTTGCCTCGTGTAGACGCTTGAACAAGTTTGCCCTGCTCATACGTAAGGTTTAGCGTAAGCCCATCAAACTTTAATTCCACCACATAGGTAGGATCCGGTAAAGGTTGTTCTGGGTTCTTGGTGTTGTAATCGGCGATCAGCTTGAGCACACGGGTGTGCCAGGTTTGCAGGTCTGTGGCATTCTGAGCTTTGTCCAGGCTCCATAGCCTGGATAGATGACGGTGAGGTTCGAAGCCTTTGAGAATGTCGCCGCCCACACGAAGGGTCGGGGACGAAGGCAGAACAGTCCCCGTCTCCTTCTCCAGCGCAGCTAGCTTATCATATAAAGCATCCCACTCTGCGTCTGTAATCGTAGGCTGATCCAGCGTGTAATAGTTGTGATTATGCTTGTTGATTTCTTGGATGAGGGTTGTCATTGCCGCGATGGCATCTGTCATTACGGGCTCTTCCTCTCTAATGAGAAATAAGGGATTGCGATTCATAAGAGTCAATCTCGTTACTATTGTTTGGTAATCGGCGCGAATTTAGCCAACAGGCGCTTCAAACCAACAGGCGCCGGGAAGGCAATCTGCAGCTCGGTGTCGTCACCCGAGCCTTTGACGGACACGACGGTGCCGATGCCCCACTTGCCATGCGCCACTTTGTCGCTGGCTTTGTAGTCCGGCACCGCCCCGCCTGCGGCCGGCTGCGGAGCCCGGAAAGCAGGCGCCTTCGCAGCCGCTGCAGGGCTTGGCGCTGCCGCGCCCGTGCTAGGCCGTCCGAAGGAGGACGGCGTGCCCCAAGCTGACGAGCCGGTCGTCCCGCGGCTCGTCGTCGAAGCGCTGCTGCCCCACGAGCTGGTGCTGGAGCCGCCGCGAGCAGACCGCGAGAAGCCACCGCCGATGGCGCTGCCGCCCGAGACGTTCTCCATGAGTTCCTTAGGAATCTCCTGGAGGAATCTCGATGGCGCGTTCGCCGCGGTGCGGCCAAAGAGCGTGCGCATGCGGGCGCACGTGAGGAAAAGCTCTTGCTCGGCGCGTGTGATGCCAACATAGGCCAAACGGCGCTCCTCTTCGAGCTCTTCGTTATCCGCAAAAGCACGGCTGTGCGGGAAGACGCCCTCTTCCATCCCGATGATGAAGACAACCGGGAACTCAAGACCTTTGGCGCTATGCATGGTCATCAGCACAACAGCGTCCTGTTCTTCCGCAGGTTTGTCCTTATCCAGCGTATCGATATCCGCAATCAGCGCCAAATCGGTCAAGAAGGAAATGAGGGACTTGTCCTCATTGCGTTTCTCGAAGTCCATGGTCACAGACAGGAACTCCTCAATATTTTCGAGACGAGCCTTGGATTCGATCGTATTCTCACGCTGCATCTCCAGGCGATACTCCGACATCTCCAAAATTTTCTCCGTCAACTCCGTCACAGATACGTATTCAACCATCCGGTTGAGGTTATCAATCATTTCCCGGAAATTAGCCAAAGCATGCTTCGCCTTCGCATTGATCTCTAGGGAATCGACTTCCTCCAGCATGGCATACAGCGAAATGCCTCTGCGCCCCGCCATCTCAGCCACTTTATCCAAAGTCGTACCGCCAATACCCCGCTTAGGCACGTTAACTATCCTATTCAAGCTAATATCATCGTCCGGGTTGGAAATTAGACGCAGATACGCCAAAATATCCTTGATCTCTTTGCGATCATAGAACTTTACGCCGCCTACGATGGTGTATTGGATATCTGATTTAATCAGAATTTCCTCGATTACCCGTGACTGCGCATTCGTCCGATATAGAATGGCGTGGTCGCCAAACTTTTTACCGTTAGCCTTATTTTTGTTGATCGTGCCTGTAACAAAATAGCCTTCTTCATGCTCGGAGTCCGCTTGGTAGAGCTTGATGGCGACGCCGCCCTCTTTATCGGTCCACAGATTCTTGGGTTTACGACCTGTATTGTTGCCGATGACTTTATTGGCAGCTTGCAAAATATTCGAGGTCGAGCGGTAATTTTGCTCCAACAGAATGGAGGTCGCATTCGGATAATCCTTTTCAAAATTAAGAATGTTCGAAATATCCGCTCCACGCCAGCGGTAAATAGACTGATCACTGTCCCCAACGACACAAATGCGCTTATGCTTCGCCGCAATCATCTGACATAGCATATATTGAGCCCGGTTCGTATCTTGATACTCATCGACGTGGATATATTGGAATTTATTTTGATAGTAGTCCAGTACTTCGGGAACTTCATTGAATAAATGAATAGTCGCCATGATGAGATCATCGAAATCCAGGGAATTGTTGCTTCTGAGCTTTTTCTGATAAAGTGTATAAATTTTCGAGGTTAAGCCGTCGAAGTAATCGCCGATTTTATCTTCAAATTGTTTAGGAGAGATGAGTTCATTCTTGGCTGTTGAGATGGCCGCTTGAAAGGTCTTAGGCTCGAATTTCTTCGTATCGATGTTAAGTTCCTTACAACAGGTTTTAATGACGGAGAGCTGGTCGCCAGAATCGAGAATCGTGAAATTCGAAGTAAATCCGATCCGAGAAATATCTCTGCGCAGCATACGTACACACATGGAGTGAAAGGTTGAAACCCAAATATCACTGCCGCTGCCGCCAACTAATTTGCCTACTCGATCCTGCATCTCGCGCGCCGCTTTATTCGTAAAGGTCAAGGCCAGAATGCTCCACGGCGCCGCCCTGCGCGTTCCGATGAGGTAAGCAATCCGGTGCGTCAGCACACGCGTCTTTCCGCTTCCCGCTCCCGCCATAATCAGCAGAGGCCCGTCCACCGCTTCGACTGCTTTGCGCTGCTCGGGATTCAACCTTTTAATCGCATCTAAGATATTAACTGTCTCGTTCATAAGTTACCTTCCTGTTCTATCCAAATTCACGTTCACGGTCTGGAGCGCCTGCTCCAAATCACTATAAATAATATTGCCTACGACAATGGTATCTGCGACATCCGCAGCCTGCTGCGCTTTATCCAAGCTATCAATGCCTCCGCCGTATAGCAGTCGAGCATTCTCCAGCACCTGGCGTGTCCGCCGCACTACTTCCATATCACCAAACACACCGCTGTACTCCAAATAAACAATAGACATATGAAAAAGCTTGTCCGCCATGCGGGCGTAAGCCGTCACGTCCTTGATGTCCAGGTCGGTACGGGCTGAAGTCAGCTTGGCTGCTGTAGCTTCCCGATTCAAGATGATATAGCCTTCAGCTATAATTTCATCCCAATTCAGCATAGCTCCATATTCTTTCAAGGCCTCATGATGCTGCCCGACAATCCACCTGGCATCATCGCTGTTCAGCACAATGGGGATTAAGAAGAGATCAAATCCAGGAACAATCGCCTCTTGATCCGAGATTTCGAGCACACAAGGAACCTCATATTGCCGAATTCTTGATAGCAAATCTACCGTATTATCAAACGTTACCCCTGTAGACCCGCCTACCATGATCGCATCCGTCCCCGACAGGCACAGACGATCGAGCGCTTCGTCCGAAATAGGCCGATCCGGATCAAGCTTAAATACATGCTTCCACTTACGTATATCGACGATCAATTGTTTCCCTCCGATTAGGGGCAATAATGCCATACTATCAACAGTCTATGCTACGCGTTCAGGCGTGTCAAATGACAAAAGACGGGCTAATCGCCCGTCTTTTCGAGGAATATGTACCTAGTGTTGCCTCTTGTACGTTCAAGCCTGATTTCCAGTTAAATACGCACAAATGTTCTGGATTTATTTAACTTCGATATTGAGGATTTTTTGGACATTGATATCGGTGTGATCATTTTGTTGAAGCTCCAGTTTAATCTCATGTTTACCGGTCGCTAAATTATTGAGCGTTAATGGACCCGCTTTGCCAATCATAGCTTTTTGTTTGCCATCGACATAAAGATGCAGATGTCCTTCGCCTTGCACCGCTTTTTGATCCATATGATCGGCTGTGATTTGGAAATTCGTTGTTTGGTACGTGATTGTTACGTTTCTTCCGTCAATTTTGGATACTTGGGCATCAATGGCAGGTTTCGCATTAGAAGCAACTGTTTTAACGCTGCTTTCTGTTTTCCCTTGTGTCACGGTTGCCGGGGCTTTGGCTCCTGCATTTGTACTGATCACTTCTTCTTTGGAACCACAAGCTGTTGTTAACGCCCCAAGCACTACTAACGTTGCTGCGCTGTATACCCACGTTTTTTTCATCATCTGCGATACACCCTTTTCCCATAAGTTTGGACATCCCATGTTCCTTATATATGTGTGACAAGCCGTTTCCATACCATGATTGTGAGAAAAGTGGGACAAAATATTGAGAAAAGCGGCTTTGCCGCCCTGAGAGATGAGCATCTTCATAACGGTTTTCAGCAATCTAGCGGATCCTAGTTCCCTTTGGGCTTTGCAATGACAGAAAGCATCGTGTGAAAAGGAACTATGATCCGCTAAATGGCTGGAACTGGGGTAAACGTAGCATGAAAAGGAACTGAGATTCGCTATTTAAGCGGAACCTGCTGATTCCAACCGGGAAATGGTGCAATAGCGGATTGTAGTTCCCTCTGGCGTGGAATATGGCGGTTTTCGGAATTATAGCGCACTGTAGTTCCCTCTAGATCCCTATAATGACACATTTTCCTACAATCGCGGCTTGACGTTCCCTTATCTCCGCGCGATTGCAAAGCTAGAGGATCTCATTCTGCCAAATAGCTTGTTTATATCTCCAAACCAGCAGCAATTCGAACAAATAAGTACGTTCACAGCTACCTTGTTCTCATCGCATCGAACCACTCCAACGTGATGGGGGCGCCTACAACCCAAGCCTGGAGACTGGCGTTAATCTCCAACATTTAAATTCTGGGCCAGCTTCACTCACCCCAACCCAAAAACATGTCTCTTAGACCTTCTTGGATGGTCAAGATAACATGTCGATGGTTGACTTGAGATACGTCCTCAGACAAGACTCGGCTCTACTCTTCCGTTTCCCCGCATGAACACGTCGTGCAGAAACGTCCCTTGCACCGAAAAGGGCACCATCTTAAGATCGTGGCACCCTTCACATGCGAGCAGCTTAAACCCTTTGTTCGGGTAAGCTTCGCTCACCCCAAAACATATAAATTCTTAAATATAAAAAAAAGACGCCCACAGCTCGGAAAGCTGCAGACGTCTTGGCACGATAACGCGATCTAGTCGCTTAGAAGCTATATTTGCTTCCCTCATGTTGCTTGTTAAGATAGGAGCTCTCGCTGGCAGTGCTCGAAGTTGGGGATAGCGCACTCGTTTGGCTGCTGAAGCTTGACGGTTGGTGAGCAGCAAAGTTTTGCGGTTGATTGTTGTTATACACGGCATTCGGATACTGAGATGCATTGATCATAGGTTGTATTGGCGCTTGATGCAAAGCTGCAATCTGGTTCTGCTGCTGACTTTGCTGCTGGTTCTGTTGCTGGTTCTGTTGCTGATTGTGCAACTGTTGTTGCTGTTGTGCCTGCTGCAAGATCAAGGATTGATCTTGCTGTTGATAGCCATCCGACGCGCCTGCGTTCAAGTTCTGCTGAACAAACGTTTGCAGCTGCGCGGCAGTTTGACTTTGCTTTTGCAGCTCTTGTTGAATCTGCTGCTGCTGCGCAGGCTGAATTTCATACGCGCCAAGCTTTTGCAGCTCCTGGAAAACAGCGGCTTGATCCTGCAATGTTTTTAGCAATAGCGTCTGAAATGTCTGTCTGATTTGCGGGTTAGCCGCTTCCAGAGCAGCCGTCGTGTATTCACGCGCACTGCGCTTAAGTTCAGAAAGCACGAAGTTCGCGAAATCCTGCTCTTGCAAGTGCACTTGCTGCTGTGATTGGTGTGATGGCTGTTGTGAATGCTGCTGCTGCTGTTGATAAGGGCTTTGATTTTGTTGATACACGCTTCTTGCACCTCCTTTTATGTACGAATTAATGGGTAATACCGGATTGTTGCTGCATGGTATTGATTAGGATGCTGATGTTTTGCAGCCGCTCTTGGGAAAGATGTGTCAACGTTTGTTTCAACGATGAACTCTGGCTGTTAGCTGCACCTTGTACGCAAAGCTTTGCTAACAATTCCTCATTTTTCAACGTATCCGCTAGGTACGAGAGCTCTTTGCCGCTAATGCTGTGGTTTCCTTGGCCTTGGTTGTTGTACATGAATTGTTACCTCCTTTCCGTTCCTTGATTGTAGGTTTCCCAAAAAATACCGTTTTATGTGTCATTGGAAAAAAAAGCTAAAAAACTGCCCCAAGCAGCAAAGTCGCTGTAAGGAGCAGTCTCTTTTTGAATTATGAGGCGGGCTGAGTCGGTTTCCCTGCGTAGGCATCCGCCAACTTTTGTATATCAGCCGTTGTGAGCGGATACGCCCATTGACCGCCTTGCTTAGCTAACCAGACTTGGTCTTGATCCAGCTTCCCTTCATACACGTCGGTAGTCTCTTTGCCATCCACGTTCAGGGTAAGCTCCACTTTAAGCTCTCCGCCTGCAACCGTCTTCTGAGCCGCAGGCTGCGGGAGTGCCGCACTATGCAGGAAAATAAGCTCATCCAATAACGGATTGGCATCCGAGCCTTTCAGCTCTTTATCTCCAAGCTTCCAGTTCGCTTCAGCGGCAACTTTATCTTTATCCGTTTTGGCAAGTGTCCAGGATTGCCCTTTCCACGTTACTTTGGCGGATTGCACCTTGTCGCTCTCGAATTTAAACGGGCTGGTGTCGGCAAAATCAAGCGGAGCTTTGCTAAGACCGGAGAGCGACTGATCACTCACCTGGTAGACAGCGGGTGAACCTTCAACTTGTACGTAAGAGAATCCTTGAATAGGAAGAGCCGTTCCGACCTTCAAGCCCTTTTTGGAGCCATCCTTCATCATAACCTCATAGGTAGCTACAGGTTTATCCAAACCATATGTAGCCGCATCGCTTGCCTGATCTTCCACTAGTTTGGTCGAGGTAACCAACCCTAGCGCATCCAGCCACGAATCCACTTGATTCGCATTGATGGGCACTGTGGTCGGCTTCTTCATGTCCCAGCCCTTGTCGTTTCGCGCCAACTCAACGGGTTCATCTGCTGTTTGGACAGTGAGCGATTGTACATCTTCTTGCTTCAGGACGATAAGTGATTTCGGTTCTTCTTTTTTCTCTTGAAAGAAGTTTTGGCTGGAGGCGTACCAGAACCCTCCGATGCACACAACGACTAACAGAATGGTAGGAATAAACCGTTTCATCCTCTTCTCCTCCTCCACCAGATCAAGCCGCCAATGACCAAGAACAAGAGAGGCAAGAACACGATAGTCAGAAGGAAAATGGTATTCGCCTGGCTAGGCGTAATCATCGCTTGCTGGAACGCATCTCCTTGGCGAGGGCGAATCGTAATTTGATCCTTTTGTTCCTGCAGCCAACCGATACTGTTCATGGCAAAATCCTTGTTGCCTTGATTCTGAATATCTTGATCCAGTACGAATGTCGAACCGCCTAGAATAATTGCCTTAGGTTTATTATCCTTATTGGCAATCGCATAACCCAGGTTGAGCGGGCCTTTCACATCGGTGGCATCCTGTTTGGTTTTGGACTGCGCGAGCAGGTTGATGTCTGTTTCACCATAAGCTTTATCTGTCGTTTTCAGAAGCAAGGATTGCGTGTAATCTGGCGCACTTTCATCTGCATTTAAGCTCGCAGCCAACGAGAGCATCGTGACCAGATTATTGCTGGACAGCTTATTCGTAATCTCGTGCGAACCGTAATCTGGAATAATCGTTAACGGATCATAAAGTGACGTTTGTTTCGTTTCAATGGCAATCGCATGCTGATCGACAATTCCATACGTTTTCATGATTGCATCAATGTTCTTCCACTTAGTCGCCATGTCTTTATTAAAGCCAAGCGCCAAATAGATTTTGCCTTTATCCTTCAGGTAAGCCTGAATCAGCTCTTCTTCTTTATCGTTCAGGTCATTTTGCGGCCCAAGCAGCATCAGCATCTGCGCATCATCCGGTATTTTACCCGCGACATAAAGATTAAGATCCTTCACCACATAATTGGCGGCTTCCAGACTGCTTTTCAAAATGGTCATGGCCGTTAGCGGATATTCTTGATGGCCCGAAAGTAAATAAACAGTATGTTTCTCTGTGGAAGTTAGGCTTGTAATCGCCTGAGTAAATTTCTCTTCTCCTGAGAAAGTGTAGGAACCGTCCTGCTGGCCCACAAACAGCTCATAGAAATTAATGTTCTGCTTCTTACCGCCTATTTCAAAAACAAGCGTACCGCCTTGATCAACACCATACTGCTTAGCCATAGAGGGCTGTTTGAGCATATCGTATTCATCATACGTAATTTTACTGCTTTGCTTCTTATACTCCGTGATCATATCGGTCACTTGCCGTGTAATAAATTCATTGCCATCGCCGCTATTCGTGAAAGCAATGACATGGACATCTTGATTTAGATTTTTGAGTGAAGTGACCGTTTGCTCTGAGAGCGTGAAGTTCTTATTTTTCGTCAAATCGACCTGAAAGCCTTTCAGCGAGTGAAGGAAAATGGTCAGAATGATGAAAATGCCGATAACGGCGATTGATAAAACAGTCGCATTAGTTCCCCGTATCCACTTGTTCATTCCGCTCACCTCCAACGCTTTCTTTCAAGGACTTGTATGCTAAGAACGAGGAATAGCGCTGTTAATGTGATGTAAAAGACGATGTCCCCGCCATGCAGGACGCCTTTTTGCAAATTCGTCAGGTGGCTCGTCAATGAGAATTGACCGACATAACCCTTGAGTTTGCCTGTCATGCCGCTGCTTACCCAATCCAGCAGCCATAACAAGAGCAAAATCACAAATCCGGTGATCCCCGCAACCATCTGGTTGTTGGACAGGCTGGATGCGAACAAACCGATCGCCATCATCGTGCAGCCCAATAAGAACATGCTCAGATAAGACAGCCACATGACAGGCTTATCCAAAGTTCCAAAGGAGGACATGATGAGCGGATAGATTAAGCTGATGCCCACGAGTCCAACTTGCACGATAAACGCAGATAAATATTTCCCGAGCACAATTTCGCCGATGCCGGCAGGCGAAGTGAGAAGCAGTTCATCTGTCCCTTGACGGAACTCATCAGCGATGAGGCGCATCGTTAACAGCGGGATGATGAACAGATACACGAAGGATGTATTGCCTACAACGGAACGCGCATCAACAATCGGAGGTTGGCCGTTCACGAAATTGATATAGAAGAAAAAGCTCGATAGCAGCACATAGAAAGCAAACGCCACGTAAGCTACCGGCGAAAAGAAGTACATTTGCAGCTCTTTGGAGCAAATCGCCCAGACTCTACGCATCGGTGTCCACCTCCTCTTTGGAGTCGGCATCCGGTGCCGCTGCCGAGTCCGTTGCTGCCGGTTCATCTGTCGTCAGCTTGAGGAAGATATCCTCTAGGCTTAGGCTTTCCCGCTTCATTTCGAGAATCGGGTAGCCTGCGCCGGCTAGACGAAAGAATAAATCTTCACGGATATCCGAGCGATCCGCAGAAGTAACGAGCAGCTTCACGGACGCTGCAGGCGCGGATGCGGCGTCAGCGGATGCTCCGGCTTCGGCTGCGACAGGTTCGCTCACCACTGGCGCGTCGAGCTCCTTGACTTCGCCAACTGCCTCTAGGCTGCGCAGCTCGGTCAAGATCCGCTCGCGAGGTCCCTTGACCTCGAGCGATACTTCGAACGTCTCGCCCATCGTGCGGCCGAGATTCTCCGGGCGCTCGTCGAGGACGACGCGCCCTTGGTTAATGATTAGAACGCGGTTGCAGATCGCGTTAATTTCAGGCAGAATGTGCGTGCTCAGCAGCACTGTATGGTTCTCGCCCAGCTCATGAATCAGCTGGCGGATTTCGATGATCTGCTTCGGATCGAGGCCGGACGTAGGCTCGTCCAGGATCAGCAGATCCGGTTGGTGCAAAATCGCTTGCGCAAGCCCCAAGCGCTGCTTGTAGCCCTTGGAGAGAGAGCGAATGATCTGCTTCTCGCGACCTTGCAGTCCCAGCTTGTCGATCGCTTCGCCGACGCGCAGCTTCTGCTCCCGTGCAGGCACATCGCGAAGATTCGCGATGAAGCGCAAGTAGGCTTGCACCGTCATCTCCGGATAGAGAGGCGGTGTTTCCGGCAAGTAGCCGATTTTGCGGCGCGCTTTCTTCGGGTTGTCAGCCATGGAGTGGCCATCTACCCAGATTTGTCCATGTGTCGGATTCAAATAGCCGGTAATCATGCGCATTGTCGTTGTTTTGCCAGCACCGTTCGGCCCTAGGAAGCCAACGATTTCGCCGCGCTGCATCGAGAAATCGATGTTATGCACGCCACGAGCATTTTCGTACAGCTTGCTGACTTGTTTGACCTCAAGCATCCAAGATCCCCCATTCATTCTTTTCGTTCCATATATCCATCATCACTATACTCGTGGAACAATAAACCAACCTTAAACAAATCTGAAAAATAGATTAAAAAGTTGTGTCTAAGTTGTGAACAAAAAGATGAGGTAGGGGGTTATTAGCATGCTGAATCATCGATTGCAGAGAATTAAACTGTAATCGCATGTGTTTATACAATAAAAACCCCCTAGCTGCTAGGGAGTTTCGAATGATTGATAAGGATCAATGAATAACTTAGAAACCTAATATTTTGGCAATCTTGTCAAGTAGTCTTTGCTGTGATGTTACTTGTTGAGAAATTTCATCATAACGTTGGTTTACTAGCTCCGTTGAAGCCGCAAGTATTTCACCTCGGAGATCTCGCTCCGCAACTTCCGAAACTTCAACAACCTTCTGCTGAACGGTTTCGATCACGTTTTGCAGTTCTGTTACCTTTTGCGTTTGGAACTGATTTCCCTTACGCAAGTTCTGCACTTCTGCCGAAATGCTTTCATAGCGCTGGTTCAATAACTCCTTGGTGGACGCAAGTATTTCACCTCGGAGATCTCGCTCCGCAACTTCTTCAACCTCAGCAACCTTCTGCTGAACGGTCTCGATCACGTTTTGCAGTTCTATTACCTTTTGCGTATGGAACTGATTTCCTTTATGCAAGTTCTGTACTTCTACCATAATGCTTTCATAACGTTGGTTCAATAACTCCTTGGTGGACGCAAGTATTTCACCTCGGAGATCTCGCTCCGAAATTTCCGCAACCGCAGCAACCTTCTGCTGAACGGTTTCAATCACATTTTGCAGTTCTATTACCTTTTGCGTATGGAACTGATTTCCTTTATACAAGTTCTGCACTTCTACCGTTATGCTTTCATAGCGTTCGTTCAATAACTCCTTGGTGGACGCAAGTATTTCACCCTGGAGATCTCGCTCCGAATCTTCAGCAACCTTCTGCTGAACCGTTTCGATCACATTATTCAGACCTTTTACTTCAACAGCTACAAACTCAATTTCCCTATGCAAAAATACTAATGTGGCAGCAACTTCATTCCTTGTGTCCTGTTCGAACAAATTAGTTATATGATGCGTGAGAATCTGAATCAGATTGCGCAGTTCCGTTACTTCTTCAGACAAGCCCGAAATTTCGATAAGCTTTGATTTTAACGTCTCGATCATGTTACTAAGTGCCGCAACTTCAATGCTTAATTGATCGAACTGAGCGTTTGATTGATCCCGCATAGGCGACAAAAGCCTACCACTTGTTAATGACGATATACCCACCTTTTGATTCAGATCGTCGACTCGCTCCATGCCATCCATCGGGGATTTATTTGCTCCCATTTTTTGCGTGAGGAGCTGTACCATGTGACTTACTTCCTTGGTTTCCTTACTTAATTGAAAGTTGGGATTGCTCAGAACTGAAGGTGAAATTGAAGGGTCTGCGGAGGGAGATAAAATAGAGTCAGGAACAATAGCCGGTGTAAGGGATAACGGCTTTTCATCCTGAAGTGCATGAACTACTCTCTGCGGCATTTCCCGTAAATGTTCTTTTATAGATCTAAGCGGTTTATTGGCGTCGCTCAACTTGGCAATAATCTCAAAGATTTCAATTGCTTCTTCTGTGTACCTTAGCGATCCACCAATTGCTTTAGTCGGAAGAAACTCCCGAAAATAATTGGACCATTCCACCACAGCTGCTCGCGGTTTTCCGATTTTACCAGCGATCTCAGTGAACTTATATGTCCTTTTCATTGTTATCCATCGCCATCCTTTCTTCTTACGTCCATTAGGCTTAGGCATTAGCTGTAACATATTATTCAGGGTGTTACACAAGTGACAGTAACTATAGGAAATTCGTTGTATTTCGTGAGATAAATCCAGAGAACGTGCTCCCTCTGTGTTTCTTACCTTGCCGCGCGAATAAACGAGTCTTATTCACTTTCCCAAAAAATGAGCAAAACGGCTTTGCCGCCCTGAGAGATGAGCCTCTTCAAAGCGACAAAACCTATTAAGGGAGGGAACTCTAGGGCGCTATTTCAGCAAATAGCAGGGATGCGAGAGCGTTAGCGGAACTACAGGGTCTTATTTCCGCGAAAAACGCTGAATTTCTCATGAAATATCAAAATAGCGCCCTGTAGTTCCCTCAACCTCACAATATTGACACTTTTCGCCAGAATAGAGGATCGACGTTCCCTTATCTCCGCGCGTGGCAACTGGGGTAACTCCTTAAAAAAACCCAGTACCTAAAAAGGCACTGGGTCTCTTGTCCATCGATAAATCCTTACTTCACTAATTGGCCGCGCGTAACACCAAGTTGGTTCGTAGCTTTCAATGAACGCCACACTTGTGTTCCGCTTATTTGTCCGTTAATTGCCCGGCGGTACAAATCAAGAATTTCACGGACTTTGTCCGGTGTCTCTTCCAGGAACTCGACTCGGAAAGAGCGAATGCCCAGATCCATGAAATGGCTCAAATACTCAGCGCCCGATTGATCGACGGCATTATACACCGTATTGCGGCAGCCTTCATCGACACGAACAGGATGAGACATCCCAACGCGATCCTGCAAGGACACGCTGTGGTCTTCACAAGGACGGCCACAGTTCGTGAAGTCAGTCCCTTCGCTCAGGAATGTGCAATATACACAATGCTCCGTATGGAACATCGGCATATGTTGATGGATCACGACCTCCAGCTTGGAGGCTTCGGCGCGGCGCAGCAGATCAACCATTTGTTGGATGTTCAGATCGTACGACGGCGTCACTTTGGCAAGACCCGCTTCGAGGAACAGCGCAGCTGCTTTGTGGTTCGCCACATTCAGCGAGAAGTCTCCGATAAGCTGCGGTTGCGGGGCATCCGGATTCTCCAAACGATGTTTCAAGAAGAAGTAAGCCGCCCCTGTATTGCGGATCAATACCGCATCAGGCTTGAGCTTGAGTATATGGTTAAAATAGCCCGTTTCCCCTGGCATATGAATGCGTGGCGTCACTAGCGCAATCTTGCGCCCTGCCGCATGAACGGCTTCAACGGCCGCAGGAAACTGCTTAATAAATTCAAAATCAGCGTAAATCAGTTGCACATCATCCGTCGTTTCTAACACAGCCTTCACCTGCTCGAGGTTGCGGCAAAGCGCAGTAAGCTCCACGGCGCTGCGATCCGCTAGGGACAGTGCAGGCGCATTGACGGCGGCTTCATGACGCTCCGTCACAGACGGAAGCACGTCATCATAGACGCCGACTTCGCGTTTGATGTATGAGCGAGGCTTCTGGCGCTCGTCTTCCATTAATTCGACAGCGCTGCGGCGCATGCTGTTGAGTTCACGCATCGGCACGATCAGCTCACCCACCAGTTGGACGTCCAACTGGCTAAGCTCATAAATCGTGCCGCCAAGGCGGCCGAACTGCTCAGTGAAGAGCTGTTCGTCCATCGGCCGCTTCTCTGCGCGCACCAGCGGCAGCTCGGATTGTACGAAGACGGTATGACCGCCTTGGATATCCGTCCACCAGCTTTTGAGCGGCTCGCCCTCTACGCCGGCAATTGTGATACTGACCGGGAACGTGCGGTAAGGCTTGTCGGTCTCGAAGGTCTGACGCAGACGTTTATCCAAATGCGGATCATTCGTCTTCCAGATGCGATCACCGACATGCAGACGGCTTAACTCGACATCGTTGCGTCCCATGACAATCTCGATAAGTCCGCCCTCGGCTTCGCCTTCGAGCTTCTCTCCCTTGCGGCGCAAATCATAGATTCGCCCGCCTTCTTCCTTCTTCGTCGGATCGCCCGCATCGAAGACGACACCGTCACCGCGCTTAATCGGCGCCTCCAGCTCACAAATCACGCCATCGCGCAAAATTTGCTTGATGCGGCCAACGAAAACCCCGCGACTCTTAGGGAATGTGCCGTCAACCAACTGCTTGTTGTTGGTTCCATTCAGGAACCCAACTGTAAAGCCGCGCGAGAAGCTTTGCTGCAGCTCACGAACCTCATCTTTGGACGGACGCGCATCTTCGCCATCGAAATAACGATCGATCGCGCGGCGATATTTGCTCACAACATTAGCGACATATTCAGGGGTTTTGAGACGCCCTTCAATTTTGAACGAACGCACACCGGCTTCGATCAATTCCGGCACAATCTCAATGGCCGCCAAATCTTTGGGCGACAACAAATAAGTTACATCGCCCATCGGTTTCTGCACGCCATCCACCATCAAGTCATACGGCAAGCGGCAAGCTTGCGCGCATTCTCCCCGATTGGCCGAACGTCCGCCCCACATCTCGGAAGTCAAGCATTGTCCAGAGTACGAAACACATAGCGCCCCGTGCACGAATACTTCCATTGGAAGCCTCGCCTGATCACCGATCTGCTTGATTTGCTTCAAATTATTTTCACGACCTAGAACAACGCGTTCAATGTCGAAAGGCTTCGTAAACTCAACCGCCTCAGGCGATGTAATCGTCATTTGTGTTGATCCGTGAATCGGGAAATCCGGGGAGATCTCGCGAATCATTTTAACCAGGCCCAAATCCTGCACAATCACGGCGTCAACACCCGCATCTACACAAGCTTCAATCAACTGCTTCGCCTCGTTCAACTCTTCTTCGAACACAAGAATATTAAACGTCAGGAAGCCCTGAACGCCATATAGATGAAGGAACGACATAATATCCGGCAGCTCGGCCATCGTAAAGTTATGCGCCCTAGCGCGTGCGTTGAACTTCTCCACACCAAAAAACACGGCATCCGCCCCATTGGCTACAGCCGCTCTCAAACAATCCCAATCCCCCGCAGGGGCCAATAATTCTATATCTTCTCTGCGTATCGTACGCATGGCAGCAAATCCTTTCAATACTTTCAATTAATAGAGCCCTCGGGTAAGCCTCAAAGTCTTCTCTTTAGTGTAACAGAAAGGATAGGTAGGAATCTAGGGCATAAGCCAATAACAAAGTTACCCAGAATCCGACACAGACTAGCCATTTCCAACTGTTTCCTGCCATCATGCAGCCCCTTTAGAAGTTAACAAACTTATCTATGAATGCTATAATGTCAAGGATAGTGACCATTACAGTAATCGAGGGATCCCTTTGGCTTTGTCGAAAATTCGTATTTTTCAAATGATGACCGGACTAGGCCTTTGCCTTCTTATTATGCTGGGTATCCTACTATTTTTACCAAAAATAGATGAAACTAAGCTTCTCTACGCCACCAGCGGAGATGTTTATGATACAGCGGCGTATGGAAATTTCCAACAAACCTTGCAAGCTGGTGTGGACATTAGCAAACAGCCCTTATCAACCTTATCCACCAGTCAGCTGCGCAAGTATGATGCGGTTTATCTGGACCCTTCTCTAACTGAGAACGCCCAGTGGGCAGAACAAGTTGTGAAACTCACAGGATATGTAAAGCAGGGCGGACATTTACTACTTGAAAATGGTTTCTCTAGCAGCTTTCCACTAGACTTCCTTGGGGCAGAACGTCTAGTCGACTTACAGAAGCTGCCGTTAGCTAATACAGAAACGCCTCTATTTACATACCCGCAGGTACCTGTTAATCTACAAGGCTTGCAACAGACTTTTCAACTGTTCAGTCAAAGTTATCTCAAGCATCACACCCTGAATGACATGCCCGGTTTCCATATGGGATACGGCTTTGTGCCTTCGACAGGACAATCCATTGTTGCCATGAATGCAACTGGTCAATCCGTTTCTCTTGCCATGCAAAATCGGATCGGAAAAGGGGCCGTAGTGATCAGCAGCAACTTTCTGCCAAATCGCTACTTTCCAACTGGCTTTGATATGAAAAGCGGCATGGACCCTAAGCTCGGCTTCACGCAGTTGGCTGCTAAGTATCAAGCTGAAGGCAAGTCTACGCCAGGCACGACTTATTTCAATAAAAGAGCTTTACCCATTGAGCCCTATTTCAGTTTCGATTTTGCCGCTGCCAACATGCAGTATCGCAGCGAGCTGCTCTCTTACGTAGCGAAGGAAACACTGGGCTATAGTGTTCGCAAAGTGCTTGGCCCTTATGGACGGCCTGCAATGGCATTTCAGAATCACTTTGAGGCGATGCCGGCGATTCAGCAGAAAGACGGCATCGCTTGGGCGGAGCTGCTCAAGAAGTATAACGAGATTGCCTCGTTCACGCTTGTCCGCAACGCCTTCTATTGGGGGCAATGGCGCGAGAGTGTGACGGTGCAGCTCAATACAGGAACGAACGCGAAGCCGCAGTTCGTCGGGGAGCTGCCCGGCTCGGGCTACGCGAGCGGACTGCACGTGATGTCTGCCGGCAAGCCGCTGCGGCAGGCGCTGTTTCCCCAGTATCGCGATCTGGCGAGCGCGATTGAACTGCCTTACCGCGCGTATCCAGCCGCCGCGGACCTCAACGGCGACGGCCGCACGGACCTCGTGGCCGGCAGCGCGGATGGATTCGTGTATAAGTACACGAATCTTGGCCCTGCGGCGGCGGCTTACGCGAGCGAGCCGCCGCCTGAGGGCTTGGCGCTGCCGGACACGTTCGGCGCGCCGGAGAAGATCTTGCTGGAGAGCGGCGCGCCGCTCCAGCTTGGCCCTTACAGCACCGTTCACGCGTCTGACGTGAACGGGGATGGCCGCACGGACCTCGTCGTATCTGACGAGTCCGGGGCGGTATGGCTCCTGCCGCAGCTGGCCGGCGGCAGGTTCGCGAAGCCCGCGGCGCTGCTCGCGGGCGGGAAGCCGCTGCAGCTGCCCGCAGGGCCTGCAGCACCGCTCGTCGCCGACATCGACGGCGACGGCAAGCTCGACCTCGTCCTCGGCGGAGCCGATGGGCGAGTCAGGCTCTACAAGGGCCGCAGCGCAGCGGCCCTTGATCTAACGCCAGGCAGCGAGATCATTACGCTGCCGCATCAAGCCACACACGCCGCGCCAGCCGCGCGTGACATGAACGGCGACGGCCGACTCGATCTCGTGGTCGGCAGCAGCGACGGGGACCTGCAGGTGTATCTCCAAGGCGCAGGCGGCACTTGGACGCCACAAGGTCCCCTCGAGGGCGCAACCAGCAACCAAGTCGGCAATCATGCCTTGGTTGCTGGGCACAACTCCGTCCCGCTGTGGGTGGATCTCAATCACGACGGCAAAGACGACCTGGTCGTCGGAGGCATCGAATTCGGGTCCCCCGTCTCGATCGACGACCCGCAGTTTCCTTATCCTGCGGAGCTCAAGGCATTTATCGACTATGCGCGTGACAATCATTTGGATCTTAATCCGCATGTATTTGTACATAATTTCAAAAGCTCAGCACAAGAGAAAACTGAACTCACCTTGCATAAGCAAGCCTTTGATAAATTGGGCATCCCTTGGCTGCATCCAGGTACGAATCAGCATACATGGCGCGTGAATAACGAGGTCCATGAACAAACGTTGACCAGTGAACAGCAGCAAGGCATGTGGTATAACTTTGGATTCTTGCCTTCCGAGTCGCCCGTCATTGCCCGTCCGGATGCCATTTGGTCGCTTCCTTTTCTCTTACAGGATCCACAAGGCGCAACAGACCAAACGATGTTGATTCACACACCGACACCGGTGCTGCGAACAGGCGATTACGCGACGACCGAAGTCTTTGATTCCATGGTGAAATTGGATATGCCGATTGATTATTTCGAGCACATCGAGTACCATTTTCCCGTACCATCCAAAATTGCTGATTTGACGGAGTTCGCAGACTACTTTGACAAGCTTCGAACGAAGCATGATTATAACTTTATGACCGAAACACAGATGGCCAAATCGTTTCTAGCCGCAATGAAAAGCGATGTTCAGATTAGCCAGTCCTGGGCCTCCTATTTATGGGACAAATTAAAGGATCGTCTAGCGGGCGGCAGTCCACATTTTCATGCAACCCTAACGCCGAATTCAGCTCAAGTCCCAAGCTTAGCTGATGAATACACCTCAACATTAGGTGTCGTTATCGAAAAAGGCGACAAACTGGCGCTGTACTCTCTGCAAAGCAGTTCAGATACGTATACAACGATAGATCATAAATTGTACCTTGGTTTAGCTAAATCGGCTTCAATCGGAATTGGACCTCAGCAAGATCAATTCCACATCGTACGTTCAAATGTTCCCTTTGCCCTGACACATCAAGGAACTACTTATCAGCTTGAGCTCAAATCAGCAGGCCTGCAGCAGGTGAAGCTGTACAGCCCTACTGAATTGACTTTCGATGCTCCCGAACTCAAAGTGACCTATGATGCACCGACGCAGACGTATACCATTACCCGATACGGGGATCTAGCGACCCTCACTTTCACTAGCCAAAACCAATAATCAGGAGGCTTTCCAACATGTCTAATGAAGACCTATTAGCGCAGCTTGAACAGCATATTCGCGAGCGTTACGAAATTGCCGAGGACGACGATGATTTTGATGTGGATGTCCATCTGTTTGACTATGGATTTATCGATTCTATCGGCGCTACCGCCCTCATCGCTCATATCGAAAAAACATACAGCATCCAAGTAACGAATCAGGATCTCATGCTGTACTCCATGAACACTGTCAGCGAAATTGCCGATTTTATTTCCAAGAAGACTGCGAGGTAACCCATTCATGATGACATGTAGAATTTCTCTAGAAGGTCTTGCTGAAAGCCAGCACGGACAAGTTAAATATGCGGCAGCTTTCGCCGATGAACATATCCAGGATATCGCGCTGGTTGATGGCCACATTGTAATTAACCACAACTCTCCGAACGGGGATGAGGGGATTACCGAGCGAGTTCAACGTCTGATTGAACGTTTCTCTCACGGCGACTTTGGCTTTAAAGAAAATATTTTATTCGAAAATAAAGTAGATACGCCTTATGAAGGCGACATTATTGCCGAGCTCGTGGAGCGCAAAGCCATTAAAGTCCTGGAACCCGGTCTTTTCATTTTCCGTGAACCATTCTCCAGCTTGATGCGGTTTCTCGACTATTCCTTCGTGACGAAGATCGCCAAACGCTTCGAAGGCATGCAGGAGGAATCCTATCCCGCTGTCATTCACAGCCATACGTTGAATAAAACCAACCATTTCACATCTTTCCCTGAGCATATCCACTTCGTTACTCATTTGCGCGAAGATTTGGATGTGATCGAGTCGTTCTCCCAATCGATCCGCGAAGCTGGCGGTTGGAACCAAGAGGCGCCGATGGCGCTTGATAACAACTTGGTGAAGCCGAATTTCATGATGAATCCTTCCACATGCTATCACTGCTATGAAGGCTTAGAAAATGAAACCTTGGAAGGTGACGGCATCGTCGTAACCGCCATTGCCAAGTGTCATCGCTTCGAATCCAAAAACCACAGCGATTTCGGCCGTCTGCTCGACTTCTCAATGCGCGAAATTATTTTCGTCGGCAAGCCGGACTTCGTCAAAGAAAATCGTCTAAAATCGATTGAATATTTGAAAGAACTGGCCGTGGAGTGGAACGTTGACAGCATGATGGAAATCGCCAATGATCCATTCTTCACGAATGATTTTCAAGTGAAAGCGTCTTTCCAACGTAATCAAGAGATGAAGTATGAGCTTCGCTTGACGATTCCTCATGTGAAGAAATCGATTGCCTGTTCTTCGGTTAATTTTCACAGCAATACGTTCGGGAATGCCTTTAATATCAAGATGGGCAAACGCAACGCCGTTACGGGCTGTGTAGGCTTCGGCATTGAGCGCTGGGCATTCGCGTTCTTAGCGCAGTATAGTTTGGATGAGCAGCTTTGGCCTGCTGCCTTCCGTGAGCAGTACCACGCTTGGCAAGAAAAAGCGCTATAAACTAATCTTACCTTTCCTTTAAATACCGTAATGATGTTCCATCCAATCCAAGATAATGAGTGATTCTATTGAAAGCAGCTGCATTTTTCAAAAAAAATAGCTTCGTGCTGGGTCTGCTGCTAGCCATCATCGTATCCGATCTGCTGATTTCCTGGTGGAACCCGATGGTTAGCTCACGCCGATTCTACAAAAATGATTTCACCAAAACGCTTTACCACCATGACTGGTCTCAAACGGGACCGGTTTTCTTCGGTAATTCGTCTGTTACAGGTGCCTATATCGAAGAAAAGTCCGAATCCCATTTGGTAGAGATGGGTCTTTCTTATGGCAAGCTAACGGATCTGAAGAACATCTTAGAGAAGGACCTCTACCAAGTTCAGGATGAGCTGGTCATCGGCATCGATGTCCATACGATGTTGGATGCACTCGAAACAGATCCCACCTACCCATGGTTCAAACCTTGGTATCAGCCGTACGTGTATACGTATCGAGATTATTTTCGGGACTCTGGCGAAGAATTCGCTCGAAATCTGCGCAAAGGCAATCTTTCCTACGAACCCCGTTGGATCGATAAAGAGTTGTATCCCGGTCGTAAGGACGATGCTTTCCTGAAAACCAAATGGACCGATTACGATCAACGTTTCGGGGCCATGACGTTAAAGGATTTCAAAGACAATCTGGATGCTCTGACTTGGATTCTACGCTATGCTGATGAGCACAAACTGTCTCTGCGAGTAATTTGGATGCCTTGGAACAAAGGGTATGCCGATCCGCCTTATGTCGCATCTCTCAAGCAAACAGTCAACGCGCAATTGCAAGCAGCGAATGTGCCGACACTTGATCTGATGCATACCTATGATCCGCGCTATTTCCATGATCTCGTGCATTTAAACCGCGAAGAAGGCGCTCCGCTATTTACGAAGGAGGTAGACACATGGTTAAAATCCTTAGGAAAACCATCGAAGTCCTGATCTATCTCGTGATGCTCTATTTGGTTTTCATCTATTTCACCGGCAAGGGCTTATTTATCTACGAAAAGTTCTAAGATAACAAGCTTTCCAAGCGAGGAGTTCTTTAGCCATGTTTTATATGCACATGAACGCGATTATCGCTATGATTGGCATGATTGCTGTTCTGATGCTCACTCGGAAGTGGGCCGACAACAAACGCATTCTGATGATTATATTCAGTCTTTGCTTTTTGCTGCTCTTCAGTCAGAAGCTGCTTGTTTTTTATGCTGCATTTACGGTTATCAACTATGCTGGTTTTGTTTATTTGTGCCGCACGACGGTCTGGCGGAAAGCTACCTTCATATTCGCGATAGCCGCTAATGTCATCGGGGTCTTCCTCGGTGTCCGCCTTTTCGTCATGGGTATTTTCCATAATCCGCTTTTCGATACCATCATCTATCTAGGCCTTATCTATAACGTTCTCAAGGTCATCGACGCTTATTATTTCGCTTACTTCTTCGGCAAAGAGGGGCAAGTGCCCGCGATTGATTACGCAAACTATTTGCTGTTCATTCCTACCTTCACCTCTGGACCTATTCTGAAATTCCGTGATTTCATGGCGGACAGCAAAAAGCCTTATACCGTGAACGCTGCGCTCTTCGAGGATAGTGTGAAACGAATTATTCTGGGCTTATTCAAAAAAATCGTTGTCGTCACCTGGATGACGAGCATCTTTGATCAAGTGCTGAAACAGGATCTGCATACGCACCAATCGTTATTTTTATTAATCTGGTTCTATATCCTTATTTACATGGATTTCTCCGGCTATTCCGATATGGCCATTGGTTTCGGTCGTTTAATGGGCTATACGATGCCAGAGAACTTCAAGCGTCCGCTCTTCTCGCCTTCTATGACGCAGTTCTGGCGCAATTGGCACGCCACGTTAGGCGACTTTTTCCGTGATCATATCTTCATGTTCTTCTCTCGTACCGTACCCACCCGCTGGGTTGCCTCTGGCCTGTCGGTGCTCATCATGGTGCTGATCGGGCTGTGGCATGGCTTCACTTGGCTGTACTTCTTCTACGGGCTCTATCATGGCCTTATTCTTGCGATCGAAAATCTACTCAAGATTACGACCGTGAACAAGAAGAAGGTATCCAAAAGCTATTTCTATTTCCGTTGTTTTGTAACGCAGGCGTTAGTTACTTTCTCCGTTATTATTTACAGTTCCAATTACGAGACCGTACTTCGTATCTACAAAGGCTTGCTTCATTTTACTGGATGATAGTGGTATAATTTGTTTGGCTGTTTACCATTTATGGAGGTGTACCTAATGAAGTTAGGCGTTTTTATGGTTCTTTTCGGTGGAAAACCTTTCGAGGAAGCTCTAGATTACATTGCAGCAAAAGGCTTGGATGCTGTTGAAATTGGCACAGGGGGCTATCCGGGCACAGCACATTGCAACCCGAGCGAACTCCTTGCCGATGCAGGGAAGCTTAAAGCATTCAAACATGCGGTCGAGTCCCGCGGTTTAACGATCAGCGCACTAAGCGCACACGGCAACCCGCTTCACCCGCAAAAACACATCGCCAAAGAATTTCACGATGCTATTATACAAACAATTGATCTCGCTGAGCGCCTTGAGGTCCCTGTTGTAAACACATTCTCTGGCTGCCCTGGCGACCACGAAGACGCGAAATATCCGAACTGGCCGGTTGCACCATGGCCCAACGATTTCCAGGAAATTCTGGACTGGCAGTGGGGAACGAAAGTCATTCCTTATTGGACGGAAACAGGCAAATATGCAGCTGACCGCAACATCAAGATTGGGCTTGAGCTGCACGGGGGTTTCTCAGTACATACGCCAGCCACACTGCTTCGTCTACGTGAAGCGGCAGGCGACGCGATCGGCGCCAACCTGGATCCGAGTCACATGTGGTGGCAAGGTATCGATCCTGTACAAGCCGTTCAAATTCTTGGCCGCGCTGGCGCGCTTCACCATTTCCATGCCAAAGATACATCCCTTGATGTGAATAACGTCAATCGTCACGGTGTAACGGACATGCAGTCCTACACGAACATGCTGGATCGCGCATGGCAGTTCCGTTCCGTTGGCTATGGCCATGATATGAAAGTATGGGCTGATATCATCAGCGCGCTTCGTCTTGTTGGGTATGATTATGTCGTGAGCATCGAGCACGAAGACGGCTTAATGTCCGTTGACGAAGGTTTCTCCAAAGCTGTCCAAAATCTTCAACAAGTTCTCATCAAGGAACCGCTTGGTGAAATGTGGTGGGTATAAGCCCACAAAAAAGCCCACAGGCTCGATGATCTCGCGATCTCAAGCCTGTGGGCTTTTATCTTGTTTAACTCTGATTTACCAGCCGCTAATCATGACGTAATCCATGATACCGAATACGATCAAGGAAACTCCTGCGAATCCTAGAGCAAACAAATTTCTTCGTGGGTTGATCAACTGGCGGATGACCGCAATTAAGATGATCACCGTGAAGATCAAAACGTAAATATCAAAGCTTGTATACGAGCTAGTCGTTGCTGCTGCTTCTGCCAATAACATGGTGAAACCTCCTTATAGTAACTCGGTGCAAGGCACACGTCCTGCTATTTTAATTCTATGTTAGCTTGATTGCGCACTAGATGCAAGTGATTACAACGATGTGTAACAAGTTTGTCACCTTTTGGATGAATTGACCTTTCCTCATACGTATAAAATGTCCATCTCTTCGATTATTTATAACAAAAATAAACCCGAATTTCCACAAGGAAATACGGGTTCCGTCCTGGGCCACAGACCTTATTTCCCCCCCATCAAATAACAAGCTCGTATGAGGAAATGAAATCCGAATGCGGACCCTCAGTTGGGTCTTGTTGTTTCAGTGCTAACTCTTTCTCCTGCCAAGCTAAGAAACGGAACGGGTCGATCCCCAAAGCAGCAACAATCTCTTGTAACTCTAACGTAGGTTTCATAACAGCCTCCAAATATATAGATAGATTAGAACTGTCTGTATCTCTCGATTATCAATAGTGGGTAAGGGACAATGGAAATTTCAACATATCTTCTTATTTCATTATAAGTCTACTATCTTGTTCCGCGATAGAGGGTTAAATTGTCGAATTCAATTAAGTCTTGACAAATATCATGGTAACCTAGTTGGAATTGTGAAAAATGACACACTTTTGAACCGGTCCAAATAAAAAAGCATGGCTTCCGACTTCTTGCGTCAGATCACCATGCTTATATTGTGTACGGCTATAATTAGCCTACCGATTCTTCCAAAACAGCTAGTCGCTTCGCGTAGTTCTCAGACCGCTCCCGATCTCTCTCGAGGATCGGTTTCAAATACTGACCGGTATACGATCCGGCCACTTTCACGACATCCTCTGGCGTCCCGGTAGCCACGATCAAGCCGCCTCGGTTTCCACCTTCGGGGCCTAGATCGATCACGTGGTCCGCCGTCTTGATAACATCGAGGTTATGCTCGATGACGAGCACGGTTTCACCGTTCTCTACGAGACGGTGAAGGACCTTGAGCAGACGATCGATATCGTGGATGTGAAGCCCCGTAGTGGGCTCATCCAAGATGTAGATCGTCTTGCCTGTGCTGCGGCGATAAAGCTCCGCAGCAAGCTTCACACGCTGGGCTTCGCCGCCTGACAGCGTGGTCGCCGGCTGGCCCAACGTCATGTAGCCCAGCCCCACATCGAGCAGCGTCGTCAACTTCCGGTGGATACGCGGCAAGTTCTTGAAGAACTCGCAACCGTCCTCGATGGTCATCTCCAGCACTTCCGAAATGCTCTTGCCTTTGTATTTCACTTCCATCGTCTCACGGTTGTACCGCTTGCCTTTGCACACTTCGCATGGCACGTAGACATCAGGCAAGAAATGCATCTCAATCTTGATAATGCCGTCCCCGCGACACGCCTCGCAGCGTCCGCCCTTCACGTTAAAGCTGAAGCGGCCCTTCTTATATCCGCGCACCTTAGCCTCATTCGTATTCGCATAAACATCACGAATATCGTCAAAAACACCCGTATACGTCGCTGGATTGGAGCGAGGCGTACGACCAATCGGCGATTGGTCGATATCGATTACTTTATCGATTTGATCAAGCCCGACGATTTCTTTGTGTTCGCCTGGTCGTACCTTGGCACCGTTCAAATCACGGGCCAGCGTTTTGAACAAGATTTCGTTAATAAGTGTACTTTTGCCTGAGCCAGAAACACCCGTGACACAAGTGAAAACACCAAGTGGCACTTTGGCCGAAACATTGCGCAGATTATTTTCCTTAGCGCCTTTAACTTCAATCCACTTCCCATTGGGCTTGCGCCGCTCAGCTGGAATAGGAATGAACTTCTTGCCGCTCATATACTGGCCTGTTAGAGAATTCTCATCTTCCATGAGTTCAGCAGGCGTTCCCTGTGCAATAACTTGTCCCCCATGGATACCAGCGCCTGGACCGATATCGATAATATAATCGGCTGCCATCATCGTGTCTTCATCATGCTCCACGACAATCAGCGTGTTCCCTAGGTTGCGCATATGCTCAAGCGTCTGAATGAGACGCGAATTATCCCGTTGATGGAGCCCAATGCTAGGCTCATCCAAGATATAGAGAACGCCCATCAAGCTGGATCCAATCTGTGTTGCCAAGCGAATTCGCTGCGCTTCTCCGCCTGACAACGTGCCAGCTGCACGATGCATCGTCAGGTAATCAAGACCCACATTCACAAGAAAGCCTAGACGCGCTCTGATTTCTTTGAGAATCAGATTGGAGATCGTCAATTCTTTCTCATTCAGGTCAAGCCCTTTGAACCATTCCTCTGCCTCTCCAATAGAAAGCGAGGTTGCGTGAGCAATGTTCTTGCCGTTAATGGTTACGGCTAACGTTTCTGGTTTCAGACGTTGGCCCTTACACTTAGGACATGACTTCGTGCTCATATAAGTCTGTATATGCTCGCGAATCCCCTCAGAGAACGTATCTTTGAATCGGCGCTCTAAGTTACGAATAATCCCTTCGAACGGCACTAACGCTTCCTTCGTCGCTCCCATATCATTCTCATAGCGGAAGCGAATCTTCTCGCCGCCCGTCCCGTAGAGAATAACCTTCAATTGATCAGCGGTGATCTCAGATACAGAAATATTACGAGGAATCTTATAATGCTCGCAAACGGCCGCCAGAAACTGAGGATAATAGTTGGACGTGCTGCCTGCCCAAGCCTCGAAGGCACCTTCTTCGATCGTCAGCTTCATGTCCGGTACAAGCAAATCCGGGTCAACGATCATTTGACTGCCCAGTCCATCACATTCCGGACAGGCGCCGAAAGGACTGTTAAACGAGAACATCCTTGGCGCCAGTTCTTCTACACTAAAGCCGCATTCCGGACAAGCTAGATTTTGGCTGAACATCAATTCTTCTTTATCTATAATATCAACGATAACACGACCATTAGCCAGCTTCAGGGCTGTTTCTAAGGAATCCGCAAGACGCGTTGCTACATCTTCCTTAATAACAATACGGTCAACTACGACATCGATGGTATGCTTCTTATTCTTATCCAGCTCAATCTTCTCAGCTAGATCTAGCGTTTCACCGTTCACGCGTACCCGCACAAAGCCTTGTTTCTGTACATCGGTAAACAACTTGGCATGTTCACCTTTGCGACCAGAAATAAGTGGAGCAAGAATTTGGAGCTTCGTGCGCTCCGGATACTCCATAATACGATCTACCATTTGTTCCACGGTTTGCGAGGTAATCTCGATGCCGTGAGTTGGACAATGCGGACGCCCAATACGCGCATAAAGCAGGCGCAAATAGTCATAAATTTCTGTGACCGTTCCAACCGTGGAACGTGGATTACGACTCGTCGTCTTCTGATCAATTGAAATCGCTGGTGACAATCCTTCAATCGAATCCACATCCGGCTTATCCATTTGCCCTAGAAATTGTCTGGCATATGCAGACAAAGATTCTACGTATCTGCGCTGCCCTTCCGCATAAATCGTATCAAAGGCAAGCGACGACTTCCCTGAACCACTTAAGCCGGTTAGAACAACGAACTTATCACGTGGGATCGTGACGTCGATATTTTTGAGATTATGAGCTCTAGCTCCTTTAATGACGATTTGGTCTCTAGACACGTTACCCTTCCTCTCCTATGTGAAGCTGACGCCGAATTAGGCGTCAGCTTTCATTTCCATAATAGCGTCACGCAGTTGTGCCGCTCGTTCGAACTGCAGATTCTTCGCAGCTTCTTTCATTTCGCCTTCCAGACGCTCGATCAATGAAGCGCGATCCTTCTTCGACATCTTCGCGCCTTTCACATCAGCCAAGTAATCGGCTTTCTCTTCCGCCACTTTTGTAGCTTCAATGACGTCGCGAATCTTCTTGGCAATCGTCTGTGGCGTAATGCCGAGCTTCTCGTTGTGCGCCTCTTGCAAGCTCCGGCGGCGCCCTGTTTCATAGATGGCCTTTTGCATGGAATCCGTAATCTTATCCCCATACATAATGACACGGCCATCGGAGTTACGCGCAGCACGGCCGATCGTTTGAATCAACGAGCGCTCTGACCTCAGGAAGCCTTCTTTGTCAGCATCTAAGATCGCAACCAAGGAGACCTCTGGTAAATCAAGTCCTTCTCTAAGCAAGTTAATCCCTACAAGAACATGAAAAGTTCCTAAACGCAGATCACGCAAAATCTGCATCCGTTCAAAGGTTTTAATATCTGAATGCAAATATCGGACTTTAATCCCGATTTCTTTGAAGTAATCCGTCAAATCCTCCGACATTTTCTTGGTCAATGTCGTTACAAGCACTCGCTCGTCTTTACGAATCCGATCATGAATCTCCGCAATCAGATCATCGATCTGGCCTTTTGTTGGCCTCACCTCAATAATCGGATCCAACAAGCCCGTAGGACGAATAATTTGCTGCACCATCTCTGGGCAATGTTCCAACTCATAGGGCCCTGGTGTTGCTGATATATATAAAATTTGATTAACTTTCTCCTCAAACTCCTCAAAGCGCAGGGGGCGGTTATCCAACGCAGAAGGCAGCCGGAAACCATGGTCAACCAGCACTTCTTTCCTTGCTCTATCGCCATTATACATAGCGCGAATCTGCGGCAATGAGACGTGCGACTCATCGACCATAAACAGCATATCGTCCGGGAAATAATCGATTAGTGTATAAGGCGTAGCCCCCCGCTCACGGAAAGTTAACGGTCCCGAGTAGTTCTCGATACCAGAGCAGAAGCCCATCTCTTGCATCATTTCCATATCGTAACGCGTCCGTTGCTCCAATCGTTGAGCTTCGAGCAGCTTTCCTTGCTCATTCAACTCAGCAAGCCGCTCTTCCAGCTCCCGTTCAATATTCACGAGCGCGACTTTCATCGTATCTTCGTGCGTCACAAAGTGAGACGCAGGGAAAATCGCGATATGTTCGCGTTCGCCAATGATTTCACCGGTCAGCACATTAATTTCTGTAATTCGCTCAATCTCGTCGCCGAACAACTCTACTCTTACCGCTTGTTCGCCATGCGATGCCGGGAAAATCTCAACGACATCCCCGCGCACACGAAACGTCCCGCGGACAAAATTCATATCATTTCTCTGATATTGAATGTCTACGAGCTTATGAAGAATCTCATTACGCGATTTCTCCATCCCTACACGCAAAGAAAGCAGCATATTGCCATATTCGATTGGCGAACCCAATCCGTAAATACACGAGACGCTCGCAACGATAATAACGTCGCGTCGTTCGAATAGGGAACTGGTCGCAGAATGGCGAAGTTTATCAATCTCTTCATTAATGCTGGAATCTTTCTCGATGTAAGTGTCAGAGGAGGCAATGTAGGCTTCTGGCTGGTAGTAATCATAGTAGCTGACGAAATAGGAGACGGCGTTATGAGGGAAAAATTCTTTGAACTCACTGCACAATTGTGCAGCTAGTGTTTTGTTATGGGCAATAATCAAGGTTGGGCGATTCAACTTGGCAATTACTTGCGCCGCTGTAAATGTTTTCCCTGTTCCTGTCGCTCCCAACAGCGTCTGGTGTCTTTTTCCAGATTGAATACTTTGGACGATTTCCTCAATAGCTTGAGGCTGGTCGCCTTGTGGAGAAAAATCAGATACGAGCTCGAACTTCTTAGAGCTAACAACAAGATCATTCATCACTTATCACCTACACTTATTGAAATAAATCGAACTTTTATCCTATTCATTTTCCATTTGTAATATCCGATAAAGAAGTCTATGGAACTTGCACGACCATTATATGAAGGAATTTGAACCGTTCCTCATAAGAATGTTTGTTCTGGTTTTTCCATTATACCCTTTTTGAATCATGGATGCAAACAGCAATATCTGTTAAAGCCTGTCGCCATTAGGATGAGACACCATAGAATTTATCAGGCTGCTTGTAGAATCCCTATTCTTTTTATGCTAATTAGGAGTGGTAAAGTCATGGATTTGACAACGGTTTTAGGATTAGTATTAGGTCTAGTAGGTTTAATTGGCGGCTACGTATGGGATGGAGGGCACATTAGTTCCCTAATTATTCCAAGCGCTATGCTGATCGTGTTCGGCGGGACCTTCGGAGCTGTAGCTATCAGCTTCCCCCTCTCTATTTTATCCAAAATTCCCAAAGCACTGGGCATCGCCTTCAAAGAAGCCAAGAAGGATCCAGCCGCAACCATTGATGAATTGGTAGATATGGCCTCGATTGCTCGCAGAGAAGGTGTACTGGCTTTGGAACAGCGTGCTCAGGAGCATCAAAACCCCTTTTTGAAAGATGGTTTGCTTATGGTCGTAGATGGTACCGATCCTGAGCTAACCAGGCAGATCCTAGAGCTTGAAATGGATGCGATCGAGCATCAAGTTGACAATATGTCCAAAATCTTCGAAGCTGGCGGCGGCTACGCGCCTACTATGGGGATCATCGGTACGGTCATGGGGCTTATTCACGTTCTCGGCAACCTCGATGATCCGTCCAGCTTGGGACCTGCGATTGCCGTTGCCTTCACAGCAACCTTGTACGGTGTTATGAGCGCCAACTTGATCTATCTTCCTATTGCCAACAAAATCAAAGTACGGGGCAAAGAAATGGTATCCGAAATGGAACTGATGCTCGAAGGCATTCTTGCCCTGCAAGCTGGTGAAAACCCTCAGTTAATTAAGAAAAAACTAAATTCCTTCCTCCACGATAAATCAAGGTCCAAAAAAGCAGTGGTAGAGGAGGAAGGCAACAATGGCGCGGAGAGGTAAGAAGCACGAAGAGCATGTTAATCATGAGAGATGGCTCATTACCTATGCGGATTTAATCACCTTGCTGCTCGTATTCTTCATCATTATGTATGCGATGAGTAAAGTGGATGTTCAAAAGTATGCCGTTTTGGCGCAAGTATTAAACATGCAGTTCCAGAAAGCCGATTCGGTTCTAGATAAAGGCCACGGGATCAGCGGTCAAATGACTCCTAAACAGGGGGACTCTGACAGCAAGGACAAAGATTATACGAAGCAAAACTTAGCCGAACAGAAGGAAGAGAAGGATAAAACCAAGCCTGATCAAAGCGAGAAAGAAAAGCGCGAAAAGGAACTCCAAGATCTCTTAAAACAAATCCAAGCTTACATTAAGGATCAAAATTTGGAGGCTCAGGTATCCGCTAGCGATACCGAGCGTGGTGTGGCGATCACACTGAACGATTTATTCCTTTTTGACCTGGGCAAAGCGGATCTGAAACCCGCCTCCTCGCCCATTCTCCAAAAGCTTGCTTCCCTCTTCCCAACGCTGAATAGCAAGGTAAGCATTGAGGGGCACACGGACAACTTGCCTCTGGCTCCCGGTTCGCCACTCAAAGACAACTGGGGCTTGTCCTTTGCCCGCTCCCTTTCTGTCCTTCGTTATTTCAGCGATACGGCCAAGCTTGATAATAATAAATTCATTGCCACGGCTTATGCCGATACAATGCCCAAAGTCCCTAACACCAGCGATGAGAACCGCAGTAAAAACCGCCGCGTGGAAATCATTGTCCTCCGTGATGGACTGGCTCCAGCAACTGTTATTAAATAACGGAAGAGGCTATCCCAAAAACAACTATTGTTGATGACCGGGACAGACTCATTCGTTGGAAAAAATGAAAGAGGAGCTACGCGGCTTGTATCCGCTTAGCTCCTTTTTTCGGCGTCGGCAGTCGCCATTCGAACCTTCAACTACCTTATTCTCAGAGCAGCGAAACACTCCATATGGTAGGGCGCCCAAAGTGCAGCAAGCGCCTCTTACGAACCCAATACCCTTTATTTGATCAAAATCGGGCTTTTGAAAAATCTAATGAATCCCCATCCCGTTATATCATGAAAATGATCATTATTCCGCCTATAAACTGCTCGATAACGCCAATTCAGTTCATTAGATCGCCAAAGAGGATATTTTCTCGTATATAAGCTTAATACAGTTCTCTAAAAGTGACAGATGGATTGTGCGGGAGCTGAGGTGGGGGCGGGGGTAGAGGCGGTAGTAGCAGGGGCGGAGGCGCTAACGGGATTTGAAACAGTCCCTCATCTCAGTTGAGGATGTCCTTTGAGACCGAAAAACGCCCGAGCAAAGAAAAATGCGATGGACGCCAAAAACAAAGGAGCTAAGCGGCTTGTATGCTTAGCTCCTCTTTAAATTTCCAGGCCGTCCCACAAATCTAATTTGTTACTTATGGGACAGCATCTTCATTCTTTTACATAGATTTCGTTGAATCATTGGATAACAGCCCGGTCAGTTTCCCGCGCAAATAGGAATATAAATGCACTGGGCGATGCTCTGTGAAGTAAAGAGCCTCTTGATCAGGTGCCAGAATAATGCCTAGCTGGTGGTGCTCACCTGCATATAAGGCACGGTGCAGGAAGCGTACTTCGCCCTGCTCATTCAACACTTCCAGCCTGCAAAACGCTGAGTTCAATCCCATCGCAACATGTAAATCGGTTTTTGTTTTGATCTTGTGACCATTCACTTTATGCAGAATTTCGCCCACTTGAATGCCAAGCTCTTGTGCTGGGCTCCCAGGTACAACCGATAAGACCATAAGTCCTCGCTGTGAATGCACGTAGAACGGAATCTGCTTCGCTTCCAACCATTGATTATAACGGATCAATCCTTCATGCAAACCAATGCTCAGCACCGCTGCTACAAGCACAATCGGCGACCAGTAATGGGCTAACATTGCCGCACCGAACAGGATAAGACCGTAAAGGTACAGCATACTTGCACTAAAGCGAGCTTGTCTGCGCGGCAGCTTCGAAATCGTCAGCTCCGTGAAACCGATCATCGCCGGGAAAGCAAGCAGCGTCCATCCGGAGGCAAGGTTCGAACCAAACAGGGTTTCCCAAGGAAGTCCTGCCGAATTGCCTCCTGCTAGCGGCACCAACAGGAACAGTGGGACGGGCCAGAAGCCTTGCAGTTGCTGAGCCCCGACGATTTGCCCGCGTTTCCCCTCAAGGAAAAGAGGGCTTGCCATCCGCGCTCCCTGGAATCCAACCAGAAAGCCTTCCAGCAGATGAAGAACGGCTACGATCACCAGCAAAGAAGGGATATCTGCGCCAGCAACGATTTCAAAGACGGGAAATGCCCCCTGGATAGCTTCGCTTGGCAGCCAAGACAACAGAACTTGGGCAATTCCCAGAATTCCCACAGCATAAGCCAAACAGATAAATCGGACACGAAACAGCACAAGAACAGCGGTTAACACCCACAACAGAATAATGACATCCGCCTCAATGCTAACCCCGACGAAAAGCATGACAATCGAAGCGCCGATACCCCCGATCCAACCCCAAAGAATGGTGCGCCAAGTCTCATTCAGCAACGAATGAAGACGAGTGTGAAATAACTTGCGTTCCATCTGTATTTGCTTGCGATAATGCAAGACGATAAATAAAATGCCTATATAGTAGAAAGGATTCACAAACAACTGCCCAACGGCCTGCAGCAGCCTGTCCAAAAATTGAGTCAACACATCCATATGGGCTCCTCGGATAAAAGAAATAGGAAGGCTGCCCCTAAGCAACCTTCCTATCTCATTTCGACTACAAACCGTACTTTTCCTGCCATACCTAACGGATTTCCATTATCTGACCCATAATTATTTCCCGAGCTGCTTCTGAATCTGACTGACCGCCGCTTTCAGCTGCAGATCATTCTTAGGTTCACGGATTTGCGCAAGAATCGATTTCTCGATCTTGCTCGCTGTCTCTACGTCAACTTCACCCGTCATAGGCAGATCGTTCGTCCGTTGAAATGCTTTAACTGCTGTAACTGTCTTATCGTTGAAATAACCATCGGATCGCTCCGGATTGAAACCTAGACCAGCAAGCATAAGCTGCAAGTTTTTCACGTCATCGCTCGTTGTATCCTGTTTGAGAACGCCTTTTTTGGAAAGCGGAGCCGCTTTAAAATAACCAGGCTGCTCAACAGGGATATCCGGCGAGATGCCCGTTTTATGAATCCAGTTGCCATTCGGCGTCAACCATTTATACACCGTCATCTTAATATTGCTGCCATCGCCCATTTCCTTCTCGAAAGTAACTTGAACTGTTCCTTTTCCGTAGGAGGTTTCACCAACAATTTTACTTCCAACAGCTTCTTGGAACGCTCCCGCCAAAATCTCTGACGCGCTCGCGCTCCCTTTATTGATCAGAACCGAAATTGGATAATTCTTGCCTGTACCCGTGGAAGGCGTAGGCTCGCGCTTTCCGTCGCGGTTCTCAACTTGAACAATCGGCTTGCCGCTCTTCACGAATGGATTCACGATATCTACCACGACGTTCAAGAGGCCGCCTGGGTCATTCCGCACATCGATGACAAGCCCCTTCATCCCTTTGGCTTCGAGGTTCTTCAGCTCTTCAGCGAAGCGTACAGCCGTGTTGGATGAAAACTGACGAATTTCGATTTTGCCGATTTGATCCTGCATCATTTCACCATACACGGTTTCAACGTCAATGTTATCTCTCACGACAATCACTTGAACGGGATCTCCCGCACCTTGACGCAGTAAATCCAGTTTGGCTTGTGTGCCTTTGGGCCCTCGAATCTTCATAACCGCTTGGTTCAGCGTTAAGCCATCCAACTTGTCCCCGTTCACAGAGACGATGACATCTTTCGCTTGAATCCCAGCTTTCTCCGCTGGCGAGCCTTTAATTGGAGAGACAATCACGAATTTGCCTTCTTCAATCGAAACCTCGGCTCCAATCCCTTGAAACGATGAGGTGATGCTTTCATCGAACTGCTTCGCTTCTTTCTGATCCATATAGACAGTGAACGGATCTTCGAGAGACTCCAGCATACCATTAATAGCGCCGTTGACTAACTTATCATGATCAGGCTGCTTCAAGTACTTGCTTTCAATGAGTTGAAAGGTTGTTGAAATCTTGCTCAGTTCCTTGCTCGAAAGTCCAGTAGAGCCCGAAGTCGCCGCAGCCTTACTTCCCACAGGCTTCTCACTACGTCCCCACGAGAAGGAAGAATCCACAATGGTTAGTGTGACAATACTACTCGCAAACATAGCTAACAATACGAATACAATGACCGTGCGACCTTTGAATTGCAAAGCGTGATACACCACCTTTTTCCTAAACCCATTTGAGTTCGCCTGTTTGTAGTATATGACAAGCTATTCCCATTTTATAACCAAGTTGTCCTAGCGTAAGTACGGTTTAGGATCTCTAGGAACTTCATTGAGTCTGACCTCGAAATGCAAGTGATTTCCTGTCGATTGTCCCGTCGAGCCAACACCGGCAATTTTCTGCCCGCGTTTAATGACGTCTCCGACTTTGACATAGATACCGTCATTCATGATATGTCCATACAACGTCCAGAGGCCATTGCCATGGTCCACAATAATGCAATTGCCATAACCGTTCATCCATGAGGCATAAATGACCGAACCATTCTCTGCAGCCAGAATGCCCGTCCCTTTCGGAGCCCCCAAATCGATGCCTTTATGACTCTCTGCTTTGCCTGTTACCGGATTAATCCGATCAACGAAATCAGAGGTTAGAGGCGCTTGAGCCGCTAATGGATAGCCCAATTTCCCACCTGTGTAGGTAAAAGGAGATTTAGCTTTGCTGGCAGCCCGCTTCTTCTCCTGAAGATCCGCTTCCTGCTTCGCAATTTGCGTAATCTGCTTATCGCTTTCCTCTGAAATATCTTCGAGAACTTTCTCCTGCTTGGACAAAGAGGCAATCTTAACTTCTTTAGCCTTCTCTTTGGCTTGCAGTTCATCTCGAAGGGCATCCGCATTGGCGTACAGAACCTTCACCTGCTCAAGCTGCTTCTCCGTTTCTTCCTTCTTCAGAGTGACTGTTTCTTTATCTTTCTTATTCGACACTAGTATCTCTTTATCTTGATTCACAATCGACTTCAAAGCTTCTATACGATTCAAGAAATCATTAAAACTGGTCGCGCTAAGCAGCACGTCCATATAAGAAACAAAGCCATTCATATACATTAAGCGAACACGGGATTTGAGCATGCTGTCGCGGCTTTCCACGCGCGCAACCGCTTCGTCCAATTGCTTGGCATTCAGTTCTAAATGATCCGTAACTTGATCAATCTGCTCATTTAAATTCGTCAGCTTCTTGCTAGCTTCATTGACCTGATTAAGAAGGGTATTCATATCCTTCGTCGTCTGATCTTTTTCCGTCTGTACCTTGGTAATTTGATTCTGTGCGTCACTCGCCTTCTGCTGCGCTTCCGCCTTCTGTTTCTTAAGCTGAGTCAACTGCTGATCGATCTTCTCCGTTGTAGAAGCGGCATATCCCGCATATGGAACCGCAAGCGAAGCCGCAATCCCAAGTGTCAACACCAAGGGTAGAATCTTCTTCTTCAAGCACGTAGCCTCCCCATCCTCAATTACCTGATGAATCATTATGAATCTTGTATTCTGCGAATCTCTTAATCTTTGAATCTATGAAAACATAAATAAAAGCTTTAAAAATCGGCTTTCAGAACCGAGAAGGTTGGATGAAAATGAGGGCAGGAGGAACGGAGTGTAGCTAGCTACATGAGTACCACAGTGCCCCATTTTCATTCAAGATTCGATGCCGAATAAGCTTCAAGTTCAACTTCGTTATCAAAGTGGGCTTATTTAGCCACCACTTAAACGCGAAGGAATTTGCGGACGGAGATTAGGGAACCCCAGATCCCAATAACCATTCCAATCCCTAACAATAGCACCGCCATCGTAGGAGCAATCCTCCCAAAAGGCGTCAATTCAATCATAAGCAAGTTCAAGTTCAACGAACTTAGATGAAGCAGCTTCCAATAGCCCCCCAGGATCAGCGCGGCCGGAATAACCGAGCCGATGAAACCAAGCAAGGCGCCTTCTATAAAGAACGGCCAACGAATAAACGAATTCGTCGCCCCCACCATTTTCATAATCGAAATTTCTTTGCGACGGGCTAAGATCGTAATTTTGATCGTATTGGCAATCAGGAAAACAGCTGTGAAAGACAATAAAATCACGATGCCAAAGCCAACCCAGCGAGCAATTTGCGTCACTTTAAATAAAGCTTCCACCGTGCCTTTGCCGTAGTTCACTTTATAAATGGGCTTAGGATCTTTGCCGATGTTCAAAGCGCTAATTTGATCAGCAACCGCGGCTACATTTCTCGGATCATCCACTTCAATCGTGAAAGCATCGTTCAGTGGGTTGTTGTCACCCTCGAATCCATCTAGCAAGGCTTTCCCGCTATCGCCAAGCTTCTCGCGCAAATACACTAATCCTTCTTCTTTGGAAACGAATTTGATCGACTTGACCTCGTTGATCCCTTTGATTTGGGATTGTAACGTATTAATTTGCTCTTGCGAAGTATTAACCTCGAGATACACATTAATTTCTACCTGATCTTCAATCTGGGCGGCAATATCGTTTACATTCAACGTGATAAGAACGAAAATCCCTAGAATCAATAAAGAAATAGCAATAGAGCTGATCGAAGCAAATGTCATCCAACCATTTCGGACCACATTTCTTGTGCCTTCTCGCAAATGGCGCGCAACCGTGCTAATCTTCATAGCCGTATTCCCCCCGTAACTGGTCGCGAGCAATAAGGCCATTCTCGATTGCAATGACTCGTTTACGCATCGTATTCACGATCTCTTTGTTATGCGTAGCCATGACTATCGTCGTGCCGCGGAAATTAATTTCCTCCATCAATTTCATAATGCCCCATGATGTTTCGGGGTCGAGATTTCCTGTCGGTTCATCGGCGATAATGACGGATGGGTTGTTAATTATTGCCCGGGCAATCGCTACGCGCTGCTGTTCGCCTCCAGAAAGCTGTGACGGCAGCGAATTCGCCTTGTCCTTGAGCTTCACAAGCTCGAGCACTTCCATCGTGCGTTTCTTGATTTGTTTCTTAGGCGCTTCAATAACTTCCATAGCGAAAGCTACATTTTCAAGAATAGACAGCTTGGGAAGCAAGCGATAATCCTGAAAGATGACGCCAATATTGCGGCGCAAATAAGGAATCTTGCGTTGTTTCAGCTTTTCTAGATTAAACCCATTGACGAATATCTGCCCTTTGGTCGGCCTTTCTTCTCTATACATCAACTTCATAAATGTCGATTTACCTGCGCCGGAAGGTCCAACAACATAAACGAACTCGTTGCGGTCCACTTTTACATTAATCCCTCGCAATGCATGAGTGCCGTTGGAGTACGTTTTCCATACGTCCTGCATTTCGATCACAATATCACATCCTAATATAGGGATCTTTGAGCGGAGCTCAAAGTCTCTCTGCTTTATTGATAGCCTATATCCATTCGACACAAAAGCGGATATTCCTTCTAAAAACGCATTGAAATTCATGCGGAATACCGTCATTATAACATGATTTGTACATAATTCACCCGAATAAGGATTTAGTAATAAAATGATGCCAAAGAAGATACATATGGTAGTACATGCCCGTAACTCATTCGTATGTAAAGGAGCCACTAGACATGTCATACCCTTTCGCAAAAATTACCCTCTTTGCATCGATTCTCGCAGGACTGCTAAGCGCCTTTGGCATAGCTCTCTATGTCTACGGATCTCAGGCTACTCTACCAGCGAATTTCTCTGTTGCAGGCTGGCGTGTCGGAGGTATGCCCTATGAAGCCTTCCAACAACAATTGAGACAACGACTGGAGCTGCTCATTGCCTATCCAATTCAAATAGAAACCTCTTACCCTGATATCCCCAACAGACAATTAACACTAGGTCAGCTAGGTATTCATTATCAAACTGAAGCGCTCTCAAATTCCCTTGAACAACTGTTCCAAAGTTCCCCTCTCCATCGCATCCAAGCTCGCTGGACACTACGCCATGCCGCTATCCCATTAGAGGTTTCCGTCAATGAAACACAGCTCAGTGCCGCGGTAAAAGAGGCTTGGCAAACGCTCTATGCACAGCAGCCCGCTCCAGCCAAAAGAGTAGTGACCCCACAAGATTCAATTCTCTATGAACGCGAGCGAAAAGTGCTGCGTGTCGACTTTGCCCACTTATCCGAACACTTGCAAGAAGTCACGCCATCTGTCTCGACCATTCACAATGCCGCTCCCATACGACTGACTCTTCCTCTATACGAGGAAAGTCCGCCCACAACCGTTGAGAATTTGAAGCAGCAAGGCATCGATGGTAAAATATCAGAGTTCACGACCTCTTTTCCAACATCAGGGGAAGGCCGCATTCACAACATTCGCTCGACAGCGGATTCCATTCAGGATTTGCTCATGGCCCCAGGAGAAACCTTTGACTATAGCAAAATCATTGCACAAACCGAGGCCAAATATGGCTACAAGGAAGCCCCGGTTATTCTCAACGGCAAGCTCGTCCCAGGTATCGGAGGCGGTATCTGCCAAGTGTCAACGACCCTATATAATGCTGTTCTGCGAAGTGGCCTTGAAATTATAGAAAGGCGCAATCATTCGCTGCCCGTTAGCTATGTCCCGCTTGGGCAGGATGCCACTTTTGCCAACGGTTATATTAACTTCAAATTTCGCAATAATACAGATACGTATTTATTAATACGAACCATTACCACAGATCAGGCGGTTACCGTAAAACTTTTCGGACATATGTCACCAGGAATCACATACGATATCGACTCGTCTATAGTGGAAACCATCCAGCCACCAATTAAATACTTGCATAATCCGAGCCTCCCGCTTGGAGCTACTAGGTCTGTCAGCATCGGTAAAGCTGGCTATAAAGTAGAAACTTATCGCACAAAGAAGGAAAACGGCATACTTGTGAAAAAAGAACTCATCTCTAAGGATCAGTATTCACCAGTCCCTACCTTAATCGCAGCCAATCGTGGTGATATCAAACCGGAAGAAGGCCTGCCCAATGAATCCAAGCAGCCAATCCTCGAAGATGGGGTAAAGGGACCTTCCTTTCGTTAATTACTAAGGTCATGTGACTGTAGTTACTACGTCACTATGACTTTTTTTTATTATGATGAGAGTACGGAATAGCAAACAGGAGGTTAGACGATGAGTAAAATCGATTATTTCAAAGAATTAAACTATCGACTGCGTGGACTTCCCGAGAAGGAGCGCCAAAATATATTGTCTGTCTATGAAGAATTATTTCAAAAAGCACTTGAAAACGGGAAACAGGAGGACGATGTAGCTCAATCGCTAGGCTACCCGCGCGTACCTCAGTGGGATGGGCAGAAGGAAGCGCCAAGCAGCCAAAAGGAGCCATCAGGCAGCACATTCACTGAGCCCGTAGAGAAGAAGGCATATACCAAGCAGGAGCCAATATCAGTACCAACACCACCACCGGCACCTACCAAGGCCCCTGAAACGAACGGATTTCCGCCGTATACGCCGCCTTATCAAACGAACCCGTATGCAAATAATGCCCCCCATCCTTATCCGGTGAAGCCAGAGACGGGAATTAAGGCGATTATCGTCAGCATTGGGCTTGGTTTCTTCAACCTTATCTTCATCGTTGGACCCTGGTTCGGTATATTCGCGACCTTGATCGCGTTATTTGTTGCAGGCTTTGCGCTAATTATCGCACCCATCATCGAAGTTCTCACTACCTTTACGGGAGCCTTCGACAACGATATGCGCTTTATCGGATTTGCCATGCTCGCTTTGTTTGGCTTGGGAATCATTCTAACGACGTTCAGCTCCTGGCTGTTCAAAGTATTCTTCAAACTCACTTGGACCTATATCCAATTCAATGCCAAATTGATAAAGGGGGCGTAAGCCATGAAACGTGGACCTAAATTTTTCTTGCTGATTGGTTTTGCCTGCTTGGCCATTGGGCTTATTGGAGCAGCTGTCTCTTTCAAAAGCGTCGACCTGAACGAGGGAATAGTCAACATCGATATCGAAAAGAAAATTTCCGCCGCTAACATCGATACGTTAATTCTCCAAAATGATATCTCCGGGATCACCTTTGTTCCGAGCAATTCCGATGAAATTAAAGTGCACTTGGTAGGAACAGTAGGGGAAAAGGCTGCCCAAGATTGCGTCATTGATGCAGCTACGGAAGGAAATAACGTGTGGCGGGTAAATGTTGCTACGCATAAAAAAAATCAAATTAATATTGGCATTAGTTTGTCCGAGCTAAAAAGCCTGATTGCCAGTCGCGGCAAACAGCTAAAAACAGAAATCTCCCTTCCCGATAAAATGTTCAAAGCTATCACCATTTCTTCCGATACAGGAGCTATTCATCTCAAAGAAATCAAAGCGGCAAGCTTGGAAGCATCCACAGATACAGGCAATATTTCAATAGACCGTTATGAAGGAAAGCAGCTTAATCTACGAACGGATACAGGAAGCATTACCGTCGACAATGGTCAGGGCAATGTGGCTTTAAGAACAGATACCGGTAGTATCACAGCGAAATTAAACGATATCGGTGATTCCGTTTCGCTGCAATCGGACGTAGGCAGCATTCGCCTTAGATTGGATCCCGCTCCGAAGAACGCAAGTTTTGATTTAAGATCGGATATAGGCAATGTTAATCTAACTATCCCAGGTGTCAATATGGAGCGCAACGAGAATAGTGGGCGTCATTCGGCCAAAGGTTCCATCGGTGATGGCAGCAAACAAGTGAAAGTTCAAACCGATACGGGTTCCATCTCAGTAACCAACAACTAATAATAAAGCCTTCATTCCCATCGAAACCGATGAGTTTGAAGGCTTTTGTTTATTTGCTTTTTTCTAGAAAAGCTCGCAGCCACTCGTTGGATTGAACCAAAACTTGCTCCGCGCGAGCAATCGCTTCTGTCACTTGGTTGCTTGCTGTTCCACCAAAGACATTACGCGCATTGACCACTTGCTCCGGTTGCAAAACTTGATAAATATCGGATTCGAACAGTTCGGAGAACGTTTTGAATTCCTCGATGCTCATGTCGAGCAAATATTTTTGGTTCTGGATGCAGTACAGAACTGTTTTACCGATCACTTCGTGCGCTTGGCGGAAAGGCAGGCCTTTGTTAACAAGGTAATCCGCAATATCCGTAGCGTTGGAGAAGTCTTGGTTAACAGCTTGTCTCATACGATCCGTATTGACTTTCATCGTAGCGACCATCGGAGCGAACAATTGCAGCGCCCCTTGCAGGGTGCGAACCGTATCGAACATGCCTTCTTTATCTTCCTGCATGTCCTTGTTGTAGGCCAGCGGCAGCGACTTGAGCACGGTCATCAGACCGAACAAGTTGCCGTAGACGCGGCCGGTTTTGCCGCGGACGAGCTCCGCCACGTCCGGGTTCTTCTTCTGCGGCATGATCGAGCTGCCGGTACAGAAAGCATCGTCGAGCTCGACGAAGGCGAACTCGGTCGAAGACCACAGCACCATCTCCTCGCTGAAGCGAGAAAGGTGCATCATGATCATGGACGCGTTAGAGAGGAACTCCAGGATGAAATCGCGGTCGCTGACCGCATCCAGGGAGTTCTCGTACACGCGTCCGAACCCAAGCTGCTCCGCCACGAAATGGCGGTCGATCGGGAACGTCGTGCCGGCGAGCGCGCCAGCGCCAAGCGGCAAAATATCTACGCGCTTGTAGCTGTCCTGCAAGCGCTCCAAGTCGCGCTGGAACATGCTGACGTAAGCCATCAAGTGATGTGCGAAGAGGATCGGCTGCGCACGCTGTAGATGCGTATAACCCGGAACAATCGTATCAATGTTGTTTTTGGCTTGGTCGATCAGTGCTTCCTGCAGCTTGATCAGGTGCCCAACAAACTCGACAACCCGCTTGCGCAGGTAGAGATGCATATCCGTTGCCACTTGGTCGTTGCGGCTGCGGCCCGTATGCAGCTTGCCGCCAACAGGACCAATCAGGTCGATTAACGTTTTCTCGATATTCATATGAATATCTTCATTCTGAATCGTGTACTCAAGTTCGCCGCGGCGGATCATGCCTTGAACTTGCAGCAGGCCGTCTTTGATCTTCTCTACGTCTTCAGCAGGCAAAATACCGCATTTGCCCAGCATCGTCACATGCGCCAAACTGCCTTGAATATCTTCCTCAGCCAACTCTTTATCAAATGTAATCGATGCTGTATATTCTTCGACCAATTGGTCGGTTTGCTTCGTAAATCGTCCACCCCAAAGCTTTGACACGTTGCACTACCCCTCTCAAATAGACAGCCCAAAGGCTTTCCACAGTGGGAAAGCCCTTGAAAGACTGCGAACTTATTTCTTCGCGTTTTGCTCCACGCCGGAAGATACTTTCAAACGAAGCGCGTTCAAGCGGATGAAACCAGTTGCGTCGCCTTGATCGTATGCTTTCGTCGGATCTGCTTCCATCGTTGCAATATCTGGGTTGTATAGGGATACTGGGCTTTTGACGCCAGCGCCGATTACATTGCCTTTGTATAGTTTCAAACGCACTGTACCTGAAACGTTCTTTTGGCTTTCTGCCACAAGCGCTTGGATCGCCAAACGCTCCGGCGCAAACCAGAAGCCGTTGTAGACCAGTGTCGCATATTTCGTAATCAAGGAATCACGAAGGTGCATCACATCACGGTCCATTGTGAGGGATTCCATTTTGCGGTGAGCCGTGAAGAGGATCGTACCGCCCGGAGTTTCGTACACGCCGCGGCTCTTCATGCCAACGAAACGGTTTTCCACCATATCCACACGACCAATGCCGTGCTTGCCGCCGATTTCATTCAAGGTTTCCATCACTTGCAGCGGAGTCAATGTGGCTCCGTTGATAGCCACACAGTCACCTTTATCGAACTCAAGCTCAATGTATTCCGCTTCATTCGGAGCGTCTTCTGGGGCTACGCTCAAGACGTACATGCCTTTGTTGTCGTCATGCGCAGCATCGAACCAAGGATCCTCCAACATGCCGCTCTCGAAGGAGATGTGCAGCAGGTTGCGGTCTGTGGAATACGGCTTCGCCGCCGATGCCGTTACCGGAATGCCATGCTTCTCGGCATAGGCGATCATCTCTGCGCGGCCTGGGAACTCCTCGCGGAATTGTTCCAAACGCCAAGGCGCGATAACGGACAGCTCAGGCGCCAGCGCCGCTGCTGTAAGTTCGAAGCGCACTTGGTCGTTCCCTTTGCCGGTTGCGCCATGCGCAATCGCTGTTGCGCCTTCAGCGCGGGCGATCTCGACCATGCGCTTCGCGATCAACGGACGCGCAATGCTCGTGCCGAGCAGGTATTGCCCTTCATAGAGAGCACCCGCTTGGAACATCGTGTTGATGAAATCCTTCGCGAATTCATCGCGCAGGTCATCGATGTAGATTTTGGATGCGCCGGTTTTCAGCGCTTTTTCTTCCAGACCGTCGAGCTCATCTTTTTGCCCGATATCCGCTGTGAAAGCGATAATTTCCGCGTCGTAAGTCTCTTTTAACCATTTCAAAATTACCGATGTATCCAGTCCGCCGGAATAAGCGAGTACGATTTTTTCCTTAGCCATGTCTACTAATCTCTCCGTTTCTAATTCTGCTGATTGCTAGCAATTATATCATTGTCGCGGCCATAATAGCCTTTTGCGCATGAAGACGATTCTCTGCTTGGTCAAAAATGATCGAATGCGCGCCATCAATGACGCCCTCGCTCACTTCTTCCCCACGGTGGGCAGGCAAGCAGTGCATGAACAAGTAATCTTGTTTCGCATACTTCACCAGTGCTTCGTTGATTTGGAAATTTTTGAAAGCGACTTCGCGTTCCTGCTGCTCCGCTTCAAAGCCCATGCTTGCCCATACGTCGGTATAGACGATATCGGCATTCTCAATCGCTTCGCGCGGATCGCGCGTAAGCAGCACGCTGCCGCCGGATTGCGCAGCATTTTCCTTGGAAATCTGGATTACTTCCTGGTCCGGGTCATACCCTTCCGGTGAAGCAATCGCGAAGTCCATGCCCAATTTGCTCGCGCCCATCATCAGGGAATGAACCATATTGTTGCCATCACCGATGTAAGCAACCTTGATCCCTTTCAAGCGGCCTTTTTTCTCCAGAACCGTTTGATAATCGGCCATCACTTGGCAAGGGTGCGCATAATCAGTCAGCCCATTGATAACTGGAACCGTTGATCCACGCGCAAGATCGATCACTTTACGATGCTCGTACGTACGAATCATAATGCCGTCCAGGTAACGCGACAACGTTTGCGCTGTATCCCAAACGGTTTCTCCGCGTCCAAGCTGCAGGTCATTTTTGCTTAAAAATAACGCCTGACCTCCGAGCTGGTACATCCCGACTTCGAAAGATACACGCGTACGCGTCGATGATTTCTCGAAAATCATCCCCAGCGTTTTACCCGCTAAAACAGCGTGAGGCTCTCTGGCCTTCTGCTTGCGTTTAAGCTCGATGCCATAGTGAATCAAGTATTCGATTTCTTCCGGTGTATAATCAACCAAAGCAAGAAAATCTTTGCCCTTCAGTTGGGCAGCCATTTCTTCTTGTAAGGTACTATTCATTTCATCCAACCTCTCTACGTTTAACTCTGTCTAAATGCTGCTGATGGTCGATGCCTTCTGGGAGAGGACACCGCACACTACGTCGAGTGCTTGATCTAAATCTGCTTGCGGTATCGTCAAAGCCGGCACCAAACGAATCACGTTCGGCCCTGCCGGAATAACCAGCACACCTTGTTTGTGAATCTCGCTGATAATGTCTCCAGCTGGTTGTGTACATTCGATGCCGATAAGAAGTCCAACGCCGCGAATCTTCGCGATTAATGGATTGCCGGCCAGCTTGCTTTCCAGCTTCTTCACCGTGTACTCGCCTAACTCGGCTGCACGTTCAGACAATTTCTCCGAAATAATCGTGTCCAAAGCCGCATGAGCCGCCGCAGTCGCAATCGGTGTTCCACCAAACGTCGAGCCGTGACTGCCAGCGCTGAAAGCTTCAGCCAAATGCGCCTTGCCAAGCATAGCACCAATCGGGAAACCACCGCCAAGACCTTTGGCCAAGGTGAAAATATCCGGCTCCACGCCGTAGTGCTCATACGCGAATAATTTGCCCGTGCGTCCGATACCTGTTTGGATTTCATCCACAATTAACAGCAAATTCTCTTGTTTGCAAAGCTCAGCAATCTGCGTCACGAATTCCGGATCGGCCGGCAGAACGCCGCCTTCGCCTTGCACCATTTCGAGCATGATCGCACATGTTTTATCATTCACGAGACTGCGTACAGCCTCGATATCGTTATAAGGCGCATAAACGAAACCGCCAGGAAGCGGATGGAAGCCTTCCTTCACTTTCTCCTGACCTGTAGCGGTCAGTGTAGCCAGCGTACGTCCGTGGAACGACATGTTGAACGTGATAATCTCATACCGACCATTGTTCAGCACCTTCTGCGAGTAGCGACGCGCTAACTTGATTGCCGCCTCATTCGCTTCCGCACCCGTGGAACAGAAAAATACCGCGTCCGCACAGCTGTTGTCCGTAAGCAAAGTAGCCAGCTTCTCCTGATTCGGAATATGAAAAAGATTGCTCACATGCCAAAGCTGATCCAGCTGTTTAATTAGCTTCTCCTTCACCGCTTGAGGCGCGTGTCCGAGGTTCGTCACCGCGATGCCGCTCATCAGATCGATGTACTCCTTGCCTGTGTCATCCCACAGTCGGCTGCCTTCCCCCTTCACCAATGTAATCGGATATCTGGCGTAAGTTGGAAAGAGCGAGCTTTTTCCCGTTTCTGTCATGTACATTCCCTCCTTAGTGGTTATTTCAGTGCGCAAGCGCGAAATTCAGCCTTAACGCATCTAAATTCTGCTGTTCGTCTGTGTTAACGCTGTAAATCAGCCTTATGGCCCCTTGCATCCCGCACAAAGCGTGGATTCGCTCACTTTAAACGCGAAATTCAGCCTTAACCCATCCAAATTCAGCCATTCGCCTATGTTAACGCTGTAAATCAGCCTTACGGACTCTCGCGTCTCGCCTAAAGCGTGTATTCGCTCACTTTAAGCGCGAAATTCAGTCTTAACCCATCCAAATTCAGCCATTCGCCTATGTTAACGCTGTAAATCAGCCTTACGGACTCTCGCGTCTCGCCCAAAGCGTGGATTCGCACACTTTAAGCGCGAAATTCCTGCTAACGCACAATCCGCGTACCAATGCCAGTGCCCTTCAGCACTTTACTCAGCACATTCGGCTCAGAACCATTCACGATAACAACTTCCTGCACCTTACCCTGTATACAAGCAATCGCTGCGCGGACCTTAGGGATCATGCCCCCGTAGATCTCACCGCTCACGATCATGTCTTCAATCTCTGCTACACTTACAACCGGCAGCACCTGCTTCTCGCCGTCCACCGTACTCATGATGCCTGGAACGTCTGTCACAACAACCATCTGCTCCACACCGAGATGAGATGCAACAGCTCCTGCTGCCGTATCCGCATTAATGTTGTAACGCTGTCCGCCATCTGCGCCAAGTCCAACCGGTGCAATGACCGGAATATAGCCCATATTCACGATTCCTTGAATCAACTCAGCGTTAACCTTGGTTACATCGCCAACCAGACCTACCTCGTGACTATTCGCCACCGGCTTCGCTTCGATCAAATGTCCATCTACACCGGACAATCCGAGCGCTGCTGCACCCGTCAATTGAATACGGCGAACGATTTCCTTATTGATCTGGCCGGAAAGCACCATCTCCACAACGTCCAACACCGCTTCACTCGTCACCCGCAGACCGTTCACGAATCCTGACTCAATACCGAGCTTCCCAAGCGTCTCAGAGATTGCCGGACCGCCGCCGTGTACGATGACAGTCACGATACCTTCCTCCTGAAGCTGACGCATATCTTCAAAAAAGCTGGACGGTAAAGCCGCAAGCGTACTCCCGCCGCATTTCATCACAAAGCAATTGTTCTTCACAGCCGTTCGTTCCCCTTTGCTTCCTTATGTGCGATAAGCCGCATTGATCCGCACATAATCATATGTCAAATCGCAGCCCCAGCCTGTTGCCTTGCCAGTGCCCATATGCAAATTCACGTGAATTTGAATCGTGTCTGTTTTCAAATAAGCAAGCGCCGCTTCCTCGTCAAACTTCACTGGACGAGACTGCTCCAACACCGCGATATCGCCAAGGCGAATATCGACCGTGTTTACGTTCACCGGCTGACCGGAGTATCCGACTGCCGCAATGATCCGACCCCAGTTCGCGTCAGCTCCATAAACAGCCGACTTCACCAAGCTCGATCCGATGATCGACTTAACGATCTTGCGAGCCGCATCTTCGCTCTCTGCGCCGATGACCGTCGTCTCGATCAGCTTCGTCGCGCCTTCGCCGTCGCGCGCAATCGCTTTGGCGAGGTATTCGCCAACGTACTGGAACCCTGCCGCGAACGCTTCCCAATCCGGATGCTCCGGATTCAAAGCTTCGCCGCCGGCCAGCCCGCTAGCCATCACCACGACCATGTCGTTGGTGCTTGTGTCTCCGTCAACGGTGATCATGTTGAAGGTGCTGTCCGTAATCCTGCTCAGCAATTGCTGCAGGTGTACGCTCTCAATCGGCGCATCGGTTGTCATGAAACCGAGCATCGTCGCCATGTTCGGGTGAATCATCCCCGAACCCTTGGCTGCCCCGGCAATATGGACTTCCTTGCCGCCCACCACAACACGGACACACGTCATCTTCTGCGTAAGATCCGTTGTCAGGATCGATTGGCAGAAGTCTTCGCCGCCGTCTGCTTTCACACGGCCCGGCAGCTGCTCGATGCCGCTAAGAACTTTGCCCATCGGCAATAACTCGCCGATGACGCCAGTGCTCGTCACGCCGACGTGATGCTCCGCCACGCCTAGCGCCTTCGCGCTGGCGGCGCGCATCGCACGCGCGTCCTGCTCGCCTTGCTCGCCGGTGCACGCATTGGCGTTGCCGCTGTTGACGATCATCGCCTGCAGCTTGCCGCTGTGGGCGATGCTTTCTTGCGTCACGCGAAGCGGCGCCGCCTGGAATGCGTTCAGCGTGTACACACCCGCCGCTGCCGCTGGCACTTCACAGACGATTGCGCCCAAATCATAGCGCTCCGTCTTCTTCAATCCACAGTGCAGACCGCCTGCACGAAAGCCTTTCGGCGTCGTAACCGTGCCCTCTGGCACGACAGTAAAGCTACCTTGCTCTAGCATGTTCGTTCTTCACCTATCCTCATCTTCGCGTTATGGATACACCGGTGCGAACAACAGCCCTGTCGTTTCGTCCCAGCCCTGCATAATATTTAAATTCTGAATCGCCTGACCTGCGGCGCCTTTCACCACATTATCAATGACCGAAACAATCGTCACACGTCCTGTACGTTCATCCACAGCAAAACCGATGTCACAATAGTTCGAGCCGAATACTTCTTTCGTTGAAGGCAGTTTGCCATTCTTGCGAATACGCACAAACTTCCTGCCTTCATAATACTGGCTATACAGCTCTACGAAATCTTCCAGCGCATGCTCTCCATTCACAGAGGCATACATCGTAGCCATAATACCACGAGTCATCGGCACAAGGTGCGTGGTGAACGTTGTAATCACTGGCTTGCCGACAATCCGACCGAGCGCTTGCTCGATTTCCGGAATATGCTGATGTTTATTCACTTTATATGCAGTTAAATTCTCATTCACTTCGGAATAATGAACACCCAAGCTCACGCCTCGCCCAGAACCGGACACGCCGGATTTAGCATCAATAATAATCGTCGAAGGGTCGATCCAGCCCGCTGCAACAGCAGGTACCAGACCAAGCAGCGTAGCTGTTGGATAACAGCCAGGATTGGCGATCAGATCGCTCCCTTTCACTTCGTCCCCGAACACTTCGGACAGACCGTAGATCGAACGAGCCAGCGTCTCTTCGGAAGCGGCCGGTTTTTTGTACCATTTTTCATAATCCGCAGACGACTTCAATCTCAAATCTCCAGAAATATCAATAACTTTCAATCCAGCTGCCAATAATTTGGGTGAAAGTTCTGCACTCACACCTGCTGGCGTTGCCAGGAAAACAACATCTGCTTTGCCTGCGATAAGGTCAACATCCAATACATCCAGCACATCCAGAACGATTTCCTGCAAATGCGGAAAATGCTCCGCAAGCGGTGCTCCGGCATTCGAAGTCGAGATCACCGAAGTTACTTGAACTAACGGGTGCGCCTGCAATAAACGAATTAACTCTGCACCACCGTACCCTGTGGCACCAATAATAGCCGCTCTTATGCCGTGACTCATTTGAATTTCCCCCAGACGTCCTCAAAATATATGTATTATTATACAGTCGTATACATAATAACTCAATCAATTTTTTTGTGCGTTTTTTGACAATAAATCGGTTTTTTATCAGGCCGTTTCAAGGACTTTTTGGATTTATCGCAAAGGCCTGCGCAAACCGATTATCTCCGCGAAAATATACATAATATGCATCAAATTCACGCATCATTTGCATAAAAAACCCCGAAAACAGAATCATATTACGGAATGCTTCTATTATCCCAAAATGAACGGCAAACAAGCAAATTTTGTCTATGTGGGCTAGACGAGTTGGCTCGAATGTGGGTAACTACTGGCCTTATCCACAGCTTATCCACAATTTACCCACAAGATATTTGCGAATGAGTATAGTTATACACAAAACACACCCGATCCCCTATCGCTTACCCCATTCCAAAAAAAGCCGCACTCGAGTGCGGCTTTCCTCCACTATTCCCTAAGCTAAGCATGTCTCTTGAAACCCTCGCCCAGCACCTCATTCGTTTCACTCAAGATCACAAAAGCCTGCGGGTCCACCGATTGCACCAACGTTTTCAAACGGCTAACCTCGTTCTGTTTCACGACCACCATCATAACCGTGCGGGATTCCCCCGTGAAACCTCCCGATCCATTCAACTCGGTAAGTCCCCGATCCAAATCATATAAAATCGCTTTGCGAATAGCCTCCGTATGGTCCGAAATGATAAAGGCTACTTTGGCATAGTTGAAGCCTAGTTGTACGACATCTATCGTTTTCGTTGTGACAAACAACCCGATCATACCATAAAGCGCATTCTCCGGTGTGAAAATCAAAGCTGAGCTTATGATGACTAAACCATCAAAAACGGCTACCGAAAAACCTAGGCTTAAACCGGAGTATTTATGCAGGATTTGAGCAGCCAAACCCAATCCACCCGTCGAACCGCGTCCGCGAAAAACGATGCCTAACCCAAGCCCAACTCCCATCCCGCCATAGACTGCTGCTAATAAAGGATTCTGAGTAGGTACGCCTAGATGGCTTGTTAACAGGACACATAGCGGAAAAATAACCGATCCAACCGCGGCCTTCACCCCAAACTGCCCACCCAGCAACCACAACGCTAATAGGAAAATGGGTATATTTAATGCCCACTGTGTAATCGCAGGATTCAGATTCGTCATATGCTGCACGATGGTTGAAATCCCCGAAACCCCTCCAGTGGCAATCTGATTCGGATTCAAAAAACTATTAAAACTCGCGGCCATGATAAGCGAGCCAATAATTAATAACGTATACTCCAATACGGTATGGGAAGGACTTCCGATCCGTATCCTCGGTTCTTTTCTGGGCACGAGCAGCCCTCCTCTCACAAAAAATCCTACACCTTCTAAGGTGTAGGATGATCGTCTATGGCTTCAGGTATGCGCAGTGTTCCTGAGCGCAGCATAATGCGCCCTGTTCCAACTACACTTCACTATCCGGCTTCCGAATCTGATGACGTAGATAAGCATCAATGAACGTATCGAGATCTCCATCCATAACCGCGCCTACATTACCTGTCTCCGCCGAAGTTCTGTGATCTTTGACCATGCTATAGGGATGAAACACATACGAACGAATTTGGCTGCCCCAGCCAATGTCGGATTGCTCGCCGCGAATCTCAGCCAAGTGCTTTAAGTTCGCTTCGATCTTCTTCTCATACAGCTTGGAGCGGAGCATTTTCATCGCTTTCTCGCGGTTCTTGATCTGCGAGCGCTCTTGCTGACAGCTCACCACGACACCGGTAGGCATGTGCGTAATCCGCACGGCCGAATCCGTGGTGTTGATGTGTTGACCGCCGGCGCCGCTGGCACGATACGTATCGATTTTGAGATCCTCGGTGCGGATCTCAACCTCTGTATCGTCCTCAATCTCCGGCATGATGTCGCACGACACGAAGGACGTGTGACGCCTTCCTGAGGCATCGAACGGCGAGATGCGGACGAGCCGATGCACGCCCTTCTCCGCCTTCAAATAGCCGTAGGCATTGAAGCCTGTGATCTGCAGCGTGACACTCTTCACGCCGGCTTCGTCGCCGGGCAAATAGTCGAGGACCTCGACTTTATAGCCCCGCTTCTCTGCCCAGCGGCGGTACATGCGCAGCAGCATCTCCGCCCAGTCCTGCGACTCGGTGCCGCCGGCACCGGGATGCAGCTCAAGAATGGCATTCAGCCGGTCATACGGCTGATTCAGCAATAAACCAAGCTCGAACGTTTCGAGCTTCTTCATAAGTGCGGCGATGCCATCCTCAATGTCGGCCGCCAACCCCGTATCGGCTTCCTCTTCCTCAAGCTCGACCATGACCTGCAGGTCATCGAACGCGTTCGAGAAGCCGTTGAATTCATCAACAACACTTTTGACGACGTTGAGGTCAGCGATGGTCTTCTGGGCACGTTCGTTATCATCCCAAAAGTCCGGCGCCCCCATTTTTTCCTCAAAATCCCCGATCGCTTCCAACTTATGATCTAAGTCAAAGAGACCCCCGTAATTCAGTTAGTCGCTTTGCTGTTTCTCTTAAGTCTTGCTTCACTTCTGGTTCTAGCATGTCTTACACCTCTTTATTCTCTTGTGCCCCTGCAATTCGGGTTAATTAGCCGCAGCCGGGTAATCCTGCTTAGCTGCCTTGGCCATGGCACTGTTTGAACTTCTTCCCGCTGCCGCAAGGACATGGGTCGTTGCGCCCGATACGCTGCTCTTCGCCGCGCACCAGTGGTTTCTTGCCGCCAGCTTCGTTCTTCGTATCCACCGCTTGACCTTCGGCTACCGCTTGGCGCTCCAGGTTGCTTTGAACGTGAGCTTTCATGATATACATCGCGACTTCTTCGCGGATGTTGTCAATCATCTCTTGGAACATTTCGAAACCTTCAAATTGGTATTCACGAAGCGGATCCGTACCGCCGTATGCACGAAGGTGGATACCTTGGCGAAGCTGATCCATGGCATCAATATGATCCATCCATTTGCTGTCTACCGCACGAAGAGCGACAACCTTCTCGAATTCACGCATGAATTCAGCGCCGATTTCTTCTTCACGCTCGTCGTATCGTTTGCTGACAAGAGCTTGAATAAATTCAATAACCTCTTCTTGCTCTTTGCCCCATAGATCTTGATCCGTAATTTGTGCATCATCATGCAGCAAATTGTTGTTCACGAAGTTAGCCACTTCTTGAACTTCCCACTCTTCCGGAATCTGCTCTTCGGGACAGTGCGCTTTCACCACGCGCTCAATCACAGAAGTAATCATACCTTCAATAACTTCACGAATGTTGTCGGACTCCAGAAGCTCGCGACGTTGTTTATAGATAATACCACGCTGTTGGTTCATTACATCATCGTATTGAAGAACGACTTTACGCACGTCGAAGTTGTTGCCCTCTACGCGTTTTTGCGCCGATTCTACTGCGCGGGAAATTAATTTGCTCTCGATCGGTTGATCTTCTTCCATCCCGAGGCGGTCCATCATCGCCATGATATTCTCCGCGCCGAAGCGTTTCATCAGTTCATCCTCTAGGGAGAGGTAGAACTGGGAAGAACCAGGGTCGCCTTGACGGCCTGCGCGTCCGCGCAGCTGGTTATCGATCCGTCTGCTTTCATGACGTTCTGTACCTATGATATGCAGTCCGCCTGCGTCATGTACGCCTTCACCGAGCACAATGTCCGTACCGCGGCCTGCCATGTTCGTCGCAATCGTCACAGAGCCCGGTTGACCTGCGCGTGCTACGATTTCAGCTTCCTCCGCATGATACTTCGCATTCAATACTTTGTGCTGAACGCCTTTCTTCTTGAGCATATCCGATAAGACCTCGGAATTCTCAATTGAAACGGTACCGACTAGAACCGGTTGATTCAGCTTATGGCGCTCTAAGATTTGCTCAACAACTGCTCTGAATTTACCCATTTCTGACTTGTACACCACATCCGGCATATCCTTACGAATCATCGGACGGTTCGTCGGAACAATGATAACTTCAAGACCATAAATCTTCTTGAGCTCTTCCTCTTCCGTCTTCGCTGTCCCCGTCATCCCCGCCAGCTTGCGGTACATCCGGAAATAGTTCTGGAACGTAATCGTTGCCAGCGTCATGCTCTCATTCTGAACTTGCAGCTGCTCTTTGGCTTCAATCGCCTGATGCAGCCCATCGCTATAACGACGGCCTGTCATAATACGGCCTGTAAATTCATCAACAATCATGACTTCGTCATCTTGTACCACATAATCCACATCGCGTTTCATAATGAAACGTGCTTTAAGCCCTTGGGTCACGTGATGATTAATATTCACATTCTGATGATCGAATAAGTTCTCAATGCCGAATGCACGCTCCGATTTAGCTACCCCTTCTTCAGTAAGAGCTACGGAACGCACTTTAATATCTATTGTGTAATCTTCTTCTACTTTCAAAGTGCTCACGAAACGGTCAGCCGCGTAATACAAATCCGTAGACTTCGCAGCTTGTCCGGAAATAATCAACGGTGTTCTCGCCTCATCGACCAGGATGGAATCAACCTCATCGATAACCGCAAAATAAAGCGGCCGCTGAACCATTTGCTCTTTGTAAAGCACCATGTTGTCACGAAGATAGTCGAAACCATATTCGTTATTCGTTCCATACGTAATATCACAAGCATAAGCAGCTTGTTTCTCTTCGTGAGATAAATCATGCAGATTTACCCCAACCGTCAAACCAAGGAACTCATAGATCTGGCCCATTTCGCCGCTATCCCGCTGTGCCAAATAGTCATTGACCGTAACCACATGAACCCCTTTGCCAAGCAAAGCGTTCAAATATACAGGGAGCGTTCCTACGAGCGTTTTCCCTTCCCCTGTTCGCATCTCCGCGATACGGCCTTCATGCAGCACCATACCTCCGATAAGTTGAACATCATAATGACGTTTACCTAGTACACGCAAACCCGCTTCTCTAACAACAGCAAAAGCTTCAGGCAGCAAATCGTCCAGTTCCTCGCCTTTTTCCAAGCGGTTTCTGAACTCAACTGTCTTGCCTCTTAATTCTTCATCGGATAGCGGCTTAATAGTAGCCTCAAGCTCATTGATGTAATCAACAGCTTTAACCATCCGTTTAATTTCCCGTTCATTGGAATCACCAAAAATTTTCTTCACTAGTCCTAGCATCGGTGAACCCCTTTCTATTGCATTCGTATCCTTAAATTGTACCACTTTTGACAGCCTTGCCGCAACAAACGCTCATGCCTACTTACTTATAAACTGTCCATATCCTGTAAAAAGATCAGCTTCTTGCTTATTTAAGTAGTATTGATTCGAAGTTTAAAATGAATGCATATAAAAAAGCTTAATTCGACAGAATCGAATCAAGCTCATTTTAGGGGAAAGTATAAGGGCTAAACTTCTTAAATAGCTGGCTCTATAAGTCCGTATTTACCATCGTTGCGTTTATAAACGACATTTACCGTGTCTGTGTCCATATTGGAGAAAACAAAGAAGCTATGCCCAACCATGTTCATTTGAAGAATCGCTTCTTCCACATCCATCGGTTTCAAATCAAAGCGTTTGTTCCGAACCAATTCAAAATCTTCTTCCTCATCCACATAGGTGACAGCAGAAGTTTCGACTTTAAATAGGTCACGCTTCCCGCCATCTTGGCGAATTTTGCGGTTCGTTTTCGTTTTGTGTTTGCGAATTTGACGTTCCAACTTGTCCACAACTAAATCAATGGAAGCATACATATCTGTATTGCGTTCCTCAGCTCGGAGCAGCACGCCCGTCAGTGGAATGCTAACCTCAATGGATTGCAGCCCTTTAATCACACTTAATTTCACTTGTACATCAGATGTAAGGGGGGCTTCAAAATACCTCTCAAGTCTGGTCAATTTCTTGTCCACATAGTCCCTAAGGGCTTCAGTTACTTCAAGGTGTTCTCCGCGTATGCTAATCATCATAGTTAAACATCTCCCTTCCTTACTTACAGTATACTACATTCCACCCTCATCTTCATAATTCCTTTAAATTCCGCGCTAAGCTGTGCAAAAAAAACACCCTAGGAGTATTCCCTAGAGTGTGCTCTTAGATGTATACAAGCGGTACCTCGTACCGAATGGTTATAGTCTGCTTACATTAGCTGCTTGTGGTCCGCGTGCGCCTTCTACGATGTCAAACTCAACGGCTTGACCTTCGTCCAGCGTTTTGAACCCTTCAGATTGAATCGCTGAGAAATGCACGAACACATCCCCACCATCTTCACGTTCAATGAAACCATAACCTTTTTCCGCGTTAAACCATTTCACTTTACCTTGCATAACGTACACAATCCCTTCGTCTTAAAAAATGTAAGCCCTTACTTTTCGACTATATCACCCCTGCGCTTGACCTGTCAATTTCAAACTTAACAATAAATTAAATATTTAGAAAATTCGCGTATATACAAGTCGTGGATAAGTGAGAAATTTGTAGAAACTTGTCGTGGCGGGCTTATTTACACTTTATTAACAAAGTTATACACAGGTTTGTGCACATTATCCACAGGATAGAGAAATAAGTCTAGGGAATAAGCAAGGCTCTTTTGGGTTGATTTATACACAAGCCTAATTTTGTTGAATGCTTTTGTCCACAGAAGCTTGAATACAGGGAGAAAAGTAAAAACCCCTTGCCGCGGCAAGAGGTTTTGTGTATCTTATTTTTTTCGATCGAAAAAATAGCTTTCTGGGTCGTAATGGGTGTCGTAGGCGTTGCGTTGGATCTTGCCTGTGTCTAACTTGGTCAGCTGAGAGCTTGCCTCATCACGAAATTGTTCCAACTTACGAAGAAATATGGGATCTAGACTTAGAACAGCTTGAATACGATCCTTGTAAGCCTCTTTATTCGTCGAAGTAGAAGTAACTTGTAAAAGTGCCGTCATAATGTTACTTCGCTGCTCCATAAATGCCCCAAGACGCTCAGCATCCATCGTCACTAGCTCCGCTAATCCTTGTTGCGTAAGCTGCTCAAGATCTGTTACCAGCCTATCCATAAGAAGCTCCGGTTGGCGTTGAGGCTGATGCCCCGCTTCCATTGGCTTGTCTAGCAGCTTGCATCCAAGTTTCTTTCAATTGGACAAGATAACCTAGAACCTCTTCAGCAGGCTCTGTCGACTTCTTCATATTTGCTTCAATCAGTCGATGCGTGAAATATTCATACAGCTTCAGCAAATCCCCTGAGATTGGAGCATTACGATCAATCGTAATAGAGAACTCGCTAATAATGTCCTGTACCTTGACTAGGTTGGTGTTAGCGTCCTGGTAGTTGTTACTTTTCAAAGCCTCAATACTTGCACGGCAAAATCGAATGGCTCCATCACAAAGCATAATTAATAACTGTGCTGGGCTTGCCGTTTGTACCGTATTCTCCAAGTATTTATTGCGTTGGGCTTGAATCATGGTTATTTCCCCCTAGTTTAAAGTAGGACTCTTATTAGCCGCCCATTTGTTTGGTTAAATTCGCACTTTGTGCTTGCATTTGATTCATGTACTTTTCCATGGATGTGAATTGATTATAGTAACGTTTTTCAAGATCTTCCAATTTATCGTTGAAATTATCAATACGCTTGTTCATATCTTTTAAGGTCTTGCCCATTAGGTAACTTGTATCTACACTGCTCGTTATTCCTGCTTTAGCCGAAATATTTTTAAACAAAGCATCTGCTTTATCGGATAAGCGCCTAGCCAAGCCATCGCCTTTATCCGTTTCCTTCACTCCATCATTAGCTATAAATAATGCCATAACTTCGTCCGGTTTCTCGGCAATTGCTTTCTTCAGTTTATCCTCGTCGATATAAATTTTACCGTTCTCAAGATAACTGCCTGAAACGCTAGTACCACTGATGTTTGCAGTGGAGATACCAATTTGGGATAACGTTTTGGCGTTTCCTACTGGCAGTCCCTCGATGGCACTTGAGAAAGCAGATCTAAAAGAAGATAACCCGCTAGTTAGCAACGAATCACTGCGAAGAGTTCCACTTTTTGCTTTAGCTTCCCAAGTCGTAATTTGATCATCCTTCATAGCCGTACGTTGATCATCCGTAAGAGGTGTAAAGTCTTTATACTTCTTCTCTGTTAATTTTGTGTTTACTGTATCTATTAATTCATTGTATTTGTCAACAAAAGATTTGATAGAGTTAAAGACAGTATCCACATCACGAGTATTCGTGATATTAACGGCAGTCGCACCTGTAGCCTGGGCTTTCTTAATGGTAATATTCATACCGCTAATAGAGAAAGTATTGGTATCATACTGAGCAGTTGCACCATTAAATTCTACTTCCGCTTTTTGACCGGTAATTTTAAACGATGAAAAGTCTAAATCCGTAGTTTCAGTCGGTGTTTTAACCCCTAGCTTATCAAGTAAATTGTAAGCATCACTAGTACCGTCTGTAAATGTAACCGGCTTAGTCTTATCGGGATTATTAAAAGCAAGCTTGTTATTCTTATCTAGATAAGCAGACACACCAGATTTACCAATATCAGAGCTGTTAATTTGGTCAATTAACTGACCTACTGTTGTTGTTTTACTAACATCGAAATCCAATATCTGACCGTTAGCTTCCATATGAAATTTCTGAGGCGTTGCCATTGAACCATCTATTAATGTAGCAGAACCCGTTGCAAAAGCTTGCGTACCAGTAATTACTTTAGCTTTATCTACCACGTCTGTTGATAGTGGTGTTGAAGCTGCTGTAAGCTTCATTACAGACGTTAGGAGATTATGGCCGTTCTCTTCACTGTCCATTTTTAAATCTATGCCTGCTTTACTGCCTGTTGATGAAGAGGCAAAGAAGAATTTGTCTAATGTAGAATCATAACTCATCGTTACACCTGTTGTGCTTGTTTTACCGTTAACTGCAGCCACTAAGCCAGCAATCGTATCGGTTGGCTTTATGACCACAGTAGCCGTACCCTTTTCTCCACCAATCGACAACGTTGCTGCTTTGGTGAAGGCTGCGTCAATCGTATTGAGCAGTGCCTTATCTGATGACTTGCCAACGGCTTCCGATGTCACTGAGGCTGAAGTTGCCAATTTGTTAACCTTAATAGAATAGATTCCTTCTGGAGCTGTAGCCGTTGAAGTCACCGAAACTACACTATCATCGGCCGAAGTCGACTTTTTAGTCTGAAATGCCGCTTGACGAGTCATATCAGAAGCTGCACTACGAAAAGTCAAAATTTTCGTATTGATCGCACGATAATCATCACGTTGCCACTCTAATAATTGCTTTTGCTGTTTCAATTTATCTTGCGGAATTTTAGCAGCTTTCATTAGCTTTTTAACTGTATCGTCGATATCAATACCGGAATTCGAGAAACCACTTAAACGAGTTACCATACTTTCACCTCATTGCTCTTATTTTATCTCTTTTCGTCTACCAGAATTCCAGCCATTTGCCAAAGCTTTGCGACAAAGTCTAAACTCTTTTCCGGTGGAATCTCACGAATAGTTTCACCCGTATCTTTATCTAATACTTTGACTGAGATCAACTTTGTTTTTTGATGAATAGAGAATTCGAGTGATGTCGTTCGGCCCTGAATTGCTTTGATTGCATGTTCGATAGCTTTTACTACCTGAGCATCACTAATCGTCACATTTTCTCCTTGCATCTCCGCTTGTTTGAGTTCAGAGGTATTCGTTATACTGGATGCAATAAATGCTGCTGCATTATTTGTCCCGATCTCATCCACTTTGTGAACCTTAACTGGTTCAGAAACCGGCCTGCTGTCTCCGCCAGAATTACCAAACCCACCAATTGGGCTATTGATACTCATAGAATAAACCCCCATCCGAAGATATACATATATCTTTTATATCGGAAGGAGGAACTATTTATATTAGAATTTTCAAAAATATTTTTCATGATTTGCTCGGTTTAAAAGAACACAGTATTTATTAGTTTCTGATTAAAATTTCCATATATGACATACTCGTATATTGATTCTTACTAAGTATTTTCATGACGTCATTTAAATACTCCAAATTGGAAACATATTCTTATATATATAATTAACATGATAATTTTCTAATATATATTCCCGACTAGACATGAATGGCAAATATAAACCATTATATGCTTCTTGATAATTATTCTCTGCATAACACTCTAAAAATCTTTGATTAAAATTACCGCCCTGAAATCTTAATAAAGTTAGATTTGTATATTTAATTATTACCCCATTAATCTCGTTATATTGTTTTAATTGTGTTTTCTCTTGAAAAAATGCATATATCCCAAAAATAGGTAGTATTTTATTTTTATTGTTCAGTTGGAGGTTTCTTGTATCTAAGAAGGGCTAGTCTTGCTATTTCTGGACACGACATCGTGCCCGACTGCTCTATAACTCCATCAATTTTGTTATTGTATAGTGGAAACTCTGAAGCATGTAGCCGATAGGTAATCTTCACCTTTTTTTGTATACCGCATAATTTTTCGGAATCTAGGAATGGACACCTTTTATCTTCAGTCATTAAGATTTTTGCATAATTTTCATCAGATGAGCTTCCAAGATTTCTTATTAATAAAAGATTCGATAATCCGTGTTGACGAAGTATCTCTCTAATTTTACTATATTTTTAAGTTTTGCGATCAATCTCAATATTCCATCCTGCACTAATGCACTCATTTTTCTTATCACAATGTTTATACCACCTGTCGCATTGTATTTACCTCAGATATAAATATAACTAAAAAAGGGATTTCGGTTAAACCGAAATCCCTTTTTGTTATAACTTAACGTAGCAATTGAAGAACACCTTGTGGTTGTTGGTTAGCTTGAGCCAACATTGCTTGAGCTGCTTGAGAAAGAATGTTGTTTTTAGTGAAATCCATCATTTCTTTCGCCATGTCTACGTCACGGATACGTGATTCAGCTGCAGTCAAGTTCTCAGAAGCTGTTTGCAAGTTATTGATCGTGTGCTCCAAACGGTTTTGAACAGCACCCATTTTGGAACGTTGTGAGGAAACATTTTTAATAGCAGTATCTAACTGAGTCAACGCATTGGAAGCAGTTGCAGAGGTAGTGATGTCTACACCAGCAACTCCTAGTGCTGCGGAACGCATGTCACCAATTCCGAATTGGAGAGTTTGACCTTTATTAGCACCAATTTGGAACGTTACTCCACCATTACCGGATGCATCCGTTTGTGCAGAACTAATACCAAGGTCTTTAGCAGTTGTTGTCCCTTGAAGATCGGAGACGTTAACAGGACCTGTTTCACTAATGATTTCCAAACGACCGTCTTTAGTCGCGTTTACTTTAACGTCGGAGATAAAGCCTTTATCATTAATTGATGCTGCACCTGCTGCTGTATTTGCTTTAGCAATAGCCGCATTAAGAGCAGTTTGGAGAGAAGTTGCAACTGCAGCCATTGTATTACCTGTGCCAGCAACAACACCTGTCGCTTGCATAGTTACACCATTAATATCAAAGTTGAATTTATCGGTAGCAATAACTGCTCCTGAATTATAATTGTTAGTTCCCGCAGTAGCACCAGTACCACCAGCAGCTAAAGATTTTCCAACGATAGATGTAGGAGCGGCTGTCTTAACGATAGAATCCGTACCGGCACTTCCACTCTCGAGAACAAGACTACCGCCAGTAACATATCCGTTTATGTGCGCTACGCTTTTACCAGAAGCATCAATTGCCTCATTGATTTTTTGAACAATAAGATCTTTAGCTTTATTGGAAGATGTAGCAGTGGCTCCTGGTCCCGTTCCACTTGTAATGAGATTTTGCTCATCAGTTGTTAGGTTCTGCCAGTTTACTTCAATATCGTTACCATCAATATTCAAAGTCTCTTTAGCAAAATCAGTTGTTGTCAATGGAGTTAAAGCCATTGTAGCTGTTGCTGTTGCTACTCCACTTGTAAGTTTAGAAACTTGTGATCCTGTAGTAGTGTTTTGACCAACACCTGCTCCGGAAGCGGATTTCAGTGCGCCGTTCAACAATTTCTGTGTATTAAATTCAGTTGTATTACCAATACGGTCAATTTCACCTTTCAACTGCTTAACTTCTTCGTTAAGAGCTGCACGGTCGTCAGCTGTGTTCGTTCCGTTAGCGGATTGGTCAGCCAATTCGCGCATACGTTGTAGGATGGAGTGAGTTTCGTTCAATGCACCCTCAGCTGTTTGAATCAAGGAAATACCATCTTGAGCATTCTTAGCTCCCATATCCAAACCGCGGATTTGAGCTCTCATTTTCTCGGAGATTGCTAGACCTGCTGCATCGTCGCCAGCGCGGTTGATACGAAGACCGGAAGACAATTTCTCAAGGGATTTGCTTGCATTAGCTGTGTTACCAGTTAATTGACGGTGAGTGTTCGCTGCTGCGATATTGTGATTAATTCTCATTTGTTTTCTTCCTCCTGAAGGTTCGTTTGATCCACATCCATGTGGATTTATTTTAGGTTACAAGCGGGTCGGCCGCCCAGCTTGTTGGCCCGTTGTTATATATATCGTCGCAGCGTATTCGAAAGTTTATAGCTAAAATAAAAAAAATGTCGACCTATGGCCGACACCTTGATTTACTTGGTTCTTTTGAGTAATTTACTTAGGTTTAAAGGACTAATTTTATTAGCTGTCGCCTCTTTATTCGATTCCTGAATGTTCTGATAGATCTCTTTCCGATAAACCTCAACTTGTTTAGGAGCACTGATGCCGACACGAATCGTGTCCCCTTCGCTTCCGAGAATAACGATCTCAATGTTATCTCCGATCATAATGGACTCGCCTTTTTTCCTGGCTAGTACGAGCATATCCTCACCCCTCCACTTGTGTTGGTTCACTAGCTTCATCACTGTCAGCATTCAACACAATTTCATGCTTCGTGTTATATTCGGAGTCATGCAGAATGATTTGCTTGGCCATCTTCGTCTTCACATTCCAAATAATCGGCGCCAATAGATTAAGTGTAATTTTAGAAAAATCATGATTCACCGTAACAACTGTCCATACCAGGACATCCTCAGGCTGCTCAATTTTGAGTTCGGCCTGCAGAGCCTCAGGTAAGCTGATATCGTAATCTTTAAAGAAAAGGAAAGGATCCGTCACTACAAAGGAAAGATCCCCTTCCTGGACGGATTGAATGTATGAGAAAGGAGCACTATCCTCAGGTTGAACCAATGTAAATTGCGTTAACTCTTCGAATCCGGGCACACCCTGTGTGAAGGTAACAATTTCTTCGTCTATAACCTCTAACTCGCCAAAAAATAAGGTGGAAATTTTCATGATCTTAACTCCTTCTCTTAGAAGTAATCAAATAAAAAAAGCCATAGAATTCATCTATAGCTTGATTATACCTCTTTATGTTTTGAAATCAATTTGTGGCGCTGTAATATCCACCTTAGGGTACTGCCTCATATAAATATCAAGCTTACCCCGGTTGTATTCAATCTCCGGTTTGTTTACTTGTGCGTTGACATTGACTTTGCCGTCTGTGACATTAATTTCGGCTTTATGCGCTGTATACGTAATATCCACGTTGTCATAACCAGCTTCTCCATAATAGTCGAATTGTGGGCGGCTAACACTAAGCTCTTTGGCGATTTCCGCAATAGCGTTCCCACCAAGATGAATAGCTGCCATACGATTGCCATCTTCTACTCGACGCGCGATCCCTTGCATGGCGATTTCATGACACTGAGAGTAAATTCGGCTAAGCGCAGTTAGAATCGGTCCCTGACCAAGTGCATCCCAGGCACGACTCTGGTCAATCTCTAGCTCGCCTCGAGGCTGACGGATATCCTGTTTGGGCCGTTCGACCTGCATTTCATAGGTTGGACGCGGCTGCCTGATATCCTGTGTACCTAAATCGGCATCAATACCAATAAGAGCCGGTTGCTGGCTAATTTGTATTTGGGGAATACTAGGCATAACAACCGCCTCCTAACGAAATATTTTAGCGAAGAAAGTCAACTAAAGTCGGTACAATAACTTTGGATCCTGCTGATAAGGAAGCTTGATACACATTCTCTTCCATTTTGAGGTTAGTTATTACTAAGGACATGTCAGCATCCTCAGTCTTCGATTGTAAGCTCTGTAAGTTAATTCCGATGTCTTTCAAACGATCCTCAGCCAATTGAATTCGGTTGGTTTTAGCACCGACATCAGCTCTCGCCCCCAGTACACCGCTCAAACGTTGATCCATAAGTTCAATTGATTTTTGAATACCCGCTTGAGTGCCAGATGAAAGGGCAGTTGATAGATCCTTCAAAATCTGAAAGGCATTATTTTGATCCCCAGATTTACCAAAGATCTGTTCAGCCGTCTTATTCATTGCTATTTGAACTCCAGCACCAATTTCGAACTTAATTTCACCGTTATCGGTTATCGCTTTAGCTGCATTGTCTGGGTCAGGAAATGGAGCTTTGTCCGTGATTTGTCCATTAAACACAAATTTTCCATTGAATTGGCTATTCCCGATATTCGTAAGTTGATTATACAACTGATCGATCTCGGTTTTCATTGCGTTCAAGGACTCTTCCGAGTTCGTTCCGTTAGCCGCGTTAACAGCAAGTTCGCGAGCTCTTTGGAGAACACTGCCCGTCTGATCCAACATCGTATCCGTATAATCAAGAAATGAAACTGTCGCATCTACGTTCCGTTGGTACTGATCATTCGTTTCAAGATCACTACGGTAGCGCATCGAAAAACTGATTCCTACCGGGTCATCCGAAGGTTTGTTAATTCGACGACCAGTCGAGAGTTGATCTTGCATTTTATCCATACGTGACAAATTCCCGTTCAAATTACGCAGGAGTTGTGTATTGAGCATGCCTTGCGTTACGCGTAATGCCATTGCAATTTCACCCCGTATCTAAAGTATGCCAGTAGACTATCTGCCTACTGTACCCATTGAGTTAATAACTTTGTCCAGCATTTCATCGAATGTGGTTAGAGAACGAGCTGCAGCGTTGTATGCATGCTGATACTTGATCATATCGGCCATTTCTTCATCAAGAGAAACACCACTCACCGATTGACGTCTTGCATCTACTTGATCGACTAGAATCTTCTGGTTCGATACTTGACGCTTTGCTTCTTGTGTTTGAACACCGATTTCCGATACAACCGCACGAAGAAACTCGTCGAACGTGCCACCGTTGAGGATAATTTTCGTTACTCCAGAACCGTCGAAATTGTACTTTGTATTTTTGATGCCGGCAAGCGCAAGCGCATTTTCGTTGTTCCCTTTTACAACTCTTTCCACACCACTGGCATCTGTATATGTTCTAGATGATGCAGCAATATTCTCCACATTATCCGTAATATTCGCACTAACTTTCATCGTCTCTGCAGCTGTCGCAAAATTAGCAACTGGAGTGAAAAACTCGCCTCCCTTAGTAGGCGGTGTATCCTTCAATGTGTAACCTTGCTTATGAACATCGTTTACATTAGTTACAATCGTCGAAACCATAGAATTCAGTTGATTTCGGTATTCATCTACATATCGAACGTTGGAATACATCAGACCGTATAATTCTCCGCTCGCCAAATCAGTTGGATACGCACCTGTTGCAACAGCTTCCGTGAAATCCGTTGGTGTATCACCGACAACCAGATCCTGATTCCCCATTTTGACGTGGTAGCCACTGGACTCTTCTTGTACAGAAACATTTATAATTTTGGATAATTCGTCTACAAGCAAATCCCGTTGATCACGAAGGTCATTCGCGTTATTGCCCAATCCTTCTACTCGAAAAATCTCATTGTTCAAACCCGCGATTTGTTTCAAAGTTGTATTCACTTGGGTTACTTTAACGGTAATATTGTCGTTCAAATCGGAAGAAAGATCTTTGAGTTGCTTCGCCGCATGATTAAAGGCATCCGTTACAGCTAGAGCACTTTCCTTCACAACAGCCCGAGTCTCAAGATTGTCCGGCTGTTTACTCAGCTCTTGCCAAGAATTCCAAAAGTTATCTAATACTTGGCGAAGGCCTGTATTGGAGGGTTCATTAATGATAGCCTCCAACTTTTCCAAAGTATCCTGTTTAACGGTCCATTCCCCTAAACTCTTATTCTCATTCGCATATTGCTTATCGAGAAACGCTTCGCGAATTCGTTTTACTTCTGTAAATTCGACACCCTGTCCCATTTGACCTGGGATCGTGGAACGTTGAAGGCTCAGCGCCTCGATAGGTTCGGCAGCAACCATTTTGACAACCTGGCGTGAAAAGCCCGGCGTGTTGGCATTAGCAACGTTATGTCCAGCCGTTGTTAGTGCAGCTTGCTGTGTAAGGATCCCCCGCTTGGATATTTCAATTCCGCCAAAAGTCGATCTCATGGTTTCCCTCTCCTATGCCCTACTTGGGTATTCTGATTTAATTCACTACCTCTTATTGTTAACCTCTTCGATCAAACATCCCCAGCCTGTTCCCGCTTCTTGCCTGATTCGGATTTCGGTATACCAAATCATCTTCCGGCGGACCCATAACTAGGTCGAGCGAATAATTGACGAATGACAAAGATTGCTCAATAAGTTGCTGATTGATAACATTATTCGCTTTCAGATCTTCTATAGTAGCAAGCAACTTATGCTGAGCTTCCATAAGCGCTTGTTTCTCTTCAGCTTTAAAAATAACTTTAATTAAATCGCCGACCGTAATCTTAGGGTTAGGATTATATCCTCTAGATATTAAGTAAGAGCCGATGATTTGAATCCGTTGCTGGTTCGCTTCCGTAATCGCTCTTACCCACTTGTTCTCCCGATTCACAATCATATTCAGTTGATCGATGTCATTGCTTATCAGAACCGGCGTCTTACCCTTGGCAAGTTCAAGCAAGGCTTCATGCGCTTCCTGAAGCTTATCCATCGTGTCTAACAAAGGTTGTATGGACATGATCGTCACCTGCTCTTATCTGTTGTTAACATACTATTTCAAGTAGGGAAGAAGTTTCTCTGCAATTTTGCCCGCATCAACATGATATGTTCCAGAAGCAACAGATGTCTTCAACTGCTCGATGCGAAGTGTTTGTTCTTCTGTGCGAGATGCTCCAAGAAGTTCCTTGGCTTCTGCCGATATTTCAACTTGGTCCTTTGGCTTGCCTTTCTTGCCAGCAGCTTGAGTGAAGGCCGCATCTCCTGCTTTTTTATAAGGATTAATGGCTCCGACTCGTTGATTGTCATTAATTTTCATACTGTAACACTCCTATGTTCTCTGACCTAAAAAATAAAATGCCGATAATCGTTAGAACTATTATCGGCATCTCATATATGAAACTTTATATCTCTACAGACCTATTTCTAAATTAATGCCGATCCTTCAGGCGTTCTTGAATTTTAAAACTCACTTTGCTGTCCCTATTCGCTTGTTCTTGTCTGCGCCGCTCGTCTTCGGAATTATTCTTAACATCCTTCACAAGCTTACTACGGCAGCCCTCACAAATCGTATTCTCGCGTATCGATATTCCACAAACTTCACAAGAATAGGACATATTAGGTGCATGCACGATGGAAATACGACCTTCGCGAATAAATTTCGTGATTTGTTTAATTGAAACTTCCGTTGCTTCACTTAAATCGTGGATGTTGATCCCTTTATTCTCACGAAGAAACTTCAGACATCTATCATACTGCTGTTCCAGATCTTTCACGCAGTGCGGGCATACCTCAGCGAAGCCTTTTACAAATATTTTACCACAGCGTGGACAATTAGCGACGTTCATTCCCATTTGTATTACCTCCTTCTATTATTCCCCATTACCAAGTTAATAATTCCAGTTTACAGTAATTCGACAGCGTTTGCACAATAATATTTTATTGATCGGGAACGTATTTCTTTACCTAGCCCACGTTAAGCCGTACACCTCTGCCGAGAAGTTCTCTCTCAGTACCTTGGCACATTGATTCATCGTGCTGCCTGTCGTATACACATCGTCCAAGAGAATAATGACATCAATTGATTTCAGGTCTATTTGATATGCCACCGATAAATCCACTTCGAACACATGCTCCAAATCATCCAAACGTTCATTTCTGCTTTTGAAACTTTGCTTATCCGTATGCTTAGCACGTTGAAGAAGAGCCTGTACAGGCAATCTCAATCTAAGACCCAACTCTCTTGCCATTTGTTCTGCTTGATTAAACCCCCGCTCCTGCATTCTAAGCTTGCTCACAGGTACGAAAGTAATAATCCCCCGTTTAGGATTTGATTTCTCGGATAGTTCTTCCATGTATAAGAGGTGATATGCGTGAACCAACATGCAGCCTATCACTGATTTAATACGTTCGTCCCCTCGATACTTGTAGCGGGCCAGCAACTCCTTCATCCTATCATCATATTTTACAGCACTGCGACTTTTCGAAAAATAAGTTAGCTGCCTGCGCTGACAGTCCGCGCATCTCACTGAGCGTCCGCATGTTAGACAATGTACATCTCGAATCCATGGAATATACTCGTAACATGAGTTGCATAATGCCATTTGCCTGGATTGAAGTACACTGATTTTCTTACATAACAAACACTCCTCCTTCAACGGACTAATCACAGTTTTCATGGTCCCAATAGCTCTCCATACTTTTCTTATCCATATACCTGACTTACTTTTCCGTCTCATCATTCATCCCCCAACTAAATATCCTTGCTTACTCGCGATGCGATTCATATGTCGAATTTGTCGAATTGCCTCCTTTTGTGCTTGTGTCATTTCTTTTGCTGCAAAATAGACCATCCCAGCGGGATCATCCTTCGATCTTCCCGCTCGTCCTGCCATCTGAACGAGTGCTGCTTCATCGAACAGTCTCGAATCTGCGTCTAGAATGAACACATCAGACTTAGGTACAGTAACACCCCGCTCTAAAATCGTCGTAGTCACAAGCAGTCGAATCTCTCTGTTTCTAAAACTTTGCACTTTGTCGCTTCGAGAGGGATCTTTGGATGAGGTCCCCTCTATGCGTATGGCAGTAGTACTTTTCCATAAGCTTCTTAGTAGATCGACCAAAGGCTCTACCCATTGGATGTTAGGCACAAAAATAAATACTTGTGCTCCTCGATCAACGGAGACCTCTATTTTATTAAACAATGTCCTCGGTATGGACTGTGTTTGTAGTGATTTCCTCAAACTGGGTACAGCGATTAGCTGAGGTACTGGCAGGGGGTGCCTGTGGTAACGAACAGGCACCCGAACATGCGGCAGCTGTCCTCGCTCAGCAGCACGTCTGATTGCTTTCGGCGGTGTAGCCGAAAGTAGAATGTTGACGCCACTAGGCTTACAGACTTTAGACGCGGCGTAGGCAAGCATGGGATTGTTGTGATAAGGAAACGCATCAATCTCATCAATAACAACCAGATCAAAGGCCTCGTGAAAACGCAGCAGTTGGTGCGTTGTCGCGATCGTGATCTGGCCCTGCTCCCATCGCTGCTCGCTTCCTCCATACAGCGTAACAACGCTGTAGCCCGTGAAGGCATGCGCGATACGCGGTTGAAGCTCTAACACCACGTCCTTGCGTGGTGTTGCGATAAGAACTCGTCCACCTTTGGCCACCGTATAGTGGATAAAGGGAAAAATCATCTCCGTCTTCCCAGCCCCAGTAACCGCCCAGATCAAAAACTTACGCGGAGCTGATGGCTTAGGATCCACAAAGCTCCTCGCGCCTCGTTCTTGCACCTTAGCTCCTGCTCCGCTAATATATTGCAAACCCTCCAGCGATGCTCTCGCTTGTGGACTGCTTAGCCCCCATGGCTCTATATAGGCATAGAAATCTTCCGAAACTACAACTCTCGTTTCTCTCGATGACCTCCCGCTAACGAGCAAAGAACAAAACCGAACACGCCCCATCGTAAGGCACTCCTCGCAATAAGGACATTCTTGTCCGCAATGGATGCAGGCCGACCAAAACATCCGCTCATCTCCACTCCCACAACGATTGCAGCTATAAATAATCCTCTTCTTAAACCATTGACGCCATTCTCGGATGTCGACAATTTTCAGACCATTTCCTAAATCCAAATCACCGTTAAGATGCGCTAACTGTAAATAAGACAACCACACGTCTTCTGCCTCGCAATTTACCCCAATACCCTCTAATACCTGATGGATTTCATCCACGAGTAGCGATCTACCGCTGCATGCTTCAACAATACTGTTATATACGCCCACCTCCAGAATTAACAATGCGCTCGCCTGTTTCCAAGATTCATAATTAATTATAGACATATCGAGTGTCTTACTCAGCGTTATACCAGACTCATACGCATGAGTGCGAAGCCTTTTCAACATAGTTTCTGCTTTTACTTCAACACTCTCTACTACAAATGATTCTTCTTTTCCGAGGCTCTGCAGCAACCGCACACCCTGCCCTAACGAAATAAAAGGTTCGAACAGTACGAGGCCGGCGTCGGCTGCGTAATGCTCGAACCAAAAGTGGATGTCTGTCTTCGTGTGAATGGAAAATTGCCACTTCCACGTTGTCCCTAAACAAACTGCGTAAAGTTGAACCTTCATTGCTCACCTTACTCTCTTTTTAACTAAGTACTTGTAACCGATTACTGCAAACCAACTGGAAACTTAACGAGATCCTCACGATTGCTCAGATGCACCACAATCAAAGCTTCATGCTCATTTCGGCTTAAGTAGTCATCTACAGAACTACTATCCGCCCCCTGGTTTAGCTTTAGCGAATGTGTGTGGGACAGCCGCTCAATGATTTTTCTCGTATCGTCGGACGACCCTTCATCGAAAATCGTCGCCGTCACTTCATTCCCTTTGACTCGCGAGAAGAAAAACAAAGAGCGAATATACCATTCAATCTGATTCTGATTATTTTTGGTAACAAGTAAAATTTTAGTCGGCTTCTTGCCTTTGCCCTTGCGGTTTCCGATCAATAGGTGGAGCACAGCGATGCTGATTCCGTAACATCCCAAGATCCAAAGTAATCCAATCCACATAACGGATCCCTCCCTTATTTGCAATGTATGCGAAATAAGGAATAGGGGTTCCAACAAGAGGAGTCTACAAAGTTACCCAACCATTTTTGATCGCGATAATAACAGCTTGTGTCCGATCATCTACTTCCATTTTCTGAAGAATACTGCTGACGTGATTTTTAACCGTTTTCTCGCTGATAAAGAGGAATTCACCAATCAGTTTATTACTTTTCCCCTCGGCCATAAGTCGAAGCACTTCTGCTTCCCGCTTGGTTAGTGGGCTATTTGCATTATGTATGTATTTTAAAGCTGAATCTTTCACACCTTGTCCATTTCCTACTACCCCTACATCGTCCAAATAGGTCATCCGTCTGAGCTGATTGATCAATTTACCCGTAACCTTAGGGTGGATATAGGCATGACCCGCCACAACAGAACGAATCGCATTAATAAGCGACTCTGCCTCCATGTCTTTGAGCAAGTAGCCTGATGCTCCTTTGCGGAGAGTTTCAAATACATAACTCTCATCATCATGAATGGAAAGAATAATAACTTTGATATCTGGAAAAATCAACTTCAACCGCTCCGTCGCAACAACACCGTTCTCCAGAGGCATGTTGATATCCATCAGTACAATATCAGGGGTAATTTGATTGCAAAGCTCGATAACCTGGATCCCGTCACCACATTCACCGATGACTTCCATATCATCTTCCATATTAATAATCCGTTTAACACCTTCACGAAACAATTGATGGTCGTCTGCAATGACGAGACGTACATTGCGTTTATGACTCGCCGTGTTGTCCATTCTGATTTTCCTCCTTGTTCTCTGCACCGCCGCCAATAGGGATTAGCATCGTAATTTTGGTTCCTGAATCCTTCTCGGACTCAATAACCATTGAGCCTTCCAATAACTCAACACGCTCGCGCATGCCCAGCAATCCGAAATTATTCCCTTTGGCTATTCTCTGCTCTGTCTGTGGCACGTCAAATCCGATCCCATTATCTACCACGTAGATTTGAACTTGATCAGGTTCCAAGGTGAGCTCAACAGATAAGAAAGTAGCTTTCGCATGTTTAATTACATTAGATAAAGCTTCTTGTACCAGTCGGAAAATAGCAATTTCAAGCCCAGATGGAATGCGAGTCTGCTTGCCTACGAGATTAAATTGTGTACGGATGCGATACTTCTCTTCAAAATCCTGCACATACTTACGTAAAGTCGGTACGATACCCAAATCATCCAGCGCCATTGGGCGGAGGTTGAAGATGATCTTACGAACCTCTTCAAGCCCCCCTCTGACTTGACCTTTTAAATCAACCAATTCTTCCTTGACGGCGGGAATGTCGTCTTTAACAAGCATACGTTGAGCAATTTCTGTACGAAGCACAACATTAGCTAACGTTTGAGCCATCCCGTCGTGAATTTCACGTGCGATACGCTTTCGTTCTTCCTCTTGCGCCAAAATAATTTTCAAACCGAGTAACTGCCTGTTCTTAGCAGATTCCAATATACGAGTCACCTGATTAAGATCACCCGATAAATACTCTAGGACGACATTCATCTGTGAAACGATCGTTTCGGCTCGCTCCACCTGCTTGTCCACATTTTTGGTGCGCATCTGTAGATCGTTGCGTCTGGTCTTCAGGTTATTTTCTTTTTCCCTAGCTATTGTAAGCTGTAATTGAAATGCAATAGCTGCTTCATAGGCGATCTTAATATCTTCCTCACGATATTTATTGAAGTCACGACTGACCTCTGTGAGTCGAATGCGAGACCGCTTGTAATCCTTCTCTAACTTATCGACCAGCTCAATCGTTACACTCGTCTCATATTTAATTTCCTCGAGTTCCCGAATCAGTGATTCCTTTTCGAAGCGAGAGGCTTCAGCGATTTCAAACATTTGATACTTGCTGCTCTCCATGACGTTAATTGCGTTTTTTATGACACGATCTATAGCGTCTGGCTGCAAATGAAACGAGCTCCTTTTAATAAACAAAATTAGAAATTAGTCTACCCATTATTGTACCATAGTTCTGACAATTTGAAGTGTACTTCTAGCACTATTTATTCCAATGTTATCCCATAATTTTTGGGTTCCCAGCCTACTTTAAAGCCTAATTTCTCAGAAATGAGGCGTAATGGGACCATTGTCACATTATTCATAATTTTGGGTGCTACTTCTGCTGTCACACGCTGCCCATTAACGATTAGGTCTGAATTATCAATCCACAGATCTATTAATTTATCCCCGCGAATGACCGTAACTTTACGTTCTTTTTCGTCCCACTTTACGTTTCCACCAAGCGCTTCTGTAACAAAACGGAGCGGAATCAGTGTATTATCATTTACGATGGTAGGCGCTTGCTCTAATGTAAGAGGTTTATCATTCAATGTCACTTGCTTTTTATTTACAGTCAACTTTACGGTATTTTTCGGCAACGATGTCAGTTGGCCCTTGTAAATAAATGAAATATCATCAATATTAATTTTCCCTTTTGAAGCTCTTTCATCCTGCCCATTAGCCGGATTGGCCACATAAACACTTTTGATTTTGAGCGGATATTTGAGATCCGACACGTCCGCTGTTAATTTGCGCCAGCCAGTCCAGTTCATATTTTCTGTAAAACTCACTAAATTCGTAACGCCGTTCGCGTCAACAACCTCTGCTCGTACCCAGTTAAAACTTCCATCACCAAGCACTCTCGCTGTAATAAACTCTGGTTCACCTTCAATAGGAGCACCGCTCGTTCCATTAAATCTCGCGTATGCCGCTTTCGTTCCTGTTCCTTTTGTGAAATCATAAGCAATCTCAAGATTCTTATTCCCGTTATCTTGTGCAATATTCACCGCAGAAACTACTTCTGCAGGGTATTTGTCCCCTGTCGTCATGACTGCATATTTATCTACATCGTACCACGACTTCTCTTGACCAATAGGCAATGTCACCATCGTGCTGTACCCATCATATCTGGCGATAACTTGAGCTGCCTGTGATCCAGACGCACTATCTACATGGAGAACCCCATCTTTCAGTGACCCTTTAACCCCACTAAGTTCCCATGTTGCAGAGGCCGCGGGTAAATCCCGAGTTGCTCCACTTCTTGTGGTCACACCGATAGGCAGCTTGAAGTCTCCGCCCTCAGTTAGCGAAAACGACCCTGCATTGAAAGTCATCGCTGTAATTTGATCTCTACCCACGACCTCAACATCAATGGATGCTGAACCTTTACCTGATTTTGCGGTAATTTGAGTTTTACCAGTCGTTGATGGTGTATAAACATTGTCTTTAAAAGATCCGTTGGTTGTGGAGGTGCTCCACTGTGGAACAATCCCATCTACTAAAATTGGATTATAATAATCATCATAAGCTTTGAATTGATAAGTGCTGGGTTCATTCATGAATAAAATGTTTTGGCCCTTTAAGATAAGTCCCTTTAAATCACCCTTTGGCGCTGTCGAATATACACCAACACCATTCACTACAGATCGCTGATTACCGTTCTCCGTTTTGTTTACAAGCTTAGGATCAAAGTCCCCCAACGGTCTCGATACCATCTGTGTAGATCCGCCTCCGTCCAAAACCATCCCTTTCCAAATCCCAGCGCCAATCATAAATTGCTGAAGCTCAGGAAGCGTCATTCCTGCGCTGCCTGCGCTCCTGTCAGACGTAACAATATATGCTGTTTTCATGTCCTTCGAATAGCCAATTGCTGTACGAGATCTAGGGCTGTACCCACTGAAATCACCAATATTACGCGTAAAATAACTAGGCTTCGCCTCATCGATAAGTAATGTACTTCCGCCGATTAGCATTTTGAAATTTCTCCAATCATAGGTCTGAGAAGCATCATGCGGAATCATATCATATTTGGTCGTGATTTTATCTCCAACTTTGAGGTGATTAACGATAAACTCCCTGGCAAGTCCTGAACCTCTGAGAATATATCCATCTGCGGGAGCGATCATTTTTACATTGGTATCCACAGCAATTTCCTTAACGATATCGTTCTGAATAAGTGCTTCTGTTGGAACATGCGTCCCATCCACAGCACGCTGTGTCATTGCCCAGGCACTCGTATAAAGAAAAAGTCCGTCTGCAATCATCGCGACATCATTATCATCCCAGTAATACGTTTTGTTCACACCGCCAAGCTCAAATGAAGTACCATCCTTGGCCGTTACCTTGCCTTGAAAGTCAAAAATATCAATGATAGGCTGATTACTCTTCGTAATCGCAAATGAATATAACCCGGATATCTTCGCTGGCGTCGCCATCACTTGCCCATTCGTAATTTGTGCGCCTTCTGGCACACCTTCCGCCTGTGTATTAAAAAAGTCCCCATTCACACCAGCTACAGCTCCAGTATCCTTCACCATACCAAGCACACTCTGGTTTTTCGTAAATTGATTCTTCGTCCCTGCCATCGCGTCTATCTTAACGTTCGGATTCGTCAAATCTACCTCTACCACATTGGCGTTTACCGAAACATCCTTATTGCTTCTCGTTGTTGTCCAAATGTAATTCTTCATTACTGCACCTGATGTAATTGTTTCCTGTGAACTAAGTGTCAACGTCGGACTTGCCGCGTAGACCGTCGTTCCTGCAACCAATTGCCACACCAATGCGCAAGCCAGCGCACCTAACCCTACTTGCCTCTGTACCGTCATGTTGCTTTTCCACTCTCCTCTTTCAGTCTAAGTCTAGTATCTATCTTTTTAGCGATATCTATATAGACTCTAAAACTATGGAAAAAGTTACGATAGAAGAGAAGTTGTATTTATACGTCACAAAATAGTGAACATAAACAAAAAGAGAGCTCCTCCTATCCGGAGTTGCTCTCTGCTTGAGATGCGGGGCTATATATTAAAGGATGCGTTTTATTTTAGCTTCATGTTCAATGGAACGTGCGGATAACAGTTGGATAATTTCGTGCTGCTGTTCTTGAATAACTTCCATCCTCTTAACCGTTTCATTGGTTTCGAGTACAGCTTGTTTGATTTGAGACTGTACTAGTTCCAGTCTGTCTAACCGAGAATCAATACTAACTAGTTGAGTGTCAATTACATCTAGTCGGGAGTCGATCGCATCTAGTCGAGAATCGATTACATCTAGTCGGGAGTCTATCCCATCTAGTCGAGAATCAATACCATCTAATCGAGAGTCTATCCCATCTAACCGCTTTATCACCGGTGACAACTCAGCCTTAAGTAAAGTAGAAAGCATCTCTTTCAAATCATTATCCAATATCATCACTCCCGTCCATTGCTTGTCCCTAAACAAGTTTTCTGTTAGCCAAGTATATCACATTTTGTATAGCAATATGTCTTTGTGTTGATTACTTATAAAATATACCATATATTAACCAAACAATCAAACGTTTGTTCCCTTTTTTAAGAATAAAAAAAGCCGCCCCTGAAGGACGGCTAATCTATTTTAAACCAAAGCTTGTGCTTTCAAAGTCTCAGCTTTGTCTGTACGCTCCCAAGGAACATCCAGGTCATTACGGCCAAAGTGACCGTAAGCAGCTGTTTGACGGTAGATTGGGCGACGCAAGTCAAGCTCTTTGATGATGCCTGCAGGACGAAGGTCAAAGTTTTTGTGGATAAGCTCAACGAGCTTCTCTTCGCTAACTTTGCTTGTTCCGAAAGTATCAACAGCAATGGAAACCGGACGAGCTACGCCAATTGCGTAAGCCAGTTGAACTTCACATTTTTCCGCAAGTCCAGCAGCTACGATGTTTTTGGCAACATAACGAGCTGCGTATGCACCAGAACGGTCAACTTTTGTTGGATCCTTACCAGAGAAAGCACCGCCGCCGTGACGAGCATAACCGCCATACGTATCAACGATGATTTTACGGCCAGTCAAACCAGCATCCCCTTGCGGTCCGCCGATAACAAAACGACCAGTTGGGTTAATGAAGTAGTTTGTGTTCGCATCCAATAAGTGAGCTGGAACGATCGGGTTGATAACATGTTCTTTGATGTCTTTTTGGATTTGCTCCAAAGTTACATCTTCACTGTGCTGTGTAGAAACAACAATTGCATCAACACGAACAGGCTTATCATCTAAATACTCAACAGTTACTTGTGTTTTTCCATCAGGACGCAGGTATGGCAAAGTACCGTTTTTGCGAACTTCTGTTAAACGACGAGCCAGTTGGTGAGAAATGGAGATCGGAAGCGGCATAAGCTCAGGAGTTTCGTTAACCGCGAATCCAAACATTAGACCTTGGTCACCAGCGCCAATTGCTTCAATCTCTTCATCGGACATAGAACCTTCTCTTGCTTCAAGTGCTCTGTTAACACCTTGTGCAATGTCAGGGGATTGTTCATTCAATGAAACGAGAACCGCACATGTTTGGGAGTCAAAACCGTACTTCGCACGTGTGTACCCAATTTCTTTAATCGTTTGTCTAGCAATTGCTTGAATATCTACATATTCAGAGCTTGATGTAATCTCACCGATTACCAAAACCAAACCAGTTGCCACAGATACCTCACATGCTACACGAGCATTCGGATCATTGGCAAGAAAAGCATCCAATACCGAGTCAGAAATTTGGTCACAAATCTTATCTGGATGACCTTCTGTTACGGATTCGGATGTAAATAAACGACGTCCACGTACTTGCGCCATAATATTCATCCTCCTAATATCTATTTAGTATGTTTGAAAAGCTTCTACTCGATGCCTCTATATGAAAAAAAGTGGGCCCGGCTTTCTCGGCAGCTTTTCACGCCAAACGGAATCCCTCTTTTGCGCTCAAGCGCTGACAAGATTGTTGAATTCCGCACTAGTACAACAAATAATAAAAACACGTAAATCATGAATAAAGACAACAAAAAAATGAACCTTTCCCGATTGGAAAAGGTTAAATTAAATATTGACCTTCAATTAGTTATCTTACTTTATTTGTCGTCTAGTGTCAATGCATGAAACATAAAGATATTATGAATAAAGCCCGTAGTTATAGCGAAAAGAGCACTTCTTCTGCACGTTGAATTAGTCTTTTCGTAATAGTCCCACCTACTGCACCTGCATCTCTAGAGGAGATGTGGCCCCAGTAATCTTCTTTAATCGAGCTCGATGGAATAGCCCCAAGTTCTGTTGCAAACTCCGTGTCGGCGTTCAACGACATTTGCTTACCTACAGGCAAACCTAACTCTGCAGCGATTTCATACTTTAGAACATCCAGTGCCTTCTTTGATTCAGGAACCACTTTATTACCTCTAGCCATACTATTCGCCTCCTTAGAGTATGTGTTGTCCCAGAAGTGCTTTTTAGTGCTTTATTAAGGCTGTGCTCTTAATGGGCACATCTCTAGTATGGCTAAAATGCTGGGCACAAACCGCATAAGAAGTTGTCATAATGGGTAAAATTATGGAGGAGTAGAGTCATACATCTATTGCGTCACTTTACTACCATCAGCATTCAAAATTAGATAACTACCTCGGACCATGACGTAAATATCCGCCGTATTCTTAGGCGATGGCTTAATACCGCGGCCCTCGGCTGGGAAAATCATGAGATGATTCAGCGCGACTTCAGTCCCCGCTGGTAGATCCTTGCCTCCCGTTACATCCGGGATGCCGTTGTCATCGTTGCTCACGGCGAGTACCCTGCCGGTTCGCACGATAAACTCAGCGCCAGCACCGGCGTAAAGTGTTTGTCCATTTTGTAACTGGACAACCTTCATTGTCGCTGGCGTAGAACCAGTGCCTCCTGCGCTCGGTTGGCTGCCACCATTGGCAGCTAGCGCCGCTGCGACAAGCTCTTTCACCTTTGCTTCGCTTAAGGTGTTCTGGTCGAAGTAGCTTTTGGTGATTACTGGATCGGTGGATGAGCCGGGGGTTGGAGCTTCGGCTTGGGAAGTAGGTAATGCAATTATGTAAAAGATGCAAATTATGATACCGCAATTATAAAACTTTTTTTTCAACATAGATATTTTCACCCCTCTATTAATTAAAAGCAAAAAGAGACCCTTACGGGTCATCTTTCTGCTTGAAAATATTATTATTTAACAGTTACAAACGTTGTTACGGATTTACCGTTAGCAGAAACTGCTTTCAGTGTTAAGATATCGCCAAGTTCTGCTCCAGCAATAACACCAGTTTTGTAATCTACAGTTACTATACCAACTTTACCAGCTGCTTTATCTACTTTCTCAAGAACATAAGATACGCCGATCAAATTGTAGAAACTAGTGATTTTAGTTGTTTTATACTCGATACCATAGTTGTCAACAACTTTAAGATCGATCAACTCAGCAGCTGTTAAAGGTGTAGTTGCAGAGAGTAAGAAATCTTTGGAGCTGTTACCAGCGGTAAATTTGTCAACAACAACCGCATCGCTCTTAACAGTAATAGCTACGCTAGTTTGTTTTTGATCACCTTTAATTGTTTGGTAGATAACATTAACGTTAGCAGTACCTGCTTTGTTACCAAGTACCCATCCAGTAGCAGTACCAGGAGTTCCAACTATATCTGCAAATGCTGCATCATAGCTAGAGCTTGTTACTGAAACAATGCGATCGTTAGGAAGATGAACAGTGTTACCGGAACTATCCTTAGCTGTTACAGCAATCTTCTTGGCTACAGTACTATCAGCAGCAACTTTTTTGTCAGTAGGTACAATTCCGCTATCTTTTGCAGCAAACAGAGTTGTAATGCTATTAACCGAGTACGTTAAATCGGCAGTATTGCTCAAGTATGTGTAATCTCTGCTAATAGATGAAACGTCTCTCCATTTACCTGCAGCATCGCTTGAAAGATGTTTTTGAAGAGTAGCTTTGAACTCGACTTTACCACCATTACCGGTTGTACCAGTAGCTGTAAAGTTAAATCCTTTGTTGAATTTAGCAAACTGAGCGGAAGTATAGGTTTGATCTTTAGATCCTACTTCACCTGTTAAATCAGTTGCAACAGTATTATCAGTTTGACCATTGATTTTAAGGAATGTAGCCTGATCAACATTGCTAGCATCTTTAGTTTTAGTTGCAGTAGCTTCAACATAAACTTGATATGTTACTGTGTTACCACCCTCGTTAACTGTTCCAACGGAATCCATTGTGCTGCCATATTGGTCAACAACAAGGATTTTGAAGTCATCACTAGCGCCATTAATACCTTTTTTATCCGCTTCAGTATCTACTTTAAAAGCATCAGGTGTACGGACTCTATCGATTTTAATACTTTTGTTTACATAGCTGTTTGCACCAGCAGTCGCAATGTAAGCAGTAAAGTATGCAGAATTACCATTAATTCCAGTAACTTTGTTCAGATAGATTTGTCCTTTATGCTCGCCACTCTTAACAATCTCAACGTTGCCGTCTACACCAGCTTTTGTTAAAGCTACGCCTGTAGCAGATACATTAATTCTTTTAAGGTTGTCTTCACTAACGATATCATCTGCAGACAATTTGTTGCCGTCAGCATCGTAAGCATCGATTGGGATGTATTGATCTTTTGTAGTATCACCTTCAGCCAATGTTCCTGTAAATTCACCAAACGCTATTTTTGTAGCAAGTTTTGTTGATTTCACAGAAACTTTTGCAGTTGCAGATGAGGAACCAGCATAAATTGTAATTGTGTAGTCGCCAGATGTTTCTACATTTCCTGTCAAGGAAACACGAACTTCTCCGAAATTGTCGTGATCGAAATCATCGTATTCTGCCTTCACTTTTTCAGCGTATGGAGTTACGATTACATTTTCATTAGAAACAGCTTTGGAATCTTTTGCTACAGGATTACCGTATTGATCAAATTCAGTTACTGGAATTGTAGCTACGTCACCGCTAGCAGAAAGACCAGTTTTGCCTTCACCATATTTTACTGTTCCGAATTCAACTTTAGAAACAAATGGAGCTGTTCCAAGTTTAAATGTTTTTTGTGCAGAAATACGGGAGTCATTCTCGTATACATATACAGGAATCATTGTTGATCCAGGAAGTGTTGTTGGATTAGTGCCATTCAACTTAGCGGTATCGATTGTTATTACAAGTGTACCTGTATTGTCTTTTGTAATAGAAGAATCAAAGCCTGAGGTAACAGCAGTAAAGCTTCCTGCAGAGAGAGATGTATTTTCACCGTATTGGTTTTTAGCAAGGATTTTTACTCTTGCTTTTTCGGATTGAGCAATTGTATCGCTCGCTGTTCCAAAGTCAATGCTTTTTAGAACTTCAGCTTCACCAGTGAATTTTGCTTCTGCAGTTCCTACGGAAGCAGCATCTAAACCACCCAATGTTACTGTATAGTCAGCAGCACCGATTTTCGCGTTGTCTTTTAAAGTCAATTCAACGGATTTTTTATCATCAGCAAATTTTTTATTAACTGCTACTTCGACGCTACCTTTTTTCAAAGTCAAAGTCGCTTTGTCAGTATCAACTGGTTTATTAAAGCTTACAGTTACTTTTTGAACACCCGTTGCTTTTGCACTAGTTACTGCAATTTTACCTGGAGCTACGTATTGTGCTTTTGCTTCGTACGCACCAGTCAAAAGCAAGTCGCGAGTTGCGTTTGCTTGGCCACCAAATTTACTGTCAGCGCCAGCTGGAAGAAGTTTCAATTCAAGAGCAAGTGCTACATAGCCTTGAGCCCAATCAGTAACTGTTGTATCAGTTCCTGTTTTTGCTTTTGCATCAGCATCTTTACCTAGAACGCGAACCAAGAAAGTTGCAAGTTGTTCTTTTGTTACTTTACCAGCTGGGTTGTAAGTACCTACGCCATAACCATCAGTGATTCCAGCAGTTTTAAGAGCTTCGATATAAGGAAGCGCGTAACCGTTAGCTGCATCATCGGATTTAACGTCGGAGAAGCTTGAAGTTTTCAAATCTTTGTTAACTTCGATACCTGTGATCAAAGCTGCGACTTTCGCGAATTGAGCACGGTTCATTTCTTCTTTCAGACCGAAAGTAGTTTCGCTTGTGCCGTCGAAGATACCTGCGCTGATTAGTGCATCAAATTTTGCTTTTGTAGCTGCGTCAAGATCCTTAAGATCTGTGAAATCAGCAGATGTTTTACCAAATGCTACGGAAGAAAACATGGATAATGCCATTGCTGTAGTGAGAATTACGGATAAACTTTTTTTCATAACCTTTTTTTCTCCTCCTTGAATATCTTTATTATTATTTTTTATTTCGAATCTAACAATATTTGAGCTCGATTTACTCATTGTTTGGTTCACCCCCTTTCCAGAGTTAGAGCATAATATAACTAAGTTCGTTTGTGACACAAAAAAGTCACGCAGAAACTAGTAAACTAGTTAAATAAGAGTTGACAGTCATACCAGTACATATTATACAACGGTCGAATTGCGTCGTAAAGGATTATTTTTGCAATTCAGCACTTAGTATTTAATTTATAAAACGAATAATTTAGGTTTTTGTTTCTTTCAAAGTATTAAACGCAATCCACAAAAAAAAGTTGCGGTTTAAACAAAAGTTTTTAAAAATTTCTTTTTCAGCTTATTTGAACTTTTTTATTACTATAGATAGACATAAGAAAAGAGACCCCCTCGGGTCTCTTTCTCTCTTGCATAGGCTTAGTTTACTACGTTGATGAAGGTTGTTACGGACTTCCCATTTGCCGTGATGGCTTTCAGTGCGAAGCTGTCTCCAGCTACTGCGCCTGAGATCACACCCGTCACTGCATCTACGGAAACACTGTTGACTTTGTTAGCGCCGTGCATTGCATCTTCCAACACATACGTCACACCG
>NZ_BMHE01000032.1 GCF_014640555.1 Paenibacillus marchantiophytorum | reverse complement strand
CGTTACGAATCCAGTAACCCTTATTCGAGCAAAAAGGATCGTTTAAAAAAGCTAATGAATTCCAGTAGCGTTTTTCCTCTTAAAAGCTCACCATTCCGCCAAAAAACTACTGCATAACGCCGGCTGAGCTCGTTAGATTTTTAAAGTAGCCAATTTCGTGAGTATAAGCATCATACAGTTCGTTAACTAGTACAGATGGATTGTGCCCGCAAGTGAATTGCATTTGCTTGGGGGACAGTCTTATGGCTGCCCGTTACGAACCCAGTAACCTTTATTCGACCAAAAAGGTTCGTTTAAAAAAGCTAATGAATTCCAGATGCCTTATTCCCCGCAAAAGCTCACCATTCCGCCTAAAAACTACTACATAACGCCGACTGAGCTCGTTAGATTTTCAAAGTAGCCAATTTCGTGCGTATAAGCATCATACAATTCGTTAACTTATGACAGATGCTTTGTGCTCATAAGTGAATTGCATTTGCTTGGGGGGACAGTGCTATGGCTGCCTCGTTACGAATCCAGTAACCCTTATTCGAGCAAAAAGGTTCGTTTAAAAAAGCTAATGAATTCCAGTAGCCTTATTCCCCGCAAAAGCTCACCATTCCGCCAAAAAACAACTACATAACGCCGACTGAGCTCGTTAGCTTTTCAAAGTAGCCAATTTCGTGCGTATAAGCATCATACAGTTCGTTAACTTATGACAGATGGTTTGTGCTCACAAGTGAATTGCATTTGCTTAGGGGGACAGTCCTATGGCTGCCCCGCAACGAACTAAGTAACCCTTATTCGACCAAAAAGGTTCGATTAAAAAAGCTAATGAATTCCAGTAGCCTTATTCCCCGCCAAAGCTCACCATTCCCCCTAAAAACTACTACATAACGCCGACTGAGCTCGTTAGCTTTTCAAAGTAGCCAATTTCGTGCGTATAAGCATCATACAGTTCGTTAACTTGTACAGATGGTTTGTGCTCACAAGTGAATTGCATTTGCTTGGGGGGACAGTGCTATGGCTGCCCCGTAACGAACCCAGTAAACCTTATTCGACTAAAAAGGTTCGTTTAAAAAAGCTAACGAATTCCAGTAGCCTTATTCCCCGCAAAAGCTCAATATTCCGCCTAAAAACTACTACATAACGCCGACTGAGCTCATTAGCTTTTCAAAGTAGCCAATTTCGTGCGTATAAGCATCATACAGTTCGTTAACTTATGACAGATGGTTTGTGCCCGCAAGTGAATTGCATTTGCTTAGGGGGGACAGTCCTCATGCCGAAAAACCCTTCAGTTCCACATACGGTGGTGGACGGAAGGGTTCTTGGCTTGAATGGGGCAATGGGCAATCTCAATCATTTGACTTACGCGACCAGCCACGATGAATCTTGCGGACGGCAAACAGATAAATGATTAGCGGCGTGGGCATTTGGATGATGCCCCAGATGCCCCAGAACCAAGGATAACGGGCGCTGCGCTTGCGCGCATCAACGAACAACCAGGTGCTTTGACTGAGCAAAAGGATCGCCAAGCTGATCCAAGCCCATAGAGGCAATACGTTCCAATTGGGATTATTCATGCGAATCCACCTGCTTTCGAAGGAGTAACCATGCTAGTGGAGCGACTAACGCGGCAGCTTGCAGCAAAGTGAAGGCGATTGGCTGAGCAGTCGCTGTTACATACAAGAGATATAGCAGGACAAGCGCGCCCAGCCAAAGTTTGAGCAAATCGCTCAGCAGCTTCGAGCGTTGTTTCTTTGTTGTCGCGGCTACTTGTTGTTCGAACCAAGATGCGGTAGGGGAAGTGGAGGGGAACATGCGATCGAGCGTGCTCAACCCTTCTTTTAGCGATTGAACGATTTGTTCATCGCTGGGCCCCCCATCTTGCTCAACTCGCACATGCGCCTCAGCCACGCCACTCCGCTGCAATTTCCCGGCACGCCCATCAGAAGCAGCCTTCTCGCCCTGGGAAGGCGGTTTCTTGCTTGTATCCATTTAACCCAACTCCTTCCGTACTTGTTTCAACGCATGATGCACCCTAGATTTGGCGGTGCCTTCGGCGATGGCGAGTATGCTGCCGATTTCTTCATAGGTGTAGCCATAATAATGTTTCAGAATGAGCGGGATGCGACTATCCTCGGATAGTTCCGATAAAGCATTCAACACATCAGGCCAATCCTCATGCTGATTCCCTGCCTGCCACTGCATGTAGCGCAAGGACTGCTGCTCTTCCTGCCACAGCTTTTCGCGTTTGCGGCGCCGGCCTTGATCAATGTACAGGCGAGTGGCGATGGTCATGAGCCAGGAAGAAAACTTGGAGGATTTCTCTTTGTAGAGCGATATTTTCTCGATACTTTTGATCATCGTTTCTTGCGTGAGATCTTCGGCCATGGCCGGATGCATCGTAATTTTCAACAAATACTTATAAACAAAATCATAATGCAGCTGGAGCAGCTGAGACAGTGCGGCATGGTCTCCCCGCAGAGCCTGGCGAATAAGTTCATGCTCTTCCAAGTGTTTTCGACCATCCCCTCTGTCCGTTTGAATGCTTAAGTAATACGCACAGCTCCGTTGAATCGTTCACAGTCTGTAAAATATAGCTTTAATTATTTATTAGCTTACCACTTCCGCCAGAAGGCATGTATAATGACAGCAAGATCGATATTTGGAAAGTGGAGGACAATCTATTGAAACAAGGCATTATAGCGAGAGATGGCCTTTCACCTCAGGAGCTGAAGGAAGTTCGGAAGCTTTGGGAGGTATGCAATCGTCAGGAAGATATTGAGATTAAGTTGAACTGGAGCACTTTATCGGATCGCCCGCCTGGGGTGACGAATGACTTTTTATTTTACCAGAATGACCGCATTGTCGGGTTCTTGGCCATATATAGTTTTCTGTCTACGGAGGTGGAAATTAGCGGAATGGTACATCCGGATGCTCGGCGGCAAGGGGTTTTTCGCCAATTGGTCCATAATGCCATAGCGACCTGTCGACAACGACAGATTCCTAAGCTGATTTTCATTAATGAACGAGGCGCTGAGAGTGGTAAGGCGTTCTTAACGAATCTGGGCGCAACGTATAGTTTCTCTGAGCATGTGATGGAGCTTAAAGGGACTGCACCTGTGCTTTCACCTGCCGCAGGCGAGTATATTTCGATACGCTTGGCAAGCGAGGCGGACACGGAACTGCTGGTGAAGCTGAATATAGCGGGGTTCCAGATGACGGAGCAGGATACGAGAGAGTATGTTAGCCAGACGATTAATGGCGAGAAAGAACGGACCTGGATTGCGGAGGTTGGCGAGTCCAAGGAGCCAGTGGGCAAAATTGGCGCTATGATAGAAGCCGAGGGCACGGGGTTTATCTATGGTTTTTGTATGCTGCCAGAGCATCGTTCCAAGGGGTACGGACGTCTAGTGCTTAGTCAGACAATTGCCGAACTGCAGGAGCGGGAGCAAGCAACCTACATCAAGCTTGAAGTAGCTGTGGAAAATGAGAAGGCACTTGGTCTCTATGAATCCTGCGGGTTCAGAACCAAGAATGCGAATGACTACTATGAATTAATTCTTGGCTAAAAGGAAAAGGATAGAGCGGCAGCTTGCGCTGCGTTCTATCCTTTAATTTATATGTTTTGGAGCGATAGAGGAGTTATCGTTGCGGCCCCGCGCGAATGTAAGGGAACGTCAAGCCTTTATTTTGTCAAAAAATGTAATTATAGGGATCTTGAGGGAACTATAGGGCGCTATTTGTTCCTTTAACAGGATTTGTCGCTTGTAAGAGGCTCATCTCTGAGGGGCGAAGCCGGTTCATCAATGATAAATAAGTTCAGAAGATCCGCTAATGATCGTGCCCGTATTTTGCCCCAAGCAAATCTCTTTCATAGATCCAGGCTTATCGAAGTTAAAAACATGAATGGGAATGTGATAATCTCGGGCCAGAATGAAGGCGGATTGGTCCATGACCTTCAAATTGTTATGGATGACATCATTGTAGTGGAGTGATTTATACTGAACGGCCTCTTTATGATGTTTGGGATCTTTATCGAAGACGCCGTCAACGCCTTGCTTAGCCACGAGAATGGCTTCGCAGTTGACCTCGATGGCTCGTTGGACCGACGGATAGTCTGTCGTGACAAAAGGCTGCCCATTGCCGCCGGCGAAGATGACGATGTATCCTTTCTCCAGGTGATGAATGGCTCTAAGCCGGATAAAAGGTTCGGCCACGGAGGCGATTGGAATGGCGGTCATGACGCGTACTTCCGCTTCGGTCTTCGCTTTCAAAACGCCGCGCAGCATAAGGCTATTAATAACTGTCGCCAGCGTACCGATATTGTCGGCTTCAGCTTTCTCGATCCCCCAGCTTTCCCCCATATTGCCGCGGAAAATATTGCCTCCGCCGATGACTAAGCACACCTCGACACCTAATTGAACGACCGTCATAATCTCATTCGCAATGTGATCCAGCTGCGTGGGATCGAAACCAAACTCGCTATTGCCCGCGACAGCACCGCCGCTCAGCTTGATGAGGACCCGTTTGTACCGCATATCCCGTTCTCCCTTCCAATGAGAAAATCTGCGAAAAAAAACACTAAGGCAATGAATGCTTTAGTGTTTCCGTTAAAATTTATTGTACCTGAATCACGAGGATGAATGCAATTTCTGCGGCACACGCATGTGTACGATCAGTCCAATGATCACGAGGAGCAAGAGGGAGCCCAGCGCTACGCGGCTAGCCAGGTTTCCATAGGAGGCAAGCGCCCACGTAATCGATCCGTATAGAGCAGGACCGACGATAGATGACACTTTTCCAGAAAAGGCGAATAGTCCGAAGAACTGGCCGCGCTTCTCCTCCGGTGTTAATTGCACGATGAGCGTCCGTGATGTTACCCACATAGCGCCCATGGAAACGCCGTACAAGCTGCCTGCGACCCAAAATAAGCTTTGGCTAGTAGCCAGCGATGCTATGGCGATAGCGATAATCAGGATGAAGGCAACGATCGTCACAGCTCTTTTGGGGCCGAGGCTGCGGGTCACATAACCGAAGAGGAACGAACCTATAATGCTAGATATCGTAGAAACCAAATAGAGCAGAATGAATTGTCCGGTTGTGAATCCCATGACCGTGTTCGCATAGATAGCCATCACCGCTATGGCGGTGGCAATGGCATCATTGAAGAAGAAGTAGGCGATCATGAATAGGAAGGCTGCCTTGTAATTTCGTGCTTCTTTGAATGTAAGCCAGATTTCCTTATACCCGCTGAGCAGCGACTTTTTCTCACCTGCCGCTTGAATAGGCTTTTCTTTGTAGAAGAGCATGATTGGCAGGGAAAAGAGCAGGAACATCAGCGCGCTGGGGATGAATGTGTTCTCGAACTGATTCCCGTTAATCAAAGGGTAGACGACAAGTCCGACTAAAGTTCCCACGTAGCCAACGGCTACGCCAACACCGGAAATAATCGGGATTTCGCGTGTATTGCCCAAGTCCGAGATCATGGAATCGTAGAAGATTAAGCTGGAGTTGTAAAAGAATTTGGCGATCATAAAAAAGACAATCACGCCTAGTACGGATGTGTTGAGCCCCAGCCACTGCTGCTCCGTATCCCATATAGCCGAGGCTCCCATAAGCAGCGTGGCAGCTATGGCGATCAAGGTAAAAGGGATCAGATAGGCTTTCTTCTTGCCTGTTCGGTCGATCCAAACCCCGAATAACGGCGAGAGCAGCACGAGGAAGAAGCTGGATATCGCGTTGGAGTAAGTGATGAAGGTGCTGGCGATCTGATTCAGTTCTTCGCTTTTGCCTAACGTTTCTTTGAGGTAAAAAGGATAAAAGACAGTTACGATATTAGAGGAGAAAATCGTATTCGCGAAATCGTACATCGCCCAAGCGAAGATGGGCAAAGAAAAGAGCAGGGTCCAGACATTGCGTGCCTGTCTTTGGTTAGAAGCGTATTCAGGCTTTGCCAATGGATTCACACCTTCCCGCATATACTTATATTTATCTAGTATATTGGCTGCCAATCAGGGAAATCCCTCTCCCTTTACAATAAAAAAAACTCTCCATCCGAGAAGCCGGAAGGAGAGTTTTACTGATTTTAGGAGTCTGAATGCGGCTTCTTGATTTCGACCTCGATCATATCCATATTTGCTTTCATTTCGATGATATCAATACCGTTGCGCTGCAGGGTTGTGGATAGCGAGGCTTGATCTTGAGTATGGAAGACGTAAGCATTGCTCTGCTTGGTTTCCAGCAAGTGCTTCGCCACCTGAACGAGTCGCTCCATGGAGAAAGGCTTTTTGAGATACTTTTGAATATCTTTCTCATGATAATCATGCGGCTGGTCCAGCGCTGTTGAAACGATCACAGGCGTTTGATAATACACGGGATGATGGGATAGATCAGCAATGAAATCCCAACCTGTTTTGGAACCTTCCAGATGAATATCGACGATGAACAGTACAGGCTCTCCTATACAGCGGCTTAGCGCGATAATGCCTTCTTCCGCCGAACGCAGCTGGATAGAGGGAAGGTTGAACTTATTCAAAGCGACTTGAATCAGCTTGGCTAGATCATCATCATCTTCGAAAATAACAATTTTCCCATCCATCGTGGATATGTGGAATTGATCAAAGACGACGCGGAACGTCGTGCCTTGCCCCATCTCAGACGTATAGGAGATTTGGCCGTTATGACCTTCGACAATTTCTTTGACAATTGCAAGGCCTAACCCCGTACCGCCAATTTGTCGGCGATCAGAATTGTCGACACGGAAAAATTTCGAGAACATTTGCCCTTGTGCTTCCTCTGGAATGCCAAGACCGTAGTCCTGCACCGATACGATAACTTTCCCTTGTTCCATGGTCAGTCGAATATCGATACGGTCTGCGCCCGGTGAGTACTTGATGGCATTGCTGATCAGGTTGTGGAACACTTGACGCATCCGATCCGCATCGGCGCGAACCCATAGCTCATCTTCCTGCTGATGGATAAGGATGCGATGGTTCTGCTTATCCTGCCATTGATCGGCAATTTCCTGCGCCGTCATCACCAGGTTAATCGGCGAGAAGTGATACAGCTGACGACCGGATTCCATACGCTGCAAGTCCAAGAAATCGTTAATTAAATTCGATAGGCGATGCGCTTCTTTGTAGATGGTCTCCATGTATTTCTTCTGTTTATCTTGCGATAGCTCACGATGCAGAAGGATCTCAATGAATCCGAGTACGCTGGCCAGCGGCGTCCGCAGTTCGTGAGAAACAATGCTGATGAACTCATTTTTCATTTCATCAATACGTTCTTCTTCGGTACGGTCGCGGAATACGAACAAGAAGCCCTGCTGTTCCGTATCTTCACTTACAACGGTTGCGTACAGCTCCGCATATTGGGGCTGCTCATCCAACATGAAGCTGAAACGCTGCGTCATATGGGAATGAGAGCCGTCAATTAGGGCCTCAATGGATGTAGCAACGCCTATGAAGCTTGTTGTTTCAACCGCGATTTCGTGACAGCTGTCAACCAAATTCTCGCCGATTCGTTCGTTCAGGCCGAAATAACGGTTCATGCGATGATTGGAGAAGAGAATGGTGCCGTGGGAGTCACACATCATCATGCCTTCGTGAGCGGATTCCAAAATATTTTGAATCAAATCACGCTGTCCTTCAATAAGCTGTTTCTCCGCCGTCAGTTGGTCATTCAGTGCAGCCAAATTGGCTGCTTGTTTGAGTCGTTCATCATTCATTACTTGGGAATAGAAAGCTAAGCCGAACTGGCGCACCAAGCCTTTGGTCAGGCGTTGATTGCTCTCGTGAAGATAGGAACTCTGGTAGCTGGTTAACAACAAGAAGCCGATGACCGACTGTTTATCATCAAAAAGCGGGATATACTGGTCGATAGCCCGTATCATGCTGCTATGAATCCCTTGTTCATGCCCTGACACATCGCGTGTGTGATAGATCGGTATGCCTTCATCAAATACGCGTTTCGCAGGACCAAAAAGCTCCTTCTGATGTTGGTTAATGTGATTCTTGGGATATCCAATGGAATGAATAACTTCATAGGCAGTGTTATCTTCGTCCTCAGGACGTTCCAACACGACCAAAGCGGCATCCTGGGCCAATGAGTTGAGTAAGGCTGGCAGGGTTTGCTTCAAGAAATCTTTCAGCTCTACATAACCGGTTAACTTCTCCTGGTAGGAGGAAATGAGTTCCAAGTCGCGCGCTCTCTCAGATAATTTGGCCAAGGTGACCTGCTGTTCTTCCTGCTGAGCGATAATCTCTTCATTCTGCGTCTCCAGGCTCTCTGCCATATAGCGGTAGGTTTCCTCGCTTTTTCGCAGTTCTTCCTCCGCTTGAATAGCTCGAAATGAGATGAAGATAGATAGACTGCCTGCGATCAAAGCAATAATACCGCCGACGAGTGTAATCATACGGGAGGTTTGACCGGCTTTCAGTGAGGCTGTGTAGGCATCTGATGTAATTTGATCGATGGTTTTCTCGATACTGGTATGAATCACGCGATAGCGGTCCATCATCGTTTTGCCTGCCGCTATTCGAGCTTTGGCTTCCTCGCTTTTTCCGGCGCGTACCAATTCTAATTGCGAATCATAATGCCTCTGCAAATTCGTAATAGCAGGGATGGCTTGCGTATCCATAATGAGCTGTAATGTCGGATATTTCTTATCATAGATGCGAATATTGTCTAAATCTTCTTCCAGTTGTTTTTTTCCCATTGTATAGGGCTCTAGATATTGTTCAATGGAAGTTAGCTCGAAACCACGAATCGCTGTTTCTTGATTGAGTAAATCCGTCAATAAACTGTTCGTTGTAGTAGCAATAGGAATCGATTCATTCACTATCGCATTATTTTCGTTTTCCATATTCCGTGATGCAATGTAGTTGGAGACACTTACGAACGCGAGTAAGACTACAATTAGGATAACGTATAGCAGAGAGATTCGAGATTTCGTGAATGTCTTCATAAACGAAGGGTCACCTAGATTCTAATAGGATGGGATGAAATGTATGTAAATTCGACAAACACGAACAAAATCCTCTAAAAAACGATAATGTTATGTTTTCTTCCATGAATCCATTGCAAGAAATGTCGATGTCGTTTACAATACTATTCATTAGAAGATTGATGTTATGTTTGAGAACATTAATCTTTGCTTGAGGAGGGCGCACAACCGTGCAGTTTAAAGACAGCAGGATTCCGCCAAAACACGAAGTACGTCCATTTTTCCAACCTATCCTTTCCCTGCAAAGCCAAGAAATTATTGGTTACGAAACATTGGGAAGACGGGTACGGGAAGATCAGGTAGAGAGTTTAGGCCCATTTTTCAAAGATCCCGACATTGCGGAAGATGACCATCTTCTCATTGATCGGTACTTGAGAGAGAGGGCGATTGAGCGGATCGCTAGCGTCGATGACGAGAGTTCGCTGTTCATTAACTTAAAGCCGTCATGGATTTACAGAACTTATAAGCGGACGGGCGTTCTACCAACTATTGAATTATTGAGGAAATACCAAATAAATCCAGCGCGTATCGTAATTGAAGTAACCGAAGAAGAGTTTACCGGGAAGCTTCAGGAGCTAACACAAATCGTAGAGTTATATCGGCAATTCGGCTGTACGATTGCGATTGATGATGTGGGCAGCGGTTTTAGCAATTTCGACCGGATAGCCAGCTTGCAGCCCAAGATCTTGAAGATTGACCTTAATATTTTGAAAAAGAGCGTCATTCACGCTGGCTACAAGGCTTTGATGCAATCCTTCTCCATCTTGGCGGCTCAAATGGGCGCCTCGCTCCTCGTCGAAGGCGTCGAAACGAAACAAGAACTGCACAGCGCGCTTCAAGTTGGCGCTAGATATGTGCAAGGATTCCTCTTCTCGAAAGCAGAACCTGATTTCCAGAACAAAGCTATCTTCAAAGCTATGCTGAAAGAAGAGATGAACATCTTTGGCCAGAGCGAATTCCAGCGTTACAGCCGTATCTTGGCTATTCATCAGAGCCTGGATGCGCTCATTCATGATGCCGTTCGAATCGCAACCCCGGAAGATGCGGATCATGTGATCGAGAACATGATCAATAACGTTCCAGATAATTGTATACGAATGTACATATGCGTAGGAGACGGCTACCAAATCTCTTCTAATTATACCCGCAAAGAGGAAGCTTGGAGCAAAGATGAGAACTACCGCGGGGCGAACTGGACGTGGAGGCCCTATTTTATTTCCAATATCCTCATGATGAACCTGCAAGAGCAGGGCATACTCTCCCAAGCCTATACGGACTTGGATACGTCGCATCAGATTCAGACTTACTCCTGTGCTTTGGGGGAGGGGTATTATTTGTTTTTGGATCTGGTCATTTAATTGTAACAAAGACTCACGGAGGCTTTCTGTGGGTCTTTAAGTGTTATATTACCAAATACTTAGTGAATGACAAATCCGTAGAAACCTTTTATTTGAACTTCGCTGACGCCTGGGGCATTGATTTGAATGCAGACAGCCGGTGGATGCAGGAAAATGGGGCTACGAATCACTGGATTGGGTTTGTGGTTGGCTTTAATGATATGCCAGAAGCGAAGAAAATTCCGGGCTTTCATTTTCAAGTTACGAAGCCGCCTGTGTTACATAAAGGAGATAAAGCTTTAACCGATCGTCAACAGCAGATTACGGTGCCTTGGGCATGGGCGATCAGTAAAAACAACAAAAATGTGGACGGTTCTGCCAAGGCGCTTTATCGTATAGGCGCGCAACCTTTGCTCGGCTTCCGACATGATCCACAGTATGAGAAGGCTTCATGCGTAAGTGTGGATAGCTGCAAACAACTGTTCAACTATGTAGACAATAATTATTTTAGAGATGCAATTCCAATTTTGAAATATTCCGATGCGGATATGGATGATTATAATCGGATTACAACGCAAATTAATACGTATGTGGATGAAATGCTCAGCAAGTTCGTGGTTGGTCAAGAACAGCTTAGCAAATTTGTAGTTGGAAAAAATTCAAAATAAAGCCTACGCGAAGTACAAAGAATTAGCTAAGTAAGTAAAATATAAAGCGTATTTTACCGTGTAGACGGTGAAATACGCTTTTTTGCAAGCCTGGCAAGGTTGGTTCCCCGAGGCCAGGCTTGTGATTAAGAACCTTAGCCGCTTACTTCATTTCCCAGTTAGTCACTTGGACAACCGCTGCATCGGCGTTTTTCAAATCGGTTTCTCCATTTTTCAGAAGCGTGCTCCACTGCTTGACGCGATTCTTGCCATTAGGAGGTTGGTTATAGTCGTTGGTATCCACAATTAAGGTGCGTTTGGCGTAGAAACTCGTCATGAAGGTCTTCTCGTCTTTACTCGTGCCAGAGCGCGAAAGTACACCCTCGAGACTGCCTGAATCCCCGGTAGAGCCTTGATTTAGCGCTGTATCGACAAAGGAGCCGATCGTTAAAGCGGAATTGAAACCGCGCTGACGTGCCTGCTGTACGCTATATTTAATATACACGTCATAGAAGGTGCTCCAGATAGCATCTCGCCATTTGCTATTGTTCTGCAAAGCATTTATCTTACTAACGAAGGTTTTCTCGTTGTCCGTAATTTCCAGAATGGCACCTTTCATAGTTCCATGGACGCCCGCTCTCGCCAGTCCGCCCTGAATAGAAGGGTTGCTTGCTCCGCTGACTTCGTCATATTTCTTGAACAAGGCAGGACCATCCGGATTCGGATCGTTGGCTCCGCCCGTTGTAGCGCCGAAAATACCGATAGTGTAACCGCGTCTATCCGTCAGCTTCTCGCAATAACCATAAAACTTGGTCCAATCCAGTGAATCTTGCTCAGGTTTGTTGACAAGCTTCATGATATTGTCCCATTGTTCACCGTCAAGGCCTGTATTGGCCATCAGAAATTGCAGCGTTGCCGGCGAGAAATTAGCATCGTGCGGGTTTGCTGCAGCAGCCAATGTCTCCGAGGCAGGATTCCCTTCGGCAAAGGCATGCGGTTGAAGCGGGACTGCGGCAGTGAGCAAAGTTGCAATAACGGAAGTGCCTACCAGGATCGAAAAGAGTGATTTCATCTTACCTTTAGCTGATTTTAAATTGGACATTGTTCATTCCTCCTAAGATCATATATAAGTTGTAAGTATCAGTTCTTTTCCTTGCTCAGAAAGTTGAAGCGCTTTAACTTTTGGGCGTAAAAACTCTTCTGTCTTGGGTAGTTTAGTGCAGGAAATCATCTTCCTCCTTCCTGAAAGTATAAACGTTTAAACATTTGGCATGAAAGCGATATCATCAAGTTGAAGGATGACCGATCACTTCCTTAATTTACCATAGGTAAAGTCAGATGGAAAGCATTATTTTCGATACGTTGGTGACATCTTTAGGGTGAATCCATCGATCTAGCTAACAATGCTGGGGTTTGACCGTCGCCATGCGTCGGCTGCAACGCGCGCCCAGGATGGAGCACTTCTTTTCCATGATGGTTGATGCGCCAATGGGAGGGCAGTACTTCTCTGTGTGGTCGTTCGTTGGATAAATCCATTAGAATGGCGCTTTCGGCAGCGGAGAGCGGGCCTCCAGTGGATAAATCCACTGGAATTGCCCAAATTGAGGATTTCACAGCGACATTGGCAATTTTCATTGGATATTTCCAGCGTAGGCAGCAAAAGGGTGCCCATTTACTTAAAAACACTGTATTAATCCAATGTAGCTTGAGGCTCCTTCAACGCAGAGTATCGAACTAATGAATAAAGCCCCACGCTATCTGCGATGAAATAGCACCGTGGATAGTGTGGGACTTCAATATCTTACTAGGACAAAGACAAATTCTAAGCCTCGACCCACTCGCGGCGCAGCGAGAACAAATCGCGCAGCTCGTCGGTCGACAGCTCGGTAATCCAGTTCTCGCCGGAACCGACGATCTGCTGACTGAGGCCGAGCTTGCGCTCGATCATCTCATCGATGCGCTCCTCCAGCGTGCCAAGCGTGACGAACTTGTGCACCTGCACATGGCGCGTCTGGCCAATACGGAAGGCGCGGTCCGTCGCTTGGTTCTCGACGGCGGGGTTCCACCAACGATCGTAGTGGAACACGTGATTCGCCGCCGTCAGGTTGAGTCCGATGCCGCCGGCCTTCAGCGAAAGAATGAACACATTGCGCTGTTCTTCCGCCGGCAGGCTTGCGTCCTGGAAGTGCGCGATCATGGCATCGCGCCCCGCTTTGGGTGTTCCGCCGTGCAGGAACAACACCTTCTCGTCAAGCTCTTGCTGCAGCACATGCTGGAGCAGGTTGCCTGTCTCTACAAACTGCGTGAAGATCAGGCATTTATCACCTTCCTGGCGCAGCTCCTGCACCATCTCGAGCAGACGCTCGAGCTTGTTGGAGCGTCCGCTCCATGGGGCGCCAAGCCCTTCCTTGAGCAGCAAAGCAGGGTGGTTGCACACCTGCTTGAGCTTCGTAAGCGCGGCGAGAATAAGGCCGCGCCGCTCCATGGCCGAGAGCTTATCCAGCCGATCGAACATGTCTTGGATGTAGTTCTCATACAACGAGCCCTGCTCGGCTGTAAGCGAGATGAACGTCTTGGACTCGTTCTTTTCCGGCAGATCCAGCTGAATCGCGGGATCCTTCTTCTCCCGACGCAGCAGGAAGGGACGGATCAGCTTCTGCACTTTGCCAATCGTCTCGCTATCGCGTGTCTTCTCGATGGCATTCACATAGCGATGCGTGAATTCACGAACCGTGCCGAGATATCCGGGGTTGGCGAAATCGAAGATCGACCACAACTCAGTAAGACGGTTCTCGATCGGTGTTCCCGTCAAAGCAATACGGTGGAAACCGTCCAGTCGGCGAATGGCCGAGGCTTGTTTCGTGTACGCATTCTTGATATTTTGAGCTTCGTCCAAACAGATCGAGTTCCAGGTTATTGCGCCCAGTTCACTCTCATCCAGATGGGAAAGCGTGTAGGATGTCAAAACCAAATCGGCCTTGCCAACGATCTCCTCCTGAAAAGCAGGTCCCTTCAAGCGCTGAGGACCATAGTGCAAATGCACCTTCAAAGACGGCGCAAAGCGCTTGAGCTCCATTTGCCAATTGCCCAGTACAGAGGTCGGGCAAATGAGCAATGAAGGCGTAACCGGCTGTTCGCTCTCTTTGACCGTGAGCAAGTAGGTGATCCACTGGATCGTTTTCCCGAGTCCCATGTCATCGGCCAAACAGCCGCCTAAGCCGAATCGGCGAAGGAATAACAGCCAAGAAATCCCGTCCACTTGGTAGTGGCGCAGCGATCCTTGGAAGCTGGGCGGAGGCTCGATAGTAGGAATCGCCGAGGTCTGGGTCAACTGATCGACCATGTGGCGCAGCTGTTCGTTCAGCTCGACCTCCATCTCGATGTAGCGCATCGCGTCGGGATCGTCTTCGGCGGGCAGCAAGCCTGCGGCATCTCCGGCAAAGTGCAGTTCAAGCACATCGCGGAAGGAGAGGCCCTGCTTCTTCTGCACCTGTTTCATAATCTGCTCGACCTGCGCCATGAACAGCGGGTCGAGCTGAATCCAGTTGCCGCGAATCTGGATCAGCTTGCGCTTCTCCGCGAGCAGTTGACGGAATTCCTCTTCCGTCAGCTCGAGATCGCCAACAGCCAGCTTCCAGTCGAACTGCATCAGCTGGCTGAGTCCGAACATCGTCTCCCGTCCAGAACCGACGGAAGACTTGATCTTCGCGCGCAGCTTAGGCCGCAGCTTGCGGATGCGCTCCCACCAGGCCGGGAGGAACACACTCGTCCCGGCCTCTACAAGCCGCACGCTTCCCTCTGCGAGGAAGCGCCAAGCCTCCTCCTCCGTCAATGTCTGACGGAGGATGCCTTCACCCGCATCCAGCCACGGCAGGATGCGGACCCACTTGGCCGCGTCGCGTTCGACGCGGCCGATCTCGGGCAGCCAGGCCTCCGGCAGCGGCTGCTCGCCAACGACCGGCTCGCCGCCGGGCGTGACGGTGCGCAGCACCTCCGGCGCCAGCCGGTCCTGCAGCAGCACGCGGAGCTGCCAGCCTGCGCTGTGCGCCAGATCGGGCTCCGTGAGCTGCACGCAGGTGCGCATCGGCGTCCGGTCCTGGCGCCATCCGATGGCGACGAGCCAATCCTCCTCGTCGAGCCACAGATCAGCGCCAATCTCGCCGCGGCGCATCAACGGATACGCGGCTTCGAGCTTGCGCAGATTGTCTTTCATGATCCCATCGGCGTCCACCCACTCGGGGATGAGGGCGTGAACCCACCGTGTAACCAGGGGGGATTCCAAGGCTTGCAGGTCATCTGGAAGCTGGAGCTTCCAGCCGATCTCGCCGGCTTTCCATTTCTCATAATCCGGCATGAAGCTGCCGGAGGCCAATGCCTCTTGAACAGCCGGCGCCAAGCGAATTAGATCCGCGCAGTCCTGCTGCCAGCTTAGCTGCAGATGCTGCACGGGTTGCGGGTCGCTGAAATAGTCGAGCGCTTCCAGCGGTCCCAGCTCAATGCCTTCGCGATTCTGCCATTCACTCGGTTCCATGAAGGTACCGAAGAAGGACGAGCGATGCCAGGCAAAGAGCATGTTTTTCAAATCAAGAGCATCCCAAATTCCGCCGTTCTCGCGGGTCCCCCAGAGAAATAAAGAACCGTTTGGCAAGGAGCTAACGTGGACGGTCAGCGCACTGGTTTCGATCATCGAATCCATTTTCCTTTCTTGAGCTCTTCTTGGAAAGCACGCAAGCGCGAAAATTTATCCGCCAAGCGATACACATAGTGCTCCCAGCGATCATCTTGGCCTAGCTGTTTATAAAGGTTGTGCAGCTTCTTCAGAAGCCTTACAGCCGTTTTGTAAGAAGCTCGGTTTTTCTCCAGAACAGCCCGTTCAGCTGCTTGATGATACAGCGGGAGAAGCAGCGCGGCATCATGTTCTTCAATCGCTTTAAGCTCCATCCCATATAAGCTAAGAGGCGAAATGCGGTTCGCCAACTGCAAATCGACCCATTGCCGATACCGTTTCGTTTGCAGGAGGTAAGCCGTGTAATAGTAGTAAGAACGAGGCAGCAGTGTCTCCATGACCTGAACCCACTCGCTGTCCGAGTCCAAATGTTTGGTTGTATCCAGCCAGAACTGGCAAAACGTGCGGAAATCGTCGTGATTGGCATTCGCGATCGACTTGAACAGAAAGCGAAGCCACACTAACATGAGATCCCATTGTTTTTGGTTGTAATAGTGATTCAGGTAGAGGAAATAATCCTTGGAACTCGGCTGAGCGAGTTGGCCAAGACGTTCGAAAGCGCTATCGGTATCGCCTTGGATGATGTCAAAATGGGCCCTTGCGGCAATTAACGTATCCTTCTTGCGGGCGGTGAGCTCCTTCTTGGCAAGCAGAGTGTCCAGACGCTGGATCTCTTCTTTTTGCGCTCCTGCTTGAGCCGTCAGCTTCCACCAGATGAAGCGGTAGACGAACAGCCAGTCAATGGGGCTATCCTTGCCTTGCAGGGCGAATTCGCCGAGCATTTTGAGGGTGGCCAGCCAGTGCTTAGGCTCTGCCAGGAAGGAAGCCGGAATGTCGATGCGGTCGACGAATTCAACCAGCTTATCCTCGCAGTTCTTGGCGGCAATTTTGCAGCCATTTTCGTGATAAAAGGATAAGTAGGAGCTCTTCGTTTCCTGATAAAACTGCTCGATCTTACGCATCATGAAAAGTACGATATGACACAAGTAAATTTCGCGGGTCGTACGTTTCCAATTCGCGGCGAAGGGCGGCAGAGACTCCAGCGCTGAGTCATAGAACGTCTCAATGGAATGTTGATGGGAAATGGAGAATCCATGAAATTTCCCCTCGAAGAAACGATGCCAGTCGATAGGCATCGTTTCTTCCATAGGTACGTTAGCCTGTGCAGCAGCTTTCCGTTCCTGCGCCAATAAGGCGCTGCGGATCGGCTTCTTGCGCGTGTTTATTTGTTGTTTTAACTGTTGAAGCACCAGTTCCGGACGGCCATAAGGGGCGTAAAGGCTGAAAAACGTCGCGCCTATATGCTTGCAAAAGCCATCGTAAGAACAGCTGCACTCGCTAGTTGAAAAATTTTCTAAATTCAATGTCGTGGTATGGACCTTCTTGCCAGCGACAGTTGCCTGAATGCTAGTGCCCTTCAGGTCCACTTCGGTCACACGACCTTTATGATAGTACTCCCAGCCCTGTTCCAGGACGACAGCATCGAAATGCAGCGGGATTTGCTTGATTAGGTAGTTCATTCGATTTTTGGGAATCTGCAGTTTCAGCATGTGTGCTTTCCTACCCTCCGAGCGGTACATTCCTTCTTCCATAGTAACAGATTTTTTCCGAAATTGCCCATTTCCATAGTTTATGCCAAAGGGTATTTTTTTATCCGGGGCAAAAGGGGTTAACCCTGCAATTGGACCTATAATATGATAAAGTAAAGGGATAAGGAAAGTTGCTGAAGGGAGACTGTGCGCATGGGTGTTAAGTTTGGCAGAGAGTACAAAGACATTGTCACAGATTTCGTACGTGGAATTGAACTGGTGAACGGATTTTATGAATTTCTGGAAATGAATGCGGACGATTGGGAAGCCCTCGATAAGGATGAACAGGAAGAATGCCTGCGTACGCTGGCTGACGATATTTTTTATGCCTTGGGCAGTACGCCTGTCATACAGGTTGGGGCGGGCTCTGTGCGCCATGATGCAAGCAATCACGTTCTCAAGGTACATGACGGCGAGAAACTGGTTTCGGTTATTTATTTGGTCTAAAACACGCAGAACTGTGATATAGAAAGGTGTAAAGAAGCTATGCTGGATGGAGCAAGAAAGGTATTACAGCAGGTCTATGGGTACCCGGAATTTCGGGAAGGTCAGAAAAATATTATTACCAACTTGCTGGAGGGCCAGGATACATTAGGCATCATGCCGACAGGCGGCGGTAAATCGATCTGTTACCAGGTTCCTGCCATGTTGATGGAAGGCGTGACCTTGGTCATTTCGCCGCTTATATCCTTGATGAAGGATCAGGTGGATGCTCTGAATGTGCTCGGCGTTCCGGCGACGTTCATCAATAGCACGCTGGAAGCCAGAGAAGTCGAACAACGGATGCAAGGGGCGATGCAGGGCAAGTACAAGCTGCTGTATATTGCGCCCGAGCGCTTGGAGTCTGAACGGTTTCGCGCGCGGATGGCGGCGCTGAATCTGCCGCTCGTGGCTATTGACGAGGCGCACTGTGTCTCGCAATGGGGGCATGATTTCCGTCCGAGTTATGTCAGCATAGCTCCGTTCATTCGCGAACTGCCGAATCGCCCGATCGTGGCGGCCTTTACGGCTACGGCGACAGCGGAGGTTACGGCTGATATTGCAAGACTGCTTGATTTGAATGAAGCGGGTATTTTCATCAACGGGTTTTCTCGGGATAATCTGGAACTGACGATTCTTCGCGGGGAAAACAAGCGGGATTATATTCAGAATTATGTGAAGGAACATACGCACCAGCCCGGTATTATTTATGCGGCTACGCGTAAGGATGTGGAAGAATTATATGAGCTTCTGCGCAAAAAAGGCTACGCCGCTGGCAAGTATCATGCAGGTTTAACGGACGACGAGCGCTCCTATATGCAGGAGGCGTTTCTCTATGACGATATTCGCGTGATGATCGCGACGAACGCCTTCGGGATGGGCATCGACAAATCCAATGTCCGCTATGTCATTCATTATAATATGCCGAAAAATATGGAAGCTTATTATCAGGAAGCGGGACGTGCCGGGCGTGACGGGGAGCCAAGCGAATGCATTCTGCTGTTCAGCGCGCAGGATATTATGACGCAGAAGTTCCTGATCGAGCAGAACCAGCTTTCCCCTGAGCGCAAAGCGAACGAATACAAGAAATTGCAGACGATGATTGATTACTGCTATTCGCCGCGCTGCTTGCGCAACGTCATTTTGCACTATTTTGATGAGACGAATATCAAGGATACCTGCGGCAATTGCAGCTCTTGCAAAGATGATCGCGATACGGTGGACATTACCGTGGAAGCGCAGAAAATTTTCTCCTGCATTCGCCGCATGGGCGAGCGGTTCGGGATTTCCATGGTCGCCTCCGTGCTCAAAGGCTCCAAAGCGAAGAAGATCCTCGACTACCGCTTCGATCGTTTGCCGACCCATGGCATCATGCGGGATCTCGCCGAGAAAGAAATATCGGATCTGATCAATGTGTTGATCTCTGAGGGATTCATGCAGCTGTCCGACGGGCAGTATCCGGTCGTGAAGCTGATGCAGCCGGCAGCCGAAGTGCTGCAAGGGAAGCAGCAGGTTAACCAGAAGGTGCGCAGGCAGCCTGTGCGTGCTGCTGCCGCTGTCGACAATACATTGTTCGAACAGCTTCGTCTGCTGCGCCGGGAAATGGCCGCTCGCGAGAAGGTGCCACCGTATATTATTTTCTCTGACAGCACGCTGCGTGAGATGAGTGAGATATGTCCGACCACCGAGGCCGCCATGCTGCGGATCAAAGGTGTCGGTGAAGTGAAGTATCGGAATTACGGCAAGCCATTCCTAGAGCTGCTCCGCACCTATGCGGGAGAGAGCGATGTTGGCGCTGTCGTGTATGAATTTGAATAAGGCTCGATTAACGGGCGCCGTTGTACACCATGCAATGAAAAGCGGAAATCCCTGAGGGCGTCCATTTGTCATACGTATCGGTTAAGCTAAATCCAGCTCGCTCGTAAGTCTGAATGGCACGTTCGTTCCAAACAAGCACCTCCAGATCGATCTCCTGATGCGGGGCTTTGTTCAGAGCTTCCTTGATCAACAGCTGAACAAAGCGGGTACCCAGGCCGTTTCCTCTACCGCAAAGATCGGGACGAAGGCCTAAGCCTAATCGAGTAACTCCGGTGATCGGGAAGAATTGAACGAAGCCAACGAGCTGAGCTCTTTCGTCTACAACACCTCTGTACTGCTCGGCTCGAATCTGCAGGTCTGCGAACTCGGATTGCTCTTGCTGCATCGTGTCCCAGGATGGCCAGTTGTAGATCTCGTAGGGGGCAGAATATTGCCATGTACATAGCTCCTCGCAGTAGGCGTCTGTTAACGGTACGATGTGCCAAGGCAAGCTCGGTTTGCTGGCATGTGCTTGTTGAATCACGCTGATAGTCACCCTTTCTTTTGGTTGGAGGTTCACATGGATTGGCGTTTAGTTGTTCTGATTCCTACATTCACTGCGTTTTCTATGCTGCTGTTGGGATTAACTCTATTTCGAATTTCTTTATCTAAAAAATGGCCCTTGGTGCTGCTTGCTGCATTCATCCTAGCCAATGTGTTTAGTTTGCCTGTTTTCCTTACGTATACCGAAGCATTGAATCCGATGCTTATTATTTTATCGCAGGCTATCCTGATTCAAGTGATTTTTCGACTAAAAATCCTTCATGCTCTCATGGTTGTTTTCTTGGGAGCGCTCGGGTACACGATTTATTTGGCCATTGTACTATTGATCATTTGGAGCCTAACGAATATTCCGCTAGCTGATTATTTTGAAAGGTTGGATAGCTCCTATTTCTATTTTAAAATCGTAGCTGCTTTACTGGCGGATTTCACTGCCTATGTGCTGGTTAAGCGACGAATGGGATTCACCGTGCGTGTGGAGCTTAAACCCACCCAGTATGAGCGTTCCAGAAAAAATATGTTATTGCTCGTCTTGGTGTTTACGTTCCTCTTATTTTCGTCAACGTATTATGCAGTTAACCTGGAGTTCACGTACATTTTCTATTTCGTCGCCGGCTTCTGCTTATTACTGGGGTGGATCATCTATCTCCTTTATCGCAAAGAAATGGAGGACATTTAGTAAGCGGAATGTGGGGTACAATGATAGATAGGCAATTAGAAACAGGAGGTCAGCGTTATGGCTCAGGTTACAGTTCGCGAAGCGGTTATGCAAGATATTCCGCAGTTAAAAACGTTAATGCTCGCTTATATCGTGGATTTCTACCAGTATCGCCAGCCCGAGGACGACAAGCTGAATGGCTTGATCCATACGCTGCTGGAACAGAAGGAAGGCATTCAATTCGTCGCGGAGACAGAAGACGGCACACTGGTTGGTTTCGTGACCCTCTACTTCACATTCAGCACCTTGCGTGCTTCCAGAATTGCCATTATGAACGACCTGTACGTTGTGGAGGCTGAGCGTGGACAGGGAGCGGCGCAGAAGCTGTTTGCAGCTTGCAAAGGCTATGCGGCCAGAAACAGCTATGCGAATCTCACTTGGACAACATCCAAGGATAACTTCCGCGCGCAAGCCTTTTACGATAAAATAGGTGGAGATCGAAGCGATTGGCAGACCTATTCCGTTAATCCGACAAGTGGGATAGGCGATTAATTAAGGGATGAAGGAAGGTGGCATGCACCAGTGGAAAATATCGTAAGCCAGACCTGGCTGCTTGGACAGCTAGGCGATGCAAACATCGTCATCGCGGATTGCCGCTTTGCGCTAGGGAAACCGGAATCAGGCAGACAGGATTATGAGCAGGGTCATATAGCAGGAGCTGTGTACGTCGATCTGGAAAAAGATTTATCCGGTGCCAAAATGGCGCACGGAGGCCGGCATCCGCTCCCTGACCTGGGAGCCTTCTCCATCCTCGTCGGCAACCTCGGCATCGATGGAACGAAGACCGTCGTGGCCTACGACGATCAAGGCGGCGCCATGGCTTCGCGCCTATGGTGGATGCTGAAGTTCCTCGGCCATTCCGAGGTGTATGTCCTTGATCAAGGGTACACAGCTTGGCAGTCAGCCGGTTACCCGGTAACGGACGAAGTGCCTGCGGTGTTCCCGCGGACTTTCTCACCGAAAGTGCAGCGTTCCATGCTGGCGAGCATGGATGAGGTCAAGGACAAGCTCGGCCGTCCCGGCACCGTGCTTGTGGACTCGCGCGAAGAGCGCCGCTACCTCGGCTTGGAAGAGCCGATTGATGCGGTTGCCGGACACATCCCCGGCGCGCGCAATTACTTCTGGAAAGGCGTGCTCGGCGAGAACGGCGCATGGTTGTCCGCCGCGGAGCAGGAGCAGCACTTTGCCGGTTTGCGCGATGCGGAAGACATCATCGTGTACTGCGGCTCGGGCGTGACGGCATGCCCGAACGTGCTGGGACTTAGCGAAGCTGGGTTTGATAATGTGAAGCTCTACAGCGGAAGCTGGAGCGACTGGATTTCTTGGGAAGACAACCCGATTGCGACGGGTGAAGAGTAAGAACGGGAAGATCGCGTCCGAATGTCTCCGAGTGGCGATGGATATGGTCATTTAGAAGATCTACGTTACTTTAAAAATCAACAGCAATGGTTAGTCACAATATCTCACGAGAAAGTCGGTAAGATTTATACCATAATTGTTGGTGCGTGGTGCGACAGAGGTGGCAGCGAGTTGCTTGGAGCGGTGAGCGACACTAACTGGTGGGGCGCGCGCCTAGCGGCTACGCCCCTTTGCTGCCGCTTCTTCAGTTGAGGAAAACATTGGATTTATCCAGTGTTTTCCTCGTTTTCGCGCCTCAGAACCTTCTTTCATTGGGTTTTTCCAATGGAAATTCCAGAATAGGCCCTTTTTAAACGATTTCCTACTAAAAGATTGGATAAATCCAGTGAAAGTTTGATTTCAGCAGCTTTAATGCCGATTGCATTGGATTAATCCAATGAAACTTTTCTTGCTTTAATAGACTGAACTAATGAAGCACCTGTAAAATGGGCGCATCAATGCCAACCCCATGGAAGTCATTGACCGGCTCTGTGTTGGACTGTAAATCAAAAGTTCAATCTATAAAGTTATATATTAATAAATGATCATAGGCCAAAAAGCGTTCTCCCGCCAAGTGGTGGGAGAACGCTTTTTGGAGTTTACCTGTGTGAACGGTTAAAATCTATGTCGATAACCTTTATTAGCGTGCTGTAATTTCGCCCGTACTTACTGTCTCGCTTGCTGGCGCCTTGTAATTTCCGGCATCGGTACCTGAGAGAGTATACACAATAGTTACCCGTTTATGGGTTCCTATCTCTGCATTGTTGTATGTGGCTACTGCGTTTACGGTTACGTTCTCTCCACTAACAACGCCAATTAAGGTGCCTGGGATAACGCCCGCCGTTTTCGTTCCATCATATACTTTGGAGTTCGTTAATGTAGGTGCTGAAATCGTCAATTGTTTGGCTGTTATTACGCCTGTATGTACTGTAATGTTAGCTGGCGGTAAATAATTTCCTGCATCTCCCCCAGAAAGGGTGTAGGACACGGTAATCAACTTGTCTGTTCCTACCTGTGTATCATTATAAGCTCCTGAAGCATGCACAGTTACGTCATCCTCTGGACAAATGCCATCCCCTTCGCAAGTTCCAATTCTAGATCCTGCTGATACAGCTGTGCTTGTCGTTCCATCATACTCTTTGGAATGAGTGATAAGGTCCATTACAATTCCCGTATCTACGCTGTTCTGTACATATAAAGTATAGTTGGTATTGTTTGTAGGCGCATTATATTTAGATTTGTCCTCTCCAGTAAGTGTATAAACGACTGTTAAGGGTCTGACTTTAGCGGAGGTTAAAGTATCATAAACGGCTTGGGTAACCACCGTCACATCTTCACCCGCACCAACCCCATGTAATGTTCCTGCGGATACGAGAATTGATGTACCTTCACCTAACGGCTTTACCAGTGAAAATGCGGGCTCATCGATGGTTAATTGTATTTTACCAATGATTATGTTTTGTGAAGCTATGGATATATTGTTGGATTGATCCACTGCATAAACAGCATAAGTGCCTAATGCCAAACCCGCTGTACTAATCGCTGCATCTCCGTTGGCTGCTATGGCAAGCTTCTTGCCTAACAAATTAGTAACGGATTGATCTAAGTCTATAATTGTTTTGGCTGTTGTTGAAGGGACTAGATATAAATATCCAGCTTCATTACTTGTACCCCAGACTTGATCTCCAAGCGATAGGGGTCCTGTTGTTACACTGGACAGAATTGGAGCAGTTGTATCCGTACCCCCAGTTGAAGGTTCAGTAGGAGTAGTTGTGTTTGTAGTTGTATCTGTATCTGTATCTGTTTTGCCTAAAAGTCGTACTGTAATTTCAATATTCGTTCCGTCTTTCGCAACGGTGCTCATAGTCACTTTTTCAATTGTGCCCGTTCCTAGAATTTTAGCTGCTGCATCTAAGATAAGGCTAATAATCTTCGCATCTGTACCTAGAGTAAGCGCCATACCCGTTGCTGTTAATGATGAAATAACTTCTTTAATGCTGCCTTCAGGGAGATCAACCTGGATGTCACGGCCTTTGACCGTTAAGGAATCGAAGGTTCCTTTTAAAGTTACTTTTGAACCTGCGGGTAATAGCTCCGATAAAGTAACCTTACTGAAGCCTGCTCCCGTTGCAGCCGTTTCTTGGAGTGTGGACGGAGAATTAATTGTAGCTTCACCTACACTTGTTGTGCCTTCCACAACAATACGAACGGGTCCTTTTTTCTTATCAACGATAAGTGCAAGTACAATTGTATTGTTCAAATAGATGGAGTTAACGCCCCCGCCCTCTACACGGGTTAAACCCTTGATCGCTACATTCTTGAGGTGGGAATCCCCTTCTTCAATGTCTTTAGCAAATAATAGATTTCCATTAATGATCATATTCTGTAAAGTTACTCCAGTCACACTAATGACTACATCACCATTTATTGTTTCCGTTCCTGTTTCAGGACCATATGTCCCTGCTGTCCGATAAACGGTTGCTTTTGCAGCAACTGAGCGGTCTAGGGTGACGACAGCTTCAGCGCGCGTAATGGGTTTACTAGGCTTAAAGTTATTGTCACTCGCATAACCTTGCAGAATCCCCTTGGCTGCTGCAGCATCAACCGAAGCCTTAGCCCATGAGGCTATGGAGCTTGAATCGGTAAAGAGTGCCGGAGCACTTGGTATATTGGATAGATTTAGAAGTCGATCTACGATAACGGCAACTTCTTGTCGGCTGATTGGATTGTTGACACCGATTGTTCCGTTTTCATACCCCTTAATGTAACCCGCTTGCACAGCTTTGGAAACCTCAGCATATGCCCAATTAGATGAAGAAACATCACTAAAGGAAACAGCGGCTGTTTCCGTGAATCCAAATGAACGATTAATCAAAGCGAAGAATTCCGCTCTTGTTATCGTATTGTCCGGTTTAAAGCTACCATCCTCATAGCCTGTGATAAATCCTTTATCGATCCAAGTAGAGATTTGGTTTTCTGCCCATGTTCCCTTAATGTCAGATTCCGATAAGACCGTTGCACCAAAAACTACATTAAACGATGAAAACAACATAACTGCAATCAATAGAGTGGATATAAGCTTTCTAGTATACTTCATCGATATGATTCCTCCTGATCTGTGCCTTCAAGGTCCGGTATGAAGCTGGTACTTGATAAGCCCCTATGTAATAGGGCCCATTTTACCATAATATTCTACGAGTTGATATAACTTTTGGTATTACTATGTTGATAGACTCCGGTATACATGAAGGGCGAAGAACCTAGCCGTTGGCTAGGTTCTGTTGGGTGTTTCTAGAAAGATCAGCACCTTCACTGGGGTTGGGGGTGATTAATTTGTCTGTCTATCTATCTGTCTGGATTATGCTAACGAACTGTATGATGCTTATAGGCGAGAAAATGGCTCCTTTGAAAATCTAACGAACTGAATCGGCCTTATGGGATAGTTTATAGGCGAAAAGGCGAGCTTTTGCGTGGAATAGATCATCTTGAATTCGTTAGATTTTTTAAATGAACCATTTTGATCGAATAAGGGTTATTGAGTTCGTAAGGGCAACTCGGGTGAGCAACTCGCGTAAGGGCAGCTTCAAAAGATCAGCTCTCGAAGAGGAACTCCCATAGGGGCTTCTCTCAAATTCCCGAGAGGTTCGCCCCTTGTTTCTCAATCAGATGAGACCCATCAATGCAGTTCCCTAGTTATCCTCATTGATTTCGTGAACACCGCCGGCGAATACTTTCTTGGACAGGACGCCTTGGGAGATAAAGGATAGAAATAATAAACTCAGCAACCCCCACCATCCGAACGACTTAAAAATATCCTCTGGAACGATCAACGTATTGCCCATATAAACAAGGAACAATGCCCCTTGAAGGACTCTAAATGATCTGGCGTCGATCGCATGCTTCCATGCCACGAGCCTTTCATCCACTTCTTGAACCATCGTTTTTCTCATCTTTTGGGGGGATCTCTTGATTCTTGTGAGCTTAATGAAATAGGCAAATGCTGCACTGAACGGTATGACTGACAATCCAATCAGAGCCTTGTAATTGGTTACAGGGCTATTATCCATGAGACCGAAAAGGATACCGACTGCCAAAAGAAGGACACCTACAATCAGTGCCGCGCCCGTAATGACTTTCGCTTCTTTAACTACTTTTTCCGTATTCATCCATCATTCCTCCCAGAATAAGTCGTTCAAAGTTTTATTGAGAGCCTTGCATATTGCCATACATAATTTGAGGCTTGGATTGTAGTTGCCTGTTTCGATTAAATTGATTGTCTGCCTTGTCACTCCCACAATCTCAGCTAATTGTTCCTGAGACACATCGGACTCGACTCTGGCGATTTTCATTTTTTTGTTTTTCAAGAAACTCATTCTCCTTTCCACTTAATTGTATATTTCGCATTACTAAATGTCAAATATAAATTACTTTTTGTAATGAGTATAAATATTGTTTGCGTTGGAGCCATAGGCGAGTTTTTATGTTCACTTTTTGCCGGGCAAGCAATTGGCTTCATGCAAGTGCTATAATCAGGGGTAGATTGATGCGAGTAGAAGGGTGATAGCGATGAGTGTAATTCGGCTGGATAACGTTACTAAGAAATATGAAGAGTCTATGATCTTTCGCGATATTTATTTTCGTGTAACCCAAGGTGAGCGTATTGGTCTCATCGGACGAAATGGTGCCGGCAAGTCGACGGTTTTCAAGTTGATTATGGGGAAAGAAGAGCCAACATCTGGCAAGGTGGACATAGATCCGCAGGTTAAAATAGGGTATTTCTCCCAATTCTCCGAACTGCGCGGAAGCCTGTCCGTTCAACAGGAGCTAGAAATGTGCTTTGAGCAGGTTGCTCTTATTGAGCGTGAACTGCAGGAAGTTGGAGACAAGCTGGGTGTGGTGACAGATGATGCTGAAATGGATCAACTGTTAACGAGGCAGGCTGAGTTATTCGAACAGATGGAGCATTTGGATGGCTGGAATGTACCAGTTGAGATTAACACGGTTCTAACGAAGCTGGGGTTCAACGAAGTGATGCGCAATCAGCCGATTGATGAATTGTCGGGAGGTTGGAGGAACCGCGCAGCGCTGGCTAAGATGCTAATTGAGCTGCCGGATGTTGTTTTGCTGGATGAACCGACGAACTATTTGGACATGGAAGGCATAGCTTGGTTGGAGCAGTGGCTGCATCGTTTCAACGGCGCTATGATTCTGGTTTCACATGATCGACAATTCATTGACAAAGTGGTTACCCGTATTATTGAGATCGAAAACTATCATTTTCAGGAATATGACGGGAATTACACCGACTACATCCGCAAAAAGAAGATGCGCAAGAAGGAGCTCGACCGCCAATTCGAGTGGGAGGAAGAGCTGCTCCTCATGGAATCAGAGGCGATTGACAGCCGTGCAAGCAGGAAGTCTTCGAAGGACCGTTTATCCCGCCAATTGGCCGATAACAAAAAGCGGATAGAACCGCATCCCGTCAATGTGCTAATCACGGATATTTATGAAAGATTGCGATTTCCGGACAAGCTGTGCGAAGTCCAAAAAATCAGCCAGACCTACGACAGTCGTTCCATCTTTGAGAATGTAAGCTTCGACATTCAGAAAGAAGATCGCCTAGTCATCGTTGGTCCTAACGGAAGCGGGAAGTCTACGCTCATCAAGGTGCTGACAGGGCAGGAGCAGCCAGAGTCCGGCGAGGTGGTCTGGGAGAAGGGCGTCAGCTACGCTTACTTCAACCGGATGTGGGATGAGCTTAATCCTAAGGATACCGTTAGTCACGCTGTGAACACGTACGGATTGGGGCTGGACGCCCCGCGGAAAAAGGTGAACAAATTCCTCGCCATGCTGCAATTCTCGGAGATGGATCTCAGCAAGTTCATCGGGAACCTATCCGGCGGGCAGAAGGCCAGGGTTGCCTTAGCCAAATGCCTGCTCTCCGGTGCAGCGGTGATCATCTTAGATGAGCCAACCAACCATTTGGACTTAACGAGCATTCAGGTTATGGAGCAGGCTTTGATCCATTTCCCCGGCGCCGTCATCACGGTTAGCCATGACCGCTTCTTTATTGATAAAATCGGCACGAAAATGCTGGTCTTCGACCCGGTTACGGGGGTAAGTGAGCAGAGTTTATAGATTAATGTTTCAGTTATTTGGTTGTTGGGTTGGGGCAGGTCAGCGCAGGCTGGATCTGTCGCAGCCCTTTTTGGCGTAGTTTTGTGCTCTTCTCTGCCTTGCTCTGAGGAGTTTGGTTTTTTTGGTTTAGTCTGGTTTTGTATGGTTTATTTTGGCCTGAATTGTCTTGTCTTGTCTTGTCTTGTCTTGTCTTGTCTTGTCTTGTCGCTGCTAACACGTCGATGGCCATTGGAAAATGTACAGTAGAATTCCTCAAGTGGGCGACTATTAATGCTTTACATTGGAAAATATCCAGTCAAATGGCTGCTTATCGGGAATAATAATGGTTTTGGGAAGATTTCACTGTAGAAATTCCAGTGACGCGGCTCTACCAAGCATATTCCTCATATTCCACTGCACAAAATCCAATGGGCGCAATATTTCCCCCGCAGACAGCCATACTCACATTAAATGCTCCAGTGTTCCATCCTTTAACTTGTAATAGCGGATATCTTCGCCCCTTGCGATAGGTTCTAGCCAGCCCTTATCGACTAAGGCGCGCAGCCATTTGCGAGCAGTTCGGAAGTCGACCTCCAGATGGTCAGACACATCCTTGGGTCGTATCCATCTTCCAAGTGCCCAAGCCAGCCTAAGTACTTCTTTCTCCGCTATAACAGCTGGACGAATGGATTGGTTCCGAATTAGATAGGGACTCATAGCCAGTTGCAGGAGCATCCGACAAATCTCGGGGCGATTCAGCACATCATCATAGGAGAAATGGATCATTTTCCACCCGATTCCCGTAAGAAACGTATCTCGATTCAGGGCGTAGCTAAATTTCTCCCGGTCCATATCTTTTACATGGCTCTGAAAGCCATCGCACTCGATTCCGAAACGACCGAAAGGAGGGAGAAAAGCGAAATCGAGAAACTGCGATTTGCGGTTCCAGTCGTAGATTTCATATTCGGGATGCAAATGTTCGAGTGACCCGAACAAGGGCAACCATACATTTTGAAGCAGCAGCTTCTCAGTATGTCGATGACCCCTGAGCAGTCGTCCCTTTCTTTCTCCAGATCTGTGAGCCAAATGATGTTCGAGAAATTGCTTGTGCACTTTTTCAAATTCCATGGACCGTATTCCTCCTCTGCAAATGAAAAAAAGAACGTCCTTATTGCCGCAAGGGGCAAAAGGACGTTCTTCGTCTAGATATGATTATAACAGCAAGAGCTCTAGTGTTCCAACGAACAATTGCAATCCAATGTACAAGCCATTTACAAAATCAACGTATGAAGCAAACAATCCACAAATAGAGGACAGATATAATTACTTTTGTATGATTAATTGTATGATTTATTTTACTATTGTGCGTCCGTTGGTAGTTTGGCACCAAATCATCACCAAACAGAGGAGCGATTACAATCATGTTTAAGCGGCAAGTTTCCAAACGAATCAAATTAGCGGTGAACAAGGCAACACTGATCTTTCTGTTGATCTCTGTCATCATAGGTGTTCTTCCACCTGAAGGTTTAGTCTCAGCGGAGAGTGTTGCACCTAAGAGTGTGGTTATAGAGGATTTTGAGAACAACCTTAGCGATGATGTTTTGATCCAAAAAAGAAATTTCTCCGGTGCGATGAGCTTGGAGTCCGATCCCAAACATGTCCGTTTCGGCAATAATTCCGTCCGGATTGATTATGATTACATAGGTGTTAAGGAAAATCCTTCCTACGTCTACGTGGGGCCAGCTGCTGGCGCCATTCCGATTACAGGGGCTCCCAAGAAGATTGGTATGTGGATTTACGGCAACAATGATGGTCATCATATTTTCAGTAAGTTCAGGGATAGCGCAGGCAAGTCATTTGAAGTGGAATATTTGGATGAGAATGTCGGTGTGAATTGGACAGGGTGGAAATATATCGAAGGCGCACTGCCAACGAATAGGCCAACTCCGTTCACGCTTGAAATTTATATGCGAATTGAGCAATCTATTTTTGATAAAAAAAATAAAGGCACGGTATGGGTTGATAACGTTCGTCTTATCTATGAAGATGATGCGAATGAAGATATGACGGTTCCCAAACTTGACGTGAAATCGCCGGGTAATAACGCGGTCTTAGAAACAAACCGCCCGCTTATTCAATTAAACGCAACAGATGATAAATCAGGCATTGATCCGAGTTCAATCCAAGTGGATATCAATGGTCATCCTGTTACCACTGCATACGATGCGTCATCAGGTAATATTCAATATCAATCAGCAACTGCAATGGCAGGCGGTTATCATACGGTTCATGCGGCTGTGTATGATCGATCTGGCAATCCAGCGGAAATTAACAGCACTTTTTTCATTCGTGATGGTGTTCAATACCAACTAGAAGCTCCTAATGAAGTTATCAGCAACAAGTCTTTCCAGTTGAAGCTTCAGGTCAAAAACGCAAATGAGTTAAAAAACTCGTATGCGAAGCTGACCTATGATCCTCAAACACTGGAAATCATCTCTACGGAACCCAAAGTGACGGAATCTTTGATCACGCGCAATGAGATTAACAATGCTAGGGGAGAATACCAATTCGAGCTTAAAGGATTGAGCAAATCTTCTATAGCAGCGGATGGCACGCTTGTTTCTTTGAATATCAAGGTTAAACCAAGTGCCAAGATGGGGCGCGGCGAGCTGTTCAAATCGATTGGAATGAGTGATGGCAGCGTTCAGCTTACCGTAGGAGAAGCGGTCTATGCATTGGCGCAACCTCATAGCTATACCATTGGATTTCCCTATGTGCTCACAGTTAAGGGGAGCTCCTTAAATACGAGCAGCACCATTCGTGTTACCGATGATATTGGTGTGCCAGTGGAAGGAGTTTCCATAGTGCTTCCTAATTCACTTAACCCTAAATCCTACGTTAAAGTGAAAACAGCGGAATCCTTTTTATATACAAATGCTGATGCTAGTTCAACTAAGATTTCTTCCGCCTTGCAGGGAGCGCAGTATTTTTCGAGTGGAGCTACGAGTGCAGGATTTACTGCTGTCAATTTACCTAATGGAAAAGGCACTGCTTGGGTGCCTAGTGCTGACGTCGAACTCGGTCTCTTAACGGATAAATGGGGGAAAACGGATGCAAATGGCGAAATTCGGACGAATTTAACGACGCTTGCTTTGCTGAGCCTTGACCTTCAAGCTGTGAATGGGGATAAAGTCAGCAAAGTGCTAACCCTTCCCATCGTCCCGCAGATTGGCGCAGATGAGCCAGAGTTTGTTAGAACTTATGTGACGGAAGATTTGAAAACAAAGATGAGTATCGTTTGGAGAACGGCCCCGCGTGCAGGGGAAGGGTTCATTCAATATGTGAAAGATAGTGAGTTTGTAAATTTCGATCAACCTAATATGTTGCAGCAAGCAGCTGCATCAGAACTTCTGTTGGCGCCTGATCGCACAGGTGAAGCCTTATTTCATAAGGGGCTTTTGCAAGGTCTTACGCCAGGAACAGCTTATCGTTATCGTGTAGGTTACCCAGGTCATTGGAGCGCTCCGCAAGTTTTTAAAACGGAAGCGGCCAAAGCAGATTCATTCTCATTCTTATTTGTTACTGATTCACACACGAATAGTGAAGAAGCGCTTCTGATTCACCAGAATTTGATGCAAGGCGCCTTCTCTGTCTTTCCCGATACGCGATTCGTTATGCATGGCGGCGACATTGTGGATGATGGCGGGATTATGAAGCAATGGGAACAGGATATGAAGGCTTCTGAAAAGTATAGCGGAAGTGTTCCCTCTGCCTATACCATGGGGAATCACGATGTTAAAAATGGTGGCAAGCAAGTGTTCATCTCGGCCCTTGGACTGCCTGGCAACGGCATGGAGACACAGGAGCATTTGACGTATTCGTATGATTACGAGGATACGCACTTTATCGTTTTGAATTCGGAAGCGGATGAAGTTGATATGAAAAAACAAGCTGCATGGCTCCGCGAAAATATAAATGCCAGCAAGAAAAAGTGGAAAGTAGCCATGTTCCACCGACCTGCTTATCATACGGAAGATGGGCGTGGTCCTGAACTCGTAACTTATTATCTGGCACCTGTTCTTGAAGAGCTTGGTGTAGATCTGGTGCTTGTAGGTCACGATCACGCCCTAGCTTGGACGTATCCGATGAAAAACGGCTTACCGCTGAAAGATGGCAGCAAGGGGACGATCTATCTCGTTGGAGGATCCTCAGGCTGGAAATTCTACGATGCCGTAAAGCATGATTACTTGAACTATTTGTATGATGATAATTTACCCGTATATTCGGCGATCAGCATTAGTAATGACCGAATTGTGATTGAAGCAAGAACGACAGATGGGACAAAGCTGCAAGCGACGACCATTGAAAAGGCGAAGACGCAAGACCCCGATTCGAACCCGGGCACAGATCCAAGTCCAAGTACAGGTCCTGTCGTGCCTGTTGCACCTGATCCGACTGTTAAACCTAAGCCTGATGAAAAGCCTTCAGCACCTATTTTCGCTGATGGCGTTAAACCTAATCAAATCAAAGAAGCCTACAGTGCTCGTTTGGCACAAGAAAAAGTTAATCCTACGAAGTTGGCATTTACAGATGTCTCCAATCTGTGGAGCACCAAAACGATTGCCACCTTCTTGAAGCTAAAGGTTATTGACGGTTACCCAGACGGTACCTTCCAACCTAATGGAAGCATTACCCGAGGCGAGTTTGCGACAATTGTAAGCAAAGCATTCGGTGTAGTGAAGTCAGCTTCAACTGCTAACAAATTAAGTGACGTAGAACAACATTGGGCTAATGAGGCTATTGCTGCGTTATCTTCTAACGGGATCATTTCGGGTTATCCGGATGGCACGTTTAAGCCGGATAGAGAAATCAGTCGTGCTGAGATCATTGCGATTATCTCGAAAATTGTCAATTTCAACAATGCGAAGAAACTAAACAGTGGTGTGGCATTTACGGATACCGCGAATTCATGGAACAAGGAGCACATTGCAAAAGCAGCTGAAGCGGGTTTAATTCAAGGCATCGCTGCGCGTACATTCGCTCCGGAGCAGTCCGCAACTAGAGCCGAAGCGCTCACAGTCATGTTTAATGCGATTTGTCTGGACCCTGAACTCAAAGCGATCATCGATCAATTGAGTGGAAAGTAAGTTGTGGCGATGACTATCTAGATGACAAAGAAGCTAAGCAGCTATTATAGTGCTTAGCTTCTTTGTTTTGGAGGTTTTCAGTCTTGAATGGCATCTAATGAACTTGATTATTTCAGCTACTTTCCCTTGCAGCTCCTCTCAGCGTTCTCCCAACCATCTGTCTAAACTAGCAACTTCAAGATTCCGTGCCAGACAACATGAGGAATCTTATTACATTGGATAAATCCAATGTAATCGTGAATTTGACCGCCCAGCGGGCCGTTGGATTGGATTTATCCATTGAAATCCTTAAATCTGCGGCCGATATGGCGTTTTTTATCAGATAACATTGGATAAATCCAATGTAGCTGTGAAATGAACCGCCTATACGGCTGTTTGATTGGATTTATCCAATCAAACAGCCGTATAGGCGTTCCTTAGACACTGGACGTGCCACCGCACAGTCCGGGTATTTCAGCTACTTTCCCTTGCAGCTCCTCTCAGCATTCTCCCAACCATCTGTCTAAACTAGCTAACTTCAAAATTCTGCTCCAGCGGGATCGGGATCTTGGAGCCTCAACGATAAACAAAAAGGGCTGACTCCCCAAGTAGATACTTCTGTGGACTCTTATCTACTGTCGTAGGGCGGCCGCACCAAGTAGCACCAGCCCCAGCTAACGAACCGCATGATGCTTATCGACGAGAAAACGGCTGCTCTGGCGATCTAATGAACGGAATCGGCGTTATGGAGCCCCGTAGGGGTGGAATTGTTTACTTTTACTCGTCATAGCGTAGCTAGAGTTCGTAAGATTCAGAAACCCCACCATTGTGATCGAATAAGAGTTATTGAGTTCCTAGGCATATATAAAAATTGACATATAAACCGTCTTGGAGCATAATACTTCGTATACGAAGTAATTGGAGATGAAGAGGACCTCTTGAACGAACAACAGCGTGTTATGCAAATTTTTCAGGCTTATCGGGAAGTAAATCAGGCTTTTTTTCAAGTGATGGCTAAGGTTGCTCAGAAGCATGGTCTGACACCCTTGCAGCTCATCGTGCTCCGCATATTGAAGGAATTTCCAGATATTAAGTTAATGGAGCTGTCCGACAAGCTTAATCTTGGCAATAGCACGACCAGCGGGATTGTCGATCGGATGGTTAAAGCGGGGATCATAACGCGTGAACGCACCGAGTCGGACCGCCGGGCTATGACATTGAAGCTATCGGACAAAGGAACAACGCTATGGGAGGAGTCCAATGATATGCGGCTGATGCTGCTCAGACCCTTGTTAGGTTTGTCGGAGGAAGACCAGCAGCAGTTTCATCGTATACAGACTGAGATTTTGACGATTTTAAAGACGATCAAAGGAGATGTGCTGCATGACTAGCATGACTAACCCTGCGCTGCGCAAAGGGCCCATTATGGCTTCTCTGCTCATCGCCGCATTCGTGGCGCTATTAAGTCAAACGGTATTGAATGTTGCGCTGCCCAAAATGATGGCGGACCTGAATGTGAATGAAGGCACCATTCAATGGCTGTCCAACGGCTACATGCTTATGAACGGTGTACTCGTTCCAATTAGCGCCTACCTGCTTAACCGATTTACGACGCGCAAGCTGTTTCTTACGGCCTCATCCTTATTCGCTATCGGCACGATTATTTGCGCATTATCAGGCAATTTTGGCTGGCTGCTCGGCGGAAGACTTGTGCAAGCTGTCGGTGCCGGCATTCTGATGCCGCTGATGTCGGTCGTGGTCCTAACGATCTTCCCAGTCGCGGAGCGCGGTAAAGCGATGGGCATGATGGGCATTGCCATGATCTTCGCACCAGCGATCGGTCCTACGATGTCGGGGTGGGTCGTTGAGCATTACGATTGGCGGGTTCTATTCTATATCGTTCTGCCGCTTGCTATCCTCGCCGTTGTGTTCGGCGCTTTCTCTATGAAGGACGTCATCAAAACGTCCAATCCTAAGCTCGACGTGCTGGGCGTCATCCTGTCCACCATCGGTTTCGGCGGTATTCTGTATGGATTCAGTGATGCCGGATCATCGGGGTGGGGGAGCGGAAGAGTCGTTGCCTGCCTCGTGCTGGGCGGTCTATCGCTGCTGCTCTTCATCATACGTTCAATAAGAGGTACGACGCCTTTACTTGAGTTCCGTGTCTTCAAGTTTCCGATGTTCTCTCTCACAACATTGATTAATGCGATTATCACAATGGCTATGTTCTCAGGTATGATTTTGCTGCCGATTTTCCTGCAAAACATTCGCGGCTTTTCGCCGCTGGAGTCTGGACTGCTCTTGCTCCCCGGAGCTATTCTGATGGGAATTATGTCTCCGATTACGGGGATGATTTTCGATAAAGTCGGGGCTCGCTGGTTGGCTGTCATCGGTCTTATCATTATGACCATCACCACATACGAGTTCACCCAGCTTACGGCGGAATCGACATATAACCACTTGATGTTGATTTACACGCTGCGGATGTTCGGGATGTCGATGCTCATGATGCCGATCCAAACAGCCGGTATGAATCAGCTGCCGCGGCGCCTGAATGCACACGGTTCGGCCATGTCGCAGACGCTGCGGAACGTTTCTGGTGCGCTGGGAACAGCGCTGCTGGTTACGTTCATGACTAACAAAGCGGCTTCTCACGCCAAAGAGCTAATCATCTCGGGACAGATTGATCCGAGCAATAAAGCCAAGATGGCGGAAATTTCGCAAGCTGCGACCATCTATGGGATCAATCATTCCTTCGTCATCGCCACGTGGCTGAGTGTTGTCGCTCTCGTACTCGCTTTCTTCATTCGCAAGGTTCAGCCGCATGATGAGTCCGTGGAAGCAGTTCCTGCACCCAGCGCGGCAAAATGACAAAGAGGCTGTCTCACCAGGTTAATCGCCTAGGGAGACAGCCTCTTTTCTATTGCCCGCTCATGCGGAAGTAATACAGGTTAGCAGTTCATTGACAGGTGTGCGCGGCCGGGGCTTAGGCACTTTATCCGGATCATAATAACCAAGATGCAGCGTTCCGATGATGCGCTCGCCTGGCTTTACGCCCGTAAGTCGGCAGAAATCGGGTTCGAAGTTATAGGCATTCGTTTTCCAGACAACGCCGATTTCTTTGTCCCATGCAAGCAGCTGCAGATTCTGAATAAGCGCTGAAGCTGCGCCAACAGCATCCTCCCACTCCCGCTGTCTGGGGTCGGCCTCAATAACGATAAGCAAATGGGCTTGCATGCGCTCGCAATAATCGATCCGCAGCTTCTTCTCGTATTGTTCCCGCTCTTCTTTGGAGAACGTATGCAGCACAGCGTCCGCGAATTGTTTTCTTCCTTCTTCCATGAACAGAATGAAGCGCCAAGGCTCCTTGCGGGAATGGACGGGGGCCCATACGGCTGCTTCCAACAGTTCAAGGATGGTTTCTTTTTGCAAAACTTTTTCGTTAAATAGCCGTACGGTTCTTCTTGCCCGAATCAGTTGTTCCATTGTGGATATGGTCATCAAGGTTGTCCTCCCGATAAGTGGTCTATTTGGTCAACTGTTGAACAGTTTCTTGAATGATTTTGCTTTGCCCAATCGGACCGCCGGGACCTTGGAACCAGAGACCATAATCAACGATATAAACGTGGTTGTTCTTAACAGCTTTGAGGCCTTTCCATACTTCCGTTTTTTGCAGTTCACTGGTTTCCTTCGAATCCGATGAAAGCAAGAAGATACGATCCGGATTGATAGAAGGCAGGGTTTCCAGCGAGATGACCTTCATGGATTCAGTTGGCTCCGGTATAGAAGGAGGGGTGTGGAGGCCTAAATCATCATAGAGAACCTCATAATTCCGTTTGCTGTAGTAACGAATTTCTTTATCGGATAGACGTATTCTACCGATAATCATTCTCAATGGCAATGACCTTGTCCACATAAGGCGCTCTTCGGTCTACGCAAGGAAGCCGCAGAGTCACCGAAGTCCCAATGCCTAACCGGCTGTGAATTCGAACACCATATCCCTTGCCATAGTGCAATTGTATACGCTGCCTCACGTTGCGAATGCCATAACCGGCCTTCTCATGATCCTCATCGTCTGCATGCAATCGCCGCAACGTGTCAACCGTCATGCCGACCCCGTCGTCGATAACGCGGAATTCCAGATCATCACCGATCTTCTGACCTGTGATTCTAATGTGGACGCGGTCTCCGCACCAGGCATGTTTGAGTACGTTTTCCAAAAATGGCTGCAGGATTAACTTCACCATCTCATATTTCAACATGTCCGGATCAACCTCGAAGAGCACGTCGAGCCGGTCCGTATATTTCGCTTTTTGAATGTCCAAATAAGCTTTGGCTTGTTCCAACTCGTTGGCAACAGGAATAATCGTACGACCTTCATTTAACGACAGCCGATAAAATAAGGCCAAATTGCTAACCATCTGATGCAGCTGTTCGACATGGCCGAACTTCGCCAGCAGGCTGATGGAAGAGAGGGTGTTGTAGAGGAAATGCGGATTGATTTGCGCTTGCAGGGATTCGAGCTCAGCTTCTTTCTTCTTTAACCGGGTGACATACACCTGTTGGATCAAAGTATCGATATGCTGAACCATATCATTAATGGACTCAGAAATCGTCGAGAACTCATCGCGACCCTTGAAGCGTATACGTTTGCGGAAATCTCCATTGCGGAAGGAGTCCAGCACCATCACAATGCGGGAAACTCGTCTGGAGAAGTAGCCGGACAGGCAGATGCCGACACAGACAAATACCAAGAAGCTAACGGAACCAATGCCTGCTGTTAGTAATTTGACTTTGCGCGCATCCTTTTCGACCCATGCCTTTGGAATGCTGGTGATGAGCTGCCAATCCATATCCCCGAAAGGTTCTCTGATGGTGAGGAAATCGGCCTCTTTGGCTTTCTGCCCAGAAGCGGAAGCCGGTGCTGTGCCGCGTTCAAAAAGAACTTGGCCGCTGCCAGTTTCAATTCGGACCGATGTGCCCTCGCCAAAGTCAGGCGAAACCGTCTCGAATAAATCCGACAATTTGACGGTAAGCCGCATGAAACCGATATCCATCGTTGATTTGGATTTGGCTGTGTCAATGATCCGTCGGAGCAGCGAAATATTGCCGAACTCCGTATCTCGCTCCACTTGCTGCCACACCATAGTCTCGCCGTAAGTCTCAGCGGGGAATTCAAGGTACCACTTGCGATCCTCAATGCGCTTCAAATGGTACAGATCGTAGCTTTTTCCGGCATACGTTAACGGATCGCTGTCGTTGTAATGATTGTAAATCTCGGGCAGCGTTTCGTTGCGCAAGTAGACAACAAGCGATGTGCGGCGGTTCGTCGATTTCAATACACTGTTGAATTTGGGCACCAGATATTGCGTTGTCGATTCGTAGCTGTACCAACCTTGCTGATACTGCCTTAATCGCGCCGCAATGGTGTCGTCATAGTACATCATGTCGGACAATCGTACGGTATCCATCATTTTGAAGCGGATATTGTCTTTCATTTGGCTTAGAGCGGCCTGCACGTTGTCACTCGTTTTTTTGCGGGCGGAGTCGACGAATATCCAATTGGCAAAATAGCCGAAAACGAGGACATGAATCAACGTTAATACGAGATACGAGATCATTAATTTGTAGCCAAACGGGATGAATTTATGTTCTTCGGCCGATGCTTTATAACCCATTGCGGAATTCCACCGGAGTCATCCGGTACGTTTCTTTGAACTGTTTGCTAAAATAGGGCATATACCGGTAGCCGACCTGATCGGCCACCTCATAAATCCGCAGCTTGGGATTGCGCAGCAGTTCCCCAGCCTTCTCCATGCGCAGCGCCACCAGGTATTCGTGAAAGGTCTGGCCTGTGGCTTCCTTGAATAATTGGCCCAGATAATTAGGGGAGAACTCGATGCGATCCGCCTCTTCTTTCAGCGTCAAGGCCTGATCCAGACGCTCCCGCATCGAGAGGATCATTTCCTGAATCAGCTTCATATTCTTGCCGCCAACAACTGACTTGAAGAAGGGATCTGTCTCAGACGGCCCCTCAGGACTAAGTGTGTTGGCTGCCAAGAGTCGTTGGGTATCCACCTCGAATTGGTCACGCCGGACCGCTTCATCCAGATCGGAGCGAATCAGGGTCAGCGAGCCGATAAGCTCCTCTTCATTCATCGGTTTCAGCACGTAGCTGTAGGCTTTGAGCGCCAGTGCTTCCTTAACATAGTGGAAATCTCGGTATCCGCTAACAAAGATGACCCTGACCTCTGGAAATCGCGCCCGAACGCGTTTGGCCAGCTCCAGGCCGGACATATTCGGCATATTCACATCCGTTACGAGCACGTCCACCTTCTGATGTTCGATCAGTTCGCAAGCCGAGAACCCATTCGTTACCGCACCGACGATTTCCATGCCAAGCGATTCCCAAGGGATGAAGGTTTGCATGCCCTCCAAATCCAACGTTTCATCGTCTGCGATTAATACTTTGTACATAAGGTGCCCCCTTCCCAATGATAGAACCTTTCATTCCTATGGAAAGGGGGTGCGCCAGTTGGCGCACCCTGTCCATCCCTTATTTTTTCTTCATCTTGGCCTCGTTTTCCTTCCATTTCTTGGTCAAATAATCATGCAGTTTCTGAACGCCCAGAGATTGGGCATCTTTCTCGCCCTTGGCAATGATTTCACCGACTTCTTGCTCGCTTTTCGCCAATATCGCCTGGCCGCGAACTTTTTTGTACAATTCGATCCAACGTTCGCGGATAATGCCTTCCTCACTGTCTTGCGAAGGCTCGATGCCGCGCATTGCCGTTAAATCCATATGTGTTTTCCAGGTAATAGCGTCTTGATATTTTGTTTCCCAGGAACGCTTCTCTTCAGGCAAGGACAATTCGGCTTTGACTTTGATTTTGTCATTCAAGGTAGCGTTTCCAACAAATTGGAGGTCATTCGTGGCATTCATGTTTTTGGTGCGATCTTCCGGTTCAGCGAAAAACTTATCTGTCAGGTTCGGCAGACCATCGGCATCCGTACCTTTCCAGTATGTTCCTTCGGGTCCCCAGATAATATCCCGCGTGCCTTCAGGACCTGTCATCCAATCCAATGCAGCGAAAATCTTCTCAGGTTCTTTGGCCTTAGTTGTAATGGCGGCTGCATTCCAACCTAGGCGGTCGTAGTGGGCAACCATGATTTTATTCTTATCCAAACCGGCTTTGTGAATCGGCCAAATCATGAAATAACCGGCGTTTGGATCATTTTTGATCAATTGCGCGTGGCCTTTGGACGCGTATTCAATAGCCGTCACGTCGGCGTACACGGCAACGCGACCTGTATTGATTTTCTCGCGGACTTGATCGACGGTTTGCGTCAGAGCATCCTGCGTTATTAATCCTTCGCGATGAAGCTTGTTTACATAGACCATCGCTTCTTTGTAGACAGGATCGGCGAAGAGCGAAGTGAATTTGCCGTCTTTGGGCACGGCACGCAGCGTGCCGGCAAAGCTGGCTGGGTTATTTTCTGCGAACGCCGAGTACAGAATATCGACACCCTTGCCTTCTTGCGCTTGCCCAGGTTCAAATGGAATGATGGCAGGATATTTTTCTTTCACCAATTTGAGATACGCATACAAATCATCGGTCGTTTCCAGCTTAGGCTTGCCGAGTTCATTATAGATCTTTTTGTTAACGACATACCCGGCATTGCCGGTCGGTTTATTCGTGTACCAGTTCGGGAACATGTAGAGCTTGCCGTCTTTGGCGCGGAGCATATTGAGAATCTCATCTCCGGCCCATTTCTTCAAATTCGGATATTTATCCAGGTAGGGATCGAGAGGGACTAATGCGCCATTCTCTCTCAAGCGTTCGAACTTATCGCGGTCTCCCCAGATAACATCCGGCAAGTCTCCGCCGACAATCAGGGTGTTCAGCTTGGCTTCCGCATTCCCGCCGGAGTTAACCGAAGTAATGGTAAGCTTCTTGGCTTCTGCCACGCTTTTGGAGAACATGTCTTTTCCCCATTGCGGCATCGTATACCAGTCATAATGTCCATACACAGAGAAGCTGAAGGGTTCACTGCCCAGTTGCCATGCGGCTGACGCTGCTTTCTTGGTTGGCGCCGTTGTTCCGGTTGTTCCTGGTGACGTACTAGCCCCGGATTGCGGCTTCTCGGCGCTGTTGCACCCAGCGATAAGGGCCCCTAGTGCGACTAGTAAAGCGAGTGATCCAGTACTCTTTTTCAATGTAATCTTCATGTACGTTATACCCCTTCCCATTCTTTAGTGTTCTATGCTCAAAGCGAAATGCCCTGCAGCCTTCTTCAATTACTCTTTTAGCGAACCGACAAGCACGCCTTTTACGAAAAAGCGCTGTAAGAATGGATAGACAATAATAATTGGAAACGTGGTCACCATCATCGTCGCCATAATGAGCGATTTGGTTGTGTAAGTTTGTGTCTTGGCCACAAAGCTTGCCGCAGCGCTATCCGAGACCAATTCCCGTGAAATGTTGGAATCGATGGTTCTTTTCAACAACGTCTGTACAGGAATTAAATGCTCATTATTGATATAGATGGAGGCCACAAACCAGTCGTTCCAATGGGCGATAGCCGTAAAAAGCGCAAGGGTTGCTACAACAGGTCCAGACAGAGGAAGGACAACACGCAGGAATGTGCCCCAATAGCCGCAGCCGTCAATGCGAGCCGCATCTTCAAGCCCGGCCGGAATTTCCCGGAAAAAGGTGCGAAATATGATCATGCTCCACACGCTGATAATCGAAGGGATAATATAGACCCAGAACGTATTAAACATGCCTAGACCACGAATTAGAATGTAGGTAGGGATGAGTCCACCGCCAAAATACAGGGTGATAATAGCGAAAATCATATAGTAGCGGCGGCCGATTAACTCCTTGCGCGACATGCCGTAGGCGAAGATGGCCGTACCTGCAATGGTAAGTAACGTTCCCGAGATCGTCCGGGCGATAGAGATGCCGAAGCCTGTCAGAATACGACTGTCTTTAAGCACATACCCATAATTCTCGAAGGTAAATTTACGCGGCCAGAAGGTGATACCGCCCAAGGTTGTATCCATCCCTTCATTAAAGGAAACAACCAGCGCGTTCCAGAACGGATAGAAGGTGACGAAAGCGAGCAGGGCAAGGGCGATATGTACAAGGATTTGGAAAATGCGATCATCCATAGCTGTTTTCATCATTGGCCTCCTTTTACCATAGACTGTTGCCGGATCGTCGCGCCCAGAAGTTAGCGAGCGTAAGCAGCCCGACACTGACTACGGCCTTAAAGAGTCCAACGGCGGTTGCAAAGGAATAGCGGTTCAACCTAATCCCCAGACGATACACATAGGTATCGATAACGTCCGATACATCGCGCAGGGCAGGGTTGACGCCGAGCAGCAATAAATCATCGAAACCAGCGTTGAGCAAGTTGCCAATGGCGAGAATGAAGAAAATCACGACAACGGGCAGGATACATGGAAGCGTTATCAAATACATCATTCGAAAACGGCTTGCCCCATCCATAGCAGCAGATTCGTATAAATGCGGGTCGATAGAGGCGATGGCGGCCAGATAGACAATGGAGGCGAACCCGATTTCCTTCCATACGTTCGTAGTCACAATAATTGTCCAGAAGTAATGCGGAACGGATAGATAGGGAATCGGCTGATCGATCACGCCTATGCCTTGCAGCAGCATATTCAGACTGCCGTTATCGGTAGAGAGCAGCGTGATGGCGAAGTTGGCTACGATGACCCAGGAAATGAAATGCGGCAGATAAGTGATCGTCTGAACGATCTGTTTGAACCATTTGTACCTCACTTCATTCAGGAGAATCGCCAGCAGAATCGGCGCCGGGAATCCGAAGAAAAGCTTCAGGAAACTGATCACAAGTGTGTTTCGCATGACCACATAAAGCTCAGGTGAGTGGAAGAAGTCACTGAAATGCTTGAGACCGACCCAAGGGCTGACCCAGAATCCTTTGAAAACGGAGTAATTCTGAAAGGCGATAATCACGCCGTACATCGGGAAATAACTGAATACGAGAATAAGTGCGAGTGCGGGAAGCACCATGAGCTGCAAGGACCATTGGCGGAGCCATGCCGCAACTAGCGATGTGCGGAGGCGGGCCTGTGGTTGATCCGTGCGGATCATAGCTGGGGGTTCTCTCAAACCGACCACCCTTTCTGTTGGGTTGATGTTGATATGTTCCCATCTTAACGGGTAAGGGGAAGCCCCGCCTACTGGTATAAACAATGAAATCTGATACAAATCAATGAACCGAATGAATTTGTATGGACGCACAAAAGCGGAGGGCTGATTCGCTTTTTTCGATACGGCGTATTCATAATTTCAATTTTACTTATTCCAGCCCTGCATCTATAATCTAATTAAACCTAGTTGTATACAGGGGATTAAATATAAGGCTACCGACTGAGGCAGAGCGCGCTTCGTGCAAACCGATCAGGAAAGGTCCTAGGAGAATAGGGAGGATAAGAAAATGAAAAAAAACTGGAATTGGAATTATGCCGCTGTGGGGTTGTCATTATTAGCTATAACGGTGCTTTCCGCATGTGGAAGCAGCACGAAGGTAAATACAGCTGCAAGTTCGGCAGCCGTCAGCGCAGCGCCAAAGGGGAGTGCGGCGCCGTCTGCCGGTACAAGCTACCCAACAAGACCGATTCAAATCTTGGTGCCATTCTCTGCGGGAGGGGCAACGGATTTATCCCTTCGCGCATTGGCGCCCAAGCTGGAGAAAATTCTCGGACAGAAAGTGGAAGTCATTGATAAACCGGGCGGAGCAGGCGCATTGTCTATGAATGAAGTCATCAAGGCTAAGCCGGATGGCTACACGGTTGGCTTTACATCCGTTGGTCCAGGGATCATCACACCACTAACAACTGAAGTTGGTTATACGACCAAAGACTTCGATGCCGTGGGAGGCTATATGGATAACCCTTACGCATTGGCCGTTTCTGCCGATAGCAAATACGGCACGTTAGAGGAACTGGTTACGGATATTAAGGCAAATCCCAATAAGGTGAAAGTCGGAACAACTGGACCCTCTTCGCCATCTTACATTGGCCTTCAGCAATTCGCCAAGACGCAGGATTTGAAATTCCAGCTAGTGCCGTATAACGGTGGTGTTGATGCAGTTAATGCGCTGCTAGGGCATAATTTAGACGCTATTGTTAACGTAGATTCCGAAATTCTTTCTTACGTGAAAGATAAGAAGTTCAAGGCGCTTGCGATCGTAACGAAGAAACGCTCGGCGATTCTGCCGGATGTGAAAACGTCCGATGAGCAGAATTTCAAAGGCTTGACGTTCGCTCCGCCTCCAGGAGGCTTGATTGTTCCTAAGGGAACGCCGGCTGATGTAGTCGCGAAGCTGAGCGATGCGTTGAAACAGGCAACCGCTGATGCGGATGTGAAAAAGAGCTTCGATAATATCTTTATCGAGCCGATCTTCAGCTCCGCAGCGGAATTCCGCAAGGCTTACGATGAGACCGCAGAATTCTATGCGCAAAATCTGAAGAAATAACGCTGCCATACATGCTAGAGAGGATACTTCCTATGAAAGCTTCGTGCTATGCTGCGCTAGCCAAAAGCGCTGTCCCCTTCGCAGTGGGACTCTTTTTTTTCATTTTATCGCGTCGATTATCTTTCGGTACCTGGAATGACCCAGGGCCAGGCTTGTGGCCAACCTGCTTGAGTGCGCTTATCATGCTCGTTTCGCTGCTGCTGTTCTTTATGGATAGAAGAGTTGAAGAGGAGGAGTCGTTCACCCGTGATGCGCGATTCCCGCTGTATGGCTTGATTAGTTTGGCCATCTTTATTCTTCTTTTTGATCAAATTGGACTTACTTTGCCTTGTTTGGCTGCCTTTGTGTTCTGGATTCGATTTCTCGGCAAGGAGAGCTGGCGCAGCTCCATTCTCGTCTCGCTTGGACTAACGGCTGCTATCTATGCCATTTTCGCCTGGGGTTTGGACATTCCTTTTCCCGATGACAAGCTGCTTCATTTATTTGGATAAGGGGGTCCCTATGGATACATTACATGCAATGCTTTCTGGCTTCCAAGATGCCATGACCTTTCATAATCTGCTGTACTGCTTAATTGGGATTCTCGTCGGCAACGTCATTGGCGTACTGCCAGGGCTGGGTCCAACTGCGACGATTTCGCTATTGCTGCCTTTCGCCCTCACGCTTCCACCGGAGAGTTCGATCATCATGATGGCGGGTATTTATTACGGTGCCATGTATGGCGGTTCGATTACCTCTACACTGCTGGATCTTCCAGGCGAAGCTGCGTCCGTCGTGACGACGTTAGACGGCTACCAGATGACGAAGCAGGGAAGAGCGGGGATTGCTTTAGGCATCGCTGCTATAGGGTCCTTCGTTGCAGGAACGTTCTCTGTTATCGGACTAAGCTTCCTCGCACCCGGATTAGCCAACTTCGCAGTGCGCTTCGGGGCTCCCGAGTACACCGTTCTTACAACGCTGGGCATTCTACTGGTGGCCTATTTAGGGACCAAATCGTTTATCAAAAGCGCTATCTGCGCCTTACTAGGTCTACTGATTGCCACCATTGGTCAGGATCCGATTACAGGATCGATTCGATTGACGTTCGGCTCAACGAACCTGTTGGGCGGCATTGATTTTGCGGCTATTGCGATGGGCGTGTTTGGTGTTGGGGAAATTCTATACAACTTGGAAAATTTGTCGAAGGGAACTACGGTCACTACGAAGGTAGGTCGGATCTGGCCGACGATGAAGGATTTTGCGCAAGCGAAGTGGGCGATTGTGAGGGGGTCAATCATTGGCTTCCTGGTCGGTATTTTACCCGGTGGCGGCTCGATTATTGCGACGGTGGCCTCCTACGGGGTAGAAAAACGTTTGTCCAAGACGCCGGAGCGATTCGGCAAAGGGGCAATCGAAGGTGTAGCTGGACCGGAGTCTGCGAATAATGCCGCAGCAGGGGCGGCTTTCATCCCCCTCTTAACGTTGGGTATTCCTTCGGATGCCGTTATGGCGCTCATATTTGGAACATTGCTGTTGAACGGCGTGACGCCTGGCCCTCAACTGATTTCGGATCATCCCGATCTATTCTGGGGAGTCGTGTCTTCCATGTATATCGGCAATGTCATGCTGCTTATCCTGAATTTACCGTTTGTTGGCCTGTTCATTCAACTCCTGCGGGTGAAGAGCAGCATTCTAATGTCCTTTGCGGTCATTCTTACCATGATCGGGGTGTACAGTCTAGGCAACGACAGCTTCAATATGTGGGTAGTTTTGTTCTTCGGCATTCTGGGGTACATCATGCGGAAGGCCGGCTTCGATCCTGCTCCGATGGTGCTCGCGTTCGTGCTAGGGAAAATCCTCGAGAGTTCTTTCCGCCAAACGATGCTGCTGTCCAACGGAGACTTGAGCATTTTCGTCACTCGGCCGCTTTCTGGAGGTTTAATTGGACTCATCGTTGTTTTGATTGGTTATTCTGTCTTCCGATGGCTCTGGCCAAAAAGGCGCAGCGCCTAGGCATTGCCCGCACTTGCCGTAGTTCCTTGGGCGGCCAGCATGCTCAGCTCCTGACGCAGGTAGGAGGCCAGTTTGCGGGCAGCTGCGCTGAGAAGCTCGGTATCCTTTTTGATCAAAAGTCCCGTAATCAGCCCCCCATCGAGGTTCTCGATTCTTTTCAGAACGGTGCCCTCCGGTGGCGGAGTGACCGTGATCATCGGTACGGCGGCAAGACCGTATTGGACTTGGACATAGTATTTGAGCGCAGCCATATTGCCGATTTCGATCTTGCGGTATGGCGTGGCTCCCTTCTCGTGGAGCGAAGTTTCGAGCTTCCGCCGGAAGGGGCAGGTCGCATTGGTCAGCAGAATTTGCTCATTTTGCAAATCGCTTAGATAGACGCGCTTCTTCTTGGATAAAGGATGTACTTTGGGCAAAAGGAGTACGATCTCTTCCACAAAAAGCGGTTCGAAATTCGTACCCAACCCGCTTTCCGGTGTAGCGCAAATGGCAAAATCGACCGTGCCGTCACTAACCATTTGATTAAACATATGGCTGTTATGAATTTTGATATTAATCTCGACATTGGGATATAGCGCAGCGAACTCCTTGATAAGCATAGGGATGCGATAGCTGGCGGTAGGCTCCATAATACCGATATTGACGGTACCTTTCTCGCCATCGTTCAGATCAGTCATCGTTTGCTGCAGATCATAGAAATCTCGAATTAGTTGATCAGCCTTCTTGATGAATACTTCCCCCGCATGAGTTAGACGAATGCTTTTCCCTCGTTCCAGGAGCTTGACCCCGAGGTCGTCCTCTAAGTTCTGGATTTGTTTGGTGACAGTGGATTGTGCATACTTGAGATCCTTCGCGGCTTGCTGAAAGCTGCCCGTACGAACGATGACTTGGAAAGTGGCTATGCCTCGAATGTCCATGTGATGTGGTCCTTTCGTCAAGAAGGATTCGATAAAAGGAAATCGACTCATTCCTTTTTTCAATTATACAAAACTAGTAAACAGTGCTATTATAGCACCAATAACTATTAAACACACTGATTTACTAGGATATAAAATTACACGCATGGAGGAATGCACATGTCTATAACACAGAACGAGGACAGCTTATATTTAAGGTCCAATTACGCCAAATATGCCGGCAAATTCGTACCGTACGCCCCGGAGACGTTCAAGGCATTCTCGGAATTCAATAAGCTAGCTATGCAGGAAGGTTCATTATCCGCTAGGTTCAAAGAATTAATTGCGATTGCCGTAGCGCATGCCACTGGTTGTCCCTATTGCATCGATATTCATGTCACAACAGGGCATAAGCTGCAGTTGACGAAGGAAGAGCTGTTCGAAGCGATTGCGGTGAGCGCCTTAGTGAAGGGTTATTCTGCCTTCTATCACGGTATCAATACGTTGAATGCTTTGCAAGAGAATCCGAGGGATGAGCTTTACAGCCGCTCCAGCTTGCCGTTGTTGGAACAATTCGAGAACATCAACGAGCAGTTGTATACGTCTTTACTCGAATTCCGTCATCAAGTGCTGCAAGGTCAACGCGTTAGCCGCAAGGAAAAAGCCATTATCGCAGTGGCTATCTCGCATATTACGGATTGTCCGTATAGCATTGAGTTCTCCACGCAGCTTGCCAAAGAAGAAGGCGCCACAATCGCAGAAATTGCCGAGACGGTTCTGGTTGCTACTGCTTTGAAGGCGGGCTCGGCTCTGGCCCATCGGATCAACACGTACAGTGCCTTCGTTCGGGAAGATGAGAAGAGCCAATAAGGGAAGGTGAGCGTCCATGTCAGAAAAGCAAATGAAGCTGGGGGCGGCGCTTCTGGCGACGGGAGAGCAGATGGCTTCTTGGCTGTATCCAAGCACGCCTGCAGATGCTGCTACAAGCCTGACTCATTATAAGCATATGGTGCAAAAGGCCGAGGAGGGCAAGATGGACTTTGCCTTCATTGCGGACGGACTGTTCATCAATGAGGTGACGATGCCGCAGTATTTGAATCGGTTGGAACCCGTCACCGCCTTGTCCGTGCTCTCCGCCTACAGCAGCAAAATCGGTCTCGTAGGCACCGTCTCTGCAACCTATAGCGAGCCGTTCACGGTGGCTCGCCAGTTCGCATCGCTGGACCTCCTGAGCGGGGGACGAGCCGGATGGAACCTGGTGACATCGGCGCTTGACGGCGCTGCGCTTAATCATAGCCGGGAGCAGCATCCGGCTCACGATCAGCGCTATCAGCGTGCGGATGAGCATCTTCAGGTGGTGCGCGGGCTGTGGGATTCGTGGGAAGAGGAAGCATTCCTCCACGACAAGGAGTCCGGCGTATTCTTCGATCCAGAGAAGATGCATCGCCTGGATCACAAGGGCGAGCACTTCGCGGTTCAGGGTCCGCTGAACATCGGCCGCTCCCCGCAGGGGTACCCGGTTGTGTTCCAGGCGGGTTCGTCCGAGGCCGGGAGAGAGCTGGCGGCCAAGGGCGCGGATGCTGTGTTCACCGGCATGGGCGGCGTGAAAACCGTAGAAGAATCCAAACGATTCTACGATGATGTCAAAGGCCGTCTTGCCAAATACGGCCGAAGCCCCGACGAGCTGCTGATCCTGCCAGGCATCGCGCCTGTTGTCGGTGCGACGGAAGCTGAGGCAGAGGCCAAATATGAGCGGATTGCAGGACTTATCAGCATTGAGAATGCCCTTCGCTATCTCGGAAGGTGGTTCAACCATTTGGATTTCTCCGCCTATCCACTGGACGAACCTTTTCCCGAGCTTGGGGACGCGGGCAGCGAGAATTACAAGAGTGTCACGGACAATATTAAACGCACGGCCAAGGAAGAGGGGCTAACGCTCCGTCAGGTCGCGCTGCGCAATGCAACGCCTAGAGGACCGTTGGTCGGCACGCCCGAGCACATTGCAGATGTGCTGGAAAGCTTTTTCCGGGCAGGAGCTGTCGAGGGGTTCATCCTGCTGGGGCATGTTTTGCCTGAGGGCATCGATGATTTCGTTCATCATGTTGTGCCCATTCTGCAGCAGCGAGGCCTGTTCCGTCAGGAATACGAGCACGATACGCTGCGCGGGCATCTCGGCTTGGCAATTCCGGAAAATCGATATGCGGCGAAGAGATCGGACAAGGATTTAATCGATGCCATTGGCATCCATTCGGCTGAATAAAGGAGAAGATCAATCATGAAACATGTCGTTACGAACGAGTGGCTGTTAGCTCATTTATCAGAGGCTAACTTAATTATTGCTGACACCAGATTTGCTCTCGGGCAGCCTGAAGCGGGTCGGCTAGCTTATGAAGAGGGCCATATTCCTGGCGCTGTCTATCTGGATTTGGAAAAAGATTTATCCGCTCCTATCGAAGCGCATGGTGGCAGACATCCGCTGCCGGCGGTGGACGTTTTGGCTGAGCGGTTGGGTCGGGCAGGGATAACCAATAACTCGCGGGTTGTTGTGTACGATGATCAAGGCGGAGCGATGGCCTCCCGGCTATGGTGGGTGCTTCAGTACCTGGGCCACGATGAAGTGTATGTGTTGGAGCGTGGCTTCTCGGCATGGAAGCAGGCGGGCAACCCGGTGGATGCTGAACCGAAAGCATCCGCGTCCGGGGTGTTCGTGCCTAATCCGCGGAAGCATTGGTTGGTCAGCATGGAGGAAGTACGCGCTAAGCTAGGCGCGGCTGGTACGGTGCTGATCGATTCCCGTGAGGCCCCGCGCTATCGCGGTGAATCGGAAAGCATCGATAAGGCAGCGGGTCATATTCCCGGAGCCATCAACAAGTTCTGGAAGGATCTTCTGGATGAGCAGGGACAGATTAAGTCGGCTGCCGAGATTGCCAAGAATTTCGCTGATGTGCCGCGCGACCAAGAAATTATCGTGTACTGCGGCTCCGGTGTGACGGCTACACCGAATGTGTTGGGCTTGAGCGAAGCTGGGTTTGAGCAGGTTAGGCTGTATGCGGGGAGCTGGAGTGATTGGATTTCCTATGCGGAGAATCCAATTGCTAGGGGTGAGGAGTAGTCGGTAGAAGCTGCGCCGAACGCTAATTTGAAGGTTGTGAAAGGTTATCTGTGGATAACTGTTCACAGCCTTTTTCACTTTTCAACCCTATAAGGAGATTGTCGGGGAACGACGATGCGCTAATTGTGACCAATCGGCCGATTTCCTCTTTTCACGGATCGCAGGTGCGCTATCTCGTGTAAAGCCGCTCTTTTCCGAGTCAAAACAGCAAAATAAGGATTCCACGATCCGCAGCAGCCCTGCAATGAGCGAGAACATAACGATATTTCGCCATGCTTGATTGTTCGTTAATGCCATAGTTCACGCCCCCTTATGAAAAAGATATGAAAGCAAATAAAATCATAGTACAATAATAAGAACACTAGTTCTTATCTGGAGGAGCGCATACCCATGTACAATGATTTCCCCAAAAAAGGTGAACAAGGCGTGAGATTTCTTTATTTCTCTGAAGATCCTACAGTTTCATGTGTCTCTGTAGCAGGGACTTTCAATTGCTGGAATCATGATAGAAATTATATGACGAAGACAGGGGAGAACGAGTGGGAGCTCGAATTGAGTCTTCCAAAAGGTCGTCATCTGTACAAAATTGTCGTGAACGACGAGCAGTGGATACTTGATCCGCGAAACAGCAATATTTCGGAGGATGAACAAAATAACTCGTCTATCACGGTGACGGAAGATGGCGAAGTGCTGATCAGAACTACGGATATATCCGAAGAAAATCCGGGTTACCTCTATGAGAACTTTCGGGCTATCGAGAGTCCAGATTGGATCAAAAAAGCAGTCATCTACGAGCTGCACATAAGAGCTTTTACCGAGAATGGCTTTCGCGGTCTTACGGACAAATTAACGTATTTCAAAAAGCTCGGCATTAATGTGCTGTGGATCATGCCTTTTCAAGAAGTAGGACAAGAACAGCGGATAGGGCGGTATGGCGACCCCTACGCAGTGAAAGATTATTATTCGTTGGATCGTAGTTATGGCACGTTGGAAGAACTCAAGACGTTCATTCGTGAAGCGCATAAGCAGGAGATCAGAGTCATTATGGATTGGGTCATGAATAGAGGCAGTGTTGACCATATATGGACGAAGAACCATCCAACCTATTTTACACAAAATGAAAATAAGGAAGTGTACTACGAAGTCCCGAATCGCACATACTTTGCTGGGCTCAATTTTTCAAATAGAGAGATGAGAACGGCTGTTATTCAGGCTATGTCCTATTGGATTTCTGAATGCGATTTTGACGGGTTCCGGTTGGATGATTCAGATATAACGCCGTTTGATTTTCTTTCCGAAATTAGAACGGAGCTGAACAAGGTCAAAGACGACCTCGTTATCATCTCTCAATCCTATGATGAGTACCATCATTTGGAATCCTGTGATCTCACTTATGATGGCAATCCAAGACTATTGCTGAATGAGATGAAAGAGGGCCGACTGACGCAGAGGGACTTTGCTCAAATTTATCAATCCTATACATACAGCTTCCCCCAAGGAGCTTTAAGGATGAGTTGGCTGGAGGAGAAGGAACTGTCTCGAGTAGGCAGTTATTTGGGTCAGTTGGCTATGCCGGCAGCGACTATATTACTGACGCTTGGTGGAATTCCCATGCTTATGATGGGGCAGGAATTCAATGAATCGACGTACCAAACGTGGATCTCATTGTTCGAAGAGTACAAACTGGATTGGGAACATTTTGATGAAAGCATGTATGAGCATTATCAATTTTTGATTGCATTAAGAACGAATTGTGAAGCCTTCTGGCAAGGAGATCTACGGTTTATTCCTAATCCAGAAGAGAAGGTTTTATCGTATGTGAGAAGCAGCCGAGATGAGCGATATTTGGTTCTGGTTAATTTGTCGGAAGAGGACGTATGGGTTGCTTATCTTGGTGAAAGCAGCAGCCGACTTGATCTGAGTATGAATAAAGAAGTGATCTACCGAACAGGAAAAGCGCAGGCAGCTGCTCTGAATCAGAAAGAAAGCCTGTTTATACAGGCCTTTGGTACGTTGATTTATAAGCTGGTCTAGCCATTCGGCGATTGATGAGCCAGTGAGCGAATAGCAAATTCGGAATCCAGCAAAGCCAAGCGATTACGATGAATGAATCATTCGTATCGGTCACACCGAAGAGAACAACTGCAAGAGGGATATAAATTCGCAGCGTAATTGCCGCGCAAGAAAGCGCGTAGTTGCGGATCATCCAATTGCCGTGTGCAATGGGGTTGCGAAGGACAATGATGCTGCGCAGGCTATGGTAAAGGGTGTATAGCCACATCAGCGAAAGCATCCCGAAACCGATTCGACCGATCCAGCCGCCGTTCGCATAGAAAGCGAGATACAGGCCAGTAAGGCCTGCAACGGTGATGAGCACTGTGTACAGATAGCCGATGGAGCGGTGAAGATTGGGCATGCTTTGGCGCAAGCGCTTGATGAACTGGATCCACCCAATACCAAGAGCGAGACCTGCGGAAACTGCATGCGCCCATAGAATTTTATACCATAATTCCGGGAGAGGGCCTTTATCGGTTACGAACATCTGCTTGCGGAGCCCATCTGGCAGCCCATATAGAATTAATGCATACAAACTGATAGCCACAGCAAAAAAAGCCAAAATGCCAAATGCCCATTTACGACCCGTATTTCTTTCTTTCATGACTCGTATCATCCCCATTCGTTGAAAAATGTTTCTAAGCTGATCTTAGCATGGGGGAGCCGCTGCTTAAACCGACTTTTGATGGGGAGCGGCTCCGTCTCAAGGCTGAGAAAGGGAGTGAGCGCATAGAAGGCATCTTCCTAGGATAAGGTAGATGCCTTTTGTTTTGGATTACTCAAGGTCGTTCACTGGTCTTCATGATCTTCTAAAATGATCTGCGACAGGCTTCTCTTCTCCAATTGAATGAAACGATTTTAGAAATAAATCTACAAGATAAGAGTCAAACTGTTTCCCGCTATGGAGCAGGAGCTCTTGTTCGGCAGCTTCGAAGGATAGGCCTTTGCGATAAGGCCGGTCCGAAACCATACTGTCGAACGTATCGATAATGGCGCAAATTCGCGCGAAAATAGGAATTTCCTCGCCTTTTAAACCATTCGGATACCCTTCACCATTCCACCGCTCATGATGAAAATGAATAATCTCCATAATCTCCTTATTGGTATGCACATGTTCCTGCATCATCTGCATGCCGATTGAGGGGTGCAGCCGCATGAACTCCCACTCTTTTGCTGTAAGTGCTGAACTTTTATTGAGGATTTCATCTGGAATACCTACTTTGCCAATATCATGCAGGCATCCTCCCTGTACCAATTGAAGAGTCTGCTTCTTGTCCAAATGTAAATGAAGGGCCATTCGTCTGCACAATGCCCCGACCCTTAAACTATGCTGGTAAGTCTGGATATCCTTCTCCGCTAAAAGGCGCATTTTTCCATAAAACAACATGTTGTCTACAATCATTCACCTCATTTGGTCCTATGAGAACTTGGACAATAATGCGTTACAACTATACAATTAACTAAGCGTTAATCACTTGCAGACACATTTCCAATAATGGGTATGGGAAAAGCTGTCGAAATAAGGCTTGATGGGGTGCTTCCTTCTTTCGCTTTCGAAACATAAGCTTCGCACAATAATAGTTGTTCGAATGATACAAGGAGGAGAAAAAGCACTCATGGCAACGCAGTCTGGCCTAGTTCAAGTCTCTATTCTGGCGGATAATCATCACATATTTTCTGACGACCAAATCGTACAAATGTTTTTTGCAACCTGTCAGAGGTCCAAATACACCATCAGGAATTATCAAAGTGCAATTAACAAGTTCCGAAATTTCATAGGCGATAAGTCCCTAACTGAAGTTACCTGGAGAGAGGTTGAAGTATATAGAATTGGGTTGATCGAGGGGCTTTTCTCAGAGCAGGATAGACCTAAAGCGCCAGCTACTATCGCCATTCACTTAGCGCCACTGCGCTCTCTTTACAAATGGGGGAGTGATCCGAACATCAAAATTTTCGCGATTAACCCGATGACCTGCATACAGACGCCAAAAATCCCAATTAACAGCAGAAATAACTACTTAACCAAGAGGGAAGTGGTTGCTCTGCTCGATCAATTGAAGCATCAAGGACCTAGAAATTATTTAATTGGGGCAACGCTCGTTATGCTTGGATTGCGTGTATCTGAACTCATTTCAATTGAAAGAGGGAATTTCCATACCGACCCCGAGGAAACATCGATGTGGCTAACCATTACCGGAAAAGGGGGGAAAGAACGAGAGGTAAAGATTCCACAAATGCTTTGGAAGCTATTCACAGAGCATTTCCAATATCTTTCGGAAAAGTTCATACCTGCCCCTCAAAGGGTCTTTCCAATGTCAGTCAGGCTTGTCGAACAGATTATCAAGAAAGCTCGTGAACAGAGCAATATCGAGAAAAAGGTCACCCCTCATTGGCTTAGACACACGAATGCTACTCTAGCCCTACTTCGCGGCGCAACATTACAACAAGTGCAAGAGTCACTCGGACATACGCATATTAATACGACTCAACGCTATCTTCATACCGTGCAACAAATCACCAAAGCAGCCCCAGACTTCGTAGAGGACTATTTAAAAGATAGTCTGTAGTAATAATTTCCTAGTAACCTTGTATTATGTAGCTCTATTTACTATAATACAGAAGATACATAAATTGTAGAATAAAAGAGTTTTAAGTAGGATTTAGCGGAAATTTGTCGAACAACTATTATTGTGCGAAGCTTATGATTTATGAACTCTATTAGGTAACGATGAGAACAGTATTTCCTAAACTATGTTATTTTAGCATTTTTCTCAATCAAATAACGGATTCCATAACCTCTAAATGTTAGGATTTAAATAATAATAATAAAAAGCAGTCCGATCACTCCTTCGAGTTCGGGCTGCTTTTCTTTGCGAACAGCATGGATGCTAAACCCCACCCAGCGATTTTACATACTCCTCGGGAGATTTGCCAATCATGGACTTGAAGGTCTTAATGAAGTGTGCTTGGTCATAGTAGCCCAAATCCTGCGATAGCTTGGACCAGTCGGGCATACTGCCTTTTTCCATCAGTTCAGCAGCTTCCTGCAGCCGATACCGTCCAATGACCCACTTAGGACTTACACCGACATAACGGTTGAAAAGGCGCTGAAGCGTCCGCTTGTTGATGCCAAAGGTGTGAGCCATATCCTCGACTTGGAGAATCTCCTTGTTCGTAATTGCTGCTTGTACAATTCGACGAATCAGAGCCACTTGTTCGTCTGGCTCTGGGAGGCGATCCCGCAGAAATTGTTCCACCAAGGGGATCATATCCTCGCCATGCTCCATGGCAAACATCATATGGGTCATATCGATTGTTTCAACGCCAAAAGCTTCCTGTATGGAAAGGATCTCGCCAGTAAGCAAGGAGACCGGTTGTTTCCAGAACGGATAAAAGCCGCCAGGGTGGAATTTAACGCCAAACACGATGCCGGTATCTTGTAAAAGGCGAGCATAGGTTGTTTTGGGAACACCGTACACACCGGCATAAATGCCCTGCTGCTCTTGTTCGAATGAGATATTCACGTTGGGATAAGATAGAATGACTTGTCGGTAGGGATCTTGTCCTCGTAAGTCCCACCGCACTACCCAATAATGCTCGATATATAAGGCCAAATCTGGGGAAGGCTGATATCGGTTGAGGGAGAATTTGTGCTTGCCGGCCTCAGCTTGCAGAATACCCTTATCGGTTCGATGTACATGAGATGTCATAATCACGCCTCCAAACGGTGATGGATTTGTCGCGTTTTTACAATACATTCCAATCGCTCTACGCTACTATTGAGACTAGCAGTTCGGCAAGATTTATGCAATGAAATAGCGATAAATGGAGGAGTAGAAATGGATCTTAAATATGAATTTTATATCAATGCGAATCCAGAGGCTGTATGGAAGGTATTCATTGAGCCGGAAGCGACCAAAGCGATCTTTTTTGGCAGCGTGTTGAACTCTACCTTCGAAATCGGAGCTCCTTATTCGTATGTGGGACCGGGCAATGAGGGGGATGAAACCGTGCATGTTTATGGAACCGTATTGGCTTTTGAGACGAATAAAAGCATGAGCTATACGGAGCATCCAGGGCCGTCTTATCGGGAGAATCACACAGAGCTGGAAACAAGAGTGACGCTTACGTTGGATGTCGTTGGCAATTGCACGAAGCTTACGCTGGTGAATGATCAATGGCCGGCCAATCATCCATCTTATGAAAGCACCCAGTCCAGTTGGCCGATGATTCTGAGCAATATTAAGAGTTACGTGGAAACGGGGAAGACTCTCGATTTCGGTTGGTAAGCGGTCCTATGTAACATGAGGGTTGTAGCAGTTCGCCTGTCGGCGCAAGCTGCTGCAGCCCTTTTTTGGTATGAAGAGGGCGCTAAAAACTTTGTGGAATTTTGATCAATCCTGTCAAAGATTATGCTAGAATGATAGGTGTCAGTGGAAATTTTATACAGAGGGGTCTCTAGTCATGCGGAATAAAAGCAGTATTATGGTTATCGGTTGTTTGGGTTTTGTGGGGATCTTCCTGCTGATTGCGATTATTAGTGCAGCTATGTTATGGTCCCATCGCAATACGGCAATTGCCCTAGATGAGCAAATTAAAGCGCAGCACGTATCGAATAAATCGAACTACGATAATATGTGGAAACGATTTAAGGAAATGGCGCAAGTCACAGATATGCAAGCCGATGATATCAAAAAGGTATATACCGATTTGATTGCAGGGCGTTACAACGATACAGGGGCTCTCTTCAAGATCGTGCAGGAACAGAATCCTACCATGAACAAAGATTTGTATGCCAAGCTTCAAAATGAAATTTCCGCAGGGCGTACAGAATTCGATAGGAATCAGAAGAAAATCGCAGATCTGGTGCGGGAATATAATACGCATATTCGCAAACATGTCCTGATGAACAGTATTTTTCATTTTCAAACGATGGATGCGGATAAATTCATCATTACATCGGAGCGAACGAGTGACGCTTATCAAACCGGCAAAGATAATGAAGTAAAGCTGAGGTAGCAGATGGCATACTGGGCAGCGTTCTTTCTTGTTCTGATCGTCGGTTTTGCGATTGAACTATTTTTGGGCAGAAGATGGTGGCGCTTGGTCTGGGTTACGGTTGTGGCAACTCTCATCTTTGGCGGTGTGATTGCAGCGGATTATTACTGGCGAACACTGGATCAGGAAGTCTGGTCGGGTTCGATTACAGGCTGGGAGCATAAAGAGGAATGGGATGAGTGGATTCCGGGCAAGGAAGATTGCGAGACGGACAGCCATGGCCGCAAGAGCTGCACCAAGGACCGCGGGCATTGGGAACACCACGAGGCGAAGAACAAAATTCAGACCTCGGACAACGGCTGGATGACCGTCGACGAATCCTTGGATGGGAAGGTTGATTTCAATGATCGCTTTCCTAATTCGACAGCTGATCTGGCCAAATATTTTCCGCTAGGCATGCCGTCAGCTTCTACACATATCTACACCAATAAGGTGAAGGGATCGTATAGTCTTTTTAAACACACAGAGCTTGATCCCAAAGACTATACTGATCTACCCTCGTATCCAGGTTATGTGAGAGATTTAATTAAAGTCGATCGTATCGTCGGCGCTGTTCCTAACAAAGATAGAGCCTTGGATATCCTGGCTGCTTGGAATACGAAGCTGAATAAAGATATACCTGATCCGGATCATCCGGGGAAGACGCGGTCCTGGAAGCAAGTGAATCTGATTTTCGTTAATGTGGGGACGGACAAGCCTAGAGAATACGGCTATGCGCTTCAGGACCGCTGGCAAAACGGCAACAAGAATGATTTTATTGTCAGCTTCAGTCCCGCGCTGGATGGAACGATGAAATGGGTTTATGCATTTTCGTGGAGTGAAGTCGATATTCTGAAGCTCGAGGTTCAGGACTATCTGAGTGAGATGGGCTTTGGGAAAGATTTTGCGCCGATCGTTGATCATGTTGCGCAGATGGTAGCGGATAAGTTTGAGAGAAAGCAGTTCGCAGAATTCAGCTATTTGCAAATTGAACCGAGCAATACCTCGACAATCATTATTTGGGTGCTTGAGCTTATGCTGCTTGCTTTTTATGGGTATAAGGCAATTAGATCCTACATGCGGGGCCGGGGACGATCTTCGTATGATCGGGGCTTCGAGTACTAAATTTACAGGGGTGTGGTTATTTCCTTAGGAAATAGCCGCAGCCTTATTCATTTTGCTGGGATGAATTCGGAATTGGAATTACTTATATTGGGAAATCTATATAGGCTATGGAGGATGGAGAGGAGGGTGGAGCAACTGGAGATAGGGTCTTTGCAAGGCGAGGAAAAGATTCGAAAAGCCGGCGAGTTTTTTAAAAAGATCGCTGATCTTAACAAAGAATATTTAACGTATTGGTATCATCATACCTTTCTCCATTGGGATTTTATACTTTCTTGGGTTCTAGCCATTGCTCCTTGGATCTTTTGGGTCAAATATAGAAAGAAAGACAGCACAGGCCGATTATTGTTTGTCGGTTTCTTTGCGATTATTTTCTCATCATGGTTGGATTTTCTTGGTAGTGAAATGGGGCTCTGGTATTACACGGGGGTAGCGATACCCACAATTCCGAGTTATGTGCCATGGGATTTCTCGCTATTTCCGGTTGCGGTCATGGTGCTTTTGCAAATGAAGCCGAGCTGGTCGCCCTACCTCAAAGCAGCTATCTATTCCACCTTATGTTCCTTCGTGGCTGAGCCTATCTTCCGATGGTTAGGCTACTATGTGCTCGTTCATTGGGCCTATTGGTGGTCATTCCCCATATATTTTTTGATGTATATCCTCTGTGAGAAGATTAGCAAGACGAAGACGTTTAGCAAGTTGGATCCATGACCAAAGAGCACCTACCCGCTAATCTGTGGTAGGTGCTCTTTGGTGTAGAGCGTGTGCGGATATAGGGTGCTATCGGGCCCAATCGAGTTCTAAAACGACAGGGCAGTGATCGCTGCCCAAGATGTCGCAGTCGATGACCGAATCTACGATTTGAGGGCGCAGCCGTTCGGAGGCAAGGAAATAATCGATGCGCCATCCGACATTCCGTGCCCGGACCCCAGGCATGTTGGACCACCAGGAATAGACATCCGTCCGGTCCGGATAGAGAGCGCGGAATGTATCGATGAAACCAGCGGCCAAGAGTTCCGTCATTTTGCCGCGTTCTTCGAGGGTGAAGCCAGAATTGTTGTGATTCCCTTTGGCATTCTTCAAATCGATTTCATTGTGCGCTACATTCAGATCTCCGCAGACAACAACGGGCTTCAGAGCATCCAATTGCAGAAGATAGCTGCGGAAACGATCTTCCCACTCCATCCTATAGTCCAACCGCGAAAGGTCGCGTTTCGCATTCGGCGTATATACCGTGACTAGGTAAAATTGCTCGAACTCCAGTGTCAGGATTCGCCCTTCCGGCTCTTCATCCACTTCCATCCCATAGCGAACGGAAATCGGCTGCACCTTCGTGAACACAGCTGTTCCAGAGTAGCCTTTCTTAACGGCATAGTTCCAGTACTGTGTATACGCCTCGCCAAGTTCGAGGTTAATCTGTCCCTCTTGCAGCTTGGTTTCTTGCAGACAAATAATATCAGCATCCTTCTGCTGAACGTAATCCACAAACCCTTTGTTCACACATGCTCTTATCCCATTCACATTCCAAGATACTAGTATCATACTCGTAGATTCCCCTTGCTGCTGACGATAGATTCTTATGCTAGTGTAGCATAGAATGCATGTGCTGCTCCATGATGCGCTTCTCTGCATGTGGGTTGACCACCGCTATGGGGCGGTGCTGCAACGCTCGACTAGGATTTGCGAGGGTGGTCGCTATAGTCAGCAATTCTCTAGTACCTCCACTAGGCCATTGGATAAATCCAATGGAATGCTGATTTAGGCGCTCCAGAGGGAGCTTTCATTGGATAAATCCAATGGAATGCTGATTTAGGCGCTCCAGAGGGAGCTTTCATTGGATAAATCCAGTGGAATGGCTGATTTAGGAGCTCCGGAGGTGGAGCTACATTCCAGCATCGTTAGTTATGTCCTATAGATGTTCGAAGGAACCCGCCTTCAATTCATAGTGCCGAACGTCCGCTCCTCTGACGATGGGGGAAAGGCAACCTCGTTCGACCAAGGTGTGCAACCACTTCCGTGCTGTTCGGAAATCGACGCCAAGGTTGGTGGTGACATCTTTGGGACGAATCCACCGTCCAAGCTGCCATGCTAGACGAAGCACTTCTTTTTCCATGATGGTGGTGGCCGTCAATGGGGTATTTCGCGCGATACTCGGGCCTAGGGCCATTTGCAGCAGCATTCGGCAAACCTCCGAACGATTTTGGATATCATCCAAAGAGAAATGAAGCATTTTCCAACCTAATGCGGTTAGAAACGTGTCGCGGTTAAGCGCATAATTAAACCTCTCACGGTCCATGTCTTTGACATGACTCTGGTAACCATCGCATTCAATCCCAAAGCGGCCAAAAGGTGTTATATAAGCAAAATCGATGAATTGTGATTTGCGATTTCAATCATAAACCTCATATTCGGGATGAAGATCATCTAGATGCCCAAACAAGGGATACCACACTTGCTTGAGAAAACTTGTTTCCGCGTAAGAATGCCCTCTAATTAAACGCCCCTTTCGTTCCCCCTGTCTAAGCTCGATATGAAGCGCAAGAAATGCTTGATGTGCAGTTTCAAAGTCCATTCGTCTAAGCCTCCTTAAATAAAATAAAAAGAACGCCCTCTCGCCAAAAGGCAAAAGGACGTTCTTCGTCTATAGTCATTATAACAAACCACCCATATATAAGAAAATAGCCTACACTTTCATCAACATTATTGATTTAATTTTTCGCCGTCCAGCAGGTATACTATACTTATCCGACTAAGTTCATTGGTTTAATAGATGAGGAGGCTATCGCATGACCAAAATATATAACAATCTCACAGAGTTAATCGGTAATACACCGCTGCTTGAACTCTGGAACTATAGCAATAAGCTTAACCTGGAGGCCAGAGTGCTGGCGAAGCTGGAATATTTTAATCCGGCGGGCAGCGTCAAGGACCGAATCGGCTTCGCGATGATCAAAGAGGCAGAAGCCTCAGGGAAATTGAACAAAGACACGGTGATTATTGAGCCAACCAGCGGGAACACCGGAATTGGACTTGCTTTTGCGGCGGCGGCGCTGAAGTATCGGTTGATTATTATTTTGCCGGATTCCTTTAGCGTGGAGCGGAGGAAATTATTGAAAGCGCTGGGCGCTGAGCTTGTTCTGACACCAGCCGCCGAAGGCATGCTTGGGGCGATTAAGAAAGCGGAAGAGTTGGCGGCACAAATGCCGAATTCCTTCATTCCGCAGCAATTCAGCAATCCGGCTAACCCTGAGATTCACAAAAGAACGACAGCCGAGGAAATCTGGCGCGATACCGAAGGTGACGTTGATATTTTCGTCGCTGGTGTTGGTTCGGGTGGAACGATTACAGGTGTAGGTGAGCTGCTCAAACAGAGGAACCCAGCCGCGCAGATTGTTGCGGTGGAGCCGGCGGATTCTCCGGTTCTTTCAGGCGGCAAACGCGGTGTGCATCAGATTCAGGGAATCGGCGCCGGATTTATTCCGGACAATTTCCACCGAGAGGTGGTCGATGAGATCGTCACGGTTAACAATGAGGATGCCGTACAGACAGCGCGTGAATTAGCCAAATCCGAAGGACTGCTCGTGGGCATCTCTTCCGGTGCTGCTGTGTTCGCAGCTACGGAAATTGCGAAGCGGCCTGGGAATAAAGGGAAGACGATTGTCGTGCTATTGCCGGATACGGGGGAACGGTATTTGTCTACGTCGCTTTTTGATGAATAACAGAACCTATCGCTGTTCGCAAAAAAAGGCCAGAGACCCGCAAGTGGGTTCTGGTCTTCTTCTTGGTCTTTTTTAGTGCGAAGCCACGAACTTCTCTGTCTCTGCCTCCAAGACAAACTTCTCTCTGCTCATCGCGAAAGCGGCAATAAGAGCCAGTACAGCCGGGATAATCGCCCATGCAAAAGTAAGCGTAATGGAGGATGAGAGTCCCGCCGAGATTTGCTCCAGAGCCTGCCCCGGAATTTGGGTGCGGGTTGCTGGATCCAACAGTGCATGAGGGTCCTTGAAATCCAACCCTGCTGGCATCGCAGATTGCCCATTACTGGAGAAGGCATCTGTCAAATGCCGGGTCAGTGAATGGCTTTGGATAATACCGAAAATGGTGATCCCAATCGTCATGCCGAGCGAACGAAGGAAATTGAGGGTAGAGCTCGCCGCCCCCCGTTGACTAGGGTCAACCGATTGAATAACCGCACTGCTTAGCACCGAGAAGGAAGCGCCTATCCCCAAACCAATCAATATCATATACAGGGTGATCAGCAGTCGTGATGATTCCGGCGTAAGCGTCGTAAGCAGTGCTATTCCGATTAGTAAAAGCACGAGTGTCGACATCAGAATGGCACGATACGTAAATTTACTGATCAGCATTCCACCTGCTGTAGCCGTAACAACTGTCCCGAGCATCATCGGCAGCAGCACGAGGCCGGAATTCGTTGCGCTTCCGCCGAGGACGCCCTGGATGAAGATTGGAATATAAACAGAAGCCGTAATGAAAGCTGCACCGCTTAACATAGCGATGGCATTGCTTGCTGAGTAGAGGCGATCTCTGAACATTTTAAAAGAAATAATAGGTTCCTGAGCCTTCGTTTCTGCATAGAGAAAACTGATCGCAAGCACGACGAATCCAGCGAATAAACCAAGGATCGGGGCAGAGTTCCAAGCATACTGCTTACCACCTAATTCCAAAGCAAACATGAGACACACAATTGCTCCTACCAGTGTCAACGCGCCTGTCCAGTCGATTCTTTGTTTGGCATGCTGAAGGGACTCTTTATAATTGAAAGCAACCAAGGCGAAAGCGATAAGACCTAGGGGCAGATTGATATAGAAAATCCACTCCCACTTGATATAATCCGTCATGTAGGCGCCAAGCAAGGGGCCGAAGATGCTGGACATACCGAATACAGCTCCGAACAAGCCCATCAACTTGCCGCGATTCTCTGGTTTAACAGCATCGAACATAATGGTGAAGGTGATGGGCACTAATGCCCCGCCGCCTATCCCTTGAATGGCCCGATACAAGCTCAGTTGGACGATGGAGGTCGCTGTCCCGCATAAAGCAGAACCGATCATGAACACGATAATTCCGAAAATAAAGAATCGCTTGCGTCCATACATATCCGACAGCTTGCCGAAGATCGGCATGCCGGCCATTTCAGCAACCATGTAAGCGGATGTGACCCATACAAATTTATCGAGCCCTCCAAGGTCAGCGATAATCGAGCCCATTGCTGTTGCAACAATCGTATTATCCATCGAGGCCATTAGGATAGCTAGCAGGAGTCCGGCTAGAATGAATCCGGTTTGGTTTTTTGATTTCATCTTTCATCCATTCCCTTCTTTATTTCAATGTTTGGTATAACTTGATTATAAAGAAGCAACCCTGACAATAGTCTGTCAGGGTTTGAAGGTCGTACAAAGAAATATTTCTGGAAGACCAGACCTGGTTGAGCGTAAAAAAAGCCCCCTTTTCCGGCTTGTTCCACCGGATGGTTGGCATGTAGCGGGGCTGATCGATGATGTTCAGGTTAAGCATTCGGGCAGAATCCCGGGTTCTGACTGCATAGCCGCTGCGTGTAGCGAGGGTCCAACTTCGTCAACTCGGCAAAATAATTGCCGATGGCATGGTTCGCAGCAACAGAGCCTGCTTGGAAGGTGAGTTCGACTGCCTTTTTCACATGAAGGTAGTGATAGATCTTGTCGGTTCGTAAGGATTTATAGATGACGGGTGGAAGATCAGGGACGATATCGTTGGTATTGTAAATGCGATAATGAGGACCTGTTCGGCGGTTAAATAGTTCCGCGAATGTCGGATTTCCGACACGTGGAGATGCAAAGGTGTAGACGGATGGCGACTTGAATTTGGTGTTAGTGGCTAAATCAGCCGCACAGAGAGCGGCAAGGGCTCCGCCGAGACTGTGTCCTGTGATGTAAAGGGTTTTGTCGGCAGAGAGTTTGCGCAGCGCGGCAAGGATTTGCTTGCGAGCCGACTCATAAATATCAGTAAACCCTTTATGGGAAAGTCCGCCCTCTTTGGCATATGGGAACACGATTTGTCTGGCAATACTGTCAGAGATCCAGTCGGATGTGGAGTGCGTGCCGCGGAAGACGATGACGATTTGCCCGTCCGATTCGGCAATGAAGCCGAACAGTTCTTTTTTACTCAGAATAGAGTTCGCTGCAAAAGAAGTGACCAACCGATAGCGTTGTGGCAAAACAATGCTTTCTGGTCCATATTCAAGTAGTTGATAGCCTTGGCTGCACATAGCTGCAAGGAATATTGCCGTTCGTGTGTCTAACGAGTTACTGAGCATAGGTCGATACCTCCACACACAAGATGCTGTTCATCTATATATATGAAAGTAGGGGATACCTGTCCTCCGACAGAAGCCTATTTATTAGAGCACCATGATAGAGAGGTTCGCTGCGCGCAAACTAAAATATTCCACTTTTTACTACCCTTTCAGGTATAATAGTCGATGGGAGGTGGGGACACGTGTTAAAACGCTTCTTTTCATATTATAAGCCCTACAAACACTTGTTTATTTTGGATTTCACCTGTGCGGTTGTGGCTGGACTTCTCGAACTGGGGTTCCCGCTTGCTGTTAATCAAGTCGTAGACAAGCTGCTTCCTGCTGGCAATTGGTCCTGGATTATATGGGCCTGTGCGGGGCTGCTTGCTGTTTATGGGATAAACACCGTGCTGAATTTCGTTGTGACCTATTGGGGACATAAGCTGGGCATTAATATTGAGACGGATATGCGTAAAAAGATGTTCGATCATCTGCAGAAGCTGTCGTTCCGGTTTTATGACAATAACAAAACAGGCCAATTGATGTCACGTATGTCCAACGACTTGCTCGAAATTGGTGAAGTCGCGCATCATGGGCCGGAAGATCTGTTTATCGCGGTGATGACGCTGATCGGTGCTTTGCTGCTGATGCTGCAAATTAATGTGAAGCTGGCGCTGTTGACGTTCGTTATCGTGCCATTCTTGCTGTGGATTGCGGTCTTCTTCAATCAGAAAATGACCAAAACGTTCCGCCGTATGATGGGCGACCTGGCTGATATCAATGCGAGAGTCGAGGACAATATTGGCGGGATTCGTGTGGTTCAGGCGTTCGCGAATGAATCGTACGAGAGAAAGTTGTTTGAAGTGAACAACGGACGGTTCCGTTTGACCAAACTGCTGTCTTATAAAATCATGGCTTGGAATATTTCGTTAAGCTACATCTTGATGCGTTTAGTTACGGTATTCGTCCTCATCTGCGGAACTTGGTTTGTCATTGACAAGCAGATTAGCTATGGTGAGTTTATTGCCTTTATCCTCTTAACGAATGTATTCCTGGGTCCGATTCAGAAAATTAACAATGTCATTGAGAGCTATCCCAAAGGAATCGCTGGTTTCAGAAGGTACGTCGAAGTCATCGATACGGAGCCGGAAGTTTCCGACCGACCGAATGCGGTGAAAATGGACCACCTGAATGGTCAAATTACGTTTGATTCGGTGTCCTTTGGCTACGGCGATGAGGCTAGGGTGTTGAATGATATCAACTTATCCATTCGAGCTGGAGAAACGATTGCCTTCGTCGGCCCGTCCGGTGCAGGAAAGACAACGATTTGCAGCTTGCTGCCGCGCTTCTACGATGTAAGCGAGGGCAGCATTGCCATCGATGGCCGCGACATTCGCGGTATCGAACTGGAGTCGCTGCGCCGCCAAATCGGCATCGTGCAGCAGGATGTGTTCCTGTTCTCCGGCACGCTGCGGGAGAACATCGCGTACGGCAAGCTGGGCGCGACGGACGTGGAGATCTGGGATGCTGCGCGGCGCGCGCAGCTCGTAGGCTATATCCAGTCGCAGCCTAAGGGACTGGATACGATTGTCGGCGAGCGCGGCGTCAAGCTGTCCGGCGGTCAGAAGCAGCGCCTTGCGATCGCGCGGATGTTCTTGAAGAATCCGCCGATACTCATCCTCGATGAGGCGACATCGGCGCTCGACACAGAGACAGAGGCAGCGATTCAGCAGTCGCTCGCCGAGCTGTCGCAGGGGCGCACGACATTAGTCATCGCGCACCGACTGGCGACGATCAAGAATGCCGACCGCATCGTCGTCGTGACGGAGCACGGCATTACCGAGCAAGGCGGGCACGAGGAACTCATCGCGGTAGGCGGGGTTTACAGCCGCTTGCACCAAGCGCAGTTTAGCACTTAAATCAGAAGGCTGTCTCCCCAGGTTGCAAACCAGGGGAGCAGCCTTTTTATCTTCAATGGACGATAGAAACTGTGCATCATTATGATAGAAAAATGAACATTGATGGGTGATCTGTTGATTTATTATAATTGCTGTACAACGTAATAGTGAGGTTTTCACATGTATTGTCCTCTTGTCAGTAACAAACAATAACAAACATTACTGGCATGTTTACGAAGAGTGTTTGGAAGACTATATGATTCGAAAGTGGTGAGCAGCATGGAATTGACAGCAACCAAGCAACAGAATATAGGCAAAATCGGATCCATTCAATACTTGCCGGTGAATTTATTCGCCGCTGTAATGGGGATTTCAGGTTTTTCTTCATCATGGAGACTTTCCCACGAACTCTTTCACACGTCTGCTGTATTAGCTGATCTGACAGCAGCCATAGCCATTATCGTATTCATTCTACTTTCCATAGGATTCCTGGTGAAAGGGATTCGTTATCCTCAGAAGGTAGCAGCAGAGTTCACTCATCCGATTGTGGGAAACTTTTTCGGTACCATACCCATTGCGATTTTGCTGTTGTCATCTATTTTGAATCCGTATCAGAAAGTTCTTAGTGAATTTGTTTGGATAATAGGTATGATTCTCGCATTAGCGTTAAGTTACATTATCATATCCCGCTTGCTTAAAGGTAAATTGGATCCATCCCATGCGGTTCCTGCCTGGTTAATTCCCTGCGTAGGCGTATTAGATATTGCGGTAACAGGAGGAACAATGCCCTTTGCTTGGGCGCATGAAGTCAATTTAATGAGTCTTGCCATTGGTGGTTTTGCCGCACTCCTATTTTTGCCGCTGATTATCAATCGTTTAATCCATCATGAGGCGCTAGGCATTGGCCTGATGCCTTCGATGATTATTTTGATCGCACCTTTTGAAGTAGGTTTTTTGGGCTATAGTAATTTCATGCAGCGGATTGATAACTTTGCAGCCGTATTGTTTTATTTCGGTCTTTTCCTCTTTATCGTGCTTGCTTTTAAAGTATTTAAGAAATCCGTTACCTTTGGCGCATCGTGGTGGGCTGTTAGCTTTCCTATGGCTGCACTTAGTAATGCCGCTTTAAAATATGCGATACATGTGAATACGTGGCCATTAAAAGTTATTGCAGCGTTGATCCTTTTGATTTTAACGATTGTCATCATCGTTTTACTTATTCGGACGCTCATTAATTTGTTCAACGGAAAGCTTTTACAAGGGTGAAAAGACATCGGTTGTAGCGGTATAATGAAGAAACCGGAGGTGAATGAGGATGGAATTAAGGCAGCTAGAATATTTCATGACGACCTGTGAAGAACTCCATTTTACTCGGGCCGCAGATAAGCTTGGTATTACACAGCCTACGTTAAGTCATCAAATAAAGGCACTTGAGAACGAACTTGGTGTTCGCTTGTTTGATCGAATCGGTAAAAAGACGATGATTACAGAAGCAGGTATGATTTTGTACCAACAATCCCATAAAGCTATAAGATCTTTGACAAGTGCACGCGAGCAAATTCAAGAACTGCAGAAAGTTGAACGCGGCACTTTATCGATTGGCGCTTTGCCGGGAGAATTGAATGAACTCGCTTCATCACTTTTAATCGATTATCATCGCAATTTTCCAAATATACGCATAAAGCTGATTACGAATGAAGACATTGTTGAACGTGTCCTGCAAAATGAACTGGACTTTGCTATTTCCATTTTACCTGTAGAACATGATAAACTGGCGGTTAAGCCTCTCTATAGAGAGGCGTTCTTTTTCGTGACTACCGCCAACCATCCTTTGGCCAGCTATGCTCAAATTAATTTAGAGGAATTAGTTACAACGCCTATTGTGATGTTTCCTGAAACACACCGATGCCGGCAACTGATTGACTCCACCTGTCGAAATGCAGGTCTAGAAATAAAGCCATTTATTGAAACAACAACGATCGATTCTTTATTTAATTTAGTCAGGTCCGGGATAGGGGCCACAATTCTTTCTAAAACATTAATCGAGATGTATCACTATGAGGATTTACTCATCATTCCAATCGTAAACCCAAAGCTCATCCGAGAAGTAGGAATTGTTTATCATAAAGATAAATATTTGGGACAGGCAGCGAGTGGTTTTATCGATTTGATTATTTCTTATATTAACTCTATTAAGAAAGAAGAGCCTTCAGCTTATTGTGATCAAGCCTCTGACGTGTAATACGCAGAGGCTTTTTTGTTTTTATTTATAAGTAAAAAAGCCCTTGCTTTCGCAAGAACTTTTCTAAAATATTCATAATATAAAAACGAAAAAAGCCCCGTTTCCAGTAGCTTTTCTCAACCTGTGATTTCGTGTTTCCACGACAATTAACCTGTATGTATACAGTACCACGGCTAGAACGTTAGAGCAACTGTTTTAGGTAGATCAATTCCTAATGAAGCCGCTGCTTCGTTAAGTGCTTCACCTACTCCCTTTTGTTCACGTATTTGCTGAAATAACAAATTAGCCTGGCTGCTTAGTGATCACGCTTCCTTCATTACAGGGGTCATCCTTCCGGTCGATAGCGGGCTATCGCATAAAAGCGGCTTTGCCACCCTTCCCGATCAGACCTATTTCTGCCCCATCAAGAATCCCGCACAGAGCAGGCTGCATATCAAAATCGGAATGAATAGTTAGTTTTGAGGAGAATCCTAATGCTCGCTGCTACTGAAAAAAATGGAGTAGATGTGAAGAAAACCCGCGTTAAGCGCGGGCTTTTGCTTTGCCGCTATAGTGATGGTGATATAGAGTACACAAATACATACATGGTGCCGGAACTAACTGATACACTAACGGATTTCATTCCTCAGCTTAACACGCGCTGATCCTGGAGCTCCGCTCCGATTTTTACTCGCTTTACTTTAACAACTACACCGCCGATTCGAACCACTACCATGGCTATAGCCATCAGGACGAATGCCGGTGCAATTAAATTCAGGTCAAAATGATGCTCAACCGAATAGAGATAAGCCTTCTCCAGATGATGTGTTACCCATTCGACCAGTAAAATACGCAGAATGAAAACAATTGCCATTACGGCAACGCTAGCAATACCGGTTGTTACATACGTTTTACCTTTGTCATCACGTTCGACACTGGCGAGGCCAATCAGCACGGCGCCGATCAGAGCGCCGAACAGGGTAGATGCTGCAAGAAGCCAGCCGTTGTTGCCGCCGGTCGGTACATCCTTCAGGTAAGTGGCGCCGAAGTATCCGAGGATGCCGACAGGAATTAGAAGACGAATGCCGTTAAAGGATTTGCGTCCGAAAGTGCTGAGTACGATTACTGCAAAAGTGGCGATGATGGAAATCCAGATACTAGTTGTCATTCATTGAGTTCCTCCTTGGTTGTTGTTTCGTTTTGGGATGTCTTCATCTTACCGGACTTAAGGAGGCACCGCGTCCATCGGTGGATGGATTCTGCTGTCCGCGCGAATCAATCTGCAGGTGGATAGACGAGTGAATGATTGTTTTAAATAGTCCTGTATCCATAAAAAAAGAACCGGCATTTACCGGCCCTTGTTCATGAGAAATACCTACTTAACGATTCCATTGCGGATAGCGTAGACGACCGCCTGCGTACGATCCTGGACGTCAAATTTCTGCAGAATACGGTGGACATGCGTTTTGACTGTGCTTTCGCTGACAAACAGCTTCGCGGCAATTTCTTCGTTTCGCAGGCCGTAGGCCATCTGCTGGAGCACCTCTAATTCACGGTTGGTAAAAGTCTGGATCAAAGACAAGTCTCCATCTGTGTCTCCTCCGTGTTCCGATGTTTCAACGCCGGCTTTCGCAGTGGCATCTGCCTGCTGTTTCTGAAATACCTGCCCGATCAGCTTTGCGGCAAGTGCGGTCCGGAAGATGGCCTCGCCTCGCAGCGTGGCGCGGATGGCCATCAGCAGCTCTTCCGGTTCCGTGTCCTTGAGGAGGTAGCCGATTCCTCCCGCACGAATCCCTTCATAAACATACTCTTCTGTATCGAACGTTGTCAGAATGACGATCCGGCAGTCCGGCTGCTGCGCCAGAATACGCCGGGTTGCTTCAATCCCGTCTAACTCTGGCATCTGCACATCCATGAGAATGAGATGCGGCATTGTCTCCTGCGCCAGTTTCACAGCATCGAGACCGTTGCGCGCTTCGCCGGCCACCTCCATGTCGGACTGTGCCGCAATAATATATTTTATGCCCTGCCTGACGAGCGGTTGATCGTCCACCAGCAAAATACGCGCTTTATCCATACGTTTCTTTCTCCTTCAGTGCTGCCAGAGGCAGCCAAATATTCATGCCGAAACCGTGTGGTTCCTGCGCTCCGATCTCACAACGTCCTCCCGCCTCCGCACAGCGCTTGCGAATGCCGTTAAGCCCGAAGCCTTCATGCAAATCACTGCCAGATGCAAGCTCTCCGTCATCGCGGTAATGAAGCATTATACCTTCTCCGCTCCGATTTATAGAAACTTCAACCCGTTTCGCTTGCGCATGGCGGATGGTGTTTGTCAGCGCCTCCTGAAGACAGCGGTACAGCACGACGGCAGTATCGAGCGGCCAGGTATCCTGATCTTCGCTTTCGTCCAGGTCCAGACGAATGTCCAGATCAAATGATGATGTGGTCTGCTGCACTAGACTGTGCAGCGAAACGGCTCCCGCCCCAGTCTCATCCACGCCCATATTGTGCACGACCGTGCGTACCTCCTGCAGACAGCTGCGTGCGACCCCTAGCACATTTTTCACGATTTCCGCCGACTTAGCTTCATTGTTTCTCAGCACGTAAGGCAAGGCCTGGAGCTGCACAATGACAGACGTCAGCCGGTGCCCGATACTGTCGTGAATATCCCGGGCGATCCGGCTCCGTTCTTCGAGCACCGCATAACGCAGCGACTGCAGCGTCGCCCGCTCAAGTTCCTCGTGCGCCCGCCGAAGCTTGTCATGCGTCTGCGCAAGTTCGGCGTGGACAACGGTCAGCTCCTCCGCATTACGACGCTGTTCTTCTGCGTGCTCCATCCTTTCTATATCCCGACCCCGATTGATCCGAACCATGCGCAGCAAAGCGTACAAACCGATATGAATGAACAGTTCCTGCCTAAGTAGCGACACCCATGTATAGTCTCGATCATAAACGAGCAGGACAAAGGTAATCATCAGGAAAGTCCCTGCTTCTAGTGCAGAAAGCCAGTCCGGCAGTTTGAGGGCAATAAAGCTGGTAAGAAACCCCTGCAGGATTAAGAGCAGGGAAATCTGATCCTTGAAGAAAAATCCGTAAGCGAGCGCCGCACCATATAGCAAGGCAAATACCAGAGACAGGGCGCGTAGCGAAGAGAGCTTAAAAACGGCGCCTAGCCCCGCGACATACAAGAGACATAGTCCGATCGCCGCCCACCGGGCTGCAGGCGCATCGGGAAGCATTTGAATGCAGACATAGCTCAGAGCAATACTCACGGCCATATAACCCCTGTTATAGGACAAAGATTTCATCAGCAATTTCCCTTCCGGTATAGACTAAAAGCAATTTCTCTCAATTCTATCACAGCAGGCGAATTGTTACGCAGAGATTCTATCTGGCAAACCTTCTTCGTTGTAACCCTACTTAATCAAGAAGATATCACTACATTTAACTGCCCATTAAGCGCCTATATAATGTCGAGGATCACTAATAAAAAACATAGGGAGCCTCCGTCTATTTACTACGCACTTACTCTCTGTATTTCAATCCAATTAAGATTTAGAAGATAGTTGATCATTAACCAATAATTAGCATTTTCGCTATCATAATAATAATAATAATAATTGGATTAATAATCGTCCACATTAATTTCCCACACCATTATGGTATTGAAAATGAAAGACCAGGCATAAGCCCGGTCAATTAATCAAAGAACTAAGTCGAATATCGAGCCTTGCGGCTACACCAGCAGGATTATCAACAGTCCGCTGTCCGTTCGCATTAAAGGCGATAATAACGATGTCATTACGGCCCCGGCGGAGGAACTGACGGATATTGAAGCTGCGTCCGGTATTGTAGAAAGCTGGTGTATTCTGAGGCGCGTCATACACGAGCGGCACACCATTGATGATGACAGTGGCGTAGTTATCGACAGAAAGGAACAGGGAAGCGGCGAGAATGTTTCTGCGCTGTGAAATTGAGAAGCGTGTTGAGACGATAGCCGTTTCATTGCTCAGGTTGCGAGCTATGATCTGGGCGTTGAACCAGGAATTATCAGTTCCAATCGAAACGGTGGGTTGAGCAACAAGACGACCTGCCCCTGATAGGCTATGTTTCTTGACTCGCGCATGATACAGCAGCAAGGCTTTTGCTTTGGGCATACCTGCGCTTTTCGAGAGTATTCTATGTTTGATAGAAAGATTGGGGCTTAATGACCAGAAGTAAATTTAAGGCCGAGAACACCCACCAAGATAAGGATCATGAACAAAATTCGAGTGAGGCTGATCGGTTCATCGAGAAACAGTGTGCCAATGATAATGGCGCCGACAGCGCCAATTCCGGTCCAAGCCGCATAAGCGGTGCCAATCGGAAGGGTTTTGGTTGCAGCAGCCAGAAAGTAGAAGCTGACGACCATCCCAGCCAAGGTAATCGCAGAAGGGACCAAACGCGTAAAACCGTTGGAAAACTTCAGCGAGATGGCCCAAACCACCTCAAAAACACCAGCAATAACGAGAAATAACCAAGCCATGATAAACCACTCCTTTTCGTAAAATAAAATAAGCAGACAGAGAAAAGCCCGGAAGCTATCGCATCGCGATAAGACTCCCGGGCTTTTCTCCCTCCGTGACCACAGCGTATTCGCTGCGTGTTTTCTCTCGGACCAGACCGGCGGATGAGCGCCGCGGAACCCTAGAAAACGACATGCCGTTATTATAGAATGGCTTACATGTGATGTCAAGTTACAGTTTTGGCAGAGGTTATCCATCCTCAGAGCCACCGAGCTCAACGGTAGGTTTACTTTTCAAAATATGCTTGTAAACCTCGATCGCGGCTGCTCTGGACTGCTTCAGATCAACGATGGCATGGGCTTGAGGCTGATGAATCTGCTTGTCGCTTAGTCCGGCCATCTGCGGCAGCCATCTGCGCAGGTATTGGCCGCTCGGATCATAGGTGATCGATTGCGTCACGGGATTCATAATGCGGAAATAGGGCGACGCATCGAAGCCCAAAGAGGCGCACCATAACCACCCACCGCGGTTAAGGGTATTGTCGTAATCACTGAGTTTGTAGCGGAAATACTGCTCGCCTAACGTAAATGGACACAGCAAGTTCTTCGTGAGGAACATGGCTGTAATCATCCGCAGTCGATTGGGCATGCGGCCGGTTTCATTGAGCTCTGTCATCGCCGCATCAATGATGGGCACGCCGGTTTCAGCTTTGCGCCAAGCCTCGAAATGCCGATCACTGAGGTTGGTGAAGTCAAACGTCTTCTCATAGCCGAAAAAGTTCTCATCATAGATGGATTGATACAAATAGAAATCCCGCCACACCAGTTGGCGCACCCATGCGGCCGAATGTTCCTGCTCCATGACTGCCTCGTAAACTTTGCGGATCGAGATGGCGCCTGCATTAATCGCGGCACTTAGCGAGCTTGTGCCATCGTAAGCGTAATAGTCGCGCCGCGCCGCATAGAAGGGGAGATGGTCCGTTAGGAAATCGTCCAGGGATTCTATGGGATTTTCAGCAGGCATATAATCTTCGAGAGAGAAAGGGGGAACCCAGCTTTGGATGAGCTCCAATAAGCGTTGGCTGCCCTCCAACTGGGCGAGATCCACCGTCGACAAATCACCCAGATGAAGCGGCGAAGAAGGACGATAAAAAGTTTGCAAGTAGGTGTTTAGCTTTTTATAAAAGGGGGTATAAACTTTGTAAGGACCGCTTTTGCCAGAGGAAATCTGGAAATCGGCTAAATCAGCCAAGGTGTGATCAACGAATTCTGTGAACGATACACCTCGTGCTCGAGCGACTTCACGAAGCTTCCGATCGCGTGTTTTGGCATAAGGCGTGAAATCCCTATGTACGATAACCTCATCAATCGGTGCGTTGTGCAGCACTTGTTCAAGAACAACTTCCGGCTCTCCGTATACCACATAGATCGTTTTGCCATACTGCTTATAAAGGTTCATCAACCGTCTCACATACTGCAGAAATTGCTTGCCGCTATGGGCTTCATGTCTAGAATGGCGCAGTAAAAACGGATCGAGAATGAGCATATGCAGACTAGGTTCGCTACTGCTCAACAAGTAGTTGAATGCAGCCAGATCATCTACCCGCAAATCCTTCCGATGTAGGAATAATTTCATTATAGACTAGGCCTCCAGAAAGAATAAAAGCCTGGAAAGCGGCTCTTTCGAGCTGAGGCTTGTCCAGGCTTTATTCATAGTATTACAGGAAAATTACTTGGATTCAGCAGTCAGCTGATTGTAGATATCATCCCACAGAACGCGTCTGGCGGATACATACCGTTTCGCATAATAGGATTCGCTTAGTTTGTTTTTCACAATACCTTCATTGGACGCGGAATGAATGAATTCACCGTTTCCAAGGTAGATACCTACGTGAGAAATACCTTTGCCACCTGTGTTGAAGAACACAAGATCACCTTTGCGAAGATCACTTTTGTCAACCCAGAAGCCCTCTTTATCTTGAGCAGATGAACTATGAGGAAGGTCAATGCCGAACTGGTCGAAAACGTATGCGGTGAATCCAGAGCAATCAAAGCCCTTTGTTGTCGTTCCCGCATCTCTGTACGGAACACCGAGCAATCCGTCAACCGTTTCATCCAACTTAGATTGTGACGCTGATACACTTCCTAAAGCTACACTCAAAAACAAAACAAGACTAAAAACAAGAGCTACAATCTTTTTCAACTGCTTGTCTCCTTCCGGTGCCTACGAGGTTAGCTGGAGGGTTCGGTTGAAGGTTCCCTATGATCCCTGTCTTGCAAGATCAATTCACCCGGGTAGTGGTTCCCCCGTTTCCCCATGAAATGGGGAATTCGGCATGAAATATTTGGTTTTTTTGATGCTAGTCCTTGTAATTCGTCATAAAGATCTAAATTCCTCTTTTTAGGAACGATTTCTTTTGAAAAAGTGTGGAAAACAAAGCTAAACAGACAAAAAAATCCCCATTCGCTGAGGAATGAGGAAATTTAAGTCAGTATAAGCTTTTTTTGTTGATTTTAACCGTTCAATTTGGCGGAAAGCAGTTTGAATTGTGACGTGATCGCCCAAATTTGCAGGAATATGTGGAAAAGTGGGAATAGCTGATAAATGATTAGCGCTACCAGACCTGCCCATAGGTAAGTAGCCGTAATGGTGAGCCCTGCCAATAGTCCCGAGCTAAGCAAAAGAAGGAGCGCCAGTCCGACAATAGGAAACGAATAGCGAATAAAGGTAATGACGGTGGAGAGAACACCCAGATGGCCGGCAAGCGCGAATTGCACATACATGAAGAGTAGATGAAAGAGAAATCCATAAACCAGCATGCCGATGAACCATGGCAGCAGCTGCAGGGCAGCCTGCTCATAAGATGTGCTGTGCGCCAAGGTTGTTTGCGCCTTGGGCAGCAGCCAGATGAGCGGCAGCAAGGTAAGCGCAATTCGCGTGATATACGCAAGGAGGAAAGGGAGCGTCAGCACCTTGATGCCTCGGAAGAAGCGATAGCCGGCATTTTGTTCGGAATGCGTGAGCGAGTAATAAACGCCGCTGCTGAGCACCGGCGTGAGCAGCATGCGCAGCGCCAGCAGAGCTCCGAGCCACCAGAGATAGGAATGGCTCAGATCTGTTTTCATGAGCTGAAACTGGCTTTCAGCCAGGAACACCTGCAGCGCTTCTTTGGGCTGCTGACCGCCTGGAAAGCGGTGCATAAGAGGGACAAGCACCCCCTGCACCAGCTTATAGAGCAGAATGCTCCAGCCCATTTGATACACGAACAAGATGATCGTGGCGAAAGGCTGCGCGAAAGCTGCCCTTAAGCCGGATTTGAGATAGGATGTCATGGTGGTCCCTCCTTAAGAGTTGTGCTTTACCAGGAAACCCAGCCGAAAATGGCTTGCAAGAATTGAATGATGCCGAGATTCCAACGGATTTTCCACTTCGGATTCACTTCCGTTTGCAGATAATTGTTGATGTGCTTGTTTTCTAGAATGAGTGAATACTTAGGATCAATGCGAACCCAGTCTACGGGTGCCGTGTGGGTTAATTTGAATTCAATCCGGCTTTCCTTGCCATCCCACGTTTTGTCGAGCGAGGTGCCGTCAGCGAAATGGAAGTGGATAGGAACCTCTGGTGAATTGCCGCCTTTCTTAAAAATAACAATCGTGCTGTCATAGGAAGGCTTCTCTTTCATTCCGCTGGCTTTCACTTGGATACTCTCCACGGAGTAATCCATCATCATCGCGCCATACACATAGTCATTAAAGAAGTCATCCCATTTGGTTTTGGTCACGTCCTCAACGACATTTTGAAAATCCTTCGTCGAAGGGTGTTTGAACTCCCATTTCTGGAAGTAGGTGCGCATGATGCGGTCCATCGTCTTCGTACCGACTTGTTTCTCAATAGCTTTCAGCACGAGTTTCCCCCGTGTATACACATTTTCCGCATACTGATCATGTCCGGTGTAGGCCCATGCATTCTGATTCAATGTATTAGGGGAAGTAATATAGCTGGACTCGACCGGCAGATTAGGGGAAACCCCATAATCCATTTCCATGACCTTGTCCTCCGCATAGGAGGTAAAGCCTTCATCGAGCCAAGCTTCCTCGAATTCATTGCTGGCGACAAGTCCGTAAAAGTACTGATGGCCAATCTCGTGTACAACGACGCGTTCCAGTTCCAGATCAGGCGTTTTGTCGTCGGCTCCCCACGCGGTGACGAGCGTAGGGTACTCCATGCCGCCAGCGCCATTGCCGCCAGGGGGAGGCACCACGACTGACAGCGTCGAGTACGGATACGTTCCGTACCATTGGCTGTAGCGGGTAAGGGCTTTTTTCGCTGCATTCATATAGCGGTCTTTCAAATCCTGATGGTTGGGATCGAGGTACAGCTTAATCTTCACGCCGGGAATTTGCGGCGTCGAGAAGGGCTCTTCCACATAAACGAAATGCGGCGACGCGGACCAGGCAAAATCATGCACATCATCCGCGTAGAACTGATACGTTTTCATACCTTTATCCGTTACTGCCGGTTTAACAGGGAATCCGGTCGCCGCTACCGTATAGTTCGACGGTACTTGGATTTTCACGTCGTACAAGCCGAAATCGGCATAAAACTCAGAATTGCCATGGTATTGATGGAGATTCCAGCCCGGCTCCGTGCGCCCCCTTGTTCCTGCCCGTTCATAGGCAGCAACCTTAGGGAACCATTGCCCTGCCATTACGAAATCGTCGACATAGCCCATTCTGGCGAAAACAGCAGGCAGCTTGACGAGGAATTCCGTTTTGATCGTCACTTGTTCACCAGCACCTACCGGCTTTGGCAGCGGAATTTTGAGCAGCGTATGATCGTCTTTATTGCCGTCGTCCGGTTGAACGAACGTCATTCGGGGACTAAGATCTTCGCCATCCATGGTTTTAACGGATAGCAAGTCCATACTGCCGCTGGTGCCTGTCCGGGCTTCATCTTGTCGCAGCTTCCCGCCGGATTCGCGCATGAACGTCGTTTTCTTGGACGCGAAGGCATTCGGATACAGATGAAGGTAAAGCTCTTGTACAGGAACGGATCCCGGGTTTTCCCATGTTAGCGTTTGTTGCCCTTGGAGCTGTCTTGATTCCGGTGTATAGGCAACGTTCATGTGATACTCCGCAATGCGGTAACTAAGTGGCGCCGTTGTTTGATTATCCAATGGTTTGCCGCTATCAGCAGGCTGCATGTCCGGCGCCGGAGCAGACGGTTCTTCTTTGGAGATGACCGGAACCGCCAGTCTACTTGCAGATGGGAGCAAAGTTTCAGACAGCAAGACAGCGCCTGCTGCAAGGAGCATGACAACGAACCATTGTACCTTGCGGTTTTTGAATAGAACACTCAATAGATTCACCCCGCCTAACAAGCATCTACAGCATGTATATGTAGACAACCTAGGGAATATTTCTGCGAGTGGAAAAGAATTGTTGAAAAAGGCGGTATAGACGGCCATTCTGGGGATCTGGCGATCTCGCCCTTGTTCTGAGGGGTGACTTTCGCTACAATGAAGCAAAGTGTCATTTTATTATTACGAAGAGTGGATGGTGCCCTTATGGAAGCGGATAAAAAGAAGCTGGCCTTAAATATAGTAAGCTCCAAAGTGAATCACAAAGGCTTTGGTGCCGGAGCGATCGATTTAAGCAATGTGTCGGGTGTCATTATTGATGGCGATGAAGCTTACCTGGATGAAGGTACCCTTCATGCGAAGAGTAAAATTGAGAAAGGCATCAAATTCTCGACGAACAAAGAAGATGTGCCCAATGGCCGCAAAGCCTGGATTGTGTGGGTTGCGGTAGACCGCACGGAAGAAGGCGCTTATTATGCCGGGATGTCCGCATGTGAAATGTTGGTCGATACAGAAGCACGTCGTGGATGGAAAATCCTAGCGGATCATGTGAACAAAATGGATGGCGCGATGAAACGCAAATTCATCCTCGAAGGTTTGTCAGACGGGGAGAAGGCCGCGCTCAAAAAACAGCTGATCAGCCACAACGAAGAATGGTGGAATCGCTCGGATCAAGTGCTGAAAGATGCGCTATCTTAATCAATTCGGGGCTTGATTTGAGAATATGAACATTATGTGTCATCCATTGTTACACAATGGTGAACCGAGTATACTAGACCCTAGTGTATGTTACCTCATATACTAGGACAGCAAAAAGGCAGACTAAGACGCGCTTAGTTCTGCCTTTTTGTGTTTACTGGAACTGGTCGGATCAGTCGTTCCACCAACGTTTGAGATCGTTCCACCAGGAGCCGTTTTGACCTTTTGGCGTGCCTTTATGATCATCGCCCGAAGCGGGCTTCGCAGGCTTGCCTGTGCAATACGTCGTTGGCTCCGTGCCGGCAAGAAATGTCTCCAGGTGGGCATTCGGGCAATCTTCATTGGATAGCTTACCGCTCACCGGATCAATATAAACGCTGTTGACGCCTTCGGGTACAGGGAATAGCTTAGGCGGGATCGCCTCCAAGGTTTGTTCCGTGAACTCGGCGAAAATCGGTGAAGCCAGATGGGATTCCACCGTAGAGATATCCCGGTTCTTGTCATAGCCGACCCAGACAGCTGTCGCAAGCTCTGGTGTAAAGCCGACCAACCACGCATCGGTATCCGTTGTGCCGGTTTTGCCGGCAATCGGCCGCTTAATGGTGCTGGCAACCCGATTTCCTGTGCCGCCTTCCTCGAACACACTCTCCATCAAATTCGTCATCACATAAGCAACAGCAGGATCAAGCACGGTCTCAGTCTTCGGACTTGCTTCATATAAGACATTCCCACTGGCATCTTCAATCCGCACAATCGCCGTCGCCTCATGGTGAATGCCTTGATTGGCAATCGTCCCGAAGGCGGAGGCCATCTCGAAGGGGCTGACAGGGAACGACCCTAGAGCTAGCGATGGCAGAGGCTTCATCGGAGAATCGATGCCAAGCTTGCGGGCTAAGTCGATGACCTTCGCGGGGCCAACATCCAGAATCGTGTGTACGGCATAAATGTTATCCGATTTCGAAATGGCTTGGCGCATATCAATATTGGCGTTGACGTACTGGTCATTGAAATTTCTCGGTGTGTACTTCTGCCGTCCTTCATCGTAAGTGAACACCGTTGGTTCACTTTTCACCAGCGTAACTGGCGTGTAACCATTTTGCAGGGCAACCATATAGACGATCGGTTTAAAGGAAGACCCCGGCTGTCTTGTATTGGAGAGAGCGCGGTTGAACTGATTCTCAGCGTAGTCGCGCCCGCCGATCATCGCTTTAATTTCACCGGTTCGCGGGTCGATGGCGACGAGGGCTGCTTGCAGATCCGGTTTATCAGCGAGCTGTTTGGTGACAACACGTTCTGCGATGTCCTGCGCTTTTTTATCCAGAGTCGTGTAAATCCGAATGCCGCCTTCGTCGAATTGTTCTTCCGAGATCCCCAGCTTATCAGTCGCCAGAGAACGTACATAATCGCGGAAATAGGGAGCGGCCGCCGGTTTCTTCTTCGTTAGCGGTTGAATGGTCAGCTTTTCCTTGCCTGCGGCATCTGCAGCAGCTTGTGTAATGAACCCGCTGCGCACCATGGTTTGCAGGACGATCTTTTGGCGATCCATCGCATTTTTCAAATCATAGTAGGGTGAATAATAGCGAGGGCCTTTCGGAACCCCGGCAATCATGGCGCTTTCGGCCAACGTTAATTCACTGGCATGCTTGCCGAAGAACAGCTCAGAAGCAGTTTCGATGCCATACGTGGAATGACCGTAGTAGATTTGATTCAGATAATTCGTCAGAATTTCATCCTTGCTAAGCTGCATTTCCATCTGTACTGCATAGACGGTTTCTTTTATTTTACGAGACCAGGTTCGATCATGATTCAAATATAAATTCCGAGCTAATTGCTGGGTTATTGTCCCAGCTCCTTGCACCTTGGCCATCGCTTGCACATTGACAACAGCAGCCCGGGCCACCGCTTTGACATCGACCCCGAAATGGTCATAGAAATGCTGATCTTCGACGGCCAGTGTCGCATTGATTAGATAGGGTGATATTTCCTTCAGTGTAACGACCTGCCGATTTTGCCCGGAATAGAAGGTGTCAATCAACTCGCCGTGGGTATCATACATTTGAGAGGTTTGCAGCATCTTGGTGACAGGCAAAGTTTGGGCGCGCAAATAGACGAAGAAGCCGGCAGCCAGAATGAGCAGCAGAATGCAGGACGTGAAGAAGAAGGAAAACAATTTCTTAATACGACGCATCCAGCGCATAGAAGCAGGAAGTTCTTTGTCTCTTGGTTTCTGAGGTGTGCCTGAGGCGGGCGGGCGGTTATTATTTTCATTCTCGGACATCGTGCTCTGCCTCCTTTCTCCATGGCCGCAAAGGCTTTACTATCCAGTATGGAAAAGCATGGCAGTCCGTATTCAACAAATTGTAAATATTTTTTGTGAAATGTGTAAAATGGCTAGGAAAATATTGCATTTTGAGGGTAATGAACTATAATACAATTTGTGCGTAGAAAGGGACAGGAAATATTAGACGCCCATCGCATGAGTTTTCCAACTGGTGGCACACTGTTAGAGATAACGAATATCAGTATTTATTCATCCCAATATAGTCTAGCGAAAGAAGGTATGAACATGGATTTGTGGTACACAGAGAAACAAACGGATAGCTTCGGCATCACAGCCAAAGTAAAAGAAACTTACGTAAGAGAGCAAACGGATTTCCAAGACCTTTCGATGATCGAAACCGAAGAATGGGGAACGATGCTGACCCTGGACGGCATGGTCATGACAACTGTGAGAGACGAATTCGTCTATCATGAAATGGTGGCGCACCCAGCGCTTGTTACTCACCCGAACCCAGAGTTCGTCCTTGTTGTAGGCGGCGGCGACGGCGGCGTTATTCGTGAAATCATGAAGCATCCCAAAGTGAAAAAAGCGGTGCTTGTGGATATCGATGGGAAAGTCATTGAGTATTCCAAGAAGTACCTGCCGACAATTGCCGGCGAATTGGACAACCCTCGTGTTGAAGTGATCGTGAACGATGGCTACATGCATATCCACGACCACAAGAATACGTACGATGTGATTATGGTTGATTCCACGGAACCTGTGGGTCCGGCTGTTGAACTTTTCTCCAAAGGTTTCTATCAAGGGATCTATGAGGCACTTAAAGAAGACGGGATTTTCGTTGCTCAAACGGACAACCCTTGGTTCAAAGCAGACCTGATCCAAACAGTGAACCGGGATGTCAAAGAAATCTTCCCTATCGTACGTGTGTATAGCGCGAACATTCCTACGTACCCAAGCGGTCTGTGGACGTTCACCCTGGGCAGCAAGAAACATGATCCGCTGCAAGTTGAAGAAGCATCGATTCCGGAATTTCCGACGAAGTACTACACGCCACGTCTACACAAAGCGGCATTCGTATTGCCGAAATTTGTGGAAGATTTGATTAAGTAATCAGGATATGAGAGCCGCCAGCTAATCTGTGCTTGTCACGGAATGGGCTGGTGGTTTTTGTTTGTATCGTGTCCTCATCCATTGAATTCATCGACCTTATCATATAAACTAATACCTAACTTGCCTTATCTTGACATCAGGTGCTAGAGGACCTGCAGAATAGGAGAATGACGGACCATGACGGCAAAAACGCCTGTGCGCATTCGAATTGAGAGTCGGAGCGGAAGCGAGACGACGGTGCAGAAGGCACGGGGAGATCTCTATCGCAAAGGCAATCACACGTATATTCGCTATGAAGAAGAGCCTAGCGAGCTAGGACGAACGGTAACGCTAATTAAGCTGGAAGAGAATTTAATACGCATCGTCCGTCAAGGAGATGTACAAGCCGAGCAGACGTTTGTGGCCGGTGAGAAGCGGATCGGCTTTTATCAAACCCCACAGGGCCGGTTGGAACTCGAAATCGAGACTCATGAGCTGACCTTGGAGGCCGATCATGGCATCGGCATTACGAGGTGGCGCTATGATTTATATGCATCAGGCTCACATGCGGGGACATACAGGATCAAGTTGTTAATTCAGGAGGAGTAAGACGAATGGATGTACTAAACGAAGTCAAAGGTATAGTGAAAGAAGCGATTGTTGAGGCGGTTCTGGCTGCGGGCATCGTGGAAGCGGATCAATTGCCGGAAATTATTCTTGAGGTGCCCAAAGAGAAAACACACGGGGACTTCGCTACGAATGTCGCGATGCAGCTGACGCGTATTGCCAAGCAGAATCCAAGACAGATCGCTGAGAAGATCATCGCGGGCCTGAACAAGGAAAAAGCAAACATCGCAGAGGCGGAAATTGCTGGACCGGGCTTCATTAACTTCAAAATGAACAAAGTGTACTTGTACCCAGTGATCGCTAATGTTCTTGAGCAGGGTGAGCGTTACGGGGCATCGAATATTGGTCAAGGGCTGAAAGTCCAGATCGAGTTCGTCAGTGCGAACCCGACGGGTTCTTTGCATTTGGGACATGCCCGTGGAGCGGCTGTTGGGGATGTGCTTTGCAACGTGCTGGATCTGGCCGGATACGAGGTATCCCGTGAGTATTACATCAATGATGCAGGCAACCAGGTCGTCAACTTGGCGAAATCCATCGAAGCCCGTTATTTGCAAGCATTGGGGCAAGATGCGGAGATGCCTGAAGATGGCTACTTCGGAGAAGATATCAAAGGCTTTGCTGCGGATCTCGCTGCCGAAGAAGGGGATCGCCTTTTGAGCTTATCGGACGATGAGCGTCGTGCATATTTCCGTACGTACGGATTGAAAAAAGAACTCGACAAAATCAAACGCGATTTGGGTCGCTTCGGTGTCCATTTCGACAACTGGTTCTCGGAAACGTCGATTTATGAAGATAACCTCATCCCACCTGTACTCCAAGAGCTAAGGGACAATGGGCACATCTATGAAGAAGAAGGCGCAACTTGGCTGAACACAACGCCGCTGGGGGATGACAAGAATCGTGTGTTGATCAAAAACGACGGTTCGTTTACTTACCTTACACCGGATATCGCGTACCACCGCAACAAATTCGGGCGCGGCTTCGAGCGCTTGATTAATATTTGGGGCGCAGATCATCATGGTTACATCCCGCGGATGAAAGCCGCAATGACTGCGCTTGGCTTTGAGTCGGATCGACTGGTTGTGTTGATCGCGCAGATGGTGAGCCTTTTCCAGAATGGTGAAAAGGTGAAGATGTCCAAGCGTACCGGCAAAGCGGTTACGATGGAAGATCTCATGGACGAAGTTGGCGTCGATCCGATTCGTTATTTCTTCGCGATGCGCAGCATGGATTCGCATTTGGATTTCGACATGGACTTGGCGGTTTCCCAGTCCAATGAGAATCCGGTCTTCTATGTGCAGTATGCCCATGCACGGATCTGCAGCATCTTCCGCCAGGCGGAAGAGCAGAACATCCAGCTGCTCCCGCTGGAGCAGGTCGACCTGAGCCAGCTTACGTCTGAAGCTGAGTTTGACTTGCTGCGCAAGATTGGCGAGCTGCCGGAAGAGATCGCCATTGCGGCTGATCAATATGCGCCGCATCGCCTTATCCGCTATGTATACGAACTGGCGAGCCAGTTCCATAGCTATTACAGAGGCCACTACGTCATCTCGGATGACGCAGCTTTGACGCAGGCGCGTTTCGCTTTGCTGGGCGCCTTGCGCACGACCCTCGCCAACACGCTTCGCGTTGTAGGCGTATCGGCTCCGGAGCGGATGTAGGCTCCGCTCCCGCGCACCGCACGTACACAAAGACACCTCCCATCCACTTGCGTGAATGGGAGGTGTCTTTGTGTACGAGGAGTTGCCCGCGCTGCCTCGCGTGAAGAGGGAGGGAACTACAGTGCGCTATTATAGGAAAAAGTGTCATTATTTCAAGTTTGAGGGAACTGTGGTGCGCTATTTTGCTGTTTGACGGGAAATCCAGCTTATTTCGTGGAAATAAGGCACTGTAGGAGGCTGTCGATTCATTGTAGATATCTCAGTCCCCAAAACAAAAAGGCTTCGCTACATAGGGAGATCATCCGCAAATTAGCGAAAAAACTAGTAAGGGAAATGGAGGGCGCTATTCAGGCAAATAGCAGGGATGCGAGGGTCATAGCGGAACTACAGGTTCTTATTTCCACGAAAAGCGCTGAATTTCCCATCAAACAGCAAAATAGCGCACTGTAGTTTCCTCACCCCCGCGATAAGGACACTTTTTGCTGTAACTACTTAGGTCTACCCAAAATTTTGTTGGATATTTTCTTCGTTGGCACAAGGGAATATGAATAAATATGGAGAATAGAGATTTATTCCATATTAGGGACGTGAGCCAATTGAAATGCACGG
>NZ_BMHE01000031.1 GCF_014640555.1 Paenibacillus marchantiophytorum | reverse complement strand
AATTATTGAGGGGTTCGAAGACGGTTCTTTCCGACCAGATGACACAACAACAAGAGCAGAAGTTACCACTATTTTGCTTCGTTATGCAAATGTTGAAGGAAAAAAAGCCGATCAATACAAGGCGTTAAACGAGTTGCGTGAAGTAGGGACAACTGGGACTAACGTTACTTCCTTGACCTCTTATTTTTACACAAAGAATTTGAAAGGAATCACAAATACTTTCTCAAATATCTTAGAGAAGCAGATCACCCTGAAAAATAAATCAGGAAGTTACAAGATTCATCATGTAATTGTTGTAGACACCGAAGGGGCCGAAGGAACAGGTGTATATGCTTCTATGTTTGTTGATAGTGTGCCGAAGGTATTTTATGGAAAGTATCTTGTTTACTTAGACCTATCGCTTATATCGTATATGGATCAAACTGACATGAACACACTTGCTAACGGATTACTGACTCCGCTAACTTCCTTCGCTCGGTTGCCAGGCAGCAAGGTTAATGATTATGGTCTGTCTACCATTCCTGGTGTTAATCAAGCCGATTTTTTCTTGAAAAATGAAGAAAAAAGGGTATGGACTATCTCTTATATTGAAAAAAACCCATCAAGTTCGATAGGATATCCTCTCACCACCGATAGTGGCGATGATGTAAGAATTTTTCTTAAAAAGTAAAGGAAGAAATTATTAATTGATGAAATTTTCTAAAATTACATCCCTTCTTGTCCTTTCTTCATTGATTATGAACATATCAATCGACTGGAGTTCAAATGTAAAGGCAGCAGGGGGGGTTACCCACCAAAAACACAACAATCTGCACCAAAAACCATTAAAGCAGATCCTGTTATTGCTACTCCGGGCGTGTATTGGTATCAATTGGATGCCGGAGGCTTTAGGGCAGACTATTCAGGTGGACAAATGAATGTTGGTTGGAATGGAGATTGCAACAATCCACGACCAGTTGATTCCCCTGTTCCAGATGATGTGGATTTGTCAAAATGGTCAGCATCAAGTTGGTCCGATGATAAAGGAAGTCGTGTTCCTGCTAGTAGTGTTCAAAATGTTCGGCTTGATCCAGATAATTCTGTACATTATATTAGCGCCCTATCTTACAGTCCGAATGACTCAAAGCCGACGGTTACAAGTTCTATAACTGCACTAATTAATACAACAACGGGACAAAGCTTCAATAATACGCAGTACAGAGTTTTTATGAATCGTCCTAATGGCTGTCCTAAGGCGGTTGTGGAATACGATACTCCTGTAGATATTACTTGGTTCGGGGACATCTATGAGGAAAAGGAAATTGGTGTCAACCCTGACTCAACCATAGGAGTGAGTCAGACAGTACAGATTAGAGCAAACGTAAGAACAAAAAATTACGGCGATACCGACTATGGGAGTAACCCATGGGTTGATGTTACCAATCGTGCCTCTGAAACAACATGGGAATCCGAAGACACATCAATAGCGACTGGTTGTTGTTGGATATAGGAGGCACCTTCTGGAATCCGTCTAGATAAGCAGAATGCGCCGTTATTAATCGATATATATGAAAAAAGAACAATCCTCAAGAACGAAGGGAGACAAGCATCGGTTTAAGTTCGGAGAATGTAGATTGTCCAAGTGAAATCCACCAATTCAGCATTCGACAGCCCTCATGTTTATTGAACATGAACGATTCCGTATATGGTATTATGGTACTACGCAAGGAATCATTATTTTTGATAGGTCGGGGTGTATCCATTTGGCAAGCATTAAGGAAATAGCCCAGCATGCGGGCGTATCTCAGGGCACAGCTTCAATTGTTCTTAATGGAAAAGGAGACCAATATCGGATCTCGGCCAGTACGCAACAAAGAATTATCGAAGCAGCAAGACAATTAAATTATCAGCCGAATATATCTGCCAGGCGTCTTCGTAGCGGAGGGGAAACGGTGCTGCCGATCATCGCACTTTTTTGGGCATTGGACACCCGCACCGCGTTAATAAGCCGATTTTTGAAGGGGCTGCAGCACGCTTTATCCTCTATAGATGGAGAGTATGAGCTATTGATTCAACCCTATGTGGGGACGAAGTTGCATGAGGTGCGCAGCTTAATTACCGGAACCAGGTATAATGGAGCCATCATTGCCAATCCGACGGAAGAGGACGAGGAGTTCCTGGAGAATACGTTATTAAATGTTCCGATCGTCTTATACCAGCGAAGCTCGGCCAAATATTCCTCGGTGAATGTCGACAGTTTCAAGTCAGGAGAAGAGGTCGCAGGTTTATTTGCCAGTCGGGGTCATAAGCATATAGGCGTTATTGTGCCCAATGTGTCCTCAAGTGCGGTGAGGTTTCGCAAAGAAGGTTTCTTAGCGAAGGCAACTGAGCTAGGCGTTGAGGTGAATCCGGCGCATATTGTTTTCTCGGATTTTTCCGAGCGCGGCGGGGATGAAGCCATCCGGCAATTGTTTAGGAATCAGGCAACTCTGCCTACCGCGTTATTTATCATCAGCGATCAGATGGCGGTGGGCGCTTTGGCGGCTCTGAACGAACTCGGCAAGCTGGTGCCGAATGAAATCGAAATCATCGGTCACGACGATGATGAGGTCACTAGCTATACGATCCCGACGTTGTCTACTGTGCATCTTCCTGTTGAGCAAATGGCTGAAGAATGCATACATCTACTAACGGGTCTAATGCATCACAGAACAACGGTCCCCGTATCCAAAATGCTTGAAACGCATATAGTTGCTCGTAATTCTTGTGGTGGAGAACCAATTGAATAGGTCTGGAGAAAAGGATTGTTGATGTGAATGTTCACATCGACGATCCTTTTCTGCCTTCAAGAGAATAGGTTGCTAAAACGTATTAACAAACGTATTGACATGAAAGCGCTTCTAAAATATAATGGGGACATATTAGAAAATACGTATTAGCAAAACGTATTAGCATAACGTATTAGCATGACCTATCAGCAGTCGTATTTATCGAACAGTTGCATGTTTGGAAGCGTGAGGTGGCGTATGGCCAGCATCAAGGAAATTGCACACTTAGCAGAGGTCTCACAGGGAACTGCTTCTATGGTACTCAATGGTAAAGGCGATCATTACCGGATATCACAAACGACCCAACAGAAAATTCTTGAGATTGCGAGACAGCTTAATTATCAGCCGAATATCTCGGCTAGGCGTTTGCGAAGCGGAGGCGAAACGGTTTTACCGATCATAGCCTTATTCTGGTCGCTTGATACCCGTACCGTCTTGATCAACCGTTTTTTGAAAGGGCTTCAAAGCTCGTTTGCCTCTTTGGATCAAGAATACGAATTGTTAATCCAGCCTTATGTAGGCACCAGATTGCATGAGATTGACAGCCTGCTGACAGGAACTCGTTATAATGGCGCAATTATTGCGAACCCTACCGAGAAAGATGAAGAATATTTGGAGAACACCAACCCGATGGTGCCCATCGTGTTGTATCAACGAAGCTCTACCCGATATTCCTCGGTGAATGTCGATAGTTATAGGACAGGTGAACAGGTTGCAAATCTGTTTGATAGCCGAGGGCACCGTGATGTCGGACTTATTGTCCCTAGTGTTTCTTCCAAGGCGATCCGACTTCGAATGGAAGGATTTATGGCTAAGGCCAAGGAGTTAGGCTTGAACATTTCTGCGGATCATCATGTGTTCGAGGATTTCTCTGAAAAAGGCGGCTATCAGGCTATACAACGATTACTGAATAGTGGAAGTCGGCTGCCTAGCGCCATATTTTGCATTAGTGATCAAATGTCTGTAGGCACTTTGATGGGGTTGAATGAAGCTGGTAAGTCAGTGCCGGATGATATTGAAATTGTCGGACATGACAACGATGAAGTTACACGTTATACCATTCCGACATTAACAACCGTTCACCTACCTGTTGAGGAAATGGCGGGCGAATGTTTCAGATTATTGACGGAACTGATGCAGCACAAGTATCAAGAAGCAGTTATTCAACGATTTGAAACTAGTTTGGTCTTCCGCAAGTCCTGCGGAGGCTATAAGGATTAAACTGGATTTGCTTATTAGTGGCTTTGAATCGTGACGTTCCAACGCTGAATTCAAAGCCCTTTAAGACATATACAATGCATAGGGAGGATTCATATGAAACTCAAAAGGGTGTCTGCATTGCTTGCTTCAACCGCACTTCTCACATTAGTAGTCGCTTGTCAAACTAAGGAAAGCACACAAGTTGGGGCAACGCCTGCAGCTAGCGGATCCGCGCAGCCAAGCGGTCCCATCAACATTGATTACTGGGGAGGCTGGACAGGGCCGGATCTGGAAACGATGAAGGGGCTGGTCGGCAAATTCAATGCTGAGCAAAAAAAGATTCATGTCGAATTTACTTCCATGCAGTGGACGCCGCTATTTACCAAGTTTCTGACGGAAATGAAAGGCGGGCAACCACCGGATGTGTTAGCGATGCATCCATTTGAAATCGGGCAATTCGCAGAAATGGGAGTTCTTGATGCAGAGGCCTTGGAGTCTACGAAGTTGACCAAAGCGGATTACTCCGATTTTGCATGGGGGGGCACGATGTACAAAGGGAAGCAGTACGCAGTGCCGCTGGACGTCCACATGCATGGTTTGTTTTTCAACAAAGAAATGCTGGAGAAGGCAGGAGTTGCTGCAGCGCCGAAGACTGGGGATGAGCTGATCGCGTTTGCGCAGAAGCTGACCCTAGACAAAAATGGTAAACACCCAAATGAAAGCGGTTTCGATGATAATAATATTACGCAATATGGCCTGGGCTTCAATATGAATCATCACGCCTTCTATCAATTTTATGCATTGCTCAGCCAACAAGGAGAGAATCCATTTAAAGAAGATATGAAGAAGTTGGATTTCGACGAGCAAAAAGCAGCCAAAGCGTTCGGCTTCCTAGAGGATTTGATCTTTAAGTACAAGGTAGTACCGAAGGGTGAAAAGTCCCCTGTGGATGATTTTATTTCTGGTAAAGTGGCGATGATTGTTGATGGCCCATGGCAAATGCCGAAGCTGGAAACTTCCAGTGTGAAATGGGGCAGCGCACCTTATCCTAAGGTGTTTGATAAACAAGTGGCGTGGGGAGCGGCTGAGGTCCTGACTTTCCCGGTTAATGAGAAAGCGAATGCCAGCGAAAAGGCGGCAGCTATCGAGTTCGTCAAATGGTTGGATAAAAACTCGGGCGAATGGGCCAAATCCGGACAATTACCTTCGAGCAATTCAGGGATGGAAGTAGCGAAGAAGCTGCCTGGCAGAGAAGCGTTTGTAAGCAGCTTGGGCAATGCGGTACTTTTGCCGGCACATCCGAAATCCGCCCAGTTGTTCTCCAGCACGGCACCAAGTCCGATCCTTACAGCTGCGCAAGATGCTGTTTTGAACAATAAAAACCCGCTTGAAATTGCTAAGCAGCTGAAGAAGGACATCAATGCCATTTTAGCCGAATAGCGACAAATTCAATCATTCAGGATACGGTCGAACCAATCGATCGAGCGTATCCTGTTCCTACACATGCTACTAGAAAGGGTTGTAGACTCTATGAAAAAACAAGGAAGGATTGCAGCGCTGTTCCTATTGCCTTACTTGTTAGTCTTTATCGTTTTTCGTTTGGGACCAAGTGTGGCAGGCTTATTCGTTAGCTTTTTGAAATGGAACATCGTTGGGCATGCAACCTTCACTGGCCTGAGCAACTTTAAGAAGATGTTTCACGACCCCTACTTTTACATTTCACTGAAAAATACGCTGGTTTTCTTATTGATGACTTTGCCGCCGCTTGTTGTGTTTAGTTTGCTGTTAGCGGCACTGCTGAATCAAAAGATCCGTTATCGCAATGCGGTCAGAACGATCTCGATTATTCCTTATGTATTGATTCCCGCTGTGGTTGGGATTATCTGGAATTGGTTGTACGATAATAATTTCGGTATTCTCAACTATTATTTGAAAATGGTCGGGTTGAACCCGGTTGAGTGGCTGACGAATGAGAAGTATGCGCTTTTTTCCGTGGCCATTGTCACGGTATGGTCGTTCCTAGGCTACAACATGATTCTGTACTTAGCAGGACTGCAGGATATTCCCAAAGATCTGTACGAAGCTTCAACCATTGATGGCGCAAGCAAATTCCAAACCTTTGTGCAAATTACATTGCCGTTATTGAAGCCGATCACCTCGATGATTATTACGCTGACACTGATTAACACGATCCAAGTGTTCGATCAAATCTTCGTTATGACGAACGGGGGCCCCGGAACGGCTACACTGACGTTAGTTCAGTACTTATATGGTACCGCATTCCAGAATTATAACCTGGGTTATGGATCCGCACTGGGTATTGCAATCCTAGTCATCCTGGTCGTAATGGTACAACTACAATCGAGATTGCTTAAGCTGGAGGACTAGGAGTGAATGAAAGCATGCATCTAAAAAAATTACCCGTCTACATTGTCATGATTTTCGTCAGTGCTATCTTCCTGTTTCCTTTACTCTGGTCGTTGATTTCTTCACTGAAGCCGGAAGCTCAAATCGTAAGCTATCCGCCCAAATGGATACCAGAAACGTTCACGCTGAATAACTATACACAAGTACTGAACAATTTTCCGTATATGAGTTGGATGATGAACAGCGTTATGATGACCGTTTTCTCGACGGTATTCGTGCTGCTTTTGACGACACTTGCCGCATATGCATTCGGCCGACTGCAATTCAAAGGGAAGAAGCTGATTTTCACCCTTGTTGTCTCGATGCTTCTTATTCCAATTCAAGCTTATATTATTCCGCTCTTTCTTCTCGTATCCAAGCTAGGCTTATTGAACACTTATGCGGCTATTGTCCTTGTAGCCGGTGCCAATGTGACCAGTGTATTTATTCTGACCAGCTTCTTCAAAAGCATACCCAGAGAACTGGAAGAGGCCGCCCGGATTGATGGTTGTCAGGACTTCGGCATTTTTGCCAGAATCATGCTTCCTCTTTCCAAGCCTGCGCTGTCTACGGTGACCATTCTGATGTTTATTACGAACTGGAACAATTTCCTCTGGCCATTGATAGCCATCAGGGCAAATTCCTTGAAGCCTCTAGCTGTAGGTATCGCTCAATTCATGGGGGGGGCGAATTCAACAGCGCAATTTCAGTATGGAACCTCATTGGCAGGGGCATGTATGGCGATCATCCCCTCGATTATCGTCTTCCTTTCTTTACAGCGTTATTTCGTTGAAGGCATCGCCAATACGGGGATTAAGGGGTAATACTCACACAGGAGGTAGGCATGATATTTACAACGGTATGTGAAGAACATATTTTTGATGGCAATCAGCCCTTTGCGAGCTGCCATGCTTCTCATTTGATTACCTTGCCCCATGGAGCTTTATTAGCCGTTTGGTTTGGCGGAAGCGCGGAAGGTGCGGATGATATTGCCATCTGGTGCTCAAGGCGTCTGGACGGAGCTTGGTCGGAACCTTCGCAACTGGCCGATCAAGAAGGGCTGCCTCACTGGAATCCCGTGCTTCATAAGAAAGCTGATGGGGATCTGATCCTGTTCTATAAAGTGGGTCGTTTGCTCAAAGAATGGGTTACGATGACCAGGGTTTCTCAGGATCATGGACGTACTTGGTCGGAGCCGCAGGAACTGATTAAGGGCGATCGTGGCGGGCGAGGGCCAGTTCGCAATAAGGTGATTGTCCTTGCTGACGGTACATGGCTTGCGCCTGCTTCTTCCGAGGACCTGATCTGGCAAGCGTTCGTCGATCGTTCTGCTGATGAGGGGCAGAGCTGGGAGAGAAGCGGGGACATTCGCATCCAAGGTCTGGACTATGAACAGATCGAGAGAGTCGCAGACAGTCATATCCCAGTATCCGATCAATCCTTTGTGGGAAGAGGCGTGATTCAGCCTACCCTTTGGGAGTCAGAACCCGGCAAGGTTCATATGCTGCTGCGCAGTACGGAAGGCTGGATTTACCGCAGTGATTCGGAAGATGGCGGTCTGACTTGGTGCGATGCCTACGCAACTTCGCTTCCTAATAATAACAGCGGAATCGATTTGGTGAAGATGGACAACGGCATGCTGGTGCTGGCCTGTAATCCAATTGGATTGAATTGGGGCCCAAGATCACCTCTTCTCTTGCGGGCTTCTTTGGATAATGGTCTCACTTGGGAGACTAAGATGATTTTGGAGGACGAAGAGGGAGAGTATTCATACCCTGCTATTATCGCGCAAGGCAACGATTTATTCCTTACTTATACGTGGCGAAGAGAACGCATCGCTTACAGACAAATCTCCGTCTCCTAGAGAACGAAGAGATGAGCCAGATCGGAATAACAGACTATGGGAACATGAGGGAGAAACAAAATGAAGAAACAAATTCCAACGGGTGTATGGCCAACGATGATTACCCCTTTCACAGAATCAAACGAGATCGATTACGCTGCACTTGAGCGTTTGATCAACTGGTATATCGGTCACGGAGTGGACGGCTTGTTTGCAGTCTGCCAGTCCAGCGAAATGTTCTTTCTCAGCTTGGAAGAACGGGTCCAGCTAGCTAGGTTTGTGAAAGAAAAGGCTGCAGGACGGGTACCGGTCATTGCATCGGGCCATATTGCAGACTCTTATGAAGATCAGGCCCAAGAATTAAAGGCAATGGCTGATACGGGAATCGATGCGCTTGTATTGATTACGAACCGTCTTGCACTTGAGGGTGAAATGGATGATACCTGGAAGTTGAATCTGGACAATCTATTGAAAGAAATTCCTCAAGAGCTTCCTCTTGGTTTTTATGAATGTCCATCTCCTTATAAAAGAATCATTTCACCTGAAGCGTTGAAGTGGTGTGCGGAGACAGGCCGATTCTTGTTTCTGAAGGACACCAGCTGTGATACGCACAATATGAAAATGAAATTAGAAGCGGTTCAAGGTACCGGCTTGCATATATATAACGCTAATACAGCCACATTGCTGGAAACACTAAAGCTTGGCGTAACGGGCTACAGCGGTGTTATGGCTAACTTCCATCCGGAATTGTATGTATGGTTAATGAAATACGGGGAAGAGAAGCCGGAGGAGGCAGAAAATTTAATCAGCTTCCTCAGTATGGCGTCTTTGATTGAAAAGCAGCTATACCCGGTCAACGCCAAATATTATCTGATGCTCGAAGGAGTATTAACCAATTATCATTGCCGCTCCAAAAACCATGAGGCATTCACAGCGACCAATCGACTTGAAGTCGAGCAGCTTCATCGCTTATCCCAAACCGTAGCGAAGTCGTACATCATCTAAATACAGCGCAGGAGGTAAAAATTATGCATACAGCCCCACTCGTAAACCGCATGCAAGGAGATATGCCCAAAATCGGTATCCGGCCCGTTATTGACGGACGAAGAGGCGGAATCCGCGAATCACTTGAAGGGCCAACGATGAATATGGCGAAGGCTTGCGCACAACTGCTGAGCCAGACATTACGTCATGCGAACGGCTTGCCGGTGGAGTGCGTCATTGCCGATACGACGATTGGCGGTGTCACGGAAGCCGCGAGAGCAGCGGAAAAATTTCGCAAGGAAGGCGTTGGTGTAACGATTACCGTGACACCCTCTTGGTGTTATCCGATGGAAACCATCGACACCGACCCTTTAATGCCCAAAGCGATATGGGGCTTTAATGGGACGGAGAGACCGGGAGCGGTGTATCTGGCATCGGCGCTGGGGGCCCATAATCAAAAGGGTTTGCCCGCTTTCAGCATTTACGGTAAAGATGTTCAAGATATCGGGGATAGCTCCATACCGGAGGATGTACAAGATAAGCTGCTCCGTTTCGCTAAAGCTGGGTTAGCTTTGGCAACTATGCGCGGTAAATCGTACTTGGCGCTAGGAACCGTGTCTATGGGGATCGCAGGATGTATCGTGGATGAAACGTTCTTCCAGGATTATTTGGGTATGCGCAATGAATATGTGGATATGAGTGAATTTGTCCGGCGTATGGAGCGAGACATCTATGACAAGGAAGAATATGAAAGAGCGCTTAATTGGACCAAAGAAAGTTGCCATATTGGCGCGGATGTCAATTCGGAAGCATTGAAGCGGACATCCGAGCAGAAGGAGCAGGATTGGGAAGTCGTCGTCAAGATGACGCTGATCGCCCGTGATCTTATGATCGGCAATCCGAAGCTTGCCGAGATGGGCTTCGAAGAGGAAGCGATGGGACATAATGCTCTTGCAGCCGGCTTCCAAGGGCAGCGCGCCTGGACGGACCATTATCCCAACGGTGACTTTATGGAGGCCATCCTAACCAGCTCGTTCGATTGGAATGGCATTCGTGAGCCGTATATGCTGGCCACTGAGAATGATAATTTGAATGCGGTGACGATGCTGTTCGGGCATTTGCTGACCAATAGCGCACAAATTTTCGCTGATGTAAGAACGTACTGGAGTCCGGAAGCTGTGAAACGAGTCACTGGGCAAGCATTGACGGGAGCGGCAGCGGGAGGAGTGATTCATCTGATTAACTCCGGTCCGGCTGCGCTTGATGGCACGGGTGAGCAAACGATTAATGGAAAGCCTGCGATGAAACCCTTCTGGGATATTACAGAGAAGGAGGTCCAACAATGTTTGGACGCAACGTTATGGTGTCCGGCTGTTGATTTCTTCCGAGGCGGTGGATATTCCACGGACTTCACGACGCGTGGCGATATGCCCATGACCATGGCAAGGATTAACGTGATGAAAGGATTAGGGCCCGTGCTGCAAATTGCAGAGGGCTATTCGGTAGAGCTTCCTAGCGAGGTACACGATATTCTTGATCAGCGTTCCAATCCAACGTGGCCAACTACTTGGTTTGTGCCCAACCTGACGGGGAAAGGCGTCTTTCAGGATGTGTACACGGTGATGAATCATTGGGGCTCTAACCACTGTGCTGTAAGCTACGGTCATATCGGTGCAGATTTAATTACCCTGGCTTCCATGCTGCGTATTCCTGTATGCATGCATAACATTCCGAATGAACGGGTTTTTCGGCCTAGCGCTTGGACAGCATTTGGCGTGGATGAACCTGTGGGAGCGGACTATCGAGCTTGTGCAGCTTTGGGACCCTTGTACGGGTAAGAAGGGGAGGACAGCAGGATGAAGCAGCGATAAGCGATTGGCATCGATTATGGGACAGAGTCTGGATGAGCGCTTGCCGGGCTCGGGAAGGATGCTGGAGCCGAATTGGGCTTTGCAGCACCCGGATGACTATTTGGAAGTATTGAGACAGTCTGTTCCTGAAGTACTGCGTATAGAGATTCATGCAGAAGGCACATGCGGTGTTGTTGAGAGCCGCTGGGCAGGCTCTCTCATAAGTAAGCTATTGGAAAGGGTACATGATGATTTTAGGCGATATTCAACATTATGAAGATGAGCGGCTCTTATATCATTCATCCATTAGGAAAGCGATCGATTACCTGTTGGCTCATAATCCTGGGTCATGGGAACCGGGTAAGTATGAAATTGACAGTTCTCTCATGTTCGTTTTGGTGCAGGATATGCTTACTCTGCCTGAACGGGATTTGCGTTATGAATCTCATGTGACATATATGGATATTCAGTATTTGGTTAGTGGTGAGGAGCGTATTGGGGTTGTTAAGCACTCATCTGGACTTCAAGTAGCAGAAGATACGCTCGAAGAACTGGACGTTATATTTTATAACCACGTACAACGAGAAGCAGAAACCAGCATTGTGCTTAGGCCGGGGCAGTTTGCCATCTTTTACCCTTCGGATGTGCATTGTCCATGCATGTTCGTGGGGGAACCCGGCAGCATCAGGAAGATTGTCATTAAAATACATAAGAATCTATGGCAGACGTAAGAGCAAATAATTAATGGACAGTTTAGAAACCGCTTTCATTCATCCTTGCTATACAACATATACGAGTTGAACTTATCTAAGGAAAGGTGGGCTAAGGCAATAGGTTGCAGAGATTTAAGATTCATAGAAGTTTATATTGATGGCTTGCAGCTTAAACATTTGACGATAAATAGGAAGGATGTGCAGGGAATTGAGAGTAAAGAGACGGATCAGCCTTATCTTATTTCTAATGATGACATTGAGTCTGCTTCATACAGCGGCCGTGTCTGCAGATGCTGCAGAATTGCAAGGCATAACCAAACGGGACATATTTGATTGGGATAAAGAACACAACCATGGCCCTTCGATGGTGGAGTTGAATGATGGCAGCTTACTTAGCGTTTGGTTTAGAGGAGAAGGTGAAAGGGATGCAGACACGACCAGACTGATGGGAGCAAGATCCAAGGATGGGGGGAAAACGTGGACAGAACCCTTTCTCGTGTATGATACATACGATTTTCCCGATATTAACCCCGTCTTATTCGTAGATAGCCAAGACCGATTATGGCTGTTCTATTATATTGTTTTAAATGGTCAATGGGTTTCTTCACAACCTAGATATATGTACGCGGACATTGGGAATTATGAATACGCCAACAGCAATGGAGGCAATCCGAAGTGGCATTATCCGGAAGTTATTTATATGAATGTTGGGGATACGATGTCGGGTGCAGGATCATATTCAAATGGTCAATGGAATTATCGGATCAAAGGTTCGGAAATTAGACATGTCATGCCCAGCAAGGTAACAGCTGCATCCCCCTTGGACCCTTCGAAATATGCGGCGGTAACCTCATGGTACAACCCAAAGGATACTCGGTATATTACGGACAGCTTTGTTGTGGAAATGAAAAAGGAATATGACAATTACCTCAAATATTTAACGGATAAAAAACCGTACGATGATGTTTATGCAGGAAGAACCCAGGAGATCATTGATTTGCTCCAAAATGGCTCATACGTCCAAAAAGCAGATGGCAGCTATGCTAAATATGAGCCTTCTATTATCAAGAATTCTATTGAGCGTGCAGCTGGCGCAGATAATGACTGGAAAACCTGGAATCCGGCTTATAACAGAATCGGTTGGCAAACGAAAAATAAGCCCTTAGAGATTGATCACAATGGAACGAAAAGATTAATTTTACCGCTTTATTCGGATTCCTTGTCATGCACCGTCTTTATATACACCGATGATAGAGGGGCGACCTGGCATACAAGCGAGCCTGTCGTGGGTTCGGGTACGATACAAGGCTCCATGATTCAACTAAAAGACGGCACTTTACGTACGTATTTCAGAAGCGGCAAGCTGGATGGTAAAAATGGGCGGCTTGCCTGGCATGTATCCTATTCAGAATCCCAAGATGGCGGTGCTACTTGGCGTACAGCCCAGGTTGACCCTTATTTGAAAAATGACGGCGGCTTTGAGTTCGCCAAGCTTGCCAATGGGAACTGGCTGGCTCTTCATAATCAAGAAGTGAAACGGGATGTGCTGCAAAGCGGTCATAGAAACTCGGTAAGTTTATCTATGTCCAAGGACGAAGGGAAAACATGGAAATCTATTTTGATCGATGAAGATCCCACCAAGGATCAATCGTATGAATACCCTTCGGTTATTGTAGATAAGAACAGCAGTCTGTTTATGATTTATTCTCATTTTTCTTCCTTAGGTAAAACGATGGGCTTTGCAAGTATTGCAGCTGACGAAGTCGATCGCTTGTTTGAGGCGACGATGACTGCTGTGGACGCAGGAACCCCTGTAGGTTCATCTTTAAGCATGGTGACTGGCAGCAGCAAATCTTTAACTTTAAGTTTGACTGTAGACGGCAATGTCAGAACGGACGGTAATTTAATCTGGAATTCCGATGACGCCAATATCGCATCCGTAGATCAAACAGGGACTATTACAGCGAAAAAAGCAGGTACAGCCCTGATCTATGTAAAGAATACCAAGTATGGAACGATGCTGAAATGTCTGGTAACCGTTACCAATACTCCTTAAGATCATAGCTCTATGGAACGATCCGACGAAGTTAATTTCAAAGGGGAAATGAATATGAGAAGAAGGACAAAGTTGGCGATATCACTTGCCGTCTGTTTGGGAATAACGGGAGCAAGCTTGCCCGTGTATGCTGCAGATACGGCAGCCCTTACGGCAGCCCCTACAGGCATACTGAAGGTTGAGAATGCAGCTGTACATATATTCGCACCGATTAAAGATGATGGGGATAACGGAGATCACGTTCACGGTTCCAGTATTACGGAGCTGCCTAGCGGCGAGCTGCTGTCTGTGTGGTTTCAGGGAAATGGGGAGCGCGATGCAACTACGACAAGAATTATGGGGGCAAGATCGCAGGATGGGGGGAAAACGTGGAACACTCCTTTCATAATGGCCGATGCCAAAGACATTGCTGATATTAATCCTGCTGTTTATGTAGATGCGGGAGAAAGGCTCTGGTTGTTCTGGTACCCTGTTCTGGCTGGCAGATGGGAAACCTCTCAGCCGAAATATGCTTACGCCGAGAAGGGGAGCTACGAGTTTGCCAACGTTGGCAACAACAAACCGAACTGGACATGGTCAGAGGTTATTAATGTTAAGATCGGGATGAATATCGGGAATGCGGTAGATCCCAATAGTCCGGATGACTACATCAGTCCCCGCTTGCAAAAGGGATATGTGCATACATTGAAAGCGAAGCTTGCTGAGTTTAAAGAATACAGCTTTAAGCCTGTAGATCAAGGCGGGGCGGGTGTTAATGCAAGGATTAATGAGGAAGACTGGGAGGGGTTTGTCGAGGATAGGCTGAAGCTGGCTGGCGGCAACCCACTGGATGATGCATTCACTCCAACTGTTGCCGATAAGATATGGGCAGGACGCTCGGGATATCCTCTGGCACGACGTCTGGGCTGGCAAACCAAGAATAAGCCATTGACTATTCCTATTGGTGGCGGCAAGGTCCGCATGCTGCTGCCCTTATACTCCGACACGATGGAACAAAGCATGATGGCCATTACGGAATATAACCCATCCCAGCCGCTTGGGGATAATTCTATTCGTTGGGAATTCAGTGAACCGATCGTAGGGGCTGGGATCATTCAAGCATCAATGGCTCAACGATCAGACGGAACTATAGTTGCTTATATGCGCGATAATGGTCCACTGCCTAACCGAGTTGTCTATTCCGAATCGAAGGATGGAGGTTTTACTTGGACCATAGGCAAGGACATCCCCGAATTATTGGATCCGGGAGTCGGACATGATCTGCTGCGGCTTAAGAATGGCAACTGGGTATTCGTACATGTAGATGCCGAAAGGAAAAGGAACAGCTTGGCTGTGGCCCTTTCGGATGATGAAGGAAAGACGTGGAAGTACAGAAGGCATATCGCTATAGATTCAAGAGCTAATCAAGGAGATTACCACTATCCTGCTGTGTCAGAAGCTGACAATGGGGATGTTCTGATTACCTTTACCCGTGATTTCACGGCGGATGATAAGCAAGCATCGGGAAGTTCGCTAGGTGGATTCAATAATATCATGCTTGCCAGAGTGACGGAGGACTGGATTCAGCAAGGGGATTCGGACAATGAGGCGAGCAGGATCGTATACGATTATGGCAAAATTGAGCTTGATATTGCCGTTCCTACAACATTTTCCATTGGATCAGCTTCTGATAAAGCGCTCAAAGCTTTACTGCCAACAACCGTAAAGGGATATTTGACATACGGCAAGGGTGCCGTTAATGCAAAGATGGCTTATACGGAGCTTCCCGTCAATTGGGATCTCAATGCGCTAAGGTCCAACTTCAAATTGGATACGTACATTGACAATAAATTCTACGGAGACATCGACATGGCGAAGCTTCCGGAGGGTGAATTGAAGGACCAGCTCCCGGCCTTTAAGCCTTTGCTCAGGGCCTACTTCTATCAAGATGCTTCCGCCTATTTGATCGTGGAAGTCAAAGATGAAAATATCATAACGAATGTTGGGAAAGCACCGGTACTGCCGTCTGTTGTTACTGCCGTATACAGCGATAACAGAGAAGCAGCTGCGGGCGTTAATTGGCAGCCCATCGATCCGTCCAGCTATGCGGCGGCGGGGAAATTCACTGTTACCGGAGTGGTACACGGAACGACTATGAAGGCGACAGCACATGTGACAGTTATCGATTCCCAGCAACCAAGAAGCATCGTCAGGCTGAAAGACGAAAAAATGACAACAACTGTAGGAAGAGCGCCTGTCTTGCCGTCGGTAGTTACAGCCGTCTATAGTGACAGTTTAGAAGAACCGGTCAAGGTGACCTGGGACCAGATTGATCCGTTGCAATACTCGGCGCCAGGGGATTTCGAAGTACAAGGCGCGGTCCAAGAAACGAATTTAAAAGCAGTGGCTCAGGTATCCGTACTGCCTATATTGGTGGATAAGGTAACTCTGGATCGCAGCAGCCTTAGCTTGTTCCAAGGTGGCACGGCCGAATTGAAGGCTACCGTAACACCAGCTAATGCGACGAATCCAAATGTGGTGTGGAGCTCAAGTCGTGCTGGTGTAGCCAGTGTAGATGCCTATGGGAAAGTAACCGCAATAACCGAGGGAGACACGATCATCACCGTGAAAACCGTCGATGGCAACTTCGAGGCGACGGCAACTGTACAAGTGAGGAGAAATGAAGAGAGTGGCGGTCATAGCGATTCGGGAACCTCGACGAATCCACCAACGAATCCGCCAATTAAGCCAGATCCGAAGCCTGATCCCAAACCGGAATCAAAGCCTGAAGAACCGAAGAAGCCTGATCCCAAACCGACCTTTACCGATATTGCCGGTACATGGGCTCAAGAAGCCATCCAAGCTTTGACGGCAAAAGGTATTATCAATGGCACGTCCGAGAAAACCTTTGAACCGGATAAAAACATCTCCAGAGCTGATTTCCTGATGTTGCTGGTGAGGGCTTTGGGCATAAAAGCGGAGTTCCACGCTAATTTTGAAGATGTAAGTCAGAGCGATTACTACTATGAGGTACTTGGAATGTCCAAAGCGCTTGGCATTACCAACGGCATAGACGGCATCCGATTCAACCCGAAAGAGGAAATTTCCAGACAGGATTTGATGGTGCTTGCAGCCAGAGCATTAAAGCTCTCTGGCAAGATAAACGCAATCGGAACGGCAACTGATTTAAATGGTTTCGCTGATGCTTCAAGCATTGCGGATTATGCAGTGGAAAGCGTTGCAGCACTTGTAAAAGAAGGCATTATCGAAGGAAGCGGTCAAACAGTCAATCCACTGGGTAAGGCAACTAGGGCAGAGGTGGCCGCGATGGTATATAGAATTTTAATCAAAATCAAATAAGGACTGCTCTGAATCTCCTATGACACCCCACTACTTACGCCAAAGTTACTAACTGACAACTTTTTCAGTTCTTATGCAGATTTTGGTTTCCCTGTATAATAGCAGTTGAAAGCAAAGTTGATGGATGGAGGCTGAGCAAATGAATGATAGAACTCTTGGGAAAACAGGGTTGCAGATATCGGAAATCGGCTACGGCGCATGGGGAATCGGCAAAACGGCATGGATCGGGGCATCGGATGAAGAGTCGATCGAGGCGCTGAATCGTTCCATTGAGCTGGGGCTGAACTTTATTGATACTGCGTTGGGTTATGGAAATGGACACAGTGAAAAACTTGTCGGGCAAGTGGTTAGGGCTCACGATAAGCCGATCTATGTTGCGACGAAGATCCCTCCCATCAACAGACAATGGCCAGCAGGGGACGGGGTGCCGGTGACTGAGGCGTTCACGGCGGAGCATGTGATTGCCAGTACGGAGCAAAGCCTGCGCAATCTGGGCTTGGATACGATTGATGTTCAGCAGTTTCATGTCTGGTCGGACGAGTGGGTGGGTCAAGGAGATTGGCTCGAAGGGATTCACAAGCTCAAAGAGCAAGGGAAGATCCGCCACTTTGGCATATCGATTAACGATCATCAACCGAACAACGGCATTAAGCTGATTGAATCGGGGCTTGTGGATACGGTACAGGTCATTTACAATATTTTCGAGCAAAGTCCGGAAGATCAGCTGCTACCGGCCTGTGCAGCGCATAATGTGGGCGTCATTGTTCGAGTTTCGCTGGATGAAGGCGGCTTGACGGGGCGGATTACGCCCGAGACGACGTTCAGTGAAGGTGACTTCCGCAATGGCTATTTCCAAGGTGATCGCAAACAGCAGGTGTATGATCGCGTTCAGCAGATCGCAGCTGATCTGGCTATCTCTGTGGAGCAAATGCCGGAAATCGCACTGCGATATGTGCTCAGCCACCCAGCTGTTTCTACGGTCATTCCAGGTATGCGCTCTGTTCGTAATGTGGAGAACAATATGCGGGTTGGAGACGGACAAGGATTGACCCAGGAGCAGCTTGCGAAGCTGAAGCCGCATCGCTGGATTCGGAATTTTTATAGATAAACAAAGGCGGCTGATCCTTACAGGGATTGGCCGTTTTTTCATTATTGAAACCAAATACAGGCTGAAGCGTATAGAATAGGACGAAAGTGATAAAACTTTCATATTAACATTACCTGGAGGTCATGACACAATGTTTAAGAAATTAGTAATGCTGATTATGGCAAGTATGCTGGTGTTCTCTTTTACGGTGCCAACACTGGTAGAAGCGAAGTCTTCTTATAAAGCGCCGCGCAAGAGCTATACGCCGACTGAGCAACAAAAGGCTCCTGCCAATAATGTTTCGAAAAATGAGCCAAGCAGCTCGACGACCAAAACACCTGGTGCTGCAACACCAACCAAGAAACCTGGCTTCTTCAGCGGTGGTTTGATGAAAGGGTTGCTCATCGGCGGGATGGCAGGATTGTTGTTTGGCGGCCTATTCGGCGGCATGGGCATCCTGGGTAATATACTCGGATTGTTAGTGAACGTACTTGCCGTTGTCGTCTTGATCGTTGTTGTTGTGAAGGTGATCTCATTCTTCAGAAACAGGAAGAAGACAAATCAAGATAACCCGAGGTACTAAGGATGCGTTTAACGGAACAAGACATCGTGAATGCCGTCTGTTTGAATATGGCGGAACGCAAAGGGCTCAAGCCTATAGAGGTTGACGTAGAGTTGATGTGGGACGAGGATTTAGGCTTTTCCGCGGAAGTATTCGCGGGAGGCCGCTCCCAAATTCTGACGGAAGGCAATCTGTTTGAAGCCATTGGGCAATATTTGTTCAATCACCATCAGATGAGAGTTTTTCGGGATCAGATTCAATTTATTTTGGAAGAAGAGATTATTGCAGAGATAGCGGTATGATGCGAAGGCGGCCAACCCTCTAGGGGATGGTCGCTTATTTTTTGTGGTAAACATTGACAAAAAAAGAATGATTGACTATTATATGTTTAGATATCTAACTAAAAATGAGGAGGTGGGGAATATGAAATCGTGTCCAATTAACCCTCGCAGCACCTTGTTAAAGCCTAAGTTCTTTGGTTGTTTGATTTGTTATACCGCTGGCTGGATCATGTATTGGGGCAAGAAGTGGAAGCGGATTTAAATGTATAAAGTTAGATATTAAATTATTTACAGACGTCATTAAGTTAGATATAATAACAAATGAAAACTAATAAATGGAGGAATGTGTAAATGGAACATAAAAATTCCAACTCTTTGTATGAGCGCAGCAATTTGAAGAGAGTACCGGAAATGCAGCAGATTGTACCTCAAGGGGCTAACTCATTTTTTCAATTCATGGGGGAAGCCTTTGCGGGGAACGCAATTACGTCCAGAACGAAGGAATTAATAGCTGTAGCCATTACACATGTCACAGGCTGTCCTTACTGCATCGACGTTCACACCGGGAAGTTCAAGAAACAAGAAGGCTCCGTGGAAGAGATCGTGGAAGCTATTCTGGTCGCAGGAGCAGTGAATGCTGAAACTGTCTTGTTTCATAGTGTGAATGCCTGGAATACGATGCATGACCTCGTAGTCAATGAGCTTTACGAAACGACGAATGCAGACAAACTGCCTCTTGTTAAAGAAACGCGTCCAGAGACGTTCGCTGCCTTCGATCAATTCCAATCGAACGCGATGAAGGACGGTGCCATCGATGCCAAAACCAAGCAATTGATTGCCGTGGTTGTTTCTCACGTCAACGGATGCGCGTATAGTATCGATAACCACACGAAGAAGTTCAAAGCATTGGGTGGAACCAAGGAGGAGCTTATGGAAGGGGTGCTCGTCGGCGGTGTAGCGAATGCTGGATACGTCCTGACGCATGGCATCAATGCCCTTAATGCTTACGATTATCAACCGAATGCGGTTGCCCAGAATTAAAGCGACGGTAAATAGGAGATAGGAAGGGAGGAACTACATTGTCTACGACAACGATGATTGTTGTTGGATGTTTGGTTGTGTGCTGCTGCGCGTTTGTCATTGTGAGAATGATGCGCAAGAGATCGAAATAAGCCACAGCCAGGATCTCTCGCTAGAAACGTTCAGCCATCTGTGGTTGAGTCAGAAGCATGCAACGGTGGTTGGACGTCTTTTATGACCAATGGAAGGTGAGTTGCGTATGCAGTCCGAAATTAAGGCTTCTGCCTCCACGGCATCAGGAATGAGTCAAGTCTTCATCATCTCGCTAGGTTTGTTCGTCATTTTCCTGGATAGTACGGTTGTAAATATTGCCCTGCCCAGCATGATCGACCAGTTGGCTATTAAGCTCAGAACGGCTGCTTGGATCATTAACGCCTATACGATGACAGTCGCCATCCTCTTAATCTTCATGGGGAAATTGGCTGACCTCTATGGGAAAAAGCGGCTGTATGCCTGGGGGCTTGTTATGTTCATGCTTAGTTCCTTGCTCTGTGCCCTGGCACCTAATGCTGCTTGGCTCCTCACCGCTAGAGTGTTACAAGGCATTAGCGGAGCGATGGCCATACCAGCGAGTATGAGTCTGGTGCGCTCTGTGGTTCCCAAAGAAAAAGTAGGAGCAGCGATGGGGATATGGAGTGCTGTAGGTGCTCTAGCGATTGCCGTAGGCCCTAGCTTAGGCGGTGGCATTACGGAAGTATTCGGTTGGCGGTGGGTGTTCTATCTCAACATTCCTGTTATACTCTGCGCGTTATTCTTGCTAAAGAGTGGATTTGCGTCTTATCAAGATCACTTACAACCAGGCAAGCTGGATTGGCTCAGCATTATCATACTCAGTATGGGATTATTCCTCCTAATTAACGGTTTCCTTCAGGTAACGGAGACAGGTTGGTTGAACGGGTACACATGGTGGCAATTTATCTTGTCCGTGTTGCTGCTTGGCGGATTCATTTGGGCACAGGGGATTAGAGCTCATCCCTTATTGGAACTTGCCATTTTCAGCAATCGCCAATATCTCGCAGGCATTCTTTCGAATCTGCTAGGCGGTATTCTATTAATGGGATCTATGATTATTTCTCCGCTTTTTTTAACACGTATGATGCAATTCAGCACACTTAAAGCATCTCTAATGATTACTCCTCTATCTGTCAGTCTACTTCTCATTGCACCTTTCATTGGCAAAATGATCGATAAACGCGGCAGTCTCATCCCACTCCTTCTCGGCTACACCATCACGATTAGCAGTTTTAGTTTGCTCGGAACACTTGATTTGGAATCATCTATAGCGCTATTTATGATTTACATGGCTTTCGCAGGAATGGGGATAGGCATGCTCGCGGTCGCCAGTCTGACGTTAAGCACTTCTTCCATCCCTGAAGACCAATTATCCATCGCTTCCGGCACGTTCGCCATGTTTCGCAACCTGGGTGGAGCCATTGGGGTCGCGATCTTCATCTCCATATCCATGGGAAGCACTTCTGCCCCTGTCGGGAAAGAGCAAATCTACGCTGTAGAAGGATTTCAGAATGCTTATTTAAGCGGAGCTGTTCTCGCGGCCGTTTTCATGTGTTCCTTGTTCCTGCTCCGCCGGAAGAACGATAGGAAGTGAACGCAAATCTAAGGGGGTATACAATGTCAGCATATTCAATTTTTTTCGATTTATCAAAAAGCTTGGGCATTGATCCGGTTGGCAGTATCATAGCATCGATTAAATCCATCTATCAATTGCCAAATGACAGGCAAGAAGACATCAAATTGAATCTGATTAAGCAAAATTTCCACTATCATTATGAGCATAATGCGCTGTATCGGAAAATCTGCGAAGAGAAAGGAGTGACATTAACGGATATTGTGTGCATCGAAGATGTGGTGCGCATCCCAGCCATTGGAATCGGCAAATTTAAGGATGTTAATGCTCACTTGCTGCTTACGAAGCCTATTCATGAATTGCAGCATGAGCTGAGAAGTACGGGGACTAGCGGAATTCCCAGCATCTCCCGCAGGGATGAGCAAACGTTAACGAGAAGCATGCTCAGCATTTTCTCAACGTTTCGCGAAATGTTCGGATTTTTTGGCGGGGCCGCTATATTCTTAGCGCCATCTTCGGAAGAAATGCCAGAGATGGGCCTGGTGAAGGTAATTAACATGTTCTCCGGATTGCTGGATTCCAGCCGCTTTTTTGTCAGCGGTCATGCCTTCCAACCGGAGGCGGTCGTTCAGCAGTTGAAAGACTGGCAGGATGTTCATACACGCCATATTATCGGGCCGCCGTTCTTGGTAGAAAGATTAATTCGGTACGTGAACGAGCATGAGCCAGCTATGCAATTGGACCGTCAAACGAAAGTAATTACGCTCGGAGGTTGGAAAAGCTTCACAGGCAGAGAGATTGACCGTCCTGATTTCTATCAGCAAGTAGCGCAGGCCTTTGGTATTCATAGTGAGCAAGTACGGGATATGTTCGGCTTGGTTGAGACGAATTTCATGGCTATTGAGTGCGAACATCATGCCAAGCATGTTCCCCCATGGGTCCATTTCTCCGTGCGCAGCCTGGATGATCCGAATAAGGAAGTCCCTCTTGGCGAGCCGGGAAGGCTGGCTGTGTACGACCCCACTTCGTTGTCCTATCCAGGATTTATTCTGACTGATGATCTTGTCTATCTGGATTCCAACACTTGCTCATGCGGTAGGAACGGACAGACCGTGCATTATATGTACAGAATTAAAGGGGCCGAAATTGGCTGCTGTGCCATTAACTTGGAGAAATTCATGACGGATAAAGAAGCCCAAGTAACCCAATGCAATATTGGATAGTTGACCACTCAACCTAACAAAAGGAGAGTAGATGGATGATGTATAACGCAATCATTTCTGATCATTTTATGAGTCCAAGAAACATTGGCGAGATCGTTCAGCCTGATCTGGCATTTCGCATCGGTAACCCAATTTGCGGTGACACGGTGCATGTTTGTGCGACCTTTTATGAAAACCAAATAAAGGGAATTAAGTATAAAGCCTATGGCTGTGCGGCATCCATTGCGACGGCGAGCATTTTTAGCGAGTTTGTGCAAGGCAAAGCGATAGCGGAATTGAGCGGTATGTCTCAGACAAGCAGACGGGAACTGCTTGGCGATCTGGAGCCGAACCAGAAGCACTGTTTAGATATTTTGGATGAATTGTTTGATTCTGTATGCACTGTAAAAGAGGTGTAAGCCTTGATAGGTCGTTACTTTGACTATAATTCTACAACGCCCCTGGACCCTCGGGTTTGTCAGGTAATAACGGAGTCTATGGACATCTATGGTAATCCATCAAGCACCCACGGTTCTGGCCAGAAGGCAAGATTAGCTATCCATTCTGCGAGGCAGCATATAGCTGCGTTGCTGCACGGCGAGCCTGAAGAATTGTACATTACTTCTGGTGGAAGCGAGAGCAATAACTGGTTATTGAAAGGCTATCTCAGTCAATGGGCAGGGACACCTGTACATGTGATTACGTCCGTTATTGAGCATCCTTCCGTTAAGGAGACTCTCAGGTATTGGCGCGATGCCGGTGGAGGCGAAATCACCTACATCCCCGTAGATGCAGAAGGGTTTATTTCCCCGCAAGCCGTGATGGACGCCATTCGACCGGATACCAAATTGATCAGCATCATGCTGGCTAATAATGAGACAGGCGCGATCCAACCTGTGCAGGAGATAGCTCGAATAGCAGGATCAAGGGGTATCTTTACCCACACAGATGCGGTTCAGGCCGTAGGGAAAATGCCAATTCATGTCCGAGAGCTGGGAGTGGATTCGCTGTCTTTTTCCATCCATAAACTGTACGGTCCCAAAGGGATTGGCGGGCTTTATCTCCAATCAGGCTACAAGCTTGATCCACTCCTGCATGGAGGCGGGCAAGAGCAAGGTCTAAGAAGCGGCACAGAGAACGTTCTCTCACTGCTGGGTGCGGCAGAAGCATGCCGTGTGGCCATGCTGGATATGGAGCGTTCACAGGTCAAATTGCTCTGGTGCAAAAGGCTCCTCGTGGAGAAGCTGCGCGCGATTGCTCCTGGACTCAAAATCAATGGTTCACTCGATAGTGATCGTACCTTAGCTAATACTGTCAATCTCTGCATTCCCGGTATTAGGGGAGAGGCATTGGCCGCATATCTGGACCATAGGTATGGCATTGCCGTTTCTGTAGGCTCAGCCTGCAGTTCCAATCACCAGAAGAAACTCTCATACGTGCTGCAAGAGATGGGGCTGGACGAGGCAGATATCCGTTCATCCCTGCGAATAAGTATGGGCAAATTTACAGATGAGATGGATATTCATTATTTGCTAGAGTCCATAGAGAGTGCCTTAGCGCATTTCAATCAATTAATGCCAACCTAGTCAATAAGAAGGAGAGGTGTCCTTATGGACAGCAAGCACCGAAATTACGATAAAGCTGCAATAGCCAAAATCATTAAAGAGAAGATCATCATTGAGAACCTTGAATTAAAAGGGGTGACTCCGGATGACATTGCGGACCATGCGCAATTGTTTGGTGAGGGCTTATGTCTGGAATCGGTTGAGGCCTTCTATATTGCAGGAGGGATTGAAGAAGAGTTTGGATTTCACATTGATAGAACGAAGCTTCATCAAATACGTCACCATTTTCAATCCGTCAATACGCTGACGGCGTATGTCTATGAGCGTGTGGTACCATCCGTATCATAGAGTGGGGGGAACTTATGGGAATTGGTTTCATGAAAGATACTAGGCATACCAATCTTGTGGATTTGCTGCAATTTCGGGCGCTGCTTACGCCGGATTTGAAGATGTACACTTATTTGGTGGACGGCGAGCATGAGGAAGTGAGCATGACTGCAGCCGAGCTGAATCAGCGTGCGATGGCGATCGCTTCCGCTCTGCATGGGCGCGGCCGAACATATAAGACTGCGCTGCTGCTATATCCGACGGGGCTGGAATTTATTGCAGGGTTTATGGGTTGTTTATATGCAGGGATCATTCCAATTCCTGCGTATCCGCCTCATATGCGTCGTCCAACGCCGCGACTTGATGCCATCATTCGAAGCGCGCGAACGGAGATTGCCCTTTCAACTGCTAGATTGATTGCTGATGTAATGCCTAATGTCAGCGAGGATTCCCTACTTTCTGGCATGGATTTTATGGCTACGGACACTTTGGATGATAGCCATACGTTTTTCTGTCTGCCTTGTAAGGCAGATGACATCGCGTTCTTGCAATACACCTCGGGGTCAACAGCTGATCCCAAAGGGGTTATGGTCAGCCACGGCAATTTAATTCACAATATGAGTTTGATTGCCAAATATTTTCAACTCTCCGAGCAGACCCGCATTGTGAATTGGCTGCCCGCCTATCATGATATGGGATTAATCGGACAGCTGCTGATGGCCCTGCATGTAGGTTGTGAACTGATTTATATGTCGCCGGTAAGCTTCATGCAGAAGCCAGTTCGTTGGCTTGAAGCGATCTCTCGATATCGCGCGACGTATAGCGGCGGCCCTAATTTTGCCTATGCGTTATGTGCAGAGAAATTTAATGCTGAAACAGACGGTGACATAGATTTAACGAGTTGGCAGTTGGCTTTCAATGGCGCGGAACCAGTGAGAGAAGAAACTTTGCAGAAGTTTATTCGGACGTTTACTCCTTATGGATTTCAGGCCAAGAGCCTGGTTCCATCGTATGGATTAGCGGAGGGAACGTTGTATGTTTCCGGTTATAAAAGGGAACAGACGTACACCACATTATGGCTCGATGCCGAAAGCTTGGAGCGGGATCTGGCCGTAGTGGTAACGAAGGAGAGTTTATATGCTCGGGCTGTTGTGGGATGCGGAATCCTCGTTCCGGAACAGCGAACGGTCATCGTTCATCCTCAAAAAGGCAAGCTGTGCGGCGAGCTTATGATTGGCGAAATTTGGGTCAGCGGTCCCAGTGTGGCGCAAGGTTACTGGGGAAACCCCGAAGCGACTCAGCTTACCTTCCAAGGCACACTGGCTAGTTACGAAGGTGAACGATTTTTGCGAACAGGAGATCTCGGCTTTATTCATGATAATGAATTGTATATTACTGGGCGAATCAAAGATGTCATGATTGTGGGGGGGCGCAATATCTATCCACAGGACTTGGAGTATACGGTGCAGAATTGCCATCCTGCTGTGCGCAAAGAATATATCGCTGCCTTCCAGATCGACGTTATAGGTCATCAGAAGACGACCGCAGGAAGCAGCGGAGAGATCGTCATTGTAGCTGAACTTAACAGGGAATTCCGACATCGCGGGCCCAAAGAGGAGAGCGCTGACCACAGGAGTATGATTCTTCAGCGTGATGTGTTGGCAGCCGCTCGTCAAGCGGTGTGGGAACAGTATGAACTTCCATTGAAGGATCTCGTTCTCATCCGAACGGGGACGATCCCCAAGACGTCCAGCGGCAAAATTCAACGCAGATTGACGAAACAATGGTATGAAACGGATAAGCTTCAGCGTGGATAAGCATTTGAACGGGGGCAGTTATGGATGAAGTCAAGTGATGTGACGAATTGGTTAGTAAAAGAAATAGCGCTTCTGGTCGGTAGACACCCAGAGGAGCTTGATATTCGTGAGCCTTTTAGTAGTTATGGACTTGATTCAGCGAAGGTGATGCTGCTATCTGGGGAACTAGGCGCCGCTTTGGATATTCCGATATCCCCAACGGTATTCTGGGACTATCCAACCATTCAGGAACTTTCTTTCTATTTGTGCGAAAGAGGATTAAGAGGGAACGATGAAGTGGCCACAGCTTCAAGTATCGCTCCAGACCAGCGTGAATCTATCGCTATAGTAGGTATGGGCTGCCGGTTCCCAGGCATTACGGGTGTGGGTGAATTCTGGGAGCACCTACTGCGCGGGACTGATGCGGTAAGGGAGTATCCGGCTGATCGTGAGAAGCTTGGAGAAGTGAAGGTTGATCGTCAAGGCGGTTATCTCGATGGCATTGATGGCTTCGACTATCCGTTCTTCCATATGTCATATCGAGAGGCCATTCGTATGGATCCTCAGCAGCGTCTGCTGCTTGAGGTCACCTGGGAAGCGTTGATGGATGCGGGGATTTCACCGGAGCTGTGGGCTAACACGCAAAGTGGTGTGTTTATTGGGATTTCTAATAGCGACTATGGAAGGCGTGAATTAGAAGCGGCGGATGGTTTCCATATTCATTCCGTTATGGGCGGTGCGCTGTGCATTGCAGCAAATCGACTATCGTATTTCTTGGGTCTGCACGGGCCCAGTATGGCCATTGATACGGCTTGTTCATCTTCTCTTGTCGCTGTTCACCAAGCCTGTCACAGCATATGGTCAGGCGAAAGTCAGCAAGCCATTGCAGGCGGTGTGAACGTCATACTTTCCAATGGGGTAACTTCCAGCCTAGCTGAAGCGGGGATGCTGGCATCGGACGATCGCTGCAAGACGTTCGATGCCCAGGCGGATGGGTACGTACGTGGCGAGGGCTGTGGGGTCGTTATTCTCAAGCCGTTGACTAAAGCCTTGCAGGACGGCGATGACATATACGCGGTGATCCCAGGGAGCGCGTTGAATCAGGATGGTCGAAGCAACGGGATTACAGCGCCGAATCAATCGGCGCAGGAGAAGCTGCTTCTCTCGGCGTATGCTCGAGCAGGCATTCAGCCAAGTCAAATTGGCTATATTGAGGCACATGGGACGGGGACATTTCTAGGTGATCCTATTGAAGTTAAAGCGTTGGGACAAGTGCTTTCCAATGGCAGACAGGCAGATGACCTCATCTACCTCGGTTCGGTGAAGAGCAATATCGGCCATCTGGAGTCGGCAGCGGGGATTGCAGGACTCATAAAGACTGCGCTCATTATGAAACACGAAGTAGTCCCGCCAAACCTGCATTTTCACACGTGGAATCCCGAGATTCCACGCACAGGCTTCCCTTTCTTAGTACCTGTAAAGTGTGAGGCTTTGAAGCTGGGAGAAGATGTGTATGCAGGCGTCAGCTCGTTTGGATTTGGCGGGACTAACGCGCATATTGTCCTTGGCAAGCCGCCTCTTGTACGCAATGTGGATCAGACTTCGGAGATGGAACCTTTTGTATTCACGTTATCCGCTGCTCGTAAAGATGGACTATCCCTATTAGCTCAGAAGTATGTTGATTGGTTGCAGAAGGCCGAAAAGTATGATCTCCCAGCCATGGGGGCTGCATTGTCGCGAGGCAGGAAGCATCATGAACATAGGTTGGCGATTGTTGTATCCTCTAAGGAAAGTCTAATAACTGCTCTGCAGGATTATGTCCGTGCATTTGAAAGCAGCTCATTGTGGCATTATGGGTATGTAGCGAGCCAACCTGCGGAGGCTGTCTTCTGGTTCGGTGATTACGACGGGGGAAACCCGGGGGATACCGGAGAGGAAGTTATCATTAACGATCCGGTGTTTCGGCAATCTTACTTTGTGGTGACACAGCTATATCGTAATCTGGCTGATGATACCTTTCAGCAAGAAGGCAAGTTTAACGCGTTTGCCAAACAATATGCCTATGCGCAGATGCTGCGTCATTGGGGGATAACCCCCAAATCATGCGTTGGGGAAGGGATAGGTCGCCTGACAGCAGATGTGCTGGATGGTCGATTATCTCTCGTGCAGGCGGCCCAAAGTCTAGTTCACGGCGAGCCTACAGATTTGGGGCAGTTGGAGATAGGAGTCGATTTCAAGGATATCGCTATTTGTCTGTTGACAGTCCCGCCAGGAGTGGCACAGTATGCAAACACCGTTATCGTTATCGAGTGCCGTGATGAACTTGCCTGTTTGCAAGTACAGTGCGACTTGTACACCAAGGGGCTCTTGGTGCCTACAGGATCGGCCCGCACCCGGAAGTTACCCCACATGCTTCCGACTTATCCATGGCATCATCAATCTTGTTGGAAGACTACGATAGCGAATGCCGAAGAGCCGAATAACATCACTTGTTTTTGTTAAATGGAGGAGTGGGGGGGGTTGTGTTGAGACGAATCGATATTGTTGTCATTGGCGGTGGGCAAGCGGGTCTTTCTGTAGGGTATTATTTGCATTTGGAACAGAGGGAGTTCGTCATTCTGGACCAAAGTCCCGAAGTGGGACATTCCTGGAGCAGTCGGTATGACTCTTTAACACTTTTTACGCCTCGGAGGTATAGTGCTTTACCGGGTTTGCCGCTTCCTGGAGATCCGTGGGATTACCCGACGAAGGATGAGATAGCTGACTATTTGCGGTGCTATCAAGATCGCTTTGCGCTCCCGGTTCAAGTGGAAACTGAGGTGATTAGTCTTGCCTATCGGAAGGGCCGCTATTATGTCACGACGAATAAAGGAACGTGGATAGCCAATCAAGTTGTGGTAGCAACAGGCCCTTTTCAATCACCTTACGTCCCGTCGTTCGCCGATTCCCTAAGTGCAGCAGTGCTGCAGATGCATACGTTTGATTATCGTAACCCAGAGATGTTGCCTCTGGCAGATACACTGGTGATCGGAGGAGGAAATTCCGGCGCCCAAATTGCGCTTGAGCTTTCCCTCAGTAGGCAGGTTTATCTGTCCGTCAGCCACAACATTCAATTTATGCCGTATCGATTCCTTGGCAAAAGTCTCTTCTGGTGGTATGAATTAATCGGATTGCTGCGCAAGTCACCAGATTCATGGGTTGGGCGACGATTTCAGAAGAAGAAGGATCCGCTTTACGGTTATGAACTGCGTGAAGCTATAGCGAGCGGCCGTATCAAACTATTAGGCAGAGCTGTTCATGCGCAAGGGAAGCAAATTTCATTCGCAGACGGATTCAGCCTAGAAGTGGACACAATCCTCTGGGCAACTGGTTTTCGAATGGACTATCCTTGGATTCATATTCCGGAACTTGCCAGCGATCATGCTGGGATCGAGCACGAACGGGGCGTGACAGCGATACCCGGTTTGTATGTTGTAGGTCTGCCTTGGCAATCTTGCCGGGGATCAGCGCTGATCGGGTGGGTGCATCGGGATGCCGAATTCATAAGCCGCATGATTATACAATACGGAGAACGCTATGCCAATGAAGATAATAGCTACGAAGATTTGTCCTCATACGGAAGTTGAAATTTGGCATTCACTTGAGGCTCATCTCGATGAGGCGAGAAGGAACAAGATCGGCAAATGCCTGCAAAAGAAACAGCAGCAAAGAATGATAAGCGGAGATATCTTGCTGCGATATGCGCTGCAGCAAGAGTTCAGCAGTGACGCCGGATCGTTGCGGATAGGCTACGGCCCATACGGAAAGCCATGGCTATACGAACGGCCTGAGGTCTTCTTTAACATTTCTCATGCCGGGGAATGGGTAGCAGTTGCACTCGGTTCACGTGAGGTGGGAATTGATGTTGAGATCCAGGACCCACGGTTTGCGAAGTTAGCCGACTGCCTGCTTTCACCTTCGGAACTAAGGGACTTCCAAGGCATTCAAGACCAGGAGGCGTATCTTTGCCGACGTTGGGTCATGAAAGAGAGCTTCGTCAAGATGATTGGTCTCGGGCTTGGTTGTCCTTTGACGAGCGTATCCTTTGCGATGATCTCGCATCAAGACGCATTCACCGTGTACGAGGAGCAAGGCTATTTCTGCCGAGTGTATGAATTGGAGTCCATCTATCCCTTAGCGGTAAGCTGCGCGGACTATCGGTTTCCTGACCAGGTGACGATTCTTCCTTTTGAGCGATTGCTTCATTGGGCACTCGCTGCCTCACCTCTTGTATAGCTGGAATACAGCGTTATAGGCAGAACCTAGCCCCCGCCTGGCGGCCTCGCCGAGCGGCGGGGTCGTTGGGCTGCGCCGGGCCATGGGTCCGCCGGACTAGGTCGCTGGGCCGCCGAGCGGTCGGGTCGCCGAACCTCGCCGGGCCGCAGGGCCGCAGGGCTGCCGAACCTCGCGGGGTCGCTGGGCTGCCGAACCTCGTCGTGCCATCGGGCTGCTAGCCCTAGCACCGGCACTGTGCCCACCCGCACCTGCATCCGCCGGCACAATCCATCTGTCGCTCTAATGAACTGAATGATGCTTATAGACGAGAAAATAGCCTCTTTGGTGATCTAATGAACTGCATTGGCGTTATCCAGCAAATTATAGGTGGAATGGTGACCGTTTGCTTGAGATAACGCGTTTGGGGTTCATTAGATTTTCAAAATGCCCAATTTTGATCAAATAAAGGGTATTGAGTTCGTAAGGGGGCTTGCCTCGTGGTTCAATGACTTTGGCGGCAGCCCCTTAGGCGCTTAGGGCACCCCACCAGCGTAGAAGCCAAAAATAAAAGAGCTAAGCGTACAAGCCGCTTAGCTCTTTTTGCATTCTTTACATTAGCCGTTTGTGCTTCTACCAAGCGTAAGCTTCGGGAGCCGGTTTCCCGGGTCCAGGGAAAATGTCATCCAATTTGCTCAACGTATCCTCACTCAGGGTGACTTCGGGTACGCGCAATGAGTCTTGGAGCTGTTCAATAGTTCTCGGCCCAATGATTGGCGAAGTCACGGCTGAATGAGACAATACCCAGGCCAAGGCGACAACGTCTTCTTTTTCCCCGATTTCCTTGCAAAGTGCTGAGAATTGTTCCAATTGACTCCGATGTTTCTCAATCCGTTCGGCGGAACGCGCACTGCGGGCACCTGTTCCGGCCAAGGCGTTGCGGCCCAGCAATCCTCCGGCAAGAGGACTCCATGGAATGACACCAAGACCGAGCTTCTCTGAAGCGGGAAGGACTTCCAACTCCGGCAGCCTAGCGAGTAGATTGTACATGTGCTGTTCAGAGACTAAGCCTAGGAAATGGCGGGCTTTGGCCTCGGCTTGGGCACAGGCAATGTGCCAGCCAGCAAAGTTGCTGGAGCCGATATAGTCAACGGTACCTTGGTTCACCGCGGCTTCGAATACGCCCCATAGCTCATCCCAGGATACGTTGCGGTCGATATGATGCATTTGGTAAAGCTCTATATGGTCGGTTTGGAGCCTCTTGAGTGATGCTTCCAGATGACGTCTGATTTTGTAAGCGGATAAGCCCCGTTCAGCATTGGGACCATCGTGGGGATCATTCATCTCCCCGTAGGCTTTGGTTGCGAGAATGACTTTCTCTCGGCGGCCGCCGCCTTGTTTGAACCAGCGTCCGATGATTTCTTCGGTCCAGCCTCTTTTATCAACTCCGCCGTAGACGTTAGCTGTATCGAAGAAATTGATTCCCGCATCCAGTGCGGCATCCATGATTCGGAAGGCATCTTTCTCCTCCGTTTCCGGTCCAAAGTTCATCGTTCCCAGGCATAGTTGGCTAACCTTGAGTCCGGATTTCCCTAAATACGAGTATTTCATGATTCATCCTCCCACGTTCCTCTTGATATTAGTAAAAACTAAATGGTCTGAAGACTTGTACGTGTGACAATGTCTATTCTAACGAAGTTTCTCGATCTGTGTAAGTAGTGAAATTGTTTTCAGTATATGAGCTTTACTTGATTAGTTATCGCCCAGGTTATTAACTAACCTAAGGGATGTTGGGGGGAGGTATGTTATACTGCGATTAGCGACAACATTGCGAAAAGGAGATTTATCAAGCCTGCGATTACAACAAGATCATTCGATCAAGAGTTCCAAACGATATTAAGTGAATTGCTTTCTACCTATCACGCGGGGGAATTGAGCAAGAAGGATACCGCGGAACTGCCTGCGGAAGTGCATCTCATTGAAGTTGAGCAGATGATGGTTGGTTATGGTGTGGTGTGGGAGTCTATGAGTGCGAAGCAGATGTTTTGAAAGAATTTGAAGGGCAGGGTTATGCCGCTTTCTTCATTAATTGGCTTAAAGAGAAATACCCCAAAAGAAAATGTACGTCTATTCCATCGAACAATCGAAGAATTTTTGGTATAAGCAAGACTTTGTAGTTGTAGGGAATATCGTATGGATGTCGTATAATTAAGGTAGACGGTTTATACAGCAGCTTTATATTTAAGGAGGTTAATGAAATGGGAACGAATGAGAAAATAGGCGGCGGTGGATTACACCATATTGCGCTGCGGGCCAATGATTTTGAGGCGACGGTGAAGTTTTATACCGAGGGATTGGGTTTCAAGAAAGGGCATAGTTGGGGAGAAGGCGATAGTCGCATTATCCTGCTGGATTCCGGCGATGGCAACTATATCGAAGTTTTCGCTGGTGGCTCTGGTGAAGTGAAGCCGGAAGGCTCTTATTTCCATGTTGCTTTTCGCAGCAATAACGTCGATGCCGCCGTTGAAGCGGCAGTTGCAGCTGGAGCCGAGGTGACGGTAGATCCCAAAGATGTTGTCCTAGGCAGCAATCCACCGACGCCGGTTCGAATTGCCTTTGTTAAAGGATTGAATGGGGAAATTATTGAGTTTTTCCATAGTACGGGTGAGAATCAGCTGTGAAAATGTAAAGTAATGGCCCTGGAAGCTGGCTTCTAGGGCTTTTGTTCATTTAAAGTATAGGTTTTGGGTGGATTTAAGGGGTGCTCCCCTTTTAGTTGACGTCCACCGCAGGCCTCTTTGCTTTGGAGGTTTTCGGTCTTGAGTGGCATCTAATGAACTGTAGGATGCTTATAGACGAGAAAATGGTTACTTTGGAGATGTACTGAACTGGATTGGCGTTACCCGGTACTTTATTGGCCGAATGGATATCAATTTCCTGAAATAGCGCATTTGGAATTCATTAGATTTTCAGAATGAGCGATTTTGGCCGAATAAAGCTTATTGAGTTCGTAAGGAGGCTTGCGAAGGTGCAGGGACTTGAAGACCTAGCCGCAGGCTAGGTTTTTCAGAAGTGCTGTCTGGAAAAGAAATTCTTGTTAGACTTTGCTCTCAACTATAGGCAGAAATGGTGGGAATGGCACGCCTTTTAACCCACATCCATCAAATTTCCGTTAAAGAGATCAGTGTTTAGGGATTTTTCGATTACGAAAAGAACAGGGAGCGGTGCAGGAATGAACATGGAGGCAGTTTTTGAGCAGTTTCCTATTTTGAAGTCGGATAAGCTCATATTGAAGAAGATTGAAGAGCATCATCTTGATGAGGTTTATGCGATTTATAGCAATGATCAAGTATTTGAATTCTGCTGCATAATCCCCAAGTACAATAAAGTTACTGTTAAGAGCATGATTGGGCATTTTGAGCGGGATTTTACGAAAAGGACAAAGATTAAGTGGGGAATATTTACGCTCACGGCAAGTGAGCAATTAGTGGGTATTATAGAGGTTTTTGATTTGAATCAAAAGGTCAACATGGTGACGATTGGCTATTTTTTGGGAGAATCGCATTGGGGCAAAGGGATTGCGAGCGAAGCGGTTAAAATTCTGGTCGAATATTTATTTAGAGAGATTAATGTCAACCGAATTCAGGCCGAAGTGATGCCGCGTAATGAGATTTCCAAGAAAGTATTGCTGAGGAATGGCTTCCGCCAAGAGGGCCTGTTGAGACAAGCATCGGTGTGGTCGGGAAAGGGTATTGTTGATTTGGAGATTTTTGGTCTTTTGAAAGAGGATTATGCCTAGTAACTTGCGCTACTCGAACCTCTTCTTATATTTGTTAAATCATGGTGATTAACAGTGTGTTTTGGAGTGATTGAGGAGTTACTCAGCAGCTTGGCGCGGAGGGAACTACAGGGCGCTATTCCAGCCAAAAGTGCCATTATAGCGAGCTTGAGGGAACTACAGTCCGCTATTTTGTTGTTTGATACGAAATTCAGCGTTTTTCGTGGAAATAAGACCCTGTAGTTCCGCTTGCGCCATAGTCTGCCTGCTATTTGCCTAAATAACGTCCTGTAGTTCCCCTTAATAGGATTGGTCGCTTTGAAGAAGCACCATCTCGGATCCCGGCTATGCTGGAGGGGGGCGATACGCTGAGAATAAGGCAGCTCGAAGTGATTATTTGTTGGAATTGCTGCCCTTTTGGCTGTATTAGCAAGGTACGAGTGCTTATTGTCCGTTTATGTGCCCCGAAGGTAAGGGAATGCAGATGATAAGCTAGGGCTGTGGATTTGTTTAAAGAAATGTCCCTTACTTTGGCGGAATAAGCACACTAGCTTGCCTATGTATCCCTTGACACAAAAAGATTACAGAACCTAGCCACGGGCTAGGTTCTTCTTACTGTGAGCTTTATGCCCTATCCCTCTTACCTGAGCCAATTGCAATCTATATACCGGCAAATGACTTTCCCATCAAGAAAAATAAAGAGATCCAAGGAAGGACCTCATCTGTGATATAATGGTAATTATGTTGAAAGATAGCTTGTGAAGACATAGGCGAGTCCTATTGAGGAGGCAAGTATGAATTTGAAGAAAGCAGTACTAAGTTTGACTGCGCTTCTAATTAGCATTTTCTTTTGTGTAAATGTAGGAAGTGTGATGGCTAGCGATGACTACAAGGCAAGCATTATTATTGATAATCAGGTCTTGCGTTTTGAAGTGCCGCCTGTGAATAATCAGGGAACTGTCATGGTCCCAATGCGGTCTGTATTCGAAGCGTTGCATGCGAATGTGACTTGGCACGAAGAGGATCAGAAAGTAACGGCGGTAAAAGAAGGTATTTCCGTAGAACTTAGTCTTGGCTCACCGTTTGCCTATATCAATGATAGAGCTGTTGTTCTGGGCTACAGTCCGTATATGTCAAACGAAAATACGATGGTGCCTGTACGATTCATAAGCGAAGCCTTCGGGGCTATCGTATCATGGAGCCAAGTTAATCAAAGGGTTACAGTTACCACGAAGCGCAGCAGCGTTGAAACTTGGCCGCAGAATTCTATAGCATTGTCCGCCACTTTTGTTCCCAAGGCATTATCTATCCAATTCGTCCCCTCCCAAAACGCCGAAATTCTGAAAGGTAAGGCGAAGCCACTTGAGAAAATGCTTGGTGACCTATTAGGAATTCCCGTTAAAATTTCGGTCTCTTCCGATTATTCGGAAGTAGTGAAAGCGATGGCGGACAAGAAAGTAGACGTTAGTTTTTTGCCGCCGTCTCAATATGTTACTGCTCATGATAACCAGATGGGAGTAGACGTATTATTGCAATCGTTACGATATGGCGTTGATGCTTCAACGGGAAGATCGACGCAAAAACTTGTTGATTTTTATCAAGCGATGTTCGTTGTTAGAGCAGATTCACCGATTCAAAGCGTGGAGGATTTAAGAGGTAAGACGATTGGATGGCAGGGAGTAACTTCAGCCGCAGGCTACGTGCATCCTGGACTATTAATGAAGAAGAATGGCGTTGACCTCAGAGAAGATGTCAAAGGGGTACAATACCAAGGTCATGATAAAGCGATCAGAGGATTACTCAATGGTGAGGTTGAGGTAGCTGCTGTATTTCAGGACGTTCGTACAGCGATGCTGAAAGATCATCCTGATTTGTTTCATGATACGCGCATCCTTGCCTTCACCGATAAAATCCCAAACGATACAATCTCAGTGCGTTCAGATATGAACCCAGAGTGGCGCAAGAAAATCCAAGATGCATTTATCACCGTAGCGAATGATCCTGATGGGAAAAAGATTGTTCATGATGTGTTTGCGCATGAGGGTTATGTAACTTCTTATGATAAAAAATTCGAAGTTGTCCGTGAGGTTTACAGATTGCTTTACACGAAGTAGAAGCCCACTTTCATTCGCATTTCTTAGAAAGCCGGAAAGCCCTAAACAGATGGGGATTTCCGGCTTTTCTTTGCATTTTTTAAAGGATTCGACGTAATTTACAGTATACATTCCGGCGTGTGATGGCTACTTTTAAACTAAGAAGTGTCATACCCGCCAAACTTTCACTTTCTCCTTTAAGTAGGCGGAGGGGAGGGTTCCGGTTATTTTTTTGAACACTTTGTTGAAGTAGGACTGCTCGCAAAATCCCAAGGCTTCGGAAATTTCACCGATGGTCATCTGGGAGTTGATAAGCAAGTCGCGGGCGGCTTCGATCCGAATTTGTTGGATGTACTCGGTGATGGTCTGGCCGGTGGCCTGCTTATATATCGTACTGACATAGTTGGGCGTACGTTCGACAAGCGCGGATAGCTCGCTTAGTTGAATTTGTTCGCGATAATGCTCCAGGATGTAATGCTGCAGCTGCATGACCAACCTGTAGTGCTTGTTGGGGAGAGAAGACGAATCGGATTGCTCATTGAGAATCGAAAGAATTTCCAGCAAGATGCTATGGCAGAGGGTGGCCGTGTAGGGAGATTTACGAAGCCAGTGCTGTGAAAGCAGAGAGAATCTGGTCTTCAGGTATTCAAAATGAAAGGAATGCACGCAACGCATCTGTCGATCCGTGAGCAAGGGAAGATGCTCTCCGTCGCCGCTGTATTCGAAATGAGCGACATACATAGCATGTATATCACTGGAGATGTTGGCAGCCGAGCGGACGGTTCCTTGGGGAATGAACAAAATATCGCCTTTCTGAAGATGGTAAGGCTGATTCTCAATGGTATAGACCATAGAACCTTCTGTCACTACTAGCAGGATATGATTATTCGTTCTGGCGGTAGGCACCTGCCAATTCGGCTCGCAATGTTCGAAATAGGCGGATAAGGTTTTAATCATCACGACGATTCTCCCTCTAACTCCAGGATTCAATTCATTACTTGCATTGTAATATGGATCGTAGAATTACTCAAAGAAATTTCAGCATAAGTTCATGTGGCGAAAGGTGCGAAATGGAGATTATACAGATTCGAAATAGCTTGTCCAAAGTAAAGAGAAGGCTTCAATCAGGACATCTGACGCTGGGTTTTATTGGCGGGTCGATTACAGCAGATAACAGGTCAATGTCGAATTGGCCGGAGCCGGTCACACATTGGTTCGTAGAATCATTCCCTCAAGCACGGATTGCTGTGGAGAATGCCGCGATCGGTGCTACCGGAAGTGATTTGGCTGTATTCCGTGCAGAGAGGGACTTAATTAACCGTCCCTGCGATCTGATTTTCATTGAATTTGCTGTGAATGACTTTAATACCTCCTCTGAACCACGGATGAGAGCAAGAGAGGGATTGATTCGCAAACTGTTGGCAGATGGGCGGAGTGAACTTGTGATTGTCTACACCTACTGTCAGCGAATGTACGAGGATATGTCTCGCGCCGAGGTACCTGCCAGCATCGCTGAATTCGAGCAATTAGCCGAGCATTACGGCATTAGCTCCGTATGGGTGGGGCAGCATGCGTGGAATGAAGTGAAGAAAGGCCGTATGACCTGGGACGAATGGTTGCCGGATGGGCTTCATCCTACGCATCGTGGCAGCCTGAGCTATGGGCAATGTGTGATTTCTTATTTGGAAAAAGAATTGCTGGCAGCTGCTGACTTGGATCTAGCCGTAACCGATAAGCCGCTTGCAACGCCTTTTAATGTTAATCATTGGGGGCATGTAGATACGCTCTCATTCGAGGAGGTCCAGTTGGAGGGACCTTGGATTACCAGACGGGCAGCAGCTCATATGCCTTGGGTTGATCGGATTCTGAGCACATCCGCGATCGGGGCGAAGCTGTCTTTCTCATTCAAGGGCAAAGGGCTGGCGTTAGCCTTCGATTATGGCAATAAGTCTGCCGAGTTCACTTATCGGCTAGACGGAGGCCCTGCGGTCACGACTTGTCGGGATCGACCTGGCTGGTGTGAAGATGGGGGCTGGTTCCGCATCTATTGGATTGCCGATGACTTGCCAGAAGGGCAGCATCATCTGGAATTGGAAGTTGTCCACGGCAATCGGGAGGACTGTACAGGAACGAATTTTCATTTGGGTCTTATTGGAATTATGAAGGGGAAATGAGAGACATGAAACAAGCACAAGCAAAGGGGAGCCGAGCGCTCCAAAGAGTAACGCTGGAAATGAGCCTGAAGCCATTCATGAGTATGGAGCAATCTGCCATTGAAGCTGTATGCGAGGAGGCTATTAAGCAGTGGCTGCCGCTGATCGGGCTAGCGGATAGCTGTTCAATGCTGCTATGGGTGGCGGACGGCAGTGAAATCTTGACCTGGGACGGCGACTTCGACAAGGAGATGGAATGGGGGCGATACATCGGTTTTGCCAACGAGGAGAAATTCAGTCATTTGAAAGGAAAAGATGATCCCAGGGTTGCGAAGCTGTACAGGGAGAATCCGTGCCGCATCACCTATGGCGATTTGCGTTTTATTATCGAGGCGTTCAAACGGATTGCAGATACCAAGTTCGGCATTCGGATGGAGGTAGGAGCCACCTTCGATGCAGGGCCTGAATTCGCCTATTCCGATTTCAAATATAAGCTGCACCCGGAAGTGAATAAAGCAGAGCTCGGCGGCAGCTCTATCGGTTTAAGGGCCGACTACAAGGTCATCTGCACGTGGTCAAAACTTCATGAAGACAAGGTCGCTTATGCGGCTTATCCAGATGGCATTCCAGAAGGTACACCTTTTGGGCAGTTTCTAGGTCGACAATGCGCAAGCTTCTTGCCTGCACTTGGTTTTGATTACATTTGGTTCTCCAATGGGTTTGGATTCTCCTTTTTCCCATGGACGTTCCTAGGAGCTAATTACGACAGTACTACGCTGCCTCTAGCGAATTATGAAGAGCTGACGAGCAAGGCGCTTTCTTTCTGGGAGCAATTCAAACAAGAGTGCCCCGATTATCGGACCGAGGTACGAGGCACTAATTTCGGCACGGGGATGGATTTAGCCAAGGATCTCTTTCCGCTGCTTGAACTCTATGATAGGAAATATATCGAATACCCGCCCCCGAACTCGCCATGGGGAGCACTCAACTTCGACTTCGGTTTGGAAGTGACGTCCTATATGTCACGAATTGCTGTGCTGCCCAAGGAGACTTATCTGTTCCGGTTCTATGCCAATGATCCTTGGTTCTGGCAGAATCCTTGGTGGGATCTATATGACAGAGAGCCGCATGACATCTATTGCCCGCTTGCCGTTGCCCGTATGAACAGCGACGGAAAGCTGGAGAATCCGGGGATTATTGAAATATTGACGGTTGATACGGAAAAAGGGGAATTGAACGAAGCTTGTGCCCAAGAGGTCATCCCGCATCTAAGAAGAGCGATTGAGGATTTCCCAGATCAACCGGGCATTCTGACATGGCTGTATCCTTTTCGTGAATATCATGAGGCTGTGGCTGAAACGACTGAGAATACCAAGGCGATCTTCTTCAACGATTGGTTTGTACGCAATGCGGTTAACCAGGGTCTGCCTTTAAATACGGTGCTTAGTACGGATGATTTTACGGCTATGACAGATGATAAGCTCCGCGAGTTGGCTGCCACCATTTTATTCACACCAACGTCTTGGCTGCATGAAAATAACATCGAACGGCTCATAGCTTATATTCATCATGGCGGAAAAGTAATGCTGTACGGCCCCGCTCTAATGCCTGAGCTGCAGGAACTGTTGAACCTTAAGCTGGCGTCGGGGCTCGCAGGTGAAATGGAAGTAACGATCACGACGTCTGGCGATTCCTTCGTCAGCACGGCTCAGCCTTCTTCCTTGATGGATCATGATGCCACCATCAGTGGAGGCTTCATTCAGGAAGTGCTGGCGGATCCAAATGATCCGCATACGCAGGTTCGCTCGGTTGCCAAGCAGGATGAGCAGGAGCGCATCTTTGCCTTAACGAGGGCCTTGCCAGCGTGGAATGGGGGGCAAGTAAGCTGGATCAGAGGCTCGCTTCCTTTTCAAACAGGCATTGTCACGGATTTGCCGATTCGGCAGGATGAGCCCTATATGGATACGTCCGTTCTTGCGCGTTACCTGCTTGAAGATTTCGGTTATTCTCTGCACCAAACTAAGCAGGAAGAGGCTACCAAGCCTGCGCTGCTATTTATTGCTAGGCATGATAATGCGTTTCTGTTCACTGGGTGCCGTCAGGATACATCGGTTTCTCTGCAAATGCGTTTCCCCGACGGAGTTCCAATTATTATTGGCCAAACGACAAGGGTTGGACCTAAGGCTGCTTCCTATTCCTTGGACCGCACCTTCCATGATGAGTGTCGTGTGTTTGTCGATCAACAGGAGGTTGGAACGGTTTCCTGTCGGGAGCTTTCACCTGATCCTACATGGAAAAGAAGCTCGGTTCGCGCCATTAGCGTAACTAATCTGCGCGATGCTGCGGTAACGATTTATCCGCCGCTTGAAGCTTTACGAGCAGGAATCGTTGAGGTGAAGCGGGGAGACACTTACCTCGATCTTACGGATGCTGCAACCAGTGATTCTATAAGGCTTACGCACATAAGTGGTGCAATCGAAATCTCATGGTAGGTGATGGACGGATGAAACTGCAACTAAATGAAGGTTGGCAGCTGACAGGGGAGCCGCTCTTTCGTCAGGCTGATGATTATAGGCAGGTTAGGAATAAACAGCAGGACTGGCTGCAAGTCGATTTACCCTGTGATGTGCATATGCCGCTAATTGAGCATGGGATAATCGCGGAGCCGCTAGTGGCCGATCAATGTTTCGCAAGCGAATGGACGGAGAAACGCTCTTGGTGGTTTAAAAAGGAATTTGACCTGACAGAAGAACAGCTAACATCCGAGCGGATGGTTCTTCACTTCGAATCTTTGGATGTAGAAGCGGACGTCTGGTTGAATGATTGCCATCTAGGTCATCATCGCAGCGCTTTTTATCCGTTTGCCTGCGATCTGAAAGGTAAGGCGCAACAAGGGGCTAATCAGCTCCTTGTGCGCGTCACCTCTGGCTTGGAACGCTATTCGGAGAATGATCTGGCCTTCATTCACGAAGCCAAAATTGTGTATGAGAACGAGCAAATCGGGCAGCGAGGCGACCATCGCCGGGGCATGCTGAGAAAGCCGCAATATGTGTTTGGTTGGGATTGGGGACCTCGAGTAGCGACCTGCGGAATTATGGGTGAGGTTCATATTACCTGTGCCAATCGCATGCAAATTCGAGATATACAGGTAACAACGACAAGCTTGGATGCTGCGGGCAATGCCGCACATGTACAGTTTCAACTGGAGTTGGAGAATCTGCATCCCTATCAGACGTTAGAAACGCAGTTGAAACTGCAACTGCTTTTCGGTACCGAGCAAGTGCAGCTTATAGAAGAAGACTGTTGTCTTCGCTCTGGGCTGAACTATGTCACACTTCAAGTGAAGGTGACTGATGCCAAGCTTTGGTGGCCCAATGGGATGGGGGAGCAGCCGCTGTATTCGGTTCGGGCAACGCTCCAGACAACAACGCATGCTGTGCATTATCCGGCCTTTTTATTTGGGATACGCACGCTATATTTAAATATGGATAAAATTCCGCAGAGCGCGGATGAACGTTCTTTTACTTTTGAAATAAACGGTGTCGCTACCTTCAGCAAGGGTGGAAATTGGATACCTGCGGACTCCATCTATGCGCGGGTCACCGATGCCAAATATGATGCTTTGCTGCGTGAAGCGAAGGAAGCCAACTTCAATATGCTGCGGGTTTGGGGCGGAGGCATCTATGAGCGAGATATCTTTTATGACAAATGTGATGAGTACGGAATTCTAATTTGGCACGATTTCATGTTCTCCTGCGCCAAATATCCAGATAACCTAAGCTGGTTTCGGCATGAAGTGGAGCAGGAGATCGATTATCAGACACGGCGGCTGCGCAATCACTGCTCGCTGGCGCTTTGGTGCGGCAACAATGAGAATCATTGGGGTTTTGAGGAGTGGTGGAATGAGACGGATGCGGCGGACTTCTATGGGGGAGCGGCATGTTACAACGACATTGCGCCCCGCCTAGTCCAGCGGAATTGTCCCGCGATTCCATATTGGAATAGCTCGCCGTACGGCGGTGAGCACCCGAATGGGAGTCAATCCGGCGACACGCACCACTGGAATGGCACCATGATGCATGCTGATATCGAGAAGCGAATTGCACCAGAGGAATATGACAAGGTGAGCGCTAAGTTTGTGTCGGAATATGGCTACATAGGTCCTAGCCGGAAGTCATCCGTTGAAATCTACCATCAGGGTCAGCCGCTGGATCGTGACGGCAAGCTTTGGCGGCTTCATACGAATATGTTTGAAAAAGATACCGTGCTTGCAGGCATAAACAAGCATTATGTAAATCCCGCACATCTTGCCATCGAGGATTACTTGCTGTACGCAGGCCTATGTCAGGGCTTGATGCTGGCTTATTCGCTTGAAGCGATGCGTGCCAAGTTATTTTGTTCCGGCGCGTTATTCTGGATGTACAATGATTGCTGGGGCGAGGTTGGCTGGTCGATTATTGACTATTACTTAACACGCAAAATTGCCTATTACTTTGTGAAGCGGGCATTAGCGCCAGTAAAGCTTATTCTACGCCAGCAGGATGGGTTGATTCAGCTTACAGCTATTAATGAAACCAGCGTCGTCATTCGTGAAACTATGGTATACGGCCTTGTCCGTTATGATGGAAGCGAGAAACAAACGCAGGAGGTAGATGTAATCTTGCCTCCATTCTCGCGGGAAGTTGTCCTGCAATGGACAGCACCTCCCTACAAGGCTGAAGAGGCTTGTCTCTTCGCTGGAGCGCTGAGTGAATCCAGCGAGTTGAAGCCTGCCGTGTTACAAAAAGAAGTAGTTCGCAATCTGCCATTACGTGATCCCCAATTGAAGGTGTCGAATGTTCAAACTCTCGAGGCGGGGTATACGCGTTTTACGGTTTCAAGCGAAGCTTTTGCGCATGCGGTGCATTTTGGTTTGGATGATGCGATTCATCTGAGTGATGAATATTTTGACTTGCTTCCAGCAGAGAAGCGGGACATAACGATACGGCATGAAGGGTTCGCCCTCCCAGCCGAAAGCATCGTGCCTCGATCGATCTTACTAAATAGTTAGGGTCTAGAATAAAAGTAGGTATGAGATGGTCGCTTTTTGTGACATTCCTGCAGATTTGATGCTCATATCGAAGTGTATGGCGAGAACAAGTCCGTCTTAATCCAGTACGACACCCCGCTACCAACGACGCTGCATATAAGCGAAACTAAGGGAGATACGTTCGATTTATCGACGGTTCGGCCAACCTACAAGGATGCTTATGTGTATGAACTTGAGTATTTCCACGAAGTCGTCTCACAGGGCAGGCCGCCCAAGACGACACCAGAGGATTATCTCCAGGATCTGATTATCTTCAAGATGATCATGGAGGCTATTCAGCGTTAATGTGGTGGTGGGGTAAATCTTCATCATGCTTGAGGGGAAATAAAAGAAGCTGCCGACGGCAGCTTCTTTTATTTATTTATTGGCCAATATAGTTAACAACCTGTTAATAACAACAGCAGCTTGTGCTCTTGACGAATCTAAACTAGGTGCGAAGTTTGTTTCATCATATCCATTAAGCAAACTCAAACTGCTTGCTATGTTGACATACGTTCTAGCCCAATCACTAATGTCTCCGTTATCGGAATACTTTTTCTCTGTTGTAATGGTAATATCAGAAAGCTTTTTATTTGTTGCATTTAAATAGGCATTGACTATCATGACTGCCATTTGCTCTCTAGTTATGTTGGCTTCAGGTGCAAATTTATGATCGCTCAGACCATTTGCGATATTAGCCTCACGAGCGGCGTAGACAAAGTCTCTATACCATGAGTCACTAGCAATGTCATCAAAAGTTATTGTTTTGCTAGGAGTTTGAAGCTTTAACGCTCTGAACAACATGGCTACGAATTGTGCCCGTGTAAGGTTGGTATCCGGCTTAAAAGACGTTTCGTCCATTCCGTCGAGAATCTTAGTAACAACTAGGTGATCGATTTCCTTCTGTGCCCAGTGGCCCTGAATGTCGAAAAATGTTTTTAACCCTGCACTTGTGCCAACCTTTTCCAAAACTGCATATTTGGAAAAATGTGGCAATGTAGTAGTGATTGTTCCGTCGTTATTAACTACGCCGCCCAAGCTGTTCCAAATTCCTGTTTGTTCATCTAACAGATACACACCCAGATTGGAAGAGTTCTTAACTTTACTTTTATCATAGACAAAGGTTGCTTCAACGGGTGTTAGAAAAGCTCCCACAGGTTCTGCCTTCTCCGTTAAGCGGAAATCAAAAACTGATGAAACAGCCTCAAATTCAGGGGTTACAGATGCAGGTTCAATAATTGCTTTGAATACTATCATATTTTCATTGCTTTTGACTTTAAGGGCGTCTGGAGGTAATGTAATTGTTCCATTATTAGTTTTAATTAAGATCGATTTCTTTCTAGTTGACGCCTTCTCAATAATATCCGCATCTAAATTCACTGTGAGGACATCTATTTTTTCCTTCGTACGAGCATCGAGCGCAACTTCTTTGGCATTTGAATTCAGTCCGATTAACAAATCAACTCTTGGAGGCGTGAAATCATAAGTCATCTTTCCTTCGGTATTTAAAGATGGAAGTGATTGGCTACTTCCGCCACCACCGCCACCGCCACCGCCACCGCCGCCGCCACCGCCACCACCGCCACCACCGCCACCACCACCGCCGCCAGTAGTAGAGCTAATTGCAGGCACGGTGACTTGGGTAAGAGCACTCTCAGCTTTGCCGATGTTTTGTTTGGTGACGTAGAGTGTGTTCCCAGGAGAACCAAAATTAACAATAGAAATAGTGACAGACTGTGCCCCTACTCCTGCAGTGGCCTGACCAAGCAACAAGCCATTAGCGTTATATACACGAATTCGGTCACCGGCCAGCAGGCCATTTACCGTTACTGTATCGTTTGATATAGCATTTTTGACGAGTGTGATCGAACCCGTAGTGGGTTTAGGTGTGATGAGTCTTTGGAAAAACTTCGTATAAATATAATTTGCCTGCCTGCCATCCGTTGTTTCGACCACAATGGCAATGCCAAGAGCAGATTCGGGTACTTGCTGTAAATTTAGTTGGAGCGAATAAGCCGTTTGTCCGGCTTCAACTGCAGCCAAGGGTGTACCGAAAGTGTTGCTATCATTAATGTAATAAACCCGGTACATAGTTCCGACTGTTTCTTTTTTAGCGGCATTCCATTGGAGTGTGCCTTTGAATTCTCCTGGAACATCTTTATCGGCTGTCAAAGTAATCTGAGCAGGCAAATAAGTTGGAGTATCCCATAAAGGAAAAACAACCGGTGTATTAAGAAGATAATCAGTATAAGTGTCTTTAACATAGGAAAAGACTCCTAATGATACAGAACCGTCAGGTACAGTGGTACTATTTATCGTGAAATCTAGAGTTCCATCCGGCAAAGTAGTCAATTTAGAAGCGCTGACGTACCCCACAATCTTTTGATTGGAATCTAGAAAATTAATCTGATACCTTGAAATGCTGCTACTATCACGAGGAGGTTTCATATAGATATGGCCGCTAATCCGGTTTTCCTGCGTGTCATCATCCCAAAGAAACGGGTATTGGGGCAACAATTGTGACTGAATAAATGAATCGATATCTGACAAATTTGAAAACCTGTATATTCCTAAATTTGTAGATAAAAACATCTCACCGTTCTGAGCGACGTAAGCGCCAGTAATTGAAAATGGTAAATCTTTAATTTTGAGAAATGTATCGCGGTCATAAATAGCTTTTTGGCCGAATACGAATGAGCCTTTGGCGTAAAGGACCTGATCAGGATATGTACCGTACACGACTCCAGTAACACCGTAGCGCTTATTGCCATAGTAAAATTGATTGTCGTCCTTTTGTAGTTTAACACTGTTATCCCAAAAATCTAAAGGGATGATCGCCGTACCTGTGAGCGTTGCTGGAGCGACTTGAAATATGCTGTTGGGAGCGCTATAAGTAACGCTGCCTGCGCCATACATGGTACTCGTGGCCAAATCATAAAAAGCTCCGCCTGATTTAAAATTCATTGGCAATGATTTATCTGCTAAAATACGGTTGGTTCCATACACCGAATCGTAAACTCTCATGTTACTTACAAAATATTGCCCCCAGTAATAGATCAAATTATTAGCTGGGTACACGGAATCGGGATTGGAACCAAGAGAATAGCGTTCGACATGAGTTGTGCTTCCTGTTTGGTATACCGAGTCAACAACGGCAATATGGGTTTCTCCTCTAAGTGCTATATACAGCTTTCCATTTTGTAGTTTAATGTCAGTAGGATTGGAGCCGATCACCTGCTTTTTCACAACAGACATATCGCTTTTACGAATGACGATCCATTCGTTGGTTGCTTTCGAAACAACATTTAGATAAGGGGAGGAATCGTCTGTCGTCCAGGCGGAAATAGGATCACTCATTTTGACATAACTTCCGTAAGAATTTGATTGCATGGCATAGGAATGAGAGAGGTCAAGCTGGAATGCTTCTATAGAATTATGACTATGCGAACTATCGTATAGATAAACGGTTCCGTTGCTATTCAACAGTCCATTAGATGCTTCATAGGGAAGGTCTGCCAGTTTTACGCCAGTTTCTTTATTAAACACAGATTGGCTTGCCATAACGTAGTTTCCGTTAACATCTAGTATTTGAGAATTGAGGTAGTAGTAATCGCCGTAACGTTTGTAGGCACCATCAATTTCGGTTAGGTCACTTGCATTTAATTTGGAACCACCAAAAAATACGTTGTTACCATCAAAGAACAATTTACGATTCGGGAAACCAAACCCGTAACCTCCGTCATAATTGCTTGAACTTATAAGGGTATTGGTTAAATAGTTGAATGCGGACAGCTTGGATCCAGAAGAGCCAGTTTCACCAACATAAAGGGTATGGGTAGACTCATCTGCTGTAAAGATAGGATCTAATTGGCTCGTATTTATTTTTACAATGACCCCACTGCTCCGGTTGTACATGTAACTATCTCGGCCAGAATTGCCAAAAAATAAGTAATCGGATGTAGCCGCGACGGATCTAGGTTGTATATTGATCGGAATAGGTGTTAACAATGTCTGTGTAGTGAGGTCGACAGGCTGTATAAGAGTCGCTCCGGACAATGCTACAAACAATGTATTCCCACTGCGTGCTATACTTACAGGCTGTGAGCCGACCACAAGTTCCTTTTGAATGGTTAGGTCTGCTGAACGAATAAAATAAAGCTTATTTGTGCCGCTGGATATGGCATACATATATCCTGTATTCCAATCAGCCAACCAGTCACTGACACCTTGCGAGAAGGTCAGGGATTTAATTGGCTGGGAGGTATCTGTAGTAGAGTCTTCCGCGTGAGCCTGTGGAATGTTACTACTTAATCCACTGAAAATTAAAGATATTATAAATAACCAAATAAGACCTTTCCTGCTGTTGTCCTGGCGAAATTGCATGATGAAGCATCCTCCAACTCTGTAATATAAATTATACTTCTTACTTCGCCTTTAAGAAGATGTTTCCTCTATTTCCATTTAATTCTTTTGTAAATTTAATTAATTCAATTGCTTATAAAAAAGCCGTCCTCAAGTAGATCTCTCTACGATGGGGACGGCACTATCCATTATTAAACAAAGGGCTGTAACAGCCGAGCCATAACAGGCTTAAGCCCCTCAGCAATATGCTTGTAGCCCAAATCGGAAGGATGAATCCCGTCCGCCGTACATTCCTGATAGTCGGTGCCCAGCAGCTCACCGCCGTCGCAGAAATGAACGTTAGCGTCGCCATCCTGGTTTAGACGTTCAACAGCGGCGCGCTGAATTTCCTTGCGTTCTTCCCGGCGCTGAACCAGACTCTCGTCGAAAGCTTCCTTCGCAAACCGAATCTGCGAAACGACGAGAATCGGAACGTCCGGATGGACAGCGCGGTAGATTCGGATAAACTCGGGCAGTGATTTGGCCAAATGCTCCGTACTTGGCGTATTGCCTTCATAATCGAGCACGAGCAAGGCGGGATCATCAATTTGGCTGCTGAGATGGGCCAGCTCAGGTTCACCTTGCGCATTGCCGGAGAAACCGAGACTCACGAACTCGAGCGGAAACATGCGGCTTAGCTGATTCGGGTACGCCATCCCTGGCCGGGAGGCGCATGCGCCGTGGGTAATGGACGTTCCGTACAGGACCACCTTTTTGTGGGAGGCGAAGCCTGGGAACTCGGTCAGCCTTGACTCGGGCGCAACGCCGATCCAAAGCTCTTTCACCCCCTGATAGAGGGGGAGGTTCAGCGTAATTTCCCGCAGGCTCGGCGAGAATGATTCGAAGAGCACGCTTTCATATTCAGCGTGCCCAAGTTCAAAGCGGGAGGTGTTCACATATTGCTGCTCACCGGCAGAACCGATGTAGCAATCTACGCCGCATTGGCCTGTGGCTGGCATTTGGTACATAGTTGCTCTATCAGCAAGAACGACCCGCACAGCGAGCTTCACAGAATGGGTCCGAAAGCGGACCTGCACGCCGGTCGGATAATTCGCAAGCCGATCGACTTCGGATCGGATAGGGTGGCTTGGGTGCAGAGGCAGTCTGCGATACACGCCGTCCTGCGCAAGCCAAGGCAGACCAGTGACCCGGAATGGGGCGGCAAGCGGCGAGTGCCACTCCCATTCATCGAGGCGCGCGGCATCTGCTTGCAGATTCGCATCTAGCTTCTGAATATCGTTTGCGGGTTTCCCCATGGCGAATTCCTCCTGGACAATGACAAGTTAAACGATCTGTAATTCAATGCCAAGCACTTGAGCAACCTTGCGAATTTTATTGTTCACATGCCCAACACCTAATGCGAAATGATGAGTAGGGCCCGCGGAGCACCATTTCTCAACAAACTCGCCAACACTGCAATTGAAGCTGCAGCGTGTATTCGTGTTTCCGGTCTGCGGGATCGGCCCTTTGATGGATTCGCCTTCCGTGGCAATCATTTTGAATTTGCCGTCAGCCGTTTGCGAAATGCTCAGCAGTGTCACAGGACCTGCCTGAATGCTGAACTCTACGCCGATCCCGGAACCGCGCTTGCCGTGAAACAGATCAAGTCCTCGAATGATCGGCTTGCCGTCACTGATTCTGATGTTATGCGGACCATCATGGCCCACCAGTACGATATCGTCCACGAAATCGCAAGGATGCAGCTCGGCGAAGGAGCCTCCGGCGTCAAGGCGATCCATGATCAGCATAGCTGCGCACGTTTTCAAATCAGCTTCTCCGGCAAGCGGAATCCCTTTGCCCGTTAGCAAGGAGTTTCCTAGCACCATATTAGCGCCAATTCGTTCATATTCATTGTTGTCCATGCCACGGTAATAGTAGGCGAGTCCCGTCAACCCGAATTCGGCAATCAGCTTATCCAGACCGACAGCGACCTTCGCCGACCAATCGAGATCCTCTTGCTTAATGGGCCTTGTAATCGGATCGATGAACGGGTCAGCAATCGTGAATATGCTTTTAATTTCTTCAAGCTTGTCTGCGGTTTCTCGGGCTGTCACGCCGTTGACCAACTTGGCCAAATCGCACATCTCCAGCATTTGTACATGGGATCCGAAAGAGGCCGTAAAGGCTGTAGGGTCCGAATTCATGTCGTACATACCCTCATAGGTATGGCCCAAATAGCCGATCCGCGCATATTTAAAGGCACGTCTCGCATTGGCCACTTGGCACCACCCTTTTAATTCCGTTAACATGCGAGCATCATCGTACAAAGTGCCTACCATCATTCCTGCAGCAGGTTTGCCTGCGCGAATCAACACCCCGCTGATCTCTGGCAGCGAGCAGATGTTATCGTTGGCGAGCTGCATGTAGGTCGTTGTTTTCAAATAATCAAGTCGTTTCAGTGGTTGCAGCGCAACAAGCACAGTTGGCACCGAGAGATTGAGGATAGCTGTTGCTGCAGAAGACGAAGTCACGTAAGTGCTCAGAAAACAAAAGAGAAAATCCACATCTTGTGCTTTGAGGTAAGCGGCTGCGGCAAAGGATTTATCGACAGTATCGACAAAGCCTGCACTGATGACCTCTACGTCTTCCTTGCGCAAATGATCCAGAAACTCATTGCCATAGCCAATTAATTCTTCCTTTAAGCCGGGAAACTGTTCCCAGTATGGCTCGTGTCCGACGTTGATAACTCCGATGCGTGACCGTGCTTTTTGGAAAGAACTACTCATAGTTTAATCATCCTTTTTTGTTGGAATACCCCTCATTTTAGTGAATGTAAGTAGTGGAAACAATGAAGGCATCAACACTTTTTTGAGTAATTCTACGATTTTATGAAAGTGTAATTTTTATCATTGGACGCGGGAGGCAAACGGAAGAGCCATCAGGCCATTATCGGGATGTTATGTTACAATAGGACTATGAAAATCACAGTTGAAAACCATACCATAGAGTTCAATGTTCAATACGGAAGCCGAAAAAAGCTGTCCATTCATATCGATTCAGCGGGCTTCATAACCGTCAAAGCGCCTAACGATACAAGCCAGGAAATCATCATGAGCGCTGTGAAACAGCATGCGGCTGTTATTTTGGAAAAGCTGAATGCCATCGCGAAAGCCAGGGATATCCCTAAGACAAGAGAGTATCAAGACAACGGGAAGTTCCTGCATCTGGGCAAATATGTTCATCTTCATGAACTGATCGAGACGGACGGGCTCTCCGAAGAAGAACTGAGGGTTAATTTGAAGAAATTCTATTTCGCAAGCTGTAAGAAGACGATCGGGGAACGGATCAAAATCTACCAAAACCAACTGAAGGTGAAACCCAAAACCGTCGAAATCGACGAGTCCATCACCAAGTGGGGAAGCTGCAGCTCAGATATGAAAATAACCTTTAATTATCGCTTGGCGATGGCCCCTGTGCAGGTTATTGATTATGTCATCATCCACGAGCTCTGCCATCTGCTGCATATGAATCATGATCGATCATTTTGGCGACGTGTAGGCAGCTTGATGCCGGATTATAAGGAAAAGGAAGCGTATCTGTCACACTATGGACAGGCCATGACGCTTTGAGTTTATAGAGGAGGAACAGCATCCATGACACCGAAAATAAAAAAGATTCTTAACGTAATCACTGTAATTTTGGTTATTATTATCGGATTTACTTTAAGCTGGATAGCAGGGGTCGCCATCATTGTATTGATACTCGGATACTTTACTTACAAGAGCCGTTCAGCGATCTATGCACATAGGGGAAACCTGGCTTACATGAGAGGGGATCGCGATCAAGCCTTGATTTTGATGGAAAAAGCCTATCGTACAGACGCCATTCTGCCAAAACATCAGATCGGTTATGGCTTTCTGTTAATGAAAGTTGGGGAACTTGGCAAGGCTGAGAATATCTTCAATGAGGTTCTTCATCAAACAGCAACCAGAGATATGATCATGCAAGCCAAGATTAATTTGGCAACGGTCTACTGGCTGCAGAACAAACGTGATGAGGCTTATGACAGCCTGCAGGCAATATCCCAGGAGGTTAAGAACACACTTGTTTATGGGAATTTTGGTTATTTCCAAATACTGCGTGGCGAGCTGGATACGGCCCTTGCGTATAATCTCGAAGCCTATGCCTATAATGACAGCGATCTGACCATTATGGACAATTTGGCACAGAACTATTATTTGCTCGACCGGCTGGACGAGGCAGATGAGATGTACACGAAACTGATGAGCAAAACACCTAAGCATGCAGAATCCTATTATTACTATGCGCTAACGCTCCAAAAACTTGGCCGCAAACAAGAAGCGATCGAGCAGATTAACAAGGCAATGGAGAAGGAACTTGCGCTCATTACCCCTTTGACCAAAGGAGATATAGATGCATTAGCAAGTGAGTTAAGAGAAGTGGAGGCTGACAAGCTTGAGGCTTGAAAAGCCTAGTTTTAGGAGCAAGGGAGATGCGTCCGCCGACGTATCTCCCTTTTCTTTTGCCTTATTGACCGGCCGTATTGGTTCCTACGCCCCTGGTAGTGTGGGAGTGAAGGTCCATGTACCGCTCCATTGTTGAAGATAGATTCTAACTGGGAGGCCAGATTAGGATGATTATGTTAACATTGGATTCCAATATTCTCCACCTCGCCATACTTTCACCATGTTCATCGTGATCCCAATGAGCGAAGATAGGTTCAGAAGGCAGGGACGTTCACGCGTTATCTAGCCAAATTATCGAGGCGCATGGAAGGGTTACTTCGACTTCTAATCGGCATGTACCTTTCCGAAACCATTTCCTCGATGATCTACAATAGATCCTTCCTGTCATTAACCAACTAGTGAGGCGCTGGGATGGGTTACTCCGCACTCAAGCGACCATGGTTTCACCCGGGCTTTATGGCAGGTTCGACTCCTGCAGCCAACTTATCCCGCTTTTTCCTCACTAGTGTCTTTACAAACAAGAAGGAGGTCGTCATGTATGAGCTTCGCTAAAAAGCTTTTTAAATCCTTGAAATCAAATATATTTAACATGGATAATTACCCGGCGTATACGCGTTCGGTTGAAGAACAATATCTGCAAACGCTCCTAACCAATACCATGCAAAATACCTTCTATGCCGATCAAAAAGTGCTGTTGCGCGATGCATCTGAACTTCATCATGAAATGGCAGCCTCCAATCCACAGTTCATGGCCAAAGCGCTCGTGTTCGCGAGGAATGAAGGGTTTATGAGACTCCAGCCTTTGTTCGGGCTCGCTGTTCTATCTGCATATCGTCCGGATTTGTTTGCCAAAGTTTTTATGCAGGTTGTGCGTATTCCTTCTGATTTATCCGATTTCTTAACAATTCTAAAGGGGCTGGGGCGTGGCGAAGGCGGCCGTGCAATTAAGAGACAAGTGAACCAATTTCTTGCAGGTGTTTCGGAGTATTGGGCAATGAAATATAACGGTCGTGGACGCAGTTATAGCTTAGGTGATGCCATTGCTACGGCCCATCCTAAGCCGATGGATCTTAGGCAGCAAGCACTTTTCCGCTATTTGCGCGGACAAGAAGCCAATCTAGCCTTGTTGCCGCAGGTCGAAGCATTAGAGTACTTGAAGAAAGCTGAAACGGAAGAAGAACAGTTGGCATGGATTGAGAAGGGGAAGCTTTCCTACGAAACGGTTACTGGGGCTATTAAGCCTTCGAAAGCGGTTTGGTGTGCCCTTCTGTACCAAATGCCAACGTTCGCCATACTGCGTCATTTGAATACGCTAGTGCGATCCGGTGTATTGGAGGATAAACAGCATCTCGATTATATAAACAGCAGACTAACGGATCAGAAAGCTTTAAGGAAGGCCAAAATCTTGCCTTTTCGCTTCGCAACCGCTTTTCAGCAAGTAGAGCATCCAGTGCTTAGGGATACCCTAAGGGAATCCGTCGACCTGACGTTCGATAACTTGCCAGAAATCGGCGAGATGACGGCTATTTTCCTGGACATATCGGGTTCCATGCAGGGCAAGTATTTGGAAATTGGTTCGGTTTTTGCCTTAGCTTTGTACAAGAAGACACAAGGGAACTCCTTGTTCTGGTTGTTCGATACGGAGGTAACGGATGCAAAGCCTTCCCGCCGGGACAGCATTCTCGGTCAAGCAGAGCGGATTCGTGCTTATGGCGGAACGGATACGGGAGCTCCGATTCGGAAGCTGATTGAGCAGCAGACAAAGGTTGACCAAATCATCATCATCACGGATGAGCAGCAGAACAGTGGAAGTGCGTTCTATGAGCAGTTGATGATCTATCGGTCCCAAATTAATCGCGACGCCAAGGCGTTCATTATCGACATTGCCCCTTATCGTCATGCGATGACGCCTGTCCATGATGAGCTAACGCACTACATCTATGGGTGGAGCGATACCGTACTTACCTATATTGCTCAAGCGGTTCGAGGCTATGGGGCGCTGAAGGAGCGGGTTGATTCGCTGGATTTGGATCAGGGTGAGGCAGGAACGAAGTTGTAAATTCTAGTTGACAACAACTGGTAAAAGGCTTTAGTATGAGCAGTATTAAATCCTAGGGAAAAGGAGTCGATGAAGATGAAATCCAATTTATTAGTTAGCTTACATCAGGAACAGAGTAACCAATTCAACCAACAAAAAAATAATGGAAGAATTCTCATCGGTTCACTGGGTTTCTGTTAACGGTATCAGGGGTAGCTTTTACAAGCTAGTTCTGGACGTTGTATGGAATAATCGGTCATGGACGCTTGAGTCCATGGCCTTTTTTTGTGCATAGGATGCCAAGAATTTGGAGGGAGATATAAGAAATGGCAATTGTTCAGGTGACATCCACTAATCCTAAGTTTTCTTTTATGATCAAGAAAAATCCACAGTCAGGCCTTATGCTCAAGTCAGTCCGCAAAGGAATGTCGTATGGCTGGTATACCAACGAGGCTACGTTTAACGTTTATTTCAAAGATGCAGATAACGAAATTTCTTATAAGCAGCATGAGAAAGATAACTTTGAATATCTCAATGTCTCCCGCTACAGCACTCCGCTTTTTCCTTTAAATGCGATCAATGAGTACTTTTCTACGCCATTGAAAGTACATAACGAGCAAGACATCGAAGGTTATGAGCATTCATTTTTCATTAACATGATTCATATTGAGCTGGTGCGCTATGTTGCGTTTTTTGAGAAGCATCTGAAGGATTTTACATTTGAACTGACGCATCAAGCTCACAAAAGCTATTCCCTTAAGATTTCGACACGCACAAGTCTTTATCAACTGCTTCATGTGGTCAGCGTGCTGTGTTTATTTCTATCCATGTTCGGGAATGAGTTTATTGATATTTCGGATAGCATTCTCGACAAATATATCAAAAGCATCAACGTTATAGATGCACCGTTCTATATTCGCAGCTTATTCGTGAGAAACTTCCTGCCATCCAAAGATCGTTTCAAGAAGTATAAAAATGAGCTAGAAAAAACAAGCCGCTACGACATCAAATTTGATTTTGGCGGAACGGGACTTCAACGGAGAAACTTTATTGCCAGAGCATTGCCTTTTAATAAAGCAATTCTGGATGTTGGTTGTGGAGAAGGGTACTATGCCATTCCTTATGCTTCGAAAATCGAAGACTGTTATTATGCCATTGATATTAACGAGGAATTGTTGGAAGTCATCAACCGCAAAGCGAAACAAAGAGAAATAGATAATATTATTGCATTTCGCTCAATTGATCATTTTCTTGAGCAGTATAACGGAGAACTGGTTGATGTAATATTAACCGAGGTTATTGAGCATATGAGCCAAGATGAGGCCAAAGAGCTTATTGAGCACATTTGTAAGCAGGTAGCTTTTGAACAATTTATTATTACAACCCCGAATGCTGACTTCAACCCTTTCTATGAACTAACGGGATTTAGGCACGATGATCATAAGTGGGAAATGAGTCAGGATGAGTTCAAGCAGTGGTTCAACCAGGTGGCTATCGGAGATGACATGGACGTGGAGTTCGTAGCCATCGGGGATGGGGTTAATCAGATTCAGACTACACAAGGCGTTATTCTTAGAAAAAAGGAGGGTTAGGACGTGGAGATTAGGACTAAAATCCATACGATTTTTTTGATGATTGGATCGACAGAGTGTGGGAAAACGACCTTCGCCAAGGAAGTTCTTATTCCTAAGCTTCAATTCGAAGATCCAGCGAAAAACTATAAAACGAACGTACAGTACCTATCCTCAGACAGCATTCGGCAGGATGTACTCGGTTATGAGTACGACAAATATGATCAAGTAATGCTGGAGGCCAGTGAACAGGCTTTTCATCTGTTATTTGAGAGATTAAGAATGGTCACCTCCTTTCCCATTAATGCGGAATTCGTTGTTGTGGACACGACCGGCTTGGCAGATGACTTTCGAGAGAAAGTACGTGAAATTGCTTATCAGAACAACTATAACCTGGAAGTCATCCTATTCGACTATCGCAAACGGGAAGATTATTACGCATCCGAGCGTTCCAAAAAGCTCATTACCCATCATATTAATCGTTTGCGAAAAGAGGTTCTAGGTTCTCTATCAAGGGAAGGCTATGCCAAAATGCATAAAGTGAGAAGCAAAGATTTTTATTCGCCAAAGGATTGCATTCCTAACTCTGATTATCAAGTCATTGTCGAGGATCAGGCAGCCTATTTAGCTGCAATACTACCTCAAGACGCCAAGTATATAACGGTTGGCGACGTTCATGAATGTATAGGTGAGCTTAAAGGCCTATTGCTAGATTATGGATTCCAAATAGCCAATAACCAGCTCGTCGCAACGGATAAGGTGAAAAATACGAAGATCATTCTGGCTGGAGACTGGATAGATAAAGGCGAAAATACCAAAGAAATCATTGAATTTCTTTATGCCAATCAAGATTCGTTTATCTTGGTTATCGGGAATCATGAGAACTTCGTATATAAATTCCTGCGTGGGGAAATCAGCGGCGTTAATCAAGAGATGCTGAATTCGTATTTTGATTCTACACAGGTGCTTCTAGAAGATGAAGAGCTGCGAGGGAAATTCGACCATTTGATTACCAAATCACAACCATTCTATAGGTTTATTGGCCTTCATGGTCCATCTTATTACATCACACATGCTCCATGTAGAAATAAATATATAGGCAAAATGGATACTAACTCGCTTCGACAACAGCGAAGCTTCCGTATCGACCGAGAAACGTCGTATGAGAACCAACTTAGCTTCCTGAAGGAAGAAGCGGTGAGGAACCACCCTTATCACCTATTCGGGCATATCGCTGCTAAGAACGCAGTTCGCATTAAGAACAAAATTCATCTCGACACTGGATGCGTTCATGGCAACGCGTTAACATCGGTCAGCATCTCATTCAAGCCCTTTATGAAAGCTTACAAATCGCCACAAGTCATTGTAACGGAAGAACTCAAGACAATGTTCATGGAAGAACGGAAAGTGTCAGTTCAAGAGCTGGACGATGAGGAAATTCGCAGATTGCACTATGCTTCCCGACATAAAGTGAATTTCATTTCAGGGACCATGTCCCCTGCGGACAAGGACGAAACGGTGCATGAGCTTGAGTCTTTGAAACGTGGTTTAGCTTATTTTGCCGAGCAGTCTGTTAAGCAAGTTGTTTTACAACCTAAATATATGGGTTCCCGCTGCAACATTTATTTGCATGAGGATATTGAGCAGTGTTTTGCGGTAAGTCGTAACGGTTATCAAATAAAGCAAATAGATATGACGGGCATTTACCAGAAGCTGCTGCTTAAATTCAGTGGATATATGGAGCTTAATCAAGTTCAGATGCTTATTTTGGATGGAGAACTTCTTCCGTGGAAAGCACTTGGCGATGGGCTCATTCAAAGGCAGTTTAAACCAATCGAGAAAGCTTTGGAGAGTGAACTTGCATTTTTGCAGGAGAATGGCTTTGAAGAAGCATTTGGCAAGTTGACTCATGAATATAGGAACAGTGACTTTGAAAGAGAGCAATTCAACATGTCCAAGACCGTTTTAAATGACAAGTACGGCTCTCACTTGTATCAAAATTATAAGTATTTGCATGAAATTAGCGAGACTTATGTCCCACTAGAGGAGCACGTGAAAGCCTATCAAACGTATAAACGGCAGCTGGACATCTACGCAGAGGACGGGGAGCTTGATTACAAACCTTTTGCCTTGTTAAAAGTGATTTATCAGAGTGGCGAAGAGCTGCTGCCTGAATGGAAAACTTCAGAGATGTACAGTTTTCTATCTGACGATGAATTCCTTTTGCTGGATTTGGCTAATCCGGATAGCCTCCTGAAGGCAGAACAATACTTCTCGAAGCTGACTGTAGACAACTACATGGAGGGCGTCGTTATCAAGCCTGAGGCATCAGAATCTGGGGCTGCCCCGCACATGAAAGTTCGGAATGCTGATTACCTTTCCATTATTTATGGCTACGACTACAAGTTTCCCCATAAGTACCAAAAGCTAATGAAGCAAAAGACAATTAAACAAAAGCTGCGCACTTCCCTGAATGAACATCGGTTGGGAAAGAAAATGCTGCAAGTTAAGTTCAGTGATATCGTGCCGGAGAATGAGTCCTATCAGGAAGTTGTTGCGAACTTGTTGTTTGAAGTGGCTAAGGAGAAGGAAATTGATCCTAGGTTGTAGGTTCTTGAAATGGTATATTAAAGTTACTAAATCAACCTGCGAAAGGAGAAAATATGGAAGGAAATAAGACGTCATACGAATCAACAGATGCCTATATCTCGACATTTCCTGCTGATGTTCAGGAGGTCCTTGCAGAGTTGAGACAATTTATCAAAGAATTGGTTCCGGAAGCAAGGGAGAAAATCAGCTATCAGATGCCTACTTTTGATCTGCATGGCAATCTAGTGCATTTTGCGGCTTATAAAAATCACATCGGATTTTATCCCGCGGCGAGCGGAATCGAGGCTTTTAAAGAGGAATTAGCCGCTTACAAAGGGGCTAAGGGATCTGTACAATTTCCGCTTGGCAAGCCGCTGCCTTATGAATTAATAGGCAGGATTGTTGCTTTTAGGGTGGCTGAGAATATCGAACGGGCGAAACGTAAGTCGAAGAAATAGGGCGTAGTTCATAGGGGCCAACTCCAGTTTAGGGGTTGGTCATTTTTTATATCGTTTGGGTATAATTAAACTCTCTTTACAGCTTTGTTTCCAGAATGTGGTAGGATTGTGAAGTGATTATAAATGTGAGGTGTAGGGAAATGAGATTCTTGTTTTGTTCCGATCCATTGAACCAGAAATGGGTCGATTCTGATTATGAGATTGAATATAGAAAAGCGATTGAGCTGGGTATAAAAGTGGAGCTTTTTTCATTAGAGGATTTACTTGAAGGGAATTGTTCGAAAGCAATTAAGCGGATTCCAAGTCTAGACAATCAGGAAACTGTTATTTATCGAGGCTGGATGATGAAGCCAGATAATTACGAGCAGTTGTATAGAGCCTTGGAGGTTAGGAATCTTATCTTAATCAATACTCCTGAGGAATACGTACATTGTCACTATTTTCCTAACTCATATGAAGTAATACAAGCTGCAACACCCTTAAGTATCTGGAAAGATATTCACTTCCTAAATAATAAATTGGATAACATTCATGAGGAATTACGTATATTTGGTAACCGACCAATTCTGATCAAGGATTATGTAAAGTCAAGAAAACATGAATGGGAAGATGCTTGTTTTATACCAGATGCTTCTGATCGTAATCATGTGAGATACGTGGTCAATAATTTGATTGAGCGACAGGGAACGGAACTTAATGGAGGGGTTGTTTTCCGTGAATATGTAGAACTAGAACACTTAATCAAGCATCCTGTAAGCGGAATGCCACTATCTAACGAGTATAGGTTATTTTTCCTGAACCATGAATTATTGACGATTGCTGAATATTGGGATGAAGCATCCTATCAGCTAGAGAGGCCTAACTTGGAGCCTTTTATCAATTTGGCTAAAGGCATTAAGAGTCATTTTTTTTCAATGGATATTGCTAAGACAGTTAGTGGTGAGTGGATTGTGATTGAAACAGGGGACGGTCAGGTTACTGGATTGCCTAGTCATACAAACATTGGCGAATTTTATGGATTTATGAAAGGGCACATGTAGGCTATTTGTGAGCGCAGATCGTGAAATGGTGTAGATATGAATTGTTAGTTCGTTAAAACAGTTAAAGTGCTTAAAGATTTTATTAGAACAGAGGCGGTGGCAATTATGCAGAAGATCAGTCGCAAAAAAACAGTCGAAGGAACTAGAGTTCCGGGTATCATCAAAAATTCGCAATACTTCTATGTGAATGTTGATGTCTACGAAGATGGAATGGTTAATTGTTGGGAGCTGGTTGATTTAGACGGGTTAGAAGAAAAAATAAAACGCAATTGGTTGATCCCCCAAGTACCCGATGGAGAAATTATTTCAATTCATGGGCTAGGTGCGTTCAAAGTGAAGTCTGCAAATTGGAAATATGACAAAAAAAGTTACTTTAAGTATATAAAAAATATAATTAAACTGCTTAATCCCAAGCTAAATAACCTATACACGATCTCTAGAGAAGAAAAGGAGTTACTGCAACAGAGGCGTGTAAGCTATTCACCCCAAGCCAAGGAATTCTATGTAAAGAGAGAGTTATTTTACGAAACAACTGAGGGGGACGGGTTCACAATCTTTTTAAGACATAATCAGAGATGTTATTTAGCTAATCTAGTTATATATATGGATGGGAGTGTGGTTTGTTATACTTCCGAGTTTGAGTTGAACTACAGGTTAGAAGAAATTGAAAAATTATTTGAAGATGGCACCTTATTTACAAATATTGAAGTTCCTACAGTTATACACTTTGAAAATTTTGGCGAAGTTACTTTTTCTGAATCAACATATTCGGCAAAGCCCATGGAGAAGTTTAAGGAACTGATGGATATGTATCACAAATTAAATGGTCATGAAACGACCTTAGAATCATGTAGAAAGATGTATTTTGAATATCTCGAATATCCGGATGAATATGCCAGAACCAAGCTGAAAGAATTATATGAATTAATTCCTGAGCATGAACGGATTTATCTTGGTGACATGGATAGCAGGGATTCAGACTATGTTAGAATCATTTATCATCCTGAACAGAAGAGAGAAGTCTAGTTACCTTAAATTCCCTAATTCGTTATACTTCCACCATGTTCACTATCCACCAAATCAGCGAAAATGGATCTAGTAGACCAACATCAATAAAAGGAATAGGTGATCATGGATGGTAATTTTCTTCAATAAAGCAATGCGCGCACCTTGGGAGGGCGAAACCTCTATATATGCCTATATTCAAAAACAAATTAAGGATGAGGGGAGATTAATCAACACATCTTTGCCAGATGATGAAGAGTATTGGGCTGGAAGTAAAATGCGCTGGGTGGCTGGTGGTATGGATGGCGCGATGGGTCATCATGCTGCGCGTGGCAACCTGACGGATGAGTTACGGGAGTTGGTTCATCAACTAGCAAAGCAGTCCAGAAAGCCAAGACGTTCCTTGCGAAAAGCAATCTACAGAAAGCTCATTAAAGCGGATATTGGCGGTAAAATAGATGCAGTGTTAGAAGAACTGCGCAAGCACCCGGGGGTTAATCCTGAACATGTATTCTCAGAGGGAAAATGGTTGGCTGAAAACGGAGCCCATCGCAACGTGGTTAAATTCGGGATTGCCTTACTCGGGCTATTTCAAAATGAACACGTAAAAGAGCTGCTTCTTACGCTAGGCAAACATGAAGAATTCACATTATATGCTACAGTTGCCATTCAGAATGGGATGGAGGATGAGAATAACGTTCTCTTTGAATTAGTTAAGGATGTTAACGGTTGGGGGAAAATACATATCGTCGAAAGGCTCGAGCCGAGTACTCCTGAGATTAAACAGTGGCTGCTGCGTAAAGGTTGTCAGAACAGTGTAATGAATGAATATCTAGCGTGTATTTGCGCGCGAAATGGGGAATTGCACGCTGCACTTTCGTCGGAGCAAGTAGATAGCGAATTATATGAAGGAGCTACAGATATCATACAGGCGTTGTTAAACGGAGGTCCTGCTGAGGATATCGATGATTATGAGCATGCACCACAAGTCATTTCTAACTATTTGAGATTATCATATACTATGTGCAATGCCTTAAAACCATTATCGGTGATTTTGGAGATACGCGACCTATTGAGTCACACAGACGAAATGTGGGAGAAACGGATGTCCTTGGGATGGACGGAGGAGTTGCGAATGGAAATTTTAGCGGCTTCTCAAAGAATTATTACATTATCAAAATGGGAGAGCCTTGTTATTGATGCCGTTAATTCAACTGATCGAGTAGACCGTTATTATGGTGTTGTTTGCGCTAAAAAGTTAGGCATTGATAGTTGGGATGCACTCTACACCCAGTTACTTACGAACCCACTACAAGAGTCATTTTATTACGATCTCATGAAAACAGACGATCTGCAGCGTATAGAGAAACTAGTTCAATTGGCTGAAGATCATTTGCCGCTGCAAGAAATCGCTACAGGTCCCAAAGATGAAATGGGATTAGGCCAAGAATATGTTCCTCATCGTTGCCTTCTAGGCATTCTTCAAAGGTTAGATGAATACGAAGGGATGGGCAAAAGACTACTTGCGGTAGGGCTGAACAGTCCGGTGACGAGTAACCGAAATATGGCGCTCAAAGCATTGGAGGCTTGGGAGGCTTCTTCTTGGGGCAATGAACTTGTTATAGCGTTGAATAAATTGGCTGAAATCGAACCGAATGAGTCTGTGAGGGAGCGGGTTCTGCGACTTAAGGAAGTAAAGTATTCGTTATTTACACTGGAGGAATAAGCATGATCCCCCAAAAAATACTTCAAAAGATAAATAACAACCACGTTATTATTGACTTTGAAAAACAAACGGTTGAAGTCCGGGATGAAGAGTATTCGATTGATGATCTTCTAGAAGCAACAGGGACGCTATTACCTATTTATTTAACGTCTATCCTAATCTATAAATTGGGATAGACGTTTTATTATTTCTTCAGCCCATGGAATTGTAGATATGACAGAACGGGAGCTATCATCATAGTAGGAAAGGTTAGGGATTCCATGATGTACTTGCCGAAAGTTTTTTTGAATTTGCTGGTGAGTATGAAGAGGATATAGAGTAGCATTAGCTTCATATACAGCGGGAGCCTCACCATCAATCTGTCATTCTAATGAACTGGATGATGCTTATAGACGAGAAAATGGCTACTTTGAAAACCTAATGAACTGAATCGGCGTTATCGAGCAATTTATAGGCGGAATGGTGATCGTTTACTTGAAATAACGCATCTGGAATTCATTGGATTTTCAAAATGAACCATTTTGATCAAATAAAGGGTATTGAGTTCGTAAAAAGGGGGGCTTGCCCTCAAGGTTCACTGACCTTGGGGCAGGTTTAATTACCCCTAAATATTTCAACCTCAGCATATTCCTTGTCCAACCCACATATCCATAAACAAAAGCATACAGATGGCAAAGGTGCCTCAGGTCCAAGAACGACGAACTGTTCTGTGCGCCTAGGCACCTTTTTGAATTCATTCACGGTGAAGAGGTGAAAGGAGTGAACCAACATCCGATTCGAGCGATCCCGCTCGCCATGAGGATTATTTCTAACGTTGATGCAGGCCTAGCGCATCAGCTGGATCTGAAGCCGGGCATACGCAGCCTCGGCTTGTTGACCTCTAGCATCGATGATGTGGGCTACACAGCAATCGATGAAGCGACCAAGCAGGCAGCGGTCGAAGTGGTGTATGCCCGTTCGTTTTATGCCGGATCCGGGCATGCTTCTGGGCCTTTGTCCGGTGAATTTATTGGCATCCTGGGCGGCGCGACGCCATCTGAAGTGAGAAGCGGGCTGGACGCCGCTAGGCAGGTGATGGAGACGGGAGCTTGCTTCTACGCTCTTAACGAAGAAGGCACCCATGCCTACTATGCGCATGTGGTGTCCCGAACAGGCTCTTATCTCTCCGCACTGGCGGAAATCGGAGAAGGCGAGCCGCTTGCCTACCTCATTGCTCCGCCACTTGAAGCTGTGTATGGACTGGATGCAGCCCTGAAAGCGGCCGATGTGCGAATGTGCAAGTTCTATGGTCCTCCGACGGAGACGAACTTCGCGGGCGGATTACTGACAGGCAGTCAATCCGCCTGTGCCGCAGCAGCAGCGGCGTTCGCGGACGCCGTCACAAGCATTGCCCGAGATCCTAAGAAAATAGGCTGAAGAGAAGCGGGTGTTCCCTATGAATGAGAAGTTGATGTCGCTAGGTATGATCGAGACCCATGGTTTACCTGCCTTAATTGCAGCGGCAGATGCTGCAGCCAAAACGGCGGATGTCCGAGTAACCGCGTATGAGCAAGTGGATGCAGGCATCGTAACCATCTATATTTGGGGCGATGTGGCAGCGGTCAAAGCGGCGGTGGACGCAGGAGCCGATGAGGCGCGGAGAGTGGGGAAGCTGCTAGCCACACACGTGATTCCGCGGCCTGATCCTTCCGTATACGAGATGATTCGGGATATACCCGCTAGGGTATCCTCATCTCAAACTCCTGCGCCCGACAAGCCTGCGCCTAGCTGGAGCAGAATGAGCGTCGTTCAGCTCAGAGAACTAGCACAGCAAACCCCGCGGTTCCCGATTGCCGGGCGGGATATCCAATTGGTTAGCAAAGCCGAACTGCTGAGGCTTTTCAAGGAATTGGATATTGAAGGGGGAGATCCCGTGACATGAGGCTCGATAGTGATTTGCAAGCGATCCAGGAGGTTCGCGATTTCCTCCAAGAGGCGAAGGCGGCGCAGATTCTGCTGGAGGCAATGACGCAGGAGCAGATTGACGCCATCGTAGCCGCTATGGCCGAGGCTGCGGAGTCAGAGGCAGAGCGGCTTGGCGCAATGGCCGTGGAAGAGACAGGCTTTGGCAAAGCCGCCGATAAGAAGGCCAAAAACCTATTCGTTGCCCAAGATGTTTATGCAGCAATCAAGGATATGCAGACGGTGGGAATCATCAGCAAGGATGATGTGAACAAGGTGTGGGAAATCGCTCAGCCCGTTGGGATTGTAGCTGCAATCATTCCTTCGACAAATCCGACCTCAACAGTCATTTTCAAATGCCTGATTTCACTCAAAGCAAGGAATGCCATCGTAATCAGCCCGCATCCCGCAGCGCTGCGCTGTTCACAGGAATCAGCGGCCATTATGCGCGCTGCGGCGGAGAAAGCGGGAGCCCCGCCTGGGCTGATTCACTGCTTAACCCGTCCGTCCGTTGAGGCGAGCGGCGAATTGATGCGGCATAAGTTGACGGATCTCATTCTGGCGACAGGCGGGACGGCTATGGTGAAAGCGGCTTACAGCTCAGGCAAGCCAGCCTATGGTGTCGGACCTGGGAATGTGCCGGTGTACATTCACGAAAGCGCGAATATCAGCCAAGCAGTGAGGCAGATTGTGCAAAGCAAGACGTTCGACTACGGAACGATCTGCGCTTCTGAGCAAGCGCTTGTCGTCGATCAAGCGGTCAAAGATGAGCTGGTCGCCGAATTGAGGCGGCAGGGGGCTTACTTTCTGAACGCGGATGAAAAAGCGAAGATCAGCTCGATTCTCACCATGGGCAAAGGGATGAATCCGAATGTCGTGGGCCGCTCTCCGCAAGTGATTGCGGGCATGGCAGGCATAACCATTCCAGCGGATGCAAAGGTATTGATTGCGGAAGAGTCGGAGGTTGGGCAGGCGCATCCTTTTTCCATGGAGAAACTCAGCCCCGTACTTGCTCTGTACACGGTTAGCGATTGGCGAGAAGGTTGCCTCCGCTGCAGGGAGCTTCTGGAGCTTGGCGGACTTGGACATACACTCGGCATTCATGGCGAGGACATGGCGGTCATTGAGGCGTTCGGGTTGGAAAAGCCAGCTTCGCGCATTGTGGTGAATACAGGAACAACGTTCGGAGGCATCGGGGCAACGACAGGCATCTGGCCTTCGATGACGCTCGGTTGCGGTTCTTTTGGAGGCAATATTACGTCAGACAACATTGGTCCGCAGCATTTGCTGAATAGGAAGCGTGTAGCTTTTGGCATCAGAGAAATGCCGTTGAAGTCCCCGGCAGACGAAGTGACAGCAAAGGTTATGGAAAGCTTGGACACCTTGAATCCGCTGGGCATTACGCGTGAAGAAGTTGAGCAAATCATCAAGAATGTACTTTCCGACATGCAGGTAAATACATAACCCGAGGAGGACATGCAAATGGCAGGAGAAATGGCAGCTCTAGGTATGGTGGAAACGAAGGGCTTGGTAGGTTCTATTGAAGCAGCGGACGCGATGGTGAAGGCCGCCAATGTGAGATTGGTCGGGAAAGTTCATGTTGGCGGCGGCTTGGTTACTGTCATGGTGCGTGGGGATGTTGGTGCTGTCAAAGCGGCCACGGATGCCGGTGCTGCAGCTGCGGAGAAGGTGGGAGAGCTGGTATCTGTCCACGTCATCCCGCGTCCGCACTCCGACATTGAGTTCATTCTACCTAAGCTTGAAGGATAAATACGTCTATGGCGCTTATTACGGAAACGCATCTGCGTACGCTGCTGGTGAAAGGTATTCCCAATCCATATTTGCTGAAAGAGGGGGATAGGCTGACGCCGGCGGCCGCTGATTTTCTAAAAGATCGAGGCATCGCACTGAGGTCTGCCCAGTCGTCAAATCCACGAATTCTACCGGGTATTCCTGTTGGCGTGTCCAATCGGCATGTTCACCTGTCACCCGAGCATGTTCAGGCGTTATTCGGCGCTGGTTACACACTAACGCCACTTCGCGAGCTTACCCAGCAGGGGCAGTTCGCTGCTCGCGAAACCGTCGCTTTGCTTGGTCCCAAGAGCATCATCCAACAGGTACGGATTCTAGGTCCCTCACGCGGGGCGTCCCAAGTGGAAATTTCACGCACAGATGGCTATGCGCTGGGCATTCATCCACCGGTCCGACTATCCGGCGATATCCAGGGGACGCCTGGCATTGCACTTGTGGGGGCAAGTGGCGTGGTTGTTTTGCAGCAGGGGCTGATCATAGCCAAAAATCATGTGCATATGTCCCCGGATGACGCCCGCCTCTTCGAGGTCAATCAAGGCGATCGGCTCATCGTGCAAACGGCTGGGGAGCGGCCGCTTATTTTTGCGGAGACAGTCGTACGGGTAAGCGCGCAGTATTCGCTGGATTTTCATATCGACATCGATGAAGCGAATGCGGCCCATTTGAGCTCAGGCGACCAAGTTCAGGTCATTGGCAGAAACGGGCAAATCATGAGTACCGAAAGGAGGTAACTCTTGGTGGAGATTAAGATGATGGTCGAGTCTATTGTCCGTGAGCTTCTGAATGCAGCAAACAGACAGGAGATTAAGCAGCCTAAGGTGCTATACATTTTCCATGACAGTACGGCTCATGAGGCTTTTACGGATCATTTTATATGGTTAACGAATCATGACATTCATCATGATATTTTATTTCTGGATGGCGAAGCATCGTCTTGGCTCGGGAAACATCAGGTAGAATGCAGCGGTCGCGGCAAAATCATAGCCTCCGACGAGTTCGCCCCGTCGCCTCTGGAGGTGCCGCAAGATTATGAGGGCATTGTGATTCCAGAAATTGATCTGGATAATGCGGCACGCGCTGCTCTGGGCATGAAAGGGACGATTATTTCGGAGATTATTTTCTCCACCTTGGTCCAACATAAATTCGTTTTGATCGGCGATGATATTTCGGGTCTCAAACGGGCTGAACGCCGAACGCTTAAGACGCTAACGCTGCCTAAGCCTTATGTGAACCTTTTTGATTATTACAAAATGGAACTGCAAATGTACGGCGTAGAATTTGGTCCGTTGAAGAAGTTGGCGGAGATGGCAGTGAGTAAAATTCGTTCCACTCCTGCACGTACAGAAGTGGGTATTCAAGTGGCAGACGGGGCTATCGTCTACAAAGGAAGGCTTGTCTCTGCGGATTGGGTGGCGCGGGAAATCAAGAAGAAACCTTTTCGCACCTTGCAAGTTGGCCGAAAAACGATTATTTCTGCTCTTGCCAAAGACATGCTCCAAGAGAAAGGGATTACGATCGATTATACGGCTGAAGGGTGAGGTCCTATGTTTTTAGGGAAGGTAATCGGCAGTGTATGGGCTACGCAAAAAGAAGTGGGCATGGATAATCTCAAGTTATTAGTGATCCAGCCCATGGATTTCCAAGACAGTGAAGCGGGCACGCCGATCATTGCCGCAGACCGCATTGGAGCCGGTGTCGGCGAGAACGTGATCGTATCCAGAGGCAGTCCGGCGCGAACCTTGTTCACGGATAGAAAGGTGCCGATCGATGCGATGATCGTAGGCATTGTAGATAGCTATGAGGTCTCACAGGTCGCACAAGAAACCGAGGGGAACGCATGGAAGAAGAGAAACAGCGAGTAATTCAAGAATACGTGCCTGGCAAACAACTCACGCTGGCTCATGTGATTGCCAATCCAGACCCCGTTTTGTATACGAAACTTGGCATCGAAGAGCGGAATGCGATCGGTATTCTAACGCTTACCCCTACAGAAACAGCCATTATTGCCGCAGATATTGCAACCAAAGCAGCCAATGTGGGCATCGGTTATTTGGATCGATTCACGGGTTCGCTCGTGCTTACGGGGGAAGTGGCTGCGGTGGAGATGGCGCTGGAGGCTGTGAACGATTTTTTGCAGGGAAAGCTGAAATTCGCGACTGCGCCGATTACAAGGTCTTGAAGCTATGAGAAAAGTAATGATTATCGGCGCAGTGGGCGCAGGCAAATCAACCTTAATGAAGGCCTTGTTCGGGGAATCCGATCCGGCCATCAAAACCCAAAGCCTGGTCTATCGGGACTGGATCATCGACACACCAGGCGAATACAGCGAGAATCCGCTGTATTACCGCTCCCTCATGGCGACCTCTCACGAGACAGCAGCGGTACTCTTCGTACAAGATGCTGCGAGGGACAGGAACTTTTTCCCTCCTGGGTTTGAGCAGGGATTTCCTGTTCGCACAGTGGGTGCGGTGACCAAAATCGATCACCCTAAGGCTGACATCGATCGCGCGATCCTGCTGCTGAGACAGTCGCTGCCAGAAGGGGAAATCTTCCTGACATCGGCTGCATCGATGGAAGGTATTGCAAAGCTCAAGGAGCGACTTATGGAGATCATGCATCAACGGGATAGGTGAACAAGCATATGCAGAATGAATGGATCACAAGCGTCGGGCTTGATATCGGAACAAGCACAACGAAGATGGTTGTAAGTCGTTTGAAATTAGCGCGCTCATCCGGCGCGCTCAGCCTGCCGAGATTCGAGATCGCGGAGCGGGAGTTGCTGCACGCAAGCCCGATTTATACGACGCCGCTGAAGAGCAGGGACGAGATCAATGCCGAGCGCATCTGGGAAATCGTGGCTTTGGAGTACGAACAGGCGGGTATTCGCCCTGCCGATTTGAAGTCCGGTGCTGTCATCATCACCGGTGAAACGGCCAATAAAACAAATGCGAGGCAAATTCTGCATCTCCTCGCCGAGCGCTCGGGCGACTTCGTGGTCGCAACGGCAGGGGCCGATCTGGAAGGGCTGCTTGCTGGCAAAGGGGCTGGGGCGGAGCGCCGCTCCCTGCAGATTCGCGGTGCAGTAGCGAGTATTGATATCGGCGGCGGCACCGCGAATGCAGCTATTTTCCTAAGGGGCAAGCTCGTTGGCACCGTAACTTTTCATGTCGGCGGCAGGCTTATCCAGATAGACGCAACAGGCACTGTACTGGATGTATCGCAATCTATCCGTCCGTGGTTGAAGGCGAGCGGATACGATATGGAGGCTGGCGATACGGTTAGCTTTACGCACCTTCAAGAGATCTGCCTGGGCATGTGCCGCAGTCTGATGGATTATTTGAGTGGGCGTACGACGCCTGCGCAGGATGCGCCGCTTCGCTCCTTGCTCAACGGCGATCCTCTTGCAGCGATCCCTCCCATTGAAGAATGGATGGTATCTGGAGGCATCGGTCTGCTAATGGAAGGAAAGGCTCCGCTTTGTTTAGCTGAAACCGCGATACATCAAGATATCGGCCCCTTGCTTGCGCACACCTGGAAGATGTGCTCAGCGCAGTATCCAATCCGCCTTGTACAAGCGGATCAGACGGTCAGAGCGACGGTCATCGGCGCTGGCATGCAGAGCACGGAGATCAGCGGCGCGACGGTGCATCTGGATGCATCGCTGCTGCCGATACGCAATCTGCCCGTGCTTAAGCTTGAACTCACGCCGCAGATGCTTGAGCAGACGGGGCTGCTGGCAGCTAGCATGGATGCCGTCATGAGAAGCGGCGCAAGCCTCTTCGACCAAGCGCAATCGCCGCCGTTCGGGCTGGCTTTGTCAGGTCTGAACAACCTTACCTATCCTTCGCTTCAGTTCTTGGCGGAGCAGCTGCATGTAAATTTTGTTAACTATTTTCCAAACAGCACCGTTTTGGTCATTATTTGCGAAACGGATATCGCGAAGGCGCTTGGTCAGTCCTTGAGCAGACGGTGCGGACAGCGCCCGAAAGTGATCTGTATTGATCAAATCCGTGTGGCGCACGGGGATTATATCGATTTGGGCGAGCCGATCTCCGGGATCATGATTCCGGTCGTGGTGAAGACGCTGGCCTTCCATAACAGAGCGGAGGGGATAAGCCCGTGAACCTGAAGACTACGCTGCTCGGTACGACCTTTCAATTTCGACATTTAACCGAAGTCATGGCGAAGGCCAATGAGGAGAAATCAGGCGATCAACTGGCCGGCATTGCTGCACAGGATGCGAAGGAGCGGGTTGCCGCCAAGCTCGTTCTGGCTGATTTGACGCTGGCTGACATTCGCAATCATCCGCTGCTGCCGCCGGAGATCGATGAAGTGTCGCGGGTGATCGAGGAAGGGCTGAACGAGAAGATTTATACAGAGGTTCGCAATTGGACGGTGGCGGAGCTGCGGGAGTATCTGCTGCGGCAAGAAACCGGGAATGATGAGATTCGCAGGCTTTCCCGCGGTTTAACCAGTGAAATGGTTGCCGCTGCAGCCAAATTAATGAGCAATCTGGATCTTGTGCAAGCTGCCGCCAAAATGGAGGTCACCTCGCATTGCAACATCACGATTGGTCAAAAGGGTGTGCTGTCTGGCCGGGCTCAACCCAATCATCCTACGGACAATATTCAGGGGATCAAGGCCGCTTTGTACGAAGCATTAAGCTATGGCATCGGTGATGCGGTCATTGGCATTAACCCAGTTATCGATTCGGCGGATAGCGTGAAAAATATTTTGCTGGCCACCAAGGAAGTAATGGAAAAGTGGCAGATTCCGACACAGAATTGCGTCCTGGCTCATATCAAAACTCAGATGCGGGCTATTCGCCAAGGCGCTCCAGCGGATATGGTGTTTCAAAGTTTGGCTGGCACGGAAGAGGGGAACAAAGCCTTCGGCATCGATATTGCTCTGCTGGATGAAGCAGATGCGCTGATTGCCACGGATGGCACGGGGACAGGGCCGAATCTATGGTATTTTGAAACGGGCCAAGGCTCTGAACTGTCCGCCGAAGCGCATTACGGTATCGATCAGGTGACATTGGAGTCCCGCTGTTATGGGCTGGCTCGCAGATATAATCCGTTTATCGTCAATACGGTCGTTGGTTTTATTGGTCCTGAGTATTTGTATGACAGCAAGCAGGTTATTCGAGCTGGTTTGGAGGACCACTTCATGGGCAAGCTGCAGCAGCTGCCGATGGGTGTGGATGTTTGCTATACGAACCATATGAAGGCGGATCAGAATGATATGGATAATTTGGCGGTGCTGCTATCTGCTGCCGGCGTTAACTATCTGATTGGGGTAGCAATGGCAGACGACTGCATGCTCAACTACCAATCGACGAGTTATCACGATATCGCGACGCTAAGGGAATTGATGAGGCTGCGTCCAGCCCCGGCTTTTGAGCAATGGCTGGTCAAAATGGGCATTATGGAAAAGGGTCGATTAACGCCCTTGGCGGGTGATCCGACCCTTTTTATGTAGCGCCTGCACGAGGGAGGAACCTTCATGAACCATGCAGTCCCGCTGGACCAGCTTGTGGATAGAGTGATGGCTGAGCTTGCGAAGAAGTTGGCCTTGTCCCAAGCTGCGGATACCGTAGTCCCTTCGGCAGAACCAAACTTGAGCTTGGATACAAGTGTCTCACCAATCCCCAATCCCAAATGGGCGGAAGGGATGAACGAGCTGCTTGCAAGCACTCCTGCAAGAATAGGGGTATGGCGTGCCGGAACAAGAGCGCTCACCAAAGAGGTGCTTAAATTTCGCCGTGATCATGCCGCAGCCGTGGATTCCATCTATGGGGAGGCAAGTGCGACACTTTTGGAGCAATTCGGTTTATTTACGGTGGAAACGCGCTACGAGAATACAGAAAACTATTTGAAACGCCCCGATATGGGGCGGATCGTTACGGATGAAGGCATCGCAGCGATCCAGGCTAGATGCAAGCTCAAGCCGCAGGTGCAGATCGTGGTATCGGATGGTTTAAGCGCCAATGCGGTGGATGCCAATTTGCGTGATGTCTATCCGGCGCTGCTCGATTCACTTGCTTCTTACGGGTTATCCACAGGAACTCCTTTTTTCGTGCGCGGAGGCAGGGTAGCTGTCATGGATCATATTGGCGAAATTGTGCAGCCAGACGTACTCGTATTGTTGATCGGGGAAAGACCCGGACTCGTTTCGTCACAATCACTTAGCGCTTATATGTGCTACAAACCGCGCAAAGGCACGGTAGAGAGCGACCGCACGGTCATTTCCAACATTCATCGTGGAGGAACGCCTCCGCTTGAAGGCGGCGCGCACATCGGCACGATCGTCAAGAAAATGCTGGAACAGCAAACCAGCGGCATCCATCTAGACATCTAGCGGAACTTTCAGTGGATACATCCAGCTGATACAGCCAAGCGAGAATGCGCTTCTTTCAGAAGCTTTTCTATAAGGATTGTCCGAAAAGGAGGTGGAGGCGGAATGGGACTGACAATTGGTATTGTCATCGTAGTGATCACGTGTTTGTTTGCTCTATGGATTGTCCGAATCGCAAATAAAAGCATACGCGAATTCGACGAGAGCAAGCACGAAAGTTTCCTGGGGAAATAAGCCTTGAACCTTGTTTGTAGAATCGTAGTTATCTGATGAGGAGGATCCCACATGAGTACACCTTCCAATCATCATGAAAAAGACAAAAGTGATTTAAACAAGTTCGGCTATGCCCAAGAGCTGCTCCGCAGCATGGGGGGATTTTCCAACTTTGCGATTTCATTCTCGATCATTTCCATTCTGACAGGCGCTGTATCGCTGTATGGACACGGATTAACCTATGGCGGCGCAGGAATGATGGGTTTCGGCTGGCCAATCGTGGCCCTGTTTGTCATGTTTGTTGCAGCCGTCATGGCTGAGCTGGCATCCGCTATTCCGACAGCAGGCGCGCTCTACCATTGGGCGTCTATCCTCAAAAACAAACGCTGGGGCTGGTACACCGCATGGATTAACCTCATCGGACAAATCGGCATCGTGGCCGGTATTGATTACTCCGTAGCTCTCTTCGCCGATCCGCTCATTGCGAGCGTGTTCGGTTATGATTCCAGCAATACAACGGTATTGATTTGTTTCACGATCATTCTGCTGACGCACGGCATACTGAATCATATTGGGATTCGGATCGTTTCGAGGCTGAATGACTTCTCCGCCTGGTACCACATCGCTGTGGTGGCAGTGCTCGTTCTGTCATTGGCCTTTTTCACCAAAGGCAATCTGAATCCTGTTGCTTATTTGTTCAAAGTAGGCGAAACATTCTCCGATAAACCCTACATGTTTGCTTTTCTAATCGGGCTCTTGCAAGCGCAGTGGACCTTTACGGGATATGACGCCTCCGCGCATACCATTGAAGAGACGATTAACCCGCGTGTGCGCGCGCCTTGGGGTATTTTCACATCCGTTGCCTACTCGTTCGTCATTGGCTTCATCATGCTGGCATTTGTCACCTTGTCCATCAAGGATGCCGGTGCTGCGGCTAGTTCTAGCAACGCCTTCATCTATGTTATCAGCCAAGCGCTCGGCGGGACATTCGGCTCGGTCATTCTATGGCTCGTCACAGCGGCGATGTGGTTCTGCGGCTTGGCTTCCATCACTTCTTTTTCCCGCATGATGTACGCCTTCTCCCGGGACAAAGGCATGCCGCTCAGCCATCAATGGGCGCAAATCTCCAAGAAATACCGCACACCTGCCAAGGCGATTTGGCTGGCGATTATTCTCTCCTTCCTGCTTGCTTTCATCGACTATATCATTAAACTAGTTAACCCGGATGCGACTTATACGACCATTGCTTTCCTGACGGCAGTTAGTGTTGTCGGTTTATACGTGGCTTATGGCATTCCGATTTATCTCAAGCTGCGGGCCAAGGCAGAAGGCAGGTTTCAAGACAAGCATCTAGGGCCGTGGAATCTCGGGAAATACAGCACATTCATCTCTGTTGTAGCCTTGGTGTGGATCATCTTCATCTGTGTTGTCATGGTGATTCCTCCCAATCAAATGGCTGGATATGCCGTAGCCGGTATGTTGATTCTTCTCATTATCATGGATTTTACGTATTATAAAAAGCACTTTCCAGGGCCGCAGGCGGCGCTGAATACTTCGATGGATGAAATTTTACGCCGGGAAAAAGAGTTGGAACATAAATCCTCTGTTTAACATTTACTAGATTTGGGCATCCTTTTACTAGAGTCGAAGATTCTAGTGAAGAGGTGCCTTTTTATATGCAGAAAATATGGTTGATTTCATTCCTATGCCTTTCCATTGCAGGTCTTATCTTTGGCTGGGTTCGTCAGGCCGATGCGCATGGTGAGCAAGAAACACTGCAGCTATTGAATACAGTCAGACCCTATATGACGAGCGAAAATCAAATTACTTTCAAATATACAGGCTATTACGGAGCATGCGGGGGATTAGACCAGAAGATGCTGGAAGTCGGGAAGGAGCTATCTCAGAAGCTGGGCCTTCCTCAGACAGCTGTATTGGGTGAATCGAACGACCATCCCATTTATACCGCTGCCAAGGAGGTTGTCTCCGGGGCTGAAGCCACCATAACGGTCGCAAGTCCGTCAGGACAAGCAGGCTGCTATACCGTATTGCGATTAGATGCTTCGCCGCAAAGCGAACAGTCCGAACTCATCAAGTGGCAGGATCAAGCGGACGAGCAATTAAAGAAACTGGGCATCCAAGGCCAGTGGAATGTCATGGTACAGGGGTATGCAGTTGAACAAGATTCGGCTGGACTCATGGATTCCGATGAGTTGGTGAACCGTATGGTTCGGGCATTCAAAGGCAATATCGTGGAGCGCTATGAGGATCAGAATACGGTGAGCATGTCTTTAGCGTCGGAGGAGTTCCAAACTTCCATTCAAAGTGGAAACAACAAGGTGAATCTGCAAATTGCTCTTCATCAAGAATCAACATCGGGCTTGTGGCGCTTAACTGTAGGCACTCCAATCATAACGATGGAATACTAGTATCGCGCAACTTTTGCAGCGGCTATTGTGAATAGTTATATTGTTCTTGAAGATGGCAGCCAGCAGGAAATTAAACATGCCTATCGAAATCATCTATAGATTCCAGCCAGTTTAACTTACGAAGGACGGGTGGTTAGGCATGCATAGCAAAAGTAGTCAAATTCAGACCTATCTGGAGCGAATAGGCTTTACGGGTTCGCTCGATGGCAGCGCCAAGACGTTGGCCGAGCTGCAGGAGTGCCATTTGCACACGGTGCCTTATGAGAATTTGGACATTATCAATCACATTGCACTATCACTGGACCCGCAAGATGTTTATCAAAAGATTGTCGTACGCCGACGTGGCGGGTATTGTTTTGAGTTGAATGCCTTATTCGGTTGGCTGCTTAGGGAGCTTGGCTACCCGGTCACTGACTTCGTGGCCCGGTTTTGGCGCGACGAGTCGAATACACCGCCGAAACGGCGTCATCATGTTCTACAGGTCGAAGCCGAAGGGGCGACATACTTGTGCGACGTTGGCGTAGGGGGCATCGTTCCCCGCAGGCCAATCGCATTAATTGAAGGATTAGAACAGCAACAAGGTGATGAGTGCTATCGGATGGAGCGCGATCCTGCTTATGGCTGGGTGCTGTGCGAGCAGAAGAAGGGAGATTGGCAGCGCATTTACTCGTTCACAGAGGAGCCGCAGCTGGCGAAGGATTTTGTTTTTGCTTCGTTCTGGTGCGAGCAAGCCCCCGACTCCATATTCACCAAGAACCCGATGCTGGCGATCCGTACCTCAGAGGGACGGAATACGGTTGCAGGTCGGGAGTTTCGCATTTTCACTTCCGCAGGGGTGCAAACCTTCACTCCGCAAACCGATGAGGCGTATAAAGAGGCGCTGCTCGTACATTTTGGAATTCAACTAGATACCTAACTTGTTGCATTTACAATACATTCATGCAACGTTGATGCAAGGATAACAAAGCCTTGTTAAAGTGAAACTAATAGATACAAATGAATACTCAGGGTATGAGTCTAGGAGAAAACCCTTTTATTCGGCTAAAGTAAAGTGCGCCCTTAGGGAGCGCGTGCTTTCCTTTTGTTGAATGAGGGTTTTTTTGTGTTGTTCACCTATCAAAACTTTGAAAAGGATGATGTGCGACATGAAAAAAATGTCAACAAAGCTTTTAGGGATTGTGACGATTACAACTTTGGTCAGCGGGCTTTTCCAGCCAAGTGCCTGGGTACCTAGCGTTCATGCGGAGGAGTCGGGCAGGAAGACGATGGAGGTTAACAAAACGTTAACGGCTCCTATCATCGACGGCAAACTAGATGAATCCATGTGGAACCTGAATCAAACGCTAAATGTTAAAGTTGGACAAGGTTCTTTTAAGGCGTCGAAATTTGGCCTGCTCTGGGATAATCAGTATTTGTATATTGGTATCAAGGCAGATGATGACAGCTTGTTGAGCGGTCAATCGGGCAGTTGGTTCGAGCAGGACAATATCAACGTCTTTCTTGATCCGAGTTTGCACCGCTCAGCTCCATACAGCAATGAGGATATGCAGATCGGCCTGGTTTATCAGCCTGGAACGGCCATACCCGAGTTTCATTTCGGTGCTGCGCTGAATAATCATGCGGGCAAGGATGAGAAGAAAATACTGCGAGCGATGAATCAGACCGCTTCAGGCTGGTCTACGGAGATCGCTGTACCTTGGGAAATGCTGAAATTTGATCCAATTCTACAGAAACAGTTGGGCATGGAGATCGGGGCAACAGACCGTTATGGTGCTGCAACAACAGAGCAAAGATCCAGCTACTGGAGCGCTTTTGGGTCCTCCTCCTTCTGGAACGATACCTCCGGTTATGGCACGCTTAAACTGGTGGATACAAGTCCAGTCTCAGGAAGCATGAATCCGGTGCTATTAGAGGAGAACTTCGACGGCTATGCCACAGGGACGATACCCCCGAATTGGATATCTGATGTGAATGCGGGAAGCCCGCCTTTTAGCGTTGTGAAAGATACGTATGGCAACGGGAGTATGACGTTCGATGGGAATGCAACGTCCAAACAAAGCCGCATCATTGCTCCTGTTCAATGGGATAACTATACGATTGAAGCAGATGTGCGGTTTAGCAGCTTTTTGAATACGGGAAGATGGGCATCCATTATGTTCCGCGCACCCGCTAGCGGGAAGCCGCCATACCCGCAGATGGCCATTAAGCAGAATGGCACCATTGAGACCGCTTATCGCAATTCGGACGGGAATTGGTATTCTCCCACACCGATAAGCGCCACAGGCGCAGGGCTGCTGGTGAATAAGGATTACACGATGAAAGTAAGGGTTTATGACAACAATGTGAAGCAGTATTTTAAAGCCAAAAGCGATACAAGCTTCACGCTGTATGGCGACAAGAATCTCGCAGCTGCGGTGCTCCCGGAGAAAGGGAGAGTTGGCTTTCAGGGGGATCAAAGCAAGGTATCCTTCGATAATCTGAAAGTTACCCGGATCACGGCAGAGCGGCTTACGATTACCTCAGCTACTACGTTGGAAGCGTTAAGCGGCGCGACAAGCGTGACGAGCAGTGTCTACTATTCGGATGGCCTTACGGAGACGCCGCCTGCGGATCGAGTGAAGCTGTATTCAGCAGATGAAAGTGTCATCAAAATTAACAACAACCAGCTCTATCCTCTTAAGCCAGGGAAAGCAACCATCAAGGCTGTATATGGCAATGCTGAGACTTCGCAGGAACTCACAGTGACGCCATCTTTGACGGGGGTCAAGGTTGTTTCCTTAAAGGGTGACAACAAAGGGTATGTACTTGCGACGGTTGGAACTCCATTGGATCTTAGTGCTGTACAGTTTCAAGCAGACTTTAATAATCTCACGACAGGTGTAGTGAAAGGGAATGAGCTGACTTGGACATCGGCCAGTCCATCAGTTCTTATTGAGAACAACGTACCCAAGGCGCAGCAGAAAGGTGTTTATACGTTGACAGGAGCCAAGGATAGCGCATCTATCAGTATGCTGGTTGTCGCCAAAAATTCAGCAGATACCGACTATGTCCTGTACGAGGAGAATTTTGATCATCTGGCGGACGGTACCCTTCCTGCCGGCTGGACGCGGAAAGAGGGAACGACAGCTGCCAATGCGGTAGTGAAATCCGGAGCTTTTGAGATCAATGCACTCGCTGCGCCGGATAATCCATCCCGGGTCATTCTACCTTCGTTTCTAAGCAAGTTTGGCAATTACAAAATTGAAGCGGATGTGACCCACTTGCAGGCAAATGATACGGCAAGATGGCATTCCATCATGTACCGTATTCAAAACAACGATTATCCTTACTACCAAATGGCGGTTAGAAAAGATGCGACGGCAGCAAGCGGCATCGAATTCGCCGAGAGAACGCCTGCCAACGGGTGGAACGTGATCGACAGAGGTTCTAATACGGAAGCTATTGATTCGGCCAAAATGTACCATTATACGGTTAAAGCGTACGGAAACCGCGTTCAGGAATGGATCAACGATCGCGTCATGGTGGATACGGATCAAGCAACAGCCTATGCGGCTGGAGCGGTCGGTCTGCAAGCGAATGGCAGCAAAATGAAGGTGGATAACATTCGCGTGACATTGCAGCAAGAGGCACTTCCTCCTGTACCGAATGGTCGCTTCGTTGAAGTGACAGAACCGGAAACCCGCATTGCGATGGCCGCATCCGTCGTAAGTGAGCTTCAAAGCGCGGCAGATTTGGCGAAGTTGGATGCGCCTGCGCTGCCTTCAAATCTCATTATTCATGTGGCTCCAGGTCTGAAGGTAACAGACTCTGCAGGAAAGCTCGAAATAAGCAGTCTGGATGCGCTTCTTAGCCAAATTGGCAGCCGAATCATCCCTGCCTTTTACGTAAAGGACGAATCCACGATTGATCAATTGGTAGACTACTTGAAAACGAACAGTTGGGAAGATGCGGCTATTGTTTCAGACAACGGAGAGTTGATCAAACGAGCGAGAACCGCATATCCGATCATCCGAGGCATACTGGATTTCAGCGGCGACAGCAGCTTGAAGGCCGATAAACTGTTGGATGTTCGAAGAAAAACAGCGGCCAGCTTAGCGAGAATTGCCATCTTGCCGCAAGCGATATCGACCCGAGAGAACGTTGCTTATCTGCAGCAGCGAAGTATTATGGTATGGTCGAAGGAAACGGCCAGCAGATCCGAGAAACAGATTGCGATGCATCAATTGATTGCGACAGGGGTGAATGGGATCGTGACAGATTCGCCTGCTTTACAATGGGAAGCATTGAAAGTTTACAACAAGAATACGACATTGATTCGCAAGCCATATATCATCGCTCATCGAGGGATGCCGGCGAATTCTCCTGAGAATACAATTGAAAGCAATAGGCTGGGTTTAGAAGCGGGTGCGGAGTTTATCGAGAATGACATGTATTTGACGAAGGATGGGCACATTGTCATTCTCCATGATGGATCACTGGAGCGCACGACGAATGGAACTGGATTTGTTGAAGACTACACGCTAGAGCAATTAAAGAAATTAAATGCGAACAAGCCTTATCCTACTGGATACCCGGATGTGAAGATTCCAACTCTGGATGAACAGATCGAACTTGCCAGGGAGAAGGGGGCTATGGTCATGGCTGAAATTAAGACCGGCACACCTCAAGCTGTCGATGCCTATGTCAAATTGCTTAAGGATATAGATGGCGAAGCTTTGGTGGACACGATGTCTTTCAGCATAGATCAGTTAAAACGTATGGCGCAGCTTATGCCGGAGATGCCTCTGGGATTGCTGACTAGCGGATATGCCAATGAGACGAATGTTCCGAAGTCGCTTAGGGAAACATTGAAGCTGCTTCAGGGACTTAACGCTTCATTTAACACGAGCTATAGCGGCTTGGGCCAGAAATTCATGGAGGCTGCCAAGCATCGCGGTCTAATCATTTCACCATGGACGCTGAACGATAAGAGTGCTTTTATTCAATACATGGGGCTGGGAGCTTTCGGGATTACGACGGACTATGCCTACTATGCTTCCGATTGGGCAGCATCCATCAAAGCTGAGAAAGAGAAGTATGTGCTTGCTAAAGAGGAGAGCGCTACGCTTGCGGCTGTCGTTCAGTCCTATAAAGGGACGAAATCGACCATTATGCCCGAACTCGTACTTTTGGACGGTCAAGAGCTTGTTGCTCTGGACGGAGCTAAAGTGACGGCTAAGAAATCAGGGACGGCTCACGTTCTGTTAAGATACACAACAGCGATGGATGATGGGAATAAATATGATATCTATACAGCGCCTATCTCGATCCAAATAACAGGTCAGGATGGTGAAGGTGAAGGTGGCTCAACCCCGGATTCTTCCGTTGCAGGAGGCAGCCCAACAATACCTGCAATTCCAGCCGCAGCAGTCATTGAAGCCAAAGAAGGTAAAGTAACAGCGCCCGAGCTTAAGCAATCTTTGGGTGCCCACTCTAAGGTAGAAGTGAAGTTTAGCGGTGACTCACTGGAGCTGGAGGCAGCTGGTCTGATCGAAGCAAGTAAACTTACTGGTCAAACGCTGCTTGCCTCAAGTGAGAATGTCTCCTACGCGCTGCCTTTATCTGCGTTGAAGCTTGATGAATTGGCTAAGCAGCTGGGTGTAAGCATAGATGATCTGCGAATTCGATTTACACTTAAGAAACTGAATGGTCAAGAGGCATCTGCCATAGATAAGGCCATCATCGCTGCAGGAAGCAAGCCGGCTGCCGCTGCTGTTCATTTTGAAGTGAAAGCGGCTAATCAAGCAGGACAAACGGCTCTTGTGACACTCGGAGCAACGTATGCTTCTCGTACGATCCTCTTGGATAAGGCGATTGATCCGAAGAAAGCAACTGGCGTACAAGTAATTCCTGGAACGAATCAACTTCGTTTTGTGCCTACGCTATTTGTGACCAAGGATGGTAAGACAACAGCTACACTGCTTCATAACAAGAATGGCGTATTCACGATTGTGGAAAATCATAAAAGCTTCAGCGATCTAACGAATCATTGGGCCAAAGCTGAGATTGAGCTATTGGCAAATAAGCTAGTCGTAGACGGGGTAAGTGACAGCCGTTTCGAAGCGGATCGTTCGATCACACGCGCGGAATTCGCAGCATTGCTGGTTCGCTCCTTGGGGTTAAGCGTGGAAGCATCGAAAACTCGCTTCAAAGATGTTGCAGCCAGCGACTGGTTTGCAGATGTCGCAGGTTCAGCTGCAGGCGCGGGTCTTCTTAGCGGTTATGAGGACGGAACGTTCCGCCCGAATCAACAAATCACACGTGAGGAGCAAGCAGCGATGGTCGTCCGTGCCATGAATTTTGTGGGAATCGACACCCGTGTAAGCTCCGCTAAGCGGGATGAAACCTTGGCATCGTTCCAAGATGCTGATCAGATTATCTGGGCTCAATCGGAGATGGCCGCAGCGATTCAAGCAGGGTTGATGAATGGAATGACAACAGACACACTAGCATCTGGCAGCAAGGCAACACGCGCGCAATCGGTCGTCATGTTGAAACGTTTACTAGTCAAAGCTAATTTCTTGAATGAATAATCTGCGGTTTATACTCAGCAAACATAAGCATGTTACGCTTTGGGATGAAGGTATGTTTCTTTTGGAGGTGCACAGATGAACCCGTTCCCGATAATCGCTTCAGTCACGAAAGAGGAACAAATTCCGAAGATGCTGCAGAGTAAAGTGGAGAGAATCAATTTAATGACCGGTCATATTGGGAATTTGGAGTCGATCATTAGACAAGCCCATGATTCGGGTAAAAAGGTTTACGTCCATATGGAGATGGTTGCGGGTCTAGGGAAAGATTCTTATGCGATCAGTTATTTAGCCGAGAAATTTCAGATAGACGGCATTCTGACAACCAAATCAGCGGCGGTTACGGCAGCGAGACAAGCTGGCTTGAAGACAATTCAACGTATATTTGCGATTGATTCAGCTGCTATTCAGACAGCCATTCGCATGATCAACAGCAGTCAGCCTGACGAGGTTGAGCTTATGCCCGGTTTAATGCCGAGAGTGATTCGCGAGCTTAAGGGAACCATTAAACAGCCGTTAATCGTTGGTGGATTAATTCGCTACGAGCATGAGATGACGGAAGCGTTGGCGAGCGGAGCTGATTACATCTCAACCGGGGATCCTGCCATGTGGTAAGTCGATTTACAAATTCTCTACATGGATTTAATATACCGGTGATAAAGCGGGATTATAATCAACTTAATAATTAAATATTCAGCACCTTACCGGTAATGATGGGTTGAGAATTGGAGAAAACCCTTGTTCTGCAAAGTGCGAAAATAAGCTGGAGCATATCATTTTTGTTATGTTTCACCGAGGCTTATTTTCGCATTTTCGAACAAGGGTTTTTATTTTTCTGTGAAAAGGGGTAGAAACTGTGTCAGAGCGCGTTGCACATCCTAAGAATGGCTTCGAACCCTCAGGTGGAGAAGAAGTTAACCGAGAGCAACAGAAAGTGCCCAAAGGAATCTTTGCTTTTGACGGCTATTTGTTCGATTTGGACGGTACCGTATACGCTGGAAATCAACTTTTGCCAGGCGTGTTGTCCACGATTGACAAGCTTCGCGAAAGCGGGAAATCGATTCTCTTCGTGACGAATACGACAACACATACGCGAGAGGGCGTGCATGAACGTCTTTCGCAGCTAGGAATTGCCTGCTCCCAAGAAGATATTTTAACGGCCTTATGTGTATCGAGAATGTACTTTCAGGAGTATTTGCCTGAGGCTAAGGTGCTGATGATTGGCGAGCAAGCCATGAGGAATGAGATGGAGCAACACGGTGTAGAAACGACGAATGACCCGCTTAGCGCGACACATGTTCTCGTCGGATTGGACAGGCAGTTTACGTATGAGAAATTAACACTCGGGATGAGTGCTCTTCGCAATGGAGCGCAATTGATTGCTGCTAACCCGGATCCATTTTGCCCGCTGGAGGATGGGGCGATTCCCGATACCTGGTCTTTGGTCAAAGCGCTGGAAACGGCAAGTTCGCAGTCGGTTTATAAAGTGATTGGCAAACCCTCGGAATACTACGCCAAAAAGGCATTGGAGAAGCTGGCTTTCGCGCCAGAAGCGTGCCTGATGGTAGGTGACCGAGTATCTACCGATATCTGTTTCGGCAATGCCAATGGCATGTATACAGCACTCGTTTTGACTGGAGCGGATTCTCGCAAAGATATCATGCTCCAGGGGATCAAGCCTGATTATGTACTGGCTTCACTCAGCGAAATCAAATAAAACCTAATCTCGGGAGGAATGAACAATGAAAAAAGTATTTCTTACATTAGCGGCAATAGCGCTGGTCACAACGGCTTGTGGACAAGGTGAAAGCACACCGAAAGCTGCTCCTGCCAGCGAGGCGGCTTCTACACCAGACACGACTGTTAAACAGGACGCGAAACCTGTGGAGCTGCAGTTCTATTTTCCAGTGGCTGTTGGTGGCCCTATTACGAAGTTAATTGATCAACTGGCATCTGATTTTCACAAAGAAAATCCGACGATTACCGTGAAGCCGGTCTATGGAGGAAGTTATCAAGATACGATGACCAAAGTCGTCACCTCCGTGCAGGGCGGGACTTCTCCGGACTTAGCGGTGCTGCTTTCAACGGACTTGTACAGCTTGCTCTCGATGAATGCCATAGAGGATTTAACACCGCGTTTCAACAAAGGGTATTTTAACGGTTTTTATGATGCTTTCATGGGGAATACGAAGTCAGGGGAAACGGTATGGAGTGTTCCTTTCCAGCGCAGCACGATCGTCCTTTATTACAACAAAGATTTGTTCAAAAAAGCAGGGCTTAACCCGGATAAGGCCCCGGCGAACTGGACCGAAATGCGTGAAGCGGCGAGCAAGCTGACTGTGAAAGACAGCGCTGGCAAAACATCGCAGTGGGGGATCGAAATTCCAAGTACGGGCTACCAATACTGGATGCTGCAGGCACTTTCTCTGCAAACAGGCACGAACATCGTCTCTAATGATGGGAAAAATGTATATTTCAACAAGCCTGAGGTGCAAGAAGCGCTGCAATACTACACGGATTTGGGCCGCAAAGATAAAGTCATGCCAGAAGGCACGCTGGAGTGGGCAACGGTGCCATCGGATTTCATCAGCGGGAAGACGGCTATGATGTATCACACGACGGGGAACCTGACGAAAGTGAAAACGGACGCCAAATTTGATTTTGGGGTATCGTTCCTGCCGGCTAACAAGAAATACGGCTCTCCGACAGGCGGGGGCAACTTGTATGTGTTCAAAAGCATTCCAGAAGACCGCAAGAAAGCGGCTGTGAAGTTCATCGAATTCTTGACGCAGCCGCAGCGTGTGGCGCAGTGGTCGATTGATACGGGTTATGTAGGCACAACCAAAGCAGCTTACGAGACAGACCTGCTCAAGAATTACGTGAAGGACTTCCCGCAAGCCGCTGTTGCCAGAGATCAGCTTCAATATGCAGACAGTGAATTATCCACGTTCCAGAACGGACAAGTGACCAAATTGTTTAACGATAACATTCAAGCTGCTTTGCTCGGCAATATGTCGCCCAAAGAGGCCCTTGATAAATCCCAACAGCAGGCAGATGACATTTTGAAAACGTTCCGTAAATAAGTCGTTTAATTTTTAGTAGAAGGGTGTGGCTATCAGGGAGAATGTGCCGTGATAGCCACATCCAAGAATATACAGATATCCAAGGTGCGGGGGGATTTATTTGAAACAGCAAGCGCTGCTAACAAGAAGGAAAATCAACTGGAAAGAAAATGCTTTTGCCTATGCTTTGCTTCTTCCTTCCCTCATATTGCTGGCGCTTTTTACATTCTATCCGACGATTAAATCGGTGTATTTGAGTTTCTTCAGCTCTACACTATCCGTCCAGAAGTTTGTTGGATTCGAGCAGTATGCCCACGTTTTGCAAGATGAAGTGTTTATGAAAGTAATGAAAAACAATATTCTTCTTTCTATCGGAACCGTGCCAACAAGTCTATTATTGGCCATTTATTTAGCGGTTTGGGTGAATAACAAGCTGATAGGAACCAGCATTCTACGAGCAGCCTTTTTCTATCCGACAATAATCCCGATGATTGCGATAGCGAACATCTGGTTGTTCATTTATACGCCTGATTATGGCTTGCTGGATAAATTTCTGGGTTATATAGGCGTGCCGACTCATAACTGGTTGGGGGATCCGCATTGGGTTACTTTTTCGATGATTATCATGGTCATTTGGAAGGAAGCCGGGTTTTTCATGATTTTTTATTTGGCTGGCTTGCAGAATTTGCCTAGGGAAGTGTACGAGGCTGCTGAAGTGGAGGGCGCACGGCCTTGGCACGTTTTTCGCAAAATTACGTTTCCGTTATTGATGCCAACTACTTTATTCGTCCTGATTATAGCCATTACGAATTCCTTCAAGCTGGTCGATCACCTGTATATTATGACGAAAGGCGGACCGGATAATGCCAGTAATCTGCTGTTATATCACATATATGAGACAGCCTTTAGTTTCTGGGATATGGGCAGGGCATCCGTACTGACCGTTGTGCTGCTTGTTATTTTACTTGCGGTTTCTATATTCAACTATGCTTATTTGGACAAGCGTGTTCATTACTAGGGGGTAATCTGACTTATGTTGGCTCGAACATTGCATCGATCCATTGTTGTTGTATTAGGCATTGTATTCCTTATCCCGCTGGTGTGGACAGTGTTTACTTCATTTACACCGTCCAGCGAAGTCATTACCAGAGCGAACCCGTTCGCGATCGTGAATCCGACATTTAGCAACTACGTGTCTGCCTGGTCAACCGTTCCCTTTCTTAGATACTACAGCAACACGCTGATTATTGTAGGGGGTGTTCTGGCTGTACAGATCGTTACAGCAACATTGGCTGCCTATGCCTTTGCGCGTTTGCGTTTTATTGGACAAGGTGTTGTATTTATCTTATTCCTCGTGCAAATTATGATCCCGGCAGAAGTTCTTATCTTTCCAAACTATACGGTTATCAAGCAGTTGGGATTAGTCGATACCAAATTAGCGGTTATGCTGCCTTTTTGGGCATCGGCCTTCGGTGTTTTCTTGCTGCGGCAAACGTTTAAGCAAATTCCATTAGATTTGGACGATGCTTCCAAAGTGGATGGCTGCCCGTGGTGGCGTACCTTATGGCACGTATATTTCCCATCCGCCAAGCCAACCTACATTGCTTTTGGATTGATCTCGGTCAGTACGCATTGGAGTAATTTCATGTGGCCGCTCATCGTGACCAACTCGGTAGAAAATCGCTCGCTCACCGTGGGACTAGCTATTTTCGCCCAAACCTCAGAGACGGGAGCGCAATGGGGGACCGTAACTGCTGCAACGCTGTTGGTTGTTTTACCGCTGTTATTGGCATTTTTCGTCTTTCAACGTCAATTTGTAGAGAGCTTCATGCATTCCGGTCTTAAATAGAGCTAGTTGATCACACTTCGTTTAAGTAATGTTTTTCGAGCTGCTCAGTCGGCATAGGACGATCAATGAAATAACCTTGTACCATGTCGCAGTTCATTCTTCGCAGGCATTCCAGTTGCTCCAAGGTCTCAACGCCCTCTGCAATGACTCTAAGATCCATGCCATGAGACATGTCGATGATCGCTTTGGTGATGACTGCGCTCTTGGAATCACTTGTCAGTTCTTGGACGAAGCTCTTGTCGATCTTCAGAATATCAATAGGGAACTGTTTGATATACCCGAGAGCCGAGTAGCCCTTGCCGAAATCGTCTATCGCGATTTGGAAGCCGAATGATTTGAGCTCATGCAGGATGGGTAACACCGATTCGATGTCGTGCATGCTGCTGCTCTCCGTTATTTCGAGCACGATATGCTTAGGGTTGCAGTTAGTCTGATGTACAATCTCATGAATGGACGAGGCCAAGTCTGGCGCCAGAAACTGTCTAGCCGATAAATTAACGGCAATCGCAGGAACGACAAGCGAGGCTGAGAGCCAGCGGTTGAGCTGCAAGCAAACCTCTTTCAATACCCACTTGCCGATATCCATGATAATCCCTGTTTCCTCTGCAATCGGAATGAATTCTCCTGGCGAGACAGGTCCGAGTATAGGATGATTCCAGCGGATCAGCGCTTCCATTCCTTCTATCCGACCGGTTTCTACGCTGACTTGCGGCTGATAAAAGAGAGTGAACTGATTCTTGGCAATCGCCCATCGCAGTTCGTTCTCCAGGTCAAGCTTTCGCAGGAAAGTGCTTATGATGCTTTTGTTGAAAAATTGGAACCCGCCATTTTGAAGTTTGGCTTGGTACATGGCCAAATCGGCGTGCATAAGCAGCGTTTCGAAATCCTCGCCATGCTTAGGATACATGCAGATGCCAATGCTTGCGTTAATATAGAGCTCATTGTCCTCCACCGAGAAGGGCTTTTTGATGCTGGCGATAAGCTGGTTGGCAATGGTGACCGCTTCTGCAGGTTCCTGCAAATCCTGCAGAACGATAATAAACTCGTCGCCGCCCAGCCGGGACACGATATCGTCCTTTCTCACGGCGGAAATCAATCGCTTGGCAACTTGCTGGAGCAGCTTGTCTCCGACACTATGTCCCAAAGAGTCGTTAACCATTTTGAAACGATCGAGGTCAATAAAACAAACAGCCAGCTTGCGGTTTGTTTCAATGCTCCTGATGGTAGCTTCGTTCACCAATTCACTAAGCAAGGCACGATTAGGCAGCCCCGTTAATTTATCGAAATGGGCCAAATATTTCAAGCGCTCCTCCGTCTGCTTACGCTCTGTAATATCGGTGAACATGCCAATGTAATTCGTAATATTCCCCTTTTCATCCCGCATGGTCGTTACGGACAGCCACTCGGGGTACAACTCGCCATTTTTCCTCTTGTTCCAAATTTCGCCTTCCCAGAAGCCGGTTGTATGAATTCTTTCCCACATTCGGATATAAAAATATTGATTCTGCAGACCGGAATGAAGCAATCGCGGCGTATGCCCGGCAGCTTCCTGTTCCGTGTATCCAGTCATCGTTGTGAAGGCTTGATTCACGGAAAGAATTTTGAGCTGTTTATCGGTTATCATGATGCCCTCGCTAGCATTGCTGAACACTTGTGCATGCAGCCTGAGCTTAGATATTGTATTCTTACGCAGCGTAATGTCAGAGAACATGCCTACGTAATTAATCAGAACCCCATTTTCGTCCTTAACGGAATTAATGGAGAGCCACTCTGGATATATTTCTCCGTTTTTTCTGCGATTCCAAATCTCCCCTTGCCACTTTCCGTCCTGATGAATAGATGCCCACATGTTAATGTAGAATCCGGGATCCTGAAAGCTGGATTTCAGCATGCTGGGCTTTTGTCCGATGACTTCCGATTCGTTATAGCCCGTGATTAATTCGAAAGCGGGATTTACGCTCATGATTCTCGAGTGCGGATCCGTAACCATAATGGCTTCCTGTGAATCGTGAAATATTCTGGCATAAGACAATACGAACATGTCTGCTGTTTGCCTATCTCTTAGGGCTTCTGTATGTGGATGATGTCGATTCATGGAAGAACCCCTCTCTGCTGCAGTGCCGCTTTATCCAAGCCATATACCTAATTATATCTTGCCTGACAGGAGCCAACTGTGATGTAAATCACACCTAGAAGTTAGCCTTGGATTCCAAAGCCTGCCCAAGAAAGCTGCGGTGGACGCCCCAAAAAAGGAGCTAAGCAGTTACTAGCCGCTTAGCTCCTTTGCATTCCTACTTAATTACAGCCGTATACCCGCCATGTATAAACGTTCTTTTAGTTGTTCATTGACATCTCTAAACGAAACGCTGGCGTTGTGATCTGTTGCGATCTTCTGCACGGCCAGTAATAGACCGAGTCCAGAGCTGTCCATTTCCGTAACTGCCCCCAGATGGAAAGTGAGACTGTGAAATTCTTGTTGAAAGAGTGGAAACAATATTTGCCTGATGGAGGTTGCTTCTTTTACGCCGATAAATCCGTTTAAAATGACGTCTATTTGTTGCTCGTTATTCTTGATTTCGTAGCACATAAGCAAACCTCCCTGTAATTTCAAACAAAATTGCTACGGTTGTGTGCTTTTCCGTTCGTATATTCATTTAAACAAACATACGTAATTATATCTCGCATCCCGTCATGATTCTGTGATATTCATCACACCGCTTCGAATAGGCGCACTATAATTGGAGGAACATTCAAAACAGTGGCAATAGTAGAACATTTCGGAAGGGGTTGTAATTGTTTTCTGAGCATGGTACATTATTCCTCGTTGCTTTTGAAGCAGCAAACACCGACAGATAACGACAGATAACGACAGAAATTGTTGAGAAAAATAAATGCTTGCAATTGATGAACGAGCTGTGGTATATTACTTCTCGCTGCTCCGGTAACACGGCAGTGAACGAAAGAAATTGATCTTTGAAAACTGAACAACGAGTGAGTAAGCACGAACGAGCAATCGTTCAAAAAGAGATTGTAAAATCTCGCTAGCAAGTCAATGAGCATTTCAGCTTTCAGATATACGGACGAGCAATCGTCCGCTACTATGGAGAGTTTGATCCTGGCTCAGGACGAACGCTGGCGGCGTGCCTAATACATGCAAGTCGAGCGGATTTTTTCCTTCGGGGACAAGTTAGCGGCGGACGGGTGAGTAACACGTAGGTAACCTGCCTAACAGATCGGGATAACTATCGGAAACGATAGCTAAGACCGGATAATTGGTTTTCTCGCATGAGAGAATTA
>NZ_BMHE01000030.1 GCF_014640555.1 Paenibacillus marchantiophytorum | reverse complement strand
AAAACAGGAGATAAATAGTCATTTTAAAGTAAATTCGGGGGTTTCATTGGGGGGGGAGAGGAATAGACGAAACCTACCCCTCCCGAGTATGTTTGGTAAATTTAAGGAGTTAATCGACGGTCTCTGTAGTTCCGCTATTACCCTCGCATGCCTACTTTTTGCCTAATTAGCGTCCCCTAGTTCCCTTGCTAGGTTTTGCTGCTAACAAGAGACGGATCTATCAGGGCGGTGAAGCCGTTTATCTTAAGTCGTAAACGGAGCGGGCGTTGACACGCTCAAGGTCTCGTGTTGTAAATGTATCTTTAAGAAATAGTTTACAAAAAAAGGTTTTAATTGTATATTAAATGCATTAATGTCTAATTTAGGAGGTAGTTAAGTAGTAATCAGAGTTCTTAGGTACTAGGATCGAATATTTTAATTTGGAGGGATTAATGATGATGAATTGGTTACGAAACAGCTGGGCAGCCGCAGGACTCTTTATCATGCTTCGTCTGTATGTGGGATGGAAATTTCTTTCAGCGGGGTGGGGGAAGCTATCAGGAGACAAGCCATTCGATGCTTCTGGTTTTATCAAAGGGGGAATTGCCAAAGCAGATGGAGAAAAACCCGTCGTTCAACAATGGTTCGGAGATTTCCTGCAAGGTTTTGCGCTGCCTCAGGTAGATTTCTTTAATTTCCTAGTTCCATGGGGGGAGTTACTTGTGGGTATTGGTTTAATCACAGGTACTCTCACGACTTTCGCAGCTTTAATGGGCATCATTATGAACTTCAATTATTTGTTCGCCGGAGCGATCAGCAGCAATCCCAATTTAATTCTTCTTCAATTCTTTATCTTGGCAGCGGGTATGAACGCAGGTCGATTCGGCGGGGATTACTGGGTTATTCCTTTGACTCGTAAGAGCTTCCGAACCCTCTTCCGAATCGGGAAAACTTCCCTGCATGCTCCATCGTGAAAAGTAATTGTAAATCCCTTTCTTATGAAAATAGTTGAAGACGAAGTCTAAAGAACGCATGAACATGAAGTCCTTACTTCATGTTCATGCGTTCTTCTTTCGTTCTATGGTTAAAGTCGGGTGGCAAAAAGGGCTAATCCTGCAGATTTCCCGGGAAATATTGGTTTTAATGTCGAAAGCGAGAAAAGCCATACTAAAAAAGCTCAGGATTTGCAAGAAGAGGGGGAGCTTGGATGGGGGTTCAGATACGCAGATCAGGTATGTATGTGATGGGGTTAATAATTAGCGCCAATTTAGTTGGATGCTCGACTGAACAAATCCATACGGAGCAAGCCAAGCAGGTTCCAAAACAATTGTCAGGAGAAACGGCAAGCATCGACTCCAGCGGCAGCCAGACCCCGACATCGAAAGAGGAGGTGGTGGATGATTTAGATAAAGCCATCGTGGAGACGAGGCATTTTTACACAGGGCCTCCACACTCGCCTCCTCCTGTTGCGGATAAAATCGCCTATTTGACCTTCGATGACGGACCTTCCGCGAGTACGAGGAAGATTCTGCATATTTTAAAAACCTTTGGGGCAAGGGCGACTTTCTTCGTCATAGGCACAGAAACGAGCGAAGGGAAATCGCTTTATAGAGAAATCGCTGCGGATGGCCATGCGCTTGGGAATCATACGTATTCGCATGATTATAACCGTATTTATAAATCCCCTGAAGCTTTCATGAAGGATGTGCGCAAGCTGGATCGACTGCTGGAGGAGACGGTCGGGTATCGACCTGATATTTTACGGTTTCCAGGCGGTTCGAACAATCATTTGAGCCGGAAGGCCGGTGGCAGGGACGTCATGAGCAAGGTGACGGCCGAGGTGAGAGACGAGGGCTACCAGTATTTTGACTGGAACGTTAGCTCGACGGATGCGGCGGCTCCTGTACAGGAGAGAGACATGATTATTGACTCTGTGCTGAGCGCAAGCCGAGGTAAAAAGCGAATAATCGTACTTATGCACGACAATACGTACAAGACGACCACTGTAGAAGCACTGCCCATTGTGATCCGTAAGCTGCAAGCGGCTGGGTTCCATTTTGACACATTAAATAGATCCTCGTTTACTTTTCAATTTTTGACCCCATAAGAAACCCGACAGAGATTTTCTGCTGGCGGGTTCTTTTGTGTGCTGCATAATCAGAGGAATTTCAACGTTTTTGAAGAGATTTATCCACTCTTTTTCCAGTAAATAGAAGATACAATAGCGTTATATCACAGAAGATGAATGACGAGGTACGAGGTGAGGTCATGAGTGAGTTCCTAGTTCGTATGGAAGGAATTGAGAAGCATTTTCCGGGCGTACACGCCCTCCATCAATGTCGCCTAGAGTTAGCTGCTGGTGAAGTGCATGCGCTTGTCGGCGAGAATGGCGCTGGGAAATCTACGTTGATGAAGATTGCCACGGGTGTCTATCAGAAAGATGAAGGCCGTATCTTGTTCAAAGGCAAGGAAGTGAACTTGCCCAATACGCGAGCAGCTCAGCAGCTGGGCATTTCGATGATTCATCAAGAACTCAATTTAATGCCGGATTTGACGATTGCCCAGAATATATTTATCGGCCGAGAGCCGAGAAAGGGCATGAAGCTGTTCGTTGATGATCGGAAGCTGAATGAGCAGGCGCAACGGCTCCTAAGTGAGATGAATCTCCAACTGGATCCCCGGACCAGAGTGTCCGAGCTGACCGTGGCGAAGCAGCAAATGGTGGAGATTGCCAAAGCCTTATCCTTCCAGTCGGAAGTGCTCATTATGGATGAACCGACGGCTGCGCTTACGAATGCGGAGATCGAAGAACTGTTTCGCATCATTGGGCAGCTGAAACGGCGCGGTGTGGGCATTGTCTATATTTCACATCGGATGGAAGAGCTCAAGCGAATAACGGATCGGATCACGGTGATGCGCGATGGCTGCTATATCGATACGGTGCGGACCCAAGATACCTCCATTGATCAAATTATCAAGATGATGGTAGGACGCGAACTGTTCGTCTCCTCCGAGCAGCAAGAGATCGAAGCTTCGAAGATTAAGGTGCTCGAAGTCAAACATCTAAACCGCGGTTCTGCGGTCAAAGATGTCAGCTTTCATCTGGCGAAAGGCGAAATTCTCGGCTTCGCGGGCTTGATGGGAGCGGGCAGAACGGAAGTAGCCAGAGCGATATTCGGAGCCGATCCGATTGACTCCGGCGAGCTTCTCATCCACGGGCACAGCGTACAGATCAAAGCCCCGCATGATGCCGTGAAGCACGGGATAGGCTATTTATCCGAGGACCGCAAGCGATTTGGGCTGATGGTCGATATGGATGTAAAGACGAACATTGCAATTGCTTCTTACCGCAAGGTAAAGCGAATGTTGGGGTGGATGAACGACGTTAAAATGGATCATTCTGCCTCACACTTCGTGGAAGCGCTTCAAATTAAGACGCCAAGCATTCATCAACAAGTGAAATTTCTGTCAGGCGGCAATCAGCAGAAGGTGGTTATAGGCAAATGGCTGCTGCGCGATTGCGATATTCTGATTTTCGACGAACCCACGCGAGGCATTGATGTTGGGGCGAAGACAGAGATTTATAAGCTGCTGGATGAGCTGGCCGCACAGGGGAAATCGATCATTATGATTTCATCCGAGCTGCCGGAAATATTACGAATGAGTCATCGCATCATGGTGATGTGTGAAGGGCGGATCACGGGCGAATTGAATCGGCGAGATGCTACACAGGAAGCCATCATGACCTACGCAACGATGCGGATTAGTTAGTCGAAATAGTTCAGGAGGAATTCTAGGAGGAATCTTATGTCAACATGGCTGGAAAGTAAAAAAATAGTCCCAACCATACGCAGCCAAACGGGAGCTGCCCAGAAACTGCTCGCTTTCGCAAGTTTAATTATCTTAATGATCATTTTCTCAGCCGCTTCAAGCAATTTCTTTCAGTTCGACAATCTCGTCGCGATCATGCTCTCTACGGCTGTAATCGGCGTACTGGCACTGGGCTCGACTTTCGTCATCATTACTTCCGGTATCGATCTGGCAGTCGGAACCGTGATGACCTTCTCGTCCGTCATGGCCGGCGTGATTATTACGACGTGGCACATGCCCATGCCGCTGGGCATCGTAGGCGGCATTCTCACCGGCGCTGTCTGCGGCCTGATCAGTGGCCTGCTCGTCGCCAAAATGAAAATCCCGCCATTTATCGCTACGCTGGCCATGATGATGGTGACCAAAGGCTTGTCCTTGGTTATTTCGGGAACGAAACCGATTTATTTTAACGACACGCCTGCCTTTTCGCAGATTTCGATGGGTTCTATCATCAGCAAAGTGATACCCGGTCTCGAAATTCCGAATGCCATTCTAGTTTTCTTCGGAGCTGCCATTATTGCGAGCATTCTGTTATCCAAGACGATTATCGGACGTTATAACTTCGCCTTAGGCAGCAATGAGGAATCCACGAGGCTTTCCGGCGTGAATGTGGATTACTGGAAGATCGTGATCTACTCGCTGACCGGATTATTCAGCGGTCTCGCCGGCATCATGATGGCTTCCCGGCTGAACTCCGCTCAGCCAGCCCTTGGCTCCGGCTATGAGCTGGAAGCGATCGCCGCCGTTGTCATCGGCGGCACATCCCTAAGCGGCGGCAAAGGTTCCATTCTCGGAACCGTTATCGGAGCGCTCATCATGAGCGTGCTGACCAACGGGCTCCGCATCTTGTCTGTAAAGCAAGAATGGCAAACCGTTATCGTTGGCATCGTCGTTGTTCTGGCGGTGTACGCAGATATGATGCGGCGCCGCAAGAAATAAGCTGGTATCTGCTCCGAGATGGAGTCACATACACACCAAAATGAAACGTTAGGGGAGATCGAACTTGCAAAGACAATTGCGCAACAAGAAATTTGCGGTAGTTTCATCCTTATTGCTAGTCACCGCCATGATGTTAGGGGCTTGCGGTGCCAAAACAACAGAGACCAAAACAGCGGGGACAACCGCCGCCCCGGCAGCATCCACAGCAGCTCCTGCGGCAGCGAAGACAGATAAAATCTATATCCCTGTCATTTCCAAAGGCTTTCAGCACCAATTTTGGCAGGCGGTCAAACAGGGCGCCGAGAAAGCAGCGAAAGAATTCAACGTCGAAATAACGTTTGAAGGTCCTGAAACAGAAACCCAAGTGGATAAGCAAATTGAAATGCTGCAGGCTGCGCTTGGCAAAAAGCCGGCTGCGATCGCTTTCGCAGCGCTCGATAGCAAAGCCGCTACGCCGCTGCTGGAGAAGGCGAAGGCTGGCAAAATTCCCGTCATCGGCTTCGACTCCGGTGTCGACAGTGATATTCCGGTGACGACTGCCGCCACCGATAACAAAGCAGCTGCTGCGCTTGCGGCGGATAAGATGGCTGCGCTCATCGGCAACGAAGGCGAGGTCGCGTTGGTCGTGCACGATCAAACCAGCCGTACGGGGATTGATCGCCGGGATGGTTTCACGAATCGGATCAAAGAGAAATATCCGAAAATCAAAATCGTTGATACGCAATATGGCGGCGGCGATCAGCTGAAATCAACCGATTTGGCCAAGGCTATCGTGCAAGCGCACCCTAATATCAAAGGCTTCTTCGGCGCTAATGAAGGTTCAGCTATCGGTGTCATCAACGCAGTGTCAGAGCTGAAGAAAGAAGGCAAAATCGTCATCATCGGCTACGATTCCGGCAAGCAGCAGATGGATGCGATCCGCAGCGGGAAGATGGCCGGTGCCATTACGCAGGATCCGATCGGCATCGGGTACTGGTCAGTCAAAGCGGCTGTGCAGGCGATTAAAGGAGAAACCGTGCCCAAATCCATCGATACAGGCTTCCATTGGTACGACAAAACGAATATCGATGCCGCTGATATTAAGCCGCTGCTGTACGAATAAAATGAAAGAGGCTGCGCTCCCAAAGGGCAGCCTCTATTGTCATTTCATGGAATGGCTGTGTACAATGAACATAGCGCTTGATATCGATCAGAGGTGAATCCCGCATGTACACAATCATCCTAATTGACGATGAAGATGAAGTAAGAGAAGGCATCAAGCGAAAGACCGATTGGGCCGCCTGCGGCTTTCAATTGGTCGGAGATTTCGATAACGGCAGAGATGCGTACGAAGCGGTGGAGCGGCTGCAGCCGGATGCCGTTATCACGGATATTTGCATGCCATTCATGGACGGATTGCAGCTTACCTCACTCATTTCGGCGAATTACAGAGATATTAAGGTGGTCATTGTAACCGGTTATGAGGACTTCGAGTATGCGAAGCAAGCGATTAAATTAAAAGTAAAAGATTATCTCTTAAAACCGATTAACGCCACGGAATTCACCGAATTTCTGCGTAAATTAAGGGGGGAATTGGATGAGGAGCGACTGCAGCGAGAGGATGTTAGCTTTCTCCGCAGGCAGTTTCACGAGAGCATGCCCTTGCTCAAAGAGCGCTTTCTTGAGCGCTTGGTTACTTCACGTATCCTGGAAGCTGAAATCGAACGTAAATTTCAGATGTTTGGCCTTTCGCTGAGCGGGCCTGGCTATATGGTGCTTGCGCTCGATATCGATGAGTTTCATCGTGAGGCTTACAATGACCAAGCTGCCGAAGAAGAATTGCTGCGCTTTGCAGCTTACAACATTTTGCATGAAATTGCCGAAAAAGAGCAGGGTGGCATCGTATTCCGCACACGGGATGATAAGCTGATTGCCCTGCTCTCCGGGGACTTGCCGCAGATCGAGCTGACTTGCCAGACACTTGCCGAGCACGTGAGGCACAGCATTGAGAAATATTTGAACATGACTGTTACAATGGGCATCGGACGAACCTATGGACAGCTGCGAGACTTGCCTAAATCTTATCAAGAAGCCATTTCTGCACTGGATTATCGCTTCTTGCTGGGGAAGAACCGAATTATTTCGATCGGTGATATGGAATTCGGGAGAAGTCTCGATCACCTTAACTACACGCATATGGAGAAGAGGCTGATCTCAGCGATCAAAACGGGGGATCAAGCCGTCGTCACACAAACCGTATGTGAATGGATCAACGAAATGAAGAAGGCCGGTTGTTTGATGGACCGCTGCTACGGCAAAATGAATAAACTGCTCGTCGCGTTAATGAATGTTTTGGAAGAAACGGGCTATGATGAAGCAAACGTGCTGGGGGATCATTCTTTTGCAGAGCTGTATGGGAAGAAGACCTTAGATGATATGCGGCTATGGCTGGAAGCGTTATGTTTGGAACTTGTGGAAGTACTCACGGAGAAACGGATCAAGGTTTCCCAAGCTCAGATGGAAGCAGCCGTGGCCTACATTCATGAGCATTATGCCGACGAACAACTATCGCTTCAGCAGGTATGCAACCAAATCTATATGAGCATGAGCTACTTCAGCGCTTTATTCAAACCCCACACAGGCATGACATTCGTGGAGTATGTAACCCGTCATCGGCTGGAGAAAGCCAAGGAAATGCTGGTGGCCTCGCAACTGAAGACCTATGAATTAGCCGCTAAGGTGGGCTATAATGATCCGCAGTATTTTAGCGTGATTTTCAAAAGAAATACAGGCATGACCCCCAAAGAATTCAGAGCTGTGCACAAAGGCCCGTTGAGCCTATGAGAATCTGGAGCCGACCTATTCAGTTCAAAAGCATTCATACGAAGATTGCCTTGGCGTTCTCCTGTTTAATTCTGTGCACAACCGTTATCTTAAGCTACAGCGCTTATCGCCTATCCACGGTGGCCGTTACGGACACATCCTTGGCATACACCAAGCAATTGATCGATCAAGTAGATAAAAACATTCAAACCTATATCGGGAATATGGAAAGCATTGCAACCCTATCCCTGAGCAATAATGACCTGAAGCGTTACCTCGCCTTGAAAAATCCGGCTGATCCTGAAGGGTTGCAACTCACGAATCAGATCAGCAATTACTTTCAATCCATTGTTGCTTCGCGAAATGATATCGCTTCCATTTTATTTGCTGGCTCTAATGGCGCCTTAGTCTCAGAGCGAACAGCAAGCGATTTTAAACCTTATTCCGAATTAATTACTCAAGATTGGTATGCCAAAGCAAGTCGAAGCAGCGGTAAGGTGCTCATCTCCTCTTCGCATGTTCAGCACTTGTATAAGGATGAGTACAAATGGGTCGTTTCGATCAGCAAGCCTATGCCCAATCCATTACCTGGGGCCGCTAGCGGCGTTCTGTTGGTAGACTTGAATTATAACGTCATCAATGATCTATGCAATCAAATCCAGCTCGGGCAGCGGGGCTACGTGTTCATTCTGGATCAGGCCGGAGATCTTATTTTCCATCCCCAGCAGCAGCTCATTTATTCGGGGCTTAAATCCGAGGATATGCCTACACTTATGCAAGCCAAAGAGGGGACCTTTCCGTCGCCGGAGAAGGAGCAGAATAAAATCTATACCGTGAGCACATCTAGTTTTGGCTGGAAAATTGTTGGAGTTACGTATGCAGGGGATCTGATCGGCAATAAGAAAGACATGCAGCTGGCTTCGATGATGTGGGGCGGTATTGCGCTGATTATTGCGCTGGGGATTTCCATTCTGTTGTCTATCACGTTAACTAGACCCATCAAGGTGCTGGAAGCCCATATGAAGCAGGTGGAGAAAGGCAACTTCAATATTCGGGTCGATGTGGAAGGTGCGAACGAAATCAGCAAGCTGTCACGGACTTTTAATCTGATGATTGGCAAAATCAAAGAGCTGATGAGCCAAACTTTGGAGGATCAGGAAGTGAAACGGATCAGTGAGCTGAAGGCGCTGCAAGCGCAGATTCAGCCTCATTTTCTATACAACACGCTGGATTCTATCATTTGGATGGCCGAAATGGGCAAGGTGGATGAGGTGGTCACGATGACCTCGGCCTTGTCCAAGCTTCTTCGCTCAAGCATCAGCAAAGGGGAAGAACTGATTCCCATTGCCGTTGAATTGCAGCATATCGAGAACTATTTGACCATTCAAAGCATCCGGTATCGCAATAAATTTACTTACGCGATTGAGGTGGACCCGGACATTCAGAACCGTCGTATTTTGAAAATTATTTTGCAGCCACTGGTCGAAAATGCGATTTATCATGGCATAAAGCATTCGCCGGAACGTGGTCATATCCATATCACCGGAAGAAGGCTGGACGGGATGATTGAGCTCAAAGTGCTCGATAACGGCGTAGGGATGAGCGAAGAGCAGCTCAAGACGTTAATGCTCAAGACACGGCAGGCAGAGTCAGGCAAAGGGTTTGGCTTGCACAACGTTAACCATCGGATACAGCTGTATTTCGGCGAACATTATGGCTTGCAGTTTGAAAGTGAACAGGAAGAGGGCACGTCGGTCACCGTGCGGATTCCGGATATGCCTCCCCTGCCTAATGAAAGCGAACGTGAGAATTGAGGTGTCAGGTTGAAAATTAGGGTAGGCTCGGTAGCGATTGCTGTCATTATGGTCCTCCTGATAACGGCTGGGTATGTTGTCTTATCACAAGGCCTGGAGGGGAAAGAGCGGCCGATGATTCTCATTCCCAAGACCATCGATCCCCACGTGGAATTCTGGCGTGTCTTGAATCAAGGCGTGAGCGCGGCAGCCAAAGAGTACAAGACGGAAGTGAAAGTCATCGGCACGAAATCGGAGTCTGATATTGAAGAGCAGATCAAATTGCTGGAAACGGCTATAACCGAGAAGCCCAAAGCGATCATCCTCGCAGCTACCGATTATAATCGCTTGGTCCCCACAGCGCAGAAAGTCATCGATGCAGGTATTACACTCATTACGGTGGATTCCGGTCTGGAAGGCGGTCTTTCGGCCAGCTTGATTGCCACCGATAACTACGCGGCAGGACGCAAAGCCGTGGAAACCATGAGAAACTATGTGCAGGGCCCCGCGACTTATGCGATCGTCAGCTTCGTCAAAACGTCCACAACGCAGATGGATCGGGAAAATGGCGTGCGGGATCATTTGACGCAGGACCCGTCTATACAGGTTTTAGACACATTATACAGCAACGGCTCGGAAGACAAAGCGTATGAGCAGACGAAAAAGCTGCTGTCCGAGCATGCGGATATTCGCGGCATTTTCGGATTGAACGAGGTCTCTACCATTGGAGCTGCAAGAGCACTCAAGGAGCTTGATCCGGAACAACGGATTAAATTAATTGGCTTCGATAGCTCGACGGATGAGGTGGCATTTCTGGAAGCGGGCATCTTGCAAGCAACCGTCGTGCAGAAGCCTTTTAACATGGGATATTTAGCAGTGAGAACAGCCCTCGAGGCTTATGAGGGAAAGAAAGTGAAAGCGAACATAGATACGGGATCAGAGGTGATTACCAAAGAGAATATGTACACCAGCGAGAATCAAAAGCTGTTATTTCCCTTCGTTGAGAAGTAAAATAATGGGTAAGAGAGGGGCTGGCGGCAATGCCTGACGTGTTACAGATCGGACCGCTTCAACTGCAAGGCAAATTAGTGGCTGTATTGCTGGCGGCCATACTGGGATTATGGATGATTGGAATCTTTGGCAGGAGGTCAGTGCGGCGAACGCAAGATATGCAAGCTAAGCCTATAAGCGACATTGCCTTTAATGCGGCTGTCATCATGCTGCTGACTTGGAAACTAGGCATTCTGTTGACGCAGCCTTCTATGTTATGGAAAAGTCCTTTGAAAATTCTTATGGTGTCCGGTTCAAGCATGGAGATCTTGCTTGGCTTGCTCTTCGCTTGTGTCTACACCTATATTCAACTGCGCAAACATGCCATACGGCTTTATGTGTTTCTGGATATATTCACACTCGGCCTGACGGCCTCCTTGTTTCTCGTCTGCACCTTACTGCCTGTCTACGGATTGCCAACAGATTTGCCGTGGGGCATAGGCCCCGAAGGCACGATATCTCGATTCCACCCTTATCATGCTTATACGGCGTTGCTTCTGGTACCACTACTAATTTGGCAGCATGCTCGGGAATGGCGCAAACACTCGATCGGACAAGGCAATCTGCTCAAATATTCGCTGCTTTATGGGGGCGTGGCGGGGATGCTGGCCAGCTTGTTCGCGGCTGCTGAAGCAACCGTTGTGTACCTGAGCCTACCGCAGCTTGCGTACCTATTGATGCTCATTCTTGGAATGCTTCTCCCAACTTTGGCACATAATACTGGCAGAAGGGAGCTGATGAGTATGAGTCAAAATGATTCCAAAACCCAAGTTCAGCAAGAGCAGCAAAACAAAGAGCGCGAGAAAGCTGCGCCAGCGGGGAAAGAGGGCTTTGTTGATAAAAAACTGGACGGTCCCAACCGGCCATCGACATGAGCAAGGACCAGAAGAAGGCTGCCTCCGCTAAGGAACAGAGTGAGCTTGACCCGTTCGAAATTAATTTTCTCCCGCAATTTGAGCAAGGCCGCGGTCCTCATGAAGCTTTCGTGAACGAGCACGGCGTTGTCATCGGCGATCATGAATATGAATCCGACAATTCCCCGCTGGAGCAGTGGACGGCCCAGACCGATCCCGAGGTTATGGCGGGGGATGAGTGGGTTCATCCTTATAAGGATATCGGCTTCCAAACGGCTGAGAACCGCGACTATTTTGAAAAAGGGATCGCGCCGCAAGGCGGTATATTCACGCATCCGGATAAGGATGTTTCTTTCGATCCAGGCGAGAGCACCACGAAGCAAAAGGAAGATGAGGCGTGACCAATCAACCGAATTTACAACAAAGAGGCCTGCCGAGCATTCGGTGGGCTTTTTGTTTAGTTATAAGAGTTTATATGTTTTGGGGTGAACGCGGAGTTATTTCAGCTGCCTCCATGGAGGCGGAGGGAACTACAGTACGCTATTCTAGCAAAAAGAGTCCTTATCCCGAGGTTCAGGGAACTACAGTACGTTATTTTGCTGTTTCCTGAGAAATTCAGCGCTTTTCGTGGAAATAAGACCCTGTAGTTCCGCTATGGCCCTCGCATCCTTGCTATTTGCCTAAATAGCGTACTACAGTTCCCTTAATCGGTCTGTCGATAAGAAGAGGCTGATCTCTCAGGCAGGCGAAGCAGTTTTTCTTATGTGTTCGCACATAAATAATGAACCTTTTTTCGACTCAGATTGTTTATAGTGTAAAAAGAGAGGTGAATGCATTGACGGAAAAGGACGTATTCGACCTGCATAAGAAGGAAGTTTATCGAACCTGTTACTTCATGCTTCAGCATGGAGCAGATGCGGAAGATGTTTGCCAAGAAGTATTCATAAGCGTGTTCAGACACGATTGGCGACAGGTCGAATACTTGAAAACGTGGATTCTGCGAGTCGCGGTAAATCAATGTCTGAACCATCTGAAGAAGCATTCTCGCGATCGTGCGAAGCGTCTCAGATGGCAGCAAGGCCACACGCCAGCTTCGGAGAAGACGGTGGAAGCTATTCTTGCAGATAAGGAATCAGCCATAGAGTGCGCGCAGCTATTAGAGCGACTGCCCGATAAGATGAGAGTTGTCGTCTCCCTGCGTTATTTAAATGAGTACAGCTTAAGTGAAATTGCCGATATCGTTGGCATCCCGCTAGGAACGGTCAAATCGCGTTTGAACAAAAGCCTGCAGGTGATGAGGCGCATGGTAGAGAAGCATGGCGTAGATTCCCGACAAGGAGGCAGCACTTATGGACAAGGCAGAACAAACCTTTTCTCGGTTTTTAGACGATAATCAGGAGATGGCTTACCCCGATTTCGATAAAATGTGGGAAAGAATTGAACCGAGCCTCCCCAGTGAAAAATCGGCTCTTAAGGCTGTTGATTTATCTTTGCCCAGGAAAAAAAGATACTGCAAATTCGCAATTCTTACAGCATCAGCGGCAATTTTGGTCGCTACACCGGTCTTTGCAGCCTTTACTTATAACTGGGAGAGCTTATTTCCGCATCGCAGCGGGATTCAGGCTGTTTTGCAGCAAGGACTCGGTCAAGTCATCGATCAATCTGTTACACGTGAAGGCATTAAGCTGACAGTCAATAAAGCGATTGTAGACGATAACCGTACCGTTATTTTATATAGCCTCAGCGCTCAAAAAGGGTCCGTGAAAGATATGTATTTTACGGAAGTGACGATGAAGGACAGTCAAGGAAAGGTTATTGAAGGCAATCGGTTTCAGCGCTGGGATGAAGCGACCCAATCGATGAACGGCTACTTCGAAACGGAGTGGACCCCCAAACAGTCCGAAGATGATGTTCAGTTCACGGCGCAGAAACTGCATTCTTTCACGACCGTGGAGAGAGAGCTTGATTTCAATCCGATAAGCGGTCAAACAGGATCATTTGCCATTCACCAAGACGGCATTGACAATCTGACGCTTCAGTCTTTTGAACAGGGGGAGAAGACGTTGTTGAAATCGGCCATTCTCTTTAATGACCCCGAGGCCAAAGCGTTGGCATATCCGAATATTGCTGTCTACAAAGACGGAGTTCTTCTCAAAAGTGACGGTCATGATGTATTTGGGACACCTGGGGAGCACGGTGAATATACGGGCCAGCAAGCTTTTAAGACGGAGGAACTCAAGGCATCTGGAATTAGCTATAAACTGAGCTATACCAAAGAATCTCGACGCGTGGACGAGACGTGGACATATCAGCTTCATTTGGACAAAAAGCAAATGCTTAGCGGCACGATCAAGCGTGAGCTGAACATTCGGGTGGAGGATTCAGGCATCACGATGGTGTTGAAGGAAATGATCATTACACCGACGCAAATTCGAGTTAAGGCTAGCCATGAGAAATACGTTCAATTTCCATATAGGAATTATGAACTGGAAATCGACGGAGTGCGGTTGAAGGGGTGGTCTTCATATAACGAGAAGGATCCGACAGAAAGCATTTACCGCTTTGAACGGCCGATCGGTATGGAGATTAAAGCAGATAAGCCAATCGCCTTCATTGCTTCCTATCAAGTGCAGGAGCATAAAGATGCCAAAGATCCGATTCGACTTACGAATATTAGTGAGAAGAAGCAGACAATAACGACCCAGGTTGGCGGATATCCAGTTGTATGGACATACTATAGGCAGGATAATAATCTGTTCGTGCAGAGTGAAAGTGCCGATCCTAGTTTTGGCGGTGTGAACCAGACCTATATGGGCAAAGGAAAACATGAGCTTCTAGGGAAGCCAGTAACGGCTAATTTCAACGGTGATGGCAATAATCAGGCGATCGACATGTACGCCAATTATGAGAAAAATGAAGCCGAGCTGAACATCTTCTGGTACTATACGGAAAAACCTGAGCAATCTCTGAAGGTAGAAATAATTCCTGCGAATTAATGGAATAGACGTGCCGGCACTTTGCTTTCATCACCAACGGATGTATAATAGAATGAATACCATTTACGTTTTATTATTAACTATTAAATCCTAAGGGGTGGCACATATGGCAATGTCTTTTGATTCGTACATGAAAGATATGGTTAAACCGATGAGAGAAGATTTGACTCGTCTGGGTATTACAGAACTTCTAACGCCAGAGCAAGTGGAAGAAGCGATTGAAAAATCGAAAGATGGCACGTTGCTGCTCGTTGTGAACTCCGTTTGTGGTTGCGCAGCAGGTCAATGTCGTCCAGGCGTGGCAAAAGCGCTCCAAAACGACACACTGCCTACTTACACGTACACCGTGTTTGCTGGACAAGAGAAGGATGCAACTGCGAAAGCGCGTGAATTCTTGGCGCCGTACCCGCCTTCATCCCCATCCATCGCGTTGTTCAAGAATGGTGAGCTGGCTCACTTCATTCAACGTCACCAAATTGAGGACCGTTCCGCTGACATGATTGCCGGCGATTTGATCGGTGCTTTCAACGAATTCTGCAAATAATAACAAATAGCATCATAAGAAAAGCCCGCTTTGCAGTTTGCTGCGAAGGGGGCTTTTTCTTTTTTTAACGGAAAACTACGGGGCGGGCCTTTGAAATTTGCAGTACGAAAGTCTATACTGAAGCTTAAAGAACGATGCTTTCCAAATGATAGAAAAAGGTGGAGAGAACCATGAGTTTGCAAACTGAAATTATTGCTAAGCTTGGCGTGAAACCGGAGATTGATATTGATGAAGAAATTCGCAAGCGCGTGGATTTCCTGAAAAATTATGTGCTGGGCGCCAATGCTAGCGGTCTGCTGATTGCAATCAGCGGCGGTATTGACAGCGCAGTAGCGGCTGGCTTGTGCAAGCAAGCGACGGACGAGCTGACAGCGGAGAAGGGCAAGGAGTACAAAACCGTTGGTGTATTTCAGCCTTACGGGCAGCAAGTCGATATCGAGGACAGTTATGCGGTGGCGAAGGCTTTCGATTTGAAACATCAAATCGAGAATAACATTGAAGAGGCTGTCGATGAAATCGCCATTGAAGTTGAGTATGGACTCAAGCATATCGGCGTGCACCAGCATGTCAGCCGCGGCGGCAAAGGCAACATCAAAGCGCGCACGCGCATGGTGATGCAGTATGCGCTGGCTTTTGAACTGGGCTTGATCGTTGTGGGAACCGACCATGCGTCGGAAGCGATCACGGGCTTCTTCACCAAATATGGCGACGGAGCGGTCGACATTACACCGCTGAGCACGCTGAACAAGCGCCAAGTGCGTTCCTTGGCAGCGAAGCTGGGCGTTCCGCAGAGCGTGCTGGATAAGGCGCCTACAGCCGGCCTATGGGACGGTCAAACAGACGAGAACGAGCTGGGGATTACCTATGGCGACAACAGCGACTACTTGGAAGGCAAGCAAATTTCCGCTGAGGCGCAAGAGAAGCTGGAGAAGCAGTATTTGAAAACGGAGCATAAACGGATTCCGATTCCAGGTATCTAAAATAACCAACCCCCGACCATAATGGTCAGGGGTTGTTGTTCGTCTATGGCATGCGAGCGCCGCGGGAGCTCTCGAGCAGTGTGTACCATTCTTCGCGTGTCATAGTTTCGGCAATGCGCACAGCATCTTGACAAGCAAGGACACGCTTGGCTGAGGATGTACCGATGACCGGCTGAATACGCGCAGGGTGTTTCATTAACCAGCCCAGAACGATTGATTCTGGTGTCGTTTCTTTTTCGTTAGCCATTTTTTGTACAAGAGTGGCTGTGTTTGTGATCGTCTCAGGCGCATCTTCCGGCAAGCTGCCGGAGAATTTGCCTTGAGCCAGCGGGCCCCAAGCTTGAATTTGAATATCGCTCATTTGGCAATGCTCCATGATGCCATCAGCAAAGTTCACGCCGAGGCCATCCTTTTGATTGACCAAGATGCCTTGTTCAACCCAGTCGATGCGAGCCAAGCTCATCTCCAGTTGATTCACAACGAGCGGCTCAGGCAGTGAATTTTGAATGAAGCGAATTTGGGCAGAACTCATATTGGAAACCCCGAAATGCCGTACTTTACCTGCGGAGCGCAGCGTGTTGAAGGCTTCTGCGATCTCTTCCGGCTCCATGAGCGGGTCAGGGCGGTGCAGCAGCAGCACATCCAAATGTTCCACACCGAGGCGCTGTAGAATCCCATCCGTCGCGCTGATGATATGACCTTTGCTGAAATCAAAGCGCTGTGGATTCACTTCGTTTTGAAAGCGAATACCAACTTTGGATTGGAGAATAATTTGGTCACGCAAATCAGGTCTTTTTTTGAGGATTTCGCCAAAAATAGATTCGGATTTGCCTCTTTTATAAATATCGGCATGATCAAACATGGTAATGCCTATGGATAAGGCAGCTTCCACTGCTTTCTCAGCAATGATGTAATCTTCTTTGGTATAAGGGGCGTTGTTCCATTCTCCGCCAATTCCCATACAACCGAAAACGATCCGGCTATTCGAGATTCCGCGTTTCTCAAGCGGCATAATTCTCATTCAGTTGGCCTCCTAGCAATTTAGTCTATGTTCAGTATACCCGCAGTTTAGAGAACGTAGAAGAACTGAAAATAGGGTGACTTACTTACCTTGAAGTAACCAATGGGGAGGTCAGGCTGATGCAAAATGGCAGAGAGCCTTGACCGCAGGCGCAGAATCATGTAAATTGAACCCAAAATGCTGGAAGAAAAGTGGGGCATAGCCACGATGATTAAAGGTATCGGAACAGATTTGGTTGAAATTGCGCGATTGCGCAAGATGCTGGAGGGCTCGTCAGGCGAAAGATTTCTGGAGCGGATTCTGACGGCTCCAGAGAGAGAACTGGCGCAGAAGCGCCGGGGGCGACTTGCGGAGTTTGCTTCCGGCCGTTTTGCGGCCAAGGAAGCGATTGTTAAAGCGATTGGCTGCGGAATCGGCAAGCAAATAGGCTTTCAGGATATTGAAGTGCTGCCGGATGCTCTAGGCAAGCCTGTTTGTCAGGTGCGGGAAGAGGCCTTGCTGCGGGCAGGCCTAATAGGCAGCCACCGTATCCATATCAGCATTACGCATACGGATTCGATGGCTGCCGCCTATGCGATTGTGGAGGAGCTATAAAAATGCCGGATGCTATTTTTTGGAGCTGAGCCAGTCTGTGAGCAGTCCGATTTCCTCATCGGACAGCTTCGTTTTGTAGACGGGCATGCCGCCTCCGCCGTTCTTGATCTGATTCGCGATTTGCTCGCTGCTCATCTTGCTGCCGACCTTTTGCAAATTCGTCTTGGCGCCGGCTTTGCCTGACAGATCTACTCCGTGGCAGCTGATGCACTTGTTCGTAGTGAAGAGCTCCTGCGCCTTCACGTACGCAGGGTTGCTCTCGCTTGCAGCGGTCGCGGCCGGCGCCTTCGGGGTGGCGCTGCCGCCCGAAGTGCCGCCGCACGCGGCTAGCGCGAGCACCATCGGCGCGAGGATAAGCGCGCCGGTAATACGCCGCCGCGCCGTGCGCGGCTTGTTTGCGTTCAGGCTTGCGGTGTCTGCGCAAGCCTGTTTGTTCATCTTCAGCATGAGTTTCCTCCTATGCGCCTTTTTTTTATGCTTTAGCGGCGTGAAAACATCGCTAAAGTAAGGTTTTCACGCTCCGTAAACTTCCGTAAGCGTGAAAAACAACGTTAAAGTGACCAATCCGCTCATTTCCCTCGTCATAAGAGTGAAAAACAACCTTACGCCGAGGCGTTCGCCTCAAATCACTGTTTATTTCGGCGGAGAGGTTGAAAAACAACGTTAACGTGAAGAATTCGCTCGATTCACGTAACATAAGAGTGAAAAACAATCTTAAGCTCGCTCGTCCACCGCCGCCTCTCGCCCTATCGTCCCCAGACCCGCAGCATGTACCCGCCGGCAATCAGACTAATCCCGCCCATGCCTTCGAGGATGACGGCAGAGTAGCCCAAATACCATACGCCCATGAGGGCGGTTAAGGCAAAAAGCCACAGGCCCAAATACATGAGCGGCTTGCCGAGCAGGAGTCCGACTTGTACGAATCCAATCGCGAGGACGAACGCTCGCAGGACTGGTGCAAACAGTGGCGTGACGGCGCCAATGGCCTCCAGCAGCGCGATAGCTGCGATGAGCAGCACGCCTGGCAGCAGCAGCAGCGCAGGGTGGCCCCAGCCGCTCTGCTCGGCGGAAGCATCCTTCCGGAAATCCTTCCGCAGGCTCCAGATTTGAACCAAGCTTGCTATAACGGCCGTGATAAAAGCGGCTTGTTTTAACCAATCCAGATCACGCCAGTAGATCGCGAAATCCATGATCGCGCTGAACATCCATTCCGCGCCCCAGATAAATAACAGCGGAATTAAGGCATGAGCTTGGCTAAGCCAGGCTTTTCTTTTGGTGGCCAAATCAGTTTGTTTCGTGTTTTGCATACATTCACCTCTAGTTTTATGTTCCGCACTTCTCGTATAATGGATGGAGACATGTCCATTCAACCATTATAACTGGAACGTGCCCCATAGAGAAGGAGAGCTCATGTACAGCGAAGAACAAAAGCGATATTTTTCCACTAATTTACTGAATTGGTATCATACACATAAACGTGATTTACCTTGGCGAAGAAGTAAAAACCCTTATTATATATGGATTTCGGAAGTCATGCTGCAGCAAACAAGGGTGGATACGGTGATTCCGTATTTTCATCGTTTTATTGATCAATTTCCAACCGTTGAAGCTTTGGCGACAGCGCCGGAGGAAAATGTGTTGAAGGCTTGGGAAGGTCTGGGCTATTATTCGCGCGCAAGAAATTTGCAAACGGCAGTCCGCGAGGTTCACGAGCGTTATGGCGGCATCGTTCCGCAGACGAAAGAGGAGATCTCTTCCCTGAAGGGTGTTGGACCCTATACGTCTGGAGCGGTGCTAAGTATCGCATATAATAAGCCAGAACCAGCTGTAGATGGCAACGTGATGCGGGTTTTATCGCGCTATTTTCTCATTGAGGAAGATATTATGAAGCCCTCGACGCGAACCGTCATGGAGAAGCTGGCGCGTGAACTAATCCTCGATGGAACGGCTAGCGATTTCAATCAAGCGCTGATGGAGCTAGGGGCTATGGTATGTACGCCTCGTTCGCCGCACTGTTTGACGTGCCCGGTGATGGCGCATTGTTCTGCGCGGGATGCAGGGATGGAAGAGGCGCTGCCGATCAAGAAGAAAGCCAAGCCGCCGCGTCCTGAGCTGCGAGCCGTGGCTTTGATAGAGGGTACGGGTGAGAATGAAGGGAAATGGTTGATCCGGCAGCGTCCGCAAGAGGGCTTGCTCGCTCGTATGTGGGAACTGCCGCATGTAGCTTGGGAGCCTGGCGACTGGCTTTCCGATGAAGAAAATGGTCATGTGCTGCGCCAAAGCCTCGCCGATCAAGAGCAAATTCTAATTCAGCCCGATGAGTGGTTTATGGATACGGAACATATTTTTAGCCATATTGTTTGGAAAATGAAAGTATACCGCGCCAAGCTGGGCGATGTGAATCGGCCAGGACATGAGGGAGCATGGATTCCTTTCCACTATCGCTGGGTAGGACCGGAGGATCTGCAGCAGTATGCTTTTCCGAATGTATTCTTGCGAATCATGAAAGAATGGCAGGAGCGGGACGCGGAATAATAATTTGTGTGAAGGGTTATGGTCGTATCTTTTTGCAGCATTGCAGCATTGGGAATGCTGAAGGAATTCTTAGACAAGGCCGTAGACGTTTAGCTATTTTATAGCAGAATCGCATAGGGGCAAGGGGATTGTTGATTTGGCATCGAAGAGTTGTCCAAGTGCCTCGCGCGGAGGGAACTACAGTGCGCTATTCCAGCCAAAAGTGCCATTATAGCAAGCTTGAGGGAACTACAATACGCTATTTTGTTGTTTGATGCGAAATTCAGCGCTTTTCGTGGAAATAAGACCCTGTAGTTCCGCTTGCGCCATAGTACCCCTGCTATTTGCCTAAATAGCGTCCTGTATTTCCCTTAATAGAATTGGCCCTTAATAGAATTGGTCGCTTTGAAGAAGCTCCATCTCGGATCCCGGCCATGCTAGAGGGTGAGCGATACGCTGAGAATAAGGCAACAAAATAAGTATAGAACCTAGCCGCAGGCTAGGTTTTTCGTGCGAATTGTATGTCTAACGAATTTCATTCTTAATGGCATCTACATTTCGTAGAGTGATTAGCTTTTTATCAATCTGAATGCATTCATCGTCGAGGAGTTCCTGCAGAACTTTGGTAACCGATTCACGGACAGTGCCCACCATATTGGCAATCTGCTGATGGGTCAGTTTGACGTTAATCAGAAGTCCATCCGATGTTGCCACGCCATGCTGCTCGGAAAGTCGAATAATGGTCTTCATAATGCGGGATCGTACCCCGAGGAAAGTTAGATCGTAGATTTGCTCATTAGCCTGACGAAGTCGGTTCATGGTTGTTTCAAGCAGCTTGAAAAGGAGCTTCGGGCTCTTTTCCATGTATTGACTGAAATCAGAGTGCTTCAATATATAAAGCGTGCATGCTTCTAGCGTTTCGGCGGTGGCAGAACGGGTTTGATGGCTGCCGATCAAGGACATTTCCCCGAAGAAATCGCCATCTCGAAACAAGGCAAGGATAATTTCTTTGGCTTCATCCAACCGATAGATTTTGACGACACCGGATTTAATGAGGAAAAATTCTCCGCCAGCATCTCCTTCGAAGAATAGAATGCTGCCTTTCTTGACCTTTTTTTCCGTGAATAAAGGCGCAATTCCCAGTAAGTCATCTTCGGTGAGCTGTTGAAATAAGGGAACATTGTGAAGCAAAGAAATGATGGTTTTCATTATGCATTCATCTCGTTTCGGTCATATTCAACGACCAGCTGCTCGCTAATTTCAGCTTGACCATATCTATATCGTACAGCTTTCCAGCAGTTGCGTAAAGAACTTATCCCGTCAAAAAAAGCAAAAGAACCTCAATCCCACGAGGGGTTGAGGTTCTTTGCGATCAACGCTGCTTATTTCGCTGCGTCGTAACGGTTGCCAACTTCAGACCAGTTCACAACGTTCCAGAACGCTGCGATGTAGTCAGGGCGTTTGTTTTGGTAGTTCAGGTAGTAAGCATGCTCCCAAACATCCAGACCAAGAATTGGCGTTTCGCCTTCGAAGATCGGGCTGTCTTGGTTCGGCAAGCTGTATACTTTCAATTTGCCAGCTTTGTCAACAGCTAGGAAAGCCCAGCCGGAACCAAAGCGTGTAGTAGCTGCTGCAGCGAAGTCAGCTTTGAATTTCTCAAAACCGCCAAGCTCGCTCTCGATAGCTGCTGCCAAAGCGCCAGTAGGTGCTCCGCCAGCGTTAGGTGCGATTGTTTCCCAGAAAAGGGAGTGGTTCGCGTGTCCGCCACCGTTGTTGCGAACAGCAGTGCGGATATCTTCAGGAAGGCTGTTCAGGTCAGCGATCAGATCGTTAAGGGATTTCTCGTGCAAAGCTGGGTGTTTGTCCAGAGCTGCATTCAAGTTTGTTACATATGCATTATGGTGACGGTCGTGGTGAATTTCCATTGTTTTTGCATCGATATGTGGTTCTAGTGCGTCGTTTGCGTACGGAAGAGCTGGTAGTTGATGTGCCATTGTATAAATACCTCCTAAATTTATGTAGTTTCATGTTCATTATGAAGGAATTTCGATAATAAAGCAACATGTATGTTTACTAAGTCAGACACCGCGCCGCTCAATTTCCTGAATAATTTGATTGTGGATATGAGTGCCTTGCTCATTGAGCCAAGGAGATAAATCACTCATTTGCCGGTGATTGAAGTGCAGTTCGATCTCCGTCCACTCACTGGGTTTAACGGAAGTTAATTCTTGGAAATCTCGTATATTTCGCGGATAGCCTGAAGAGGATTCCTCTTGGTTGGACAATAGTCTCACCTCGCATTCATCCTATACAATCCGAAATTTTGCGATCTTTTATGCATCATCCACATCATTTATTTCAGTCGGTTCGATTCTTAGGAACAGTCGGAAGACTAACCTCTACTGTAGTACCCTTATTCTCCTTGCTCATAACCGTAACAGTGCCATGGTGATTTTCAATGATCTTTTTGCTCACCATGAAGCCAAGACCCGTTCCTTTTTCCTTTGTTGTGAAGAAGGGTTGACCCAGTTTAGCTAAAATATGTTCAGGAACCCCGCATCCATGGTCAATAAAACGCAGCAGGATTCTGTCGGTATGATTGCTTTTGAGATGGATGAACAGGTCTCCCCCGTGAGGCATGGCTTCGATCGCGTTTTTTATGAAATTGATACACACTTGTTTCAGTTGATTTTCGTCACATTGAACGTAAGTGTTACAGGGCTCGAATTCCATTAGAATTTGAACATTATTCATATTCGCCTGGGATTCCAACAATGTTGTGACTTGGCTCAAAAGAGCACGAAGATCCTTGCACTCGGAATGAATTAACTGCGGTTTGGCCAAGATCAGCAGCTCACTGAGAATCATTTCGATGCGCTCAATCTCGGAAGAGACGATGTCGTAATACATTTGTTTCTCTGATTTGCCTGATCGCATGAGGTGCATGAAACCTTTGATCGCCGTAATCGGGTTACGGATTTCGTGGGCAATTCCTGCAGCAAGTTGACCTGCGATGGTTAGTTTCTCTGAGTTGATTAATAGCGCTTCCGTTTGCTTGTGGGCTGTTAGGTCTCTCAATGTAACCGCCCAACCACTAAGAATGCCAGACTCATCCTGCATGGTAAACAACGAAACCATCACGGGTAGTTCGCCGCCGTCTTTCTTCTTTCTGACTGTTTCGAGGTAATAGGGCTGCCGTTGTTCAAGAGCCTGAAGGCAGCCTGGCCTAGAAGCTTCGGGAATAAAAGGGAAATCGAAGACATTGACGCCAACAATCTCAGAGGATGTCCAGCCGAATGTTGTTTCAAAGGCTAGATTAATTTTCACCACGTCATAGGCCAAATTAATCATCATAACGGGATCGATGTTGTGATCGATGAATGACTCAAGTCTTTCTTTGGTTGCGCGCAACTCAGCTTCAGCTTGCTTGCGAGTGGAGATATCCCGGCCAACGCCAACGACCTGCGCGATATTTCCTTGCTCGTCGCATATCATTTTGACTGTAGTCTCGAACCAAACGTAATGTCCTTCATTATGGCGAACACGACATTCTAAGATATCAACATCGCCATTCTTAAACAGCCCATTTTGCAAGAAGTCATCAAGATCATCGGGATGCCAGAGGTTCGTTAATTTGGTTCCGACCATTTCTTCTGGTTCATATCCAAGCAAACGTCGAACAGCCGGAGATATATAACGGGTTATACAGTCCGGTGTGGCAATTGATATGATATCCTGCGCATTTTCCGAAATAATGTGCGACAGAGCTTGGCTTTCTATATGTTTGTGGTCGGTTTGATCGATAACTTGGGCAATTAGAAATTGTGGATTATTTTCCTCATCCTTAACAAGTGAAACGGCTAATAAAGCCCAAATGACATGTCCTTCTTTATGAAAATATCGTTTGACCATTTGATAGGATTCTCTTTGGCAAGCAAGCAATTCGGACAAATAAAGACAATCGAGCTCCAGATCTTCCGAATGTGTCATGTCGTGAAACGTCATTGTGAGTAATTCGGCATCCGAATAGCCAAGTATGGAACAGATCGCAGGGTTGGTTATTAGCACAGCGCCATTCAAATGTACGAGAGCCATGCCAATCGGCGCATACTTAAAAGCTTGTTTAAATAAAGATTCGTTTGCTAATCTATGGTCAATGGGCATGATGAACGACCTCCGGTTAAGTGCGTAGGACTCTAGATTCCTTGAAGGTTTCTATCCGTTATGTCGTTTTTCCTGCAATTGCTTATATATAAACCCCAAATTCCAGTTAAGATGGAAATTGGGGTTCTTTTATTTTTGGAAAGAAGTTAGCAGCAGTTCAATATTCGCTTTGGCATAGCTGATATGCTTATTATCCCGCGACAAGCGGCTTGCCATGATGCCGCCTTCGATGGCGGAGAAAATAAAGGAAGCCACAGACTCAGCAGGGAGGTCGGTTCGGAACTCACCTTCAGCAACGCCCTTCAGCAAAATGCCCTGGATGAAACCGAGCATTTGCTCATAAGCGCCCAACGCTCGCTCGCGCAGAATGGGGAAGGAATGGTCGCTTTCTACCGCTGTATTGAGAAAAGGGCACCCGCCTTTCAGCGGCGGATTATGAACGGTATCGCTGTAGACATCACACATTGCGATAACTTTACCCGTTGCCGTAGACGCACCCTCAACAGCCTCGGCGAAATGTCTCCAAAGCACTTGTCCCGCATAGGCGAAAGCTTCGAGTGCAATCTCATCTTTATTAGCGAAGCTGCGATAAATGCCGCCCTTCGTTAGGCCTGTTGCTTTCATGATATCTTGTATAGTCGAACCTGTGTAGCCTTTGTCGTTAAAGAGCTCCGCAGATTTCATAATAATATGCAGTCGGGTTTGTTCACCTTTGCGCATGCTCAGTATCCTTTCACAGAGACATTAACACTCTCGTAATATTGTAACATTTTATAAGTGAATCATAGCATAGATTATTGTACAATAAAAAAGACCGTACGGTTCGGTCTCAAAAATAAAAAGGGGAGAGCATCCAATGGCGAAACAGGCTACATCGAAAAAGAACTACATATATCCGCTTGTACTGACCGTTTTAATCCTTTATATGGCTTATGTAACGTTGATGAATTTATTCGTAGATCCGCAAGCAACGGTATTTTTGAGTCGCAAAATCGATTTGAAACGTCCTATGAATCTACCCATTTGGTTGGATGTCATGCATATCCATGTAGGCGCCGCTTGCCTGGCTATGTTGACAGGGATCCTCAACTTCTCGCAGACCCTTTTGCGCAGCGCGCGCAAATTTCACAGGGTGAATGGCTATCTTTATGTTATTGCTGTGTTTGTAGTTGTCCTAACTTCGGGGTATATGGCGCCTTATACGACCGGCGGGAAAATAAATAGTGTGGCTTTCAACCTGGTGAGCATGGTCTGGTTTGCTATGACGATTGCAGCCATTGTGCAAATTAAGCGCAAGAACATCATCAAGCATCGCAAGTGGATGGTTCGCAGCTATCTCTTCTGTTTCACGAATTTGTTCATACATCTCATCAGTTTCATCCTCTATGAAGGCGCTGGTTTAAAGTATGAATTAAGCTACACCATGGGGGTCTATGGAGCCATCCTGCTTAACTTTATTTTGGCTGAATTAGTGATCCGCTTTGTGTATAGAAAGACTCCGAACGTGGCAGTTCAAGCGAACAGAAAGGAGCTATAGGATGTATATACAAATTGTATTGTTTGATGGTTTTGATCTGCTGGATGCGATCGCTCCTTATGAAGTGTTTTGTGCAGCTAACATGTACACAGGGGGAGACTTGAAGGTTGAACTCGTTACAGCAGAAGGCGCCAGGCTCGTAGCCAGCGGCATCAATGGGCTGCAGATTCCCGCCAGCGGCATGCTTGATCCAAGCATAGCCGATCTCATTGTGGTGCCTGGCGCATCAGGCGCAGTTCTCGGCGATGGCGAGGATAGCGTGCCCGCAATTCTAGGGAGGGCTGCGCAAACCAAGTTAACAGACTTGATGCGGGAAGCCATGCAGCTCGGGGATTTGACGGTTGTAACGGTCTGCGGAGGCTCGCTGTTACTCGCGTTGGGCGGCTTGCTCGAAGGGCGTCATGCCGTGACGAACCATCTGGGGATGGATGCTCTGGGGGCCACGGGGGCGATTCCCATTGCTGCAAGGATTGTCGACGATGGCAATCTCGTGACAGGCGGCGGTGTGACATCGGGACTCGATGTTGCCATCTATGTGGTGGAGCGCCAGCTTGGGCCGCGCATTGCTCACGCCGTGGAATCGCTGTTTGAATTTGAACGGCGAGGCACGGTTTGGCGCAATAAGGGGCTGCCACTGGCAAGCGAAGCCATGAATCTAGAGGCGCCTTCCGCGGAGCATCGCTCAGACGAATCCCTTCGTCCTGGTCAGGCTCAAGAGGAGGCAGCGCTGGATTTTCTCTTTGATGGAAGATGGAGCACGGTGATCGCTACGCCCCTAGGCAAAATGCCGGTCATACTGAGCATTGAAACCAGTAATGGTCAGATTACGGGAGAAGCGCAGCAAGGCAGTGAAGTTACCGCGTTCCAAGATCCAGTCCGCATGGGGAACCAGCTCTCATGGTCGCAGCGGGTAACGAAACCGATGCGCTTGAACTTGAAGTTCGAGGTAACGGTCGAGGGGGACCGTATGACAGGCACTGCCAAGGCAGGCTTACTGCCGGCTTCCCGGTTAGTCGGAGAGCGATTATGACTCCGCGAATCTGATGCGAAATTTCTAATATCTATCCAAAGATGATAAAATAAATTTATCAAGTGAGGTTGTCGGATGAACATCATCGTGGGGTACGCAGTTATTAAGCATCAGGAGGTTTACAACAATGGCGTTTTCATGGAAACGAAATCTCATCACGTTATGGATCGGTGTCTTTTTCTGTGGGATGGCTTATACGATCTCTATTCCTTTTTTACCTATTTTTTTGCACACAGAACTCGGCATTAATAAAGGGCTTGAAGCATGGTCAGGTATTACATTCGGCATCACCTTTCTGGCAAGCGCCCTAATTGCTCCTTACTGGGGCTCCTTGGCGGACAAGTATGGCCGTAAACCGATGTTGATTCGCTCTGGTTTCAGTCTTAGTGTGCTTTATTTTGCGACATTTTTCGTACATGACCCTTATCTGTTTCTGGGTGTGCGAATTCTTCAAGGACTGCTGGCTGGTTTTGTCCCGGCTTCCATTGCATTAATTGCTACGAATACGCCGGAAAAAGAAGTCGGCTATGCGCTGGGCGTCATGTCAACTGCAAGCGCCGCCGGAAGTGTAATTGGTCCGTTGGTGGGGGGATTCGTCAGCCATTGGGTGGGCAACCGGGAATCGTTCCTCGTCTCTGGCTGTGTCGTCTTGGTTGCAGCTTTCATTGGGCTCTTTGGAGCCAAAGAAACCAACTTTAACCGCTCGGCTGCGCGATCAGGCGTGGTGGATGACTTGAAGTCGGCTGCGCATAATCGGCCTTTCATGATGATTCTCGGCGTTACCATGCTGGTAGCGACCTCGGTCATGATCGTGGAGCCGCTGCTGACCATCTACGTGCTCCAAATGGGCGGCAACCAAGGCTCGGCTTCGCTCACTTCAGGGATTATTTTCTCTGCGGTAGGCATCGCGACCGTGATTGCAGCGCCGAGATGGGGGAAGCTCGGCCAAAAAATCACCTACTCCAAAACCCTGTTTATCGGCCTGCTGGGCGGCGGGATAGGGAATCTCTTGCAGCTAGGCACCCATCATTTGTTGGCTTTTGGCATACTGCGGTTTAGCTACGGGCTGTTTTTTGCAGCCGTGTATCCCGCTTTAAACGCGCTTATCGTGAAATTCACCGATCCCAGCTTTCGAGGCAGGGCGTTTAGCCTGAATCAATCGGCTACACAGCTAGGGACGATGAGCGGGCCGATCATCGGCGGTTTCCTGGGCGGCTGGATTGGAATCCCGCTTGTTTTTGCGGTCAATGGTCTGGCGCTCATCAGTGTCGCGTTTTTCTTCAAGCATCGCGGACCGAAGGTGAACGCTGTTCCTTCAGCAGAGTGAATTGTCACTTAGCGGAACGCAGCGCTATCCCGTTCCGCCCATATAGGATTTAAGATGAGGTCGTCCTTCAGGGACGGCTTCTTCCGGTATGTTAAGCGAATGTTTTATTAAAAAATTGAATAAGCTGTTAACGGTTACTCAAGGAGCAAATCCTAGGTATTTAGTGACATAAAAAACGTGTGAAAAGCATGAAATTTGTTGAAAACGCTTGCAATTAAGCGCTTTCAAGAGGAAATGTGAAAAAAACAAAGATTTTTGTGAATTTTAACACATTTTCAGCAGGATTCCGTACTTTTTTGTCGTATTTACTAATTTACCAGAAAATTAATCCTAACAATACTAGGGGATTGGGAGAGAACCGTATGCATGTTCGTTCATTTCAACTTGGTGATACTTCTTCCGTGACAACACTCTTGCAGGACGTTTTATCGGAATCCTGCTATGAAGAAACGATGGAAGCATTTGCTCGTCAACTTTCTTGGGATACGGAACTTGTTCTTATCGCTCAAGAAGAATCGCAGATTGTTGGCATCATTATCGGGACCATCGATAACAACAACGGCTACTATTACCGCATTGCAGTTGCCACAGAGTATCAACGTAAGGGTATCGGCAAGGCCTTGATCGAGTCCATGAAGATAAGGTTCCTCCAACGGAACGTGCACAAAATTATGGTAACGGTAGACGTCCATAACGAAATGGTACTACCTGTGTATGAGTCAGCAGGTTACAGCACATCTGATTTTTCACGGGCCGCACATCGTCTTAGTATTGTGAAGAAAGTCAGCGTCTAACGGATTGTTCGGAAGCTCGTTTAGTTGAATAGATTTGGATCGAGGGAAGCATATCGGTGCCGCCATTGCATTTGGGGGTCAGATATGCTTTTCTATATAATAAGGAACTTATCGCCAGCTATCAACGGAGGAGCTTTGAGACATGGATAACTTCGCGCCTTATGTGATAAAAAGCTTCAAACATGATGGACATCTTCACCGGATGTGGCTGACGAATTGGCGGGTTCCGCAGCATATTCTGCATGCCGCTCATAAGCAGCAAGATATGATGGTTTTTATCAACAGCCAGACCAAAATTCAGGAAGCTGACGGCAAGGAATGGGTAAGCCGTATTCCAGGCGTTTCTTTCTTCATTCCCAAAATGTGGTTTAACATTGTAGCTCTAATCGAAGAAGCAGGCGTTAGATATTATTGTAATGTGGCTTCTCCCATGTATGTCATCCAACAAGTTTTAACGTATATCGACTATGATCTTGATGTTATACGCATGCCGGACCGTTCTGTGCATATCGTGGATCAAGATGAATATGAACGTCATAAGCTGAATTATCATTATTCGCCGCTTGTCGAAAGGAAAGTCAAGGAAGGGCTTGCCGCAGTTCTCGAACTGGTGAATGCAGACAAGCCTCCTTTTCAAGATGAGATGGTGCTGTATTACTATGAACAGTGGGAAAAGCATAAGAACGGAGGAGCATGAATGAGCTTCTTTGTAGGGCGGAATGATACGAATAAAGCGACTGCTCGGCCCAGACAGGATACGGAGTCGAGAAGCTTCACCCATGAGCTGTGGGATTGGACGAAATCCATTCTCGTAGCTCTTCTTGTTGTCATTCTCGTGCACCAGTTCGGGTTTAACCTCTCGACCGTTCGCGGGAATTCGATGCTGCCTACCTTGCAGGAGGGGGAGTGGCTGTTCGTCAACAAGGCGACTACCTACCTGAAAGCACCCAAGCGCGGCGAGGTTGTTATCCTCAAGGAGTCTAAGGAATTTGCTCTGGCGAAGCACCTTTTCCTGGTGAAAAGAGTTGTTGCCATCAGCGGTGACGAGGTGCAAGGCCGAGCCGGATTTTTGTACATCAACGGCGACAAAGTGGAAGAGCCGTACACAGATACGCCCATAGAAGATGGCGACTTCGGCCCGATCCATATCGGGCAGGGCTGCGTCTTCGTTATGGGCGATAACCGCCATGCGGCGGCAAGCGCCGACAGCCGCAGATTTGGGGCTGTCCCGGCGAGCCTGATTCAAGGCCGGGCCGAGTATGTCCTATGGCCATTCTCGATGGCCGCGAAACTCTAAACGCAGAAGAGAGGTGTGACGAATGGCGGTTCCCACCACCATCGCAGCAGGGACGCCTGCCGATTTCAGCAAGCTGCGGCAAGAGATCGTGGAAGCCGCGTCGTCCCTCGGCATCGACAAGATCGGCTTCACGTCAGCAGAGCCGTTCACGGCACTGAAAGACATCCTTCTCCGCCACCGGGAGAAGGGGTTCGAATCCGGCTTCGAAGAGCCGGATATCGAGAAGCGGGTTCATCCCGAGCTGAGCTTCGACGCGCCGCGGTCGATCATTGCCATCGCGGTAGCGTACCCGTCGAAACTGCCGAACCCGCCCCGATCCGAGCCTGGGGCTTATCGGGGCATCATCTCGCGCTCCTCGTGGGGGCGCGACTACCATGATGTGCTTCGCGACCGGCTCGCGAAGCTGGAGGCTTTCATCGCGCAGCGCGTGCCGGATGCGCGGTTGATGAGCATGGTCGACACCGGTGTCCTGGTCGACCGGGCCGTGGCCGAGCGCGCAGGGATCGGCTGGAGCGGCAAGAACTGTGCGGTCATCACACCGGAATGGGGCTCGTGGGTGTATTTGGGCGAAATGATTACGAATATTCCGTTTGCATCCGATACATCTATTATGGATCAGTGCGGGGATTGCACGATCTGCATAGACGCCTGTCCCACAGGGGCGCTAGTTGGCCCAGGGCAGTTGAATTCAAGCCTCTGCATCTCCTTCATTACACAGACCAAGGGGTATGTCGATGACGCGTTTAAACTTAAAATTGGCAATCGTATCTATGGCTGTGACACCTGCCAAATCGTTTGCCCTAAGAATAAAGGGATGAATTGGACACATCAGCCTGAACTGCAGCCTGACCCGGAGAAAGTCAAGCCGCTGCTGGTTCCATTGCTCACCATGACGAACAAGGAATTCAAGGAACAATACGGCCGTATCGCCGCCTCCTGGAGAGGCAAGAAGCCGATTCAGCGCAACGCGATTATCGCCCTTGGCAATTTCAAGGACGTGTCGGCTGTGCCGATTCTAAGCGAACTGCTCCTGTCCGACCCAAGGCCTGAGATTCGGGCAACCTGTGCATGGGCGCTGGGGCGGATTGGCGGGGAGGAAGCCGAGGCTGCTCTGGCTAGAGCCCAAGCCAAGGAACAGGAGTCCGCTGTTCTGCAGGATGTGGAGAAAGCTGTGAAGGCAATGAGCAGGTCGAAACTGAATAAAATGGAGTGAATTCTATGAAATATGTCCATTTGGATTCCGTTGAATCGGGTCAATATTTGGGGCGTACGATATTTGCCAGCAATGGATCTATCCTGCTTTCTGAGGGCGTGCAGCTAACGGTTTTCATGATCAACACACTCAATCGCATCGGGGTCACGATGATCTACATTCAGGATCCCAATCTGGAGGATGTGGAGATTCCGGAAATTCTCTCGGAAGAGACGAAACGGATCGTCATGCAGCAGATGGGCCAGACCTTCGCGGCGATTCAATCGGGCAAGGAGTTTAACTCTCGTTCGATGAGTATTTCCATCAATACCTTGCTGGATGAAGTGATGAAAAATCGCGACGTCTTGATTCAGTTGACCGATATTCGCACGAAGGATAACGAAATGTATGTCCATGCGACGAATGTTTGCATGATGGCTGTGTTGATCGGCATTAATATGGGCTTTAGTGAAACGCAATTGAAAGAGCTCGCCGTAGGCGCACTGCTGCATGATGTAGGCAAAGCAGAACTTCTGTTTGACGATGAATCGCTTGATCTGAAGCGGCATCATACGTGGAGAGGCTTTGAACTTTTGAAAAGTAAACGGGAATTCAGCCTGTTGGTGGCGCACGTTGCTTTCCAGCACCACGAAGCTATGGACGGGTCTGGATTGCCGAGAGGGCTGCTGAGTGAGGATATCCATGTCTATGCCAAAATCACAGCTGTCGCTAACATGTATGATAACTTGCTCTTCGATATTTCCTTAGGGCGAAGGATGATGCCTTATGAGGCTTGCGAGCATATGATGGCATTAGCTGAGACGAAGCTGGATCGTGATATTTTAATTCAATTTCTGAAAATCGTTTCGATTTACCCGACGGGCTCTTCGGTGCGTTTATCTAGTCGGGAGACCGGCGTTGTGGTGGGACAGCATCGCGGACTGCCAAGCCGTCCCATTGTCCGTATTGTGAAGCAAGACACGATGGACCGGGAACTGGACATCAAGGAGATTGATTTGGCCAAACACACCACTCTATTTATTGAGCAAGTGCTGTGATTTTGGCCTAGAAACTCATTTGTAAAGCGATGAACAGAAATGATATGATAAAGTAATGCAACAATATGACTATGTACAAGCAGGGGGCATTCACGATGTGGAGTTATCTTATACCTATTCTCACGTTGATTGTGGGCTTAGTCGGCGGTTTTTTCATCGGCGTATTCTATTTGAAAAGACAGCTGGAGTCGATGCAGAACAATCCCGAAATGCTGGCCAAAATGGCGAAGCAAATGGGCTACAACATGAATAAGCAGCAACTGAACAAAGCGCAGCAAATGATGAAAAACCAAAAATGGAAATAAGACGTTGGGTGTAAGATGACCCTTCACAAGGGCTTTGCTGTCCACCGTACCAACGGCTGACAGCATGAGCCCTTCCTATTATGGTCAGGTATGGAAGATGTAGGACATACCAGTACTATTCAGAGGTGGCTAATCGATGGCAAGCAACAAAGACCGCATCCTCGAAGCGGCGATGGTGCTGTTTCATGACCATGGCTTTCAAGGAACGGGACTGGAAGATATTTTGTCGAGCAGCGGGGTTTGCAAAAGTAATTTTTATTATCATTTTAAAAGCAAGGAAGAGCTGGGCGTGAAAGTGATTGAACGCAAGGTGCAGGAGATGCGGCAAGTCGTCTTGGAACCGAGTCTGGGCAATTCGGAATTATCGCCGAAACAGCGCGTATTGGACTTGTTCGAAAGAATGCTGAGCTTCTGTGAAGAGCATGCTTGTCGGAAAGGGTGCTTCTTCGGCAACCTGGCCTTGGAGCTTAGTGACAGCTCAGAGGAGCTGCGCAAGCCGCTAAGCCGTTTTTTTAGCGAGATGGAGACTGAGGTCAAGAATTGCTTGCAAGACGGTACGAAGCGGGGAGAGCTGTCTCTGCAAGGGTTAACGCCCGTGGAGTTCGCGATGCCTATCGTATCCTTGCTGCAGGGCGGTATGCTGCTGACCAAAGCGCACAAAGATAGTAGAGCAATGCGCGATAGTATCAAGCTTCTGACGGTTTGCATGGGGTAGAGACATAGAAAGAGGTGTGAGAGAAAACATGGCTTCAATCGATTATAAAAATAATAGAGTTTCCGAGAATCGGGAGCTCATCGAACAGCATGTCCGGGAAATATTGAGGTTAATCGGCGAAGATGTAGATCGGGAAGGTCTGCTGGAGACGCCGGCTCGCGTCACTCGGATGTATGAAGAAATCTTCTCCGGCTATGAAGCGAATCCCCGCGATGTATTGGGTGTGACCTTCGACGAGCAGCACGAAGAGCTGGTCATTATTAAGGACATCATTTACTACAGCCAATGTGAGCATCATATGGCGCCATTTTTCGGTAAAGTGCATATCGGTTACTTGCCAAGCGGCAAAGTGGCGGGATTAAGCAAATTTGCCCGTCTGGTCGATGTTATTACTCGCAAGCTGCAGGTGCAGGAACGGATCACCTCTGAAATTGCAGACATTCTGGATGAAGTGCTGAAACCGCATGGCGTGATGGTTGTGGTGGAAGGTGAACATATGTGCATGTGCGCCAGAGGCGTGAAGAAATATGGCAGTCAGACGATTACCTCGGCGGTTCGCGGTTCATTCCGTAAAGACGCAACATTGCGTTCGGAATTTCTGTCATTGTTAAAATAAGAGACTCGCGTAGGAATGTGCATGAAGACAATGGTCTTGTGCGGCATTCCTTTTTTTTGTTCAGATCACTGGCAACGACTTGTTGCAGGGGCGGCAGATATAGTATTCTTTTATAAACGTTGCAGGGATAGGGCATAGCACTCGGGGAGGCAAGCTTATGAATGACATACGGAAATATCGGCCCGGCGAGGCCGCTTCCTCTAAAGTGAGTGAAGAACGAGATGAATTTGAACGCGACTATGCGCGGCTCATTCAGTCACCGACCTTTCGTCGGCTGCAAGGGAAGTCACAGGTGTTCGGTGCTGGTTCAGGTGACTACTATCGGACACGACTCACCCATTCGCTGGAGGTTGCACAAATTGCCAGAGAAGTGGCCAAACGTCTGGAGCGCACGAATCCTTTTCTTCAAAAGAGAGAGCATCCAGGGCTTGTAATCGATCCTACTGTGGTAGAATGCGCGTCGATTGCCCATGATTTCGGTCACCCGCCTTTTGGGCACAAAGGGGAGGAAGTACTGAACCATATTCTGCTGAAGGATCACGGCCTGAAATATGAGGGCAATGCCCAAAACTTCAGAATCCTGATGTTCCTGGAAAAAAGAGCAGGCAGTGAAAGCGGTCTGGACCTAACCGCGGCGGTGCTGCTGGGGATTAATAAATATCCGTTCCTGATTGAGGAGGAAGGCAGGCTCAAAGGGGTGTACGGTTCCGAATGGGACATTATCCGTGATCTGAGAGCACAGTGGCAGATGCCGGAGGGGTGTTCCACGCTGGAGGCCCAATTGATGGATTTGTGTGATGATATCGCCTACTCGACCCATGACATTGAAGACGGCATCCGTGCGGGGAAAATTCAAATGAACGCGACCTTTTTTGAAGATCAGCGATTGATCCGGCATCTGGTCATGGAGATCCTGAATGATCCCAATAAGCATAAATTCGGCTGGGAGCAAGTGGATATTGAAGTCATGGTCAGACAGGTGCTGACTGATTACTTAGAGCAGTGGAAGCAGATTTTCATCGAATGCAATCGGGAAGAATCACGGACGCGCAGAGAGATGAAAGCGCGTTGGGTAAGCTCCTTCGCCAGTTGTCTGGATATCATAGATGATCCTGACCGTGGCTGGAAGAAGGTTGCCCTCGTCAAAGACGGAGCGGAGAATATGAACATGCTGCGGACGATGGAAATTCTCAAGAAGCTCGCTTGGGTCACCCTGATCAAAGATTTCCGTGTACTGCGTCTGCAAAAACGCAGTGAAATCATCGTGGAGCGCTTGTGGGACAGCTTTATCGACCAAGACAAGGGCCAATGGATTATTCCGCCTGACTGGATCGACAGCTATGAGCGGCGCAGAGGCAATTGGAGCTGGCCGCGGTTCGTTGCCGATTATATTTCCGGGATGACGGATGCGTACGCGGAGAAAGTCTATGCCGAGCTGTTCGCAAGCAAGTCCGGATCGATCTACGAGATGGATTAGGCAAAAAAATATCGACCTCATAGGCAGATACGAGAACGTTGACCAGAGTCAGCGTTCTTGTTCTGTTTAGGGCCGATTTTATAGGGAGGAGGGAATACCAGAGTTAAGAGACAGGCGCCGTCGCAATGCCATTCAGGAAGTTCATCGTTTTGCGAATATAGGCTTTGGGTTCTGCCCGGTAGAGCAGTTCGTGCTGCGCTTTGGGAATGATCCATAGCTTGGATTCGGCATCTTTCTGCTGCTTGAACATATCCTCCACCATACCGTAGGGAGCTTTGTAATCCTCAGTCCCATGGATGAAGAAGATCGGCATCGGGTAAGCGGTGGAGGTGACCTTATTATAAGGCACTTCGTGCAAGCTTACGCCGTTAAGCAGCGGGAAGAATAAACGAACCAGCGGTAAAGATGGGAATTTGGGAACGTTCACGACCTGCTTCATATTGTGATAGAGTGTATCCGGATTCAGCAGAAAGGTGCTGTCCAGGATCATTCCTGAGATATCATTGCCATTCTGGAGAGCGGCTTGCAGCGCTGTTCCTGCCCCCATCGAGAAGCCCCAGATATAGATAGAACCGTTGTTGGAAAGATGCTTAACGTAATCAATAGCGCCAAGCAGTTCCTGAGATTCTTGAATACCGCCAGTCATCAATCGTTTGCTGCCAGGGTGGACATAGCCATAGTCGAACATGAGGACATTGTAGTTTTGCAAATGAAGCTCGCGCGCCAAGTTGTAGAGCGGTACCCATAACTCTTCGCGATTGCCGCCATAGCCATGGGAGAAGATGACAGTTTTGGTTGATTTAGCGGGAATGAACCAGCCGTCCAATTGCGATGTTCCGTCCTTACTCGGGAAAGTCACGCTGCTGAAAGGCAGTCCGACAGCTCTCATCGGATCTGAATGAAGCGGATCAATGTGCGGTCTAGCGAGCGTCCAAGCAATATAAGCATGAAAGGCAAGCAAGAGTGACAGACATAGGGTCAGGAATGAGATGAGGATGGTGAGAACCAGCCTTTTTTTGCGTAAAAGGGGTCGAGTTACGACCTCGTCAAGTGTGGGTTGCAGTGAACCAGGGGATAGAGATGTTGTTGACATCGCAGCACCCTCCCTCCATAAAAGTTAGTGTGAGTTATCCTAGTTGCTCTAAGAGGTCATAGGGAGAATGAATCAGGAATAGAATTGACAAAATATTCTGATAAGTAATCTATTAACTTAATATTATTCTGAATGCGCTTTCAAGTCAATGAAGATGCACCAATTGTAAGGCCTCTGTAATCGTTCTGTAACAATGGAAGAAACAGATCATTGACCTTTACGCATAGGGGGAGTTTGGTTATACTAGATGTAATTGGGTTTCATATAGTGAAACTAATCAACTTCTTTGCACAACTGGCATATCTTAGATATCCATATAAGGAAAGTGGTGTTCGTCATGGAAGATGGCAAGCTGACCGTGCGTGCTGTAGAGCGCGCTTTAGATATTATGCTCTGTTTTACGGGGGCAACAGAACTTACTTTAACAGAAATTGCAAGCCGCGTTGATTTGCACAAAAGCACTGTCCACCGTTTGCTTGCTTCACTGGAAGGGAAGGGCTTTATCATGCGCGATGCCGCAACTGATAAATACCGGCTTGGCTACCGGCTCTGGGAGCTGTCCGCCAACCTTTCCAAAGAGGGAGACCCCGGCATTATTCTGCTGCCGGAGATGGAGCGGCTGCGCGACCAACTCGGCGAAACGATCTCGCTGTACGTGCAGGACGGCTTGCTTCGCGTGCGCATCCAAGCCGTGCAAAGCAACCAGGCTATTCGCCGCGTAGCCCCTGTCGGGGCGCGAATGCCTTTGTACGTCGGCGCCTCGAGCAAGGTGCTCGTCGCCTTCGCTGAGCCCGCGCTGCGGGAACAACTGCTAGCCTCGGCCGACTGGCCGACGGGGCTGGACCAGCAGGCGTTCCTGCAGCAGCTCAGCGACACCAAGCTCGCTGGCTTCGCCACGAGCGTGGAAGAGCGCGAGCCCGGTGCAGCGGCTGTGTCCGCACCGGTCTTGGATCGAGGCGGCCGGCTGGTCGCCGCCCTTGCCGTTTCGGGCCCAGCGAACAGGCTGACGCTGGAGGTCATGCAAGAGCAGGCGCCGCTGATTATGGAAGCGGCGCGACGGATGGGAACCATGCTGCGCTAGCGGCGACGGATGCTTATCTTCTAGGAGGTCCATACTAGAAGTGGGAAAGGATGTGGCAAGTATGAAGAAGACAGCCTCGATGCTGGCGATCTGGATTAGTCTTGCCAGCAACGTCGTGCTTACCGCCATCAAAATATTCGTCGGACTCACGTTCCAAAGCCAAGTGCTCATCGCCGACGGCATCCATAACGCCGGTGATGTAATCGCCTCTGCGACGGCGTACAGCTCCATGCGCGTATCTTCGAAGCCGGCCGATGTGGATCATCCCTATGGCCACGGCAAGGCTGAAGTGCTTGGCGCCTTTATCGTCGCGATCATTTTGGCCGGAGCCGCCATTTATATGGGCTATCACTCCATACATGCGCTATTCGAGCCAGCGGGCGCGGCGCATTGGATCGCGTTTGTCGCAGCGGTCATCTCGCTGATCTGGAAGCAAATTCTCTATGTCTACACCATGCGCATCGGCCGCCAACTCAACAGCAAAGGCTTAATCGCTACCGCCTACGACCATTTGGCGGACGTCTATGCCTCTATTGCTGCATCCGTAGGTATCGGGTTGGCTCTGATTGGCGAGCATTTCGGCTATGCCATCCTGGCGTATGGAGATCCCGTAGCGGGGATCATCGTCTCTTTCCTGGTCTTGAAGCTGGCCTACGAAATGGGCAGAGAATCCTTCGACATTCTCATGGAGCGAAGTGTAAATTTGGATCAGATTGAACAATATGCGGCCTTGATCCGTTCTGTACCAGAGATCAAACGCATTGACCGTTTGCGGGCGCGGGAGCATGGCCATTACATACTAGTCGACGCCAGGCTTGCCGTTCGCGGGACATTGACCATTCAAGAAGGCCACGATATCAGCCGCTCTATCAAGCAAAAAATCAAAGCAGCTCATAGCGACGTGGATGAGGTGCTCGTGCATCTGAATCCTTGGTATGAGGAATAGGTGTAGAAAGCTAAGCTATCCGGCAGGTTTCAGAACCTGGGGATAGTTTTTTTTGTGCTAAAAGAGATGCTGTCTTTATACGCTTGTTGTCGAGAGAATGGGGGAATTAACGTGCCTTGCTAATACCTCCGAACCAGCAGCCCTTCGAACAAATAAACACTTTCAGCTATCTTATTCTCAGCGCATCGAACCCCTACATCACGGTGGGGGGCCCAACAGCGCAAACTCGGGATGGGAGTCACTCTCCAATACTCAAACCCAAACACAAAAAATAAAGGCTGCCGAGACTTTCTCGACAGCATGAGAAATCACGTGTAGAGGAGCCAATTGGAACAGTTAAGGATGAAATACAGCGTTACAACTGAGGTAGCAGGTGAAAACTAGTTTGTAACGCTGAAAAACAGCGTTTACAGCAACAGAACTCACGTGGAAAGGAACAAACAGGAGTAGTTAAGAATGAAATACAGCGTTACAGCAAGGGTAGCAGGTGAAAACTAACTTTTAACGCTGAAATACAGCGTTACAGCAACAGAACTCACGTGGAAAGGAACAAATGGGAGCAGTTAAGAATGAAATACAGCGTTACAGCAAGGGTAGCAGGTGAAAACAAGATTTTAACGCTGAAAAACAGCGTTACAGCAACAGAACTCGCGTGGAAAGGATCAAATGGGAGTAGTTAAGATTGAAATACAGCGTTACAGCAAGGGGAGCAGGTGAAAACTAGTTTTTAACGCTGAAAAACAGCGCTACACCAACAGAACTCACGTGGAAAGGAACAAATGGGAGTAGTTAAGATTGAAATGCAGCGTTACAGCAAGGGTAGCAGGTGAGATCTAGTTTTTAACGCTGAAACACAGCGTTAAAAGCATGCGAACTGGCGAATAGAGGGGTGCATAGCAGTAGCACTAAGACTGAAACGCAAAAAAACCGTCAGGGGACTACTAATCCCCCTGACGGTTTTCTGTATGCGCCATGTTACTTCGCAAAGATGTGATGACCAATCCGCACGGTTTGCGGACGTGACCAGATCCAAGCGCTTGTCGCTGTTTCTGGATTAAAGTAGTAGGTCGCTCCTTTGGTTGGGTCCCAGCCTCGTACGGCGTCCTGTGCAGCCTTGTAGGCCGTGCTGTCCGGTGTGAGCCAGTATTGGCCGTCACTTACTGCTGTGAACGCTCCTGGGGCAAATACAATGCCTTCAATCGTGTTGGCATACTGACTCGACTTCAGGCGATTCATGACAACGGCGGCCACCGCCACTTGTCCTTCGTAAGACTCACCACGTGCCTCGCTGTAGACCACTCTAGCCAGAATGTCCAGATCTTCTTGATTTACGGAGTATTTACGCAAGCTCTGCCACGTATTCGCTCCGACAAGACCATCAACGGTTAAGCCATAATTATATTGAAAATTACGAACAGCCGCGGCAGTTACAGGACCGTATTTGCCATCCACCGGCTGCGTATAATAGCCTAACATTTTTAGACGAAACTGTGCGTCCCATACGTCTCCGTTTTGAGTACCTAACTGTAAGGCAGCCTCTGCCGCGTAAGTCGGTTGGCTGAACTGACTTGCAGTATACCCGAACCCGATCGACGCGAACAGCATGACTAAGACGAGCTTTTTCAATGTGTTCATCGTTCATCTCCCCTTTCGCTCTACCCAGTATAGTAGGGGAGAAAGGCAGGCTCAACCCGCAGTATTTGGAAATGTAAGTCAATCACTTGGGGCTCTAAGGGTTCAGCGTGTGGCGCAAACTCGAAGAAAACGCATTCACAGTCCGGTGAACCTATTAGCAGCCGCATCTTATCCAAATAAAAAAATCCGAAAATGCCATAAGGCATTCCCGGATTTGGTGTGTTTTTGCATACATGTGTGTGTGTGTTTGCATGTTGTAAACTGAATTATTTATTCTCAGCAAGGATGGAGCGAAGAACGGTTTGCAGGATACCGCCATTACGGTAGTAATCCACGTCAACCAAGCTGTCCAAACGCACGAGAGCGTTGAATTCGAAGCTTGTTCCGTCTTCACGAGTTGCTGTAACTTTAACCGTCGAACCTGGTTGAACATCGTTGCTCAGACCTGTGATATCGAATGTTTCGCGACCTGTGATACCAAGTGTTTTCCAGCCAGTTCCATCAAGGAATTGAAGTGGAAGAACGCCCATACCAACAAGGTTGCTGCGGTGAATACGCTCGAAGCTTTCTGCGATAACAGCTTTCACGCCGAGCAGGAATGTTCCTTTGGCTGCCCAGTCACGGGAGCTTCCAGTTCCATACTCTTTACCAGCGATAACGACAAGGTTTTGGCCTTCAGCTTGATACTTCATGGAAGCATCGTAGATGGACTCAACTTCGCCAGTTGGCAGGTAAGTTGTTACGCCGCCTTCTGTGCCAGGTGCCACTTGGTTACGAATACGGATGTTCGCGAACGTACCGCGCATCATCACTTCGTGGTTACCACGACGGGAACCATAGGAGTTGAAATCTTCTTTTTTGACGCCATGGTCGATCAAGTATTGGCCCCCTGGGCTGTCAACTTTGATGTTACCTGCTGGCGAGATGTGATCCGTTGTTACGGAATCGCTAAGCAGAGCCAATGTTTTGGCGTTGCGAATATCCGCGATATCATCCAGAACCGTACCCAGATCCGTGAAGAACGGAGGTTCTTGAATGTAAGTGGATTTGTTGTCGAATTCGTACAGATCGCCTTCTGGAATTGCGATTTCGTTGAAACGCTCGTTCGCACGGAATACATTGCTGTATTTGTCACGGAACATATCAGCGCTCATTGCAATGCCCAGAGCTTCTTGGATCTCTTGGTTTGTTGGCCAGATGTCTTTGAGGTAGACAGGTTGGTTGTTTTGGTCATAGCCGATTGGATCGTTAGCCAAATCAATGTTTACTGTTCCTGCAAGAGCATAAGCAACAACAAGTGGAGGTGATCCCAGGTAGTTGGCTTTGACTTGCGCATGTACACGGCCTTCAAAGTTACGGTTACCGGAAATAACGGCAGCCACTGTCATATCGTTATCGATGATAGCTTTGCTGACTTCGTCTGGAAGCGGACCGGAGTTACCGATACAAGTTGCACAGCCGTAACCTGCAACGTGGAAGCCTAGTGCTTCTAGAGGCTCAAGCAAGCCAGCTTTGATCAGGTACTCGGTAACAACCAAGGAGCCTGGTGTCAGGGAGCTTTTTACGAAAGCTGGTTTTCTCAAACCGCGAGCTACCGCTTTTTTCGCTACAAGTCCGGCACCTAGCATAACGCTTGGGTTGGAAGTGTTGGTACAGGAAGTGATCGCTGCAATAACGACAGCGCCTGTGCCCATTTTCGCTGTTTCGCCGCTTGGGTAAACGACTTCTACAACTTCGTTGATTTTCTCGTCTGTCAGGCCATATCCACCTTTGTCGATCGGCGTACGGATGATGGAGTTGAAAGACTCTTTCATGTTCGTAAGCTCAACACGGTCTTGAGGACGTTTAGGACCAGCTAAGCTTGGTACTACGGAACCAAGATCTAGTTCAACAACTTCTGTGAATACAGGATCCGGTGTGCTGTCTGTACGGAACATGCCTTGTGCTTTGTAGTAAGCTTCGACAAGTGCAATTTGATCAGCTTCACGGCCTGTAGATTTCAGGTAGTTCAATGTTTCGTTGTCAACTGGGAAGAAACCGATGGTTGCGCCGTACTCAGGAGCCATGTTAGCTACAGTTGCACGGTCAGCCAAGGAAATGTTGCTCAGACCAGGACCGAAGAACTCAACGAATTTACCAACAACGCCTTTTTTACGCAAAATTTGCGTAACAGTCAAAGCCAAGTCAGTCGCTGTAGCGCCTTCTGCCAAGTGGCCTGTCAATTTAAAACCAACAACGTCCGGAGCTACGAAGTAAAGCGGTTGTCCAAGCATGCCTGCTTCAGCTTCGATACCGCCGACGCCCCAACCTACAACACCAAGACCATTGATCATGGTTGTATGGGAGTCAGTACCAACCAAGGAATCTGGGTAAACGACAGTTTCACCGTCGATTGTTTTCGTAGCGGCTACGGAAGCCAGGTACTCCAAGTTAACTTGGTGAACGATACCTGTTGAAGGAGGAACAGCACGGAAATTATCGAATGCCGTTTGAGCCCAACGCAAGAAGCGGTAACGCTCTTCGTTTCTTTCGAATTCTAAGTTAATGTTCATTTCGAGTGCATCCGGGGATCCGAAAGCATCAACCATGACAGAGTGGTCAATAACAAGGTCTACAGGAACAAGCGGGTTGATCCTTCTCGGATCTCCACCTTCACGAGCCATAGTCGCACGCATTGCCGCAAGGTCAACGACGACTGGAACTCCGGTGAAATCCTGAAGAACGATACGAGCAGGAATGAAAGGAATTTCTTTGTTTTCATCGCGGCCTTCAGCCCAGCCAGCGATTTGTTTCACATGTTCGCTTGTAATCGCGCGACCGTCGAATTGACGAATAGCAGCTTCAAGCAAAACGCGGATGGAAACAGGCAAATTGTTGATAGTGCCGTGACCTTGGCTTTCAAAGTCAGGAAGACTGTAATACTGGAACGATTTCGTGCCGACAGTTAACTGCTTACGCACGGAAAAAGAGTCCTTGTTGGACATGGGTAATTCCTCCTTAAAATATCTTCATCCACCGAGTTTCAACTAGTGAAACTCAATTTCATTTATCCCCTACTTCAAGTATACCGTCTCACTGTGTATCAGTAAAGATTTATTTCAATCATTTTTATCGGATAAATGTCATATATTGAATCAATTCAAAGCAAATCGGGCTCGTCCTTCAGAAAATGAGCAAGAAACACTTGCAGGCGGCTCTAAGAGTCGCTAAAGCATGTTTGGATAAAAGTCTTTTGGGACTTCTATTCATGAAATATGGGAAGAAAGATGCCGATTAGCAGTCTCTAAAGACTTCTAATTACTGGGATTCGTCTGTTTTGTGTCAATTTAAGGGAAATAGAAGCTTCTAAAGACTCTTAGTATGCCTCACACACGTGCTTTTCAATAAATAGCAGTCTTTGGAGTCTCTTATCGGAAAACTATTTTAGGAGGTTACCCAAGATGTCCTGGCAAACAGCGCTCTACAACTACGTTCACGCCAAAAATCAAGCAGAGGTCGAAGGCTCTGCAGCACCGCTTGAAGCCTTTATCGCCGACAGCGCTTATCTTCGCACACAGGATGTCCGTATTCGCAGGCTGCTGGACTGCTACCGAGAACGCGACGCCAAGCTGCTGCGGGGAGAAACCAAGCTTCGCCTCACAGGAGTCAGAGAATCCGCTCAGGAGACGATTACAGAAATCAGAATGCATCGTTTCCTGCATTATCAGATCGGATCAACGCAGCATTTGGAGGAGCGGATTGAAACAGAACGCGTCACCATAGATCATACAGCGAACCGCTGGCAAGTAAGGTTTGCGGAAGCAATGCAAGCTGAGAAATCGCTTCCTGGTAAGTCGCGTGGCTTTGTTATGCCTGAGCCTGAAGATTTCGTGGAAGGGCTGCGAAGAGCCCCCTCTCTTCCTTACATCAACCATAGTATTCTCAACAGCGGGGCCCAGGAATTCGCTCCGCGAAAAATCATTTATAACCGCCCCAAAGCTGTAGAGTATGCCGAAACTTGGTGGAAAACCCCGAACCCCAAATATGAAGAATTCGAAGTCGATTGCACCAACTTTGTCTCGCAATGCCTCTTTGCAGGCGGGGCTCCAATGGACTATACTGGAAAAAGGGATTTGGGCTGGTGGTACGCTGGCAGAAGAGGCCATCAAGAGCTGTGGAGCTTCAGCTGGGCGGTAGCCAACAGCTTGCAATCATTTCTCTCGCACAGCCGCAAGGGGCTTCATGGTCATGCCGTGGATGATCCGCGCGAACTGCAGCAGGGAGACACAATTAGCTACGATTGGGACGGCGACGGCCGGTTCCAGCACAACGTCATCGTCATTGGCAAAGATGCCAACGATATGCCTCTTGTGAATGCCCACACGTATAATAGCCGAAATCGATATTGGGCTTATAAAGATTCACCCGCTTGGACGGAGCGGACCAAATACGTTTTCGTTCGAGTTGCTGATGAAATGTAATAGGTAAGAACGGAAATAGAACGACTAGACGGAGGTACGGAATGAGCGGCAAAATCAGAATTGGACTCATTTATGGAGGGAAATCCGGAGAGCATGACGTGTCCTTGCAAACGGCACTGGCAGTTATGAAAGCCGTAGACTTCACGAAATATGAGGTAACACCGTTTTATATATCCAAAAAAGGGGAGTGGAGAAGCGGTGCGCCGCTGCTTGGTCCGGCAGAATCCAAAGAGGCTCTCACCTTCAGCACGGGAGATGCCGCAAATGCGCCTGCTTCTAACGCATTCGCTCCTATATTCGGAGCTATTCAAGCCAAAGGCGATGTGAGTGTTGCCGCAGCAGGCGCCTCCGCAACGAAGAACACAGGGATGGATGTCATATTTCCGCTGCTGCACGGTACGTTCGGGGAAGACGGAACGATCCAAGGTTTGCTCGAAATGGCCAATATTCCATACGTAGGGGCAGGCGTGCTTGCGTCTGCAGTCGGAATGGATAAAGTCATGATGAAGAAAATTTTTGCGCAAGAGGGACTGCCGCAATGCATTTTCCGTCATTTCACGCGTACGGAGTGGGAGAAGAATCGGGCGTATCATTTGGTCGAGCTCGAAACAGCGATCGGTTATCCTTGCTTCGTGAAGCCGGCTAATCTAGGTTCCAGTGTTGGTATTTCCAAAGCGAGAAATCAAGAAGAATTAATCGAAGCTGTCAATTTTGCCTTCCAATACGACCGCAAAGTCATCATTGAAGAAAATATCGATGCGCGTGAGATTGAAGTCGCTATTCTGGGTAATGATGAGCCTATCGCTTCTGTAGCGGGTGAAATTGTTTCATCCAACGAATTCTACGATTACAAAGCGAAGTATCTCGATGGCAAGTCAGCTATGGTGATTCCTGCCGATATTCCCGCGGAAACAGCTGAACAAATTAGACAGCTGGCAATTCAAGCCTACTTGGCTGTGGATGGCAGCGGCTTGTCACGTATGGATTTCTTCCTAGGCAAAGCCGATAACAAAATCTACATCAACGAAATCAACACGATGCCGGGTTTCACCCCATTCAGCATGTACCCCTTGCTGTGGCAAGAAACTGGTAAGCCCTACGCAGAGCTGCTCGATGATTTGATCCAATTAGCGATCGAACGGCATGCGACGAAGCAAAGTATCCAATATTCTTTTGATGTGGAGTAGATGCAAATGGGATTTCAAACCGAATTTAATTCAGTATGCAAATTCAAGTCCGCGCAGGAGCTGTTCGAGCTGCTGGAATATGGTCGCGGCAAAATGGTGAAGAGCGGTTTCCGCGTCTTCCCGACAGGTCAGAAGGTTATCGCGTACACGCCGGATAATCAGGCAATTGCCATTGTTCGCATCGTCGCCTCCATCGCGGAAATTAATTTCCAAGGAGAAGAAGTGACGCAAGTGGAAATGGAGCTTATTCGCCGGCTGAACGAAGAAGAAGCGAAGATTCAAACGGCGCTGGCTTTTGAGATGTTTTTCGGTGAGCAAGAGCAAGCGTAATTGGGTCAATCAGATGGAAGAAGGCGCCGTCCCGCAAGGGAAGGCGCCTTTTCGTATGCTTATGTCCTCGCTAAAGCTCTTTTTTCCGTAAAATAGTAAAGTAAGGCCACAAGCGGCAGCGCAATTCCGAGCAGAGTTGTGAAATTCCAGCCCCCATGGACATAAGACCAGCCGCCCAACGAGGAGCCGATTGCGCCGCCAATGAAGAAGATGGACATGAATAACCCGTTCAAACGACCTCTTGTTTCACTCCCCAACGAATAAATCGCGCGCTGTCCTAGCACAAGGTTTCCCGATACAGCCATATCCAGCAGAATAGCGACAACAACCAGGAGAGCGAGAGCTGTAGTTGAATTATTTTGAAATAAATAAGCCAACCCAAAGGATAAGGCTGCAATCAGCATGGCCAATCCGGTCAAAAGTCGCGTCAAGCCTTTATCCGCAAGTCTCCCAGCGATCGGCGCCGCGACGGCTCCTCCTACACCTGCTAAGGCAAACAAGGCGATGCCTTGCTGAGACATTCCAAATTCATCGATCAGTCGCAAAGGGACCGTAGTCCAAAAAAGGCTAAAGGCCGCAAACAAGCAAGCTTGATAGATGGCGCGGCGGCGCAATATAGGCGTTTGGCGCAAAAGAGTGATTAATGAGAGGAGCAATTTACTGTAGTTGATGGCAGGTGAAGGCTTCCGCTCAGGAAGAACACGCGACAATAACACCGTTAAGAGCGCAATGACAATCGCAGACAGAAGGAATACCGTTTTCCATCCCCAAAAGCTAGCAATAAAGCTCGCAACTGGACGAGCAAACATGATGCCGAGCAATAATCCACTCATCACATTCCCCACAACGCGGCCACGCTGCTCTTCAGAAGCTAAGTAAGTCGCATAGGGCACCAATATCTGGGCTACCACAGATCCCAAACCAATGAATAGAGACGCAATCAGAAACAGAGGCGCGTTAGGGGCGAATATGGCACCAATCAAAGCAGCTACTACCACAATGAGAGATATCACGGCGAGACGCCGGTTTTCAATAATGTCACTGAGCGGTACGATAAACAGGAGTCCTAACACATAGCCGATTTGAGTCAAAGTAACAATTAAACCCGCCGCAGCGGCAGACAGACCTGTATCGGCACTTATTGGTCCTATCAGGGTTTGCGCATAATAAAGATTAGCAACGATAAGCCCGCAAGATGCGGCTAGCAAAAAGATCATCCAACTTGAAATATGTTTACCTTCCGTCCTTTGTTTTGTTTCCATCATAATCCTCCTCAGTCTTTTCTGAATTTTAAATACTGAACGTATAGTTTACTAATTAGTAATTAAACGATATACTAAACGCAGCGTTTTGTAAATAGTTATTTTTTCTATTCTCAATTATTTGTATAATAAACGTATCGTTTTTATAAAAAGGAGGAATTCGTGTGAAAGCCAAAAGAGGGCGTCCGCGTAATCTTGAAACGCAGCAGTCTATCCTTGCTGCTTCGTATGACTTGTTGTTGGAGCATGGCTTTGGAGTCGTTACTGTTGAGAAAATCGCTGAGCGTGCCCAAGTCAGCAAAGCGACCATTTATAAATGGTGGCCCAATAAGGCAGCTGTTGTTATGGATGGTTACATGTCGGCGGCTACAGCAAGACTGCCAGTGCCTGACACCGGCTCAGTGTTCAATAATGTACTCATTCATGCCACGAATGTAGCCCGCTTTTTGACAAGTCGGGAAGGTAAAATCATTACCGAATTAATCGGGGAAGGACAGTTTGATGCAGGGCTGGCTGAAGCTTATCGAACTAGATACTTCCAACCCCGTCGGCGCGAGGCCCGACTTTTATTGGAGCAAGGGGCTCAGAGCGGGGAATTGAAAGCAAATATCGATATGGAAATATGCATTGATCTCATTTATGGTCCCATTTTTTATAGAATGCTATTAACCGGGGACAAGCTGGACGATGCTTATGTGGAAAATCTGGTGACAATGGCCTTTGAAGGCATTAAAACACCATCTTAGGATAAACAGTACTATAAAAATTTAGTACTTATTCTTCTTAGCCGGAAAAGCTACAATATTTCTAGTAGATTTCCGGTCAAAGGAGCGTGCCGAAGTGAATCAAACGATTTTCACCAAACGAAAATTCCAAGCCTATTGGCTTTTCAATCTGCTGTTGGGTATTCCAACTCCCTATGCGGTCATTTATATGATTTTCGGCTTTTATGGCTTCATGTCGCGGCCGGCCAATCAGGAACGGTACATGGCGATAGCTGCTTTATGTGTTTATGTACTGGTGTGGTTCATTGGCAATTCGATTGTTTTGCGCAAAGAAGACCGCGGGACGAGGCTGGGTATGCTGGTGCTCAGTGTGCTGCCACTGACGCTCTCTGCTTATATCAGTTTCAAAATCATGGCAGTAATCTCATCGTAATCATGGCTGCAGCTTAAACAGAACGTGTATGCACCGGTGCCTGGGAGGGTACTCTATAGAAGGATTTATTATATCCTCATATTTATATCCTCATAATGGAGGTTATACGTGCATGATTATTCGCCTTGGCTATGTGGCCATGTCGACTGTGGTCAAGAATGCTTCGCCGTCCAAAACCATGACAGCCACCAATTTCAGCAAGCTGCTGGATCGTGATGCCGCTATTCGGAAGCTGGAACGACTCGGCGCTGAGAATCTGCATAATACACTTCGCTTGCTCAGGCATAATCGTGCCCATGATATCGTGGTTTTCCGCTTATCTTCTAGGCTGATCCCCCTAATTGGTCATGAGATGCTGGCCGAATGGGACCCGATCCCTACACTCTCAGCGGAATTCGCCGAGCTGGGCAGCTATGCCAAGCAGTCAGGCATGCGCATCAGCTTTCATCCCGACCATTTTACCGTGCTAAGCACAGCTAAGGCGGACGTTCTGCAGAAGTCTGTTCAGGATCTGGAACGTCATTCCGCTATGCTGAATGCGATGGGGTTTGGCGCAGAAGCCATGTGCAATATTCATGTTGGCGGTGCTTATGGGGATAAAGAAAAGGCGGCTAAGCGTTTTATTCATAATTTCACCTCGCTGCCCCCCGAGATCCAACAGCGAATCACCCTCGAGAATGACGACAAAACATTCAATGCGCGCGAGACGCTGGAAATTGCCGAAACGGTAGGCGCTCCTATGGTGCTGGACATCCATCATCATGCGGTGAATAACGAAGGCGAAGATGCCGCAGAGTTGTGGCCACGTATTCAAGCGACATGGCCGAGCGAGCTGCCTCCCAAAATTCACGCTTCCAGCCCAAGGGGCGAGAGCGATCCGAGAAGTCACGCTGATTACGTGGAAATAGGGCCTTTATTGGCTTTCCTTCAAGCGATTGCGCCCACAACGCCTAAGCTTGATATTATGATCGAAGCGAAGAAGAAGGATGAAGCCTTATTTCAGCTTATGGAGGACTTCAAGCAGCAGGAAGGCGTTACAGTTCTTAATCAAGCGTCGATTCAGCTGTAAACTGTATATTTAATCCTTGAATTGTTGGACAAAATGGGGTACTTTGGAGAATGGGAATTAATGCCGCATAATCCAATGTTGAGAGGGGTTTTACTACCATGAGTCAACTGTTAACCGGGAAAAATATACTTGTTATGGGAGTTGCCAATGATCGCAGTATCGCATGGGCAATTGCTCAATCATTAGCAGCGCAAGGAGCTAACCTTGTATTTACGTTTGAAAATGAGCGTGTTGAAGAACGCGTTCGCAAATTGGCCGACACGATTCCAGGCTCAACGCTGATGCCTTGTAACGTGACTGTGGATGCTGAGATCGAAACGCTAGCTTCTACGCTCAAAGAGAAGCTAGGCGTGGTTCACGGTCTCGTACATAGTATTGCTTTTGCCAAAACAGAAGAACTGGACGGGCTGTTCGTGGATACTTCGCGTGATGGCTTCGCTTTGGCGCATGATATCAGCGCTTACTCGCTAGTAGCTGTGGCTAAGCGTATCTATCCGCTGATGACAGAAGGCGGCAGCATCATGACGATGACCTACCTCGGCGCTGAACGCGCGATGAAGAACTACAACGTCATGGGCGTTGCCAAAGCCGCGCTGGAAGCCAGCGTACGCTATCTGGCTGCTGATCTGGGCCAATTCGGAATCCGTGTCAACGGGATCTCCGCAGGACCAATCCGTACCTTGGCTGCCAAAGGCATCAAGGACTTCAACTCCATTCTGCGCCAAGTGGAAGAGAAAGCGCCGCTGCGCAAAACGACCGATACAGCGGAAGTTGGGGATACAGCGATGTTCCTTATGAGCAACCTTTCACGCGGAATCACGGGCGAAGTGATTTATGTGGATGGCGGATACCACATCGTCGGAATCTAAAAAAATAGCGGAAAGCATCCGTATTGCCTAGCGGCGATGCGGATTTTTTGTCTTTATCTTAAAAAAATGTAAAAATGTACGAATAAATTGGGATGAAACGCACTAGTATTTAAAACGTATAATTTACTATACTTAAAGTACTTTGAAACTAATGAAAAGAAAGAGTTGATATAAATGGTAAATGGCGAGGCGGAACCGTTCGTAGTAGGGAGCAAAAGCTTTACAGCGGTGGCGATTAATACAGCAGCGAAGGCAGGGCAATGGATTAAAACCAAATTAGGAGATATCAACCGGGTCGACACGAAATTCTCGTCACAGGATTTGGTTACAGAAGTCGATAAAGGGTCTGAGAAACTGATCCGCAACTTGATCTTGACGCATTTCCCAGACCACTCCATTCTGGGCGAAGAAGGCGTAGCACCAGGTCCTGAGGCTTCCGCTAAGGCGCTGCAGGCGATGTCCGATGAGGAATACCTCTGGATCGTAGATCCCATCGACGGTACAACGAACTTCGTTCACGGTTTCCCCTTCTACTCGGTTTCCATCGCGTTAGCCCACAGAGGTGAGGTCATCGTAGGTGTCGTTTATGATCCTACGCGAGACGAATTATTCGTCGCAGAGAAGGGCAAGGGCGCCTATAGACATGGTAAGAAAACGGAAGTATCACTTGAGGACCAACTGTCTGTCAGCTTGGTTGCTACTGGATTCCCAGCTGATCGCCAAGGAGCTCTGGTTACAAATCTCAAAGGGGTGCAAGCCCTTTCTCCTAAAGTGCGCAACCTTCGTGTTGCCGGTTCTGCTGCTCTGCACTTGGCTTACGTGGCTGCAGGACGTCTCAGCGGCTTCTGGGAGATCGGTTTGAACTCCTGGGATATTGCAGCAGGAGCGCTGTTAATTCAGGAGTCAGGCGGTCAAGTGACGGATACGGAAGGCAAGCCTTACAATCTGGCTGTTCGGAACGTAATGGCAACCAATGGAAAGATTCATGCTGAGCTGGGGCAGGAACTTGCTGCTGCAGAGGCCACTGGTTTCTAATGTACCAATACAAGAAAGAGTCACAGACGTGGCTCTTTTTGCTTGGATAAGGGAGATTTTGGTTCATAGATTCGGCAAGTTAGAGTCTGGTGTAAACGGTTCATATGCACTATAATATGAGATATCAGTTATATTTAAACGTTTCAATTAACGGATTATGCCTATGCATATTCGGGAAATGAATGGGAGAGCTTCTATGACGACCAATACACTTGTACAAGCAGGAAACAGCCCTGACATTGTCACTTTTGGTGAAACGATGGCGCTGCTTATGCCTTCCGGCGGGAAGGGGTTGGAATATTCTTCTGAGCTTCATAGCTTGTTTGGCGGTGCGGAGAGCAACTTGGCGATCGGCATCTCGCGTCTAGGCAGCAAGGTGGGTTGGTTCGGGCGGTTAGGAAAAGACCCTTTCGGCCGGATGATTTTCAAAAAACTCCGTGGCGAAGGCATCGATGTTTCAAGAGCTGAATTGACGGCAGATGCGCCGACCGGTCTGATGATGCGCGAAGTGCTTATGGGCAAAACATCGGTTTATTATTACCGCAAGAATTCGGCAGCGAGTCAGACAAGTGTGAAACATTTGGATGAAGCCTATATTGCTGGAGCGAAAATTCTGCACGTGACCGGTATTACGCCTGCGCTGAGCGAATCCTGCAAAGCAGCAGTGTTCGAATCGGTTCGTCTGGCCCGCAAGCATGGAGTGAAGGTTAGCTTCGATCCCAATTTGCGTTTAAAGCTATGGAGTATCGAAGAAGCACGTCCTGTGCTGCTCGAGCTGGCTCAGCTATCGGACATTTTCTTGCCTGGTCTGGATGAGTTGAAGCTGCTTTATCAAACAGAGGACTGGGATGTTATCGTCAGCAAGCTTCGTGAATTGTCGGCGATCTCGATCGTCAAAGGCGGGGAGAACGAGACTTATGTTGTTATGCCAGACGCCATTACAGCTGTGCCTTATTTCAAGGCGGAGCAGGTGGTTGATACAGTTGGCGCAGGAGACGGGTTTTGTGCTGGATTCTTGGTTGGCTTGACCAAAGGGTTTGAGTACGCGGAAGCCGTGCGTATCGGCAATCTGGTGGGCTCCTTGATCGTTCAGACAGAAGGCGATTGGGAGGGCGCTCCAACTTGGGAACAAGTGGATGCTGTTCTCAACGATGTTAAGCATATCGAACGTTAACTTACAGAGTCATTTCAAAAAGAAGGGAAGATTCCATTGAAGAAAATTAAATTGGTTCAGCAAATATCAAATGAGGGCGTTGTCGCCGTACTGCGTGGCGAAACGCCGGAAGAAGTTGTCGAAATGGCGGATCAAGCCATTGCGGGCGGCATTAAGGTCATCGAAGTGACGATGACCGTGCCTTTCGCGCTGCGCGCTATCGAGACGCTGGCGAAGCGCTACTCGAGCACCGCGCAGGACGCGTCCAAGTACGCGATTATCGGGGTGGGCACCGCCCTAGACCCGGAGACAGCGCGTGCCGCGATCCTCAGCGGGGCCGAATTCGTTGTCGGCCCCGCGTTGAACCCGCATACGGTTGCGCTGTGCAACCGTTACCGCGTGCCCGTCATGCCAGGGTGCATGACGATTCAAGAAATTCAGACGGCGCTTGAGCTCGGCGTCGATATCGTAAAGCTGTTCCCAGGCAATCTCTACTCGCCGGGAATGATCAAGGCCATCAAAGGTCCGCTGCCGCAGGCGAACATTATGCCAACCGGCGGGGTGTCGCTGAGCAACCTAGCCGAATGGATCCAGGCCGGCGCAGTTGCCGTCGGCATCGGTTCAGATTTGACCAGCGAAGCTGTCAAAACCGGCAATTACAGTCTTGTCGCTGACAAGGCTGCCCAATATATCGAGGCCTACAAAGCGGCCAAGAAGTAGGGAAAACGTACGCTCCGTCGAAATATAGACGGAGCGTTTTTTGATATGAGAAAGGAAGCGAATGATGAAAGCTAGCCAAGCAAGGCTGCTGCTGAAAGTAGAGCAGTTGGAAGCATCCATCAGCTTTTATACGGATCAACTAGGTTGGCATTTGGTTGAGCAAGCTGATGCGGAACATGCGGCTGTTTTGCTGCAAATCGTGGAGGACTACCGTGTTGTTGTAACCGAGCATGGCTGCTCAGCGGACTGGCTTCAGCCTAAGCCATCCTGCCCCAAACCAGGTGATCTCGTCTACATAGGCGTCGCCTCCGTGAACGAGGTGCATCAATTTCTGTTGGATCAAGGTGTCCCAAATCTCAGGAAAGAAGAAGACCCGGGTCACATTCGGAAACTTTTTGTGCCTACCCCTGATGGATACTTGTTGGTGTATTGGGAAGAGTTATCTGCATCGAACGAAGAGATTCTTGCCATGTATCATGGTGGGATTACTGAACTGGAAGCAGCCGTAGCGCACTTATCCGAGGAGCAGCTAAATCTCCAAGAGGCGCCAGGCAAGTGGTCGATACGTGAACAAGTGCTGCATGTGATTGATCTGGAACTGGTGACCATTCATAAAGTGAAATTCGCGTTAGCTGAACCAGGGCGCTCGTATACGGGCAATTCCTTTTCACAGGATGATTGGAGTGTTGGTCTCCGCTATGCCAGTCGGCCTATTCATGATGAAGTCCTTATGTTCAGGGCTTTGCGCCAGCATATTTTGAATCTGTGCGCCTGCCTGCCAGGTGCGTTGGGACGAACCGTAGTAACATCCAAAGATCGTGAAGAAACAGTGGCGAAGCTGCTCAAAATGATGGCCGGCCACGCGTCGCACCATATCCGCGCGATATGGCGCATTCGGACTGGTGAGTATAAATAAACATATAAAAACCCAAGTCCTCTGAGAGAAGATTTGGGTTTATTGTTGATTTTCGTGGATGAAATTGATATGATAAAGAGTGATTGATAATATATGGGATAAATAACATTATTATCCTAATATAATTATAGCACTAAAACAGCCTTCGTGTCAAATCACAGGTCAAAGCGTAGAAAGAGGCGTTGTTTATGCATTTATCCGAGCAGGATTGGGCAGCAGAAAAGCAAAGAGTAGAAGAAGTCACTGGGAAGATTCAGACAAAAATACAGGTGTTGGAGGAACAGGTAAGCCAGGTGCAGTCCGACGTGGTTGAAATCCGCAAGCATTACTGGGACGACGTCACGATGGATATGAGCACGACGGAAGATGCCGTTGAATCGATCGCCAGCATTAGGCAACAAGCAGAAGTGCTGTCTGAACGGGAGCGTACGCATCGACAGGCCTTCGCTGCTTTAGGGAAGATGAGGAAACTGGTGCAATCGCCCTATTTTGGCCGAATTGATTTCAGGGAAAGAGATGAGCGCGGCGGAGATACTATTTATTTGGGAATTGCGGGCTTCTTGGATGAAGAGAAGGATGATTATTTGGTATACGATTGGCGAGCTCCAATTTCAAGCTTGTATTATGATTTTGCGCCAGGGGAAGTCACCTTTAGCACACCGAATGGTGCAGTAGAAGGGGAAATGCTGCTGAAACGCCAATTTGTCATTCGCGATCGGAAGATTCATCTCATGTTCGATACAGGTCTGACGATTGGCGATGAACTGCTGAAACAGGTGCTTAGTCGAAGTTCCGATGCGCAGATGAAAACGATTGTTGCGACTATTCAAAAAGAGCAGAACCGCATTATTCGCAATGATCAAGCAAGGATGCTTATCGTGCAGGGTGTTGCAGGCAGTGGAAAGACGTCGGCCGCTTTGCAAAGAGTCGCCTATTTGCTGTATAAGCATCGGGATCAACTGAGCTCGGATCAAATGGTGCTATTTTCGCCCAATCCGTTGTTTAATCATTATGTTTCAACGGTATTGCCAGAACTGGGCGAAGAGAATATGCAGCAGACGACTTATCAAGCCTATTTGGAGCATCGTTTGGGGGATAGATTTGAGATTGAGGACTCTTTTACGCAGTTGGAATACGTATTGCAGGAACAAGATGCAGGAGGCGCAGCCGCTTATCAAGCTCGGTTAAGTGGAATTCGCTTTAAGTCATCTTCCGCATTCCAGGCAATCGTTCAGGCGTACCAACTGGGTTTGCAACAGGAGGGGATGCTGTTTAGCCCTATCGTGTTTCGTGATCGAGAGATCGTGAGTGCCGATAAGTTAGTGAAGAGATTTTATAGCTATGATAGCGTGATTCGGATCCCGAACCGTTTGGAACTTATGCAGGGTTGGCTGCTGGAGCAGTTGGAGCGGTTTGCTGAGCTGGAACGTGAGGCTGCTTGGGTCGAAGATGAGATTGAACTCCTGAGCAGTGAGGACTATCATCGTGCATTTGAGCGGCTGCGCAAGATGGAGAGAGGCGATGGTGTCACATTTGATGATTATGAGCAGGAACGCGTGCTGTTGGCTCGGATGGTCATCAAGGAGCAATTGAAGCCAGTGCGCGATGCGGTGAAGAGGTTGAAATTTGTTGATCTGACGGGCTTGTACGTGCAACTGCATGTTGGGTTGATTGCCGAAGAGCAGGCGCATTGGTCTGCTGTTCATGAGCGGACACATGAGGAACTGGCCAATGGCAGGTTGCCCTATGAGGACGCTACGCCGCTCTTGTACCTCATGGAAGCGGTCTGCGGTTTCCAGACGAACGGTGCTGTGCGCCACGTTATCATCGATGAGGCGCAGGACTATTCTCCGTTTCAGCTGGCTTACCTGAAACGGCTCTTCCCGCGCTGCCGCATGACAGCGCTTGGAGATCTGGGCCAGGCGATCTATGCGCACGCTTCCGCGTACAGCGATATGGAGCCGATCGCCAGCCTGTATGGACCGGAACAAACGGAGGTCATCCGTTTGTTCCGGAGCTACCGCTCCACGCGCGAGATCGTGGAGTTCACCCGCGGCATCGTGCCTGGCGGCGATGCCATAGAGCCCTTCACCCGCGGCGGCGCTAAGCCGCGGGTCATTCAAGCCAGCGATCGCGGATCGCTGCATAGCCTGCTGGCAGCCGAGGTGGAGCGGCTGCGCGGCGAAGGCTATGCCTCTGTCGCGATTATAACCAAGACCGCGAGCGAGGGGCGGCTCGCGCAAGAAGCCCTGGAGCCCATGCTGGCTGCGCCGCTGGTGCTCGTTACCAAACATAGCCCGACCTTCGAGTCGGGCGTCCTCGTCATCCCTTCGTATCTGGCGAAGGGAGTTGAGTTCGATGCCGTCCTGGTCTATGATGGTTCCCATCATCAGTACGGCCTTGAGAACGACCGCAAGCTGTTCTACACCGCTTGCACCAGAGCTATGCACGAACTGCGTATATTCTCGCTCGGCGAACCGTGTCAGTGGATCACGAATCAATCCCCCGACACTTATGAATTCGTGGTGGGTGAGGAGTCGAAGATTCATTCCTTAGGTAAGGGGATAGTGGAAGCAGGCGAACTATAGCCGCTATCCCCACCGCTCAGGTAGGTGGAATGTGAAGATCTAACCTGAAGGAAGGGGATAGTGAAAGTAGGGAGAGCTATAGCCGCTATCCCCACCGCTCAGGCAGGAGGAATGTGAAAATCTAACCTGAGGGAAGGGAATAGTGAAAGCAGGGGGGAGCTATAGTCGCTATCCCCACCGCTCAGGTTGGAGGAATGTGAAGCTCTAACCTGAAGGAAGGGGATAGTGAAAGTAGGGAGAGCTATAGTCGCTATCCCCACCGCTCAGGCAGGAGGAACCTGAGTATAACCTGAGGGAAGGGGATAGTGGTTGCAGAGGGAGCTATAATCGCTATCCCCACCGCTCAGGCCGGAGGAAACTGAGATCTAACCTGAGGTACAGGGATAGTGGAAGCAGGCGAACTATAGCCGCTATCCCCACCGCTCAGGTTGGAGGATTCTGAGATCTAACCTGAGGGAAGAGGATAGTGGAAGCAGGCGAGCTATAGCCGCTATCCCCACCGCTCAGGTTTGGAGGAATCTGAAATCTAACCTGAGGTAAAGGGATAGTGGAAGCAGGCGAGCTATAGCTGCTATCCCTACCGCTCAGGCAGGAGGAATCTGAGGTAACCTGAGGGAAGGGGATAGTGGTTGCTCGTGCCGAGGCCCTTCACCCTACCATGTGGATGCACGGCTTTTTTTGGCTTTTCCAAGCAGCCTCCAAGCGGCGTTTGGAGTGGCGTATATGGCAAGCCGCGTACAACAAGAAAAAAGCTCCACGAGACCAACGAGGGTCTTGTGGAGCTTTTAGTTATCTATTCAGTAGCAACGGATTGGTCAGCTTGCATGTTGACCGGGGAAATCCGGATGAAGTTAGCTTCGAGGTTGCTTAGCAAACCTTCAATTTTAGCTGCTGCTTCGGCTTGACCGGAGTTAGCAAGCTCAGCGTGGTAAGCTGTGAGCAATTCTGTCAGATCTTTTTTGCTTTGTACGCCAATGGTTTCAAGTTTAACTTTAGCGCCTTTGGCGATACGACGTTCGATAGCTGCTTGATCAAGACCCATTTCTGGTACGAGACGTTGGTAGATTACGCCACCAGTCATCCCTGCACAGATCCATGGACCTGGATCGCCCATAACAACGGCACGGCCGTTTGTCATGTATTCAAACGCGAAGCCTTTGAGATTGGCGCGAGCGGCAAGTCCGCCGAGTTCGTCTTGAAGTGGTGTCGTGATCTCGCCGCCGAATACAACGTCAGCACCGGAGAAACGGATACATGCACGCGTATCTGCGCTGCCTTGGATCAAGAACAAGCCTTTTTGAGCGCCGTAACCGAAGGATTTACCAACGCTGCCATTGATGAAGGTGTTGTTTTTGCCAAGTGCTTTGACGATGGCGACTTTACCACCGAAGGCCATTTTACCAAGACCGTCTTCTGCTCCACCGTGAACGGTAATGTCTACGCCGCGAGCATTGAACGCAGCCAGACCGTTACCTGGTACGGAACCATCGATGAAGTTCAATTTAACTGTCGGCAATGCATCGTAGCTGCCGTCGAAGCGATCTCTTACGCGATGGCTGGAGTAACGAGCTCCGAGAATACGGGACTCAGCATCTACTTTGGACCAATTGCGTACGATTGGAGCGTCCAGAGCCAAGGAATCCGGGAAGAATTCTTGACCTTCAGCACAAGCCGCGATACGGATATCGGACGATACAGCTGCTTCTTCCATCGCTCTTTCTGCAGCCGAGATGAACTGCAATGGAGCTGGACGAAGAATGTCGGACAAATCAATGCGATCAATGTGGCTGATTTGTTCCAATAGATCGGAACGGCCAACGAGTTCTTGTAAGCTTTTGAAACCAAGGGAAGCAACGACTTCACGAACTTCTTCACCGATACCGCCGAACAAACGAACCAAGCTGTCAACTGCAACATCGAATTGACGCGGTACGAAACGACGAAGGCCTTTTTCTTCGGCTTCTTCCATGGAATCGATTTGTGTTGCGATACCAACATGACAAGTATCCAAGTGACAGCCGCGGCAAGTTGTACAGCCGATAGATTGCATAGCGATACTGCCGAATCCTGCGCGGTTTGCACCGAGCATAACCATTTTAACAACGTCAGAACCTGATTTCAGACCGCCATCGGACCACAGCTCTACGCGGTGACGAAGACCGGCTTCAATCAAAGCAACGTGAGCCAATTTCGTTCCGATTTCTGTTGGAAGACCAACGTGTGTCAAGGAGTGAATACGAGCCGCCCCTGTACCGCCGTCGAAGCCGGAAAGGGTAATTACGTCAGCTCCTGCTTTCGCGACACCAACTGCAATCGTACCGATACCAGGAACAACTGGGATTTTGACGATGATTTTAGCTTTACGACCGCTTCCTTCTTTAAGTTCGGAAATGATTTGCGCCAAATCCTCGATGGAATAAATATCGTGGTTGTTGGATGGCGAGATCAAGTCTGAACCGATCGTTGCGTTACGAGCAGCAGCGATTTTGGCTGTTACTTTGGATCCTGGCAAGTGACCGCCTTCGCCTGGTTTTGCCCCTTGACCGATTTTGATCTCAAGGAATGCTACAGCATTAGCCAATTCTACGTTAACACCGAAGCGACCGGATGCGACTTGCGCACCACGTGTTGTTTTGTAACGGCCAAGCATATCTTTAATCTCTCCGCCCTCGCCGTTCATGGTAACCATGTTCAGGCGATCGCCGGCTTCAGCGTAGGCACGGAAAGCTGTTTCGTTCTGTGAACCGAAGGACATGGAAGAGATCAACATCGGCAAGGAATGACCGCCAATGGAGATATCAACTTGAGACGGGTCAAGCGCTTTGCGACCATCGCTCAAAGCTTTCGCTACATTAAATCCAGCAATATGACGAATGGAAATCGGGTTCTTCTTCTCTTCTTCACGCAGTTTGTCGCGGTAGTCGCTGTAAGGAGCCGTTCCTGATGCAGCATCGCCCAAAGCTTTCCACATACGTTGGAAGAAACGGAAGTTTTTCGCAGCTTTCGCTTTTGGATTCGTGAAGTCGTTGTAACGTGCTTCAGCATCCGCTTCAAGCACAGCGAAGCTTGTTCCTGCTTTTTCGCTACCTAGGTAGTTCACGATATCCAGCACCTCAGCAACTTCCGGGTGGAAGCCAATGGAGGAGAAGAAGCGTGTGTAACCGCGAAGCTCGTGCGTACCGATGGTGGAGATGACTTTCTCCAAACCTTTGGATAGAGCTGCGTATACTTTGCGAGCTGCTGCTGCGTTGCCTTCTTTGTCAGAAGCGGTAGAGAACAACAGATAAGGTGAGATAACATCGGCCCCAAGTCCGCAAGCAACTGCGATATCATGCAGGCTGCGAATAGCAGCGGAACGCAAGATCAATGTGACATGGCGGCGCAAGTTGTCGCCGAAGCCAAGTTTCTCAGCACGAAGTGCGATATCGATTTTGGAAACAGCCAAGTGCGGCTCCAACCACAAGCGATCATTTTGGTGAGCGTCAGCATCGTCTAGGACGAGAAGCGCTGCGCCATTGCGAGCAGCGGAGATAGCGTCAGCAGCCAATTTATCCAATCCTTCGCTGAGCGAAGTTCCTCTTGCGAAAGTAGCAGAAAGAACGGCAACTTTGTTATCCCCTTGAGCACGGAACAAGGCAAGCAATTGCTCATACGATGGCTGGGACAAATGTTCTTCACTGTCGACACCGTTCGTACCTTCAAGCACGAGTGGAGCCAGCAGCTCAAGACGCAAGTTCTCATCTACTTGCCCATAAACAGGTGTACGTGTACCCGCAATGATACGAGTGGAGAAATGCTCCATTTCACGGTCACGGTCAATCGCTGGATTGGTAACAACCGCTACGCTTTCTTTAATGAAGTCAGGAACGTTCTGGCGTTCCCAAGCTAGTGCAGCATGAGGAGAATCGTGACCTAGGGAACGGATCGGCTCAGCGCCTGTTTCGGACATGGTTTCGATATGTTGAATACCGTCACGATCCCAACCAAATGCACTGTACAACTGATCTGTTGCCACAATGTTGTCGTTGAGATCAGCTTGTGTATCCGTTTTGACAGGATTCAGAAATCTCCGAAGGCCGCCAATATTCAGACGTTTGCTTGCGCGGTCATACACTAAGCTTTGAACTTCATGGTAAGGGATAACTTGAACGTGTTCACCTGGTGTCAGGACAACGCCCACTTTCTCACCTGGTGCGATTGGTTTCGGATCAGCGACCATTTCACCAACCGTAATGACGCCTTGCTCGGAGGAGAAGTAGAGGGAAGTATCGCTCTCAACCATCCATACCGGACGAAGACCAAGAGCATCTACGCTGAAAATACACTCGTTGCCATAACGGGAAACAATCCCCGCAGGACCTTGGGCAAAGTGGCCCCAAACTTGACGGTAGTACACATATAAATCTTGAAGTTCCGGACGGAACTGTTTCATTTCATTAATAATAGGAGGGAATACCATTTCCATGGCTTCAAAAAGAGACAAACCAAAGCGGTGAATGAACGTTTCGATCGTTCTGTTCATGTCCTGGGAGTCAGAACCGCCGCTAACGAGCGGAACGCCAACCATGTCGGCCTCGATGCGAAGTTTCTTAACCGTGTTGATTTCACCATTGTGCCCCAGCAGGGAGAACGGTTGGACGCGGAAGAAGCTGGACAATGTGTTTGTGGAGTAACGGTTGTGACCGATGGTAACTTGGGAAGCAAACAAAGCATCGCGCGTATCGTTGAAATATTTAGGGAGAATACTTGCCGCTCCAAGCACTTTGTAAGCAGAAGTTACATTGCTTAGCGTTGCTACGTGAACATTGTATTTGTCTTCGATTGCGATGTGCAACTCATATAGGTGATCAGCCACTTGGCCTTCTGTTTGGTTACTAATCCCTGCAATTTGCCAGAAAGTAGGCTCGTCATTCAAACCGTTAGGTCCAAGAACGCTGCTGTCTACTTGGTTCTCTTGCTCGAGGATAATCGATACATCATGGGAAGCGAAGAGCTCGCGAATGCCATTTTGGATCTCGGTAACAGTCAGGTCCAGCTTGCGTGGAACAAAGATATGTCCAACAGAAAAACGGTTATCGTAGGCAAGTTTGCCGTCTTGACCCGCATCGGTTAGTTTCTTTTCCCAAAGAGCGCGTGGAATATCCGTTAAAATACCGCAACCGTCGCCTTCGCCATTGATAAAACCCGAGCGATGTTCCATTTTAACAAGGGAATCAATCGTTTTTTGGATGTTATCACGGGAAGGGTGACCGTTCTTTTCAATAATACAAATAATACCGCAGCTGTCGTGTTCAGTTCCTAGTAAATCTTGAAAACGGCCTTCATTACGCATAATTTCATTCATTGCTCTGGTCAGTCGCCTGACCGTCACCTCCCATACATATTTAAACTCCTCTGGTACTGCATTTCTTGCATTCTGGCACTATAGAGCCCGCAACTCTCAGCATTTTCGCGGATTAACCACAAATGGGTTAAAGACGAAAGATGCATGATTATGAATAAAAATGCAATCTAACTGAATAGCATGTCAATTTCAAAGGGGTTACTCCCTTAAAATAAGACTTTAATCGACCCGCCTTAAAGTAAGGCATCACACACAAAAATCAAGGGCAAATTTGTAAATCATGCCCTAACTTTCTAGGGAAATACTGTGAAAACACGACATTTCGTGAAAAGGGTAAAAGTAATCTTAGAATAGCATGAAAAACTTCATCCGACAATAGTTGCAGAACGAAAACACGAATGTAAGCGCTGCCTTTTTTGTATATTCGTGAATAAAACCAAATTATTCCTAGCATGGAGTGCTCTGAAAATACGAACGAACTCTGTCGTACATAGGATCATAGTTCGTTTCTGGGACATGTTGGAGAATTGACCGATGTCTAAATATATGTCGAAATGCGTCCGATCACTTGGGGAATGGTCGGATTCTTGCGTTTTCATGGAAGGTGAATATCCATAAGTTTCGTCGAAATATTTAAAGTTTTCCCCCTATTCAGACGATGAGGGGTGAGGGCGAAGCTGCTCGGGATGACAATATTTACTGAATGGCGGAGTTGATGAGTTATCTAAGGTGAGCGAGTGAAATTGGAAGTAAGAAAGACCCAGCCTGTGGCTAGGTCTTCAAGTCCATGCACCTTCGCAAGTCTCCTTACGAACTCAATACCATTTATTCGGCCAAAATCACTCATTCTGAAAATCTAATGAATGCCAGATGCGCTATTTCAAGAAATTGACGACCATTCGGCCAATAAAGTGCCGGGTAACGCCAATCCAGTTCATTACATCTCTAAAGCAGCCATTTTCTCGTCTATAAGCATCCTACAGTTCATTAGATGTCACTCAAGACCGAGAACCTCCAAAGCAGTGAGGCCTGCGGTGGACGTCAACTAAAAAGGGAGAACCCCTTACATCCACCTCAAAACTCTAAGACAGAGTATGGGAGCAGTGAGGCTTTTTAACGCGCCTTCAGCGTTTTGAAGGCATGATCAACAGCATCGAGTGTCTGGGCGATATCGTCATCGGTATGGGCAAGCGTCATAAACCACGCTTCATATTTGGAAGGGGCAAGGTTGATGCCTTGCTCCAGCATGAGCCGGAAGAAGTCTGCGAAGCGTTCGCCGTCCGTGTCCTGCGCTTCATCAAAGTTCGTGATGGGATGGTCGCAGAAGTGGGTAGAGAACGCGCCGCCGATGCGATTCAGCGTCAAGGCAATGCCGTGGCGGGCGGCGGATTCCGCGATGCCGCCAGCAAGGGTTGCGCCAAGCTGCTCCATCTTGGCGTAGACACCAGCCTGCTGGAGCACTTCCAGGCAGGCGATGCCGGCCGAGATGGAGGCGGGATTCCCCGCCATCGTGCCGGCTTGATAGGCAGGTCCGAGCGGAGCGACCTGTTCCATCACGGCCTTGCGGCCCCCGTAGGCACCGATCGGCAGTCCGCCGCCGATCACTTTGCCGAGGGCCGTAAGGTCCGGCTCGACGGCGGCGAAGCGCGCCGCCGCCTCAGCCGTGCCGCCCTCCACGATCGGGAGGCCGGCATAGTTTTGCGCCGCTCCATAGTGGAAGCGGAAGGCCGTGATGACCTCGTCGTAGATGACGAGGGCGCCGTGCTTGCGAGCGGCTGCGCAGAGCTGCTCGAGGTAGCCGGCATGGGGCATGACCATGCCGAAGTTGCCGACGATCGGCTCCACCATCACCGCGGCGATCTCTTCACCGTAGCGTGCGAGTGCGGCCTCCAGTGCCGGAATGTCGTTGAACGGCACGGTGATGACCTCTTGCGCGATGCTCGCCGGTACGCCAGCGCTGTCTGGCGTACCGAGTGTGGACGGCCCGGAACCAGCCGCCACCAGCACTAGATCGGAGTGGCCGTGGTAACAGCCGGCGAACTTAATGAGCTTGGTGCGCTTCGTGAAAGCGCGCGCCACGCGGATCGTCGTCATCACGGCCTCGGTGCCGGAGTTGACGAAGCGCACTTTGTCGAGCGAAGGAATCGCCGACTTGAGCATCTTGGCGAACTCGATCTCGAGTTCGGTTGGGGTACCGTACAGCGTGCCATTCTGTGCGGCGCGGCAAATCGCTTCGGTCACATGCGGATGCGCGTGACCTGTAATGATAGGGCCGTAGGCGGCGAGGTAGTCAATGAAGCGATTTCCGTCTACATCCCAGAAGTGTGCGCCTTGCGCACGCTTCATGAAGACGGGAGCGCCGCCGCCGACGGCTTTGAATGAGCGGGAAGGAGAGTTGACCCCGCCTACAATATGTTGAAGGGCTTCTTGATATAACAGCTCGGATTGTTTGCGTTCCATGTAAGTAACCATTCCTTTACTATAATGATATGTAACTGTTCTGGGCTTGTACCTATCTTACTAAAAAGCCTCTATCCTGTCAGGCGCTAAGCCCAGTACAAGTAGAGGCTATAATCTTTGGGCAGGTTGGTTGAGTCGTTATTTCACCGTAGTCGTTTTCACGGAAGACTTAGGCGTAGGAGACGGTGATGGCTTCGTAGGACCGGAATCTGCATCAGCTTTCCCAGCGAACAAATCCTTCACATGTTGTTGGAGCTTATCTTTGTTCGCTGTAATGACATCGGCACCGCGAACGTTCTTCTCAATCAGCAATTCGCTTGGCGGCAATTGGGAACTGATAATGCCTTCTGCTTTGGATTCGTAGCCGAGCGTAGCTAGCTTGACCATGTCATTGACACTGAGATTAGTATCGATGTAAGGATCCATCGCATTCAGAATTTTTGGCATTTTAATGAGGGAAGAAGTTGTTTGCATCTTCTGAACAACGGCGGTCAGGAATTTGCGTTGTCGCTCCGTACGCGTGAAGTCGGATAAGGCATCATGTCGGAAACGTACATATTGCAAGGCCGTTTTGCCATCCAAATGCTGTTGTCCCTTTTTTAAATTAATATCGTACACATGATCGTCTTCGGAGTCTGTGTATTTCATATCCTTCTCGACATCAATATCGATGCCGCCAACGGCATCAATGAGAGCAATAAATCCTTTGAAATCAGTATAAACATAGTATTGTACCGGAATCCCCAGCAAATCACTGACCGTTTTCATAGCCAGGTTCGGGCCACCGGATGTGATAGCTGTATTAATGCGATCTTCGCCTTCGCCTGGGATTTTCACGTAAGTGTCGCGCAGAATGGAGAACAGGTGCGCTTTCTTCGTTACAGGGTCAATGGAGGCAAGCATAATACTGTCAGAACGAGGGAGTTCATTCTTCTTCATACCGCGGGAATCTCCACCCAGAAGCAGGATATTAACGCGTTGTTTGCCTTCCCATTTGGGCGGGGTATATTTGTCCCCTTTATCTTTGATGCTCTGGGCAATGGTTGTGCCTCCGCCTTTGGGAGTTTCTGCTTTGTGGGAAATATTATTAGCGAACTGGTAGAAGGAGTAGGTGTAATAACCGGCTGCGACGATAAGCAGCAAGGCTATCAGGAGCAAGGTTCGTTTAAAAATTCTCAAATTATGTGCGCTCCTTTCATAGGTAGAGATTATCTGTACTTTTTTTTCTTACAGATTTAATGTATCATGAGTTTGGTGAGTTTGTGGAACTTGTTGTACAAATCATCGTTATGATCCATATTATAGATGCTACGAAACTTCGATAGCAAGTTACGGCGATTTTTGCCACAATATGTAGCCGAGTCTATACAGACAGGGGGAAGTTCATGTTAGCCATAGATGTAGATTTACTTCGCAAGGAATTTCAGGTTCAGCAAAGCCGTGGTGGCTTAAAAGGTGCATTTCAAGATTTATTTCATCGAGAATACAAGCAGATCACCGCTGTGAAAGATATTAGCTTTCAAATACCAAAGGGCGAAATTTGTGGATATATCGGTGAAAATGGCGCCGGCAAGTCCACGACGATCAAGATGCTTACGGGGATTCTTGCCCCAACTTCCGGACATATCAAAGTGAACGGTTTCGTTCCATTCAAGGAGCGGGAGAAGTTCGTTGCCGGCATCGGTGTTGTGTTCGGTCAACGCAGTCAGCTATGGTGGGACATTGGCGTTGTTGAATCCTTTCAATTATTGAAGAAAGTGTATCGCGTGTCAGAGGCCGACTACAAAAAGCGTCTGGATGAACTCGTTGATCGCTTACAGCTATCCGATTTGTTGTCACGACCTGTTCGCAAGCTTAGCTTGGGGCAGCGGATGCGCTGTGAATTAGCGGCGTCTCTCCTTCACAATCCTGCTATCTTGTTCCTGGATGAGCCTACGATTGGTTTGGATATCGTTGTCAAAACCGAAATTCGTGAGTTCCTCAAATCGCTGAATCAGCGGTATGAAACGACGATTTTGCTGACTACGCACGATTTGCAAGATATTGAAGCGCTTTGCTCCCGTGTTATTATGCTCGATGATGGCCGTATTATTTATGATGGCGGACTCGAAGAGCTCAAAGTGAAGTGGGGGAAAGGCAAGGAAGTCGTGCTCCAATTCGAGAATCCAGTTACACTCGCCCGTCTCCAAGAGCTTACACTTGGCTTAGATGTAGCCTGGCAGCTCGAGAATGAGCTGTCGGCGAAAGTGTTCATACCGCATGAACGCGCTAATGTTTCCGAAGTTCTCAGCCGTGTCGTCGGCGTTTTGCAAATTCAAGATATTAAAATCAATGAAACGAATACCGATGATATCGTCCGTGAAATTTATAAGTCCGGCTCAGCCGATGTGAAACGTCCCGTTGAAACGGAACATCCAGAGGGAGCCATTTCGCATGCTTAGTGCTTATCTAGAAGTTGTCCGCATGCGGTTTCTCATGATGCTGGCCTACCGTGTGAATTACTACAGCGGCATTTTGATTTACGCGCTTAATATTGGTTCTTATTACTTCGTCTACAAAGCGATTTATGGCGGGCAAGAGATGCTGGGCGGCTTAACGCTGGGGCAGATGACGACCTATGTCGCCGTTTCTTGGATGGGCCGCGCTTTTTACTTCAATAATCTGGACCGTGAGATCGCGAGTGAGATTCGCGACGGCAGTGTAGCGATCCAGTTCATTCGTCCTTATAATTATGTATTCGTGAAAATGATGCAGGGACTCGGTGAAGGCGTATTTCGATTACTGCTCTTCACGACGCCTGGCATGATCTTCATTTGGCTGCTTCTGCCGATTCAATTTCCGACGGACCCAGGTTTATGGGCGATTTATTTCGTCATGTTATTTTTCAGCTTTCTTATTAATACCCAATTAAATATCATTACCGGCCTATTTGCCTTCTTTTTAGAAAATAATGAAGGTCTGATGCGCATGAAACGCATTGCGGTCGACCTGTTCTCCGGTTTGATTATTCCAGTTACATTTTTTCCGGGCTGGTTCGGATCCATGCTGAAGTGGCTGCCATTTCAAGCGATTACTTATTTGCCAAGCGCAACGTTTACCGGGAAAATTACAGGTACTGAGATTATTTCGAGCCTTGGTATACAGGCTTTGTGGTTCTTGCTTCTGATTATTCCGATCTACGTCCTCTGGGTAAAATCCAAAACACGTCTGTTCGTTCAGGGAGGGTAACGCGATGTTCTATATCTCCCTTGTTGCCGACTATCTCAAAAATTACATGAAAACGCGTCTCACCTACCGATCCGATTTCTGGATTGAAGTTGTTTCCGATTTGTTGTTCAATGGACTGAATTTATTCTTCATTCTTGTCGTATTTCTCCAAACGCAATCACTGGGCGGCTGGAATCAAGAACAAATTTTGTTCATCTATGGTTATTTTATGATACCGTATGGCATATTTATTTCCTTTTTTAATCTATGGGGCTTTAGCGAGCGCTATATTGTCAAAGGGGAAATGGACCGCATTCTGACACGTCCTGCTTACAATCTGTGGCAGCTGATGCTCGAAAATATGGATCCTGCTTCTCTGTTTAGCGCCGTGGCTGGTATAGTCGTGATGATTTACTCGTGGATTAAGCTGGGCATTCCGTTCCATTGGCATGATCCGTTGATTTTCATCTTGATGGTCATTGGGTCCATTCTCATTTATGCAGGAGTATACATTTCACTGACAGCGCTGGCCTTCTTCTCTGATGCGCCGACCGGGATCCTGCCGCTGATTTGGAATATTCAAAACTATGGCCGATATCCGGCAACGATATATAACAAGCTGCTTCGCAGTATTCTAACGTGGATCTTGCCGTTTGCGTTCGTTGGCTTCTATCCAGCCGCGTATTTCATTGATCCGGATAACTGGAAGTGGTTTGCGTTGTTGACGCCTGTCATGGGTGTTGTCTTCAGTGTTATTGGCATTAGCATTTGGAATATCGGCGTTCGACGTTACCGCGGTGCTGGATCGTAAGGAATTTTATTTAAAAAGGGGACTGCTCCACAGCCAGAGATGGTCTGAGGAGCAGTCCCTTTTTATTGTAGAATCAAAGCGCCCTGCGGATGACTTTCTTATAATGCTGCACGGATAAGATTCCGAAGATCGAATACAAAGCCGTATACAGCACCATGACGATCATCATGGGTGTCCATAGCTCTGCGCCGAAGAGGAACCAACCGGACTGCACGGCGAAATAGCTGTGGAAAAGTCCGACGATCAAGGGGATTCCGAAGTTAAATAGCTGCTTGAGCTGAATGCCTTTCAGCAGGTCATCTTGCGTGTAGCCAAGCTTTCTTAGAATGGTATAGGTCGGTCGCTCCTCTTCGCTCTCATCCATCTGTTTGAAATAGAGAATACAGCCGGATGTGATCAGGAAGGTGAGACCCAAGAATCCGACGATGAACATGAGGAGTCCCATCTTATTCTTCTGTTCGTTCGCCATGATGAGGCGGGAATCATTGTGAGATGAATTGCTGTCTAAGCCTAGTTCTTGGAAAATCTGATTGGCTGTTTGAATTTCTTTGTCATTCGCGATATCTATCCCCAAATAAAGGGAGGATTCCTTTTGAATAGAAGGATCCTTATCCTGCTTCAAGCGGTTGAACACCGTTTCATCTACAACAACAACCGGCAGGCCGCCGCTGGCAAAATACCAGGATATCACGGACTGCTTTCTGGAACCTAAATACTTTTGCTTAATCGCCGTCTGCTGCCCTTTAAGCTCGATTTGGCCGGAATTTTTGAGGCCCAGAAATTTCTGCAATAGATCGTCCATGCCCGTAAAAATCGCTTCATCAGGGCTTAGATCAACGAATTTGGCATCCTTGTCACTGATCACTGGGATGATTAAATCGTTCCGATCAGGAACAATTCCTTCCATTTTGGATTTGAAGATGTCTTCCAAATTAGCTTTTACTTGAACGATCTCAATGCTTGTATCCGTATGTTTGATTTGGCTAGCATCTAACACGGCTTTAAACTTGTCGGCTTCGGCGATATGGGTCATGGTGAAATGGGCTGGCACGTTGTTTTTTGCTGTTTTTTCCGCAGAGTAGTAAGAGATGTAACTCAAAGACAGCAAGCCGATCGCAAGACCGGACACTGTCGTGATCACGGTCAAAAGCAAAGCATTGGATTTCATGCGAAACATGATCGAGGAGAGTGAAAGGACTTCGCGAACGTTCAAATAGCCGTTTTTCCTTTGGCGGATGATGTTCAGGATTAACTGGACAGACCCTTTGTAGAAGAGGTAGGTCCCGATAATGACGGCGGCCAGAATAAAGATCATCGCTGCGAAAAGCTTGAACATCGTCGTGAAATCTCCGCTGAACAGCTTCGAGGACACATAGTAGCCGAGTAGGATGAGTATGAGTCCCAATAGGCCTAGAATCGCTTCCGTGAGGGACATTTTTTTTACCTTGATTTCCGTAGAAGAGGAGACCCTGAACAGCGAAAGGATCGTCTGTCTTTTAATGAATACATAGTTGACTAGCATAATAAATACGTAGATCGCACCAAATACAATAAAAGTCTGCATGAATGCTTTGGTGGAAAAATGCAGCGTAGCCACGGCTTCTACACCCGTTATCCGGAATAAAATCATTAGGATGAGCTTCGACACCGAGAATCCGATCAATGATCCGACAAGCAAGGAACCGAAATATAGAATGAAGTTCTCCGTGCTGAGAATCCGGAAAATGGCTGATTTGGTCATGCCGATTAATTGCAACAAGCCAATTTCTTTGCTGCGCCTTTTTACAAAAATATTATTCGCATATAAGTTGAAGATGGCTACGATGGCGACTAGTAAAATAGAGGCGGCACGAATCGCCGCTGCGCCTTTAATCGAGCCTTTGGCTTGGTCCAGGGCGGGATCGTACTGCAGAGTGACGAAGGCAAAGTAAAGCGCAACGCTGAACATCAAGGCGAACACATATAAGTAGTAATGTTTGATATTTGATTTCAAGTTTTGCAAAATCAGTTGATTAATGCTCATGCTGCACCCCGCCCAGCACACCTTGCGTCTTCATAATGTCTTGAAAGAAAGCTTGCCTGGTTTCTTGCCCCTTGTAGAGCTGTGTATAGATTTGACCGTCTTTGATGAAAATAACGCGGCTTCCATAGCTCGCGGCGACAGAATCATGAGTGACCATAACGATGGTCGCTGTTCGTTTCTGATTCATATCGCTTAACTTGTGAAGCAAGTCGGAAGCGGACTTCGAGTCGAGCGCGCCTGTCGGCTCGTCAGCGAAAATAATGCCTGGCTCATGGACGAAAGCTCTGGCTGCTGAGGTCCGCTGCTTCTGGCCGCCGGAAATTTCGTTCGGATATTTATCCTTGAGCTCATAAATCCCGAGTTCGGTGGCGACCGCCTGGAATTTCTGATCAGCCTCTTGCCGTGAGGCTTTGGTGATGGATAGCGGAAGGAGGATGTTCTCCTTCACCGTCAACGTATCGAGCAAATTGTAATCTTGAAAAATAAAGCCCAGATGATGCTTCCGGAACTCAGCCAACTGCTTTTCTTTCAGGTTGGTAATTTCCTTGCCTTCAATTTGAATGGAGCCTTGGCTCACGCGATCGATGGAAGAAAGGACATTCAGCAAAGTGGTCTTGCCTGAGCCTGATGCGCCCATAATGCTGACGAATTCCCCTTTTGCAATGCTGAGGTCGAGGCCCTTGAGCACTTCTTGTTTGTTGAACTTGTTGCCATAGCTTTTATGAATTTTGTTTGCTTCCAAAATGGTCATCACACACACTCCTTTATTCGTTAGCTTCATTATAAAAAGCTACGCTTCTTTTTTCCTTCGATTGAACGAACAAAGAAGAGAGGCATGTGACAATGTTGTCACATGCCCGTCATTTGGACCGCTTCATTAGGCAGCGGGAAGGTGAGTGTGAATGTACTCCCCGCATTAACTTCTGAATCTACAGTGAGAAGGATATGCAAGGATTCCGCGGCTTTCTTGGCCAGATACAGTCCCATCCCCGTTGAGGCGCTGTCTTGATGCCAAGTCGTGGAGGTGAAGCCTCTGTCAAAGATGCGCGGCAAATCTCTGGGATCGATGCCGCGACCATGATCGGTCACCTCCAGCACCGTGTGCTCCTGCTTCTGAAAGCACCTAATGGCGATATCCGGGGCGTGGCTTCCGCTGTATTTCACAGCATTCGTCAATAGCTGACGCAGGATGAAAGCCAGCCATTTGGCATCGCTTAACACTTCCGTGATCTCGAAGATGAGCTCAAAGCCAATCCCTTTTTGTATGCACCAAGATTTCAGTGTTTTAATTTCTGTATAAGTTAATGCTTCTACATTAATCTGTTCAATATACAGATCGTTTTCCATGGACGGCAGCCGTTTCTGATGCAGTTGTTGGTCAAGCAGGAGATGGATGCGCAGCCATTCATAGGTGAGCGCGGCTTTCATTGTCTCATCGCCCATGCGGTCAATCATCAAGCGCATTGCGGTAAGCGGTGTTTTCACTTCATGAATCCAAGATAATAACTCATCCTTCTCTTGCTCCAGAGCGATTTGATGCCGAGAAGCCGTGTGGCTTAGCCGTTCTGTCAGATTCGTCATGCTGTTCTCAACGATGTACTCGAAGGGACTGTCCGCTGCTGAGATGCCCGAGAGATCGAGTTGGCTGTCTCTTTCTTCCAGATGCTTGTAGAATCTCGTTTCTTTGTTGTAACGGATGATCAGGAAGATAACGAATAGGGTTGTGGTCAGGAAAACAATATAGAGAATAGGCCAGAACGGAATCGCATAATCCAAAGAAGCAATCAACAGCAGGAGGGCTTGCCCGCATAAAAAAAGGAGAATCCAGCTGAATCGCTCTGCCAAATATCTTTTAATCATGGTAATGTGCCTCTTCTAGCGCTAGGTAGCCCTGACCAACTTTGGTTTCAATAAAGCGGCCTAGATCAAGCTCGTCCAACCTTTTTCGCAGTCGATTAACATTCACCGTCAACGTATTGTCGCTGACAAATCGCTCGTCATCCCACAAACTGCTAATGATATGTTCCCGACTCACGATATTGTTTTTATGTTCAATAAGCAGCTTGAGAATGTAAATTTCATTCTTCGTTAATTCTATGGTTCCGGCTGGATGCGTGACCGTATTTTTCTCATAGTCAATGGTTGCTCCGCACCAGGTTTTGAGCTTGATCGGCTCCGTATTGTAATTATAAACGCGTCTAAGAATCGCGTGAATTTTCGCGATGAGCACGTCGAAATGAAAGGGCTTCTGAATAAAATCATCGGCGCCAAGCTGCATCGACATCACCATATCCGTCGGGTGGTCGCGCGAAGACAGGAAGACGATCGGGACATTGGAATGTGTTCGCAGCATACGACACCAATGGAACCCATCGAATTTGGGCAGCTGGATATCAATCAGGACGAGGTCCGGTTTCAGTGTGACAAACTCTTCAAACACCTTGCTAAAATCGGCAATACCGTGGACATCGTACGACCATTGGTCCAATCGCTCCTTCACTTCCGTGAAAAGGGTAACATCATCTTCAATGAGTAAGATTTTAAACAATAGGAATCACCCGCTTGAGCTAAATTTCTCACCTTCATTGTAATGGATAATTGCGGCATGTGCGAATGCTCGGTTTGAAACATTTGGGAAAAATGGGCGTCTATATAAATATAACCCAATTTAGAAAGGGAGAACTCGCGCGTGAATTCAATTTTATTGTTCCTATTAGTTGCGTTAGGCATGACTGATTCAGGTATGCCATATGAGTTGTTGCATGCCGCACAGCGGGAAGAGGCGGTATATGAACTGCCCACGCTCAATAGCCCAAATGCATTGCACGATGAGCTCCAGACGCAAATTTTTGAGTTGGATGCGGTGTACCAACAATATTCTGTGAAGCCATTGCGTATGGATATTTCTTTGAAAGGACAACCGCGAGAAACAGTAAATCTGCAGCTCCGTAAGCTCGGTAAACCGCGTGAAGGATTGAATATGCAGGAAAATACCTCGATCAAAGAGGCTATCTACAAAGTTATCGGAAAGCGGTTTCCTCTTGAAATCACAACGAAAGTGATCCCATTGGAGGCCGAGGTGGTTGGCGCCATTACGGAAATCAATGAGACAGAGCGCCGAGTACTCATCATCAATCGTGAAGGCTGTGTGGATGGTCCTTGTCAGTTCCAACCAGAAGCATATCGGCTGAAGTTGGAAGAGGATACGGTTATTAGAAGCGGGAGTGGACCATTGAAGTTTGAGGATCTGAAGGTCGGGGATTGGCTCCATGTATGGACAACAGGGGCAGTCGAACAAAGCTATCCTGCTCAAATGGTCGCGTTGGAGATGGAGATTGCCGAGCCGCTGGATGAAACACCGATTGCGCTGACAACGCTAATGAAAACAGACCTGAAACAAATGGATAAAATCGATATCCGTTTTGGCGATGGCAAGAATCTTGAGATCACGGACAGTGAGTGGCTTGCTGACATTTCAGCTAAGTTGCAAAAGATTGAGCTTGTCCCATCGAGAGACCAGAGAACTTACTATGGTTATCTGTATACGATGGAGATCAGTATCGGAGATAAGAAGTTTAAGTATGGCAGTTCTTTAGATTTTGATGGACTACGATATAAGCAAAATATGCAAACGAAAGAGTTCAATGACGATCTCATTGCAAAAGCCAGAACCAGCATTCCTAACCTTCTGCCTGGCATCCAATGAGAAAAAGCTGCGCACGAAGTCTTGCGACTTGTGGCAGCTCTTTTTCCTTTTAAGGTGTCATGACGGGTGTCGGAAGCGGCTTGGCAGCTTTAGCTTCTGCCGGTAATTTGATATCTTGCGGCTGATTCACATCCTGATAGGTCATCGACATGGTCATGTCCATGTGATCAATCGGAATATTAGGATCTTCGCCATAAATGATGACATAGTCGGCATCCATGCTGACGGGCAGCTTGGTTTGCTCATCTACGGTCATCACTGCGGATAAGGCTACACTCATTCCAGTAATAGCGGGGGAGTTCAGTACATCCTTGAACGCATCTTGACCCCCGCCAAGGCCGCTCAATGTTTTCAAGATATCGGCTGAATTCGTCAATTTGCCTTGAATTGAAACCTTGCGCTGCTTCTTCCCATCCTTCTCTGTAGTACCGAGGTCCTTGTAGAAGAAATATGGAGTGACTAAGGTTTTGTTCATTTCAAGACTTTTCTTCTGCAACTCCATCAACTGGTCGAACGTAAATGGCATTTGCTTGGATAAATCATACCATTCAAAGCCGTCGTTCGTGGCATTTGGCATATGCATATAGGTGCCTTGGCTAACCGTATATTGCTCCATCTTAACCGTTCTAGGCTTCATGTCAGGACCAGGAGCAGTAGTCGTTATAGTTTGATGAATACCTTGATCTGCGCTAAACACCAATTCCGAATTAGCCTCAGTTTGAAGGCTGTCTCCAGGGAATTCAGCACTTGGCTTAAAGAAAATGTCCATGGCCATGTCCATATGAGCTCGGAACGTTTTTAGTTCTGTGGGGGAGCTGGGATCTGCTGCTAACCAGGTAGCGATAGTTGAATCCGTAGCCAAGGCTTTCTTAATTGCGGCTCCGGCAATCGCTTGGCTAATTCCAGCGTTAGAGCCGAAATCGACAGCGAGATCGCTCTTTAATTTAGCTGCAGCTTTGCTGTCTGACAGGCCAAGGAAGCGACCCAGGATAAATGCGGCTTCCTCTTTGCTTACGGCTTGATCGAGTCGGAACGTTCCGTCCGAATAGCCTTGCAGGATTTGGCGTTCGCGCATGACGCGGACAACATCGGCATAAGGAGACTGTGCTCCTACATCAGACGGGAGCAAGGTTTGGTTGCTCGCAGGTGCCAGTTTGAGCTCGTCGGCAATTTGTTTAATAAATTGTCCGCGTGTCATCATCGAGCTGTCCGCAGGTGTTGCGGCAGAGACAGTTAGGGAAGGGACGGCTAGCGTTAATCCCAGGACGGCGAGTAAGGACGTGCGTTTGATAGGTATCATGGCGACAGTTCACTCCTTCAAATGTGATAGAACTCTATTTAAATTACCATATATTTCTTATGTAAAGCTAGTTTTGACAAATATGGCTAGTTAATTGCTAGAAAGATCTTTTGGAAGTAAGATGATAGAACGATTATAGTAAAGTAACTAAGTGTTGCCCAAATACAACATGAGAGGGTTGCAGATACAGTGAATGAAACCGTTAATCTTGCCATTGGGGGCTCCTATGTTGTTGCCCCGGATAATCCTAGGAAAACGAAGAATCGTGGTAGATTATGCACCATACTTTCGTTTGATTTGAATCCTGATTACGAGTTAGAAGTTAGGGTTGTCTTTCATGATACGAATCGTGAGGCTTCGCTGCAAGTAAGTGATTTGAAGAAAATAACAGAATAAATCAACGACTAGAGATAGAGGAGAGAACCTATTGATGGCTAAGAAAAAAGAAAATGAGACCATTCGACGTCTTGCTCCTGATTTTACACTTCCTGCATCGAATGGAAACAACGTATCCTTGCGGGACTATAGAGGGAAGAAGCTGGTTATCTATTTCTACCCCCAAGACAATACCCCTACCTGTACACAGCAGTCCTGTGATTTCCGGGACTATAATGGCAAGTTTGCAGAACTTGGAGTAGAGGTAATTGGGATCAGCCCTGATGAGCTGAATGCCCATCATAAATTCATCGCCAAGTTTGAATTGCCTTTCTTGCTGCTCTCAGACCCTGAGCATCAGGTGGCTGAGCAATTCGGCGTATGGGCGCTTAAAAAGTTATATGGACGCGAATACATGGGGATTGTTCGTTCTACGTTTCTCATTGATGAAGAGGGATACATGGTGAAGGAATGGACGAAGGTGAGGATTAAGAATCACGTGCAGTCTGTTTTGGACGCAGTTCTGGGGGACTGAGGGGAAGTAGGGCAGTTGCTGCCAAGACCCAAAGAAGGAGTTAAGCGAACCAGCCGCTTAACTCCTTTTCTCCTTTTCTCTTACTCCGTAACCAACCGCAAACCCATCTCAGCCTCTTTAATCCGATCCAGGTTCTTACGATTGTTAATCAACAAGGATTGCAGCGTGGCTGACAACTCCTCGAGTGTTGCTGAAGCTTCTTGGCTAATAGCAGCAAGATTGTTCGTGGAATCGCTAATCGTAACCGATGAATTGCTGATGCGGTCCATTAAATCGCCGTAGCTTGTCGAGAGCTCTTTCAGCATCGTAACGGAATCCGTGATCGACTCGAAGGCTTGCTTCGTTTGGCCCGTGATCTCATTGCTTTGATGCATGCGTTGGGAAACTTGGTCCATACGGGAGCGGGTTTGATTGGACAATGAGGTGAACTCCTGCAGCTGCTCCGAGATACGAATCGCCGATTTAGCCGTCATATCGGCTAGTTTTCTAATTTCATTCGCAACGACAGCGAACCCTTTCCCGTGCTCCCCGGCTCTGGCTGCCTCAATACTGGCATTGAGGGAAAGTAAATTCGTTTGATTCGCAATATCTTGAATCGTTTCACTGAATTGGCTGGTTTCGTCCAAGCGTTCAATGAGGGACACCGTATCTTGCGACACAGCTTCAATGTCCTTAGTGAAGATCGCGAAAGTATCGGAAAGCAGCTCCATCCGGCCTCTTCCTTGATCAGATAGGGAGGCGGCTTCCGTTGTTTTGCCAAGCAGCGTATGGATCGAGTTGGACATCTCTTTGATAAGGCCGTTCATGTGGTTTACGGAATCATTAATGGAAATGGTCGAATCCACTTGGTCGCCTGCGCCTGTCGCGATATCTTGGAAGGCATTATTCATTTCATCAAAGGAGGACCCGTCTTCTTCACCGGACTTGGTAATGGATTGCAAATGCTCTGTAACCAAGGTCACTTGCTTCAATGCTTTCTCCCGCTGTTCTTGCTGCAGGGCAAGGAATTGCTCCGCTTGTGACCTAGCCTCGGACATGCTTTTGTTCATATAGCCCGACACTTTCAGAGCAGCGAACATTAAGACGCTAATTAAGATGAAATAAATGATGTAGGTCGGGGCAACCTTGGGATCCAAGTGAAGGGCATCTTTTTGGGCTATAAACATATAACAAATAAGGAAAAGTCCCCAGGCGGCGCTGATCAGCCACGGAATCATTCGCATGAAAATAAGCGCCATGATCATCAGATAGTAAATGGAGAATATATTGGTGATATCGGCATTGGTCATGAGCTGAACCGTCGTGCTTACACCGCTTGCGATAATGGCAAAATAACATAAATAGTGGATGAGTTTTCTGCTGAAATGCAAATAACCGTAAATCACTAAAATCGAGGTTTCAAAGATAATCGTAAATTTCATTTTCATGTCCATCATGCTGGCGCCTAAAGCGAAAATGCTCATGTAAATCATTAATGTAGTGGCAGCAATCGCTAAAAACACAACAAAATTTCTGCGAATTACATCCTTGTCCCTCAGTGACACCTGTGAATTGTTAGTTTGATTTTGCCCGAATAGGCTTGTCGAAAAACTCACCGCAACCCCCTGCTTCCTGTCGAAAATTGTCGTCTTCATCTTTGTTAAGTTCATTCTGCGCAGCCCGTTGGAATTCCTCTTCATTTCGTTCCATAGAAGTGACATACTCTGGGTCATTCTTCCATATACTCTATCAGCAAAGCAAAATGATAGAATAAGCGGAGGGATCATCGGATGCGCTTTCAGGTACAACGTGCAGCCATTTGGCAGAAACGAATTCAAATTACGTTAGTAGTTCTATTACTAGTCTCTCTCTTTTCCTATGTGATCCCAGCGCAAGCTGCCGACGATGCGAATGAGGGGCAAGATCTTTATCACAAACTGCAAACAGGCAAGCGACTTGCGGACGAGAAGAATGAGAAGACGTATGAAACACCAGAACAGCCAACCGTATATTTGACGTTTGATGATGGTCCGAGCAAGCTGACCTCGCAAGTATTGGATATTTTGGAGAAAGAGGATGTGAAAGCTACGTTTTTCGCACTTGGCGAACAGGCTAAAGCGCATCCGGATTTGGTCAAAAGAATTGTGAAAGAAGGACATACCTTAGGCAATCATTCCTATAATCATGTATATAAAGAGCTCTATAGCGATTTTCAAACGTTTTGGGATCAAGTGCAGCGCAGCGAAGAGGTATTCGCAGATATCGTGGATGTGCGGCCGCAACTGGTTCGTGCTCCAGGGGGGACCTATACGAATTTCGATGCCTATTACTACTACTTCCTGGAACAAGCAGGTTATACAACCGTGGATTGGAATGTAGATAGCGGCGATTCCAAAAGAGCGCATGTCCCCGTTAATGAAATTTGGCAAACCGTGAAAAATTCGCCGCTTGAGCATGAGATTACCGTTTTATTCCATGATGGCACTGGGCATGAATCGACGGTAGAGGTATTGCCGCAAGTGATCGCCTATTATAAAAAGCTAGGCTACGCCTTCGCTCCGCTTACGACGCAAGTGAAGCCTAAGCAATTCTCACTCGGGAAACCGAAGTGGTCAAGAAACATGAACCTAGCGCACTTTCAAGCGCTTCTGAAGGAAACGCAGCAGTATGCTGTAGCTCATCTGTCTCAGCCCGATTCAAACCAGCTAGAAGCGGAGCAGCAGCTTATTCAACAGACCAAGGTGGCGAGAGAAGAGTCGGCGCGAATATTATCCGCACAATCGGCTATACCTCTGGAGGTACATATCTCGGGAGGCAGCAGCTTCACTTTGGAGCCGACAGAGTATCAATTGCGCGCGAATCGGATTGAATTGCCGCTGCGTTTTCTCATTGAGAAAATAGGGGGGGATGTCCAGTGGCAGGCAGAGACGAGGACGGCTAACGCGCATTATGGGGTCTATGATCTGGAGTATGATTTGACGGCTCGAAGCATCAGGTTGTTTACGTTGGGTACGCTTTCTGCTTCCTATTCTTTGGCGGATATGGAACTGCTGGAAGGGAAAATTATTGTGCCATTGCGCAAAACGATAGATTTGTTAGGTGGACGAATTACAGATTCTGTCATTGAACCAAGCAGACGCGAAGTGTCTATGGCTTTCCGCCAGTTCTATTTATTCAAAGAGACTAGCAGTCTTCTAAAAAACTCTCTTTTTACCATGGGGGGTCATGTCTAAAATAGTAGAGGGATGGAAAAACTAGAAGCATACCTTATGAAGGAGGCTTCTTGTCTATGGCGTCAGAAACCCGGATATTCGATCAGCCACAGCCTCTTGTGGAACGGATGATCATGAACGTAGAGAAAGTTATTGTTGGCAAAAGAGGAACGATTGAACAGGCTTTCATTGCCATGCTGAGCGGCGGCCACCTCTTGCTGGAGGACGTGCCAGGTGTGGGCAAAACGATGCTCGTGCGCGCTTTGGCTAAGACGATTGGTTGCGAGTTTAAGAGAATTCAGTGTACCCCGGATTTATTGCCTTCGGATGTGACAGGAGTGTCTGTGTTTAATGCGAAATCAGGAGATTTTGAATTTCGTCCTGGTCCTTTAATGACACCTATTGTATTGGCAGATGAATGCAACCGCACCTCTCCTAAGACGCAATCGGCTTTCTTGGAGGCGATGGAGGAGAAGCGGGTAACGATTGACGGCGTTGGTTATGAGTTGCCCAAACCCTTCGTTCTGTTAGCGACGCAAAATCCGGTCGATTACGAAGGGACTTACGCGCTGCCGGAAGCGCAGATGGACCGTTTCATGATGAGGCTGACGCTTGGCTACCCAACTGCGGAGCAGGAAATCCTGATGCTGGATCGGTTTCAGGATCGCCAACCCTTGGATCATCTGAGGCCGGTAATCGTACAGGATGAGTTCGTTCAGCTGCAAAAAGAAGCCGCCGCAGTTCATGTGGATAACACGCTAAAAGAATTCATTGTCCGTCTTGCTGTAGCGACGAGAGCTCATGCTGATTTGTACTTGGGCGCAAGTCCAAGAGCTTCCTATGCGTTGATGCGCGCTTCCCAAACATCCGCTTATATGAAGGGCAGAAGTTTTGTAGTGCCTGACGATATTAAAAATTTGGTGCTCCCTGTGTGGGCGCATCGGCTTCTATTGACCTCAGAAGCCCGTATGACAGGCAAATCGGCTGACACGATTTTGTCTGGTTTGATCGCTGCGTTGCAAACTCCTGTTCTTCGTTATGTTTCTTCGAAGTAGGGGGCCTATCTATGAAAAGCTGGGGTAAATCATCGCTGCTCATGGTTGGGTGTGTGCTTGCTGTTTGTTTGGTCTATTGGCAGGGCGGATTCGCTGCTTGGTATTTGGGAATTTGTTTGCTGCTGATTTGGCTGCAAGCTGGCCTATTTTACGTGTTTGCGCTGCAAGGATTGGCGGTCAGCAGACACCTGTCCAGTGAAGTACTCCTTTCGGGGGAGGAAGTAAAGGTTCGATTAAGCGTGAATTATCGGGCGCGCATGCCTTTGCCTTGGATTGTCATGCGGGAGAATTGGGTCCATGAAGGAAGCGGAGCGAAATTGAGTTACAGCAAGCTGCTGTTCCCGTGGTTTCAATCCGAATTAGTGCTGCATTACAAAATAACCGGTCTGATGCGCGGCGTCTATCGTTTCGCGGGCTTTGAGGCCGTATCCGGTGATTTGTTTGGTTTTGCTATTCGCAAAGTTCACCGAGATGATCTGCATCGGTGTGTCGTTTATCCACGGCCCGCTAGCTTGGACCGATCGGTCATGATGTTCCAGGCCGAGGATGGCGAGGTGCCTACTGCCCGCGGCCCCAAATCCGAGACGCCGCTGGTCAGCGGTGTGCGTGAATATGTCAGCGGTGATCCCTATCACCGCATCCACTGGAAGTCCACAGCCCGGCTAAGCCGGCTGATGGTCAAAGACCCTGAGCAAGCCTCATCCGCGAAGCGGATGCTGCTGCTCGATGCCGCGCCTGCGGCGGGTCCAGCGGAGGCGGCGCAGCCGCTGCTGGAGAAGGGCGTTGCCCTTGCGGCGGGCTTCTTCGAAGCCGCGGCGGGCGGGCGCGAGAGCTGCGGCTTCGCCAGCAGCTCGAACAGCCGGCGAATCGCTCCGACGATTCGCCCCGATCTGCCTCTCGCGTACGAAGTACTCGCGAGCGTGGGCGGCAAGCCCGCCCTAAGCTTTCCTGACCTCGTCAGGAAAGAAGCGGCGGCCTTGCCGCTGGATACGTCGATGCTGTGCATCACATCGACGCTGGATTTGGCGCTGGTGCGCGCGATCGCGGATAGCGGCACCAGGCGCCGGTCCGTGCACGTGATCTACGTGCACGCGCGGCCCTCTCTCTCGGTCGCCGAGAGAGAAGGGGCTTCTCAGCTGCAGGCCGCAGGCTGCAGCTTCACGGAAGTGCCGCATCCGCTGAGCCAGTGGCCCAAGCAAGGGGGTGTTGCGGATGCAACCGCTTGAGCCGCGCCGCGCAGGCGCTCCTTCACACGCTTCACGCCCCGCCGCCATCCCATCACGTCCATTCTTCCGGGCAAGCGCCATCCCGCAAGCATCTCTAACCACACCAAGCACGTTCTTCCGCGATTGCCTTATCTCACTGCTGCTTTTCCTGCTCATCTCAGAATGGCTTCGCCCATTGGCCTGGATGGCAGACGCTGACATCCAAATCGGCCCGATTCTAGTCGTGTTCGGGATTTGCATCGCGATAGACTGCTGCAAAGTTCCCCTGATTGGGGCATGGATTTCCAAAGTCGTGGTCATCGTGCTTTTCATAGGGTTTATGTTTGATCGCAATGGGTTTCTGAGCGGAGCATGGGTCATCGATTTGGTGAACATGCTTTCTCAGGATATCGGTCACCTTGCGCGAGCTCACTTTGACCTCATCAGCGGTCAGTTGCGCACATTGTTGTTTCTGCTCGGCTGGTCACTGCTGATTTCCGTGGTGCAGGCGCTTATGCTGCAAAGGCAACACAGCCTGTGGTTTGTTGGGACAACCCTTATCTATTTGGTATTGCTGCAAGTAATGTTAGGCGCGGATACAGTGCCGGGGATTATGCGCACCATCGGTTATGGCTTATTTCTTCTGGCCCTGCTCAACCTCTCGCGAATTGAACAAACCTATGGGTTCACATCTGTGCGCCCGGGCAGCTTCTTTCAATGGCTTGCTGTGAGTTTCGTCTTTGTTGCTGCACTTGCTGGTGCGGGGTGGTTCTCCGCGAAACAGGCGGAGCCAACTCATTTAATGAAACCGGTTAGTTGGGGATATTTATATGATCGTATGTTCGAGTTATACAATGGTGATAAAGCATCTAGCACGGCGATAGCCAAATCCGGGTACGGGCAGGACGACTCCTCACTCGGAGGTCCACTCCAGGTGGACACAACAACCGTATTTACAGCCAAAACCTCCGAATTAACGTACTGGCGCGGAGAATCCAAAAACGTCTACGACGGCAAAGGTTGGACCCAAACCGGTGTTACACCGGAACCGATCCCAGCGAATGAGGCAGCGGGTACGAATCGGGCACTTACACAGGAAATATTATGGAGCGACAAATCGCCGAGTAAGCAACTATTCCTGGGTGGGAAACTACAGAGCGTCGACATGCTCTTAACCGAAAAAGGAAAACCGCTATCACCAGATTTCTTGCTGGTGTCCGCCGCTTCAGGCAAAATATCTCTTCCGGAGATCATGGATCCCTTATCGTATTACAAAGTCACTGTCCAACCCGTACAAGTTGATCCGATTCTGCTAAGTACAGATACAACCAGCTATCCGGCTGGACTTGCGAGTGAGTATCTGCAACTGCCGGCTTCCTTGCCGCGGTCTGTACGGAGCTTGGCTGAGCAGGTGACAGCGAACAGTCCGACGCCATTTGCCAAAGCCGTAGCGATTGAACAGTATTTGAGCCACACCTATCCCTATAGTTTGGAAAAGTCGACGCATCCCAGCCGCAATGAAGACTTTGTCAGTCACTTTCTATTCGTTGATCAGATGGGGTATTGTGATCATTTTTCAACTTCGATGGTCGTCATGCTTCGTTCCGTCGGTGTTCCGGCCCGTTGGGTCAAAGGATTTGCACCAGGTACGCTGCTGAAGGGAAGCGAGGATGAACAGCTCAAGGAAGTGGCGGTGGGTAACCAGGATGCGCACTCGTGGGTAGAGGTCTACTTTCCTTCCGCAGGGTGGGTGCCTTTTGAACCTACGCCGGGTTTCTCAGGGATGTCTTTGGATTATCCACATGAGATTTTGACGACGGAGGCCATGGCGCGATCCGAAATGACGGCCTCTCTGGCCAACATCACGAAACCGAACCGATTTACTGCAAATCCAAGTGAATGGCTTCAAACAACGAAGGAGACACTTATTCATATCGCCAATCAGTATCGGGAAGCATTCATGATCCTCATCGGCTGTTGTTTCTTATTTGCGGGTCTTGTTCTATTGCTCAGGCGAAAAGGTTATCTGTATGCAGGGCGGCTCCATGTTCCCTTTTACATAAACAGGCCATCTGATTCCCACCCCTTGATCCCTTATATGGATCGATTATGGATGCAGTTGTTTCGCAAATATGGCCTGAAATCCAAAGATCAAACGATCCGTGAGTATATCGGAGCCTTGAAATTCCTTCGTCCTGCCCAGCAGCAAGCCTTATTGTCGTTTGCCCAGATCTACGAAAGCGTGCGTTATGATGCAGCTCATTCGCTGCCCTATTCGAAGCGGGAAATCACGGCAATTTGGAAAGCCATTCAAAAGACACATTAACCCCCTTTACATCCTAGGTACCTAATGTTTAAAATTAGTACCTATAAATAGCGTTAGGGGTACAAGCCCACTCGCTATGAAATTAGGAGGAACGGATAATGAGTAAACCGAGTGAAATGATCGTCGTTTTAGATTTTGGAGGCCAATATAACCAACTGATTGCCAGACGGATTCGTGATTTGGGCGTGTACAGCGAATTGCTGCCGCACAACACCACGATGGAGAAAATCCGTGAGCTTCAGCCTAAGGGGATTGTGTTCTCAGGCGGTCCGTCAAGTGTATACGGAGAAGGAGCTCCAGCAGTAGATGCAGCCATTTTCGATTTGGGTATTCCGATTTTGGGGATTTGCTACGGCATGCAGCTGATTGCTCACCAATTGAACGGTAAAGTAGAACGCGCGCATACGCGTGAATACGGCAAAGCAGATCTTTCCTTTTCGAACGAAAGCCCGCTCGTCAAAGGTTTGGATGCGAAGCAAACGGTCTGGATGAGTCACGGTGACCACGTTTCCGTTCTTCCGGATGGCTTCGTGATCGAAGCAAGCACGGATTCCCTGCCGATTGCAGCAATGAGTAATCGTGAGCGCAATATTCACGCGGTTCAATTCCACCCGGAAGTTCGTCACTCCCTGCAAGGGAACGAAATGATCCATAACTTCATTTATGGCGTTTGCGGTTGCGAAGGCGACTGGACGATGTCCTCTTTCGTGGAAGATATGATCAAAGAGCTTCGCCAAGAAGTTGGCGACAAGAAAGTGCTATGCGCGCTTAGCGGCGGCGTAGATTCATCCGTTGTAGCTATTTTGCTGCATAAAGCCATTGGTGCCCAGCTGACGTGTATGTTCATTGATCATGGCTTGCTGCGCCAAGGCGAAGCAGAGAGCGTTATGGATACATTTGTCGGTAAATTCGATATGAAAGTGGTTAAAGTCGATGCGCGTGACCGTTTCCTCGGCAAGCTTGTCGGTGTGGACGATCCGGAACAAAAACGTAAAATTATCGGCACGGAGTTCATCCGTGTATTCGAAGAAGAGTCCGCTCAATTCGACGACTTCACGTTCTTGGCGCAAGGCACGCTTTACACGGATATCGTAGAGAGCGGTACAGCTACTGCTCAAACGATCAAATCCCATCATAATGTTGGCGGCCTGCCGAAAGATATGAAGTTCAAGCTGATCGAGCCGCTCAAAACCCTGTTCAAAGACGAAGTGCGTAAAGTCGGCGAAGAGTGCGGTCTGCCTTCCGCGATCGTCTGGAGACAGCCTTTCCCAGGTCCGGGTCTAGCGATCCGTGTGCTTGGTGAAGTAACCGAGGACAAGCTGAAAATCGTCCGTGAATCCGACGCCATCCTGCGCGATGAAATCGCCAAAGCCGGCTTGGATCGCGAGATCTGGCAGTACTTCACAGCCCTTCCTGGCATGAAAAGCGTTGGCGTTATGGGCGATGCCAGAACATACTCCTACACCGTAGGTATCCGCGCCGTGACTTCCATCGACGGAATGACCGCCGACTGGGCGCGTATTCCGTGGGATGTGCTTGAGAAAATCTCGGTTCGTATCGTGAACGAAGTCGAGAACGTGAACCGTATCGTCTACGACATTACGTCCAAACCGCCTGCTACGATTGAGTGGGAATAGGTTGGAATAATATATTTAAAAAAACTCCCTTCTATTTGCGTTGTTTAGCAAATAGAAGGGAGTTTTTTTATAAGAGTTTATATGTTTTGGAGTGAACGCGGAGATACTCCAGCTGCCTCGCGCGGACGTAAGGGAACTACGGTCCGCTATTCTAGCCAAAAGTGTCAGTATCGGGAAGTTGAGGGAACTACAGTACGTTATTTTGCTGTTTCATGGGAATTTCAACGCTTTTTGTGGAAATAAGACCCTGTAGTTCCGCTATACCCCTCGCATCCCTACTTTTTGCCTAATTAGCGTCCCCTAGTTCCCTTACTAGGTTTTACCGCTAAGAAGAGGCTGATCTATCAGAGTGGCGAAGCCGTTTTTCTTATGACCAAGATTAAAGAACTGATCGTGGAAAAGAAAACAGTCATTTTTCATCATTAGAAAGGATTAACTCATTTACGCGTAAAGTTGTATTATCTACACACAAATAAGCTTCATTGCAGGCTTTGGAAAAATACTTCATGACGTTTGAATTTAGTAATTGGTTAGAGAAAAACCAATTAGGATAAAGCTGCACATATTTCTTATCAGAATACATTCCTTTTATATGATTCCATATTTCACCGAATTCCTGAATATGATTTGGGGTTACCAAATCTCCATAAATAGGCGCCTCAAATTTGCGGCTTAATTTTACATGCCTAATATTACCGGATGAAATAGATACTCCGCGAAAGTGATATAAATCCAATACCAAGGGATTTAACTTTTTTTGATTTAACAACAAATTAAACATTTCTTTAGACTCATTTTTAAGATTTTCTAATCTAACTTCAATTAGAATACTCTTCGATGTTACGATACGCACATGGAACAGCTGTAAAGTTAGTGTCTACATATTGAAAATACTCAGTTTTAGTTTTTTGTTTTAGAAGACTGGTATCCATATCTTCAAAATACATTATTAATGCAACTCCTTAATTTGTAGTGAAAGGAACATAGATGTTATCTGGCAATCGTATAGCCTAATTCAACTACGTTCGAATATGCAGTCCTTTTAGGAGATGATCCCAATAAAGCACCAGTAAGGTTCCCAGTTACCTTAGTGCGATAAACATATTTGATTTATACAAATTGATGTAATAACTGAATTAATTAACAATAATACCTCTTACGTTTCAAATAATAAACCTAAAACATCTAGATAATTTGTTGGTATTCATTTAGACGTTGTAAATACTGTAAATACATATCTTGATATAATATGAATACTTAGTGAGTATTTTGAAGAGTTCCATTAATAGGAAAGTCAGAAAAGACGAACGTTCTAGGAAAAAATACCACAAGAATGTTCGTCTTTTTTATTGACACCAGCGTAGTTCCCTACTAAAATGTGAGATGGATAACAGTTTTTCGTATAATCTTGGGGATTGGCCCGAGAGTTTCTACGAGATCACCGCAAATGATCTGGCTACGAAAAAAAGGAACGGTATCTGTATGAGTTACTACTACACTTTGCACCTAGCATCGAAGGCAGCTCTCATATAGAAGCTCCTTTTTCGTACCCGGAATCAGCATTACGATTCTGGGTTTTTTGCTGTTCCCCACCATACGTTTAGGAGGAGTAGGAAGATGGATCGCTTTTTTAAACTGAAACAAAACGGTACGACCGTAAGAACAGAAATCATGGCGGGGATTACTACGTTCATGACCATGGCTTACATCCTAGCAGTAAACCCGGACGTGCTTAGTGCTTTTAAATCGGGGGCTACCGGCGGTGACTGGACTTCGATTTTCTTGGCTACAGCGATTGCGGCGGGTGTAATGACGATTGCGATGGGATTGTTCGTTAATTTTCCTGTTGCGTTGGCTCCGGGAATGGGCCTCAATGCGTATTTTGCAACGATCATTTTAACTTCGCAAGGAAAGTTTACGTTTTCGATGGCTCTAACCGCCGTATTTATTTCGGGGATTATTTTTATCATATTAACGGTTACGAAAGTTCGGCAGATGCTTCTCGTTGCTGTACCGGACAGTTTGAAACATGCGATTACTGTAGGTATCGGATTGTTTATCGCAATGATCGGTTTTAAAAACAGCGGTATCCTAAGCGTTGCTGTCGAAAGCGGCAAAGATCTTAAAGCGCATCAGTACACCGATGTCCTTTCCTTTGAAACGATCTTCCATTTAGGTTCTTTACATGATAAGGGTGTTATTTTAACGATCATCGGGATCCTGTTGATTTCCGTCTTTATGGTGCTTCGTCTTCGTGGAGCGATTTTGATCGGTATTTTGGCAACTACGGTGATTGGTTATTTCATGGGTCTGGTTAACTTGAGTACGTTGACTAGTGCAGATACGACATGGGTTCCGGATTTGTCCAAGCTTCGTTTTGCGGATTTTGATTTTGCTGGCATCATGACAACGGGGATTGTCTCCGTGATTGCTACTTTTACGTTTGTTGAGCTTTTTGATACCTTCGGTACGATGGTTGGAACTGCTAACCGTGCAGGGATGATGAAGAACAAAGAAGAAGGCAACAAACGTGTTGGTAAAGCAATGTTCGTAGATGCTATCGGGGTTAGCGGCGGTGCACTGGTTGGAACAAGTACGGTTACGGCTTTCGTTGAAAGCGCGGCAGGTGTTGCTGAAGGTGGACGTACAGGTTTAACGGCAGTAACAACAGGCGTGTGTTTCTTGCTTGCTTTGTTCCTGGCTCCAATTGCTATGTTAATTCCAGGTTCCGCTACAGCGGCTGCTCTGATCGTGGTTGGTGTGCTTATGGTTCAATCCATTCGTGAGATCGACTTCCAAGACTTCGTTGTTGCGATTCCAGCTTTTCTTACCATTGTTTTGATGCCTTTCACTTACAATATTGCCAACGGAATTTCTTTTGGTATTGTGACCTATGTTGTTCTTGCAACAGCTTCTAACTTAAGCGGCAAAAGTCAGACAAAATATCCGATCCACTGGTTAATGTGGGTTCTGGCTATTCTGGTTGTAGCTCGGTATGTTTTTATTGGAAGCCAAGGTTAATAAAATAAATGGAATGACCGTCGAGCTGTGGGAGAATCCCATAGCTTTTTTTATTTCCTTGAAGTGATATTTGTAACATGCCTATCAACTCATTTATGATAGAAAGAGAATGAAGAGAACAGGGGAAATGAAGTGTTTAAAGAAATCCTATTTAGAGGCAAAAAAATCGATGTCACAACGCTCGTTATCTTGCTATGTTTCATGGTTATCAGCACTATGGCCATTTATAGCGCAACCAGTAACACGAAATACGCGGGGCTTCATATAAACAACTTGGTCATGTTTTTTGTGTTTTTTATCGTTATGCTAGCCATAGCTCTTGTTGATTACAAAGGAATTGTTCAGCACTTTTCAATTTACTTATATGCTGCCGGCATACTCATGCTTCTCTTTGTTAAGTTCAAAGGAATGACAATTAATGGCTCCACGCGTTGGATTAACCTTCATTTTATGCAATTTCAACCTTCTGAGCTTGTCAAAATCTTCGTAATTTTACTTCTTGCCAAGATGCTGAGTGCTAGGAAAGGAGAGTACTTGCGTCCGATTCGTGATATCTTACCGATGATTGTTATAGTAGGAGTTCCTTTCTTTATCGTTCTGGAACAGCCGGATCTAGGTACTTCCATTGTGTTTGTATGTATTTTAATCGGTATGATGTGGATTGGTAAAATTCCGATTAAACTCGCTTTAGTCGGGGGAAGTGCGATTGTTGGGGTAATTGGCAGCGTCACAGCTCTATATTTTTACAATTTGCCGTTGTTTAATAAAATCGTCAAGCCTCATCAACTGCATAGAATCCAAACGTTCCTGAACCCTGCCAGCGATCCAGACCAAAGTTATCATGTTCTTAATTCAATAAAGGCAGTAAGTTCCGGACAATTAATGGGTGAGGGTTATCTGCACGGGACAATGATTCATGGTGGTTATATACCGTATGATTATGCAGATTCCATTTATGTTGTAATTGGAGAAGAGTTTGGCTTTGTAGGATCGTCCTTGCTGCTTTTCTTGTATTTTTTCTTGATTTATCGAATGATCCATATTGCCATAGCATCTAAAGATCTCGCAGGCTCTTATATCATTATTGGTGTAATCTCGATGTTTACTTTGCAAATCTTCGAGAATATTGCCATGCATACGGGCTTAATGCCGCTTACAGGGATTGCACTTCCTTTCGTTAGTTATGGAGGCAGCTCTTTGATGACTAATATGCTTTGTATGGGTCTAGTACTGAGTGTGAAAATTCATAATGATTAGAAGTGAATAGGAGTGCGCGAATGAATACGCGTTCCTATTCATTTTTATTTATATAGAAAAAGCTTGCATTCTGTTTTTAGTTTTGTTATATTACTCCTTGTCGCTTCGGCGGTCGAACGAAAAGAACGAAAGAAATTAAAAAAAGTTCTTGCAATCGAATAGGCTGATGTGGTATATTGATCAAGTCGCCTTTGAGGGGCGAAGGATGAATATGGAAGAAATTGATCTTTGAAAACTGAACAACGAGTGAGTAAGCACGAACGAGCAATCGTTCAAAAAGAGATTGTAAAATCTCGCTAGCAAGTCAATGAGCATTTCAGCTTTCAGATATACGGACAAGCAATTGTTCGCTACTATGGAGAGTTTGATCCTGGCTCAGGACGAACGCTGGCGGCGTGCCTAATACATGCAAG
>NZ_BMHE01000029.1 GCF_014640555.1 Paenibacillus marchantiophytorum | reverse complement strand
CTCGTCACAATCACTATACCAAACCGAAGCGGTGTTTTTCTATTTTAGCAAGAGGTCAATCATTATCCTGGTTCTGCTATATGTATCAAGGATTTAAGACTAATTTCGCTCTGCGAAGTTTGAGTTTATAAAGCCCATTAAATTCGTCGTGATTGGCAGGTCTGGCGTATTCACCGGAACGATTTAGACAGATGAATTAATAATGGTATATAATAATAATATAGTTACTATTTTTTCTTCGAAGGAGATTGAATCAATTGATTATAGAAATTTTTCAGGATATTGTTTGTCCTTGGTGTCGGATTGGCAAAAAGAATTTAATGGATGCATTGGCTACTTTTACAGCTGAGCCTGTAGAAATTCATTATCGAGCTTACCAGTTAGATCCTTCAACACCTGCCGATGGCTTGCCATTCCGAGAAAGCATGATGAAAAAAATGCGTGCGGATGAAGATCGTTTGAAAGGGATGTTCCAGCAGGTCACGGATGCAGGCAAAGCGGCTGGCTTGCATTTCGATTTTGATAAAGTGCAGAAGTCGCCAAATACGTTAAAAGCACATCAACTCCTCGCTATTTCTCCACTGGAGATTAAAAAGGATCTGGTTGATAGCATGTTTCAAGCTTACTTTGAAGATGGAAAAGATGTTGGCGATTTAGAAGTCTTGCTTGATCTCGCCGAACAGTTAGGTCAGAACAGAGAGCAGTTGTCCCTAGCTCTACAAGCTAAGGATGGGCTGGAATCCGTGGAGGATGACATTGAATTTGCGAGTCAAGCTGGTGTTACAGGCGTCCCCTTCTTCGTCATCAACCACAAGTATGCACTTACCGGGGCACAGCCTGCCGCAACTTTCTCACAAGCTTTACAACAGATTAGCGAGGAAAAATCTTAAAACAAAAACCGGCTTGCTCTTAGAATTTAAGAGAAGCCGGTTTTTATTTTTAGGATTTAAACTCAAAATTCCTGGCTATATACAGCACCGGTGTCGATGCGATTGAAATAACAAATTTAATTCCGTAGGTGGTTAAGAAAATTTGCAGCCAAACATTCCAATCATAAACGCCTGCAAAGGCAATGGTGCAAAAGACGAAGGAGTCAACCAGTTGACTGATACCTGTTGATCCGTTATTGCGAATCCAGAGCTGGTTGCGTGCGGAGAAAATCTTTTTCAAATAGGTGTAAATTCTTACGTCCAGGAATTGGCTAATGAGATACGCTGTCAAGCTGCCCAGCGCTATTCGCGGCAATAGACCAAAGATTGTTTCTAACGAAGATTGCCCAATATCGCTTTCCTGAGGCGTAAACTTCATCGCCATTTGCATAATGATGATCGTCATGATCAAGGTGAAGAATCCAAACCAGACGGCCTTTTTGGCTTCCTTTTCTCCGTATTTCTCGTTCAGCAAATCAGTTGTTAAATAAATAGTGCCATACATGGTGTTGCCAAGTGTCATGACCAACCCAAACATATCGATGGTTTTGACTACTTGGATGTTTGCTAGAACGGTTGCAACCCCGACCCACGCATACAACCCCTGTTTCCCGAACATCCGGTAACAGATAAGAAACAATACGAAATTAACCAGGACGAATCCTACGCCCCATACAAAATTAAACATGCTATTCCCCCTAGTTTTGATAACGCGGGAAGTTCACGAACCGCGGCTTTGCTTTGCAAAGCGATGTTGATTATAGCATGAAGCGGTTAGGTTGTGGCAACTTTTTTTCTAGAAACCTTTTTTGGCATCTTTCATCTTTCCTACAGATATATGATAATGAACGAATGGAACAATGGAACAGCATACCTAGAACAGGAGCCCTCGAATGTCTACTTTTTTGCAAGCACTAAAGCATCTGCCTTCTCGCATTTTGATTGTTGTTTTGCCATTTCTCTTAATGGGACTAGTCGAATATTTGGAAAGAGGATCTTATGTTGAGCTTCATAGATGGGTAATGAGCCACCCGCTATCGATGGTTCTAGCTTATTTGGTCGTGGGAACTTTGTATTTATTTCTCATAGCTGTAACTGGCCGTTACCGCTTATCTTTCTGGCTTCTTTGTATTGTATTGCTTCCATTAGCTGCAATAAGCGGGAGTAAATTAAAAGCGATCGGTGCCCCTTACTATCCTTGGGACCTATTTTTTAATAATCAAATCATGGCGTACAGGGCGTTTTTAAAAGGATTTTTATCGATTAACATTATGGGAACTATACTGGCATTTTTATTGATCGTTGCTCTGTTGTTTTATTTGACGTCGATTCTTAAAAAAAGCATCGCATTTACTTGGATTGAACGGGGTGTGTACGGGGTTATTGCAATTGTTTTGGCAGTTAGTCTTTATATGGACAAGCCTATTCCTTTCATGAATCTATATGGGATATATACTGTTCCTTGGGATCAAACGATTACCTATGACGAGAATGGATACCTCTATTCATCTGTCAAAATGTTAGGTTTTCTGAATTTGTCCAAACCAGCTGGCTACAGTAAAAAAGCTATTAATTCCATTCTAGCTCAGATTCCAGAAAACAAAGTTGCCAGTGATAAAAAGCCAAATATCATTGTCATGTTGGGAGAATCTTTTATGGATCCGACGCAAATGAGTACTATTACATTTAGCCGTGATCCTATTCCAAATCTGCACAAACTGCAAAAAACATTTACTAGCGGATACATGTTGTCACCGCAATTCGGAGGCAGTACTGCCAATGTTGAGTTTGAGGTATTGTCCGGTAATTCCATGCGTTTTTTCGGTCAATCTCCCGATAAAATATTGCCGTATATTCAATACTTGAACCACGGCGTGGACTCGTTAGCCAGCATTGCAACAAGGCAAGGATATACGGCTACGTCAATAAATCCCTTCTTCAGTTATTTTTTTGACAGCAGAAAAGTATATAAGCATTTTGGCTTCTCGCGTTTTATCGCAAGCGAATTTTTCCCCAATGATTTTGAAGGGCCTAATTATGCCGATCGGGCTGTTGTGAAAAAAATTATCGAGGAAACTGAGAAAAGTTCAGGTCCTGATTTCGTTTTTGCGAATACCATGGAAAATCATCATCCGTATAAGCCAGGGAAATTCGCTCAAAACACGATTACTGTTACCGGAAATATTTCTTCGGAATCCAAAGGTATTCTGGAAACGTATGCTCAGGGAATTTCGGGCACTGACAAGGCGCTGCAATCTCTTGTGGACTACTATTCCAAAAAAGATGAGCCAACGATTATTCTCTTTTTCGGAGATCATTTCCCGTTCTTTGAAGACGACTATAAGGTTTACAGAGATGCCAAATATGTGCTTCCTAACGATCCTGATTTATATACAAAAACGCATTACACGCCATTTCTTATTTGGAACAATTTCCTGCCAGCCGATCAAGAGAAACGGGATCTCAAGTTGAGTCCTTCCTTCCTCGGCCCCAAACTACTTCATATGGCTGGCATCCAAGGAAGCTATTATACAGACTATCTCTACGGGTTGTCGCAAAACATACCGGTCATCCCGCCAAGTGAAATGTGGGCTTCGTATGGAATCAAAGAATCCGAACTTGCAAATTATGAGTTGCTGCAATACGACAACTTGTTCGGCAGCCGCTATGGGTATGAAGCCAAAGGATTCAAAGATACCATTGTCCAGCCTACCTATGTCCTAGGTTATGGCGATCCTGTTATAACGAAAGTGCTGCGCAGCGAACATACCCTTAAAGTAACCGGAACACCTTTCTATTCCTCATGCAACGTCTATATTGACGGACAATCCTTCAAATCAAATTTTGACGGTGAGGATACGCTCTACGTTGACTTATCTGATGCGGCTAATCCTCATCTAGCAGCTGACAAAACCCATCAAGTTGAGGTTCGCATCTATGATGATAAAAAAATGAAGATTGGTCAATCCAACTTTTACCCGCTTCCTGCGTCATGACAAAACCCCCTTAGGAATAGGATGAAATCATATCCTGTTTCCAAAGGGGGTTTTTGCCATTCGCTATCGCACGCCGCCTGCGCATGTGCATTTTTTTGAGTCCAAAACCTCAGATGAATTGGATCATCATCACTTAATAAGGGTTTATACATTCAGCGTGAACGGGACCGCTTATGATTGTCATGTTCATCAATATCAAGGCATCACAGGCATTCGCTACGGTCACTATCATAATTTCTATGGGATCACAGGCCCTGCTATCGCCCTTCAAGATGGCACGCACTTCCATTTGCTTGATGGCATTGTTGAATTGAATGCCTTTAATACGTCCCGCTCAGGCGCGCTGGTTCTATCTGCGAAGAATGACGGTTTGATCCGTGAATTGCATCAACATAACTATAGTGGCTACTCTTCTATTGGCATGAGTTATGAGCCGTGGTAAGACTCAATTCGGATCGACCACTCAAACGAGAAGGTTTCACCCGCGGATAACCCTTGGGCGCCAGATACTTGTGGATGAAACGGCTCATTGAAAACATTCATGATACTTGTATAGGGTTCAAGAGAAACAGCTTCCGTCCAAGGTGCTGTAAAAAGGACATGAATGGGAAACTTGTCTCCCATATTGAATACGAGCTTCGTTGCTCTCGCTTCATAATGAAGCTCGCAAGTTTGCGGCCCTGGCTCGACACTTAGCATCTGCGAGCCGCCAGGATAACTCGGCAGCTCTGTAACGAGCGTGCCTTGCTTCAGCGCGGCTGTCAGCGTCGACGGAGTCGGTTCCCCTGCCGCGTAGCCGTCCTCGCTCAGCGGCCATTCTGCCGCTGCGGGGATGAAGACCCGCACGCGGCTGGCTTCGCCTTCCGCGAAAGCGAAGTACGGGTGAAATCCAAGCGAGAGCGGCATTGTGCTGCCGCTGCGGTTGGCGATTTCACCGCTGAGCGACAACGTGCCGTCCTTCAGACGGTACGTGAAGCGAAAGCATGCGGCGTGCGGCCAATACGCCAGCACGTCCAGGTGCTCCGCGAAATCAAACTCCGCGGAGACATAAGCCCCGCCAGCCGCATCCGCGCCGCTGGCAACGACCTTCCACGGCCGCTCGCGCAGCTCGCCATGGGCATGATCGGGCTCCCGATTAGCTGGGAGCCGGTATTCGCGGCCTTCGAAGGGGAAGGCCGCTTGCTTGACGCGCCCCGGCGGGAACAGAATGGGCACGCCGTAGCGAGAAGACTTGACGCGAAGCTCGGCCACGCTGGCCGGCTTCGCGATGTAAGACTGGTTCCGCACATCGAAGCGGAACAGATGCAGTCCGATGGCCGGGATAATCTCGGCCTCGGCCCCAGCGGCATGGTCGACGAGGCGAAGCGTCGACTCACCTTCCCACTCACTTGTTATTATTTCATATGGATTCATCATCATGAAACCTCCTTAGTTCGTATGGATAGAACCTGATCGTCTGCGATAAAATCGGACGATTGCCGCGATGCCCACAAGCAGCACACCCGTCGTAACGATACTGCCTTCCGCCCCAAAAGATCCTCCCGAAATCAGAAAGTCAGTCGGCGAATAAGTCATTTTCAATGTGAACAACGATGGCATTGGCGTGCCCGAAACCTGAAAGCCGAATACGCAACCCTGCAAATAATTCCAGGATAGGTGCATGCCTATCGGCATCCACAAACCTCCGGAATATTCCCGGCTTAAACCGAACAGCAAGCCAGCTAACAGCAAATTGATGAGCGGCATCGGCGAGTTCCACATACCAGGATTGAAGCTATGCATCAAAGCAAAGACGAGTGTCGAAACCGTAACGGCAACCATCGTCCCGAATCGCGCTTTCACGATCCCTTGCAAGTAGCCGCGTGCAAAAAGCTCTTCATTAATCGCAACTCCGATAAATAGTAAGAAACCTCCTGCCAATTCAAATCCTAGCGAAGACGACCACGGATTGCGGTGGAACAGGATGTAGCCTAGCAACCAGATCACACATGTGCTCGCAGAAATTAATAGCGCCCCTGTCAATAGGCCCTCACCAAACCTACGGCTGATCTTGCTGCTGTGTAAACCAAGCGGCCATCCTTTGCGACGCTCAAAGATTGCATAAGAGAGGAGAACGCCACTAATAAAGCCTATTATTTGAGCCCATAACGCCGCCTTCACGAAGAAGCCATCACTGGCCACATCAGCCATGCCAAGCTCTTGACCAGGGTGTCGAAGAATGACAATAACAGCTACTGCAATTGATAATATCACGGTTATGACAACAATGAAAATAAGGGTTAGAAGTATTTTCCCGATCATTTTAAAGATAGATACAGCTGTAGACTTCTTCCCAGCGATGAGAACCAACTCCCTTCTCACCACTTATTCGCGAGAAATCGCCTATATCCTTCCATCTTCACTGGAAAAGGATGCTCTTGTGCAAATGGTAGAGCCATGCCACAATAGAAGAAATAATCTCGCAACCGTCGGAGGACTCATGCTTTTCGTATTATTCGCATTATGGCTTATCGCACTCGGACTGGTCATTGTTGATCCTAGATCCAGTACGATGCGTTGGATGAGCGCCGTTGTTTTTACGGGAGGATTCGGTGCTTTAGCTGCCGTGTTATCAGAGTCCTTCATCCCCTACATCCAACAAACGGTGCCTAATCCGTCTATCAGTTCATTACTGTACCATTTCATGGGGGTCTGTTCGTTAATTTCTTACTACGGCTTGCCGTATTCATTCGCCATGCTTTCCTTGAAATATAACGCCCCTTGGCAAAGCGCAGCTATGCGGACCTGGCTTCCCTTCGCGCTGCTTGTACCTGTCCTGGCTTGCTTGCTTTTCACACCTGCCTATACGGAAGAAATGCCCGTTGCTTTCCCTATCGTTGCTGCTTGGGCCTTTCCTTATATCCTAGTTGGAACCATCCTGATCATCTTAAAAAAAGAAAGATTGCCTGCCTCTAAACGCACGCACTTTTACACCTGTTTGGCCCTGCTCCCACCGATTATGTGCGTAGGCGTGCTCAACTACGTGATGCCCAGCTTAGGCTTTTATCGGATGTGGGTCTATCACGTTTGGATTTTGGCCTTCATGGTCCCTTTCTTCGTCTACATCTTCTTCAAATATGGCTTTCTCGGCATGAGGCTTCTCATCGAGCGCCGCAAGCTGGATTCCACACTCCGCGCCATCACCTCGGGCACCGCCATTTTAAATCACGCCATCAAGAATGACGTCGGTAAAATGCGGTTATTCCTCGAGAAGATGAAACAGCATGCGGAAGAAACGAACCAACCGGAGCTCATCCAGGACATAGATGTAGTGATGAATGCCTCCGTCCATATCCGCGATATGATAACGCGGGTGCATGAGCAAACACAGGAGCTTCCGCTGAGAGAAACTCCTGTGCATGTGGCTGTTCTGATCCATGATGTTGTGCTGCCCCTTGGTCCTTATCTCTCCAAGGTCAACGTACAGCAAAATGTTTCCGACAACCTAATCCTTCTCTTGGATCAGGTTCAAATTGCCGAAACATTGACCAATGTCCTGATGAATGCGGTTGAGGCCATGCCGCAAGGCGGGGCTCTAACAATCCGCGCTTTTCAAGCCAAGAAAAATTTAGTTATTGAGATCAAAGATTCCGGTATAGGTATGGAAAAAGCGGTGCTCAAGCAAGTGTTGGAGCCCTTCTATACAACCAAGAGCGGCAGTCGCAATAATTTCGGACTCGGTCTCGCCTATTGCTACAGCGTAATGAAGAAGCATGGAGGATCACTGGAACTAAGCAGTGAACTAGGGATAGGAACCAGCGTCTTTCTAACCTTCCCTAGCAATCGATTACAGACATAAGGGGGTCTCCGCTTTGGAACCAATTCGCGTTTTTATCGTTGAGGATGATTGGGATTGGCTGCGCGGTCTTAAAGCTTATCTCGATCGCCATGCCGATCTGACTGTTGTAGGCACTGTCTCTACCGCTGAGGAAGCCAGAGAATTATTTACAAGCGCTGATCCTGGCGTTGACGTCTTGTTGATGGATATTATGCTGCAGGATGAACCCGCAGGCATCGGACTCGCGGAGCAAGCAGTGCTGTCTTGGGGAGTTAAAGTCATTATGCTTACTTCCATGGAAGAAAAGGATTTCATCTTCCGCTCTTTCCAGGCAGGCGCAATCGATTATCAAATCAAATCCCGCTATGAGGAGCTCCCAGGCATTATTCGCGCCGTGCATGCTCGCCAATCCGCCATAAATGCAGCAGTTGCCGAGCAAATGCGCGAAGAATTCCGGCGACTCAAAAAGTTGGAACAACAATTCAAGGTCAAAGAAGTGAGCGACATGATTACACCAACGGAGCTTCAAGTGTTGGAGATGATCGATCAAGGACATACACAAACGGAGATTGCGAGCCGTTTCTTTATCTCCTTGCGAACGGTCAAAATTCATGTCGGTCATATTTTGAAGAAACTCGGAAGTCCAAGCAGCAAGGATGCAGCCCAGAAAATCAGGGAACTCGGGTTATTCGATAAGAAGGATTAAGGATTAGTGAATATCCTTCTTCTTGAAGCGTCCGCCTTTGACATCGTGGATATTGCCGACGGCAAGGAATGCCTTCGGATCGAGCTCATCCACGATGGACTTTAATTTAGCCTCTTCCAGCCGCGTAATAACACAAAAGATCACTTTCTTGTCCTCTCCTGTGAACCCGCCTTCCCCTTCGAGATAGGTCACTCCGCGTCCCAGCCTGTCTAGGATAGCTTCCCCTATTTGTCTGAAACGATCACTGATAATCCAGACGGATTTGGACTCATCGAACCCTTCTATCGTCACATCAATCATTTTATAAGCAATGAAATAAGCAATTAATGAATACATCGCACGGTCCCAACTGTAAACAAAGCCCGCACTGCCAAGAATGAATAAGTTGAAAAACATCACAATTTCGCCTACTGAAAAGGGCAGCTTCTTGGAAACCAGAATAGCAATGATTTCGGTCCCGTCCAGCGAGCCCCCGAACCTGATGACCATTCCTACGCCGATCCCTAGTATAATCCCTCCGAATACAGCCGCGAGCAATGGATCATTCGTCAGCTCTTTGACAGGATGCAGCAGCGCCGTTCCAATCGACATGACCAATATCGCGAAAAATGTCGAAAGGGCAAACGTTTTGCCAATCATTTTGTAGCCGATAAACAAGAAAGGGATGTTCAAGGTTGTCAAAAATATCCCGACTTGCCAATGGGTTAGATACGACAAAATGATCGATATCCCGGTAATGCCTCCGTCAATAATTTTGTTGGGAACCAGGAAAATCTCCAGTCCCACGGACATTAAAGCAGCACCAATAAACAAGAAAACACTTCGGCGCAATAGGGTGCTTTTGGTCATTCTTCGATGCTGCGTCGGCATCGCGGCTTTCTTCTGATATTGCACTTGTTCAGTGGCCAAGGCGAATCCCCTCCGTTTCATTTCTCTATCTCCCTATTTCTCGACAAACCTCGCAATTTCCTCCCTATTACGATGCTTTTCAATCTCCGAATCTTATAAAAATTGTTAGATATTCTGCCATCGAATATTGCAGCCACGCATGGTATAATGTCAGTTGTCATTTACAATTTCTTAATCCTCAATAACAGGAGAATCTATGAAAACTCAACTTGATCGCTTTTTGCTTTTGATTAGGCAACGGTGGCCGCTAGTCTTGCTTGCTTTTATCCCAGTAATCATTATGGAAATACTGAGCCGCGGGCAATATATAGAAACGCTCACTTGGAGTTATAAGCATGTGCTTGAGCTCCTTTTTAATGAATGGATCGTTCTCAGTTTGGTGCTCCTATTCATCGCGATAATTGGTCGCACACGCATTGCCTATTGGATTATAGCTGCTTTTCTGCTTATCTTAGCTTTGATAAGTGGGATTAAACTAAAGATTCTCGGCGTCCCTTTGACACCATGGGACATTGTTCTAGCCGGTGAAGCTTCCGATATGGTGAAATATATTTCCAATATTTTAAGTTTCAATATTTTATTTATTTTGCTACTTTTCGTGGCCAGCAGCTATTTCCTGTTATACCGCACAACCTTATTTATGAAGAAAGTAGCGCTAAAAGAACGAGGAATTTTGGCTGTCATTGGGCTAGCAATGCTCGCCGCGGTCTATACGGATGCGCCGCTTCCCATTCAGAAATGGTTCGGCATCCAAGCGTCCGTCTGGAACCAAGTTGAGAATACAACAACGAATGGCTATGCATTGGCTACTGTCCTCAATACGAAGTCGATGTTGAATGATAAACGTGAGGGGTATGACGACAAAGCCGTAGAAGCTATCGTTAGTCAAACGCCCAAGCCGATTAAAGCCGGAGATTCCAATACACCAATCAAACCAAACGTGATTGTCGTGCTAAGCGAGGCTTTCTGGGATCCTACAGTAATTAAAGGGGCTACCTTTAGTAAAGATCCGATTCCCTTCTTCCATAAGCTGCAACAGCAAGGGACGAGCGGCACCATGCTCTCCCCCCAATATGGCGGAGGTACAGCGAATGTGGAGTTTGAGGTGTTAACCGGAAATTCCATGCGGTTCTTGCCGCAAGGTTCTATTGCTTACAATCAGTTCATTACGAATGAAGTCGATTCCTTAGCTAGTATTTACGCAAGACAAGGGTACACATCAACAGCGATCAGTCCTTTCTATAATTGGTACTTTAACAGCAATCGCATTTACAAGGATTTTGGCTTTTCGAAATATATTCCGATAGAATATTTTAAACCCAACTATTCAGGTCCGTATATCGCGGATCACGAAGTCGCAGCCAACATTATTCATGCTACGGAACTTAGCGAAGGTCCGGATTTCATCTTTGCCAACACGATGGAAAATCATTTTCATTTCTACCCGGGCAAGTTTCCCAAGAACAATTTTGACGTTTCCGGTGATATGTCAGCTTCTTCGCGAGGTATGCTTGAGACGCTGGCGCAAGGCATCAATGCTTCGGACAACATGTTGAAAGAACTAGTCGAGTACTACGAGAAGAAGAATGAGCCTACGATTATCGCTTTCTGGGGAGATCATCTTCCAGCCTTGGGCGATGATTATGCCACTTACATGGATACGAAATATATTAGCGGCAAAGACGATCCTGATTTTCTCAAAAAAATGTACAGTGTTCCGCTTGTCATTTGGAATAATTTTGACGAACGCAAGGATACATTGAATATCAGTCCTTCCTTCTTAGGTCCTTATCTGATTGAATTGTCCAAACAGCAAGGCAGCTATTATACCGATTTCTTAAGCCAGCTTTCCAAGAAAATCCCTGTCATCCCGCCCAAAGATTATTATGAGGCGATGCATATCAATGAGCAGGATCTCAAAGATTACGATACTTTGCAATATGACATTATGTTCGGGGAACGACATGCATACAAAGACTATAAAGTACCCATTATTAATTCCAAGTATATGCTCGGATTTGGCCCGATTACACTCGATAAAGTAGAAGCGGATAGCCTAGATTTATCCGGTAAATCCAGTGTTACTTTAACCGTGAGCGGAAATAATTTGCCGCCGCTTGGCTCCGTGACCCTGAATGGCAAAAACGTGCCAACCACCTGGGAAAATGAACATCGCGTTACGGCAAAAGTCGAAGGCAACTTATTAAAATCCGGCATCTGGGACATTCAAGTCCATGTCAAGGACTCCAAGGAAACCACCGTCGGTAAATCCAATACTTTGCCTATCGAAATTGGCGGTCGCTAAGGGCTAGGCACGTACACCAAAACCCCTTTTCTCTTCACGAGAAAAGGGGTTTTCTTCTGTTATTTCGCGGCTAATGATGAGAGCGAAGACAACTGTTTGGCTCGATACAGCAGGTAGCTGAGCCCGGCGAGGAAAACCAACGTAGCAACCCCCCAATAAATATGAGTGAAAGCTGAACTTAGTGGAATCGCCTTTTGCCAAGCTATACTTTTACCGCTGAGGGCAACACCAAATGCACCTCCAACGAACTGAATGAGCTGAGAGAGCCCCATACCAGCACCTATCTGCTCTTTGGGGAGAATCCGCGACATCTCGTTAGATACACTTGTTGTCAGCATCGTAACGCCTAAGCTGAGCGGAATATACACGATTAAGATAGCAATCGGTGAAATCGAGCTGAAGAAGCCAAACAATACAGCACCCAGCAACATTATAATACTTCCGATACGTAAAATAAGATGGTTGCCATATCGGTCGATCATGCGGCCAACAACATTGGATAATAAGGCGGACAGCATAGCTCCCGGGAAAATAATCAGCCCCGTATAAACGGAGCGCAAGCCAAATAATCGACTAAGCATTAAAGGCATAAGGAACAGCGTTGCGAAGTGCGCCGCAAATGCCGCGAAAACAATAAAACTGAGCAGCATGTATGGCATATTTTTAAGTAGAGTTGGCTGAACGAAGGGTCCGCTTGCACGTTTAATTCGCATCCAGAACGCGTAGAGGAAGATGACACCGGCGGCAAGAGCGTACAAGGAATTCGTCGTCATAAACAACAGCAAGCCCGTTACTCCTACGCCAATGGAAAACGCTCCGGCGAAATCAAAACGTACGTTCTGAGCCTGTTCCCTAGGCAGTAAGCGGAATAAGAAAGGCAAAACGAATACGATAAGCCCTGTTATCAGGAATAATCCATTCCATCCCCAATATTCGGTTATGACACCGCCCAGAACTGGGCCTAAGCCCATCCCAAACGTTGCAGTCGAGATAATCATAGACATGGAACGGCCTCGTCTACTCATAGGTATATAGCGTGTAACGAGCATGACACCCAGAGATATACCGGAACCCGCGCCGACGGCTTGCAGCACTCTCGAAGCAAATAACATAATGAAATGATGACTGAACATGCCTAACAAGGAACCAGCGCCTAGAAAAATAATCCCTATCGTCAACAATCGGCGAATCGGTAGGTAATCAGACAGCCGGCTAAAAGTAATCGAAGATATCGCGAAAACGATGGAATATCCTGTTACGATCCACGAAGCCGTTGTTGAAGTTAAGGCAAACTGCTTCATAATTTGCGGCAAGGCAACATTGAACATCGTTGTATTCATCGTAATAGGCATCACGGCCAAGCTCCAAAGTCCAAGAATAAGTCGCTCCCGTATGACTTCCTGCTCTTGTGTTGCAGCTATGGGCGAAGCATGATCAGCTGTCATAAAAAACACCTCCGTTTTATTGTTCGATAACTATCGAACAATAAAACTTTAACACATTCCTTCTCATCCGACAAGAGGAACACTTCGCGCAAGACAGAAAAAAGAGGCTCGTCGCAAGGTTAACAACCTTTTGACACAGCCTCTTACTTAGTTTTCCTATGAACTTACAAAGAAATCACTTTGCCTGTTGCTTCTGATTCAAAGGCAGCCAGAATGACTTTTAACGCTCGAAGTCCTTCTTCTCCGGAAATACGCGGCGCTTTACCTTGAACAATCGAAGTTACGAATTCATCAATCACGCCGCTGTGCGTTTGTTTCTCATTCGTTGCGATTTGCCCCAATTTGTAGCGTTCAACTGTTCCGTCACGAAGTTCAACGATCACTTGATCATTCGGATCCGTATCGATTTTGATCACGCCATTTTCACACCAAAGGACAGTAGAGTTGTCTTGCCCTTTGTAGTAGGTCCAGCTTGCTACCAAAGAGCCTGTAGCGCCGCTCTTCATGCGAAGCAAGCAAGTCGCGTTATCATCAACGTCGGTACCCTCTTTGTGAAGCGTACCAACGAAAGCCGCTACTTGCGCAACTTCATCGGCCAATAACCAACGGATCAAATCTGACTTATGAACGCCAAGATCGCCCATCGCGCCCATGATCGCTTCTTCTTTGCGGAAGAACCAGCTCTCGCGTCCGTCAACGCTCCAACCTTCCGGTCCCGGATGGCCGAAAGACGTGCGGAATGTCAACACTTTGCCAAGTTTGCCGGATTCCAAGATTTCTTTTGCTTTCACATGTGGAGGCATCAAACGTTGGTTGTGGCCAACCATGAGGAAAACGCCATTGCTCTTGGCAGCAGCAATCATCGCTTCCGCTTCTTCTGCTGTGGATGCCATTGGCTTCTCAACAAGAACATGCGCGCCAGCATTCGCCGCGGCAATAGCTACTTCTGCATGAAGAAAGTTGGGTGTACATACACTAACTGCGTCAACTTTCTCTTGTTTCAGCATTTCTACGTAGCTGCTGTAAGCTTTCCCACCGTGCTGCGCGGCATAGTGCTCTGCTCTTTCGATAATCGGATCTACGAAAGCAACGAGCTCAACATTGGAATTCCAAGCGTATTCCGGGATATGTCTATGTTTGGAAATGGCGCCGCATCCTACTACGGCTACTTTAATTTTGCTCATCGTTTATTCGTGCTCCTCAGAAATTATTATGACTAGTTATGAACGTTCGTGTAATGTTCTTTAACCCAGTTCAAGCTATTCTCAACGCTGACAAGCGGTGCCTTCTGACAGTTGTCTTGTTCCACAACAAGCCATTCCACGCCTGCTTTCTCAGCAGCTTTAATAACGTCTTGCAAAGGAACGTCGCCTAAGCCAAGTTCCAATGTAACTAACTTGCCTTCTGCATCTTTGGTGAAATCCTTAAAGTGGACAAGCGGCAACCGACCTGCATATTTGGCAATGTAGGCAAGTGGATCTTGACCTGCGTATTGAACCCAACAAACGTCCATCTCAACGTTGATTGCGTCTTCACCTGTTTTGGCATACATCGCATCAAAGACGAACTCATCGTTCACTTTATAATGGAATTCGAAGTCATGATTATGATACAAGAATTGCAAACCTTGTTTTTTCGTCTCAACAGCAAGCGCTTCGCATTCCGCGATAAGTGCTTTCCATTGCTCCGCAGAATCGCGTTCTTCAGCGCCTACATAAGGACAGATCGCATACTTTGCTCCAATTGTATGCAAATAGTCGATTTCCCCTTGCAAATTGTTACGGAATCTCTCCAAGCTAATGTGGCTTCCAAATGCTTTCAAACCAAGCTCATCCAGCAAATCTTTTACTTCATTAGCAGGTCTGTCATAGTAGCCAGCGAATTCAACACCTTCATATCCTAATTTGGCCACATGACGCAGCGTACCCTCAAAATCATTCGCCATATCATCACGAAGTGTATATAACTGCAAACCAATTCCTAAACGTCCCATGATATCTCCTCTTTTCACTTCATCTGATTTTAATGTTTAACACCTATGTGCATAGTATAATAGATCCTAGCCTAGGATGACCATTCACGATATAATCGAAACATCTCCTATTTGGCTATGAAAGGTGAATGACATGGAAACAGAACTTTTAACCTGCGGCTACTCCTTTCATATGGAGCCATTTAATGTGAGCACCAAATCAGGGCTCAAATACTATCTTTTTCGATTACAGTCGGAAGGCACTTCCGAAGCATTGATCAATGGACACTACCAACGCATTGAAGCAGGTCATATGCTCCTGTTTCAGCCTGGTGACCCCTATGAACTGCGAATTGAATATGACAGCAATCAGCCAGAAAGCAAAATTGCCAGTGGCGATTACTATATTTTTTGTAATGGCTCTTGGATTGATGCTTGGTGGAAGCGCACACCCAAACAAACTTGTACGCGGATTGACCTAGACGCCCGTTTAATTTCGCTTTGGCGGCAGTTAATTCTCGAGAAACGCCGAATGGAAGAAGAAAATACAGAATTGAGCGGTTATTTGCTGCAAGCTTTGTGTCTGTATCTGGAACGAGCCATGACGGAGACCGTCACTTTGCAAGGACGCCCTTTCACAGGCACACGTATGAAGCGGTTTATCGAGGCGCATGCTACAGTGACATTTAAAGTAGATGATGTTGCCAGCCACGTTGGGCTCAGCGTATCACGCGCCGTTCACTTGTTCAAAGAATACTTCGACAAAACGATGATTCAATATGCGCTTGAAGTGCGGTTGTCCAGTGCCGTGGAACGCATGCATGACAGTTCCATGTCATTGGAGCAAATAGCGTTGAGCTGCGGCTTTGGCAGCTACGCTTACTTCCATCGGGCGTTCAAGCAGCGATTCGGTCAATCACCCAAACTTTTCCGCCAAAATGGACAATTAAAAACCGGCAACTAATAATTCACAAAATCTTCATGTAGTTAGCCATGAAGTATGAAACATTTTTGCTCTCTCAATCGTATATAACTTATAGCAGGAAAAACTTACAAATACATAGACTCAAAATGAACGGTTTTGACGAATAGTTATGGCGAATACTCAGAAAAACAACATTTTGTTTCAAAATTGTAAAACTATTTTAAGGTTAAATTAATAATCCTCCTATATGCTTATGACTATATCCAATTCCTAGGATGGTGAAAACTATGAAAATGTTCATTACGATTCACAACAAACCTGTGCCTGTCTACTCCGATGAGAAAAATAAAAAGAAATTCAACTTATTGAAATCTGCGTTAGAAGCCAAAGTGATTAAAGGTAGAGCCACCATTAAGAAATGTTTGGACTCTATCATCAGCATCGAAATCGTAGGTTGCGAGGCGATCCTGCATTCATTTAACGAACGAGACTCATTGGCACTTTCACTTTACTAACAGCGTCACTTAAAAACCTCCAACACCACTTGAACTTGTGGGTTTGGAGGTTTTTAGGTTGTTCGTTACCGACGTTCATTTAGATATAACGCGCTTGGATGACGTTAAGATGATGCTGCGCATGTCCGGCAACAATATAAGCCAGCGCACGCGCTGACATCGCTGTGCTGTTCGAAACGCCAAGACGCGGCCAAGCGGCTTCTTGAATCGTTGTTAACAATGTGAACGTCGCTTGCCGCACAGCTTGGAAATCACGCAAAAGATCTGCGACAGCAATGTCATCGAAGGCAGCATTCGCGATAAATACGTCTTGATCAAACCCAGGGAGATTCGTCGTATCGCCACGAGCAATACGCAGCATCCGGTAGCTCATAACGCGCTCTGTATCCGTAATGTGACCTAAGAGTTCCTTCAAGCTCCACTTGCCCGGCGCATACCGCAGCAGCGCTTGTTCGTCTGTCATTTGGGCATATATCCCTATGATCTCATCAAGTTGACTTTGTAAGAAGGCTTGATAATCACCTTCCGGAACTTGACTAATGTAGCCTTCGAAATAAGGCGAGTATTCTTCGTGGTTAGGTCGCTGCAGCATAAGTTAAACATCCTCTCCTGAATAAAAATCTATGTAGATGACATTCACATAACAATATCATATACCATGTATAGGCAAATGAAAACGGACAAAACCCAGCCTCCGCTTAGGGAGATTGGGTTTTGTCCGTTTATATTTGATTACTGCTTACGCTCAAGCAGCCAAATTTTACTTTGGAAGTCTCCGTGAAGTCCAGCCACCGGAAGACCCGCATATAGCAAATGATCACCAGGATATTCGCCTGGAATGCCTGCGATCTGGTAATCGAACTCTGGGTTCAGCCCTTTGAGGCGCAGCGTTTTGGTCGCTGCGTTCGCTTCCGCCAGAACACGGAAATAAGCCACCATCGCTTGGGATTTATCTTCGGACACAATCATCCAAGCCGTCTCATTGCCTTCGAAGGGGCTGAGCAGACGGTACATATCGCCAAATTGAACCAAAGGACGAAGCTGCTTATAATCGGCAATTTGTTTTTTGACGATTTCTTTTTCCTCGTCGGTGAATACCGTGAGATCAAGTTCATAGCCGAAGTTTCCGGACATAGCCACATCGCCGCGCATTTCCAGGGATGTATTCCGGTGTACTTGATGGTTCGGCACAGCGGAAACGTGAGCACCCATGGAACTAATAGGGTAAACAATGCTTGTTCCATACTGAATTTTCAAGCGAGAAATCGCATCGGAATTATCGCTTGTCCACGTTTGCGGCATGTAATGCAGCATCCCTGGATCGAATCGTCCGCCACCGCCCGAACAACTTTCGAATAAAATATGTGGAAATTCGGTTGTTAATTTTTCCAATACGCCATACAACCCCAACATGTACCGATGAGCTGTTTCGCGTTGTCTTTCCGGAGGAAGCGCAGCGGAACCAATCTCAGTCATGTTCCGGTTCATATCCCATTTGATATAAGTGATCGGAGCACTTTGGAGGATTCTGCGAATCATCGCGGTAATTTCTTCACACACATCTGCGCGGGAGAAATCCAAAATCAACTGCTGACGCCCCTCTGTGCGGCGACGGTCTGGCACATGCAGACACCAATCCGGGTGTTTCCGGTACAAGTCGCTGTCTGGCGAAACCATTTCTGGTTCAAACCAAAGTCCAAACTCGAGTCCAAGATCGTTAACTCTTGCCACGAGATCTTCCAATCCGTTCGGCAGCTTGGCTTTATCGACAACCCAATCCCCCAAAGAACTGTTGTCGCTGTCGCGCTTGCCAAACCAACCATCATCGAGCACGAATAGCTCAATGCCCAGCTCTTTGCCTGCTTTGGCGATACTTTCAATTTTGTCCGCATTAAATTGGAAATAAGTAGCTTCCCAGTTGTTCACAAGTACAGGTCTTACGCGGTCGCGGAATTCTCCCCGGCTGAGCCGAGTCCGATAAAGCTTGTGATAGGATCTCGACATGTTCCCGAGTCCTTCGCTGGAGTAGACCATGACAGCCTCAGGTGTTTGAAATTGTTGACCCGACTCCAGCAGCCAACTGAAATCGAAGGAATTGATCCCCATGGAGACGCGGGCCGTTCCATAAGGTCCAACTTCCGCATGCGCTGCGAAATTACCGCTGTAAACAAGGCTGAAGCCGTAAACATCACCATGATCTTCACCGGCATCTTTGGAGAGCAGCGCCACAAAAGGATTATGCTGATGGCTGCTGGATCCGCGGCGGCTCTCCACCGTCAATGTACCCGGAGCCAGCGGTCGTCTAACAATATCGCGCTCTCTGACCCATGCGCCCGAAAGCTGCAGCAGATCGAAGTCGCCATGCTCAAAGTCAACGCTTGCACTGTAAGCGCGAAGAAGTTTGAGCGAAGCTGAACCTTCGTTTACGAAACGAACGGATCGCGTAATAGCTGCATGATCTTTAAAAATCGTATAAGACAGAAACACTCTAAGTCCAATCAGCTTGTCCACTAATTCAAGTTCAAGTGTTTGAGCTTCGTCGTCACTCTCAACATAAGTTGCCGGAAGACCTTCGAGAGCAGGTTTGCCCGGAATAATTCGATGATTCTCATAAACGAGTTCAGTGATCGTAGATCCGTTCGGCAGTGCAACCTGGTAAGCTGGTTCACGATAGTCGCTTGTTCCATAAGCAGGATATTCCTGTGGAAGCGTGTCAAATGTAAGGCTGCGATCTTCGACAATCGGATTCGGGTGAAAGGAACATCTTTCTTGATATTGAATGATTGTGCCTAGTTGGCCAGGTCTTATAGGGCGTCCCCAGTAAACATGCGCTGGATAAGCCTGATGAATGAGTTGAATCACATAACTCATCTGTTTGTTCTGTAAATGGAAGATCCCTTGTGTAGGTTCAAATGAAATTTGCATAGTTAAATCCCTCCTATCCTCTATTATCTTATCCTTAAAGGAACAAAACTATGGAGAATATGCACCTACATATGGAGGAATGTAGTTTTAATCGCTATGCTGCATTTCCATGACAAATAAACAAATAACCCCTCTCCGAGTCCAGTAGACTTCGAAGAGGGCTTAGTCATCAACCGAATTTGTACGTCATGCCATATCCGCCCTTGGGATAAACCCAATCAATGTTGTAGGATGGACAGGCTATTCGGCACGTTCCGCATTCGATGCAGTTTTCGTAGGCCACTGTCGTGATTTTGAGTTTCTTTTCCCATTCATACACATCCGATGGACAAAAATAATTACAGTCTTTGGTGGTACAATTCAAGCAAGTCTGTGTATCTTTAATGACGAGGTGCGACTTGTCGTCGCATTTGTAACGAATGGTAAACAATTTATCTGAAATGTCGCATGGGCTCATCCGTTCATCGCCCTCCATCCTTTATAGCCGAGTTTCATTAAATTAACCGTGCCGCCTGCCGCATTTTTAATCAGTTTCATGGCCATTTTCTGCTTATCCGCTTTGGTAATTCCATCCACAAGAAACATGTTGTAGGCCGCCTCATTCAATGCTCTAGGTAATTTATCAAATAACAGTTCTGGGTCCTGCTGCTTGAGGAATTGGTGCATGCCTTTATATTTCTGCAAATCTTTATGCACAAAGGAAGTCTTAATCTTCTCATCGTAGGCATGCAGAGATGCTGCGGAGAAATCTCCTCGCTCCTTGGCTTCCACAATCGCCTCGCCGGCTAAACGACCCGAGGTCATCGCTAAATTCGTCCCTTCCCGATGGACAAAATTAATTAATTGGGCGGCATCGCCACAGACACACCAACCTTCACCGGATAACGGCGGGATCGAGTGAAAGCCTCCTTCGGGAATCAAATGCCCGGAGTATTCCTTCGTCTCACCTCCTTGAATTAATTTGCGAATCATCGGGTGCTGTTTCACCGCATCCAACACAGCGTACGGCTTTACTTTTTTATCGCGCAAATGATTCACCATCACACCAACGCCTAAGGAAATCGTGTCCTTATTCGTATACAAAAAGCCCATGCCCGCCATCCCGAGCGATGTTTCGCCCATGAATTCAATCGTAACGCCTTCATCGCCTTCGAGACCAAAACGATCCTCGATCTTCTCGCGCGGCAAGGCTATCACTTCTTTTACGGCCAAGGATACCTCATCTGGCATCCATTCCTTATGAATGCCCATCGCCTTGCCCAGCAAGGAGTTGACGCCATCCGCTATAACAACAACATCGGCGTAGAGATCACCGTCTTCCCGATCCGTTCGAACACCCACTACCCTGTTCCCTTCCCGAATCACATCAAGCGCAACGGTTTCATAAATAGGAATGGCTCCAGCTGCAACAGCTTTCTCGGCAAACCATTGATCGAACTTCACCCGCAGACCCGTAAAGCAGTTATAAGGTTCCTTATAAGCCTCATTGCGGTGTCCAAACGTTACCATGGATTCTTTGCCCATCATCCAGATTCGCTGTTCCACGATATATCGTTCCATCGGAAAATTCTTTTCTTTCCAAAACTCGGGCACGAGTTCTTCAATTTGCTTGCGATAGAGGACACCGCCAAAAATATTTTTGGCTCCAGGGAACTCCCCTCTTTCCAAAAGCACAACGGATAAGCCCGCTCGCGCCATCGTTAACGCTGCTGCTGCCCCTGCCGGCCCTCCGCCAACAACGATGGCATTGAATTTTTCATTCATTTGGCTTCACTCCTCTCCAAGGCATCGGCTGACAATGAGTTCTCGGCGCTACCAACCTTGATGCCAAATAAGGTGCGTCGCTGCCGGATCTCTTCGGCAATCGCCGGTACGATTTTGAAGAGGTCGCCGACAATGCCATAGTGCGCAAATTGAAAAATAGGCGCTTTTTCATCTTTATTTATGGCGACGACCACATCCGCATGGCTCATGCCAACGGTATGCTGCACGGCTCCTGAAATTCCGATGGCAAAATATAGCTTCGGCCTCACGGTTGCCCCAGTCTGACCGACCTGGTGTTCATGCCCGATCCAACCTGCGTCAACAGCAGCGCGCGAGGCACCTACGACGCCGCCGAGCGCGTCCGCCAGGTCGGCGAGCAGCCCGAATGCATCGGGGCCGCCAAGTCCGCGGCCGCCTGCGACGATAATCTCGGACTCCTCGAGATTGAGCTTGCCGGTTTCGCGCAGGAAGTCGAGGACCTGCGCGGCGATCTCTTCCTCGCGCATCGTCGCCTCGATGCGCACGATCTCGCCCTCCCGTGCTGCATCCTTCGGCAGCGCTTGAAAGACGCCGGCGCGGGCTGTCGCCATCTGCGGCCGGTATTGTTTGCAGAGGATGGTGGCCATCATCTTCTCCGAGAAAGCCGGCCGGCTGGCCAGCAGCAGCCTTGACGGCGGCGGCTCCACGTCGAGCTGCGTCGTGTCGGCCGTCAGCCCTGTCGGCAGGTGCGTCGCAATGGCGCCTGCCAGGTCGCGGCCCGTTGCTGTCGCGCCGAACAGCACGATCTCGGGCTTCGCTTCCTCGATCAGCTTCAGGCAAACCCGGCTATACGGCCGGGTTCTGTAGGTGCGAAGCTCCGGCGCTTCGCAGAGGAACACCTGGTCAGCGCCGTAATGCACGGCTTCCTCGGCGAGATGTGCGACATCATCGCCGAGGACGAGCGCCATGAGCGGCGCCTCCAGCTTCGCTGCCAGCTTCTTGCCTTCGCCTAAGAGCTGCCAGGATACTTTCTTAGCAGCTCCATCTCGCTGCTCCACAACGATCAGAACGCCGCGATATGCGGACCAATCGAGCATCCCTGTATCGGCTTGTTCCTGTGATTGTTCATTAGCCATCGTGTTAACCTCCCTGTTAAGTCCAATCCAACAAAGTCTGTATCTCCTTCGACCAGAGCTGATCGGCTAATTGTGCGGCAGCCGCTTCAGGCGAATCATAGGCAATCATTTGCGTTTTTACGGATTTGATTTCGGGTACCCATGTTTTCGAAACGATCGTCGGAGAGCCTTTGAGCCCAATTTTGGCCTTTTCCAAGTCAGGGAAATCTGCCGTCGTCCAAACCGTTGGCTTATACCGCGCCGCTCGCACCATTCCCGGCAGCGAAGCGCGCCTCACTTTATTCAACTCCTTGAGCGCTGTGATCAGAACAGGCATGCTTGTCTCAACGACTTCGACCCCATCTTCCAGAAGACGATGAACGCGAACTTTCCGATTCTCTTCATCCACCTTGACAACTTTGTTAACATAAGTCAGCTGTTCCAAGTCCAATCGACAGGCTACGCCAGGTCCAACTTGACCCGTATCGCCATCCAGCGTCTGTTTACCGCAAAACACAATATCCACTTGCCCCCAAGTCTCGGCAATCTTCTGAATCGTTCGAGCAACCACATAGGAAGTAGCCAGCGTATCCGCTCCGGCAAAGCCCCGATCCGTAACTAAGACAGCTTCGTCTGCGCCGAGCGAAATACATTCTTTCAAGCCCTTCTCCGCAGGCGGCGGCCCCATTGTAACCACTGTGATCCGTGCGCCGTGTTCATCCTTAATGCGAAGTGCTTCTTCGAGACCATGCATATCATAAAAATTGACAATACTCGGAACGCCCTGCCTGATCAAGGTATTGTTCTTAGGATCAATCCGAATTTCTCTGGAGTCAGGTACCTGCTTAATACACACCACGATATGCAGCATTTCTGCACCCTCCCGTTAATCGATATCATCTGCTCACCTCTAGCCGAACTCGCGAATAACTTGTCATCATTGTGAATTTTGTCACTTAAACGATGAACTGGAAACCGCTTTCAAGATGATTTCTTGGATATTAACCTACAACAATATATGCACTAAACTTGTTAACATGACACTTACTTTTGTCCAAGTTGTCTGTAGACGCGCTGCGCCTACCTCCATCTATGAAAACTCCAAGAAAACAATTGTAATTTTTCTCATTTCCGCTATACTTAACCATATAAATAATTGTCGTGAAGCACACGCCGCCTTGACACATCTTCCATTTAATGGATGAGATTGTGTCGAAGCGGCTTTTGTTGTTCTGCGGCCAATGGAATGAAAGGATGTGGCTTGCCATTTCAAGATTTGAACAAGCTTACGAAGAATGGATGAATTTGAATATTGCTCAAGAAGAAAATCACCGAAGGAGGGAATTACTGGAGAAAGGACTTGGTCACGGCACACAGGAATTTTTACGTTTGGTCTGGTATCCTGTTGTACGAAACTTTCATGATTTGTATCCCGAATGGGAAGTGCGTGATTTTAACAACGGTTATCGATACCTGGATTTAGCTTATATGCCTGGCGGCGATGTCAAGGGAGGTATCGAGATACAAGGATATGGCCCCCACGCAAGGGACCTTGATGTGCGGCGTTTTAAGGACCTATGTTGGCGATATTGTTTACTGTCGCTTGACGATTGGATTTTCATTCCAATTGCCTATCTATCGATTACGGATGAAGCCAAGCGCTGCCAACAGCTTGTCCTTTCCTTCATCGGCAAGTTCATCGCGAGCGATGTGCCCAAGAATTTTGCCTGGCTTGAAGCTGAAACGATTCGTTATGCGAGGAGGTCGCTTCGTCCATTCAGCCCATCAGAGCTAGCCTTTCATCTACGAATTACAGATCAGCATGCAAGGCGGATTCTTCACCATTTAGTGGAGCAGCAACTTTTATTTGTCGCAAGTGGCAGACAACGATATCGTTCGTACGCATTACGAACTCAATAACTCTTATTTGCCCAAAAACAGCAATTTTTTTAATCTAATGAACTCAATCGGCGTTATGTCATAGTTATCAAGTGTTATTGGGTGCTTTTGCACGGAATAAAGCATCTGGAGTTCATAATATTTTCAAATCATTCATTTTCGCTCATATAGCGAGTATACAGTTCGTTAGCGCCACAACAAGAGGAGCTCCTCTATACAGTTCGCTAGTGCCACAACAAGAGGAGCACCACTATACAGTTCGTTAGCGCAAAAAAAAGGAACACCCAACAGTTCGTTGGTGCTCCAGCTACCTTCAACATCATTCCTCGTCCATGTCGCCATCAACATCATACGTACATTGAAACCGCTCAACACCCGGATACTTCTCTCCTAAGCTGCGTATAACGAATCCAATGTTCCGATAAAATTGCACCGTATCTTCATCGGTTTCAGCCTCAATTCGCAGTGGATGCATCTCTTCAATGATTTCGAGGATGATACCTCTCCCGAATCCCACGCCTCTGCTTTCTGGTTCTACAGCCAAATGAGTAATCGTCATCTCTTGCGCATCATTGATTCGAAAACCGATAATTCCAACCATCACACCTTCGGATTCGTACCCATATAACCACATATCCGACTTGCTCTCATATTGTTCAATCGTTTGCTCCATACGATCCGGGTCCGGAAACACACTATAACTCAACATTTCTTTAATTTCGGGGTCTTGAATTCTGGATTTAACGTCGATTAGCATCAAACATCACTCTTTCTTATTAGCTTTGCAATCTATACATAATCTAACAGACTCAACAACTTGTCAATGTGAGCGATCGGTTTCACTCCCTTATCTATCATCGTATGTCCCATCTTGCCATAGCTGATGAATGGAATCTGTGCTTCCATGGACGCTCGGCCATCTATCCACGAGTCGCCAATCGATAGCCAGCCTTGGTCCGGAATATCAGGGAAATGCCGCTTTGCCCTTAGGTAACCTGATGGAGAGGGCTTCATAGCTGTCATCTGCTCCCTGCCAACGATATAATCAAAACGATTTTTAATGCCAGTTAGTTCCAGTGCTCGTACAGCTGCCGCATGTGCATTATTCGTTACAATAACCAGTTTGTATCGACCATGCACAGAGGCGATCAATTCTGCCGCACCTGCTTCCAGATCAGCTCCCTCCATCCCTCGAAGCTCATGTTTTTCGGCAATGCGAAGTGCACTATCAAGCGTTTCCTTGCTGGCTCCGCGCTCTTGGACATAGGCAAGAAGGGTAGAGGTCGTATGCATTTCCAGAGGAAATGAATCGGGCAAGCACCCCCTGTTTGCAAGAAAAAAAGCGATCTCTTCTTTCATTGCTTTAAAATGAATGCGAGACTCAAGCAGCGTATTATCCATATCAAAAATAAGTCCTTGTATCCCGATAAGTTTGTTCATTCGCACTCCTCTCTGTACTATGTGAAGTCTTAGTACAATTCGACAAGGAAAGACAAAAACCAACATTTACTGCTATATACAGTTGACTTAGCCGCCTACTATAATATAACAAAAAAGATTCTGTTTTCACTACTGCGGGTACTGAAATGAAAGATTTCATGATCCATCAATGAGAGGATAACCTATGCAGCATTTGAATACTCATACATACAATTTAGCTTTTTCCATTCTTTCCTTTATCCTAGTTCTAATCGCTTCGCTAACCTGCCTGAATTTAACGCGAAAAGTCGCCTCATCCACCGCGTGGTACCAAAAACTGTGGATTGCTAGCAGTGCTTTATCGCTGGGTATCGGGATCTGGGCTATGCACTTTATTGCACTACTTGCTTATCCCTTCCCAGCCGGGTTGACTTATGATATCCAGACCGTCTTGATCTCCGTATCTATTGCTGTCTTAGGTGCGCTCATCGGTTTTTTTGTCATGTACCGCTCCAAACTGGTTATACCCAAATTAATAGTTGGCGGAACCTTCATGGGACTTAGCCTATCCGGCATGCATTTCATTGGATTGGGGGCTTTAAATGACATTGAAATCCGCTATTCTCCCTTTCCCTTTATTTTATCCATCGTTCTCTCGGTAGGCGTTTCTATTATCGTTCTTTACTTATCTGCTGTTCAAAATCAGACATTCATTTTCAGTGGTTTGGTCATGAGTTTCTTGCTAATGTGTGTTCATTATGTCGGCATGTTGGCGGCAAATATTACTTACTCGGAGGAACTCCCCTCACATATGCATTCCGTCTATGTCGATAAATTCGTTTTAGCTGTAATCGTTGCTTTTGGAACCGTCATCCTCTTGTTTATCAGTTTACTGAGCTCACTCAAAACCGATCAAAAACTTCTTGAACAAATGGCTCTACAGGCCTCTATTCTTACTTGCAGCATGGACTGTATCCTGATGTTTAACAGTCGTGGCTGGATTATTGAATTTAATCCAGCCGCTGAGGCTGCCTTTGGTTATTCCCGCAAGCATGCGCTTGGCCTAACTATGCTTGATTTCTTGTTCCCTTTCAATCAGGACGGGAAAGCAGCAGCTTCATTATATGGTCATCTTGCCCGACAGGATGACAGCTTGATCGGCAAAAGATTCGAAGTCACAGCTTACCGAGCAGATCGCAGCGAATTTCCCGCTGAAATGACGATTACGGGCTTTCAATACGAAGGTAAAACCGTCTATACCGCTTGTTTGAGAGATTTGAGCAAAAGCGAGCCACGCACCATGCTGCAAGAAAAAGTTGGGTAATGAGGGAAGAGCCAGAAAAGCGGATTACCGCTAATCTGGCTCTTTTTTATGCCGCAGATGATTTATGCGGTTTGTTTATCCGTTGTGCCAATGGCAAAAGGAGTTGCAAAAGCAACGATACTTACGATGAGTCCAAAAACGAACATCCCATGAAACCCACTATAAAAAGCATTCGAATGCGTTAGAATCGCCCCCATGATGGTTACGCTAATCGCAGTTCCGATATTTCGCGCGAACAGCTGTAAGGACGTGGAAATCCCTTTTTGATTCGCTTCAACTAGCTGTTGAGCACCGATTGTAGAAACCGTGAAAATCAAACCAAAAGCGAGCCCCAGCAGCGTTAAGGCACCAAAGGAGTACCAGAACGAAGTACTTTCCCGTATAAAAAACAACATGATAGCTGTTGCTACGAGCAGACAATTGCCGGCAATCAGAAGTGGCTTATAGCCGTAGCGCAGCACCCATTTCCCCGATGGGACAGCGACGGCCATCCAACCGATCGAAGTTCCCAAGAGCGCAATTCCGCTAATAAAAAGCGAGTGCCCTTGATTTTGCAGAAATAACGGCAAAAAGCTGGAGGTGCCAAACAAAGCCGCACAGCTTATGAAAGAACCTGCGATCATAATTGCAACCGGACGATTGCGCAAAATGTTTAAAGGGACGATCGGTGCACTGTGCCTTTTCTCATAAAAAATAAAAGCAATCATCAGCAGAGCTCCAACCGTGCCAAATATAAACCTATAATGATCTACGGTTGTCGTTAATAAGAGCAGCGAAATACCGCCAGCAAATAAAATCGCACCGCCATAATCAACGACGGATTTCTTAGGCTGATACACTTCTTTATAGGGTTGAAGGGCAATTAGCGAGACGATGCAAATCGGGATATTCACGAAAAAAATCCACCGCCAGCTGAGATAAGTTACAAAAAATGTGCCCAGAAGCGGCGCCAATACCGCTGACAATCCCCACATAGCCGTAAAAAAGGCCTGCACTTTACCGCGCTGTTCTACGGGATAAATATCCCCCGCAATAATAGAAGGAAACGGCATCATGACGCCTGCTCCAATCCCTTGAATCGCTCTGAAAATAATAAGCTGCAGCATGCTTTGCGACAAACCGCATAGGATGGATCCGCCTAAAAACAAAATAATGCCAGCACCATAAATGCGTTTGCGTCCGAATAAATCAGATAATCTTCCCGCTAAAGGCGCTAGTACAGTAGATAAGACCATATATGAGGTAAATGCCCAGGCATACAAGTCATTTCCGCCAATTTCTTTTACAATAATCGGCATTGTCGTATTGGCAATTGTTGTATCCATTGAAGCCACCAACATGGCTAGAACAATGCTGACCATAACTGTGGTTCTATTACTCATAAGCGCTCCTCTCCCTATTGTCGATTTCGTCACATCATCACATTGTACCTGATTCCGCGATTGAAGAACAGAAACTTCGGGATATAAAAGCTCTATTTCAGCGTCATTTCGCGAGTGAACCACAGCTTATAACTTAACATGCTTAATAAAATGCTGGTGATGGCTGCTGCAGCCGTGAAAGCAAACAATATTAAAATTTGATATCGCACCGCTTCAATCGGATTGGCTCCTGCAATAATCATCCCGGTCATCATGCCAGGCAACTGAACCAAACCAACCGTCTTCATCCCATCAATAGTCGGTATCATACTCGCCTTCACAGAACGCTGCAAAGCTTGCTGAATGGCCTGACGAAGCGAAGATCCGAGAGCGAGCAGCGCCTCAATTTCTTCTTTGGAAGAAGCGATCTCACGATTCATTTGGTTTAAAAACAAGCCGCAAACAATCATGGAACTGCCGATCGTCATCCCGCTGATAGGAATTATGAATTGTGTTGTAGGTTGGATAATATGCAGCCCGAGCATCAGCGACATCGTCAAAATCTCTGTTATAGCAATAGATGACGCTATCCGCCAATGAATACCTTGCAAGCCCTCCGCTCGCTTGCCCGCATTATGAGTAGCTATAGCAATCATGATCGCGATCATAAGGAAGATAAGTGCCATATTCTCCGTTTGAAACACAAAATGAAGTACATACCCGATAAACAACAACTGCAAGGAACCGCGAATCGTTCCCATCGCGATGTCCTTTTCGAGCCCCAACTTTTGCCATTTGGATAAAGCGATTGTAATCATTACAAAAGTTAGTGTGAAACCAAGAGCTAATGTTGACATCCGAAATCAGGCACCTCCTTCGCTAAGCATCGAATCGCTTTTAACGAAAGCGTCTTCTTCCTTGACTTCTGTCAATGCCCCGCCTTGCAAATGCCAATAGTGATTGCCTACCCGCCGAGCCTGCTGAGGCTCATGAGTCACCCAAACCAATGCTGTCCCTCTTTGTTCGTGCCATTTCATCAGTGTCGTTTCAACCGCTTGTTTGCTTTGCGTATCAAGCGCTGATGTCGCCTCGTCGAGCAGCAGTAGATCGGAGCCTAGCAGCATAGATCTTACCAACTGCACACGCTGTTTCTGTCCACCTGATAAATCTGCTGCTTTCTGCGACCAATCCAGATCTCCCAAACCTACTTGACCCATTAAATCGGCTGCCAAACGCTGATCAAAAGCGCGTTGATGGAGTTTGCTTATGATCGCCAGATTATCTGCAACCGTTATGGGCAGCATGGACGGCTGCTGCGGAACGTAGCAAACTTTCTTGCGCCACTCCGCAAGGTTCCAGCTTCCAGTATGTTTGCCATGCAGTGTTATATGGCCCCCATCCTTACTTTCTAATGTGGCTAATACGCGAAGTAACGTACTCTTTCCTTGACCGGATGGCCCGAGGATAATAATGCGATCCTGTGGCGATACTTGTGCACAAATTTGCTGAAATAATGGTGCGGAGCTGCCGTTTGGATGTTTTTTATGTAAGTGTTCAATAACTAGAATAGGGGAAGACAGAACTGCTCACTCCTTCATTTTGTCATAGTCTAAGTTTTCTAAGTATAGCACAGCCTAATTCAATGAGCTGCTTGCCCATTTCCAACAAAATCGGGTTTATACCTAAACCACAAGACCTTATTTTGTCATACGTTGTGATAACACCTAAAGTGACCATAAAGGAGCTACTTCATATGCAGCGTCTTATGTGTAAAGGGAAGATCCATCGTGCGACAGTGACGGAAGCCGATCTGAATTATGTAGGAAGTATTACCATCGATCTTTTGTTGATGCGTAAAGCCCATATTTTACCTTACGAAATGGTTCAAATTACTAGTCTTCGCAATGCCACCCGCTGGAAAACATACGCAATTCCTGCACCTGAAGGAAGCGGTAAAATTGGTCTGAATGGACCTCCTGCTCATCTGTTCGCTCCTGGTGATCTTGTCATCATCCTTAGTATGGGGCTTTTGGACGACTGTGAAATCAGCTTACTGAAACCACAGGTCGTTTTTGTGGATGATCAGAATCAATTAGTCCGCGTTGAGGAACATGATATCGTTATCGCTGAGCAGGAAGTGAAGCCCAATGAGTAAATTAAGCACAAGCAAATGGACCAAATATAAAATTCTTCGAAAGTCGTCAACACTTAGCAGATACCTTCCGGAAACAGCTTGGCTGAAAGAGAAGTCCTTCTGGCGCATGCTTACAAAATACGGCCAAATCATCGTCAAGCCGACAGGCAGTTATGGCGGGGATGGTGTTATTCGGATTAAACAGACGGACGACAATGCTTACGAGGTACAAAATGGAGCCAAAAAGAAGCTATATACCGAGCGGTCCGCATTATCAGCTTCCTTTCGTAAAAAGATCGGCAAAAATTTCATCGTTCAGCAGCGCATTCCGCTAGCTACAGCGAATGGTCGCCCTTTCGATCTCAGGGTAATGGTCCAGCGCCGCCGCAATACGCCTTGGCAAGTCACAGGGAAACTAGCCAAAGTAGCTGGTTCCGGGTTTATCGTCACCAACATTCGACTCAGCGGCGGCAAAGTTGTCACTGTTGAAAACGCGCTTAAACAATCGGAACTTAGCTTCATGAACGCCAAGAAACTTCTCGCACAGCTCGACAAAGTTGCCTTATTAGCTGCCGAACAATTAAGTCCGTCATATCGCTGGGTGGATACGATGGGGATCGATATGGCTTTTGATAAGCAAGGAAACATTTGGATTATTGAAGTCAATTTTGCACCTATGCTGGAGTTGTTTTTGAAGTTGAAAGATAAGTCGATGTTTCGTCAAATCAAGTCCTTTCAACGTTTTCCTGCTGAAAACAGTGGGGAGGCTCGGAGATGAACCGATTGGGGTTATATTGCTCACGATGTTCTGCTAAGCTCCCATTCCGATATCTGGACATGAAATGCGGCTGCGGCGGAACCCTGCTAGTCGATTATGATTGGGAGCGGATTCACAGAACATTAACGAAGGAAGTTATCCAAACACGCTACCCATCCATGTGGAGATACAAAGAATTGCTTCCTGTCAGCAACCCCGATTGTATCACTACCCTGGGCGAAGGGTGGACACCGCTTCTACGGTTGAAGGCGTGGGAGCAGAAACTGCCGATTAGACAGCTTTGGCTCAAAAGAGAAGAACAAAACCCAACGGGAAGCTTCAAATCCAGAGGATTCTCTGTTGCCGTTTCACTGCTCAAAGAATTAGGAGCAACCAAAGCTGCCGTTCCCTCCAATGGCAATGCCGCGGGGGCTCTAGCGGCTTATGCAGCTTACGCTGGCATAGCTGCATCCGTGTTTATCCCGCTTGACTGTCCACCGCTTATCGTGGACGAGTGTCCTTTATACGGCGCTGCCACTTATCTAGTTGATGGCTTTATTCATGATGCAGCAGCGATTATTGAAGATGGTAAACAAGAGCAAGGCTGGGTGAACGTTGGCACGTTGAAGGAGCCTGGACGCGTAGAAGGCAAAAAGACAATGGGATTCGAGCTCGCTGAGCAGCTGAATTGGACATTCCCTGACGTCATTATTTACCCGACTGGCGGCGGCTCCGGCATTATTGGCATGTGGAAAGCTTACCACGAGCTCAAAGCTATGGGTTGGATCGACGGCCCCCTGCCAAGATTCGTCTGTGTGCAGGAAGAGGGCTGTCAGCCCATCGTCGATGGTTTGACTGTTTTGGGCCAAGCTGCTGGCGCGGGCGGCTTGAGCGGGGTAGCAGGCGAGACAACGACTAGTGGGCAGGCGAGCGAGGGAGCAGTGAATGAGCAGACGGGGCGTGAGCTTGCCGGAGTTCGAGCTGCTGGAGCGAGTCCGACAGGCATGCGCGTGCCGAAGCCGCCGGATCTGGAGCTCATCCTCTCCATCATAGCGGAAAGCAGCGGCACCGCCATCGCTCTGTCCAAGAGCCAGATCGCTGACGCTACGCGCACATTAGGCTCGCAAGGAATCTCTTCCTCGCCGGAGGGCGCCGCCACTTGGGCAGGGCTCCTTGCCCTCTGCGACAACGGATGGCTGCGCCCTAGCGACTCCGTCGTCTTGTTCAACACGTCGCATGCGATGAAATATACGCAGCTAGCCCACAGTTCACAACTGCCGATTATCCGCAGTTATGAGGACTACCGGAAGCTTCATTTGCTTCCATAGGAAAGCGCCCCTTCAGCTCCTCTCGTGGATCTGAAGCGGGTTTTTTGTTGATATCATTGGATTTATACATTCATCCCGCTTCTGCCGCGATCACCATAAGATTCCTAACCTTCGGCTAGGTCATCTGCAAGGGATGAGCTCAGCATCAATTGGCATGCTATATGGCATTATTCCAATCGCCTTGAAACGCCTCCAAACCAGAAACACCATTTCTGGCGTCAAAAAAAGTGCTTCCGATGGACACTCCATTGGAAGCACTTCTAAGTTATTGACCTAAATTATTTTCCTCATACAAACGATACATCGCTTGGATGAGCGGTTCAGCCGGATCACGATTTAATAAGTATAACGTCATTAAATATTGCAGCGGCAGCGCGCAGGTGTTGTTGCCATCTTCGACAGCTACGAAGCCGGCTTCGAGCACAGGGCCGTGCTCTTCATTAAGCTCCAGATCAACGTAGATCTTCTGATCCGGGAACTCTTCGCGTACTGTTTTGGCACAATAAGGAACAATATGTTTATCCAACAAATCTTTGGCTTCATCTTCGGATTGCGGTGGATTGGGCAGCGGATGACTGTCCGGACTGCGCAATAAATCTACAAAGAAAGAGGAGAGCCAGAGACCGGCATTCGGATTCGTTTGGAAGTTTCGCATAACTTCATTCAAGAAAAACCCGCAGGAAGTGGACTTCTCTTCTCTCGTGAGCGTAAAAGCAAACATTGGACCATAAGTCGGATTATTACCGATTTGACCATCCACTTCATACTCAGGAAATTGTTCTTTCATCACTTCTTGAATATGTTGAAACCAAGTCATAATGATCTGGGCTTGCTCGCGTTCTTGATCTTGTTCATTCACTTCTTCAGCTTGGGTTTCGATATCTTTTTCTGTCATTGTGGTAAAAGCCTCCTGAATCATTCTAATTGGCACGAATATTCTTATTGTACCGCATTTGCTTCCGATCAGAAAGCTATAGTTGCATTTTGGGGCAAAATTCAGCTCTTCAGAGGCCCTACAGTCGTTTGGGGGTCGGCATGCCCAATAACGCGAGCGCTTGATGAAGGGTTTGCTGGTAAGTCTGCGTGATCCAGAGTCGATGAGCGACGAGGGAATCCGTGCCTTTCAAGACAGGACAAGCACTATAGAAATGGTTAAACAGCGACGCCAACTCAAATGCATAATGGCAAATTAAACTAGGCGCTAATTGCTGGATGGAAGCCTCCAATGTTTCAGGCCAATACGCCATATGCCTCAGCAATTGGTACTCCTGATCTTCAAGCAAAGCTGCATCGAAGTTCGGCTCAATCATGTGGAGACGAGCATCCTTAGCGGCTTTGTCCATAATACTATTGGCTCTGCTATAGGCATAGAGCAAGTAAACGCCTGTATTCCCCGTTACTTCTGTCGCTTGTTCCAAGTCGAAGACCACTTCCGTTAGCAGTTGATATTTGAGCAAATAGTAGCGGATCGATGCGGCTGCAAGGGTGCGGCTGGAGATGCCAGCTTTCCTCGGACGCTTCTCATGGATGACACTTTCCATGCGGTCCAGCAGATCGGCCACTTTGATCCCGATACCTTGGCGGCCAGACATCGCGTAGGAACTTTTGCCATCCGCCGTATCGATTCCTAAACCTGCTGCTGTACTCGGACTTAACGAAACAACACCGTAGCTCACATGTTTAAGCTCGTTTGCTTCGCTCTCAAAGCCAAGCGCCTTCAAGGCCATCTTCACCATCTCCTGTGGATATTGTTGACGATAATCAATGACATTAATGACTTTGTCCGCATGTCCAATCGATTTCTTACGGCCCTGGGAAACAGTGGACCACAGGCCATCCCCCCATTTTTTGTAGGCAAAATCATTCTTGAGCAATCCGAATTTCCAGAGATGATAAGCGATGTCTTTGGCTGTATAAGTTAGAATGCCATTGGACCGAACGAGCACTTTATCGCTTTGGTAATCTTCATTTTCATCCTCCGCATCTGACTTCTGCTCGACATTCCTGAGAACCCAGCAGCCTGCTAGCTTACCGTCAGCCACCTTATCAAACATATCCGTTTGGCTGAGCAGTTCGAAAGTAGTGTCCCAGAATCCAGCTTTGACAATGCTGCTTTCCCACACCAGTACATCGTACTGAATGCCGAATTGCTTCATTTCGTCCAGTTGTTCACGAACAATGCGTTCAGCCACCAATGCGCCCATCCAAGCCAGGTTGGAGTTACCATTCTCTAAAGCATGCAGAACAACGGAACGCTGCTGGACCAGATCTGGCTGATTCCGATAAGCCTGGTTCACTTTGGCGTAGGTTTCCCAGCAGAAATCCCCGAATCGCTCGAACGTCTCGTCTGACGAGGTGTGAAGCATACCTACAACGGTATCCGCAAGCTGATTGCCCAAATCATCAATATAGTTATGCACCTCAACCTCATATCCGGCATGTGCCAACATACGCGACAACGAATCGCCAATACAAGAATTTCGCAAATGTCCTACGTGAGCAGCTTTGTTCGGGTTGATGGAGGTATGTTCAACGACGACTTTCTTGCTATGACCAGATTCCCCCAGGGAGATCGTTGTTTGTGATTTCCACTTTGCCCAAGCATCCCATTGAATATAAAAGTTAAGGAAACCAGGTGCAACTGCCTCAACCTTGTAAAACAGACCTTCGATACATCCATTTTCCACTATCCGAGATTGCAAATCCTGTGCGACTAACAATGGAGCCTTACGAATTATTTTCGCCATAAGCATAGCTATATTCGAACTGTAATCCCCATGGTCGATATGCGCCGGGTGTTCCGTCACAATTTTCAGTGTCCCCGGACGTTCCACTCCGCCCTCTTGAAGTAAATTGTCTACATGCAAAGAAATTTCGTTGAATAACAGTTGTTGAAGCATTGTCCTGTTCCTCCTTGTTATCTGATTTGAACGCAAAAAAGCCCCCGTCTCTATATCAAGAGACGAGAGCTGTTCATTCCCGCGGTACCACTCTATGTGTTAAATCACTTGGATTTAACCACTCATTCGATAACGGCTCATGCCGGATCTCCCTACGACTTGCTTCGGAAGACCATTTCCCAGGCCCGCTTCGCTCCTGACATTCGTACCGGTTCCCACCAATTCCGGCTCGCTGCGACTGTCTGACAAGAACTACTGTCCTGTTCACTAATGTTTCATATGAAATTATGAATTTACTGAATATTACAGCAATCTATTTCTATTGTCAAGATGCTACCAGTTTCATCATTAGAATTCCTAAGAGTGCTAAAGCAAGGCCAGATTGCTCCAACCTGGAAAATTTATCCTTCAAAATAAAGCGGGTGTACAGCAGAACAATCAGTACATTGAGCGCAACGACAGCGGAAACCAGTCCCGCCTTGCCATGTGCAAAACCGTGAATAATTAGAATCATCCCAGCAACATTGGTGATGCCTACGCCCATGCCGATCAAAAAGGTTTGTTTCTCGCTCCATTTTGCGCTGACCCTATTGTCAGGCTTTTCTTGGAGCCGATCTTTGATCCACCACAGCGCAAAGCAGCAGGTTCCCGTTATAAACATGAAGAATAACGTTGGAAACAGTGGAGCTTTCACCAATGTTGTCCATTTACTGGACAAATCATTTCCCGCAAAAAGAAGCATGGCCAGAAGTCCCCAGCCCGCTCCCTGCAAATTACGCAGCGTTATATCATTCGAGTAGCGAACGACTAGAATCCCGACTACAATGACCACGAATGCAAAAAATTGCAGCAGATTGAGTCGTTCATTCCATAGAAAGTAGGCGAATACTACCACGATTACCGAAGGCAATCCTGTAAGGATCGCGACGAGCGAAGCTTTGCCTACAGCAAAGCCTTTGAACATACTGGCATTGGCCCCGAACGAAAAAAGCCCCATTTGGACACCAATCAATGCTGACATAGTCCAAGCTTGATGTAGAACGAGGGCACACACGATACTGATGAGCGCCCCCATAAAAAACGTACCGCACAGCAGCACATTACGATTCAAAGATTGTTGACTGGTCCAATGATACAAGATGCCCCGCAGCCCGAAGCAGCACGCTGCAAGTACAGAAAATAAAAGCCACATGAAATGCAGTTACCCCTTTCTTTTGCTCACAAAGATCGGGTTATTTTACCACATTCCTTCTCACTGGACAATACTTGGCGCAAGCAGCAAGCGTACAAGAATAGCATCACCGCCAGCCGATACTTTCACTTCGGCAAACTTGGCATCCCGTTCATAGATGCGTCCAGTGCCTTCCGGGATGAAATACGTTTCTATGCCGTAGGCAACATTGTCATAGCCCGTCAGCTTTCCGTTGAGTTTCACTTCATTTGGTGCAAGCACCTCATCTTCCCGATAAACACGCTTAAAGTCATACACGCCGGTTGCCTTGTTCGGCGCAAGCACAACGGCCAATTTTTTATTTGAAAAAGTATCAGGCTCCATCGTTTGATTAATTTCAAGATTAGATATTGAATATCTTAAACGAACATAATCCCCTTGGATCAGCGATCGTGGATCCAGCGGTTCGAGCTTGAGCTTAACTAGCTGCCCGTGTGCAAGAAGCCACTCGCTTTTGCCTATTTGCATAGACATAGCCAGTACTTGGAGCAGCACCAACAGCGCGATGATCCAACGATTCATTTTAAAAATAGCATTCGTTTCATTGGACTCAAGTGCTTCCTGACGATGCCTATTTTCATACCAAACGGTGAACGCAAGGATCACAATCCCGATGATGGCGAATGTAACTGATTTATGAAGCAGCTTCCAAGCCAAATCATAATATTTGTACACCAAGTAAGCGATCCAAAATCCCATAGACCAAGCGTACATCCACTTGATCAATTTTTGTTTACTGATAACTAAGGCCGTTACGACGATAAGAAAGAATAGGATATTGGAGATATAATACCAAGCCTTTTCAGTAATAAAAGTGAGCGAGAATAAGATCATCAAAAACGATGGATAGCTGCTGTATAAGATCGGCAGTTTCAAGGTATCGTTCTTGAGCGCAAGACTGCCTGCAAAGAGAACAGCAAGCACTCCTGCAAGTACGGTCAGAACCATTATTTCGCTATCGATCCATCTTACGAGCAAGCAGGCCGTCATACTGATTGCCGCCAGGAAGAAAAATACGCGATGCAGCAAGCCCCTCATGAGGACGAAAGCAAGGATCGTAACAGCGAGGAAAACGAGCATCATCGTTTCATTTTCCATAACCACCGAAGTCCCAGCTCCAAGCAATAGGCCACTAATTAGAATTGTATATCTTGCTAACGAATTCAGCTTCGAAGCAGCAATCATGGCCATTACGGAGAGCAGACCATACCCCATAAGCACCTTTTCTGGATGCTCGAATCCCAGAACCACTGTGACAATCCCAATAATCGTCAAGCTCCCTAATAACGAGCCGATGATAATAACCGTAACCGTGAGAACACGAACAATCCATTTGGTAAAGTCGTTATGCGCTTTCCCTGCTTCTTCTGTTAAGGACTCTGTCCCAAGCTGTTTGGGAGCAGGATTCCAAGCCCGAATATAGCTCATAAATTTGACATTCGCCGCAATGAAAGCGATCAGGAACAGCAAGCTAACGACAAAAAACAGCTCATTATAATGGTCAATAACCACCTCAATATACTTCACCGTGACCGCGGCTGAAACCCATAGACCTGCAAAAAGCAGATACATTTTGTTCCTTGTTCGGTGGGCATAACCGACAGCCAGCACCAAGGCTGCGATAAGCGGAACGTTCATCACAATCCCATTTTCTTCGAAGATGTGGGAGTTTGAAAGGAATAAGAGAAGAGCCATCGCCGCTTGGAAAGACACCCATTTCAGAAAAAGAGAGTGCACGGCTTCACGTTCGGTAAGCACATAAAGCACACCGTTAATCACAACCAGCCCTAGAAGGATTGCGATTTGACTCATTTCATCCTCAGCGCCTGAGCCCCATTTCGGGAAAAAATACAACCCATAAGCGATGTGACCCAGCACATAAGAAAGAATATAGAACGGCTGCCATCTGGTTAAAAACGAGAATAGGATTGCCGGAATCAACCAAACTGCGAACAGACGATAACTATCCGCATGCGAATTATAAGTCTGACCGATCAGCCCAACACCTACGCCAAAGGAGACACAGCTTGCAAATAAGCTCAAACGGCTTAGAAAATGCCTGCCAGGCTTGCGTGAAAGCCAAAGGGATAACCCATAAAAGCCGAGTATCAGCAGAAAAACAGGAACGAATTTCTCCCAGCGGTTCAACTTTTCCCAGTTTGTTGCAAAGAAATATACGATGGCGGTTAACAGCGCGCTTGCCCCCAACACATACCCTAATTGAATCGTTACAAATTTGGATTTCATGATCGTCTTCCCCCTTCCGGCTTACTTCTAATTGTACAGGAGATCCTTCCCCTGTGAAGTACTATCTATTCCTAGTACCAGATCATTACCCCAGTGCGACAGATTCAAAACGGGAGGAATATTGGCATAAAAAAAAAGCCAGCACGAGGCTGGCCAGTACGTACTATAAGTTGGTTTTCGTAATTCTAAAGTTTTGCACCGAATTTTGCAGCCCTACCGTCATTTCGGATAACTGGCGAATGGCGGATGTTATCTCCTGAATAGAAGCACTTTGTTCCTGCGCTGCGGCTGCTACTTCTTCATAGCCTGCAGATTGTTCCTCTGTAATGCCGGATATTTTCTGCATGGCATTGGAAATGACTTCAAAAGATTTCACAGCTTTTTCTAGGGTAACCAGCAAGTGATCGGTACGATCCGAAAAGCCCGAAATGCCATTAAAAATAACTTTAAAATTCTCATAGGTGTCATTGATCCAAGTTTGACCTTGTTCGACAGCTTGATTCCCCTGCAGGATGCTTTCCATAACGAGCAGGCTATCCTTCTGGGTGCTGGATACAAGCTCTGTAATGGAACTTGCGGCATTGGTCGATTGCTCGGACAGTTTCTTCACTTCACCGGCGACTACGGCAAAGCCTTTTCCTTGTTCGCCTACCCTCGCTGCTTCAATCGAAGCATTCAGAGCCAGCAGATTTGTCTGCTGCGCAATTTCGGTAATGATATGGATGATTTCACCGATTTCTTTGGAGCGGTTCCCCAACTGCTGAGCTGCTTCTTGGGAATGCTTCATTTCTTTTTGAATGGCATTCATTTGGTGCAAGGTCTTCTCCACAAGCTGTTGGCCGTCTGCTGAATGTACGCTGACTTGATGCGCCATTTCCTGCATCTCTTTAACTTCATGCGTGACCTCCGACAATTCAGAGTTGATCTCCACAATCGAAATGGTACTATCTGAAATGGAAGAAACAACCTCTGCCACGCCTTCATTCATGCTGTTCATCGAAACAGCAACCTGCCCCGCACTTGCGCTGGACTCATCCGCCGATTGGTACAATTGTGCGCTGGTATTCGTAAGGAGATCCGAGGATGAGAAGATTTGACGGATAATCACATCCAAACTTCGCCGCATTTCATTAAAAGAATTAGCCAGCTTCCCGATTTCATCCACGCGCCCGATGACGACTTGTTCGGATAAATCTCCGGCAGCAACCTTCTCCGTCAAGCGCATCAGTTGAACAACAGGTCTCGTGACACTTTGACTGATGAAATAAGCAATCAAACTTCCAATAACGACAACGATCAAGGTGATTACGGATGTCGTCCATACCAAATCCTGTTTCGTTTTCGTAATCACCGCAGCGTCCAAATCAATGCCGACAATGCCGATATTGTCACCCTTGCTGTTCTTGAGAGGAACAAATATGGATTTATGAATGCCAAATTCATCTTTGTAAATATTGCTGATCGTTGCTTTGTTTTCTTTGATGGCGCTATTCATTTCTGCTGTAAATGGGTACTCTGTGCCCAAATCATCGTCTACACCTGTTAAAATAACGATTTGATCCTTGTCTTGCACCCTTTTCAAAACATAAACATTTTCAAGCGTATCCTGCTTTTTGAATTGCTCGAATTGCTGTTTAATTTTGATATACGCCGGATGCTCTTTGCCTGTAATTTCATCCGCATGCTCGGGAATGGAAGAGAGATATTTCGAGACATTTTCAATATTGGTCGTTAATCTTAGAACGAATTGGTCTTCGAGCTTGGTCGATAAACTTCGACTGGTCATATAGCCAGAAACGGAAAAAGCCGCACATACAAAGAACAGCAGCAGTAAGATGCTGAGGGTCATCTTCACCGCGATATGTCCACGGAACCAGTTTATGATTGTTGTCCCAACTTGCTTAGCCACTTTCAATTACCTCCTGCTTAACATGGATGACTCCGAGTATTTTTCGTAGACTTGTGTAATCGTCGTTTTTAAATATTCAATAATTTCTTCTACGTGCCTAGTCTCGGTATACGGGGAGATCACGAAGATTTTTGTCGCATATAAAGGAATAGAGCTGTCATCCTTCGTTTGAACTAACAAATGCTTCTTGGTATCTCCAAAAAAGATACGATCGCGATGATCCCCAAGCATTTCAAACAGCCGCTCGTTGAATTTGTTATTTCGTTCTATTTCCTTGAGTGTGCACTTGCCTGAGATTTCAGCCTGGAATCCAGGATTGCTGTCAGGATAGATACGAAACAGTGTAATGATACCAGGGTTATCATCATTGACGATCTCCACTTGAGGGATCTCCCGCTTAAGTGCTGCGCGGAAAGCGAGATTCACTTCAACGAATTGGGCTAGCAATTGTTGATACCCTTGAATACCGAATGCGAGCAGTGCGCTGTAAATGCTAATCGAGCTAGCCATTCGCGAGCATTCCAGCGTATAGCCGGTGTGATACTGTCCGTAACCACGATGGCCGACATACGGCGTTTCATCTGGATGCAGATCCATGAGCCGTAAATCAGCGGCATCTTTCACTAGAAATAAGCTTGTCAAATAGGGAGTTTGGCCTAGCTTCTGGAAATCGAAGCACATTGAATCCGCCATATGTAGATGTTTCATTTTACTCTGAATCGCGATTAATGCTTGCATAACTTCTTGACTGAACGCAAGTGGGTTAGCCTCGAAATCATAGTCATTAAAGAAAGCAAAGAATCCCCCTAGCGCAGAATCTGCGTGAATATGAGGTCTCGACAATCCATGTTGATTGGTTAATTGGGAAGAAACTTCATAAATGTGCGCCACATCGTCAATGCCCATGGCATCTGTCGTTCCTGTTGTAGCGACGATGTATATTGGAATTCCGCCTTGAGCAATGACTTCTGACAGCTTGATTGCCAAATCATCCACATCCATGGAGCTGTCCGCATGCGTACGAATCCTGATTAAGCGATCGCTTCCGATACCTGATGCCTCCATCGATTTGAACAAGCTGTAATGCGCAGCTTCGGAACAAAACGCATACAAATTGTTGGGAACTCCTTTTTGCAAGGCATCAGGAGCATATTTGGCAATCGCCAGTCGAAGTCCAGAAAATACCGCGCCTTGTCCTCCCCAAGTTGTATATCCGCCGCTTTGCAGCGCATCGTAGCCGATTAATTTGGACATCATGCTGGTGACTCGCACTTCCGCTTCTGCTCCAGCCGGGCCATATACATCCCACAAATTGTTGCCATTCACCATGAAAGCTGTAATCATCCCCAAAATGCCGGGAAGGCTGGCCATGGGCAAAATGTTCGTCAAAAAATATTTGGTATGGTAAGGATGATCATGAAGCAGCTTTAGTAACTCAACATTCACTTCTTCCATTGGAATGCTGCCATGGGGAATGGCGCTTTCACGGATAAGATTGTTGTAGAAATGCCCTGAACGATTCTTCTCTCCTTTGAGATTAACGCCATCCGGGTTTTTCAGCTCATCTGCACCTGTGACAATCTGTTCAATAAGCTTCATAAACATCTGACGCGTTTGAGGGTTACCATCTTCACTTGGAAATAACTGCTGAACATTTGCTTTCTTTTCTCTCATAATTTCACTCCTATCGATAGAATCATTTGAAGAAAATGCTCGCACCAAAAAGGTGTAAACAGGCTTTAAGTCCTATTCCACCAATTGCTCCCCGTGCAACTGGCTGACATATCCTTGTTGGATGTAGTCCCTCTAGCTTTGCGTCCCTATTTTTCAATAGGTTTGCCATTATAAAGTTGTGGCGATCACTTCCATCTTCGACATTAATCGACAAAAAACTTTACAATTTTATACATCAGTATAGTATAGTAAAAGAAATAAAACAACACAATTTACCAATATTGTTTGTTAAGATATTAATATGGCACTAACTTGCTTTTATTGTATATATTTAACCATTGGTAAAAAGTTGACTTATGACAAAAAAACAGCTTTGCCCTAGCCTCTCCAAGAGGACTTAGGGCAAAGCTCTGTGTGAACTTGCGGCTATGAAAAAGTTTGGGCCGCATCCATATTTCCTTGCGAATGCAGGTACAATTGCTCGTAGTATCCATGAAGGGAAAGCAGTTCAGCATGGTTGCCTTCTTCAACAATTTGGCCCTGACTCATCACAAGGATGCGATTGGCATGAAGGATCGTCGAGATCCGATGGGCAATAACCAGCGTAGTTCGCCCTTTCGCCACAACCGCCAACGCCGTTTGAATCAATTGCTCCGTCTTGGAATCCAAATTCGCTGTCGCCTCATCCAGAATTAACACTTTCGGCTCAAAGACGATAATCCGCGCAAAGGAGATCAGTTGTCTTTCCCCCGCTGAAAGCCCGCTTCCGCGTTCAGAAATTCGTGAATCGTAGCCATCCTTTAAGCGTATAATCAGGCTGTCCGCACCAACGAGCTGACAAGCCTTAATCACATCTTCACGCGAAATCGTCTCATCGAACATCCGGACATTATCGAGAATGCTTCCTGCATATAAATAAGGTTCCTGCTGTACGAGTCCAACCATCCGGTGCAAAGCAGCCTGCGGGAGATCGCGAATGTCCGTCTCATCAATCTGGATACTGCCCTTCTGCACATCGTAGAAGCGGCATAGAAGACTAATAAGCGAGCTCTTCCCCGCACCTGTCGTTCCGACGATGCCAATCATCTCTCCGGGCTGAATATGGAGGTCCAGATCCTCAATGATCGTCCTCTCCTGCACATACCCGAATTGAACATGATTGAAATGAATTCCGCCTTTCACATCGCTGTCAGCAAGGGGTTGGGCATTTTCCTTGTCCTTCACATCCGGTTGTGTCGAGAATATTTTCCAAATCCGGTTCAAGGACACTGTTGTTGATTGAAGCGTATTCCACTGCTGGGTAATGTTGTTAATCGGTTGGAAAAACTGCCGGATATACGTAATAAAGGCATATAAGACACCGAATTCGATCGTTTTATCAAATACAGCCATACCGCCTATCCAAGTAATAAAGGCCACCGATACATTGCCCAAAATATCAAAGGAACGATTGAACAAGACGTTCGTCCTTATCTCCCGCAAGTTCGCGCGAAGATAACTATGATTTCGTTCGGTAAACCGGTTCATCTGCTCTTTTTCTTGATGGAACGCTTGAATCAGATGCATGCCTGATAAATTTTCAGCGGCAAATGCGACCATTTGGGAGAGCTGCGTCCTCGAAAGCTGATACGTTTTGCGCATATACCGACGGAAGCTGGCTGCAATTATTACGATAATGGGAATGACAATCATGCTGTACAAGGTCAGTGTCGGGTCTAAGTGATACATCAGAACTACGATGAAAATCAGCGTCATGCCATCGCGCACCAAGCTGAGCAGCACTTGTGTAAAAAATTGGTTTAACGTCTCCGTATCACTCGACACATGGGTAATCAGGCTGCCGCTTGGCGTCTTGTCATAGTAAGACATGGATTGTTTGAAAATATGTGCGAACAAGTCCTTGCGGATTTTGGCCACAACGCTTTGTCCGGCGAACTGGAGCAAATTGTTTTGCAAATAGCTGAAAAATAAACTGCTCACTGAAAGACCCACATAAAATAAACAGATCAAAATCAACGAATTGTAATCATTTTTGCCAATCATCAAATTATCATCTATGGCGATTTTCACTAAATAGGGCTGAAACAAATCCGCGGCAATCCCAAGCAGCGCGCAGAATACGACGGCGATGAAGGTCCAGCGATGCGGCTTCGCATAGCTGGATAAAAAGCGGAAAGGCGAAAGAGTCTTAGGCAGATCCAGCCTGGTCTTAGGCACGCTCATCGTGGTTCCCTCCTTCTTGTATCGCATGCAGCTCCGCGTATAAGCCTTCTTGTTCAATCAATTGTTGATGTGTTCCACGCTGTACGATTCGACCTTCATGCAGCACGATAATTTCATCCGTATGCTTTAAGGCAGAGATCCGGTGGGCGATCCAGATCGTCGTTTTGTTCAATCTTTCTTTGCGAATCGTATCGATTATATGCTTCTCGGTTACCGAATCGACTGCGCTTACACTATCGTCCAGAATCATCAGCGGAGAATCCTTGATAATGCCTCTGGCTAGGCTGGTTCGTTGGCGCTGCCCGCCAGAGAGCGTTACGCCTCGTTCGCCAAGTTTGGTTTCGAACTTTTCGGGAAACGATGTGATACTCCCAAGAATCTGGGCTTTCTTGGCCGCATACTCCACTTGCTCCAGAGGGGACTCCCTTTTATAAAAAGCAATATTATCCCGAATCGTCGTACTGAACAGGAACCCTTCCTGCGGCACATAGGCGATTTGATTGCGCAGGCTTTCGAGCGTCACATCGCGAATATCCGTCTCGCCAATCCAGACCGTGCCCTCAGGCGGATCATAGATGCGCAGCATCAGCTTCACCAGCGTCGATTTGCCGCTGCCCGTTTTCCCGATTATGCCAATGGATTTACCCGGTTCAATCGTCAGGGAGATATCATGAAGCACCTCATCCTCATCATCGGGATACGCGAAGGATAAGTGTTCAATGCGAATTCCTTCATGATCCAGATCAGATATCTGGGCAATTTCCTTTTCAACTACCTCTGATTTCAAATCGAGCAGTTCATTCATTCTCTCCAGAGAAGCCTTGGAGCGCTGCATCGCATTGATAACGCGACCAATTTGCTGCAAGGGATTAACCATCATGCGTATGTATAGCGTTAATTCTACGAAATTACCAATCGTGATCCGGCCATGAATCGTCAAAAAGCCACCAAATGCAATCGCAATGATGAGCGAAATAGCGCCCAGAAATGGGATCAGCGCTTCAAATAACGAGGAGAGGCGGATCAAACTCAGTTGACTGTCACGAATCTTGTCAACCGTTTCACTGAATCTGCGAACCATGATCGGTTCTACTGCAAACTTTTTGGCAACCCGGATGCCTCCGAATTGTTCTTCCGCTGACTCGGTCATTTTGCCCAGAGCTTCTTGAACTTGTGAGGATCTTTTTTTGATCACAGGTTGAAATTTGACCGTCAGGATCGGAATTAACAGCAGGGGTATGATGCAAACGGCAATCAAATATAACGGAATCGAGCTGAACAACATCGTTATGATGACGGCGATGATTAATATCGCGGAGTTCACCACTTGGTTGATCCCCATCGAGATCGATTCTCGAATCACTGTCACATCGTTCATGATGTAACTCAGCAGCTTGCCTACCCCATTCTTCGAATAAAAGGTCGCTCCCAGCTTCGTAAAGTGATCGAACAGGCGATTTCGCGAAACAAACTCAAACGTTCTCCCATTCCGCATGATCATGTACTGACCAATCCCAGCCAAAATACCAAATGCCAAACCAATGAATAATAACTGTAAACTGTAGTCAATAATGGTAGCTTTGTTAAGCCCGCCTTGCTTGAGTTGATCTGTAAATTGACCGAGCAGCTTAGGGTAATACGAGTAAACGATGTTACCTACCGAAATGGACAATGCGGCAATGACATACAACGGCCATTTCACTCTGAAAAAATCAACTAACAACCGTGTAGATTTCACAACGACATCACTTCCTATTACTTGTAGTCGGCACTCAACCTTTCAAGGAAAAGTTTGCCTTGTATCCCCTTACAGTATACGCCTATTCAGATTCACTTCCTATATCAGATATTGACGTTATAATAGAGAAGTCATCTAATCTTAACATGATCGCTCAAGGAGGATTTCCCCACATGGATTTTATATTGGATCGGATCGAAAATAAAATCGAGTTTTTTCAAGCCTATGACATGCAAACACTTGAACGAAAAATCAACGATCAAGTCGATAATAACAAGGCCTTACTGCTGGATGTGTTCGCCATCCAACACCATATTGTTTTTGATCCGAATGCCGGCAAAATGCTGTACAGTGCCGTTGTGCATTTCAAGGTGAAATAGCAGGCAGCGGCATGCAAAATAGGGCTTTCAGTGATCGCAGATTCGCTATTTAGGCAGAAAAACATGCAAAATGGGACTTTTGCGTATCGCGGTTCCCGCGCTGGATGTGCTGCTGCACACTCCAGATGAGAAAACCCGGCTTCGCCGCCTTGAGAGCTGAGCGTGTTACAAGCGGCAAGTCCGATTAAGGGAACTGTAGAACGCTAATTGGGCAATAAGCGGGGATGCGTGGGACGAAGCGGAACTACAGGGTCTTATTTCCACGAAAAGCGCTGAACTTCCCAGGAAATAGCAAAATAACGTCCTGTAGTTCCCTCCCCCTCGCAATATTGCCGCTTTTTGCTAAAATAGCGCACTGTAGTTCCCTCCCTCGCTATCATGGTACTTCTTGATAGAATTGCGGCTAGGTCACCCAGTCAAGGTACATTGAAGAAAACCACCAAGCCCTCTAACGAACTCAATACCCTTTATTCGATCAAAATCGCTCATTCTGAAAATCTTATGAACTCCAGACGCTCTATTTCAAGGAAATGATCACCATTCGGCCAATAAAGTGCCGGGTAGCGCCAACTCCGTTCATTAATTCTCCAAAGTAGCCAATTTCTCGTCTATAAGTATCATAGAGTTCATTAGATGCTCTTTAAGACTGAAATCCTCAAAAGCAAAGAAGTCGGTACTGGAAGCCAATAAGAAAGAACCTAGCCTGCGGCTAGGTTCTTTACATTTGCGCACTTGGGGGTAAATAGCAAGCTAGATGTGCTTATCTGCTACTTTGGAGGTCCAAAGCGCAGAATTAGGGGATCAGGTCCGCAAGCGGAAGTCCATGTTTGTGGAACAGTTGGTTCATCGCCTGTTTGGCTTCGGCCTCGTCTGGCCCATGAATGTCTAGCTGATAAGTTTCGTTGCTGAACAGCGTTATGCTTAGCCCGAGAATGCTTTTGACATCAATGTAGCGTTTGCCGACTTTAATCACGATGCTGGATTGGAATTGATTGGCTGCCTGATTGATTTCCACAATCGCTCTAGTTCCTAATCCGCTCATAGCGTTCCTCCTACCCTGTATTCGCGTGGCATTCTGCGAGCGACTCCGGTTCGGATGGCTGCTTCGATGACTGCTTTTCGAATGAGCCTCACCACTTCTTGATTAAAAACGCTTGGAATAATATACAGTTTATTCAATTCTTGCGGAGCAACAACGGAAGCAATTGCCGCTGAGGCCGCGAGCTTCATTTCTTCGTTGATCGTCATCGCTTGGCAGTCCAATGCTGCCCGGAATATGCCCGGAAAGCATAGGACATTGTTGATCTGATTAGGAAAATCCGATCTTCCTGTGGCGATTACGCCGGCAATATCTTCTATTTCATCCGGGAGGATTTCAGGGGTCGGATTGGCCATCACGAAGACTACAGGATGCTGCGCCATTTTCGCAACATCGCTTCGCTTCAGCACGCCTCCGGCGGATAGACCGATAAATACATCCGCATCCGCGATGATGTCAGACAGCGCCCCCGTCACTTGATTCGGGTTCGTATGCTGCGCATACCAGTTCCACATGGAGTTGGCATATGTTTGAGTGCTGACCAAGGCTCCCTCACGGTCGACGCCAATCAATTCCTTCACACCTGCGGCGAGAAGAATTTTGGAACAGGCGATTCCTGCCGCCCCGATACCGCAGACGACGACCTTCGCTTCGTCAATTGTCTTCCCTACTACTTTCAACGCGTTGATCAAGCCCGCATAGAGGACGACAGCGGTGCCATGCTGATCATCATGGAATACGGGAATATCGAGCTCATGGCGAAGTCTCTCTTCAATTTCAAAGCAGCGCGGCGATGAGATATCCTCTAGATTAATTCCGCCGAAAGCTGGAGCCAGATGCTTGATCGTGGTAATAATCTCCTCTGTGCTCTGCGTGTCCAAGCAAATGGGAAAGGCATCGACATCCGCCAGCTGTTTGAACAGCATAGCCTTTCCTTCCATTACCGGCATGGCCGCGTAAGGACCAATATTTCCAAGACCTAGAACAGCGCTGCCATCTGACACAACAGCTACTGTGTTGCGTTTGATCGTAAGCTTATAGGCATTTTCCTGCTTTTCATGAATAGCCATACAAACCCTTGCTACATCCGGTGTATAAACACGAGATAGATCATCTCGATTCTGGATCGGAACTTTGGGTTTCATCTCAATCTTGCCGCCCAAATGAAGCAGAAAGGTACGATCGGATACATGAATAAGTCGAATGCCAGGCAGCTCTTTCATCGCGCGGGTGACGGCCTCTAATTGCGCTTGCTCCAAAGCAGATACGGTAATGTCCCGCACAGTCCAATTCGGCCCGGTTTGTATCACGTCAATCGCGATCACATCGCCGCCATTTTCGGTAATCACCGTAATCAAATGACCAAAATGAATCATCTCCGTTTGCAGTTCCAAACGCAGAATAATACTTTTACCGCCAAGTGTATCCTTCATGACAACTTCCCCATTCCTGCGGATTTCTCCACTTAAAAATAATAGTTTGGATAAATAAACAATCGTCGTATTGTTTACGCTTCCTCGTTGACAAGCACATTTTTACCTCTTCGTTTGAGAATCAAGGGAATTGTCAACCATAGGAACCCAATGATCAAAAAGACGAGGGAGACTGGTTTTTGCAAGAAAATCATGAAATCGCCATTGGAAATGGTTAATGCTCTGCGCATATTATTTTCGAGCATCGGTCCAAGAATAAGACCAAGCACCAGCGGCGCTAATGGGTAATCATTTTTGGATAAAAAGTATCCCACAAGTCCGCAGCCCATAATTAATAGCAGATCAAACGTTGAATACTGAACGGCATACACACCGAAGACGGAAAAGACGATAATCAAAGGAATCAGGTATTTGGTTGGCGTTTCGATCACCTTCGCAAATACTTTAACGAGCGGCATGTTCAGAATCAGCAGCATCAAGTTGCCCACGAACATGCTGGCAATAACACCCCAAGCTAGCTGCGGGTGATCTTGGAAAAGCAAGGGACCCGGTTGGACATTGTACATAATGAAAGCGCCCATGAGTATAGCGGTTGTACCGGAGGACGGGATGCCCAGTGTTAGCAGTGGAATCATCGCTCCGCCAGATGCCGCATTGTTCGCAGCCTCGGGAGAAGCTACTCCCTCAATAGCGCCTTTCCCGAATTTCTCAGGGTTTTTACTGATCTTCTTCTCCACAATATAGGCAAAAAACGAAGCAAGAATAGCACCGGCGCCAGGCAGAAGCCCAATGAAAAAGCCTAATACGGAGCCGCGCGCGATGGGCGCTGCGCTGTCTTTCAGGTCCTGCTTGGTGGGCAGGATTCGATTGATTTTGGCCAACTCGCCATCGTTGCCTTCACGCTGCAAAATGGTCTTGAACACTTCCCCAACCGCGAATGTACCCACAGCAACTGTCAGAAATTCCAAGCCTTGATACAGCTCTGGAATGTTAAAGGTGAAGCGTTCCACGCCGGAGACGTTATCAATTCCGATCGTAGCGAGCAGCAGTCCAAAAGCTGTCATCATCAAAGCCTTGACCATCGATTTTCCTGCTAGTCCGCTAATTGCCAGCAATCCAAGAACCATAAGGGAGAAATATTCAGCCGGGCCGAATTTAATGGCAACAGCGGAGAGCGGACGCGCCAGGAAGATCAGACCAATTAAAGAAATAATCCCAGCTGCAAAGGAACCGATCGCCGAAATCGCAAGCGCTGCTCCTGCTCTACCTTGCTTAGCCATCTGATACCCATCTAACGTTGTGACGACGGATGAGGATTCACCCGGTGTATTCAGCAGAATTGAGGTCGTTGAACCCCCATACATCGCTCCATAATAGACGCCAGCCAGCAGAATAATGGAGCTTGTCGCGGCTTCTTCCGGACCCAATCCTGCAGTCATTGTCGCTGTAATCGGGATGAGGAGAGCAACACCGCTCATAGGCCCAATCCCAGGCAGTACACCTACCACAGTACCAATTAATACGCCTAGAAAAACAAACAGTACATTGTGCCACTGCATCGCAGTACCCAAGCCATGAAGCACATAATCCATCGTGCTCATTTCTATCCCCCCTATCGTTTGCCTTCGCAAACTCACTGCATCAACATCATCTTAGAAGCTTAACCAAGCTGGAAATCCTGGAAGCGATCCATCCAGTACATGCACGTACAAATAGTAAACACCGCAGGAAAAAGCCGCCGAAATCACGAGTGAAACCCAAACCCGACCTCTTTGCATCGTTTGAAAGCCAATCATTAAGAACAGAAATGTGGAAATAACGAAGCCGATATTCTCGAGAAATAACGCATAGAGAACAGCGGCAGTGAAAATGATGCCGAATCTTTGATAATCCAAATTCTCCTTATAACTCTCGGTTTTCTGCTTGCGAAATGTTTCGTAAATGAGTCGGATACTCATTAAAGCCAGGAATGCTCCCAGTATCATAGGGAAAATATTAGCGCCAACATTGCTGCCGTATGCGCTTGTAGAAATGCTGCGGCTTCCGATCATAAATGCCGTGCCGATAGCCAAAAATACGATGCCTGCATACCGGTCAAATCTTGTCGTCATCTCTTCATCAACCTCCCGCTCTAAGGAGGGAGAAAAGCCTTACTCGGCTTCTCCCTTTACCTAGAATCTCTGTTATTTCTGCATCCCTAACGCCGTCAGCATATCTTTCAATTGCGTTTCCTGTTGAGCGAGGAAAGCTTTGAAATCTTCGGATTTTTTATAGTCCGTTTGCCAATTATTCGCAGTCATTTCCTTTTTCCAAGCATCGGAATCCACCATTTTCTTGATCGCGTCATCCCAGAATTTTTTCGCTCCGGCATCCATATTTTTAGGCCCGAAGAAGCCGCGCCAGATGAGAAACTCTGCATCAACACCCTGCTCTTTCATCGTTGGCACATCCTTCATGCTGCCAAGACGCTGTGGAGCGGCAACAGCCAGCACACGGATTTTCCCAGCTTTGACGTATTGATCCAAGGAAGAGGCATCGGTACCAAGCACATCGGCATTTCCGCCCAGCAGCGCAGTGACAGCTTCCCCGCCGCCATCATAGGACACATATTTCACTTTTTTGGGATCGATGCCGTATTTAAAGGCTGGAAGGATAGAAACCAAATGATCCATCGACCCTGGCGCAGAACCACCAGCAACTGTCAATTTCGTAGGATCGGCTTTCAAATCATCGAGCAATGATTTCAAATCTTTGTATTTCGAATTCGCCGCTACAGCAATCGCGCCATAATCTTTGGTCAACTGGGCAATAGGTGTGGTATCGGCATAGCCGTAAGGCGTGTTGCCTTCTTTTTTCAAATGATTAATGAGAATCGGCGGAGAGCTGACAAATAACTTATAATTGTCTTTCACATCTTTGGTGGCATATTCTGCCATGAAGACAGCACCGCCTCCGCCCGGTTTATTTTCAACGGATATAGGCTTATCCATCGCTTTGGTTTCCGTCAATACTTTGGCGATCGTTCGAGCTGTCATATCCCAACCTCCACCTGCACCGGATGGTGCGATGATACTAAGCGCCTTCACTGGATATGAGGATGCTGTTTGGTTTGCACCATTACCGCATGCTGCCAATGAGACGGCCAATATGCTGATCGATGTTACTTTTAAAGATGCTGTGATGACATTTTTTATCAAATGAAACCCCTCCAATAAGTTTGGTATATTTGTATGCGCTTTCTATGAAGCGCTTTCAGAATATCACCTGAATAGAAATTAGAGAAGTTTAACAAAATTAGTTGTAATAACTTCGTTTTGCGCATTTTGTTCATATTGTTCACGGAAGCACTGACCCATTTTCACTCAAAATGATAACGCTTTATGATACAATACTAGCAAAAAACAGGAGGCTACTTCCGGTCATGAGGCTGCAAACCAAGCTGATCATCATTATTTGTTCCCTGCTTGTCTTCCTCGTCTTCAGTCTTGGCGGTATTTTCTATTACTTGATGAAGACTGCGCTTGAGGAGCAGATTGGGACACGCGCTCTCAAGGTTGCTGAAACGGTAGCCAGCATGCCCGATATCCAAGATGCCTTCTCACTCAAAGATCCATCGTCCATTATTCAACCAATCGCTGAAGCCGTAAGGGAGAAAATTGATGCCGAGTATATCGTTGTCGGAAACCGCGAAGGCATTCGTTATTCTCACCCTGTTTTGGATCGGATTGGCAAAGAAATGGTCGGTGGTGACAATGCTCCTGTACTCGCGGGAAATTCCATTATTTCCAAAGCTACCGGCTCTCTTGGCCCCTCTCTCCGTGGTAAAGCGCCCGTGTTTGGCGACCAGGGTCAAGTCATCGGCATCGTGTCTGTCGGCTTTCTTACAGAGGACATTGAGCTTGTTACAGATAACTATCAAACACGCATCGAGCTGATCTCCTTGCTTGTTTTGGTCGTTGGTCTATTAGGTTCTGTGCTCATTGCCCGCAATGTTCGGCGTTCCATTCATGGTTTGGAGCCAAAGGAAATTGGCGCTTTATATACGGAGAAAAAGGCCATTCTGGAGTCTATTCGTGAAGGCATTATTGCCGTCAATCAAGAAGGTGTGATTACGATGGCTAATCGCTACGCGCTGCAACTGCTGGAACTGCCAGTCACGGCCAAAATTACAGGCAGACATATCGAGGATGTCATTCCGAATACACGTCTAGTCGAAGTCGTTCGTACGGGCCAAGCTGAGTTTGACCATGAAATGCTAATTGGCGACCATGAAGTCATTGTTAATCGAGTGCCGATTATTGAACGAAAATCCAGTGTGACCGGTGCTGTCTCCAGCTTCCGCAGCAAATCGGAACTGTATCGGCTTGCCGAGGAATTGTCCCAGGTCAAACGATTTGCTGAAGCCCTTCGCGCACAAACGCATGAATTCTCGAATAAACTTTATGTTATTTCCGGCCTTATCCAACTGGAATCGTATCAGGAAGCAGTCGAACTGATCTCACGTGAAGCTGACGTCCACCAGAATTGGGTGCAATTCATTATGCGGGAAATCCCTGATCCTATGATAGGCGGGCTGCTTATCGGGAAATTTAATCATGCACAGGAATTGAAGCTGACGTTCGAAATTGATCACGAAAGCTCGTTCCGCGACATTCCGGCTTCCATGGAGCGCAATTTACTTGTAACTGTCATTGGCAACTTGATCGATAACGCCATGGAAGCTGTACTTGCCAAAGGCAATCACGACGATCGTTATGTCAAATTATTTCTTACCGATCTGGGAGATGATCTTATCATTGAATGTGAAGATCGGGGCATCGGAATTTCGGAGGAGACGGGTATGAATGTTTTTGTGAAAGGATTTTCCACCAAAGCGGGCGAACATCGGGGGATCGGACTCGCACTGGTCCAACACGCTGTCGGCAAATTGAACGGGTACATTACTTTTCATAAAAATCCCGATGGCGGCACCATTTTCACCGTTGCTATTCCCAAGCTAACAGATCTTGCAGAAAGGAGTCGGACTTATGGTACAGAGGGATCGGATGGAACAGATGGAACAGATGGATCGGAGAGAACCTCTTAATCCGACTGTTGATGTATTGATTGTGGAAGATGATGTGAAAATTGCCGAAATTAATCGGCGTTTTGTTGAAAAAGTAGCTGGATTCCATGTCGTCGGTATCGCCACCGATTCCGAACAAGCCAAAGAGCAGTTGGAGGTGCTAACCCCTCATCTCGTCCTGCTTGATGTGTATTTACCTGGCGCGAACGGCTTAGATATGCTTTCCTTTATCCGCCAGCATTACCGTGAAACCGACGTCATTATGATTACAGCCGCCAAAGAAATGGATGCCATTCGCGAGGCCATCCGCGGCGGAGCTTTCGACTACATTATGAAGCCCCTCGTCTTTAACCGGCTGCAAGAAACGCTGCTTCGCTACCTGAATTTCCATCGCGAATTACGCAGGATGAACGAAAGCGGCATGATTAATCAAAGCGACGTGGATCGCCTCTTGTTAGGTTCATCCAAAAAGGAGTCGAGCCCCGACACCTTCTTTCTCCCCAAAGGAATCGACAAGCTAACACTTGTGAAAATTGTTCAGGCGATAGCGGTCGCAGACAGCGGCCTAACCGCCGACCAAATCGCCAAAGAAATTGGCGTCAGCCGTTCGACCGGCCGCCGTTATCTGGAGCATCTAGTCAGCTCAGGCGACTTGTACGCCGACTTATCCTACGGTGTTGTCGGCAGACCTGAACGCGTTTACCGGAAGAACAAATGATGACGGGCGCCTTAACGCGAAATAGCGCCCCTACGATCGATGCTGCGCCGTTTCGTCTCACCTTGCTAAACCTCATGCCGCTCCACAATCCCGTCCAAACCGTCCGGGATGCGGATCTCGAGCTCTACGCTGCGCGGTGCCCAGACCTGCAGCCGCATCACGCGTCCGTCCTCCTCGAGTCGCCAGGCGACATCGATTCGTCCTTCCCGCGGCAGCGGCACCGTCCCCCTCGCCCACTGCAAGTCAGCGGGCTGTGGAGCTACGACCACCTTCCGCCAGCCCTTGTCGGCGGACGTAACGCCAAGAACCTGCGCGCCGAGGAAGTAGCCCGGCGCCGCGGACCACGCATGGCAATGGCTGCGCGTGAGCATATCGGGATTCGCGCGATTCTCCTTGAAATTCGGATACATTTCCCAACAGGTCGTCGCATCGTAGTCGATCATTTGCCCAAAATGTTGACGCATATCCGTAATCATCCGGTCCGTACCGACACCGCCTAATTTGGCCAAGGCCTCATAGTAGAAGAACGACATAAATGGACTCCCGATTTGCACAAAATCTGCTGGCGGCGCAAACAAATAGCTCCTAAGCTGCTCAGCACGTTCCCCCTCTGGGATCCCGCATAAGTAAGCAATCACCTGCGTCTGCATGCTGAACACAGTCGATGGCCGGCCATCCGCATGGATGCAGTCCAGATATGCGCCGCGCTCCTGATGCCATAGATGCTCGTTAATGGCTGCACATAGCCGCATGGCTTTAGCCTCGTACGCTGCCGCTTCTTCGTTATCTCCGACGGCCCTTGCCAAGCCAGCGGCACTGCGCAGCGTTTTGACCAATATCATATTCTGATGGGTGACAACGCCATTGTTCGGTTGATCAATGGGCGCCCAATCGAGTAGATTCCAGCCTTTGATAAATAATAAGCCGCGTTCATCCAACTTGTGTTCATAATGCTCCAATGTATATCGAATATGCGGCCACATGTCACGAGCAAACGCTTCATCTCCGGTATGCTCATAGAACTCGCAGCTCGCAAGCGCCCAGAAAAACGTCCAATTGGGGATAACGCTGCTCCACCCACTCGGAACCTGGTCCACATACAACGGCGATTGTGTGCGTGACCCAGGAACCAGCCGCAAACAACGCTCTACAATATCGGTTGCGCCAAAGACGTAATAATTGACAAGCGCTTCATTTCGGCTATCCCCTACCCAGAAAACCTGCTCGTAGGCTGGACAATCTACGAACGTGTCTTCCATGCAGAGTCGGGTCGTGTGCCTGCTAATCTGCCAAATATCATTCAACAGCGCATCTGAACTTTGAAACCGCCCAATTTCCGCAACGGGGTAGTTGCTTTGCCAGATCTGCACACCGTGAAGCTTCACAGCAGTTGCCGCATTCCTGGCAGTCACCATTAAGTAACGGAATCCTCTTCGCACTTGAGACGTATACGATTGACGCCCCTCAGCGCATGTATAGCGCAGTGTATTATCCAAATCAAAGGTGTCCTGCCGCCAGCCGTCCCGCATGTATTCAAAACCGTAGAAATCAAGTACCGTCCCCTCTGAAGCATCGACTTCAAACTCAAGGAAACCAGACCATTCCTTGCCAAAATCAATGATAAATTCCGTGTCTGCCCCTTCGTACCAAGGGATCGTCGCTGGGCTTCCATTCGGGATGACAGCTTGCTGCAGACTGTAAGGAATTGGCTGGGTTTCTGCTTCTTTTTTCCAGACGCCTAAAGCAAAAACAGAATCTCGGCTTACCAATTCAAGCGGATACGGCCGAATCCAGTCCTGATAAAGACTTAGCTCTGAAGAGCTCGCCAAAGATCTAACTTCCTCATAGACGGCAAAATCCGCAAAAGCATCGGCGTCTAACTTCTCCTTCACCTCACCAACGGATGAAAAGGGATTAAAACCTTGATAATTTTGCAAAGGCTCCAGGTTATCTTGATGATCTATCGACACGCAGGAAGCAAATGGGCCAATAGAAATGAAAACGGAATCTGCGGTACCAGCGTCTGACGATGGAGAAATCAACTCAAACGTTGCCTCGCAATCAAAGCCAAACTGTAAGGTTCTACCATGATCTACACCCGTTGTTTCAAACAAGAGGAAGTTGTCTCCCGCTTTCAATTGAATCTGGGCATATCGTTCAGGCAAAGTACCTGTGTACGCACTTTCTTCCAGCCAAATCCCGTTCACACTGCAAGCTTGGACACAGCTAGGCTGAACCAAACCGAGTATTCCTTTCGCAGCCTTAGCCGTTCGCACGACCGTTGCCATATAGCCCACGTAACCTACTGGATTAGCATGATTGACACTGTCAGGAACCATCTGATTCCGAACATCAATTGATGCTGTCCAAGCAACTGGCTTCACTTTATGCAAAGCTTCGATACGAATTGGCCATATTCGTTCCTCTGTCAGGTATGGAATATCACGGGGAACTAGCTGGCTCCACGGCTCCATACCGACAACGCCAAGTGCAGATGCAGCTTTCCAACTGTGATCATCGAACGTGTTCTGAACCCATTCCTCCCGCCATACTCTAGCATCTATTCGCTCAGCAAATCCTTGCTGGCAGGACATCCGTCCTGAGCGGGTATCGTATCCCTCATACAGAGAGGTTTGCCAGCTTGCATCGGAAACCAGGCTAATCTTCGATTGACCTGCCAGCTCGCTTTCCACTTGGACTAACAATCCGCCTCTTCCCCGCAAATAATAAAAGTTGGACAGACCAAAATGCATGACCAGTACGCTAATCGTATTTTGCTGACCTTTGCGAAGCAGATGTTCAATCTCATACGTGTCGTATGCCAGTTCAAATGGCCACGAGCGAACCGGACCGCGTCCAACACGGGTCCCATTCACGTACAGAACATATCTGGAATCTGCTGTTAATAACAGCCTGCCACCACGCCAGCCTTCTGCGGGCACTTGAAACGTTTTGCGAAAGCAGCGCCATTCATTGCGCGGGCTTTCTTCTCCCTCTCCCCAAATCCATTGCGCCTGCCAGTTGATCGCTGAATCTCCCATTTTACAGCCTCCATAAAAAAATGATTGTGTCTTCTACGACCTTATTTTATGATGATAGCGTACTCATTTTTAGGGCTTATTCCGACATTCATTAGGGTCTAATCTGCCATCAAGGAGGAAAATGATGACCATTAAACGCAGCATTCTGGAAACGGCTGGCGATCAGTTCTTCCTCCCGGATTTACCATTCTATGTCAATCGTGTTCATGAGTCCTTCGCAATGCTCCAGCACACGCACGATTTCATTGAAATCAGCTATGTAGCAGAGGGGAGTGGCGCCCATTATATCGAGAACACCTCCCTGTCCGTATCCAAAGGGGATCTCTTTTTCATCCCTGTTGGCGTCTCTCACGTGTTCCGGCCATCCTCAACGGCTAACAAAAACCCTCTGATCGTATACAATTGTCTGTTCACACAGGAATGGATGGAACAGCTTCTAAGCAAGCAATCGAAGGGGACCAAAGATGATTTCAATGTCCTTTTCACACAGGCCATCGAGCAATCTTCCTGGCTGTCTTTTAAAGAGAGCAACAGTGAATTCCAACCTTTATTCGAACGGCTGCATTTCGAGTATAATGCTCATCTCAGCGGCTTTATGACCATTTTCCAAGCCTGTGTCGCTCAGCTGCTCGTGTTCATGCACCGTTCCCAGCTCGCTCATCCACTGGATATGACGGAAGCGAAACTGCAAGATCTGGACCGCTTGCTTGCGTATATTCGCAGCCATTGCAGTCATCCTATTTCGCTTACCGCAGCTGCTGCCCGTCTGTCCATCAGTGAACGTCAACTGCATAGGCAGCTGAAGAAACACACGGGAATGTCCTTCACAGCGTATGTGCAGCAGGCAAGAATCGAGGCTTGCTGCCGCCAACTGCGATTAACAGATCACAAAATCAGTGATATTGCAGCAACGGTAGGGTATCAGGATATGAAATTTTTCAATCAGCTTTTCAAAAAAATGACCGGCGTCACGCCTCGCACTTATCGCCAGCAGCATCGCACCTGAAAAAAGCCCCTCACATCCTTAGATGAGAGAGGCTTTTTCAGGTGCTTATAGGCCCAACATGAATTGGATTGTTTTATCGCTGAATCCAGGCAGACCTTCGTGGCCGTAATCCGGATACAATTCATAGCTTTTTTTGGCTTTAATTTTGTTGTAAGCCGCAAATTGGGTAGAAGGTGGACAAACCGTATCGATTAAACCAACAGCCATCATGACTTCCCCTTGAATGCGGTCAGCCAAGTATTGGATATCAATATAACCGAGCTTTGTGAAAATTTCATCTTCCCGCTTATGCTGCGGGTCATGACGACGGAAGAAATCCTTCAGTTCTTGGTAGGCATCCTTCGCTAAATCCATTTCCCAGACGCGCTTGTAGTCGCTTAGGAATGGGTACATCGGCGCCAAACGCTTAACGCGCGGCTCAAGCGCGGCACAGGCAATCGTCAGAGCTCCGCCTTGCGATCCCCCAATGACACCGACACGCTCAGCATCCACTTCCGGCATATTCATGGCAATACCAGCTAGTTGAGCCGTATCCAGGAAAATATCACGGAACAACAGTTGATCCGGATGATCGTCTAACCCACGGACAATATGTCCGCGCAGCGTCGTCCCTTTGACGCCGCCTGCATCTTCGGATAACCCGCCTTGACCACGGCAATCCATGGAAAAGAAGGAATAACCCAGCGCTGCATATTGAATTTTATCAGACCAATCACCTGAGCTGCCTGAGTAGCCGTGGAATTGGACAACTGCCGGATGTGGGGATGTTGACTGCTTAGGACGCACATATTTCGCATAAATACGCGCACCTTTTACACCAGTGAAATAGAGATCAAAACATTCTGCGTACGGCACTTGAAACTCGCTTGGGCGAAGCTCGATCTGAGGATCTAGCGCTTTCATTTCAGCAATTGCGCGTTCCCAATACGCATCGAAATCTTCCGGACGTGGATTCCGCCCTTCATACGTGACTAGCTTCTCTAATGGTAAGTCAACTAATGGCATTGTACTTCCTCTTTTCTATTTTTGTCATGTGACCGTATAGGCTGCAAAATCAACCGGCTGACCATTCACAAGTCTAGTGATTTTCCTATCCGTGCCACAGGTTAAAACCAAAGCTTCTTCGCTCAAAGTCTTATATGTAAGGCTAAACCCATCATTAGATGTCAGAAAAGCGGGTTGTCTAGAGTTCATGCTGCTTGCAAATTGCTGAAGACTTCCAATTCCTTGAGCTTGCGCCGCAAGTAAATCAATCACTTCGACGACAACGGCATTCTGATTGTTGGTGCTGGTAACGACAGAACGATCGGATTGCAGCTCTCTTAGATAAGGCTGCTGAATAAAGATCGCAATCAACACATTGCCGCATAAACCGAACAGGCCGCTAGACATCTCTACCCACTCACCGACAGGCAAACATCCCCAAATTTGCTGAGGTTGGTCATCCGGAATAAGGTAGGAAGCTATGACTGCGTTGCGATGAAAAAGCACCTCTGTATATTCGCTTTGGTGACGCAGATCTCCTTCCTTAAATTTGTCGCCAGGGTGAAAAAAGTACAAGTGATTGACACCCTCAGCAGCATCCAGCGGCAAGCTGATATCCCAGCGGTGCTGTTCATTGTCGAATTCAGCAATACGTTCCCAAATCCCGCCTACAGCGAAGTTCTCCGTCAAATACGCATACGTATGCAGAACGTCCGCTTCATTGCTCGCTTGTCCTATTTGCCTCGGCACCTGGCGCTTGATTTCCGTTGCTGCAGCGCGGTTTAACGCTTTGTCTCTCACGACCGCTGATGCTTCATATGCCAGAAAACCGGCATATTCCGTACGAGGCATCACATCCGATAAGCGGAAGTCGCCGAACTGCACATAATCGTGCAGCACATTCGTGTCTCGTGGCATATCATGCGGCCAAATCCGCGAGTGTGAACCTACCCAAGCACCGCCCAAATAATAGGTAGCGCGAACGTCCCATAAGTAATCCAGCATCTGCGTCAAAGTTGTTTGGATGGCTGCATCTTCCGTTAGCTCCCAAGCGCACGTAAAAGCTTGCACCCAGTGCCAAAACCACGGCAGCGCGCCATACTCAACCATGCCTGTCTTCTTAATCCGGTCGAGTGTCAAACATAAAGATTGATAACCATCCTCAACCAAAGCCTTATCCTCATAAAGCTGCCCGAAAATAAGCTTGGCTGCCGTGTACTTCGCCTCATGATGACCATAAGAAGTTAAGGGTTTACGATAGAAATTACTTTGATAAATATGCTTCAACGCAGAGTCAAAAGAACTGCGCAGTTCGGAATTCATCACATGCGCATAGCGCTTATAAAAATAAACCATCAAACTGCCCATTAATTCTACTGGCAAAGTATTCTTCGCTGCCTCTTGCGGGGTTGGCCACAAATTCAATGGCCAATGCCCGTAAGTCTCGCTCTCTGGGCTTTGATCCTGCAGCTCAAGCAAGTGAAATAAGACGTTCTCGGCTTTGCTTTTCGCTGCTTCCCGCTCACCGGCAAACGGCATGGCTTGATCCTCAGCGGCAGCAAATAAATAGGATGCATAATAGAAATTATCGCGTACATCTTGTTGAAATAATAATCCGCTATCTAGAAGTGGCTGGTTGTAGGCCTTATTGGCAATTATCTTGATAATTTCGTGTTGTCGATGCTTGACATTGGTCATAGGTGTCTTCCCCCTTGAATAATAGGCATAACCTTGAAATTGAAACGTTTAACCTCAGTTTATATCCAATTAAATAAGGCGTCAATGCACAATGAAAACCCCATTCCCATATTCTGGTGGTTGCTTTCACTGGATAATTTTTATAAAATAATTTACCGTTGGTTAAAATATACAATCAACCCAGTGGCATGGCATAGGAGGTATTCACCCTGATTCATATCGACAATTTGCAAAAAGTGTATGCGGATATGCCTGGACGATTGCCGGCGATCGATCGCATCCATTTACATATTAAGCGGGGCGAAATATTCGGTATCATCGGACATTCCGGTGCTGGCAAGAGCACCTTGCTGCGCTGTGTTAACTTGTTGGAACGGCCTACCTCGGGAACCATCCGCATCGATGGTGAAGAAATGATGCGCCTGGATGCCAAGCAGCTGCAAGCGAAGCGTCGGAAAATCGGCATGATATTTCAGCATTTTAATCTGCTATCTTCCGCAACAGTGGCTGAAAACGTGGCATTCCCCCTAAAGCTATCCGGTATGGGACAAGCCAAGATTCAAGCTCGCATTCAGGAGCTGCTTGAACTGGTCGGATTGCTGGAACACGCGAGCAAATATCCGAATCAGTTGTCCGGCGGTCAGAAGCAGCGTGTTGGCATAGCCAGAGCTTTGGCCAATCATCCCGACATTTTGCTATGTGATGAAGCTACTTCAGCTCTGGACCCGCAAACTACGAACGCCATTCTCGCCTTACTGCTCGATATTAATCACAAGTTGGGAATTACTATCCTGCTGATTACCCATGAGATGCAGGTCATTCGGGCCATCTGTGATCGCGTTGCCGTGATGGAGAACGGCTTGATCGTCGAGACCGGCAATGTGCTGGATGTCTTCCTCAAGCCCCAACACGCTGTGACGAAGGACTTTGTGGGGCAGGTTTCTGACTTCACAGCGCAGACAAGCAGTGCCCATCTGGATGTTCCAAGTAATTCTGCTGCCGGCACATTGATTCGCATTACGTATGTCGGGCAACAAACGTACGAACCGATCCTGTTCGAAATCGTCAAGTCTACGACGGTTTCCTTTGCTATTTTGCAAGGCACCATTTCCGCGATGAAAGGCGTCCCCTACGGTCAATTGGTCGTTCGCCTAACCGGTGGACAGCCCGGCGACACCGAGTTGGTCATCGCCAAACTGCGGCAGGAAGATATTGATGTGGAGGTGATTGCACAATGAATATGACTTGGGAGATCAACTGGTCGGAGATCATCAAAGCCACAGGCGACACGCTTATCATGCTGGGATGGTCCCTGATATTTACTTTCCTCATTGGCATGGCGCTTGGCATCATTTTGTTTCTTAGCTCCAGAGGTCAGCTGTTGCAAAACTTGCCGCTGTACAGTGTGCTCTCGCTTGTCGTCAACATCCTGCGATCCGTTCCCTTCGTGATCCTCATGATCTCGGTCTTCCCGATCACGAAGGTGCTCGTGCATACAACCATTGGCGTGAAGGGCGCTATCCCGCCGCTCGTCATTGCGGCCGCGCCGTTCCTCGCGCGGCTGGTCGAGTCTGCGCTGCGCGAGATCGAGAGCGGCGTCATTGAAGCCGCTCAGTCGATGGGCGCTACGCCTTGGCAAATCGTTTGGCGCGTCCTGCTCCCTGAAGCGCGCCCAGGCCTGATCTCAGCCGTTACTGTCACGGCTGTTGCCCTGCTCTCCTACTCCGCCATGTCAGGCGTCGTCGGAGGCGGTGGACTTGGCGATCTCGCGCTCCGCTACGGCTACATGCGGTTTCGAACCGATATCATGATCGTGACCGTCGTGATCCTTGTGCTCTTCGTCCAGTTGCTGCAAGTGCTGGGGGATCGCCTGGTCACCAAGTTTTCCCGCAAATAACTGGACATTGTCTATCCAATCAATCCCACCATGGAGGTTATACATCGTGAAGAAAATTTCTATATCCATCGTTTCCTTATTTCTGGTCCTTGCCTTAGCTGCTTGCGGGCAAAAAGCAACCGAAACGCCAGCAAGTTCTGCCCCTGCTGCTTCAACAGCACCTGCGGCTGGCAAAGAAGTAACGCTCAAGGTTGGAGCGTCCTCCGTCCCGCATGCTGAGATACTGAACAGTGTGAAAGCCAAATTAAAGACACAAGGCGTTAATTTGGAAGTGATCGAATTCAACGACTATGTGCAGCCGAATGTACAAGTGTTCGAGAAACAGCTGGATGCGAACTTCTTTCAGCATCAGCCTTATCTAGACCAATTCAACACGGATAAAAAACAAAACCTCGTGAAAGTCATCGGCGTCCACATCGAGCCATTCGGCGCGTATTCCCAAAAAGTAAAAGCTGTCGCTGATTTGAAAGAAGGAGCAGCTGTCGCCATCCCCAATGACCCTTCCAATGCAGGCCGCGCGCTTGCTTTGATGGAAAAGAATGGTCTCATTAAGTTGAAAGACGGCGTCGGCATCAAAGGAACCGTTCAAGATGTCGTGGAAAATGCGAAGAAACTGCAAATCAAGGAACTTGATCCTGCCATGCTGCCGCGCACCATCGGCGAATTTGATCTCGCCTTAATCAATACGAACTATGCGCTGCAAGCCAATTTATTGCCGACGAAGGATGCGTTGTTTATTGAAGATAAAAACTCGCCTTACGTCAACATTCTCGTCTCCCGTCCAGACAACAAGGACGCCGAAGCGATGCAAAAACTGGCGAAAGCATTAAACTCCGCCGACACGAAGAAATTCATTGAAGAGAAGTACAAAGGCGCGATTGTTCCTGCTTTCTAAAGCAGCTCTGGCACAATAAGCAATCGAGGCTGGGAAACCGAGAAGACAGGAAATGCCGGGGAGTGCTGAGGAAAGCTTATAAAATCTTAATTTATGGACAAATTATCAATAAATCCCATCAAGGGAACTACAGGACGCTATTTAGGCAAACAGCGGGGATACTAGGGCTATAGCGGAACTACAGGGCCTTATTTCCACGAAAAGCGCTGAATTTCTCAGCAAACAGCCAAATAGCGCACTATAGTTCCCTCAAACTCGCTGTATTCACACTTTTTGCTACTTTAGCGTACTGTAGTTCCCTTCTGTCCGCGAGATCCCGCACCGTCCAATATTTCAGCTACTTTCCCTTATATTTACTCTCCCCTTCTCCCAAACCTTCTTTCCAACTCCACCAACATGACAAATTCGGCATATGACTGCAAAAGAGCAGCGTTTCGATCAAATAAGCACGTTCAGCTAGCTTATTCGCATCTCATCGCCCTCCTCATCATGGTGGGGGGGCCACAACGCATAGAAAACACCTCCAGACCCCTACTACTGTAAAAGTAGGGGTCTGGAGGTGTTTTTATTTGTGCTTATTTAAGTGCCATACACCCGCCACGACTCCACTCCTGTGGAAGTCGTTGTTTTCGCGGTGATATTCAGCCTGATTTTGGTCGTCGAGACCGGTGTGAACGTGGTCGTATTATATTGGTTAGGCAGTAGGCCTAATCCGGCTGGACTTCCTACATTGACCCACGCAGTCCCGCTCCAATATTGCAACGTATAAGAGGCCGGAAGATCGATGCCTTGGTCATCGTCAAACCAATAGACTTCCGTCTTGGATAGTGTTTTGGCTGTACCAAAATCAACTTGCAGCCACTGCGTCGTCCCCGGATTATCCCAGTTGCCATAGACAGAGTGCCCTCTATCATTAGAGCTAGTCGGCGAGTAGCCATCATTCAGCCCTGCTAAACTTTCCCACGTAGAAACGAAAGAAGTCGTAACGGCTGCTTGTGGCGCAAGATCAACTGGGCCCGTCGATGTGCCTGGCTGCAGCTTGATATCATACGTAGCAGCCGTGCCAATGCTGAGATTAATGCTGGTTTTCCCACCATTTATAGCGGTTGCCGTACCTACAATGGCATTATTGATTAGAATGTTATAGGTGCCTGCCGCCAAGCCGCCGAAAGTAACCTTCGTCGTATGTGCGGAAGCGGGCGTCTGGTTTTTCAAGGTGAAATTGACATTGTTTTTGGCGATAGCGACAGTCGCTGCGGTGTATTGATCCTTTTCAAGCTCCATGGAAAGCTTCTCAGTGATTAGGTTTAATCGTTTGAATAAACCATCTTTGGGCGTGATAACGTAGTTGGTGCCGCTTTGGGTTACGTCAGCCCCGTATCCGAATAAGCCGAAGATCGGATCAACTGAGATATCTGCGCTTAGAATTTTGAGGGCTCCGAACAAGCCAAGATCTGCTTCACCGCTCATGCCTCTCCAGCCATTGAACAGCGGTCCGCCATCCAGGCCGAGCGCGCCGTAGTTGCCCTTCTCGGCCTGATACGTCCAGGAGACTGCGCCAATATTCGCGGCATCGGAAGAAATTTGCCCGGAATTAATGGCTCCGATGTTGGCTATTTTGGCTGCATAGGACAATCGCTGTTCGACTTCTGGGGTCGTGGAATGATTGCGAATCCAGTCATCCATCGCATAGCCAGCCAAGGATACGGTGTATTGGAAATTCCACCAGTTTTCACCGGTTATGGTCACCGGATCGGCATAATAATACCAGATCGGCATTTGGCCGCGGGCGGCCCGGGTTTTGTTGTTGATTTTGTTCATCATTGTTGTGTTATTGTTCATTTTGGCTAAGGTATAAACGGCTTCTTCCCCCGTATTGTCATAGGAATATTCGGAGCCGTAAGGGTAGGTCGTATTTTTGAAATTATTATACTTCGTCGCCATCTTCGCGATCATATCATTGGCCTGCGTCGTGTAGCCTTCATCCTGCAACGCTTTAATGATATCAGGTGTCGTAAGCTCGCCCATGAGGCCTGTATTCCAGTTGTATGCCACAGGACCATCGTACAGCGTTTTGAAAATATTATAAGCTCTTAATAAGTAAGTGTTTTTGGGTTGGGTGTACGTAATCAGATTCGGGTACAGCTTCGCAATTTTGTACATGCTGAAATAAGTGTTATAAATGTGCGGATAAGCGTAGCCGCGGTACGTCGGCGTATCATTCGGCTCTGGCATCAGAAAATCATGCACGAGATAATCGGTATGGTTGTTCACCATCAGTCGATTCCAAATCGCCGTTTCCAGATATTGATCCACCGCCGTAACCTCGGAAGCCACTGGTGTCAGCGCATTTTTCTCCGCAAGGAACTGACCGTGGGTATAGCCCCAATCATCGCCCCAGCCCCAATAGCCGGCAAAAGATCCGCGTTTGGCCTTGCTCTGCATCATCCAATCGTCGAACACCTTGTCATAGATTTGACCTGGCGCATTCCACTGCGTTTTGTTCACCATGAAGGTGGCGTGTCTCTGCAAGGCTTGATCTATAGGCTCTATGGCATAGAATTGCAGGACCGTTTTCTCTCCGCTGCCATAATTCACGGTAATATTGTTGGGTCCGAGATGACTCAAATTAAGCTCATAAATTTTATGATCCGTTGCAGTTGTATTCAAATAGGCTATCGTCGTTTCGGACGGATATTGCGCAGTCACCGATGTGATTGCCTTCGATGTATGCAGATCGATCTTGGCCTTCATATCCGTGGCGAACATCATGCCAGGTACAACCGTCACATCAACGAGACCTTCCGTGTACAGCTTATCCTTCATTGCATTCTCATTGGCTACTTTGAAAAACTTAAAAGCATAGTTTTTGCTTTGATTTGCAGCCAAAGTCAAACTTGTATTCGGCAAATAGCCGCGGTTTGTGCTCTTGATCACATTGGAATGAATGTAGAACACATTCAAGCCTTCTACCCAGCCGCCTTGATCCATCGCCCACATGCTGCCTGGATGCTCTTCAATTCGCCAGCGGTCCTGATATTCGAACCCTGCGCCTGTGGTGGCATCCGGCACCATCAACAAGAAAGGACCGATTCCGCTTGGACGAGCCGCTGTCATATACGAATTATTATTGCCTACGTAAGAATGTGTGACCACTCTCGTTTCATAGATGGGATCATTCCCGGCCGTCCAGAATTCGTTGAACGGGAGCGGGAGCCCCACATCCCCAAATTCAATCGATTGTGTGCTGGTATTTGTCACATTAATGGACCATTGCAAGTAATCGTTGACTAGCGCATAGGTCACAACGACTTTGAAATTTTTGATGCCCTCTGCATTGGCAGCGTTCTGATAGGTGACGGTAACCGTATTGCCGCTTTGTGTTATCGTTCTCCCATCCGATGATTTACTCGTATAGGCTTTGGTCCAGGCCCCGCTTCCCAGCTTATACGTAAACATCAGTTCTCCCAGCCATTGGTGGTCTGCGGTATTCTGATTCGGCGCATTGGTCGCATTCATCACATAATCGGTTGCGAACGTATCTCCGGTAAGCTTGAGCGATGTAATTTCACCGTTCGAGCCTGTCTGGACATTGAATGTGCTGTTGGATAGCGTGTTGGCCAAAGCCATACTAGGCGCCAATAAGATGAATAGCAGCGCGGTCAAGATAAAACTAACGGCCAGGGCAAGCATATTTCTGCTCCCTTGCAAACTTGGCATACTCATGAATAACACCTCCATTGATCGAATTAGTCAAAGCAGTTGAATCTCTTACAGAACGATCATCACCTCCTTTCAGCACATTAGCAATTCCATCATGTTATGAAAGCGTATACAAACAGACCAATAGAGAATAGACAGAACCAAGCCATCGTCTGTCACTCTATTTTATAAGCTCAACCCTTGATTCCTGTAGTCGCAATACCCTCAATGAAGTATCGTTGTCCGAACAAGAACACAATAACGGCTGGCATCACGATAATAGCCGTTCCTGCCATCAGCAAGTTCATTGGTGTATTATTGGCGCCACGCAAGGTCGATAACCCCAGTGAAACGGTATATTTTTTCGAATCATTCAAATACACAAGCTGTCCAAGGAAATCATTCCAAACGCCGACAAAAGTGAACAGCAGCACAACAACAATCGCCGGTTTAATCAAAGGCAGTATAATTTTACGATAAATCGTGAAATATCCGGCACCATCAATAACAGCAGACTCATCAAGCTCCTTGGGGATCGTCATAAGAAACTGACGCAATAAGAAGATATTAAATGCTCCGCCGCCGAAAAAAGCAGGAATAATCAACGGCCAATAAGAGTTCGTTAGATGAAGTTTGGACCAACCGATGTAAGTGGGGACTAAGGTGACAATGCTCGGAAGTAAAATCGTCATGATGATGAGGGAGAACCACAGGTTTTTCAGTGGAAATTCCAGTCTGGCAAACCCAAAGGCTGTTAAACTAGCCGTTAAACCTACGCCAATCAAGACCGGGATAATAACGGTAAATGTATTGATAAAATAGGTGCCGAAATCAACGCGAGCCATAACTTCCGTATAGTTGTCGATCCGGAAGGCATTCGGAAACCAGATCGGAGGAAACGCTAGAATCTCCTGCAAATTAAGCAACGAGGATCGCAGAATCCAATACATCGGAAAAAAGACAAGCAGCGAAAGCAGGAAAAGCACGGCATAGGTGATGATTTGGCCTCGAATTCGGTAGGTCATTATTTTTTCCCTCCTTCATAGTGCACCCATCCGGCTGAGGAACGGAATAACAGGTAAGTGAAGAATGCCACGATAATGAACAGAACCCAAGCAAGCGCGCAGGCATAGCCCATATTTTGACGTTGGAAAGCTTCCCGATAAATAAAGAACGCATAGAATAGCGTTGAATTGCCTGGTCCGCCCTGTGTCATCGCATAGGCTTGGGTAAAAGCCGTAATCGAATTCACAAAGCCTAGAATGACATTATAGAAAATGATTGGCGACATGAGCGGAATCGTTACGGAACGTAATTTATGCCACCAGCCCCCACCATCGATTTCCACAGCCTCAAGTAAATGCGTCGGTACGTCCTGCAGTCCAGCGAGGAAGATCACGATGACATTGCCCGAACCCCACACAGCAATAATAATCATCGAAAGAACCGAAGTATCCGGACTGTTGACCCACATCAGTTTATCAATGCCAATGAAGCTTAACAGATGATTAATGATGCCAAAATCAGGATTGTAAAGCCACAGCCAGATAATACTGCTGGCAAGCACCGGAATAATGGACGGAATGTAGAATATGGCGCGGAAGGCCGCTCTGCCCCTGATCTTTTGATTGAGAAATAAGGCCACGACAAAACAAAATGAAATAGAAGCAACCACTGAGCCAATCGCGTAATAGGCCGTAGCTTTGAGAGAATCATAGAAAAAAAGATCCTGTGTGAAGATGTTGCGGTAATTAGCGAATCCAACCCATTGCTTGGGCTTCAAAATCGTCCAATCCGTAAAACTGAGGTATAAACTGTAAAGCAATGGACCTAGCGTAAAGATGAATAAACCCAGAATGGCTGGCAGGATGCATAAGTATCCAACGATGATTTGCTGCCGTTTAAGGCTCCTATAGCTAGTCTGCTGACCTGTCGACATGATCCGGTACCCCCTATGTGTAACAAGCTTTCTATGCAAGCTCCCAGAAGCAAGCTGATTGATCCCAAGCTTGCTCCTGATTACGGGTTAGCTTGCATATTCAAAATCATTGCTGGCTTCGTTTAATTTGCCTTACCGCTTTCAAATATAGGTTTGATTTTCGGCATCATTTCGGCAATCGCATCTTTGGCGGATTTGGTACCTAACCACACGGGATCTAATCCAGGGTTCAAAACATCACCGATCCTGCTGTAGGTTGGAAGGAAAAACCATGGTGTTGGGTACGTTGCTTTCAACGCGTAATCAATAACGGCTGTTTTGTACTCTGGCGGATGAACCGGCGATTGTGTCCATCTTTTAATTTTCTCAGGATCTGTGTACCAGCTCATTTCGGTTGGCATCCATACGCCACTGTCGATATTCGCTAAGTTTTTCTCAATATCCATCAACCATTTGTAGAGTTCGATCGTTTCTTTCGGATGTTTCGTGTTCTTATAAACGACCATTGGTGTGCCTGTATTTGTCGTTGCAGGTTTTTTGAAAATCGGCAGCACGCCAATCCCATTTTTGAGCCCATTTTTCAACTGTGGATTAATATTGACGAGTTCCCATTGACCGGAGGTGACCATGGCGACTTTCTTGGAAAGCAGCAATTGACCCACATCGCCTGGCAATCCGGAAGATTGCGCAGCCGTTGGCGAAACATGTTCAACGTTGGATAAATCCGCGATCTTCTGAATCGCTTCTATCGTTTCCGGCTTATCCAGCAGCAGTTGCTTGCCATCCTGGCTTACTTCACCGCCGCCATTGGAGATGGCGAAAGGCGTCCAGAAGAAATCTTGCCCATGAGAGACATTGATGCCGTATTGCACGATGTTTTTGGCATCGAATCCGGCCTCGCCTGGATGCTTGCCGCCTTTATCTTTAGTTAATTTTTTGGCGACATCCAGCATCTGATCCCATGTCCATGCTTTCTCGGTTTCAGCTGGCGGGTAAGGCAGCTTCGCTTCATCGAACATGTCTTTGTTGTAGTGCAGCAAAATAATTTCGTTAGCTGCGCTATAGCCGAGCAATTTACCGTCCGGTGTGACGAATTTATTGCTCTCGAGCTTAGGCGTTACAGAACCGTCCTTATAATAGGGGGACAAATCCATCAAAATGTCTGACTCAGCATATTTAAGCGCTTGCGCTTCCAGCATTGTGCTGATGTCCGGCAGTGTCTTGGAAGCCGCCATCGCACTCAGTTTCGCGCCGAATTCGGCAAGGGCCACATTCTGATAATCAACTTTAATATTCGGATGCGCTTTCTCAAATGCGTCTAAGCTGACCCTGGTTGACTTCGCTTCTTCATTATTCGCCCAGTCTGTGAATCGTATTGTTACTTTTTCACCGCTGTCCGGTGCTTTGGTCGTAGCTGTCGCAGTTGCAGGTGCATTCGTTCCGGGTGCTGTAGTGCCAGTCGTCGCCGGTGTGCTTGTGGAACTGCAACCTACCAATAATCCTAACGCTAACGTGGTTACCGAACTGACTTTCCAACCTTTTCTCCAAGATCTCACATGAACCCCTCCAAATGGATGTTTATCTTTCTGCTTTTACCTATATATACCATAAACCTAAGCAGGTTAAAGCCTTTTTTAATTTTCTTTGACCCAAACGGTCATTTCACCTTGCCCGCGATTCGCCCAGGCATAGTAGGGAATGAAATTCGCTGTCGTGTTTTCCCACTCGTGCGCCGTGTCGGCGATGTACAATTGATCGCCCCACTTCTGTTCCCAGTGGCCAATGCGGATTCGTTTCGCCGGAACCGAAATCGTCTGAATTCCGCCCAGCAGCTCCTTCGCAAAATGCTTTTGCGGCACTTCATGCGGATCAAGCACAATGCGATGCAAGCCCGTTCCGTTATCCGCTTCCTCCAGGCAATACACCAAGGGTCCGCATTGCAAGGCAACCTTGCCAATCGTATCTCGGACATGCGGATGCCCCTTCATGCGTCTAACTTGCATCGGCATATCCCATTCGATATGCGTTGTACCCTGCCATTCTCTGGCAACGTAGACATAGCCATCTCGCGTGTTTGCTTCCAACGCAACCGGTTCTCCATTCACTGTTAACTTAGCATCTGCGCACCAGCTTGGAATCCTAAGCGCCAATGCAAACTCGGTTTTGGCGCCCGTCTTGATCGTGAATTTCACATTTCCATGCCATGGAAGGTTAGATTCTTGATGAATATCGACTTGTTGACCGCCAAGATTCAGCGTAATATCGCTGCCCATATATAGATTGGCATAGACTGTATTTTCTTGGACCGTATAAATGTATTGACCCAACGAAGCAAGCAATCTAGCGATATTAGGAGGGCAGCACGCACATCCAAACCATCCTTGTCGAACAAATTTGACATGGTTTAAGTGCTGATTCTTCGCTATCGCTTCAGGCCATACTTCCAACGGATTCACATAGAAAAAACGTTTGCCATCCTGCGACATGCCGCTGATAACCGTGTTGTACAGCGCTTGCTCCATAATATCAGCGTACTCGCTTTTGGCTTCGATTTGCAGCATGCGCTGAGCGAAGAAGATTAGCCCGATGGATGCGCAAGTTTCCGCATAAGCCGTATCACTGGGCAAATCGTAGTCTGTCGTAAAAGCTTCCCCGTGCGCAGTAGAGCCAATAGCCCCTGTGATATACATCCTTTTGCTGATCATGTTAGACCAAAGTCTGCGGCACGCAGCCAGGAGCTCCATATCTCCGGTCTCTGCGGCCACGTCCGCCATTCCTGCACACATGTAGACAACCCGCACGGCGTGACCTTCTGCTGTCATCTGCAATCTGACCGGCAAATGCGCTTGATTGTAGGTGCGATCAAACACCATATCAAGTTGGGGAAAATGCACCTGTCCATTGCGGCGTTCAAGTTCCTCCTCGAAGAAGTGAGGCTCCTTTCCCCGCTCATCGAGGAAATACAGACTTAATCGCAGATAGCGCTCATCATGTGTCGTTTGATATAGCTTCACCAGCGCCAATTCAATTTCCTGGTGACCATCATAGCCATGTATTTGCGAGTCTCCCGGTCCAAACACTTCATTAATGCAATCGGCAAGCTTGCAAGCCACTTCCAAAATTCTAACTTTTCCCGTCGCATTGTAATAAGCAACCGCTGCTTCTATCAGATGTCCTGCACAGTACAGCTCATGACATTCAGCCAAATTCGTCCATCTGCCTTGCGGTTCTTTCAATGTAAAATACGTATTCAGATAACCGTCTTTATGCTGCGCTTTGGCGATAATCTCGATCACCTCGTCAGCCAATTGCTCCAGTTCAGCGTCATGACCGGTTTCCAATAAGTAGCCTACCGCTTCCAACCATTTGGCCACGTCACTATCTTGAAACACCATTCCGTAAAATTCTCCTTGCTCCAAGCCTGCGGAAATTTTAAAATTTTTCATCGCATGACTCGGTTCCGTCCCTTCGATCTGATCGTTTAACGCTTCCCATTGATAGGGAACGACAACATTCCGAACCAATCGAATATAAGCAGACCAGAAATCATCTGTGATGCGCACATCCTTTAGCGGCAGTGGTCTGGAGATTGATAATTTCGCCATCTAGGGGTCCCCTTTGTTTTATAGATATGATCTTTTTCGTAAGCGCTTTAATAAATATACTACATGGTGTACCATAGTATTTATATAGTCATTTCCAACCACATTTTTAAAAATTACAACCTTCTGATCGGAGTCAATTCGAATGATAAACTCACCCGTTTTACACTTTATCTCTCCTCCTGTTCCTTACTTTATTGACTGTGGACGTTATCAATACCAAGAAGGCGAGTCCCATGTAAGCCGCAATCAGATAGGGGTCTTCGACTTAATGGTCGTGACCAAAGGCACCTTGCACGTTGGCGAAGGCGCGACAGAATGGAGCATTCAGAAGGGCGAGGCCTTCATTTTGAGGCCGGATGGGAGTCATTACGGGACGATGCCCTGTACTAGTGAAACGGAGATTATTTGGATACATTTCCAAACGTTCGGAGCGTGGGATGAATGCGCCAGTATGAGTGAATGCTTGGACAATCAAGCAACGCTAATTGCCAATCATAAGCAAATGGCTTATTTGAACCATTCGGAGGTGTGCTCGGTTTTTATTCCGAAATTCATGAAGCTGTCGCAAAAAGCGCTCGACATTCTGGAGCAATTTTTCCAGTTGGACGAAGAACCCCGATCGCTGCGGAACTGGAAGCGCCAAGGCGTCTTTCAACAGTTCATGCAATTGGTCGATCGCGATCTCGCGGCGACTTCGGATGTAACCGCGTTTCATTTGGCGGAGAAAGTAGAACTGTATCTGCGCCAAAATTATACGCAGAAGTTGACGAACACGCTGTTGCAGCAAGAGCTGAATTACCACCCTAACTATTTGGCAAAATGCATGCTCAAAGTATATGGCGTGACGCCGATGGACTACTTATTTCAATACCGAATCGAGCAGGCCAAGAAGCTGCTTCTCCAAACCAAGTGGCCGATGGCCCGCATCGCAGAGGAAGTCGGCTTCCAGCACGGCTCCTATTTCTCTTACTGTTTTGCCAATAAGGAAGGCATCTCGCCGATGAACTTCCGCAGGAAATTTATTGGTCATGCTTAGCAAACTCGTGTGAGCAGCGGGTGAGATAAGCAAGCTAGTTGGTCATAATGGTCATACTCCCACAAACTTCGGGCCAGCGGGTGAGATAAGACCACTGAATGTGCTCCTGCTGCTGCGTTTTTCAATTTCTAGGCGTCTGAACGAGCTTACGTCCCCAAAGCAAAACCCAAAGGGAACTAGAATCCGCTATATGGCTGAATCCCGCCATATTCCACTCCAAAGGGAACTACGATCCGCTATTTCTCCATTTCCCGCTCAGAATCAGCATCTTTCGCTTAAATTGCGTACCTCAGTTCCCTTTCAGGCTGCTTTCACCCCGCTTCCCGCCAATTAGCGGATCGTAGTTCCTTTTCACGCTGCGCTCTGTGTCTTCGCTGCTAAAGACTCTATCTTTGCACAACAGCAAAAAGGCTGCATCAAGGAAATTTGACCTTGATGCAGCCCAGCGCTACTCACTATTGTAAAATCGAATAAATATCCGTGTACGTGTACCCATGCGCTTCGGCAACAGCTTGATAAGTGATATGCCCCGCTGCTGCGTTAATGCCTCTGGCGATAGCTTTGTTCTCCAAAGCAGCCTTGACATAGCCTTTGTTGGCAATTTGCAAGCCATAAGGCGTTGTCACATTCGTGAGCGCCAGCGTCGATGTCCGTGCCACGGCTCCAGGCATGTTCGCCACCGCATAATGAATCACGCCATGCTTCAAATAGGTCGGCTCATCATGCGTCGTAATACGGTCAATCGTCTCGATGGATCCGCCTTGATCAATGGCGACGTCCACGATGACGCTGCCAGGGCTCATCCGCTGCACCATCTCTTCCGTCACAAGACGCGGAGCGCGAGCTCCCGGAATCAGCACAGCTCCAACGACCAGATCCGCATGACGCACAACTTCCGCGATGTTATAAGGATTCGACATAATCGTTTTCACGCGGCCTTGGAACTGATCATCCAACTGGCGCAGCCGATCTGGGTTCAAGTCCACGATGCTGACATCCGCACCGAGTCCGATCGCCATCTTCGCCGCATTGGCGCCCACAATGCCGCCGCCGATAATCGCGACTTTCCCTGGCTCAACGCCGGGAACGCCGCTCAGCAGAATGCCTTTGCCTCCATGCGCTTTCTCCAGGAAATGAGCGCCAATCTGCACGGACATCCGCCCAGCAACCTCGCTCATCGGCGTCAGCAGCGGAAGACTGCCGTTATCGAGCTGAATCGTTTCGTATGCGATGGCTGTTACTTGATTGTGGGCTAAGGCGTGCGTCAACTCGGCCTCCGGCGCTAAATGCAAGTAGGTATACAGAATCAAGCCCTCATGAAAGTAACCGTACTCTTGCGGAAGCGGTTCTTTGACTTTGACCACCATTTCAGCTGCCCATACATCAGCTGCTGTTGATACAATAGTCGCGCCTGCTTCTAGATATGCCTCATCTGTGAATCCGATGCTGTGCCCCGCCAAAGTTTCTACGAGCACTTCATGACCGGCTTTTTTGTAAGAATGTACCGAACTAGGTGTCATGCCCACACGAAACTCATTATTTTTGATTTCTCTAGGAACTCCGATAATCATTAGGCATCTACCTCTCTTAGGATCCCAACCGATCAGGATCTGTCTTAACTTGTCGTTTCCAAGTATAAAACGGATCCCCCTTCGTTCCATTAGACAAATTGTCAAAAATCTCATGACTTTCTTTTCACAATTGCACGTGCGGGTTGACAAGTTGATAAGCGCGAATTCCGACCTGCAGCGCAAGTCGTTTCTCAGGCAGCATGTAATCGGAACCTAGCAGCTCCTCTATTTTCTCCAGACGATAATAAAGCGATTGCCGGACGATAAAAAGCTGCTGGGCTGCGACTTGCTTCGAGCCATCATTATCCAGATATACTTTGAGGGTGCGTAAAAGTTCACTGCCTTTCAGCTGATCATGGTCGATGATCGGTCCCAAATAAGTGCGCACAAAACCTTGCAAAATCGCTTTGTCCGCAATATGAAACAGCAATTGAAAGACACCTAATTGATCAAAAAACATGACACTGCCATGGAGCGTAGACGCCATAGAAATCGCTTGAATAGCTTCCTGATAGCTCACATGGGCCTGCATAAAACTGCGATTGCGCTGGCCGACGCCAATAATCAGCTTCATGCGCTCCTCAGCTTTCATCTGCAAAAGGGACTGGAAAATCATCTGCAGCCTATCTTTGGAAGGTCGCTTAGGAGCTTTATCAAAGGCAACGATAACAAGTCTGTTATTTTTTAGCGTAATCAACGGATGAAACGTATGCTGTTCGAATAGGGAGCGAACCACAAGGGACAGATGAATGCCGAGCGATTCCAAGCCTTCATTCGGTAGATTTTGTTGTTCATCTTGGTCATGCTCAAATTCAATGAGAATGACATAGAACGCAAGCTCATTCAGCTTCTTGAACTCATTGCCTATCAGCACTTTAATTTGCTCTTCATCGCGTATCCGCAGGTGCAGCAAATCATCAACCCAAAGAGTCTGGGTGTATAACTTGCGCTCATCCATATAGCGCTTGCGCAACAAATCCTGGGCAATCGACAAGGACGCCGAATCCAGAATCAAATACTCATATTCCTGTGGCTTGCAGCTGAGGACGAGCAGCAGATGTGCCCAGGTTTTGCCCATAGCGCCTACAGGCTGAATAATAATCGTCTGTCCGTTCACATCCCATACGGAGGGCGAAGCTGCAGTGCTGCTCTCTGGACTATGTTCCAGCTTGTTCGCCAGAAAGACCAGCCACGGCTCGGATTCGCGGCTCGCTAACGGAGGGATGAACTTAGGCTGTCCTTCCAACGGCACGTAGATCACTTGCGCTTTGGTACTGCTTTGCAGTAAGCCCAGCACATGGGAGACACCTTGCGAAGTCAGGGTCATACGATGAAATTCCCGCGATATTTTTTCCAAATCCTGCAAAGCTTTATGATGCTGGTTAATCATATAGGCATGTATATCCTGCGTAATGTCAATAAACCGAACGCTTTGCGGAAAAATGATCAAGGGAAGCTGATACGCATCTGCGGCCGCGATCCATTCCTGCGGAATGGTCGTCAAGTTGTGTCCCATTTCGATGCATAGGCAGGCTACCTGATTATGGATCAATTGATCCAAATAAGTCATGAAGGCCGACGTATCGCTTTTAAAGGCTGCGCCTGTCGTCAGAATCATTTCGCCGCCTTGCAGCAATTGTTCAAAATGGATGACTTCAATAATATGTACCCAGCGGACAAGTCGCTGCAAGCCCTCTTGGCCTCCTGCCAGATAAGCCTGCTGAAAGATCGGGCGCTCAAGCACTTCTTGCACCGTTAGCTGATAATCTTGATTCAAAAGAGTCCCTCAACTTTCTAATCGCCCGAATAAAGTTATCCACAGATTCATAATCAGGCTATTTGTGGACAATGATTCCAACGAGATTATGTCATTTGCTTCTAGCATTCCCCTTAGTTTACATGAAAAAAGCGCCTGTTTCACTAGGAAACAGAACGCTTCAAGCAACCATATGGCTTACAAGGCTTTATCAATGACAACAGGAGCTCCTGACCACACCTTCTGCGATGTCCACGGCGTGTCACCTCCCTGCCAGAAGGCATCATCTGCAGTCAAGCCCAAAGGAAGGAATACCGCCGTACATAAATATAAACTGCCTGTCGAAATATACGCTTCACCCAGCTCTGGCTGATGACCGCATAGACCAATGCGAAGCCAGCCTTCCTCATCGAAAGTGCCTGGCGCTTCAATGAGCCTGCGAATGACAGCGCCAAGCGCACAACGAACCTGAGCTGGCACAAGTTCGGCTGGCAGTTCACCGCGCAAAGCAGTTTGCGCCAATGACTGGAAGGCGCCAAAACGATAAGCTAATGAACGTCCGATGACAGGGAACGTGCCCTCAGGAGAGATCGAGCGCTCCTGAACCACCGCGAAGCGCTGCGCCCGCGCGATGAAGGACTTGCGCAATGCGGCCCAATCCTCATAGTGATCGCTCACATGCTCAATGATATCCACCAGCATCGGTTGGATGACGAAGCTGTTGTAATAATCCGCATGGTAAGCCGGGCCATCGCCGTACATCCCGTCACCGAGATACCACTGTTCATGCTGCTTCAAGGCGAAATCGATTCGCATGGGATCCCAGTCTTCGCCCATGAACCTCAGCGCTGTTTCTGTCATCGCGGCAAACAGCAGCCAGTTGCTGAACACTGGCTTGCGCGTTCTTGTCGCTTTCATCGCTTTGGCCAAATTCGCTTGAACCCGGCCATCCAACTGATGCCATAGCGTATTCGGGGCTCTTAGGATGGCATTCGCCAGAAAAGCCGTATCGACAATCGGCTGCATCCCTTGGCTGAAGTTCAAGAAATCCGGCGACTCCGGGTCCGTCCCGGCATCCAGCGCTGCTCTGGCAAGCTCGCCGTAATGAAGCCGCTGCTGCTCTTCTTCCGCATTCTGGGCAGGCGTCTCCAACCATGCAGAGATGCCGACCAAGGTGCGGCCGAAGGCTTCCAGATGGGAATACTGCAGCTGCTCTTCTTTTTTATTTTCAACAGGCATCGTAGCTCGCAGTTTTCTTGATGCTAATGCGCTTAATACGGGGTCGGCAATGCGAAGCATCGTCTTGACCCAATAAGAGCGTTCTGTGCTGTCTGCGCAGCTGTTACTCATACCAGTAACCTGTGATTCCCTTCTCTAAGCGTACCAAGGCTTCCAAGTAGTAATAATCGCCCCAAATCATGAAGTCATCCGGTGCATTGCCGCCGCGAACACTGTACGATCCGCGTTCGATGAAGCCTTGCGCATCCGGCTTGCCGATTGTCGCGTAGGATTTCACTAAGCCGGTCATGGAGCGTTGGATGGCACTTTCCAAATAAGCGCGGTCCGGATCATCAGCAGCCAGATGTTCAAGAATTTCCAAAGCTCCGGCAGAAGCAATCGCGGATGCTGAACTGTCCCGTTTCGTTTCGGCATTCACCGGCGCATTGAAGTCCCAATATACAACGTCATCGGCTGGCAAACGATCGAAGAAATAACGAGCCTGACGTTTAGCCGTTTCCAGATAGAGCGGGTTTTTCGTATAGTGATACGACAGCGCGAAGCCATAGATACCCCAAGCTTGGCCGCGTGTCCATGTGGAACCGTCTTGATAGCCTTGGTGTGTGCCGCCGCGCAGCGGATCGCCTGTTTCTTGGTCGAAGTAGAATGTGTGATACGACGAATCATCGCCGCGCACCAAATAACGGCGGCTTAAATCGGCATGGATCGTGGCTACTTCTTTGTATTTGGCATCGCCCGTTTGCTCGTATGCCCAGTACAGCAGCGGCAAGTTCATCAGGCAATCGATGATAATACGGCCTCCGTTCTCTTCATTCCCTTCAGGACCCCAAGCTTGAATATACTGACCTTTCGGTCTCCAACGGTTCATAAGAACATCGGCTGCTTGCAGCGTAAGTGCTTTAGCCGACTCATCTTTCTCAATAATCCACTGTGCTTTGGAAGAAAGCGAATAGAGGAAGCCGATATCATGGTGATCCAGCTCTACATGATCTTCAAGTCTTTGTTTGAAACTCGCAACCGTTTTCACAGCTGCTTGGCGATAAGCTTCGTCACCACTGTATTGATAACCGAGCCACAAAATACCCGACCAAAAGCCATCTGTCCAATCCGTATTCGGATTCAAATGGTACACGTCATTCTCACTGACATGCGGGAATAAATCACCAAAACGTTCAATATTCACTTTCGTTTTTTGCAAGGCATCCTCAATCGCTTGTTTCCACATCATCTGTTCACTCCGCTTCTCTTATGAATGGGTTGTTTCACGCTCGATGAAAGTAAGAGGCACTTCAATCTCTCGAACTTCCATGTCTTCAATCGGTTGATTGCCAAACTTCGCAAGTAATTTGTGTATCGCCATTCTGGCTTGATACGTATAAGGAATATCCCAACTGGAAATACCGGGATAGCTTTGCTGGGCAATATAATCATTATTAATACCGATAATCCTCAGCTGATCCGGGATACGAATGTCTAGTTTGTTAGCTCCAGAAAGCAGCCGAAATGCGATGTGATCATCAAAAGCAATCACGCCTATCGGCTTCGTGTGCCGCGCAAGCAGCGCTTGCAGCGTCGCTTCCACATCCATCCCGTGAAAGTCGATAATTTCGTGAAACAAATGGCTGGCATATTGCTGGATACCGTGCTCAATCCCAATTCTCCGCTGTTCATCAATGGCTTTCGAACGTTTGCTGCCTATGTAGTAGATCGCTTCACAGCCGCGGTCCGCCAACACTCGGCAAGATTGCTTGCTGGCCTCAGCGAAGCCAAGATTCACCGAGCCAATCGAAATATCTTCGGGCCAATTCCAACCATTGATGAGGACTAATGGCGTGCCGCTGTTCACGATAGATCGCGTGGATTCAATGCCCATGGCCAGACCGTGACAGATCAATCCATCGACTCTGCGCTGCAGCAATACCTCCAAATTCCTTCGTTCAATATCGGGATCGAATCCCCCGGAGGAAAAGACAGATAAGTGATACCCGGCTTGATGGGCTTCAATCTGCAAATGCTCCGCTAACTGGCCGTAGTAGGAAGTCAAACCAGGCACGATCAAACCAATCTCATACGTTTTGTTGCGGCTAAGCCCCGCTGCCATCGTGTTGCGTCGATATCCCAGCGCTTCGGCTGCCAATTCGACCTTGCGAATCGTCTCTTTGGACGAACGAATACCACCTCGATTCAGCACATTGGAGACGGTGGCAATGGAGACGCCTGCTGCTTTTGCCACTTCTACAATTGTGACTTGTTTGGGTTTACTCATCCTTGATTCAGCTCCGTTTTGTTAAACGTTTAACATACTCTATTAGCTTAATTTGAAACGTTTAACCTGTCAAGCTGAAAATAACAAAAAAAAGACCGATGACCTTCTTTACGAAGGCTTCTCGATCTTTTTTTTGCGAACGGATGGGCTTACTTTTTATTTTTCTCCAAGATGGCGTTGGCATCCTTGCGGAACTTCGCTGCCGCTTCTTCAACCGTTGCTTTTTTATACAGAATTTGCTCGCTTGTGGCTTTCAATAATTTCTCTACCTCGATGGAACCAACGGGGTTGGGAGGATCCATTTGGCTGCTGTTCTGGTCAGCCCATGCCACGTAATCGAAGATTTTAACTTCGTTCGGTGACAGCAACGGTTTCAAAGCATCTTTTACTTTGGAGGAAACCGGTACGCCGCGGTCGCCTTTAATCAATTTGTTCGCTTCAATATCATTCACGAAGAAGCTTATGAACTTCGCTGCTTCTTCCTTCTGTTTCGAGCTGTTCGCGATGGAGAAATACATGCTTGGCTTCAGGAACAGACCTTTGTTCCCGTTGCGTCCTGGAAGCGGCGCCAATTCAAGTGGGCGGTCTTTGACCAAATTAGCCACGGCCAGGAATTGGTTGGACCAACCGTTTCCAGTAATGGCATTGCCTAGCAACATCTCATCTTCTTCCGCTACACCTTTCTTTTGCGACTCTTTGTCGAGGGAAAGGATGCTGCCTGAATCATACCATTTTTGGTAGCGTTTGAAGTAATCAACTAACGGTTTATCCTCATTGAAACCAAGTGCGGTTCCGTCTGCATTATACATTTTTTGATCGATCGTGCGCAGGTAGTAAGGGAAGAATACTTCATGGTGAAGCGCGAAACCGCCGATTTGTTTGCCTTTCGCTTTCGCTTTGGCCGCAATCGCATCATAATCTTCCCATGTCCAATCTTTGCCTGGAACATCAATGCCAAGGCTCTTGAACGTATTCACATCTAATGTCGTAGCAAGTGCATTCACACCTAAGTTCATAGCAAATAGTTTGCCGCCGACTTCACCGCCGGATACTGCGTTAGGGCTGATCGAGGATACATCAATCAAACCATTTTTGGTGTATGCCGAGAGATCCGCCAGCTGATTTTTCCCGCCGTATTGCGTGAGGTAGGAGATATCCATTTGGATAACGTCTGGCAACTGGTTAGCGGATGCTTGTGGCGCAAGCTTTTTCCAATAGTCATCAAATGGGGCATATTCCGCTTCAATTTTGACATTTGGATGCGCCTTCTCGTACATTTCGATAACTTTCAATGTGTAGTCGTGACGCGCTTGTCCTCCCCACCATGCTACACGAAGCTTAACTGGATCTTTACTTGGCGCTGTGCTTGCCGCTGCTGTTGCTGCCGCTTTGGTAGGTTCCGTGCTTGCGGATGGTGTTGTTGTGCTGCCAGATGAACAAGCGACTGCGGTAAACATCATGGATAGTGACAACGCTAAAGTGAATACTTTTTTCATCTCTATTCCTCCCCTAAGTGAGCCGATCGATTTTGGATAACGCTTACATGTTTATTATCCAACTTTTCACCGCAAAACTTAATGCAGAAAGTAGAGGTGTTTGTTTAAAAAACAGTGATAAAAAAGCGCTAAAAAAAAATAAAACCAACGCCACCTTTTTTGCGTACTACTAATTATGCATTCATTTTCCAGGGTTAGGGAGGTTTCTTGCTTATGACAATGACACTTGCTTTTCACCAAACCGCTTCAATCCGTGACGCCATCTCCATGTTGGTCTGGTATTTACGTAAGAAACGAAGAGCGTAACAGAACGCAAACCCTACAATAAGACTAATGTGCGAAAACTTATATGCCAAGAAGGCGGCATCCTCGTAGATTCACTACGATGATGCCGCCTTTTACTTCTAAATGAGCTGTTTGATGCCACTATTCCGCTATCGTCCGCAGCAATTCATAAGATCGCAGCCGCTTCTCATAATCCGGAATGGGCGTGACGATCAGGAACTCATCGATCCCACATTGCTGCGCCAGTTGCTCCAGTTGAAGCTTGACACTCTCTGCACTCCCTATGAGCACTTTGCGTTCCGAGTAGGACGTCTTCTCTTTAAGTTGATGCACGGTTTCCTCTTTGGATGCTGACTGCAGCCAAGGCACGCCTGCGGAAGCCAACGCCTGCGCTTCTTCATCCGTAGGTGCGCAAATCACACCTATGGCCACAAGGGTCCGCGGCACGGTCGAGGCCGTAGAAGGCTGGTAACTTTGCCGATAAACCGATAACATCTCCAGCATATCGCTGTCACTCATAAATTGCCCAAACACGTAGCCCGTTCCATAGGCAGCGGCGAATTCGGCACTTTTCCGATTCGTGCCCAGCAGCCAGACATCGGGCGGAGTCGCAGGCAGCGGCCTGGCATGAACCACTTGTCCTTCACACTCATACTGATTGTTCAGCAGGGCCATCAACGATTCTAATGACGTTGGCAGCTGCCTCACGTTCTCCAGGAAGTTGCCGCTTAATGCGATCGTAACCTGAGCCGAACCGCCTGGAGCTCTGCCGATGCCCAAATCCACTCTTCCTGGATACAAGGTAGCGAGCATATGAAAGTTCTCTGCCACTTTCAGCGGTTTGTAATGAGGCAGCAGCAGCGCTCCGGAGCCAAGTCTGATATGCTGCGTCCTAGCCCCGATATGCGCCAGCAGCACCTCAGGGGATGTGCAGGCTAAACCCGGCATATCATGATGTTCGGCGACCCAGTAGCGCGAATAACCCCATTTTTCTGCTTGCTGGGCCAAGTGGACAGCCTGTTCCAAGGCGAACCCCGGATCGGCGGGGGCAATCACGGGGACGAGATCCAACACGCCAAGTTTTATTCGCGTAGTCACCTTGGTTATAACGCCGCCCCTTTGCCGCCATCGATATTGACAGAAGTCCCTGTCACATACGATGCTGCCGCCGAAGATAGGAACGTAATCACATTCGCGGCTTCTTCAGCGTTGCCGATGCGCCCAAGCGGGATGTCATGCTTTGCATCACGTGCATATTCATCCCACGTCAACTCCGGCGCTGCGCGTTTCCAACCCTTCTCCAGTTGGTCGCTGCGAATCATGCCAATGCACACCGTATTGACACGAATCTGATCAGCAGCAAGATCCTTGCTCATCGCATTCGTCAAAGCCAGTCCTGCTGCACGGCTGACAGACGTAGGCAAGGATGAAGCTGGAGGCGTTTTGGCAGCGGAAGTTGTCAGGTTCACAATCGAGCCACCACCCGCTTGACGCATATAGGGGATTGCATACCGAGAGCAATGAATCGCACCGAACAGCTTTAATTCCAAATCTTGCCGCCAAATTTCTGTTCCTACTTGTTCAAATGGCTGCGCTGCCGACGTGCCCGCATTGTTGACCAGAATATCCAAACTGCCGAATCGCTTCACCGTTTCCTCAACAGCACGCTGACAATCCGCCTCTGAGGTAACATCCGCTTGAATCGCAATAACTTGTCCTTCGGTTATATTAGCAATATGAATGGCAGCTTCTTGCAGCTGCTCTTGATTTCGTGCACATATGGCAACCTTGGCTCCCTCGCGCGAGAGCGCAATCGCTGTTGCCAAACCGATCCCTTTGCTTCCACCTGTTATGAGTGCTACTTTCCCTTGCAAGCCTAACTGCATCTTCTTCCATCCTTTCCATCATGCCAGAATAGTTCAAGCATACTCCACTTGGGCGGCAAGTTACAAATACAAAAAAGAGAGGCTGTAAGCCCCTCTTTAATCACCGATAGAAATCGAGATTAAGCGTTCAAATATACAGCTTCACCCGTACGAGCTGATTCATAAATTGCTTCCAGAATTTGCGAAACGACATAAGCTTGCTCCGGCGTCACAACAGGGTCCGTGTCCTCTTCAATCGATTTGATCCACGTGCGCATTTCGAGATCAGCAGCGCTTTCTGTGGCACCGTCGTAGAACGCAACTCCGCCCGCTTTCAAGTCCACTTCTGTCGTGAATAGACGGCTGTGCTTCTCTCCGTTAATGCGCAGTCCTTCCTTCATATCAGCGCCGCCTTCTGTGCCGCTAAGGGAACATTTGGCTTCATCCACTTCCAGTGTGTTGAGTGCCCAACTGGATTCCAGCACGATCGTTGCGCCGTTCTCCATCACGATCATACCGAATGCGGAATCTTCCACTGTGAATTTGCTTGGATCCCACGGGCCCCATGCATTCGCGGCATTTTCTTTTTGCGACAGCTTATGGTACGAAGTTCCCAGCACGACTTTCGGCTTATAATTGTCCATCATCCATAGTGTCAAATCCAATGCGTGCGTGCCGATATCAATCAACGGCCCGCCTCCTTGCTTCTCTTCATCCAGAAAAACGCCCCAAGTCGGAACGGCACGGCGACGAATAGCATGCGCTTTCGCATAATATATCTCACCGAGCTCGCCTTCTGCACAGACACGTTTCAAATGCTGGCTATCCGGACGGAAGCGGTTGTTATACCCAATCGTTAATTTCTTGCCTGTGCGTTTCGCCGTTTCTGCCATACGCTTGGCATCAGCCGCCGTTTTGGCCATCGGCTTCTCACACATCACATGTTTGCCTGCTTCCAGCGCCGCAATGGCAATTTCAGCATGCGAATCATTTGGCGTCAACACATGAACGATGTCAATCGTGGAATCTTGCAGAAGTTCTGTGTAATCCACATACACTTCAGCACCCTCTACGCCATATTTTTCGGCCGCTGTTACTGCGCGATCTTCTTCAATATCACAAAAAGCAACCAATTCAACATTGGCTAGTTTCGTCAAACTCGGCAAGTGCTTGCCATTGGCAATACCGCCACAACCAATAATACCAATTCGAAATTTACGTGACATAGATAATACCTCCAGGTTGGATATAGTTTTATATGAAATGATCGTTCAACTAACGTAACTCGATCGTTACTTCCCGCTTGGAAGCGGAGGACCGAATGATGCCATCAATAATAGCTTGATTGCGTACAATTTGTTCACCTGGAATCGGCGCGGGCTTACCGTCACGCACAGCTTCCACAAAATCGCGAACTTTTTCATTAAATAAATTAATCTTGTGATCGACTAATGGAATTTGACTCTCTGTATGATGACCACGCACATCATGGAAATACGTAATCGCCCCCACACTTCCATCAAAAACTCCGCTCCATGGACCCTTGCCCGCAGGCGTCACCTTGAGACCGCCATCTGTGCCCAGAAATAATGTTGGACCCAGCGTGTCCATATGCATGGCCCATGATATTTTAAAATTAAGCACAAGATCATCTTCGAATCGGATCATCGCAACGCCGAAGTCTTCCACATCAAACCGGCTAGCTTCATTGTGATAGAGCGGGTTAGTCCCAAAATAATTGCTGCTGTAAGCGGATACGGTAAGCGGTTTCGGATAACCCATCGCATTCAACGCCATATCCAGTGAGTAGCAGCCAATGTCGGCCATTGCACCTGCGCCCGCTATTTCTTTACTAATAAATGTTCCCCCAGGCATGCCTCTGCGCCGTCCACCGCCGGTTTCTACGTAATAGACCTTGCCAAGTTGACCGGACTGGACGACATCCTGAATGATTGTCATATTCGGATCATATCTCGGTTGAAAGCCTACATTCAGCATAAAACCAGTTTGCTTCGCCGTATCAGCCATCTCGACCGCTTCTTCCAGCGTTACAGACATCGGCTTCTCCAGCATCACATGTTTGCCAGCCCGCAAAGCATCTACGGTAGTTTGATAGTGAGCCACATTCGGCGTACAGATACTCACCCCATCCAGCTCAAGCTCTAGCAGCTTCCGATAGTCATCAAAGGGTACCGCGGACGGTAATTTCCAGAAATCAATAAACTGAGCTGCTTTTCCGGGGATCATGTCCGCTACCGCTACCACATCTACGTCTGCAAGCACTTGGTAGGCCTGCACATGCGCGCCTGCAATGCCCCCACTTCCAATTATGCCAATCTTCAATCTTCTGGTCATGGAATTCCCTCTTCGCTATCTGAAATTAAGACATCCTCCATTAATGTAGCACAGGAAATAGGTTATTTTTAGTGTAACATTCGGACAATTCAGTTCAGAAATTACGACATGATAAAAAGAGCAAAAATACCAGAAGGATCAAAGCCCCACTGGCATTTAGATGTTCTATTCAAATAGGCATGACAGCCGGCTAATTACCGCCAGCTTTTCTTTGCGCATCCTCCAAATAGCTTCTGTACGCGGGTTGATCCGGCTGCTCTCTGACCAGATCTTCATAATAACGAGCAACTTTTTGAAAATAGTACGGATGCACATCGTGATTAGGAATGAGCCGATAGGGGTCCCAGCGATAGGTTTGTACTTGATACGCCCGATCCGCATCCTTCACCCACAAGGCAATCTCACAAAGTCCGTCTCTGCCGTCCCGACTCGGCATATCTTCAATTTCCAAATGCGAATAGGTGGTTCCTGGCGGAATCAAGCGTTGATAGCCTGTTGGTGTCCATTGCACGATATCGAGCTCAGAGAACGTATCGTCATTCTGCCAACCGATGAGCAAATCCCACCCTTCTCGGCGAGAAACGGGAGCTGCCGCGAAATCCGTCACAGCCTGCAATCTTCCTGTGGACGACGAACCGATTGGAAACCAATTGCCCGAATAATCTTTGATCGAGAATAAATATTGATTGCCTAAATAGCGATACAAAGCTGTAATTTCCGGCTGTCCGTCCCCGTCCACATCCGCATAGAGAATAGCTGCGGGATTACCTTGCTGCTCCAATTGAACGACCTCAGCTTCCTTAGGTATACAGCTTCGGACGACGGCAAGGAAATCAAATTGGGTCACACTCATTGTTATCCCTCTTTTCGCATCATAATCAAGTAAAGTATATGCGAGAGCGGACTTGGCCCATGAGTGGTAAATAAGCAGAAACCCAATTTAGTATGGATGGTTGCGATTAGGCACTGCCCAGCTGCCGGTAATCATGTGTCTGATGAACGCATTGGATGAAACGAACTGTCTGTGTTTCAGCGCGCATTACGACTGAATGGGTCTCGGCACGTCCACCTAAAGTGAATTTCACACCGCTAAGGAAATCGCCGGAAGTCACGCCTGTTGCTGCGAAATAAATATCAGATTCGCCTACTAAGTCGCTCATCCCAAGTACTTTGGAAGGGTCCCGTATCCCCATCTCGATGCAGCGCTGCGTCTCAGCTTCGCTGTCTGGAAGCAGCCTGCCTTGGAATTCGCCGCCCATGCAGCGCAGCGCAGCGGCAGCTAGCACGCCTTCCGGCGCACCGCCGGAACCCACGTGCAGATCGATGCCGGTTTCCGGGAAGGCCGTTGCCATTGCCCCTGCGACATCGCCATCGCTCAGCAAATGAATTTTTACGCCCAGTGTGCGTAAAACAAATATTTTATCCGCGTGTCGTTTGCGATCCAAAATGGACACCGTCAGCTCAGTCACCTCTTTATTCAAGAGCGCGGCAGCTTTAAGGACCGTCTCCTCGAGTGAATCATCCAGACTGAGTTTGCCTGCCAAGCGCGGCCCAACCGCCAGCTTTTCCATATACATATCCGGGGCATTGAGCAGATTCCCTTTCTCCGCAATAGCGACCACAGAAAGCGCATTGTTCCTGCCACTGGCTACAATATCCGTTCCTTCCAGCGGATCAACCGCTACATCATATTCTGGCCCCAGTCCATTGCCTACAGGTTCTCCAATGTAAAGCATCGGCGCTTCATCCATCTCGCCTTCCCCGATCACAACCGTTCCTCGAAACGGAATGGAGCTAAAAATAGCACGCATGGCAGAAGTTGCCGCCTCATCAGCGCTGTGTTTATTCCCTTTTCCTGTCCATCGTGCGGACGCTAAAGCTGCGGATTCTGTAACTCGTACAATTTCCAGTGACAAATCTCTTTGCATTCATCCATTCACCCTTTCGAATTTACGTTGTTGTTTGAACACCTGCTATTTATCTTCCAGAATAAGCCCTGCGGTTTCTTCAATCGCTTTTCCACTGACATCAATGATCCTGCAACCTAGTTCCTTGTACAGCTTCATAGCAAAAGCCAGTTCTTCATCAACCCGCTCCCGTGTCGCATATTTGGCGCCAAAAGGAAGGCCAACCGCTTTCAAGCGTTCGGATCGAATACGCACCAGATAATCCGGGTTCATCGTTAATCCAATTACCTTGCTTGGTTCTAGTTCATATATCGTTGCTGGCGGCCTCACCTCGGGAACTAACGGGTAATTCGCCACCTTATTGCCTTTGTGCGCCAAATAGATACTCAGCGGTGTCTTGGACGTGCGCGAAGGGCCGAGCAGCACAATGTTAGCTTGCTTCATCGCATTGGGATCCTTCCCATCATCACTGTTCACGGTGAATTCAATCGCTTCAACACGTTGATAATACTGCTCATCCAATTGGTATAAGAGACCCACTTTGCGTTTCGGTGAACCTTTGAACGTATCAATAAAAGCTTGCATCATGGGTCCCATAATATCGATCGCATTGACATTCACGCGAATCGCTTCCTGCCGCATCATCTCGCGAAGTTCAGGCAGCACCAGCGTATAAGCGATAAACCCGCCAACGCGTGCTGCTTCTTCCACAACAGAACGCACCTCATCTTCCGTTCGAATGGTGCCGTAACGCTTGACTTGTACTTGGCTTGCATTGAATTGGCGAATTGTCGCTTGCACAACCGTGTTCGCCGTTTCCCCAACCGCATCCGAACATACAAAAATCGTATGCATCTTCTCTCCCACGTTAATTCCCCCTGATTAAGTCCCTAGTGCGCTATCGAGCAGCAATTTGGTCATTGTTGTTTTGGTAATGCGGCCGACCACTTCATCGTGGCCATGTTCGGATGCTGCTTTGACGACAGGCAGGCTGTCTACGTCATGATGAATCATTTTTCTAGCTGCTTCTAGAACGCTGTCTTCGGGACCTACAGTCACAATATTCGGATGTCTCGTCATAACCATGGAAACCGGCATCGTATTCGCCGTGCTTTGCCCCAGCGTTACTTTGAGCAAATCTTTCCTGGAGACAATGCCAACTAATGCGCCTTGCAAATTGACGATCATCAGACTCCCCACATTTTCGAGAAAAAGGGTTACAACCGCATCACTCACCGTTACCGTTTCTCGCAAGACGACGGGAATTCCCATGATCTCTTTCACCTTCATAGCTTCGATATGTTTAAATGGAGAATCGACCTCCAGTGCCGCTTTGCCTAGAAAATAACCAACTTTAGGTTTCGCATCAATATGCTGAAGCATGACCAGAACAGCGAGATCTGATCGAATCGTCGGCCGGCTTATGCCCAAAAGCTCCGCGATTCGTTCCCCGGTTATCGGGGCGTGTTTACCCACAAGTTCAATAATTTCCAATTGTCGGGTTGTCAGCTCGATGATGTTCTCCTCCTAAATGATTCAGAACCACCTATATAGTATGTTCTATTTATTATATATTGTATATTATATAGCAAAATAAAAGAAAATAAAGATGTTTATAGCACATAAAAGAAATTTTTATCACTTTTTTCAAACTATTTCAGTTATTTATACCTCTGTGCGCGCGGATCTTGGACGCGCGTTGGGTCGCCGCCGCATGATGGCTGCCAACCCCTATTGTGCTTCTTCTAATTTGTGCGCGGTTCGCCTTAATGAACTCAAGAAGCCCTATTTGATTAAAATACCCGTATCTGAGGGGGGAAGCGAATTCCAGCAGCCCTATTACAAGTAAATGGTCACTAATCCGCCTAAATGTAGCTCCATAACGCCGACTGAGTTTGTTAGCTCAAAAAAGTAGCTATTTTCTGGTCAATAAGCACCATGCAGTT
>NZ_BMHE01000028.1 GCF_014640555.1 Paenibacillus marchantiophytorum | reverse complement strand
CCGTGCATTTCAATTGGCTCACGTCCCTAATATGGAATAAATCTCTATTCTCCATATTTATTCATATTCCCTTGTGCCAACGAAGAAAATATCCAACAAAATTTTGGGTAGACCTAAGTAGTTACATGATTTTGGACCCCGCGTTGCTGAAACCCGTGAGCAGGGAACATAGCAGAAACAAACCGGGCTGTTGCAGCAAAAAAGTTCCTGTCAGGCTTGCCGTAAACACAGTCATCATCCCGACCAGTGCCGCAAAGCCACCAATACGGTTCATAAGCCAGATGACCATAAAGCCGCAAACCAGTGCTCCAGTCGCGTAAACGGCGTTATAATAGCCCAAGAACGAGCCGGGTTGGAGAAGCCCTTTTATAATATAAACAGGAATTAAGAAATTACCGACCATAACGATTAAGAAAGTCATATGAGCAAAGAAAAAAAACAAAAACATTCGGGGCCGCAAGCGCAGGTAGATAAACCCTTCGGCCATCGCATGAAGCCAACCAGCAGACTTGAGTCGATCTCTTTTCTCCTGCTGCCGGGGATTATAGGGAAGCAAAGCGATGAGCACAGCGCTAAGTAAATAGCTCAAAACATCCAACCCAAGAATAAATGAAAGGTCCTGCTTCATCAGCACAAAATTGGCCAAGGCACCGGCGATGATCGGATCAATTTGATTCAGCATTTCAAATACGGTATTCACTTTTTTGTACGCCGAATGATCGAACAATTCCTGAACAATCGCAAAAAAGGTAGGAATATGAAGCGTGAAATAGATAGACCCGGCTAATGAGATAACCGTAAGATCAAACGTACTGAAAGATGCGTGATAAACGCCCAGCAGCGTAAAACAGCCGATCATGCCGCCACACAACAACTGCGTTGCTATCAATACTCTTTTGCGTGAAAACCGATCAACAATGGCTCCGATCATAGGAGACAGAACGAATAAAACAATCGTAACGATGATCATCATTAGCCCAAGCATCTTATCTCCGCGCTGCTCAATCATATACCAAGGAAGCGTGATGGATGTAATGCCTGTGCCGATAGAAGAAGTGAACGTGGCCAGCAGTAAAATCACAAAACGGAAACTCCGAAATAATTGAATCACAGTTCCAGTTCCTTTCATACTGATTAGTTAAGATTGTTTTTATTATACATGACCCATCCATTTTGTAGTAACTTATGGAAAATAATAAGAATTAACTGTGACCCCCTATTATGATTCTGACCAACCATTATGCGCAACCCCTGCCATGGCTGCGATGAGCCGAGGTTGCCTTAAGCGCAGGCCTTATCTGAGACACCATTAAACCATTGCACTTAAGGAGCTATGCAAAAAAGCACCCATTAGGATGCTTTTTTCGTAGTCAGACAATCTTATTCGTATTTCGTACTAAATCATTGAAAATGGAAGATTTCGAACAGCTCCATTCCAATCATTACCTATCACTTTAAATCTCTCATTTATTCATAAAGACATTCCGACTGATTGAGCATAAACTCCTCCAGGTCGAAGGGCACTTCTTCCGCCTCCCACCCTTCAATAACTAGCAGTTCCTCCTCATCCGAAGAAAAGTGTAAATCCCTGCTTCGGGGAGGAACTGTGCGATCGAGGCTCTCCCTGTCGGCGAATCGCTCCATTTCCTCCCATGTAACGCCAAATGGAAATCCCCCACTCGTATATCCGGCTATGTATGCGTACGTCTCATCAGACCACGGAACCGCACCGCTTCGTTGCTCTTCCAGACGTTGCTGCCTTTTTTCCTTGCGGGCTTGTTTTACTCTGATGGCAGCTTGCTCACTTTCTGTAGCATTCTTAACAACTTCATCGGAAAGCGGTACGCCTAGCACACGCAACTCCGCAATGGCTGTCCCTACACAGACCCCAAAATGTTTGCGATATCCATAAATATGACGATTCCCCGTATACGTCTTAAGCCAGCTAGCCGCAGCCGATTGCAGCCTACCATCCCGGTTCATGCGTTTGGCTCGCGGTGTGTTTGTTTTCCTCTTCTTCCCCAACGACGTCCCTCCAAGAGTATCATTCCACAACCATACCTCATGATCTCAAGCATCCATTCTTGGGCCAACCGAACAATCAACTGTTCCTGAAACAATTTGTTACTGCCTACGCCCATCACTTCACAAAGAGCTTTGTCCCATACGGCTTGCGTCTTTCCTAGGCGAAGTTTCTCATCATCAGAGAACGATACAAACGCAGCGCGGCAGCGCTGGCAGGACCGCTTGTGCACATCAGCAAGGGCCCGATTGTATCGTGACCTTCAATGTCCCCGGCAAACGGAAGTTTGTCAGCCGCATCAGCGAGCGTAGAAAATACCGCAGGATTCTCTACGACATAGATATGCCGGACGGGCGCTAAGGCAGGGGCAGCATCCACTGCATTTGCACTGAAAATGGTTCCTGCCGAGCCTGTATCGAGTAATACATTATTCAAATGAAGTTTTTCACCACGGTAACAAATGGTTACCTCAATAAAGGGCAGTCCATACCTTACGTCTATGTTCATCTGGGTCCCCGTACCCCCGACCATTTTTCTCGAATCTCTAATTTTTCACGGGATGTATGAAAGAAGCCGTATTCCCGGTAAGGCTGTGCCCGATGCAATTCATAATATCGTTTCATAGCAACAGTAGAGTCGTCAAAGCGATCAATGACAGCTACTTCATCAACGAGCCAGTATCCGTTCTCGGAGCGGGATTTTAACGCCTCACAAACAACCCATTCATTAGGAAACTGTTCACGAACTTCTTCCCATCTCATCCTTGCCACCTCCAAATCAGTTACCTTTATTATAGCATAGAAGCCTAACCGGAAATGGTCGAGATCTCGATCAAGAAATTCCCGAATGACGGTAATCACCTGCCATCCCTCATCGTTAAGGTTCCGCACTTGTTTCTCGTATTCCGAATATTGCGAGTAGCTGCATCTTCTCTCTACGATTTCGTCTCCAACAAATTGGATAGCAATTTTCGTCAGGAACTCAGAGGGATACAGATAGAGGCAGTATCTTGTTTGAGGTTTACGATCGGTCCCCACAGATGCTTCCCTGCCAAATGAAACAAGTTCCCCCAATTGATTGAGCACGATCGAATCATTTGTGATGCAATTTCGGTAGTAAAATCGCTCATCTTTATTGTACATGAATGTCATATATGCCATAATGTTGCGGGCATCTTCCGGGTGCTCCCGGTTCAAGTAATCGCTCAGTGGAGCAAAAGCCAGATTAAGCCATCTCTCCGTTACTTTCTTGGGAAAATTAATTTGCGGATACATGATATCCTCCTCTCCTAACTGCCGATAAAAAAAAGCACACATGCGAGCAGATAACAGACTTCTGCAGGCACGGTGTCCAGAACTTTACCAAACTAGCAAACTGAATAAAACCAACTCCAAGGATGACATTGATTTGCATTCCAGAGTCCATTTCAGGCAGCATCCGCTGCTTTACAGGCTTTGTCGGCCAAAATAACAGGATCAATACAGATCAATACATCTATTTAGATTGCTTAGACTCAAACTTCGTCAATCTCTTGCAGCTGATTAATCCCCTGAAGCGGGTTCAAGTTGGGCATGTCCGGTTGGGTCGGCTTTACATAGCGGGTGGAATAGTGTCTTTCAACTTGGTAGTCACCTGATTTCGAGAAACGTAGCGGACGTTTCGGACCTTTTCCCCAGGACATATAGGCGGAGTATGATTCCTTAAGTTCCAACTCCCTGGCTATTTTCCGGAATTCTTTCATCATGAAGCTGAATTGACCCAAGTTACCGTGAAGAACCCGTTCTAGATATGGAACTCTTCCGAATCGCCACTCCTCTACAAGCTTGGGAGAGATCTTTTCCATCTTTAAGAATAAATCCAAGGGGCTCACGTACCCTTTTTCCCAGATCAGTTGATGTACCGTATGGCGAACCTTTTTCTGTAGCTCTTGTCTATTCAAACGAATTGCCCCCTTTCATTGTGCAAAATGATGATTATTTATTATTTTGTGCCTTGCGTTCAATTCAAAAATATATGATCCCATTTTAGCAGAACTATTTCAGTATGGACATTATTAACCGACAACAAGGAAGCCCTAAGTATTGGGAGTCGATTGTTGTTGCAGCCATTTGGACTATACACTTTCGAAACGAGCCGTAATTACAGCTTGAATTTGTCCACTAATACTTGCAACTCCTCAGCCATGTGCGAAAGTTCCAAAGATGAGGATGAAATTTCCTCCATAGAAGCCAGTTGCTCTTCTGCAGCAGCAGATACATTTTGGGATCGGGATGCAGTTGCTTGAGCCACACTGGCGATTACTTCAATGGCTTGTACAGCTTGCGTTGTTCCGGCGGAAATATGCTGAGTTGCTGCTGAAACCTCTCGCACTTGGCTGTTAACCTCATCAACAAAGTGTTCAATCTCGGAAAATAGGCTTCCCGCCGTATGCACGACTTCCATTCCCAACATTACTTCCTCGGTTGCCGATTGCATGGATTCCTGAACCTTATCGATCTCGCCTTGAATAACATGGATCAGATCCGTAATTTTTTTCGTCGATTGGAAAGATTGTCCCGCAAGTTTCTTTACTTCATCTGCTACTACAGCAAATCCGCGTCCGTGCTCGCCTGCCCTAGCCGCTTCGATTGCAGCGTTAAGAGAGATTAAATTGGTTTGCTGCGATATTTGCGTGATTGCTTCAGTAATTCGGCTAATCTCTTGGGAAGTAACGGCTAGTTGGGTAATAACTCGTGCGAGTCCATTCACAGAACTGCTAATGGAACTCATCTGTCCTATAGCGGTCTGAATAGCGCGTCCGCCTTCCGATGATTTCTCAGAGGCTGTTGTTGTAGTCTCCGCTACAGATTGTGCACTCACTGCAATTTGCTGAATTTTTGCCGATACTTCTTGAATCGTTTGGACGCTTTCCTCAACCTTGTAAACCTGTTGACTGGCCCCGTCCGCCATCTGTTCGGTAATACCCGCAATATGTTCAGTGGCCTTGGAACTTTGCCCTGCGCTTGCCGATAGCTGTTCCGAAGAAGCAGCCAATTGATTAGAGGATTGGCTTACTTCAAGCAAAACGGACTGGAACGATTCGCAAACATGGTTAAAGCTGTTAGCTACGACTCGAAACTCGTCCTTTGTTCCAATTTGAAAGCGTGCCGTCAAATCGCCATCGGCAAGTCGTAGCGCAGCTTTCTCCATATCCAAAACAACACGAGTGATCGAACGATAAAGCGCCAAAAACAAATAAATGGACGCCAATACCGCTACGATACAAATCAGTTGAATCAAGAACGTCATCTTGTTCTCGCTCGCAACACGCTCATGCAGACTTTGATCGATCCAATCAATCCGTCCATTCCATTGCTCATATATCCGATCTGCCACATCGCCCGACAACTGCAGCCAATCCTGCACATTCAGTGAAACCTTGAGTGGCAATACAACTTTGGACTGAACGTCATCCAGCATACGCTTAACGGCTTCCTGCGTTTTCGCGTCTCCATCTTTCACCCCATAATGTGCAGCTGCTTGACCGGGGTCCGAAGAAGCTTGATAAATTGCCGCCCATTCCGTATCGACCGCTTCTGCTTCCGCAGCAATCTTATTCTTATCATTAACACCGATTGTCGATTGCGTAACTGCCACCTGCATATCGACCTGAAAATTGTCGAAATGGAGCAAGAGCTTGGGAAATTGCCGAATGGTCTCATCCTTTATTTGAAATAATTCTGGTTGAGAATCCGTAAGAAGGCCCGACTCCATGCCTAACCGATCGATTAATCTTGATAACCGGTTTAACAGTACCGTATGAACTTCAGAGCTTTCGATGCGTTTTAATTCTTGTCCTTGCGCTTTTAATTGGTTCCATCGGCCGACGAAATCACTCCACGTCTCTTGCAGTAATTTATCCCCACCTTCTTTCGCCACGTAGAATCCAAGAGTTTCTATCGCAATATCCGCTTTGGTTTCTGCAGCTTGGAAGTGCTCGACATCCGACTGATTCGTACGGGCGCTTTCCTGAAGCGTCCGATGCAGTTCAAGCGTGCGTACAAGATCGCCTGCCGTACGAACGGCCGCCAAACCATCAATCTGTTTCCGAACAGCAGACAGCGAGGCGCGAGAGTCGATAACGGATTGTCCAGTCAAAACGAGCAATGGCACGAGCACCACAATGCCGATCAACGCAAACTTACCCAAGAACGATAGCCGATTTAACAATAATATCCCTGGTTTTAAGCCGAGCGACCCGAAAGACCGCGACCATCGAATGAGAAAAATAAATCGTTCCATAGCAATCAACCATCTCCTTCACATATCCAACTAATTAAATGGAATACAAGTTCAATCCAAGGTGATGGGAATAATAATTTTCCCATTGTGAGCATGTCATCGGCTGCCCGTAATAAAACCCTTGTGCAAGACTACAACCAAGTTCCAGTAGCACCCTTTCCTGTTCCGCCTGTTCAACACCTTCGGCGATGACATCAATGCCCATTCGATTCGCAAGAAGAATAATTGCCGAAACGATGAAGCGCTGATTATCGCTGGTGTGAATGTCCCGTATTAACGACCTATCTAGCTTTAACCGATCGACAGGTAAATGGCGCAGTCGATGATAATTGCTTAAACCGGCTCCAAAATCGTCAATGGCCGTTCTGATTCCCATATTACGAACCTTACGAAGCATCCGGCTTATTCGGTCAACCTTATTAATCTCCACGGATTCGGTTATTTCCAGTTCAAGCAATTGAGTATCTACGCCAGTCTCTTGGATGATGCGATGCAAGTCGTCGAGAAAGGCCGGACTGTTCAATTGAATAGGCGATATATTGATCGAAACGGGCAGCGGTGGAAGCCCAAGTGCGGTAAAGCGATGGTTTGCCATACACCCTTCACGCATTACCCATAAACCAAGTTGTACGATAAGTCCGTTCTCTTCGGCGATTGGGATGAAGGAAGATGGCGGTACTACCCCATAATTCGGATGATTCCAGCGGACAAGTCCTTCAATGCCTGCAATATGCCGATTCTTCATTTCAACTTGCGGCTGATAGTAGAGACTCAAGTGATCGGATTCGATTGCTCTCGCCAAATCCTTTTTCAAAGAAAGGTATTGTATGGGTACGTTGACAATAGGAATCACCTTCTTTTCAATATCGAAATAAATATAACTTTTCCGATACGTTTACTGTGTTTCGGATTTTAGCACGAAGATTTTACCATGTCAACGATTAGGAATCATTAAAATTCGTACTTCTGGGATTCGGGTTTACAGCCAAAATCCCAACCTCATCCCCGCTTGAACATACCCACATAAATATTTGTTGACAGATATTCCCTACGATGATAGATTAATTTCAACATAAAACCAACTAAAACCATATGATTAAGTTGGTTTTAGTTTCACAAAAAAAATTAAGCAGTAAAGAGAGGGGTCATTATTTATGGGAAACACATTCGCTTGGAAGCCGCTTTTGAAACGATCATCGTCATTATTCGTGCTGTCTGCACTCGTTGCAGGCACGGTTGCGTGCGGAGGCAAGGAGGCATCGACACAACCAGCTGCCACGGCAGCAGCAGCCAGCGCCAAACCGGCAGGGGGTAAATCCTACGAGTTGCTTAACGTATCCTATGACCCGACGCGGGAGTTATATGAAGTGTACAACAAAGCGTTCGCTAAGCAGTATGAGGAGAAGACTGGCAACAAAGTGACAATCAAGCAGTCTCACGGCGGTTCCGGCAAGCAGGCGCGATCCGTCATCGACGGTATCAAGGCTGACGTAGTTACACTAGCGCTGTCCGGAGATATCGATCCATTGGAGAAGGAAGGCCTGATCCAGCCGGGCTGGCAGAAGGAGTTCAAAAACAACAGCGCACCTTACACATCAACGATTGTGCTTCTCGTGCGCAAGGGTAATCCCAAAGGCATCAAAGACTGGGATGATCTGGTGAAATCGGGCATTGAGGTCATTACGCCGAATCCCAAAACATCGGGCGGCGCGCGCTGGAACTACATTGCAGCCTGGGCGTACTCGCTGGGCAAAGGCAACGATGAAGCGCAAACCAAAGCGTTTATCGGCAGTCTTTACAAGAACGTCAAAGTACTAGGCACTGGCGCCCGCGATTCAACAATAACATTTGTTGAGCAGGGTATTGGCGACGTGCTGATCGCTTGGGAGAACGAAGCCTTGTTATCCGTTAAGTCCGAACCGAACAAGTATGAAATCATCTATCCGTCCGTCTCCGTCCTTGCTGAGCCGCCAGTCGCAATCGTAGATAAAGTTGCGGATAGCAAAGGCACGCAGGAAGTTACCAAAGCCTATCTCGACTATTTGTACAGCGATGAGGGCCAAACGATTGCAGCGGAAAACTTCTACCGTCCGTCATCTGAGGCGATTGTGAAGAAATATGAGTCAAAATTCCCGAAACTTAAGCTGGTGACGATCAATGACGCGCCATACGGCGGTTGGGGGAAAGTACAAACCGTTCATTTTAATGACGGGGGAGTCTTCGACCAGATTTACAAACCAGCAGCCAAATAAAAGGGGCTTACCTCATTATGCGAACAGGTTGGAAAGATAAAAGCATACTCCCCGGATTCGGTGTCACCATGGGCTTTACCCTGCTGTACTTGAGCCTCATCGTGCTAATCCCGCTATCTGCGCTCATTTTGAAGACGGCGACGATGCCGTGGGACCGTTTCTGGGAAATCATCACCGACCCGCAGGTGGTCGCTTCGTATAAGCTCACGTTCAGCGCCTCGCTCATCGGGGCTTTGATCAACGCCGTCTTCGGCTTCATCGTAGCCTGGGTGCTAGTGCGATACCGTTTTCCGGGCAAAAGAATTCTGGACGCGCTGGTCGATATGCCCTTCGCACTTCCGACAGCCGTTGCTGGCATCGCTTTAACCAGTCTGTACTCAACCAAGGGCTGGATTGGCTCCTTTCTGGAGCCGTATGGTATCAAAATTGCGTTCACACCGCTAGGTATCATCATCGCACTAACATTTATCGGGCTGCCTTTCGTCGTGCGGACGTTGCAGCCTGTCATTGAAGAACTCGGGGCTGATACGGAGGAGGCCGCAGCGACTCTCGGAGCCGGACGATTGCGTACGTTCCGGAAGGTGATCTGGCCGGAGCTGCTGCCGGCCCTCTTGACTGGGTTCGCTCTGGCGTTTGCCCGGGCAATCGGCGAATACGGCTCAGTCGTATTCATCGCTGGCAACATCCCGATGGTCACGGAGATTACGCCGCTGCTCATCATGACTAAGCTCGAACAATACGATTACACTGGCGCTACGGCTATTGCCGTCGTTATGCTGGTCGTTTCGTTCCTGCTGCTGCTGCTCATTAACTTCGTGCAGTGGTACGCAAACCGCAAAGTACTCTCGAGCTGATCGGGATCTTAAATAGAAGGAGAGGAGCCGCAACATGGCGGGAGTTGTGACGAATATTAAAGCAAACAGTCGTAAGGCCGAACGGCCGAAGCATGTGACCGAAGCCCCTTGGGTGAAGTGGACGCTAATTGGCATAGCGCTTGTATACATGGCTCTTCTGCTGGTACTTCCGTTAATTACTGTTTTTGTGCAGGCATTTAAAAAAGGCCTCGAAGTCTACCTCTCTGCCTTCGAGGATGAAGCAGCGAGGCACGCCATTATCTTAACGCTCAAGACGGCGGCGATCGCCGTGCCGATGAATATTATTTTCGGCGTGTGCGCCGCATGGGCTATCACTAAGTTCAAATTCAAGGGCAAGAACGTGTTGATCACGCTGATCGATCTGCCTTTCGCGATTTCACCCGTTATTGCGGGCCTCGTTTTTGTGCTCCTATTCGGAGCCAAAGGCTGGTTTGGGCCATGGTTGAATGCCCATGATATCCAGATTATTTTTGCACTGCCGGGCATCGTACTGGCAACTGCCTTTGTCACCTTCCCGTTCGTTGCGAGGGAATTAATTCCCGTCATGCAGACACAGGGGGTGCAGGAGGAGGAAGCTGCGGCAACGCTGGGTGCTAAGGGCTGGTACATTTTCTGGAAAGTTACGCTGCCGGGCATCAAATGGGGATTACTGTACGGCATTATCCTGTGCAACGCGCGGGCAATGGGTGAATTCGGTGCGGTGTCCGTCGTATCCGGGCACATCCGCGGGGAAACGAACACGATTCCGCTGCACATTCAGATTTTGTATCAGGAATACAAATATGCGGCGTCATTCGCTTTTTCAACCTTATTGGTCGGACTTGCATTGGTTACACTGCTGGTCAAACGGTTCCTTGAGTGGAAACAGGAACAATCGGAAACATAACGGGGGAAGGAACATGCAGATCGAGGTTAGACAGCTTTCTAAACAATTCGGTGGCTTTCAGGCTGCCGACGATGTGTCGTTTAGCGTGCAGCAAGGCCAATTGATCGGCTTCCTGGGGCCCAGTGGCGGCGGCAAAACGACGATTCTACGCATGTTGGCGGGTCTGGAAGAGCCGACTAGTTGTCCGATCCGGTGAATAATAAAGTCCATTAGAAGCCACAAGATGAAAATGTGGCTGCATAGCCTGGACATAAGGGTTTTTCGTCGAGTTACCTGTCTGAAAGTAACGTCATTACGCATTCACTTCCTCTCCTCAAAGAAAGCAAAATCCACAACCGCAACGGTGGTGGATTTGCCTTATGGAGGTGAGCCTTGGCTCGACAACCCCACAACTCGCCGCCTTGAAATCACTTTTGTCATCTCAAGGTCATGTACTGTTGTAGAAACGCTTCATGATTTATTAATAAGACTTCGCTTTGGCGCTTCTTGCCATAAGCCAAAGCAGATACGGCGTGCCGATTACCGCTACGACTAAGCCGGCAGGAATCTCTTTCGGGGCAATGATGACCCTGCCGACCAGATCTGCCGCTATCATTAGGATGGCGCCTAGCATCGCGGCCAGTACGACCAACCGTTTATGATTCTGACCAACCATGATGCGGGCCGCGTGCGGAGCTAGCAAACCGATAAACCCGACAGTGCCGACACTAGTTACAGCCAGCGCCGCTAGCCCAACCCCGGCCATGGCTGCGATGAGCCTGGTTTGTCTTAGGCGCAAGCCTAATCCGAGAGAGGTATTATCACTAAATGACAAAAGGTCAATGCGACGACCTAAATACCACGCATAAGGGCCAAGCACGATTAAACCGGCACTCATCCATAGGAATTCGCCCCAACCGCGACCATATGTGCTTCCTGCAAGCCAAGCAAGAGCAGAAGCAGCATGCATCTGGGACTTAATAACAAGAAAATGAATGATGGCCGACCCCATCGCAGTAATCGCGATACCGACAAGAGTAACCACGGTCGGATGCAACCCTTTACGCCAGGAAAGCATATAAACGGCAGCTGCAGCAAGTGCAGCCCCTACTAATGCAAAAACAGGAAGCAGGAAACCAGCCGCACCAGGCCATACAACAATCAGCAGCAACGCACCAACACCTGCGCCAGAAGTTACGCCGATAACAGAAGGATCGGCAAGCGGATTACGGACGGCCCCTTGAAGCAGGACGCCAGAAATAGCTAGTCCCGCACCAGCCAGCACTGCAACGAGCATGCGAGGGAGCCGAAGCTTAAGAATGATATTCTGATACATTTCTTGTCCTGTACCGGTCAATACCTTCATCACTTCACCGACAGGCACTTTTAAGCTGCCTTGAGTCAAGCCGAACACTAACAAGGCAATTAGAAGCACGAACGCCCCTGCGATCAGAACCGGATAATGCCATCTGAAACGAGCCGTTCCAACGCTCATCGAGGAGCCTGTTTCCCCCGACTTTGGGGATCGCGTGCTTCGGACGGCAAGCCAGATAAGCCATGGCGCTCCAAGCACAGCCGTAACCGTACCAACAGGAAGCTCCCCAATCGTGCTGCGAACCAACTTAGCGACTGCATCGGCTCCAACCACAACCGAAGCCCCCCAAAGAGCCGCTGCGGGGATTAACACCAGATGTCTGCGGTATCCGATCAGCCGAACGAGATGTGGAGCAATCAAGCCTACAAAGCCGATTGGCCCTACTACACTTACGGCGACCGAGGCTAATAATATCGCAATAATCAGCGCAGACAGCCTCACAACACCGACCCTTTGTCCCAAGGATCGCGCTGTTTCCTCATCAAGTTCAAGCAGATCCAACGTCCGTACGAAAAACATTAGAATCATCAATGCTAATACAATCCAAGGCCATGAGAACTGCACGCCCTTCCAATCGTTCTGAACAAGCGAACCGGAGCCCCACATAAAGAGCCCGTTGGTTTCATTCTCGAATAACAACTGGAGAGCGCTCGTGAATGAAGCCAGCGCCATTGTCACAATCATGCCTGCCAGCGCCAATCGAACGGGCGTGCCTTTTCTTCCTCCTGCCAGAAAATAGGCGATCATCGCGCCACCAAGACCACCAATCAGCGCCAGCAAAAGCGGGACGGAAAAAACCAAGGATGGGACAAAAACAGTTGCAGCAACAATCACAAAATAAGCGCCAGCATTGATGCCGAATGTCCCAGCAGAGGCTAATGGATTTTTAGTCACCGTCTGGAGAAGCACTCCTGCAACGGCTAAAGCGGCTCCCGCCAATACACCCATCGTCGCTCGAGACAGCCGCATGCCCAGTACAACATGATGTGACTGCTGATCCCCCGCAGACAGAAGCGATTTGATCACGTCCTGAACGGTTATATCAGCCTCCCCTTGCGTAAGACTGATAAAAAAAAGAAGGGCGAGACTTACTAAGCCCCCCCCGAATACCGCGATCTTCTTCCATGTAGATCTCGCCATTGATTTTGATGCAATTTCGATCGGCTGCGTCATCACTTTTTCGTCAACTGCTCAACCGTTTTTTCCACAAGCAACTTCAAGGAGCCAGGGCCGCCATACAGCCACATATCGCCGCCAAGCGGATACAGACGGCTTTCTTTCACGAACGTAAGACTTTTCCACACATCATTATCCTTCAATTGTTTCGCAAATACGTTGTCGTCTGGTTGAACAACGTAGAGGAGGTTGGCTTGCTGAACCGGTAGAAGTGATTCTACTGAAGCTGTCGAGAAGCCGTTTGTTTCATATTTTTGGGATTTATAGGCGTTTTTCAACCCTATCCGGTTGAGCACTTCGATTGCCGCGGAGTTATCCAGGAACAGACGTAACGAAACCGCATTTTGGTTCGAGGAAGCCGACACCAGCACATAGTCGGTTCCCGCTTTGCCTGCCGCTTGAAGCTTCGTCTTCGCAGCTTCATATGACTTGTTCAAGTCGGCCAACACAACATCTGCCTCGGTTTTTTTGCCGACAATGTCTGCGATAACCTTGAAGTGGGATTCCATCTCTGCGTATTGATTTTTCGAGGTATCCTCCAAATACTGGTCGAACACAAGCGTTGGTGCAATGGCGCTAAGCTGCTCATAGTTATTTTTGACGCGATTCCCAGCGGCAATAATCAGATCCGGCTTAAGCGAGGTAATCAACTCCAGACTCGGCTCCTGACGGGTTCCTACATCTTGAACATTGGCAGCAAGCTCCGGCTTCGCGCTGATCCACTTCTTGTAACCAGCAATATCCGCAACGCCAACCGGCTGAATGCCGAGCGCGAGAAGTTCTTCCACATACTTCCATTCAAGGGCGACAATGCGCTTTGGTGTTCCCTTGATTTTGGCCTCGCCCCTCACATGTTTGATGACCCGCTCAGCATTAGCGCTTGCGGCCTCGGGGCTAGCCGATGGAGAAGCACCGCTATTCGTTACCGATTTGGCTCCGCAGCCTGCTATAAGTAGCAGCACGGCAAGTAATACAACTAAAGGCTTTAATCTCTGACTCATGAAATACATTCTCCTTATAAATGATGTAATGATTACGATAATGACAGTTATCCGACCCTTATTTCCTTTCCTTTAGCCGAACTACGCTCCCCCTCTTCCCGTAAACAATGTGAAACTGCTCGGCGAACATTCGAGAAAGCAAAATACCAGTATCTTCTAATCAATTATAAATGATAATGAATATCATTATCGATGTCAACTTTTTTTGTATTCTCGTCTATTTGCAGCCCACGCTTAAAGACCTAAGCAAAAAAGCACCCGCTAGGATGCTTTTTTAGTAGTTTCCAGCAGGTTTAAAGCTCTCCCTTGCGATAGGCTAGCGGGCTGACGTTGAACATCTTTTTGAAAGCTTTTGAGAAGTAGGACAAGTTACTGTATCCAGCCACCTGCGCAATTTCGCTGATGGGCTTGCTGCTGCCGCGGAGAAGCTGCTGGGACAGCTTCATCTTCTCGGTCAGAATATATTCCGATAATGACTCGCCCGTCTCCTTCTTGAAAAGTCTCGACAAATAAGCCGGGTTCAAGTGCACCAATTCCGCCAGCTCCGGACGCTCGATGCGATCATCTAGATGCGCGTGAATGTAATCTTTCACCTTTCTTACGATGGAGTCTTCATCCGTCTTCACATAACGACTGACCACCCCTGTCACCCGAACGGCCCATTCTTCCATCTGTCGGATCGTCTTGGGGATTAATGCCATCTCGAGTGCTTCCGTCTCCGCGAATACTTCCTGTACATATTTCCCCCGTTTGTGCAGCACGGAATAGATCGTTTGCAAAATGCTGTGATAGTAGATCAGAAGTGACTCTGCATTGCCGCCTTCAAACTTAAAGGCCGCAAACAACCGATAAATTCGCTGATGCAACTCTGTCTCATCGCCTTGTTCGATCAAGGACGGCCACTCGGACAGATCGAAGGCTCGGAAGCGAGCTGGTTCTTCCTTCATCGACTTGTAGAGATGGACGGTCTGAGATCTCTTAATGTTGTCAAACTCTATTTTCAATAGTGCTTCACAGATCAGCTTCGTCTGCTCGATAGGCGACGGTTCACCAATATAACAAGAAGCCTTGCAGTAAAAGTGCCGCATGCTGTACTGGATGAAGGCTTCACACCGACGGACGATCTCATTGATATCCATTCGCGCCATCTTGTCAACATACAGGAAAATGACATTCGCACCGTTCCGTTCCTGAATGGTGCAACCAGCCATCCCCTTGAGAACAATCTCTTCGGCAACTTTGCGCATCGCATACTCCATTAGCTCTTCATCCCGTTCGGTAAGAACCTGCGTCCATTCCTCAATACTGATAAGGATCGGCAGAACCTCCATCTGCTCGGGGTTGAACGGAACCGCAAACTCCTGCAAAGCTTTCGCCATCGGCTCCGTGGAAGTCGCAATTCGGGAGCTGAGCACATCCTGCCAAAACCGCTCGACCAGCATTGGTTTTTTCGTCTCCCAGAACGCTTGCGCCATCCCTTGCGACGCCTTCCACTCCCGCTCCTCCTGCATCGACTTGGCGATTCTCCGGACCGTCTCCTTCAAGTCCGCATAATCCACGGGCTTGAGCAGATAATCATGGGTGCCGAGTTGGATGGCCCGCTGGGCGTATTTAAATTCCGCATGGCAGGTTAGGAACAACGTCGCCATATCCAAATAATAGAGCCGAATCCATTCGAGCAACTCAAAACCGTTTCCTCCTGGCATTTCGATATCACAAATGACTAAGTCAATGGTTGTCATCTTGAGAATTTCCTGCGCATCCTGGATATTGTAGGCTTCATAGATACCCGAGAAACCTAGGGAGGCCCACTTAACACCCGATTTAAGTGCTTCTACGGCATAAATTTCGTCATCCACGATCAATAGGTTGAACATGGCGAGTTTCCCCCTCTTTCTGTCCGATCAATCGGAGCGGAATCCGAATGCTCACGCAAGCCCCGTGCGGCTCCAAATTTGCAATTTTCAACTCTGCTTCTCCATGGTAAAGCATCTTTAATTGGTGAAACACGTTCCATATCCCGATGTGCTCGTCCGTGAACGAGCGATCCTCCATCCGTTCGGTCAAATTCTCAATTAATTCCGCTGGGAATCCCTTCCCGTTGTCTTCAATTCGGATTTCATAGTAACCTTTCTCGTCCTTCGTTTGGGAGCTTACCGAAACGCGAATACGGAAGATATCTTTTCCCATCCTAAAACCGTGCTTTATAGCATTCTCGACGAACGGCTGAATAGTAAGAGGAGGAATTAGGACTTCACCGATCGACTCGTCTATCGTCCATTTGTAGTCTAAATGCTTCGGAAAACGCAGCATCTGAATTTGCATGTAGTGCTCAATGTTCTCCATCTCTTCTCCAACTGTAATCAGATGGTCTTTCAAACGGGCAAAAAACCGAAGATAACCGACCATATGCCGTGTCATTTGCTGAATGAGTTGAACCTTGCCTGTCTCCGCTAGGCTATAAATAATGTTGAGGGAATTAAAAAGAAAGTGTGGATTCATCTGCAACTGTAGTTGCTTCAACTCGGCCTTCTGTGAACGTATCTCTTCTTCATAGACATGGATTTTCAAATCATGAATTTGAGATGCCATATTGTTGAACGTAGCGTCAATCAGGCTAAACTCGTAGGAATGATCGGTGGTGAGGCGAATATCCAGATTTCCTTTGCTGATTTGACGCATAACCTGGATCAACCGCTGCATCGGCTTAATAACTAGCTTCTGCAGGTACATTAGGAAGATAAGCAGCAATATTCCCGCAGCGAATGGAATCGCATAAGTAATCCGCTGGAACAGAGGGACCTGCTGAAGCATTACTTTCTCTGGAATCATCACCGCAAGCACCAGGTCCGAGAGCCTCATCCGATGTTGGACAAGCAAATAGGTATCTTTTCCTCGTACGCCTTGATTAACGCTTCCCGCTTCCCGAACCGCTTTCGTCACTTCATCTGCGGCATCCGGAAGCGTTGGGGCAAGCCATTGTCCTTGGGTGTTCAGGAAATAAGCGCTGATCTTGCGGTCCCGTGCAATCAACTGGAGCGGCGTCATTAAATCATTGATCTTGATCAAAGCCCCGACGTAGGTGTTCGTATCGGTGCTTACGATGCTTAGCAGAAATTTTTCGCCTTTGATTTGGCAGCTTGTCCATAGGAATTTGAATTCCATTAACTTCTCACGGTTCGCTGCATCGTTAAACAAGCCTCGAAGGAAATCATGAATGCTTACGTATTCTTCATACGAGCTCTGGGTAGGCTGGGCCGTAATCAAATCTTGATTGGGCGGAATGTAAACAAAATCCAAATACACATTTTTATTATAAGGGAAATCCGAATACAGCTTTTCGGAAACCGCAACCCGGGTCAGCACATATTCGTCCCCTTTATTTATATTGTACATCAGGGAACGGATGCGAGGCTCCTGGTTGGCCAGCTTGTATAGATAGCTATTATTTGTTTCCAGCATCTGATCGATTTGATCCCCATACAGGGTCAGCAAGGCAGAATTGTAACTCTCCACCTGCTCCCTTACAACCTGACTAGAATAGTAGTTGGTGTAGAGTAAAAAGCTGACAAGCGGAATGGTGATCAGGCCAAACGCGAGAATCACCTTCATTCGCAAGGTCATACTGACATCCACTCCTTTCGATAGCTGATATATCGATCCAGAGTTATTATAATATAAATGGGGAAAAGCGAGAACCTGTATGATTCACGCTTTACTCCATGGTGCTTCGTTTATTTTTTTTGAGTAAGAACCCATGCATCCAATTGTTTTTGTTTCTCAGCAATAATCTTATCCAGTCCAGCCTCTTTCAGCTTCTGAATATAAATCGGAAGTGATTTCACGGGATCAATCGTTCCCGTATTGATGGCTGCGTTGTATTCTGTCCTGACATTTCCGCTTGCTGCCACTTCATTCTTAACGTTAGTTGGGTCCCATGCGAAGCCGAGGGCAGGTGATTTAGAAGAGCTGAGGTTAAACTTCTTAAATTTCTCCCACTTGTTCGGGTCCTCATTGCTCCACAAGTATGTATTCATTTGATTGCCGAACATCCAGGCCATGCCGGGATTGTATCCGCTGGTTTGAGCGGTGATGCCATCAGGGAAATTCAGAATATTATTTGAATTCTTGACATAATGCTTGCCTTCGATCCCAAAATCCAGCAGATTAATCAAATACGGGTCCGTATACAGCAGGTTGATCAACATCATGGCTCGTTCCGGATTCGCAGAGGTGCGAGAAATCGCCAGCATCGCTCCCGTTGCTTCGCTCGTGGTTGTTTGCGGCTTGATGAAATCTTTTTGCACTAGTTCCACCCCGAGCTGTGTGCTCATTTCCGCGTCTTTACCTGGCTTGGTCGGTACGGCAAATGCGAAGCCTTTACCCGCTTTCATTAAATTGTACAGTTGATCATCCTTTAGAGTAGGCGCATCCTGGTTAATAAATCCAGCCTGATTCCAACTCCGCATCTGATAGACGATGTCCGTATATTTCTTAGTTTCAAGTGAGTTAACAACCTTCATGTTGCCGCTATCTGAATCAAGAACTCCATAGCCGTCACCAAGTGCATCTAGCGAGTACCCCGTTATCAAGCCAGTGAAGTTCAAGGTGCCTGATTGAACCAGCGGTGTCACACCCGGCTCCTTATCTTTGATCGTTTGAAAGATAGGAGTAAGATCGTTAAATGTCTTGATCGCATTTAAATCAATATTATATTTCGCCACTAGATCTTTCCGGAAAAGTAAGCCCGCGCCACCCGCGAATTCCTTCAGGGTTGGTACCCCATAGCTGTGACCGTTAATTTGACTTCCCTTAATCCAATCGGGTCCAAGCGTATCTTTGGCTCCTTGACCATATTTATTCAGCAGGTCGTCGACCTGTATGAATTGGCCCTTCGTGACATTAGCGTTATAGCTCAAGTATGAAGCTGCAAACATGATATCGAATTTTTCGTTGGACGTAAACATCAGATTCGCTTTATCATTCCACGCGCCCCAATCGATCGGCTTTAGTTCAATCGTAGCATTAATTTTCTCTGTTAAATATTTGTTTAATTCATCCTGTACCAGCTTCAAGTCCTTAGCCGTAGTGTTTGGATATACCATAACCAGCTTATAAGGATCCAGCTTGCTTCCTTTTGGACTTACCGAAGGGGAGGCGCTTGCGGAGGAACCCGCAGAGTCGGTTCCTTTACCCGAGCATCCAGATAAAATAACTGTTAACACCATAACCGCACTAAATAGAACTCCGATTTGTTTTTTCATTGCCCGACCTCCAACTTTCGTTCAGTATTGTTAAAAACCAGCTTGAAATTCCGAATATTCGCAAGCGCCTGACCTTTCGGAATCACCCCCTTATCGTTGACTTTTCAGCCTTTCACAGCACCGATAGTCAATCCTTTCACTAAATAACGTTGAAAGAACGGATACGCCAGCACAATAGGTCCGACACCGATAATCGCCATGGCCATTCTCATCGTCTCCGTCGGCGTCGTGGCCAGGAGGGCGGAAGCATTGCCAGTACCCGATTGCTGCGATAAAAACTGAATATCCATTAACGTTTTTTGCATGACATATTGAAGGCTGAACCATTTGGCATCCGAAATAAAGATCATGGAGTTAAACCAGTCGTTCCAATAGGCCAGTGTATTGAATAACCCGATGGTGGCCAGAACGGGAAGCGAGAGTGGCATGACGATCTGCCACCAGACTCGGAATTCTCCTGCACCGTCGATAGTAGCCGATTCCATCAGTGAGGATGGAATGCCCTGGAAGAAGGTCCGCATCACCAGAATATTGAAGCCATTCATCAATAACCCCGGTAAAATCAGCGCAAGTATACTGTCTTTGACATTAAGTAAATTCGTATAGACAAGGTACCAGGGGACAAGCCCGCCGCCGAAGAGAATTGTGATAAAGACATAGAATGAAAATACATTCCGCAGTGGAAAATCACGCCGGGAAATCGGATACGCGTACATAGCCGTCATCAACAACCCTATTGCGGATCCGATTACCGTAGCCATTATGGTAACACCATAAGCATGGAGAATTGAAAATCTATCCTGCCACATGTAGGAATAAGCCATCAAGCTTAATTTTTCAGGAATAAAGGCATATCCATTAACGAAAATTGATTTTTCATCGGAGAACGATACCGATAGAACTAGAACCAACGGCAACATAATCAGAATAACGACTATAACGAACAATAGGTTGAGGCACACCTGATACCAGGGAATTTTGCGTTTTTTCGGGATGCTTCTCCTACTGCCTTTCGAAACCGCATATGAATTTTGCATTAAGTTTCTCTCCTATCAAAACAAAGCATTTTCTTTACTGATTTTGCGAACAATGAAGTTAACGGTAAAAATCAGTACGAATCCGACTACAGATTGGAACAAGCCTGCCGCAGACGACATCCCGATGTCCCCCATATTCATAAGAGCGCGATATACATAGGTATCGATTACGTTGGTAGTCTCCAGAATGGATCCAGAATTCATTGTAACCTGGTAGAACAATCCAAAATCCGAATTAAAAATTCGGCCGACCTGCAAGAGCGTCATAATGATGATTACCGGAGCAATCAGAGGAATAGTAATCCTCGTAAACTGATGCCATTTATTCGCCCCGTCAATAACGGCTGCTTCATAATATTCTTTTTCGAGACCCACAATCGCAGCCAGATAGATGATGCTTAAATATCCAGCGCTTTTCCAGGAATTGACGATCACAAGAATATATGGCCAAACCTTTGGCTCATTGTACCAGTTCAGTGGATGCAGACCGAAAAAGGGAAGCACCTTATGATTCAAATACCCGTAGTCCGCACTGAGGAAAGCGAAGGCAAGATAGCTGATGATGATAGCTGAGAATAGATGAGGCAGTAAAACAAAGCTTTGATAAAATCGGGCTGCCAGCCGGCTGCGGATCTCATTCAGCAGTATGGCGATCATCACCGCGCAGACCATATTGATTATGATAAAGGAAAAATTATAAAGAAGCGTATTTCTCGTAATGATATAAGCGTCCCTGGTTTGGAATAGAAATTCGAAGTTTTTGAAGCCCACCCAGTCGCTGCCCCATATGCCTTTTACATAGTTGATATTTTTAAAAGCTATTACAATGCCGAACATGGGCAAATAATTATTCAGCAGCAAGTAGAGAAATCCCGGCATCATCATTAGCAATAGCACCTTATATTTTCGAAAAAACTTCCACGAATGCAACATCGCGATTGGTCACGCTCCTTCCTCGTATGATTTGTCTTTATTATAGATCGCCGCACAAAGCTCCACACACCTCTTACGTGACCTGAATTTGTATTTTGATGACATATTGGACGAATCGTTGTGGTGCTATAAGGGCATCGAGCGCCAAAAAATTGCTTGTGGCCGAGGCAATAACAGAAAAAGCAGCCATCGTAGAGGAATCTCTGCGATGGCTGCTGATATGCGGGCGAATCTGTAGGATTCTCCTAGTTGAATCTAGTCCTATAGTAATTCAAATTGCACCCCATATAATGCACATTACTATCTTCAACAGTAAATGTGATTTGTGAAGGCCGTTTTACAACGATAAAGTAATCTCCTGACAGATAGAACCCAAAATTTTCCTTTTACCTTAAGATTTCTTTTCGATTCGGGAATTTTTCCCTTTCTGGTACTACAAAAGCCGTTTGGCCCCTCCTTCGCAAGGGGCCAAACGGCTTATCGGTTTACAGTAGCGTCTTCTTGTGTTCGTGTTCGTATAGATCGGGGCGGCGGTCGTAGAAGGGCGCTACCGCGCCGCGTTCGCGATTCTCTCGGAGCCTGTGGAAGTCAAGTTCGGCCAGGACCGTCCTGTTTTCGTTCGTTTCTCCGACCTGCAAGATGCCATCCGCGGCGAACGGTAGATCGCATGGGGTGAATACGCCCGCTTGGCAAAAACCAATGTCCACCTGCGGACGATCCTCGGACAAGGCTCCAACGAGACCGCTTAATACGACGAACAGTTGATTCTCGATCGCCCTCGCTTGGGCGCAATGCCGCACGCGATGGTACCCGAAGGAACTATCGGTATAGGAAGGGCATAGAAGCAGTTCCGCGCCGCGAAGCGCGGCTGCCCTCGCCAGCTCCGGAAACTCGATGTCGTAACAGGTCAAAATCGCCATCCTGCCCCACTCCGTGTCGAATACGTTAAGCTCGTCGCCCGCGACCAGAGGCCAGCGAATCTGCTCCTCCGGCGTAAGATGCATCTTGCACTGCGTCTCCACCCGTCCGTCTGGAAAGAAAAGGAATGCCTTGTTCGAGTACTCACCCTTTTCCTTTAAGCAAATATGCGTCCCCGCCTGTATGGCAATATCGCATTCTCGGCTTAGCTCTCCGAAGAATTCGATATATTTAACCGTCAACCCGTCCAGAAAATAGCACGCTTCATCGTGCAGCATCGACGGCTCTAAGCTTAGCAAGTGAGCCGTCATGTATTCCGGGAACACGATCATGGAGGCGCCCTGCTCGGCAGCATCCCGAACCTTCGTATCGATTCCCGTCCAGAACTCTTCTTCGGTACGGATATCGGTGAGACCGTATTGCGTTGTTGCTATCTTTAGCTTCTTCATATGCACCTCTGGTATATTTTAAGTACGGATTTGTAAGGAATAAATGTCCGTCCGGCGATCCTTGAACGACAATGCATCGTTGGACTTACGGTACCTTTCCAGCGTTTCCATGTCTACCTCGGCCATGATGACCGTCTCCGTATTCTCGCTGCACTCCCCCGCGATGCCATCGCGAGAGAAGGAGAAATCGGCCGGCGTATAGATACCGGACTGGGCGTACTGAACGTCTACGTTGTCCACATGGGTTAGATTTCCTACCGTTCCCGCGGTCACAATGAACACTTGGTTCTCGATCGCCCTGGCCTGTGCGCAGTACTTCACCCTCAAGAACGTCTGCCTATCTTCCGCGCAGAAAGGAACGAATATAATTTGCGCTCCCTCCTCCGCGACGATACGCGACAACTCCGGATACTCGATATCGCTGCTGAGTTGAATCGATATTTTACCGCAATCCGTGTCGAACACCCCGAGTGAGCTACCCCCATTGATGCCCCACCACTTCCTCTCGTTCGGAGAAATATGCAGCTTGTATTGCTGCTCAATTGTACCGTCCCGGCGGAACAAGTGAGCCACGTTGTAGATCCGGTTATTGTTCTCGACGAAGTGGGAGCCGCCTACGATATTTACGTTGTATTTGACCGCGAGTTCGGAGAATAACTCCACATAGTTGGTGGTATATGTCGTGAGCTTCCGGACGGCCAAGCTCGGAGACCGTTCATCCAAGAAGGAAAGCAGCTGCATAGTGAAGTTCTCCGGGAAAACAGCGAAATCGGATTTGTAATCCGATGCCACGTCCACGTAATGCTCGCACTGGGTGGCGAATTCCTCGAAAGAATCGATCTTCTTCATCATATACTGGACCACGCAAATGCGGACGGGGAAAGACATTTTATAAAGCGTCTTGTTGATGCTCGGCCTGTATTCGATATTATTCCATTCTAACAGGGCCGCGAAATTCTCAGAATCGGCGTCATCGGACAAATAATTGGTAATGATCCTCTTCAGCGTAAATCCGTTCATCATCTGAAAGGTCAGCACCGGATCGTAGATGTTCTGCTGCAACACTTCCTCCGCGTAAGATCTTGGCGACAACTTATCGGAAAAGTTGTGATACCCCGGGATGCGTCCCCCTACGATAATACTCTTGAGGTTACGCTGCTCCGCCAGCCGTTTCCTTGCCTCGTATAACCTTCTGCCAATCTTCATGCGACGGAAATTCGGATGCACCATGACTTCCATCCCATAGAGGTTCCCGCCCCGAGGGTTATGGTTGCGAATATAGCCCTTGTCCGTGATTTCGGAATACGTATGCTGCTCCAAATAATCGTCGAAGTTCACGATCAGGCTAGAACAGGAGCCGATAATATCACCGTCGAGCTCGACGCACATTTGACCATCGGGAAACGTGCGGATGTGACTTTCTAATTGATCCAGCTTCCAGGGACCCATGTTCGGAAAACAAATATTTTGCAGCGCGATGATTTTATCGAAATCTCCGCGTTCAATGTTGCGGATGATGATTTTCTTTTCGAATTGCGAGATTTGATCGGTTGTCATAGAAATGTGACCCCTTTATAAATGCGTTTAACTATATTATACCACATTGTTTCTTGTCCCTAGTCTCGGGATGTAGCGGTTTTGTTATCTGGAGGACGGAAAATGCGGAAACGCTCGTAATTAAACTTTGTTTAACGAATCGGCACTTCCTTTGTCAGCGGCGCAGGGTGCGGTTTGACGACCTCGAATTAGTAAGCAAACGACCGTCAAACGATGGGCCTCCCACTTTCAGCTTGAACCCAAATAGTATACAAAAAGATACCCACAAACCTGAACACCTTTTTTCAAAGTGTCCAATCTATGGGTACCCGTTTATCTTTTTTTGGCCTGTCATTTGAACCATCCCTTCTCTTTGAAACGCATAATAGCCTCAATTCGGTTACTGACATTGAGCTTATCGAGAATAACAGAAATGTAGTTGCGAACGGTACCTCTTGTTATATACATGTGATCAGCGATTTCCTTGGTATTTTTACCGTCGGCGATCAGGTTTAGCACTTCCTTTTCCCTCTCGGTCAAAGGATTTTCTTCATTATAAGTCTCATCTACCAGCTCTGAGGCATAGATTCGCCTACCAGCCATTACACTCCGGATCGAGGTAGCCAGTTCCTCACTTGGGCTATCTTTCAACAAATAACCGTTGGCACCTGCCTTCACGGCTCTTTCAAAATACCCGTAACGGGCAAACGTGGTCAATATAATGACTTTACAACCCAATCCCTTTAGTTCCTCAGCCGCATCTAAACCGTTCATTATTGGCATCTCGATGTCCATGACACAAATATCTGGCTTATGCAATTTAACCAGTTTCACAGCATCCTCGCCATTGCTTGCTTTACCAACGACCTGCATATCCTCTTCCAAATCAAGTAAGGAAGCAAGTGCGCCCAGCAGCATCCGTTGGTCCTCAGCAATCACAATTCGAATCATATTCTTACCTCCCTTTCCATTGGTATGAAGGCATTCGGCACTTTAAAAACAATCAAAGTTCCATTGTCTGAGACAATTTCCATACAACCATTTACAAACTCAAGCCGCTCTTTCATGCCCCTCAATCCATTCCCAAGTAACACAAGACATTCTTTCGTCATACCGATCCCATTGTCCCAAACCTTGATAACGAGATCGCTTGGTGATGGCTCAATGGAAATCGAACACGTAGTAGCACTGCTATGTTTGATAATATTCGTAATCGATTCCTTCAAACACATGCTCAACACATTTTCATTGATCAGGGAAGTGTTGGTTAACTTCGGATCTCCCTCCAAAATGAGGTCGATCTCTGCAGCCTTCAAAATTTGTTTGATTCGAAACATCTCTTCCACTAGTCTCGTACCGCGCATTTGCGTTACTATTTCCCGAACTTCCTTTAACGCAATTCTAGCTGTCTGACGAACATCATTAATTTCGATTTGTGCTTGCGCCGGATTTTTGCTAATTAATTTCCCAGCCAAATCACTCTTCAAACCAATTAATGAGAGTTTCTGACCAAGTGTATCGTGTAAGTCGCGGGCGATTCTTTGACGCTCCTCTAGCTTTACCAACTCGGAAATCCGCTTATTTGCATCCTCCAACTGTCCCTGGAGTTTTTCACTCCTATTTCGGTTGAACGTGGTGACTGGAATGAGAATAACACCAATTACACTAATAATGATAAAAGGCAATTGTGTAAAAAAAACAGGATTTTGTGATACCAATCCATAGTTAATCGTTGCAATCGTGCTTACTAAATGTATGCAGTACAACGTGATAAACCCTGCCCGACTTTTCATCGTGCCAATAAAAAATGCTAAAAACAGTGAGAAGTACACATAGCTGAATACTAAGGCCATGGTAATCGAAATTGCAATTTGTACACTAGTCCAAAAGTACACGATCCATCCTTTAGACACGAAGGAAAGCACGTAGCAACTAAAGAATACAATAATCATGATTGTGCCTAATACAATTTGGTAAGTGTCAGAAGAACGAAATATGAAATAAAAAGGAAGAATGTAAAAGACAACCCACACATACGGACTAAGACCGGTGTTTTTATGAAATATTTGATACCACTTGTGCATGGTCCGTTTAGCCTCTTTTTCTTCAACATAGTTTTAATTATATTTTAGCATAAACATGAAACGATGTATTTACCGCCCTTGTAAGCTCGACTTAAGGACTTTAATTGGGTTCCCCAAAGGATCTTTCTCATCTTCCTTAAGGTGTACCTGTTTATTATTTTTATAACCGACAAACGTTTTGTTGCGCTCATCCCATAGACGGAAACCTAGCGACTTCAAACTGGTGCCGATTGTAATGGTCGTTGCTTTTTGAAGCGGAGGCGTTGCATTATGCGCCTTCTCCAAATTATAATTTGGCACTTTCGGACTCAAATGATGTACATGGTGAAACCCGATATTTCCTGTTATCCATTGCAAAAGCTTGGGCAGCTTATAATAGGAGCTTCCATCTACCGCGGCTTTCACATAACTCCACTCATCCTCTTTCTCGAAGTAAGAGTCTTCAAACTGATGTTGTACATAAAACAGCCAGATTCCCATCAAGCCCGCTACGAACATGATTGGAGCTTGGATCAGAACAAACGACTGCCATCCAATTATCCAGATCAGTAGCCCATATAATGTAAGGATGGAGATATTCGTCATATAAGTACTGATTCTTTCCTTGCGTCTTGCACCTTTCGTATTAAAACGGTTCGTAAATAGGAACAAAAAGATGGGACCAAGTCCGAACATAATAAATGGATTCCGATATAACCGATACGCAATTCGGACCCATAAGGAAGATGCCGCATATTCGTCGACAGTAAGTACCCACATATCACCTGTTCCACGTTTCTCGAGGTTACTGCTCGTTGCATGATGGATAGAATGACTATTCTTCCATTGCTGATAGGGAAAGAGTGTAAGTATACCCGTAATCGTACCAATTACTTCGTTAGCTCTACGGCTTTCGAAGAACGATTGATGACAACAATCATGGAAAATGATAAAAGTTCGTATAACGAAACCTGATGCGATCATCGTAATCGGTAGTGTGATCCAATATGATATAGATAGGCTTAGATACGCAGCTAACCATAGTACGAATAAAGGTCCTAAGGTGTTAATTAGCTGTTTGATACTAGCCCTCGTATTTGACTTTTCATAAGGGGCAACCTGTTTTTTTAAGTTGGTTAGCGTGGATTGTGTCATTGTATAGTTCCTCCTCGATATGGTGCACAGGACTTGTTAGCGAATATCAGTCGTAGTATCCTATCTTCATTATAGACACCTCTTTCAATTTGTTGCAGTCATAAACATCATGTAGACGGTATGACATATGTCATATAGGAAAATGAGAACAATACAAATTTGCTTATCACACTTTTGTGTGCTACTATTAGGTTCTAAACAGCTTTAACATAAACTCACATATTGAAAAAGTGATCATTTGTGTAATGGTACCTTTTTCAATGTGTGATTTTTTTTGTTTAAAAAAGCATGTTAATAACAATTTGGAGGTAATTTTATTATGGAAACAGGAACAGTGAAATGGTTTAACGCAGAGAAAGGTTTTGGATTTATTGAAATGGAGGGCGGAAATGACGTATTCGTTCATTTCTCCGCGATTCAAGGGGATGGATTCAAATCGTTGGACGAAGGACAACGCGTTGAATTTAATGTAGCTCAAGGTAACCGCGGTCCTCAAGCCGAAAATGTTGTAAAACTGTAATTCACAGTGAACTGCCCTTAACAAGTGTTAAGGGCAGTTTTTTTATCTAAGGAGGAGAAAACTATGTATTTTCGAAGAAAATCGTTAGAGGATCTCGTTCAGGAAAACACCAAAGTATGGGCATGCAATAAAGAAGATTGTAAGGGGTGGATTCGGGACAATTTTTCGTTTGAGTACGTCCCAACTTGCCATCACTGCCTTTCTCCCATGATTAGTAGCTTGAAAATGCTCCCTATCATTTCTAACTCCAATAAAAATTTGAAGTCTCTTCATAAAGGCAGACTGATCTCCTAGTCTGTTTATGGCACCGTCGATCAAATCTGTGGCGGTCGTGAAAATAGATGATTTTTCCTGATGCCCTATTGCGAAATCAGCCAAAGATCTTAAGATGAATCTTGGGGCCTTCAGTGAGTTAGGCATCTATTTCGAGAAATCCTAAGAAAAACAAAGAACGGCTCTTTCGCAATCGATGCGAACAGAGCCGTTTTTTTGTCATTGTTCCACGGAAGCAAAATCGGCTGCCACCGCAGAATTTGAGGGACTATCAGACCTGAAAATGAGTCCTTTATATTCCAAGGTTTTTTCACATGCTCGTTTAGATAATCGGGTATTTTATACGCTAAGCATTAGGGAACGCTCAAGGAAACTAAATACTGTACAATATCGAGCCGAGTAGCGTATCTATTGGAGTTGAGTCAGGATTTGACAGACCTTGCATGATACTGCTTTCTAAAATGACTTAGAATATTGCATCCGTTCCTCCGGACAAGAGCGTAGTTGCAGTTATCAAGCAACAAATCGAGGAGCACAAAGCAAGCACGACTCCAACAGTAGAACCTTCTGACGTCAAAGGTCACTGGGCTGAAAAGACTGTAGACACGTTCGTTAAGCTCAACATCATCCAAGGTTACGGGGATGGTACAGTTAAACCGGACGCTCCAATCACTCGCGCTGAGTTTGCGTCCATTATCACTCGAGTATTCGCGATCTCGACAGGTACTAACCATGCAGACCTGAATGACATCGGCAACCATTGGGCAAAACAAGCTATCGAGAGCCTTGCTAAAGCAGGGGTAATTGGTGGCTATGGTGATGGGTCATTCCAACCAGACAAAACAATTTCCCGTGAAGAGATGGCAGTCATCTTGTCCCGAGTAATCAACCTCAACGCCGTAACGAAGGACGCATCCAAAGGTAACTTCGGTGATGTAAGTAACTCCTACGCCGCTGATGCTATCACTGCTATTAATGCAGTTAGACTTTTTCCAAGCAGTTCAAACACCTTTCTGGAAAACGTAAACCTTCACTCGTGTAATAATCAGGGTTCGTTTCATCGAATATGAAACGAGCGCCACATTGCTGACACGCCATGATAATCGGATCGCTCGTCCGGATAAGCAATGATGTAGCCCATTCCCGTTTTAACCGCTCCCATTCCGGATTTTCCAATTCCTCCAGCTGCTTCAACACTTCGATTACCTTCCGAATCTCAGCCTGAACTTTCTTGAAATCGATATTTTCCCATTGAGTCAAATAAGGTATGTACTTCTGGTTCCCGGAGCATAAAATTTTGTACAGGAACAAGAAAACCATTCCCCTGTTACGTTCTTTCAAATATTCCATGCTGATCGGAGTAATGTTGTTCTCTATCCAACGATCTCATTCCTGCAGAAATTCTTCGGCACGTCGTTCTCTTTCAACTGCCCAGCCGCGCGAAGAGAATACGATCATGGGCAGCTTGCCGCGCATCTCGACTTCCAGAAATCCGGTGTGAATCATTTGATCCACTTTAACCATGATCTGCTCCAAGGAGAGGTCCCTGTAGAAACCGTACGAAGGATTTCGATCTAATCCCAGCTCCAACAATTTCTTTTCTTTCGAGCCCTTCAAAATTTTGGAGAGCAACGTTCGTCCGCCTTCGGCGATGATATCGTCGGCAGCCCTCAGAATCGCCCGCGATTCGAGTTCCGACAATGGCAGATTCCCTCGTTTCATTGAATCATCAGTTCCTTTATCCGTTCTTCCAAAATGTCTTTGTCTGACGAAGCTTTCTCTAACCCTAGACGGTACAAGCGCAGCGCTTCACTCTTATCGCTTGCTGACGTAAAGCTAAGCCGTGGATTATACACATCCCCCCATCCGACATATCCCCAAGCCCATTCGGGGTGCTCGTCAGTCAGCTGCTTAAAGAGCGTATTGCCTTTGTTTATATCACTTTTATAAAAATGTGCTAACGCATACGAGCGGCGTAAGTTCAATCTATTGACCATACTCATGTCCGTCAAATGCTTCAGCATATCCTGATATAATAGAATTAAACGGTCCCAGCTTTCAAGGTCCTCCTCCTGCCGGTTCCGGCACTCTTCTACCATGTCGGGTTCCGTATCGAAGAAAACAGCATTCATTTCATATGGAAAGTCGAATCTTTCCATAAACTGTTCTAATGAGCGACACTTATAGGGAAGAAGAATATGATCTCTAATCGCCGCCCATATTCCCCAAAATCGTTCCAGTATTCTTTCATCAGGATCATTGTCCAAATAATCTTCAAGCATATCCTCTAAGTGGTATAAGGAGAATTGATCCGGAAGCCACCTCTTCCAAAGCTCATCTGCAGCCAACAAAGGAAAGTCCTCATCAAAATCATCGATTGACGGTGCTAATCGGCTTATCCATTTTTCACTAATCTCGTCAGTTCTGATATGCCTTGCAGCCTCTTTGGCAAATTGAGTTCTATTCGTTCTGATGCCCAATTCATTCAACTTGCCCAAAATCTCGGCTTCACTCATCACCGCCAGCTTCTCCGCTGTCCAAGCACGTGCGACAAAGCTCTCGAAATCCACAAGGGCTTCCACCGCTTGGGGAATCGGCTGGTCATATTTCGGGATGCAACACTTCTTATACTTGGCTCCGCTGCCGCAAGGGCATGGATCGTTTCTGCCGACTTTCATTGTTACCTCCAGAAAATCATTATTGGATTTTAAAACCATTATATCATGGACATTATGAAGTAAAAACAAAGAGTATGTTCTCAGCAGACTCCTAACATCCTTCCCGGTTTCGGCCAATCGCGGCCGCAGATCCATAACTTTCATCGGCCTGATTGCCGTGCTCCCTCCGCTTACGCTCCGGTCCGCGCGGGCAAACCCTGTAGGGGTTCAACTCCTACTATCACCACCATTAAAACAAAAAAGACACCTCGAAAGGTGTCTTTTCCGTACTTTAATGGAGGTGAGCCGTTGATGGGTAAATCCACAATTCGTCGCCGCTCAGCCGCATCCCACTCTTACTACTCCGGTGCCGATAAGCACCTTTTCGATGTTGATATGCATGTTGTCCAAACCGTTTGAACCTTTTATTCACAAATAAGACTGCTTTGAATTTGACTTCAAAGCAGTCTTGCAGAGGTTCATTTACTTGCTCTTTTGCGCCAGCATCTTCAATAACACCGTTACTGCCTCTGCTCTCGTAGTCTTATTCACAGGAGCAAATTTGTCCGCGCCTTTGCCCTCGATAATGCCAAGCTTCTTCATGGCCGCCACTGCGCCTTTCGCCCAGCCCGGAATGTCCTTGTCATCCGCGAAGCCTGTTGCCATTGTAGCTTCAACTGACTGTCCCAGCGCCTTGGCGATCATCACTGCCATCTCTGGGCGAGTGATTTCGGCATCCGGACGGAAAGTGCTGTCCTCGTAGCCTGTAATGATACCTGCATACACCGCTTGTGCGACCGACTTCTGCGCCCAAGCGCCGATCTTTGCCTTATCGGTGAACGATAGTACCGAGCCGTCTCCTTGCGGTTTGAGCACGTTCATTAGCATGACCGCAAATTCCGCGCGCGTTACGGTATGATCCGGCTTGAACGTGCCGTCCGGATAGCCGCTGACGATTCCGGCGCTTACCGCTTGCTTGATGGTAGCTCCCGCCCAGTGTCCAGAGATATCGCTGAAGTTGACCGCCTGCTTCGTGTCTGCCGTCGAATCTGAATCTTGCCCTTCGCCGAATACCGCATACTTCGTGAAGTGATTAACTTTTACGGTGATGGTATTGCCGTTTACCGTGCCACCGACTTTCACCCATACCTTCTTCGCTTCGTCATAGTAGAATACGGAAGGCTGTTGACCTTTCTTCATGCTTTTCGGATCGAAGGTGAAGGTCAGCGTGATCTCCTTGCTGAAGTTCTCCGGGAAATTCTTCCGAATTTCGAATACCGGGCTGGCCAGAACATCGTTTTTCGTAAGCAACTTTTGAGTGTCCGCCACTTTTTCAATCGTTAATTTCAGCTCTTTGCCGGAAGCATCGGCAGGAATCGAGATGTTAACCGCATCACCCAAGCTAACCTCACCCATTTTGCCGACGGGGAGCGTCAGTGTACCGTCGGTCGAGGTAACTATATGGCTTGTGGACGTTGATGATGAACCTCCACCGCCGCCGATTGAAGAGTTGGCCGTCCATTTCGCGTACAGTATCACATTCATCGTCCCCATGCTGAACGTAGTGCCTGCGTTATAATTCGTTCCGCTTCCGTCCGCAGCTGTGTTCCAACTCAAGAACGTGTAGCTGGTCTTTACCAGATTTCCCGTGTTGCCGTACACCGACACCGTGACGCTCTGCGCATACGAGCTGCTGTCGGTCGGTGCACTGCCTCCGGAGTTGCCATTACCGTTATAGGTTACGGTGTAGGTAGGATTCGCCGTCGGATTCGTCGTCCACTTTGCATACAGCATCACGTTCGTCGTTCCCATGCTGAACGTAGCGCCAGCGGCATAAGTCGTTCCGTTGCCATCCGCTTGCGTGTTCCAACCCACGAACGTGTAGCCGGTCTTCACCAGATTTCCCGTGTTGCCATACACCGAAACTGTGACGCCCTGCGCATACGAGCCGCTATCGGTCGGTGCGCTGCCTCCGGAGTTGCCATTACCGTTATAGGTTGCGGTGTAGGTAGGATTCACCGTCGGATTCGCCGTCCACTTCGCGTACAGCGTCACATTAGCCGTTGCCATGCTGAGCGTAGTACCTGCCGTATAAGTCGTTCCGTTGCCATCTGCTTGCGTGTTCCAACCCGCGAACGTGTAGCCGGTCTTCACCAGATTTCCCGTGTTGCCATACACCGAAACTATGGCGCCCTGCGCATACGAGCCACTATCGGTCGGCGTGTTGCCAGATGTAGCGCCGTTGCCGTTATACATCACCGTATACGCCGGGATAACCGCTACCGTATACGTGACCTTCGTGGTCCCATCCTGCGCGGTAACAATTACCTTCTCGCCGGTTGCCAAAGCTGTAGCTACGGTTATTCCGTCTGCATCGTACACCTCAAACGTTGCATTCGCTGCTGGCGTGATCGCTGCCTTGAGGTCAGCTAACGTTGTGCCGTATGGAATGTTCGTGATGCTTTCATTCGCGGTACTGCCACTGCTTACCGTTCCTATTGTCGAAGTCAACGTTGCGGCTGTGCTCAGTGTCTGAACAGGGATCGCCCCGCTCTTCGCCGATTCACCGGCCGCATTGAATGCACTCACCACAAACGTATAAGAACTGTTCGGTGCCAGCCCGCTCACCATGTAGGTGGCGCTGGTCACAGTGGCAATCGCCGTATTGCCTCCATCCTTGTAGAGGTAATAGCCTTTCGCTCCTGCTACGGCATCCCATGATAGCGTAGTCGATGTAGTCGTCGTGCTGCTGGCCTGCAGATTCACAGGTGCTCCGGGAGAGGTCATTTGATGTACACCGTGCAGTCCCGCTGCATATAGCTTACCATTTGCCTCTAGGAGGGAATGCAGTTGACTCGGCGAGCCACTTACCTGTTCCCATGTGCCGTTGCTATACGACCATACGTCGTTATTACCGTTATCAGTCCCTGCATACAGCGTACCATTCACATTGATCAAGGTATTCACATCACTCGGTGCATGGCTGGTCGTCATCTGCGTCCATTCGGGTGCAGTTGCGTTAGTATCGTAAGTCCATACATCATTGCCACCATTAAAAGTCCCCGCATACAACGTTCCATCGACATTGAGCAAGGCATGCACACTAATCGGCACATTGCTCATCGTCATCTGCGTCCATTCGGGCGTAGTCGCGCTCATGTCATACGTCCATACGTCGTTAATTCCTGTTCCCGCATACAACGTACCATTCACATTGAGCAAGGCATTTACATTACTGGGCATATTGCTTGCCGTCATCTGCGTCCATTTGGGCGTAGTCGCGGCAGTATCATAGGTCCATATGTCATGGTCACCGTTATTCGTCCCTGCATATAGCGTACCGCCTACATTGAGCAAGACATACACATTACTCGGCGCATGGCTGCTCGTCATCTGCGTCCATGCGGGCGTAGGCGCGGTTGTGTCATAAGTCCATACGTCATTGTCATTGTCGTCATTTGAAGTCCCCGCATATAGCGTACCGCCCACATCAATCAAGGCATACACATAGCCCGGCGAGCCGCTCATCCGTGTCCATCCGCTACTGGCCGTGTACGCCCACACGGCATTCGTGTCGTTATTTGTCCCGGCATACAGCGTACCATTGACACTCAGCAAAGTGTTAGTATCGCCTGGCACAACGCCCATTTGTGACCATGCGCCATTCCTGTACGTCCACACGTCTTTGTCTCCATTTTTCGTCCCTGCATACAACGTCCCGTTGTCATCAAGCATAGCATATATGTTGCCCGGAGATCCGAACATATGCGTACATGAAGTGCTCGTACATGTCCACATATCATCGGAGGTGGAAGCAGTCCCTACATACAACGTGCCGCCCACATTGAACAAGGTTCGCGCATAACGCGGCGAATTGGAAATAGGCGTCCATGTACCGCCACTGTACGTCCAGACATTGTGGGTTCCGCCGAAAGTCGCCGCGTACAGCGTGCCGTTGACATCAACTAAAGAAACTACATTTGTTAATGTGTTAGACCCACTTGGCGTGCTGCTCATCGACGTCCATGCCCCGTTACTGTACGCCCAAATGCCATTGCTAAACGTCCCTGCATATAGTTTTCCATTTACATGAATTAAGGCTTGCACGTCAGTCGGCGTATTGCTGGTCGTCATCTGTGTCCATGCAGGCGTAGCCGCAGTAGTGTCGTAAGTCCATACATCTTTACTGTTGTTAATGCCACTAGAAGCCCCCGCATATAGCGTGCCGTTGACATCGATTAAGGAATACACATTGCCCGGCGAGCCGCTCATCTGTTTCCAACCGTCACTGGCCGTGTACGTCGACACGCCGTCACCCCAAGAACCCGCATACAACGTGCCCTCCGCATCAACAAGCAAGGTTCGCACACCTGCCGGTGAGCCTTCCATCTGCGTCCAAGTGCCATTCGTGTTCCGCCATACGTCATTGTTGAAGTTCCCCGTCCCTGCATACAGCGTCCCGCCCACTTTGAGGAAGGTTTGCACGTTGGACGGTTGTACAGATTGTCCCACCGCTGCCCAAGTTGGCGAGGTCGCATGGGCTACCTTTCCTGCACCCATGAATGGGATGAGCATCAAGGCGAGTAAGCATGCCAGAACTATCCTCCCTGATCGGGATGACCAAATCTTGAGCTTTGATGTAAATAGTTTCATAAATACGTATACACCTCTTCATTTGTCATAATGATTGCAATGGCGATGTAGCGATACAAGATTACTACTGACGACAAATAACGATATTTTTCTCCCCGCGCTTGTCGATCATTGCTACTTTTGTCCTAATATAAGACGATTTCAACACAAAAAAAATCCCCCATCTATGGGGGAGGGACATTCAAATAATGAGGGATATACATGATACCAATATGTATTGTATAATCATGATTTACTTCAATTGCGGTAAATAGCTCGCTACAACCATTTTAATTCTTTTCCTTGCTCCAATGCCTGTTCTCTGCTATTAACATGAAGTTTTCTATACATACTTTTCAGATGACTCTTGACCGTTTCGGCTGTGATTTGAAGTTGTTCGGCGATCTGTTTATTCGACAGCCCCATGTCTATCATCCGTAATATTTTTAATTCCTGTTTCGTGATAAGCGCTCCCGAGTTTCCAGTCTCATTTCTAGTATCCGACATTAGCAGAAGCAATTCCCTGGCATAGCGCAGGCTCGCAGACTTGCGGTTAGCGCCCATCTGCTTTTGCCGGATATATTCGCGCAGCAGCTCAGCCATCTTGGCCCTTTCATTCACGAAACTGCGGATATAGTTCCCCGGTCCCGCCAATTGGAGTGCCGCCCCCAGCTTCATGATAGCGTTCGTCATATCATCTTTTTGATAAAAAGCCATACTTTGCAGGATGGTCACCTTAACCTTATCCCAGGTCCGATCAGCCTTATCGGCAAGCCGGTACAACTGCTCTAGCAGTTGCAAAGCTTCATCAACTTCCCCCTGTTCCATAAGCGCACTTGCCAAAATAAGATATTCTTTGATTGGACCGGGCGGGATCGTATCGGTATGCTTGATGCCGCATGTTTGCAGCCAGCCTTCATCAAAAGAACCGTTCGCAAGCGACAAATTTGCCTTCTCCGCTTCTATTCTCCTCATAAACATTCTTTTGTCCACTGAATCGATCTTAGGTTTAACCCCCTCAAGCAATTCAAACGCTTTGGCCGAATCTCCTTTGGCCTGACAGATCCGCGCAGCATTAATAGTAGCACTTAACAGAATAAGGGCATAGGGCTGCATGCACGTTGACCTCAGTACCCTCTCCGCATAAACTTCAGCCTCTTCCAAACGGTTCCATTCATATAACAGCAAACTGTACGTATTGTAGAAAAAACCGACGTAAGGGTAGTTGTCTCTCTCTTCCCATACTTTGATCCATTTATAAAAGAATCTCTCCGCATCATGCAAATCATGGAAGAAGCTCAATAATGTATCGAAATACATGGAATACGAGTTCGCTTCAATCATCTGGATGTAGCTGCCCCCCGGCGTATGCCGATCAAATATCTCAAAATATTCATTCGCTCGTCCAAAGTCTCTTCGGTAAAAAGAAACAGCCGCGGACAAAAAATGAACGGTTCCTGCGTAAGGTTTCCATTCGGGGTCCGACAGCTTGTCCTCCATCAGGCGAAGTCTCGCTTGTGCCAACTCCAGTTCATTGGTCTCCACCATCACTTTGACATAAAGAAACTGAATGCCCGGCTTTCCCGTAAAACAGGCTTCCGGCAGAGCGCGCAACCATCGATACAGCACCCCTCTCTTCGTATGAAGATTTTGCAGATGCTTTTCGATCAAATTGCTTGCTTCGTGATGATGCCCGTCCACAAACAGTTGCTCTACCGCTTCCTCCAAAAATCCGTGCGCCTCCAGCCAATGGGCTGCCTTGACATGCAACTCCTTCGATTGTCCCGCATACCTCTGCCGGAAAAGCCTCCGTAAAAACTCGGAAAACAAATGATGATAGCGATACCATTTCCGCTGATCATCCAAAGAAACAATGAACAAATTATGCTGTTCCAGCATTTCCAGCAGCTCCTGACAATTCGCTTGTCCGGTAACCGCCTCGCACAACGAGCTGTTTATCCTGTCTACAATCGAAGTTTCCAATAGAAAGGACTGAATTTCGCTCGGCTGGAGACTAAAAACCTCCTGGAACAGATAATCGGATATGCTGCGGTGTTCCCCGCTAAAGGCGCGGATAAAATCCGAATAATTGCCGCTTCTTTGCAGCGAAATGGCTGCCAGATACAGTCCGCTGATCCATCCCTCCGTGCGGTCGACCAACGCAGCTATCTTGTCTCCCGACAGTGATAGTCCCATGCAATCCTGAAAGTAACGAATTCCCTCCGCAAGTTGGAATCGCAGTTCCTGAATCGTGATCTTCACCATTTGGCCCGTCGTCTGCAGCCTTGCCGTAGGAAAGGGCATTTCAGCCCGGCTTGTTACATAGAGGTGGATGTGAGCGGGCAAAAAGCCAAGAAAATAAGCCACAGAAGCGTGAATAGGGGCAAGATCGATCGTGTGATAATCGTCCCAAACCATGACCAATTCATCCGAGAAGCTCTCAAGCTCGCATATCATGGCTGAGATGAATGACTCAAACGCACCAGACTTTAGGGATGGCAAATACGGGGTGACCCTTTCCGCAAATTTGGGGTTCTTACTATTGACTGCAGCGATTGTATAGCTCCAAAACTCAATCAAATCATTCTCTTGAGGGCCCAAGGAAATCCATACGGCAGGTATGGCGGACTGCTGCAGCCACTGACCCAAAGCTGTTGTTTTTCCGTACCCCCCGGGAGCCGTTACGGATGTAAGTTTGCTCTTTAATCCTTTATTTAATAACTCGGTGATCGCCGTTCGCTCAACAAGGTCATCGCGTCGCGTTTGCGGGATATGGAGTTTGGTACTCAGAATCATAGATCGGCACCTCGAATCTAACTGTGAACATCTTTTTATCATTATATCTGATTCTACTGATTTCAAGATAGGTCTCACTCAAGGAAATTCTCTCCTTGGACTATTCCCATCCGGCAGAAAGGATGCATACACGCTGAAAAGCTAATACTCTATAGGGCTCAAAAATGAATGTAAGCGCAGCAGACGCATTCCAGTAGAATATGAGGGAACCGACGGGCGGACGATAAGGCGTTTCCTTTTGCAGAGGAGCGGCTAACCAAGGTCTGCTAGCTGTCAAAACCCGTATAGTCGCTCGCTCATAAACATGTACTATAATATTGAAGCCCAAGGATATCCCCTTGGGCTATTCTCATTTGGAAGGATGAATGGAAGGTACGAACGTGTGAGTGATGGCGGCCTCGATGGCTGAATTAACCCAAGATACACGGGTGGATGGCACGCTAACTGTAAGACTCGTCTACCGAAAATAGCGGCACCAATCCATACGTCGACGGAACTGGCATGGCTGAGTACTACTCGCGGAATTTGGCTCAACGGTTTTCTCTATGTTTCTCGGAGGATACGGTTATAATCAAATCATTCGAAAATTAGCCGATAAATAAGCAGCAACCTGGAGCAGATACAGCCAAGGAAGTTTACATGCTTAGCGGCTTAATAGTATGCGGAGAATGCCTCAAAAACGTTGGCACCCAGTACGCTATGATGGGAAATACGAAATTCAGCGGGCGAAACAATCTGAAATACGTTAAAAAGGCGAGAAAGAGCGCCTAGCCAAGAGTCTCGAAGTCTTTGAACGCCAAATCACGAACATCATTAACGCCATCGCCAGTGGCACTTTGAATGCCACGTTGATCGGTAAACTTGATGAGTTGGAGTGCCAGTAGCTACAGCTCGAACAAAAACTGCATGAAACCGAATCAATAACAGAAAAAGCAGCCATCACAGAGGACTCTCTGCGACAACTGCTTTCTCAGTTCGAGGACCACGTCGCTAGGCGAGACATTCCTGAGATCAAGAAGTTCATCGCTAGCTATGTGGAAAAGGTAATCGTCTACGAAGAGCATGTAGAAGTTATCTTTAAGGTCCCCGTTGTGGATTTACACTATGGAGGTGAGCCGTGGCTTGGCAAATCCACAATCCGCCGACGAGTGATGATTCTCATGTTTTGGGATGTGGCGTAGGCTCAACCGACGCAAACTTCCCTCGCCTCGTTAATTCGATAGCTTTTCGCGTCTCCTCATAAACTGCCGCATGCTCCTCTTCGGGAATAGGAACAACGTTCAGCTTTGTGCCGCGTAAACGAGATCAGCCATTTTGCCCAAGTCCTTGAATGAAATTATCTCGATTAATCGTAAGCACTTATCCATCGAATACGACTTTGTTATTCAGAACAGTCCCAAGCTCTGGGCCATGTTTGGGACTGGTTACTTTTCATTTTTTGCAAAATAGGACGTCGAACTTTCGAATCTAAGATCGATCTTATTTCTCTTATGAGAAATTTTAACCGTTGTCCTTCTTCCTCATTGCGATTCAGTTTTAAATGGGAATAAGGACGTTCCATATAAAATCCCTTCACTGAAGTTGAGAAGCTAGCCTACTCCAAGCCCCTCCGGGCGATGCGGGCTATCGTTTTCTTGATGCGCTCCTCCGTTATCGGCTTCACCATATAGTCCAGTACCCCCAGGTCAAACGCATTGAAAACATAGTTTCCGTTTGATGTTACGAATACGATGGAGATGTCAGGTCTGGAAGACTGGATGACGTTTATTGTAGACCGTGAATGCCGGATCTATTCATGTCCAAATCAAGCAGCACGAGATCGACGGATGCCCCGGGTAACAGCTCTAGAAACTCACCATGATTTGTGAAAAGGGAGCAAAGCCGCACAGTTTCTAATGCATACAGCACGTTTTCCACGTGGCGTAGGGCGAAAGAATCTCCACTGACAGCCATTACATTAATCACGCTCTCCTGTCCCATGCAACGCTTTGTTAACCGCCTCGACAACTCTGTACTTAAGGATCGGCTTTACGATGAAGTCCCTCGCTCCAGCAGGAATGGCATCAAGAACCATCGCCTGCTGCCCCATGCCGAGGATAATGTCTTTGATCATTGTCCTAATAAATGCCGTATCGTTAACGACCATCACTTTAGCCATAAAACATATCCTCCTTCCTTAATCGAAGTAGTAGTTCAGCAACCTTCCTGACAACTAAAGCAAGGGCCGTCCTTCGGCTTCATGTCTGCCTATGGACGGCCCCTCTAAGGACTGTTGGTTACTTGGAATTTCTGTTATCGATCAGCTTTGCCTTCTCTAGCATCCGCTGTACGATAGCAGCCGTCTCCGCTCTCGTAATGTCGCTCATCGGCTTGAGCTCGGCATCTCTGCCTTGAACCAATCCGCTCCTCACGGTCGCGGCGACCGCTTGCTTTGCCCACGCATCTACCGCCGCGCCGTCTGTAAACGAGGCGAGTGCAGATTCCGCTTCAGAGCTGCTGGCGCTTGCGTTAAGTCCTGTCCACTTCATCACCCGCGCAATCATCGCCATTGCTTCTTCCCGGGAGATCGTCTTCGTAGGCTCGAATGTTCCGTCCTCGTACCCTTCGATGATACCGTACTCCTTGGCTTTCGCTACCGCACCAACGTACCAGTCACCGGACTTCACGTCTCCGAACGTTGAGGTCTTCCCGTTGTCGGCGAGCCCCAGTGCGCGAACGATGATCGCCGCGAACTCGGCGCGGGTGATCGCTGCATCCGGATTGTAATGCATCGCATCGACGCCGCCCACCACCATCCGCGAAGCCATATCATTCACAGCGCCTTTTGCCCAATGCCCTTCCACGTCCATAAACGCCATCCGGTGCAAAATCAACGTATACGTACTATTCGTCAGGCTGCTCACGACCGCGTAATACTTCCCATCTCGAGCGGTGATATAGGTCGGCACATGACGGGTTGTTCCGTCTGTGCCTAGCACAATGGCAGTCGTGATCTTGCTCGGGTCTACGCCGTCCGGCAGCGGGATTTCACGCTTCACATACGAACTGAACTTGTCTACGTCCACCGTCTTGCCGTTGTACAAAGCGGTCACCGTAAAATCAATCGGCGGCACAACGACGGTAAACTTGCCTTTTTCCGCCGTACTTTCCGCAACTTTCGCCTTCGCGGCTTCGCTTTTCGCAATGTCCACATGAACGACGATGTCCGAAAGCTTCACTTGCCCTCCAAACTGCGATGCCAAGCGGTCGATAACGATCTGCGCCGCTGGCAACTTGTAGTTCCCGTTAGGCGTTTGAATTTCCAGTACCACCTGCTTGTTTTCCATCGCTTTCACCGCATCACCGGTCAGTACCACCGTTACTTTGTCCGCGCTCGTGGTCGAAGCAGAAATGACGATAATCGGCTTGTCCCCCGCTGTTGCAAGCTGCGCCGCTAGTTTGGCAGGGTCCACAGTCGCCGTCAGCACGGTCTGTCCGTTCTCCTTCGTAGTAGAGCCCGTCGCTATGTGATCTTGCGACTTGCCGTCCACGATCACCCGGAAGCCGGTTTGCGCCCCTTGGTCGCCGCTGGACGGGGTACTAGGCGAACCGGATGTAGAGTCTGACGAAGCCGACGCTCGCTTCACCGTAATCGTATACGGCTTCGTACTGCCATCTTGCGCCTTCACGATTACCGTAATCGTGTTACTGCCCACGCTCAGGCTGATCGGAGCGCTCGCTTGGCCGATCGTTGCTGCCGTTCCGTTCACCGTCACCGTCGCAGCCGGATCGTATACCGCCGCCGTTACCGTCACGCTGCTCACGCTGTTCGCCACGCTCGCCGCATAGTTTGTCGTATTGGCATCAAACGACGGGCTCACTGTTCCGCTCGATAATGTCAAGCCGCTCAGATTCGCATTGCTGGATGGGTTCTGCGTTCCAGCTTTAGGCGTGGTGCTGACTTCCGCTGAGAATGGGCTATTCCCGTTTGTGTTACTTGCCCTGACTTTAAAGTAATAGGTAGTACCGTTCTTTAAGCCTGGTAAAGTATATGTCGTAGTATCGCTGCTTACCCTTTTGCTATTAGAATCGTTTGAGTAATCACCTGATGTTGTACTCCATATAATTAGATAGCTGGCTGCCCCCGATACGCTATTCCAATTTAACGTTACCTGTCCGTCCCCGGCAGTCGCGGAAAGTGCCGTCGGCGCTGAAGGAGTAGCATCCCCGTTCACCGTGACGATAGCCGTCTTCGTATCCGTTGTGGTCGTATCTACCCACGCACCGCCGTCCCACTTCTGCTTGGTGAACATAACAGTTACCGTATAATTACCGGGTGACTGTGGAGTATAGTCCGAATAGCTGTATACCGCATCGGTGACGGAGAAAGCACCCGACTTTCCGGCCTCCGTGGACGACCAGCTCGAAGCGATAAATCGCTCGTCCCCCGCCTCTGGCTTAGTCATGGACTGCAGATCACCCGATGTTTCAAGTGTTACCTTCTGTCCTACAGCGGTTGTAGACGGGTTGATGCTAACGGTGTTCAACGCGGCCTGTGGCACATAACGCAGCGTGAAAATAGCCCCCTCTAAGCCAACGAACACATACTTGTGCCCGTCAAACGCGACATCGCTCAGCCCGCTTTCTGCGCCTTGGATAGGCGTCCAATTCTTCCCGTCAAGGGAGGTCAGAACCGTATTCCCACCTACCGCCACGAATTGCCCGTTGATGTATTTGACACTGGACAAATTCGCGGTCACGCCTGATGTGCGGATCGTCCAGTTCGTTCCGTCAGTGGATGTCAAAATAGTACCCGTAAATCCGACAGCGACGAATACTCCTCCACTATACGTAACATCCTTTATCCAGACTGTTACATTGGATTTTTGACTCACCCATGTCTTTCCATCATCTGAAGAAGATAGAATCGCACCATTCTCCCCAACCGCAACAATCAGGCTGTCATTGGAGGTAATTCCGAACAGCGTTTTAATATTATTACTATTGGTACTTGTCCACTTTACACCGTCACTTGAGACGTACACTTTACCATAAGCGTTCGCAGTAAAATATTGCCCCTTGCTGTACGTGATATCATATACAGGAAAATTGCCGATATTTTGTGCTGACCAAGTCAAGCCATCCGGGGAGAACAATACTTCTCCATACTGACTGACAGTCGCATAATGGCCGTTAATATACTTGACTCTGTTAAGCGATTTGCCCTTATCATTCGCAATCGCGACGGTAGTCCAGCTATTCCCGTCGTCCGACGTGTATACCGCGCTTGAGTAGCCTCCTACGGCAATATACTTACCGCCACTGTAGATGATGCTTTGCAAGCTCTCCGTAATGCCACGCGTCTGGCTGACCCATTCTTTGCCGTCTGAAGAGGTCAGGATCGTCCCACGTTCTCCTACGGCTACATAAGTATTCTGGGCATAGATTATTTTACTGATGAAACGTGTCGGCGCTGGTTTGACTTCCTCCCATTTGTTGCCGTCTGTCGAGGTCAGTTGTATATTCCTATAACCGAAATTCTCGTAGATTCGCCCAAAAAGGAAATATTTTTCATTTGGACTGGCAATTCTGTATAGGTCAGCCTTTGTGCCGGAAGATGCGTCCGTCCACGACGAACCGTTCGTAGAAATCAGCATTTTCCCGTCGAGACCGACCACGATGAACTTGTTGCCGTCATAGGTCGCGCCGATCAGATCGGGACTACGCGGACCAAACGGACTGCTTGGCTGGCTGTATGTAATTGACCAGTTGGTACCGTTCGACGATGTAAAGATCGTGGATTCTCCGCCAACCGCAACGAAAGTACCATTTCCGTAAGTGATCCCACTAAGTTGCTTGTCGCGCCCTACTCCTTGTCCTTGGGTCGCCACCCAGGTGATACCGTCGCTTGAAGTCATAATCAACGTCGTTCCAGATTGAAATCCTCCTAATCCATTCTTACCCCCTACAGCGACGAACACCCCATTGGCGTAGGTGACGTCGAGTAAGAGAGCATCCTTATTCGACACCTGTGGCGTCCATGTTGATCCATCAACAGATGTCATGATGAAGCTCTTGTAATCCGTGCTCGTATACCCCACGGCAACATACAGACCGTTGCCATAGGTAATGGCGCTTAAGTTGTTGGTCGTGCCGGAAGACTTATTGTCCCACGAAACCCCATCTACAGAGGTCAGCACGACGCCATTGTAGCCCACTGCAACGAACTTATTTCCCCCATAGACTACGCTGTTTACCCCCTGAGCTGTCGGATAAGGGCTTTTACGGTTCCATCCCCCTAGTTCCGCCGCTCCCGCCCAAGTGGGGAGCAGACCAAGAATCAGCATGAGCGTTAACATCATAGCTGTCATACGTCTTATCATGTTGCTATCACATCCCTTTCGAATAAAATGTTGTTTTATCTGCAAGTATACTAATTGATTCTCTCTAAATTCTCACAAAACCGCGTTCGCTGTCGAAAAAAACAAAAAAAGCGGAGATAATTGCTCTCCGCAATAAGTCCTTGTGCCTGTTAGCCGCTTCTCTCAAATAGGATGCCACCAGGCTTCTGATCTCCTACGGTGGTTGCAGCCCCATTTCCCGGCGTTAGGCAGCTTCGTGCTTCTCATAATGCCTGGCGAATTGCTCCTTGTTCCCACGACTCTCGCGGCACAGGCCCAGCAAAGTCTGATTCATCTCCTCATGCAGAGGATACACGGACAGAAAAGCTTCAAGCCTGCAGCTAAGAGCCTACCAGTCAAAAGGTGATAGCTTGAGGGGAGAAAAAATACGTATTAGAAAAAGTCTCGAAGTCATCGAGTGGCAGATCGAAAACATCGTGAACGCTGTTGCTGCCGGAGCATCCAACCCTACATTTTTAGAGAAGCTCAGCTTACTGGAACAGCAGAAACTCGACCTTTCCCAGAAGCTCATGGAGGCTGAGTCAGTAAAAGAAAAAGCAGCCATCACAGAAGAATCTCTGCAACAACTGCTATCTCAGTTCGGGGCCCACCTAGCAAACCGCGAGCTTCCCGAAATCAAGAAGTTCATCGCCAGCTATGCGGAAAAGGTAATCGTCTACGAAAAGAATGTAGAAGTTATCTTTAAGGTCCCCGTTGTGGTTTTGATTAATGGAGGTGAGGGGAGTCGAACAATCGTACCCCATTTCACGCTATTTGTTACTAAGTCCCGTAAAGCCCCGCTGTGTAAGGCTTTGTCCAAGTTCAATTTATTATTTCATATCACCTGTTCTTATTATGTATTACTAGATTTTATAGCTTTGGTCTACGCTTGTCTACGAACATGGACAGGAATCAGAGCAAAGTCCTCCATCTGTTATAGATTATTTATTTTAGTATCAACTATTTCGCGATCCAAACTTCAACTAGTTGACGACACATTTCGAGTTTTTATGACATATAAGCAATCCTTATGTTAAAGTTAATATTACACACCGCTTTTGTAAAGTGTGTAATATAATTTTTACCATCGGGAGGTAGGTCGCTTAATGTTAGGTAGCAAAGCGTCTAAAAAGTTAATTTCGGGCATCATCGCATCATCCTTGGTATTCTCGGCATTTGGAGCAGTAGCCGCGCCACCCGCATCTGCAGCAGTATCAACAGCTCAACCTGCGGTAGCAACTAGTAACTCTATTTCAAGTCTAAATTTCTCACAGACAGATCCACAGCCTGCTACATTGCTGAGTAAAAACATTTCTTTACATTTTGCTTCTTCACCAGTCACAATTACTTTGTTTGATGATGGTGGGCGTTTTGGTTCATTTACATTAGACGAAGACTACACTACCATGACAAAATTAGTTGCTGCAATCAATGCTCAACTTATCACAGCAAATTTCGGACAATATGTTGAAGTATATGAGGTAGTTGGAGCGGGTTTCGGCGTCTCTACCTTGTTTAAAGGTTCTTCCGCTTATTTAACAATCCTTGGAGACTCAGTCAACACGATCTTCCAAACTTCAACCGCAACAGGTACCGTAGTAAATCATAGTAAAACCGTCTCAATCAGTGACGGCGCAACCAGAGCAACATTTGATCTAAACAATTCCTTCCCCTCCATGAGTGCGTTTGTAGGTCACCTCAACAATGTGTTTACTTCTACAGATATTGAGCTTATTGCCGGATATGTAGACGAAACCCATTTCCGTTTAACGTCTACCGCTACGGGTACAAATGCCCACATCCTTATCGGTGGTGAAAATGCAAGTACCTTCTTCAGTCAAGCCGATTACCAAGGTCAAAACGCTCAACAACCAACTTTGGATCGCTTGGCTCCATCTTCACCTTCTATTACTGCAACTGTAGGAGCTGCACCATTCCTTTTTCCAGTTACCGCAGTAATGAGCGACAGCACAACAAAGGATGTGACAACTCAAGGTGTATGGTCATCTTCCAATCCTTCGGTAGTATCCGCTAACAATAGTGGAGCAGTTTACATTGGGACAGCGGGTACAGCAACTTTGACTTACACTTACGGTGGCAAATCAGTCCAGATTCCAGTAACGGTAAATCCCGTCCCACAACGTACTGTAGTAAGCCTAACAGCGACTCCTAGTACTGTGGTTATCCAACCTGATGATGAAATTATGCTTCCTACGATCACAGTGCGTTACAGTGATAGTACTACTGAGAACATTGTACCTTCTCCCTCGAGTGGGGTTACTTGGGCGTTTGCTGACACAGCCATAGCATTCATACCAAGCTACTCCGATGTCATTCTTTACGGTGCAAAAGAAGGGGTAACTACTGCGACTGCATCTTACGGTGGTAAATCGGTAACGATTCCGATCACCGTTGGTAACCCTCAACCTACTCAAACGAATATCGTAATCAATGTTGGTGAAGCTCCAGTTCCTGTTGGTGCTACTACAACAGCGACAGTTCGTAACTTGTTCTCGGATAACAGCCAGACGCCACTCGATTCATCTTTGGCTACGTGGGTTGCAGTCACACCTACCATTGCAACGATCAATAACGGCGTAGTAACAGGGGTATCAGCAGGGGTTGCTTCATTCCACGTGACCTACGGAGGTTTCACGGCGACATTCAACTTAACAATCGTAGGTAATCCGCAACAGCAACCCAAATTCACGGGTCTTGAACTGTCAAGAGAAACTACACTCAATGATATTGGTGGGTATGTTGATATCACGGCTGTCGCACGTTACTCTGATACTTCTTCGAAAAATGTCGATGTAGCAGCTATCGAGTGGGTAAGTGCTAACCCTACGATTGCAACAGTAGTTAACGGACACATATCCGCAAAAGCTTACGGTACGACTGTTGTAACAGCGACTTATGAAAATCGTTCAGCTACGGTAGCGGTAACTGTTGCTCCTTACACACCGACAGTAAATTCCTTGACGGCTACTAACCAAAACATCACTGTTGAAGTCGGCAAACAAGCTCCCTTAGGTATCGTAGCTCACATGAGTGATGACCGCACACTTGACGCTTCGGTTATCGCCCACCTTGTAAGCTCCAACGCTAACATCGTTGATTACGTCAACGGCAAAGCCCTCGGGGTAGCGGTTGGTACGGCGACAATCACGGCAACCTTGGAAGGCAAATCCGTAGTTATCAACGTGACGGTAGTTCCTGTACCAAACAACAACGGCGGTGGTTCCTCAGGGGGTTCCTCAGGTGGCGGAACAACAACTTCTGAAACTAAGCCAGAGACTAAGCCAGAAACAAAACCTGAGACTAAGCCTGAAACTAAGCCAGAGATTAAGCCAGAAGCCCCTAAGGACATCTTTAACAGCACTGTCGTTAAAGCCGACAAGTCTGTAGTTGATGTCATCAAGAAACAAGTCGAGGAACGTAAGGCGGCTACCACTCCTGCACCAAAACCTACTGATGTAAAAGGTCACTGGGCTGAAAAGACGGTAGACACTTTCATCAAGCTCAACATCATCCAAGGTTACGCCGATGGTACAGCTAAACCAGATGCGCCAATCACTCGCGCTGAGTTTGCATCGATCATCACTCGCGTATTCGCGATCTCGACTGGTACTACCACTGCCAACCTAGCAGACGTAGGTAACCATTGGGCTAAGCAAGCTATCGAAGCTCTTGCCAAAGCAGGGGTAATTGGCGGCTATGAAGACGGTTCTTTCAAACCCGACAAAACGATTTCCCGTGAAGAGATGGCAATCATCTTGTCCCGAGTAATCAACCTCAACGCCGTAACGAAGGACTCGTCCAAAGGTAACTTCGGTGACGTAAGTAATTCCTTCGCCGCTGACGCTATCAATAAATTGGCGCAAGCAGGGGTAGTAAATGGTAAAGGCACAAAAGAGTTTGACCCTAAAGCGGATTCTTCCCGTGCGGAGGCTTTACAAGTCATCCTCAACGCTTTGAACCTTAACCCTGATATTAAGACGCTGTTGGATTCCTTAAATTAAATTTTCTATCCTAAAAGATTGAGTCTAGTTCTACTAGTTAGTCGCTTTTGTTGAGAACCACAAAAGTATCTTACTGAGGCTGAAAAAAAGTATTAAATGTTAATTAGTTAGTTGTAGAAAAAAAAGGCGAAGCGTATCCATTCTGGATATTCACTTCCGCCTTTTTTAAATTAATTTGCTAAAATCTTACTCATAACACTCAACTTTTCTTTATGCGTATCATCGAAGAAGTGCGTGTAAATTTTAGAAGTAGTTCCAATATCTGAGTGACCCATCATCTCAGATATAGCCTTTAAATCGATTCCCGCCTCGTACAGCACACTTGCGAATGTATGGCGCAGATCATGAAGCCTAATCTTTAGTAAGCTGTGCTTTTTAAGAAAATCGGTAAAATCCTCTGAAACCGAGTTAACTCTATAGGGCTTCCCATCATCACGAACGAACACATAATCTGTATCATGATACAAATCACCTAATAATTCTTTGTACTCATTCTGTTTTTCTTTATGTGCAATTAAGGTACTATAGACCTCGTCAACAATATGTAACGACCTTCTACTTTTAGGTGTCTTGGGTACTTTTTCAATATTGTTATTGTTACCAGCGGCAGTTCGCACTTGCTCGATTCGAACAACGCGTTCAACTAAATCAACGCATCCCCAGCGTAACCCCGTAATCTCTTCTCTTCTCAAGCCGAGAAAGACTGCAAGGTATACAGGTAACTCTAACTTAGTATGTTGTACCTTACTGAGTAGAATACTCACCTGTTCCTTTGTATACACTTGTGCGTTATATTTATTCTTTTTTGGCAATTCAACACTATCAGCGACATTATGATAGACAAACTGTTGACAACTCGTCTACGGTATTTCCTAAAATCCACCTAGAAAAATTTTGTTGTCTACGATCCGTCTACAATTCTTCCCTTAAATAGCAAAAAACCCGCTCAGTGAGCGGGTTCTCTGTATGGAGGTGAGGGGAGTCGAACCCCTGTCCGAAAATATCGCAACACAGGCATCTACGGGTGTAGTCACAGTTTTGATGTCACCCGAGCATCGCCCCGTAACCGGCTATGCGTTGGGTCAGCCTGATTGTCTTCCTACGTCCGACCCCAGGCGGAGACCAAACGTCGTATCCCACTATAGTTGAGCCCCTATCCCAGTCACATGGGCGATGCTGAGGAGGAGCACGCTAACAGGTTATTAAGCTGCTAAAGCGTAGTTGTTTTGTGTTTTGCCATTTAATAGGCTTTAGCGTTTTATAGTGGACGCGGCCCCACTACCCGCAACCCGAGCCCAAACTATCCCCGTCGAATCCAAGAACACCCCCGGATTGCCTTCATGTCCGTCATAAGACGGCGAAGGTTAAGACGCCGCAAGTTGGAACTAGGTTACATTTTAATCTTTGCTGCTAAATTAGTATACCACAAGCTGAAGAAAAATGAACGGCTAGGTTCATGGAAGTCGAGGTGCTGGCTTCCAGTCTGGACTTAGCCCAGCTATCTAGCGATCTTTTGTTTCTCACGCAGCGCACGCTGGATATCTCGTTGTGCATCCTTTTTCGCTGCGGATTCCCGCTTGTCATACTGTTTCTTACCTTTACCTATGCCAATCAGAAGCTTCGCATAACCATTGCGAATATACACTTTCAAAGGAACGACGGTATATCCTTCTTGTTTTGCTTGGCCTAATATTTTGGCAATTTGCACTTTTTTCAAAAGGAGTTTCCGCGTCCGTGTTGGATCTTCCGGATTGCTGCGGTTGCCTTGATCAAAAGGGCTGATATGCATATTGTGGACAAAAGCTTCGCCATTTCGAATGGTCGAGAAGCTGTCGCCTATGTTAGCCTTACCTGCTCGCAAGGATTTGATCTCCGTGCCGGTCAGGACAAGACCGCATTCATACGTATCTTCAATAAAATAGTCGTGTGATGCCTTTTTGTTCTGGGCGAGCAATTTGCCATCGGCCTTTTTGGTTGCCACGTGAGATCCTCCTCCCGCATACTGATGACGCAGGTAAATACTTCTACAATGTGCATCCTATTGTAGCAAGATCGCGATCGAAAAGCAAGAAGCGGCGACTATCTCCGCCGCTTCTTGCTGTCGTCCCCGTCGTCGCTCCGCCGACGACCGCCCTTGGCGAGCGCGTTCACGCCGCTCGCCCAATCACTACCGCCCGCTGGGGCTTCGCCACCCAGCGATACCGCGCCGCGCCCGCGCTTGCTTTCGCCGCGTGGCACACCGCTATCTGTCCGCCCTGCGCCGACAGATTCAAGCCGTTGGCTCAGGCTGCCGCCTTCGCTGAGCTTAGGGCCGCGCGCCTTGCCGCCGCGCCCTTTGCCGCGGCTGTCGCTCCACGGCGTGCCGCCAGCCTTCGCGCGCCGCGGTTTACTTTGCCCGGCTGCGCCTTCTGCGCCCGCGCCCTTAGCTCTCGCTCCCGCTGCACCTTCGACGCCCGCGCCGTTAGCTCTCGCTCCCGCCGCACCTTCGACGCCCGCGCCCTTAGCTCTCGCTCCCGCCGCGCCTTCGACGCCCGCGCCCTTAGCTCTCGCTCCCGCAGCACCCTCAACACCAGCCTTAGCCGCCTCTTCAAGCCTGCGAGCAGCTCCGCCCTTGCGACGCCCTTGTTCCTGACTCGCTGCTGCCGGCCCCGTATTGACCGCTAAACCATCAACAGCGTCACCACGTCTTCTTTTGCCTCGGCCTTGCCCAGCGTTCGCATCGACGACTCCGCCAGCCGCAGCGCCATCACGCTTTTTCCCTTGTGCATTGGCATAGCCGCCCTTGCCTTTAACGGCGAATCCGCCTTTATCTTTCCCCGTTTTTCCCGATTTCCCCTGACCATTACTTGCAGCAGCGCCCGGTTTACCGCGGAAGCCCTTAAACCCAGCAGCCCCCTTAAAGGGTTTCCCGCTGCCACCGCCGCCGCGCTTAAACCCGCCCTCTTTGCGAGGCTTCATATCCAGCAATTCAAAATCAATCGTATGCTCTTCCATATTCACGCGAGCCACACGAATCTTAATTTCATCACCGATCCGATAAATCTTGGATGTACGCTCACCAACGAGAGCAAACTGTCTTTCATGGAAATTGTAATAATCATCCGTCAAATCACTTAAACGAATCAAGCCCTCAACGGTATTATCCAATTCGACGAACATCCCAAAACCAGTGACACTGGAGATGATGCCTTCGAATTCCTCACCAACTTTATCCAGCATATACTGGGCTTTCTTCAAAGCTTCCGTCTGACGCTCAGCATCCACAGCCACGCGCTCACGCTCGGAAGATTGCTGCGCAATATCGCTCATGCGGGAAGACAGATATTCATGACGAGTATCCGATAAATTCCCGCTCTCCAGCACTTCGCGAATGACACGGTGAATAATCAAATCCGGATAGCGTCGAATCGGCGACGTGAAATGGGAATAGAATTCCGCAGCCAAGCCGAAATGGCCTAAGCTCTGCGCATCATAACGCGCCTGCTTCATCGAGCGCAGCATGATTTTGCTGAGAACTGTTTCTTCCGGCGTACCTTTGATCTCTTCCAGCAACGTCTGCAAAGCGCGAGGATGAATGGCGTTGCCCTTGCCTTTGATCGTGTAACCGAAATTGGTCACAAACTCCATGAAATTCATCAATTTCTCAGAATCCGGGTCTTCATGAACACGATAGAGGAACGGGACTTTCATCCATTGGAAATGCTCAGCCACGGTTTCATTTGCCGCAAGCATGAATTCTTCGATCATCATTTCCGCGACGGAACGCTCTCTTTTCACGATGTCCGTTGGTTTGCCGTCGGCATCGACGAGAATTTTGGACTCCTCAAAATCAAAATCAATCGCGCCGCGCTTCATCCGTCTAGAACGCAAACGAGCAGCCAGCTCTTCCATGCGTTTGAAGTCTTCCATCAGGTAAGCATAACGCTCCACAAGCTCCGGCTCAGCTTCACCAGTCAAAAGCTTGCGTACATTGGTATATGTCATTCGCTCACTAGTTTTAATAACACTCGTAAAAATCTCATGATTAACGACTTTTAAGTTCTCATCGAACTCCATCTCGCAAGACATCGTTAAGCGATCTACTTTAGGATTCAAGGAGCAGATCCCGTTAGACAAACGGTGCGGCAGCATTGGAATAACCCTATCGGTCAAATACACCGAACAGCCTCGGTTGTACGCCTCGATATCCAGTGCAGACCCTTCACGCACATAGTAACTCACATCAGCAATATGGACACCCAATTTATAATGACCATTCTCGAGAATTTCTACATTGACCGCATCATCTAAATCTTTGGCATCTTCACCATCAATGGTCACAATACGTTTGGAACGAAGATCACGACGGCCTTGACCAATGATCTCTTCCTCCGTAATGGAATCTGGTGCCGCTTCTGCTTCAGCCAGAACTTCCTCGTTAAACGCCTCAGGGAGCTGGAATTTACGCACAATCGCAAGGATATCGACGCCTGGATCGTCTTTATGGCCTAAGATTTCAATAACTTCCCCTTCAGCCGCAGAGCGACCTTCCGGATAGTTAACAATCTTGACTACTACCTTCTGCCCTGTAACTGCTCCATTAAAAGAATGCTGAGGAATGAAAATATCCCTCGATACCCTTTTGTCATCGGCAATCACGAACGCATAGGTATCCTGACTTTGGAAAACACCCACGATTTGCGTGTTGGCTCGCGTAATGACGCGCACAACTTCGCCTTCCATGCGGCCTCCGCCTTGGCTTCTGGAGGTAACCTTCACGAACACGATATCGCTGTTCATTGCTGTGTTCAAATCATGCGCATTGATATAGACGTCCGGGTGCTCCCGGTCATCTGGAATTAAGAATGCAAAGCCCTTCGCATGCGCCTGGAGCTTGCCTCTGACTAAATTCATCCGTTCCGGCACACCGTAACGGTCACTTCCGCCACGCACAATATGGCCGCTTTCTTCGAGTTGGTTTAATAATTTAATAAAATCCTTAAACTCGTTCGCGCTTTCAATACCAAAATGCTTCTCGAGCTCTTTATAGGACATAGGCTTATAAGCCTCTTCTTGCATCAAACTTATGATCTGTTTATCTGTTGTCATACACTCTTCACCTTCTTGTTGTTGTTGAGCTAGCCTTCCAGCGCCGTTCCTGATTCCTTTACTCCATAGTATGCCACTTCCAGCGAAAGGATAAACTCGGCAATATCGGCGTAGACCCGCTCTCTCTCTTGATCCAGCAATAATCCATGCGAGGATTCCGGATAATAATTCAGTTCTTTCACTTTGGAGCGAACACGTTCATAGACGAACGCAGCGCTCTCTTCACGAACCACAGCATCTTTACTGCCCTGCCCTATCCATACCGGGGCCTCCACTTGAGGCAGCAATTTTCTTACTTGTTTTACCAGCTTGCGCAAGCTGACGACACATCGAATCGGCGTTTTGGTATATGCACATGACTCATCTAATAACGTAGAGACTTGTTTGGGCTTCTTAGCTATGTATTTGATAAAATACTGCAGCAATACGGCCAGCACCGTCTTCCTGGAAGCTAGAAAGATCGGCGTCGCTATTGAAACAACACCTGCGGTACGACGTTCCACAGCTAGCTTCAAGGCCAGCAATCCACCCATGGAATGCCCCATAACAACGATGTTCTTGCACTTCTTGGCAAGTTCATCATAACTCTCCAGCACATGCCCATACCAATCCGTCCATCCGGTACGCATCATTTCTTCGGGTGAGGTCCCATGGCCTGGCAGTCTAACAGCTTGGATGGTATATCCTTCTTCGCGAAGCTCATACCCAATTCGTCTGAATTCCGAGGGCGAACCTGTGAAGCCATGTATCATTAATATACCCATTTCTTGCTTGTTCCCACTGCCTGTCCAGTAAAAAGGCTCTGTCGATTTGTATACTCTACGCTCGATGACAAACAACTCCTACCAGGTGACCCGTTTAAAATGAAAAAACAGCAGGAGTAGATTTCCCCTGCTGTTATCGTTTTATGTGTGTTAAGCCTTCACTACGTATGCTACGACAATGGAAAGGATGAAAAATGCAGCAGCAAGCCCCATCGTGAAACGGGACAAGAATAGTTCCAAACCGCGCGCTTTTTGCTTGCCAAATAAGTGTTCTGCACCACCGGAAATGGCACCGGACAAGCCTGCGCTCTTACCTTTTTGTAAAAGGACGATTGCAATTAGTCCGACTGAAGCTATGATCAACAAAATTTTCATAAAGATTACCATGTTATTAGCACCCCAATTGCCTATTCTTTGCTTATACAACTAGCATAAGTATTTTAACATAGATCGTCCTAGAATACAATAAAATGGGTTCCTAAGGACTCCCAGTTCGTCTTAATCACGGTAGGCTGATGCTGGTGTTTGTCTATTCGAGGCTCTAACGCCTCTGCTGCGCCCCAGGAAAGCTTGCACAGCACGCTTCGCACACCACAGGGCAAACAGTGTGAAGAAGAGCGCCCATGCAATCGCGGGAATGCCAGTGTGATTCGCCAAATTGCTCGCATCCCCCGCTGCCCGGCTATTCTGCCAAGCATATAGGACCAACGACAATGGACCAAACACGGACTCTTCCAAGCATAAAAAGGCCATCAACAAGTAGTAGAAATCACGCAGCCATTTGGGCGCGAGCGCCAAAACAATGATGGTCAAAGCCATGAAACCGATTAGGAACATGATTCCGAATCCGTTGCGAACGAAGAGGGCTAGCGATAAGCCAGATAACGCAATCATCACCTGCAAACCAAGACGCTGCTTGCCTTTGGCATAAGCTGAGAATAGGAACCAGGCAAATACCGATGCCGTCATGTAACCAGCGAGCGAAACCGGAATAAGGGCCCATGATTTGGATATGGAGGAGTATGTCACCCCGCTGTGATCCGCATATAGCTCGATGTACATCACTTTGCCCGATAAGGCCAAGGTAACAACCGCATGACCAAATTCATGAACCATTGTATCGAGGTTGCGAAAAAACGAAGAGGGGATCCAATGCGTGAGCAGCGCGGAACCTACCAGAAATAGAATAGTTTTCACCCAATTGCTCATGCACAGACCCCCAAAGGTAATATTTAATTAATTACTACGTTTAATACTACTTGAAGTTTCTCAAGTTGTAGAATGCTTTTTTGCCAGCGTATTGAGCAACGTTGAACAACTCGTCTTCGATGCGAAGAAGTTGGTTGTATTTCGCAACGCGATCCGTACGGGAAGGAGCACCTGTTTTGATTTGACCAGCATTCGTTGCAACAGCGATGTCAGCGATTGTGCTGTCTTCGCTCTCACCGGAACGGTGGGAGATAACCGCTGTGTAACCAGCGCGTTTGGCCATTTCGATCGCGTCAAAAGTTTCAGTCAGCGTACCGATTTGGTTTACTTTTACCAAGATGGAGTTACCGATGTTTTCTTCGATACCTCTGGAAAGACGCTCAGTGTTCGTAACGAACAGATCGTCACCAACCAGTTGAACTTTGCCGCCCAATTTCTCAGTAAGCAATTTCCAACCTTCCCAATCGTCTTCGGAACAACCGTCTTCAACTGTGATGATCGGGTATTTGTCAACCCATGCAGCAAGGAAGTCAACCCACTCAGCGGATGTGAAGGATTTGCCTTCGCCTTCAAGGTGGTATTTACCATCTTTGAAGAATTCTGTGGAAGCAACGTCCATACCCAAGAATACGTCAACACCTGGTTTGTAACCAGCTTTTTCGATCGCTGTAAGGATCGTAGTGATGGCTTCTTCATTGGATGTGAAGTTAGGAGCGAATCCGCCTTCGTCGCCAACTGCTGTGTTAAGGCCTTTTTCTTTCAATACGGATTTCAAGCTATGGAAAATCTCAGCGCCGATGCGAAGAGCTTCTTTGAAAGTTGGAGCGCCAACCGGAAGAACCATGAACTCTTGAACGTCAACGTTGTTGTCGGCATGCGCCCCACCGTTGATGATGTTCATCATTGGAACCGGAAGTGTTTTGGCGTTGAATCCGCCAAGGTATACGTACAAAGGAACGTCCAAAGCGTCTGCTGCTGCGCGAGCTACAGCCATGGAAACAGCAAGGATCGCGTTAGCGCCTAATTTAGCTTTGTTAGGAGTACCGTCAAGCTCGATCATTTTGTTGTCGATGCCAACTTGATCAAGTGCGTCTAGACCGATGATTTCAGGAGCGATGATTTCGTTGACGTTCTCAACAGCTTTCAGAACACCTTTACCAAGGTAACGACCTTTATCACCATCACGAAGCTCAACAGCCTCGTATGCGCCTGTGGAAGCGCCTGAAGGAACGATAGCACGGCCGAAACCGCCGGACTCCAAATATACTTCAACCTCTACCGTTGGGTTACCGCGGGAATCCAATACTTCGCGTGCATAAACATCAGAAATCGTAGTCATTGTTAGAAAACACTCCTTTTATATAATAGGTGACTTGCTATTTGTTTAGAATAGTGGCTCCGGTCATTTGAACCGGCTGCCCAACTTGTAAGAAATCAAGCAGGGTTGGTGCAATATCTGCCAAAATTCCGCCATCTCTTAGTGTAACAGATTTGTCCGTCACAATAAAAGGTACGGGATTTGTTGTATGTGCCGTGTTGCGTGATCCGTCTGCATTCGTAACAACGTCTGCATTCCCGTGATCAGCTGTAATGCACACCACGCCGCCTTTGGCGAGGATCGCTTCGACAACTTGGCCTAGACAAGCATCGGTTGCTTCGATGGCCTTCACGGTAGGCTCCAGCAAGCCGGAGTGACCAACCATGTCAGGGTTAGCGAAGTTGAGGATAATCACGTCATGACGCTCCGCTTCAACTTCCTTGACCACAGCAGCCGCTAATTCATAAGCACTCATCTCTGGTTGCAAATCGTACGTAGCTACTTTCGGTGAAGGAACGAGAAGACGCGTTTCACCAGGCAATTCCGCATCACGTCCGCCGCTGAAGAAGAACGTGACGTGCGGGTATTTCTCGGTTTCAGCAGCGCGAAGCTGCTTCAGACCATTCTGAGCCAATACCTCGCCCAGCGTGTTGTCGAGATCCTTAGGCTTGTAAGCTACGAAGCCGTCTACGGATTCACTGAACAAAGTCAGACATACGTAGTACAGGTTTTTCGCTACCTTAGGACCACGGTCGAAGCCGCGGAAATCTTCATTTGTGAACACTTGTGAAAGCTGAATCGCACGGTCAGGACGGAAGTTGAAGAAAATAACCGCATCGCCTGACTCTACAAGTCCAACAGGTTGGCCGTCGTCGCCCACGATAACCGTTGGCATAACGAATTCGTCATAAACGGATTTCTCATAGGATTCAACAATTGCCTTCATCGGATCTGTATAAGCAGGACCATCGCCATATACCATGGCACGGTAGGATTTCTCTGTCCGTTCCCAACGTTTATCGCGATCCATCGCATAATACCGACCTTGAACCGTCGCAATTTTGCCTACGCCAACTTCGGTGATTTTTTGCAGCAAGCTTGCCATGTACCCCTTAGCAGAGTCCGGAGCTACGTCGCGGCCATCGAGGAAAGCATGGATGTAGACATCTTCGAATTGCTCTTTTTTAGCCAAGTCCAGCAAAGCGAACAAATGCTGAATGTGACTATGTACGCCGCCATCGGAAAGCAGCCCGTACAGGTGCAGCTTCTTGCCGTTAAGTTTGGCATAACGAACAGCGCCTAAAATCGTTTCATTATCGTAAAATTCGCCGTCGCGAATCGATTTGGAAATCCGCGTCAAATCCTGATAAACAATCCGGCCTGCGCCGATATTCAGGTGTCCTACTTCAGAATTCCCCATCTGGCCTTCCGGCAAACCTACAGCTTCACCGCAAGCGATTAATGTTGTATGCGGGAAAGTCGCCCAATAACGGTCGTAATTTGGTTTTTTCGCATGAGCAACCGCATTCCCCTGCTCTTCCGAGCGGAGTCCGAAGCCATCGAGAATGATGAGTGCTACCGGTTTCGGTCTGGACATGTTACTTCGCCCCCTGGACAAGTTGGATGTAGGAAGCTGCTTCCAAGCTCGCTCCGCCTACAAGTGCGCCGTCAATGTCAGGCTGTGCCATGTACTCAGCAATGTTGTTTGGCTTCACGCTGCCGCCGTATTGAATACGAACCGCGTCTGCTACAGCAGCGCCGTATAGACCGCTAACTAGCTGACGGATGTAGCCGATAACGTCTTGTGCATCTTCAGCTGTGGAGGATTTGCCTGTGCCGATCGCCCAGATTGGCTCATAAGCGATAACCACTTGCGCTGCTTGCTCTGCGCTCAGACTAGCGAAAGCTGCTTCTGTTTGCACTTTGCAAACATCTTTGGTTTGACCTGCTTCACGCTCTTCGAGCTTCTCGCCTACGCAAAGGATTGGCGTCAAGCCGTGTTTGAAAGCTGCAACGACTTTCTTGTTCACGATGTCATCCGTTTCTGCGAAGTACGCTCTGCGCTCGGAGTGACCGATAATAACGTACTCCACGCCTAGATCCTTCAACATCACGCCGCTGATTTCACCTGTGAAAGCACCGTTGTCTTCAAAATGCAGGTTTTGTGCGCCTACATGAACATCCGTGCCTTTCGCAGCTTCAACCAGTGCTGGCAGGTTCGTGAAAGGAGAGCAAATTACGCTCTCCACGCCTTCGACCGTGCTGCCTTTGATTTCATTCACGAAGCTGACAGCTTCGGAAACGGTTTTGAACATTTTCCAGTTACCCGCGATAATCGGTTTTCTACTCATTGGATTGGTGCTCCTTTGTGAAAAATTATTTATCGTTCAAGGCTACTACGCCTGGCAATGCTTTACCTTCCATAAACTCCAAGGAAGCTCCGCCGCCTGTGGACATATGGTTCATTTTATCAGCCAAATGGAACTTCTCTGTAGCTGCAGCGGAATCACCGCCACCGATAACTGTGTAACCGGAAGTTGCTGCACAAGCCTCAGCTACGGCACGTGTACCATGGGAGAAAGGCTCGATTTCGAATACGCCCATCGGTCCGTTCCAAACGACCAGCTTGGATTTCGCGATAACGTCTGCATACAGCTCACGTGTTTTCGGTCCGATGTCAATGCCTTCCCAATCTGCAGGAATGCCATCTACGCCAACGATTTGCGTATTCGCATCGGCACTGAATTTATCTGTAACAACGATATCAACCGGAATCAGGAAGTTTACGCCTTTGGCTTTGGCTTTTTCGATAAAGCTAAGCGCCAGATCAAGCTTCTCGTTATCCACGAGGGATTTCCCGATTTCGTAACCTTGTGCTTTCAGGAATGTATAGGACAATCCACCGCCAATAAGGACGTTATCCGCAATGTTCAGGAGGTTTTCAATGACAGCGATTTTGTCTTTCACTTTGGATCCGCCAACGATAGCTGTGAAAGGACGCTCAGGGTTATTCAGCGCTTTGCCTAGAACCTCAAGCTCTTTCTCCATCAAAAGACCGGAAACAGCCGGAATGTAAGCAGCTATTCCTGCCGTCGAAGCATGTGCACGGTGAGCAGCACCGAAAGCATCATTCACGAACAGATCAGCAAGATCAGCGAAAGCTTTGGCCAATTCAGGATCATTTTTCTCTTCACCTTCGTTGAAACGAACGTTTTCAAGCAGGAGAACGTCGCCATTTTCAAGTGCATTGACTTGTGCTTTCACGATTTCGCCCACGGATTGATCCGCTTTGATCACGTTTTGACCAAGAAGCTCAGCCAATTTCGCAGCAACCGGCGTCAAACGAAGCTCTTCAACCACTTGTCCGTTTGGACGGCCAAAATGGGCTGCAAGAATGACTTTAGCGCCTTGCTCTACTAAGAATTTAATCGTAGGAAGCGTTTCTCTGATCCGAGTATCATCGGTGATTTGACCGTTCTCTACAGGTACGTTGAAATCAACGCGAACAAATACTCTTTTACCAGCTACTTCAACATCGCGAACACTTTTCTTATTCATCGTAAAAGCCTCCCTGAGCGTGTATGGTTTTCTTCCGGTCTACCTTTTATATGGGAAAATCGCACATAAAGAGGAGAATCGCTTCTCCCCTTCATGTCGTTTTGTGTGTGTTAAGCTATGGAATTACAGACCTTTTTTGGCGATGAAAGCTACCAAGTCAACTACACGGTTGGAGTAGCCCCACTCGTTGTCGTACCAGGAAACCACTTTCAGCATGTTGTCGCCAACGACCATTGTGGAAAGAGCATCGATTGTGGAGGAAGCTGGATCGCCATTGAAATCGCTGGAAACCAAAGCATCTTCTGTGTAGTTCAGAATGCCTTTAAGAGCGCCTTCGGAAGCTGCTTTCAAAGCTGCGTTTACTTCATCAACCGTTACGTTAACTTTCAGTTCAACAACCAAGTCAGTTACGGAAACGTTAGGCGTAGGAACACGCATAGCCATACCGTTCAATTTGCCTTTAAGCTCAGGAAGAACCAGGCCGATTGCTTTGGCTGCACCAGTGCTGGAAGGAATGATGTTCTCAGCTGCTGCGCGAGCACGACGAAGGTCTTTGTGAGGAACGTCAAGCACGGATTGGTCATTTGTGTAGGAGTGAACCGTTGTCATCATCCCTTTTACGATTCCGAAGCTATCGTTGATAACTTTCGCGAAAGGAGCCAGACAGTTTGTCGTACAAGAAGCGTTGGAGATAATTGTATGAGCAGCTGGATCGTATTTGTCTTCGTTTACGCCCAGTACGATTGTGATATCTTCGTCGGAAGCAGGAGCGGAGATGATAACTTTCTTAGCTCCACCTTTCAAGTGAAGGGCTGCTTTTTCTTTTGCTGTGAAAATACCAGTAGATTCGATAACGATTTCTGCGCCTACAGATGCCCAAGGCAGGTTCCCAGGGTCACGCTCAGCAAAAACTTTGATGGAACGACCGTTAACGATCAATTCGCCTTCACCAGCTTCAACTGTAGCGTCTAGTTTACCGTGAGTTGTGTCATATTTGAGCAAGTGAGCCAATGTTTTAACGTCAGTCAAATCGTTTACTGCCACGATCTGTACTTCTGAATTGTTCAAAGCTGCGCGAAATACGTTACGACCAATACGTCCGAAACCGTTAATACCTACTTTTGTTGTCATAGCCAATTCCTCCTAAGATTAAATAAATAATTATATTTCAAAACGCAGCCGGTTAAGGCATACGTTATGATGTCTTTCTCACACATGTTTCATTATTTCCAGTGCAGCCGCTTCATCCGTTACAAGCACGTTCTCTTGTCCGTGACGAAGGACCGATGCGATCGCTTCACCTTTGCTCTTGCCCCCAGCTACGCCAATCACAACTTCGATACGCTGCAGATCCTCCAGTCGAAGTCCGACCGTTGGCATCTTGTGAACCACATTTCCTTGTGGGTCAAAATAGTACCCGAATGCCTCTGCAAGAGCTCCATCGGCTTGTAAGCTGCGTGTCGTTTCGGCATCTACCTTACGTCTGCGCGCCATGACCATAGCATCTCCGATACCGTGTACAACGATGCGACAACTGCGAACAGCGTCAACAACTTCCTGAATCTGCGGATCTTGGATTAGGGATTGATACGCTTCCTCACCGAGATGATCCGGTACATGCAGAAGTCTGTATTTCCCGCCGGTCTTCTTGGCCATAATGGAAGCAATCGTGTTCGCCTGCATATCCACGCTTTCCCCAAGTCCACCGCGAGCCGGTACGAACCAGCTGCCTTTCATGGAAGAAGAAATCGCCAGATTATTGGCTATCTGCGCCATGGTGGAACCGCCTGTAACCGCGATGATATCATCTTTGGCTACATATTTGCGCAAAGCTGCTGCGCCTGCTCGGCCAAGCTCCTTCTTCGTGAAATCCGAAGTATCCGAGTCGCCTGGTACTACAATGACTTGTGAAAGTCCGTACGCCTTGGCAATGCTCTCCTCCAAGTCGGTTAAACCAAAAGCAATCTTGATGATCGGCAACATGTCTTCAAGCAGTTGACGACCGGACTCGGTAATTCTCATACCTGCTGCATCGGATTCAAGAAGCCCAAGCTCCTTCAAGAAATCGACTTCACCGCGGAGCACGCGCTCCGTCATATCGAGCGACGAGGCTAATGTGCGGCGTCCGACAACACCGGAAACCAAGATATGATGCAGAATCGAGTACCGCTTCTTCATGATGTCCAATAGATCTGGCAAGAGCTGTTTCTGAATGTCAAGTATTTCTCTCATATGACGACGACCGACGCTCCTGATCCTATTGATGGACGTTTTGTGTCCCAGGTCTGCATTTTATGTCCCACCCTGGGCGAAAAAAAAGTGACTTACCTCTTTCCGGCTTCGGAAAGCATATTTCACTGAACTTGATTACCTTTTTATTATAACCAATTCTAACTGAATATTCAACATTTGTTCAAACATTTTCAGTAAAAAAGACTGAAAGGGCTTACTGTCTTGCTTTTTATGGAAGTCTGACATATAATAACCCTTGCTTCACTTTTTTGCAGATATGCGCCCGTGGTCCAATGGATATGACGTAGGCCTCCGAAGCCTGAGATAAAGGTTCGATTCCTTTCGGGCGCGTCCATAAGAAACATACTGAATCAGTTCTCGAACTGATTTTTTTTATTCTTAGTTTGACCTTTCTTGACCTTCAGAGGTTTTTTCGTTATCATACTTGTAGATACTGTAAATAGTATGTACCCCGGAGAACAATTTCATCAGTCTCTGATTGATTTGGCTCCACACATTAAACCAAGTACCCACCCCAAGGAGGTCATTCTCATGAGTTTTATCCCTATGGTAGTCGAACAGGACGCGCGCGGTGAAAGAGGATATGACATCTACTCTCGCTTGCTGAAGGACCGCATCATTTTCTTAGGCACGGGTGTCAACGATGTTGTGGCGAACTCCATCATTGCTCAATTACTTTTCTTGGCCGCCCAAGATCCTGATAAAGATATCTCGCTTTACATCAACAGCCCCGGCGGATCCATCACAGCCGGTATGGCGATCTTCGACACTATGCAGTTCATTAAGCCTGACGTATCAACGATCTGCGTTGGTATGGCCGCTTCCATGGGCGCGTTCCTGCTGACTGCTGGCGCCAAAGGCAAGCGCTACGCGCTGCCGAACAGCGAAGTCATGATTCACCAACCGCTCGGCGGTGCTGAAGGCCAAGCCTCCGACATCGAAATCCGCGCGAAGCGTATTTTGAAAATGCGCGACAACCTGAACACAATCTTGGCAGAGCGCACAGGACAAACGTTCGAGCGTATCGAAAAAGATACGGACCGCGATAATTTCATGAGCGCTGCTGAAGCAGCCGCATATGGACTCATTGATAAAGTGATCGAGCGCGTCTAATCGGAACAATAAAAAACCAGCCTGCATGGCCACTCTTCTGAGTGCCGCGCAGCTGGTTTTTTTATTGGCTGGAGAAATTCTTTTAACACCCTTTTAACACCACCTCTGTGCTTCGTGTCCGGCGTCTAAGCCACCAAAACCAGCGACTAGGCCAAGAACTCGGGCATCCAGGCTGACTTTAAGAGTGAATTTGAGCTTTAACTCCAGCTCCCCGCTCGTTCTGCCCACTTTAACGTTAAACATCCTTAACACCACCTCTGTGCTTCGCATCCGGCGTCTAAGCCACCAAAACCAGCGACTAGGCCAAGAACTCGGGCATCTTCGCTGACTTTAAGAGTGAATCTCAGCTTTAAGTCCAGCTTCCCGCTCATTCCACCCACTTTAACCTTGAACAACAACCTTAACTCCGCCACTGCTTCTCAAACTCTGCATCTACGCTGACTTTAAGAATGAATTTCAGCTTTAACTCCACCTTCCCGCTCATTCCACCCACTTTAACGTTGAAAAATAACCTTAACTCCGCCCACCCGTCCCAAACTCGGCATCTACGCTGACTTTAAGAATGAATTTCAGCTTTAACTCCACCTTCCCGCTCATTCCACCCACTTTAACGTCGAAAAACATCCTTAACACCACCTCTGTGCTTCGCGTCCGGCGTCTAAGCCACCAAAACCAGCGACTAGGCCAAGAACTCGGGCATCTTCGCTGACTTTAAGAGTGAATTTCAGCTTTAAGTCCAGCTTCTCGCTCATTCCACCCACTTTAACCTTGAACAACAACCTTAACTCCGCCACTGCTTCTCAAACTCTGCATCTACGCTGACTTTAAGAATGAATTTCAGCTTTAACTCCACCTTCCCGCTCATTCCACCCACTTTAACGTTGAAAAATAACCTTAACTCCGCCCACGCATCCCAAACTCGGCATCTACGCCGACTTTAAGAATGAATTTCAGCTTTAACTCCACCTTCCCGCTCATTCCACCCACTTTAACGTTGATAAATAACCTTAACTCCGCCCACGCGTCCCAAACTCGGCATCTACGCCGACTTTAAGAGTGAATATCAGCTTTAACTCCGGCTTTCAGCACACCCCACCCACTTTAACGTTGAAAAACAACCTTAACTACGCAGCAAGCCCCCGTCCGGCAGTCTCGCCCACCCACTCCCCCCAACAAAAAGAGCCCCTCGAGCCCCCTTCCAATGAATTTCATGGAAAACAGGAGATCTCAAGAGGCTCTAACTCTTACTTACTTCTTCTCATCCAACGGATAGAAAATCAAATCAATCGGGAAGGCCGAACCCGCTGGAGGCGTGAACTCGATGTCGAGCGCATCTTCCGTTCCCGTCGTCCGAGCTAACACTTCCATCCCGTCAAAGGCGGTAATGACGCCGGAGTACGGCACTGGAATGATCTCGCCGTTGATCTTGAACGGCCCTTTGAACACGCCGCCTTTGGCCATAATCATCACAGCCATCTTGCGCGGCTTATCTGCATGGATTTTGTAGACCACGCCGTAGTTGCCGCCGTTCTCTACATTCTGCTTGCGCATCACGTCATAGCCTTTGACGAACGGATCGGTTTTATTGTCTCCTATCGTCAAGACGGACGTTTTGGTGAAGCTGGTCGCGTCAATATCCCATTTGAGCTCAGAGATCGGGAATGTCCCGCGCACGTGCCCTGTGAAGCCTAGAAGCGGCAAATCCTGCGCTGTCGTCGGGGTCAGTCTTTGATCGGTTACACCAAACGAGATTTGCAGTTCGCCGTCTGTTTCCACATCATAGAACAAGTTCACGCCTTGCCCTGGGTAGAAATCAGGCAGTTTGGCGTAGATATAGGTATCATGCGGAGGTACTGTCAACTGTTCCATGTATACATTTTCAAGAAGGAAATCGACCGAAGCCTCGCTGCCAATCAAGTTCGCATAGACGGAAGGGTAAACCTCACCTTTGTTCGTCGTCTTAATCGTCACCGGTTTATCGGTGTTGTTCGTGGCGAAAATGGCCATCGTCATCTTCTGCTTCGTGCCATTGATGTGATCGGCGTACAATCTCGCCTTGCCATTAATGTTATCGCGGTACAAAATACCGCGCTCCGTGAACTCTTCCGGACTATCGCTCACGAGCAGGGTACGCCCAGGAACTTCAGTCACTTTCTTAGGCAGTGGAAGCATTTGATTGAAATGTGCCCAAATGGTTCCCCAGTCTGACTTGATAAACCCGCCAACTGGCTTCGTGTAGATCGGGTATTCCACTTCAGTTAGATAAGTCTCATCCACAACGGTGACGTAGCTTTTGAACAATTTGCTCACATGTCCATGACCGTCTTTCACCGTCAACGTAACGGGATATTTCCCAGCTTTGAAGAACACGTCCTGTTTTCCCGTCCATTCGTACGAAGCAATCCCCTCTGCATCCGGATCATAGCTCAAGTCCAGATATTTCACAGGCTCTCCAAGGCGGTATGTCGGCTTCGCAGTCGCGAATTTAGCCACAGGTCGGGAATTGCTATCCTGGTCGATGTAGATGCCTTCAGGATTTTTGAAGTGAACAATTTCCACACGGCGAAGTTCACTGTTATACGTATATTTAGCGCCCATATAATCAGCCAACCAAGTCAATTTCACCAGAAGCTTGCCATTCACAATCGCTGCAACAGAGTTGAAAGGCGTATCCACGCCGTTCGTCGTTACGGTCTTATGATCAGCATCCAAGACGATGTTGTAGCCCGGAGGCGTCATTTGAATCGTTCTGGAGGCGTCGTTCCACTCGACAGCGAAACCCATGGTGTCTCCCAAGAATTTAGCAGGCACGTAGGTGCTGCCATTAATGATCGTAGAAGGGGAATCCAAATGAATTTGCTCTTGATTCACAAAAGCTTCAGCCTTATCAATATAAAGTAGGATAAAGGACGCGCCTGCCGATACCGCTTGGGCAGCAGGTGCCGCTACAGCACTAGCAAGAAACACGAAAAACGCGAGTAGGGCGATAATTTCTTTCTTTAATGCTTGGAATTTCATTCTCTCTCTGGCTCCTTTGGGGATTATTGCGAAAACGTCAGGAATGGCAAATAGCCCTTTCCTTCATTGACTACGTTCATTAGACGCAGGCAATAGAAAAAGGTTGCTAATTCCCCTAGATGTTAACAAAATTGACACTTTGAAAGTATCCAGTATGCTACCTTATCAATTGCAAAAAAGCCTCCTCGAAAGGAAGCTTTTGAAGGATTATTGGTTTTCCAATTCTTCTTTGCTGACTAATGTGACTAAAGCGTTTACAGCCTGCTCTGCGTCCGAACCTTCTGCACTTATGAAGACTTCGGTCCCTGTGCTGATCGCAAGACTCATAATTCCCATGATGCTCTTGGCATTCACTTTCTTTTCATCTTTCTCAACAAAGATCTCGGATGAAAACTTATTCGCCTCTTGAACAAACAATGCCGCAGGTCTGGCATGAAGTCCTGTTCTCAACTTCACAACGACTGGACGTCTGGACATGGAACTAATTCCCCCTAGTGTGGAGCTTATATGAATTACTTTTGATAACAGCGTTATACCTTATGTTTTAACATTATAGCATTTTTCCCCGAAGTACACTAGAAAAAATGCGAAAAACTTATGGATGTGTGACAGAAGTGCTTCTTATCTACGAATTTCGCTGTTTTTCGGCCAATTCATCGATTTTTCGCAGCCTATGGTTAACCCCGGATTTGCTTACACTGCCTTTCAGCATGTCGCCTACCTCTTTGAGATTCAGATCGGGATGCTGCAGTCTAATTTCGGCAACTTCGCGAAGCTTCTCAGGCAGGCTATCCAGGCCGACTTCTCTCTGGAGAAGTCGGATATTCTCGATCTGTCTGACCGCCGCGCCGATCGTCTTGTTCAAGTTCGCTGTTTCACAGTTGACGATCCGATTCACAGAGTTCCGCATATCTTTCATAATCCGCACATCTTCAAAACGCAATAACGCTTGATGCGCGCCTATGATGCTTAGAAACTCAATAATTTTCTCGCCTTCTTTGATGTACAAAACAAACCCTTTTTTACGTTCAATGAATCGCGCGTTCAAATCGAATTTGTTCGCTAGCTGCGTTAGCGCTTTGCAATGCTCCTCATAAATCGAGGCGATTTCCAAATGATAGGAAGAGCCTTCCGGATTATTCACGGAGCCCCCTGCCATGAAAGCGCCACGGAGATACGCACGCTTGCAGCAATTGCCACGGATGATCTCTTTATTAATTCCGGTTGTGAAGATGAATCCTTCCGAAACAATTCTGAGATCACTTAGCAGTTCCTGCACCTGCCCGGGTACTCTAACAATGTAAACATTGTTTTTCTTCAGACGCATTTTCTTACGCACAAGTAATTCCGTGTGCAATTTGTACGCCTTTTTGATGAGCGAGTAGATCCGTCGGGCTATCGCCGCATTTTCCGTGGAAATATCGAGAACAACACGTTGGTTCGTCAACTGAACCGAGCCATTCATACGAATCAAGGCTGACAGTTCCGCTTTTTCACAACATGCTTCCGATTCCGTTATTAGGGTTAACTCTTTTTTGGTTGTTGCCGCAAAGGACACGAGACTCACTTCTTCCTTAACATCCAGCTTTCGACGAGCTGATAAATATGGTCACTCAATTTCTCGGCATCATGACGAAGGTAGGTGCGAAATAACACGAGCCGATCAGCAATAACACGGTACCCTCTTTTGGTGACTTCGTCCAGGTCCAAATGAACCGCTTTCGAACCCTTCTCGGCATATTTGGCCTGGACTTGCGGAGGAATTTCCCCATTATTCACAATGACATAATCAAATAAATGCTGGTGCAGGTGATCATAGATCGCATCCAAGTGATCACTGACGGAATAATCATCGGTTTCCCCTGGCTGTGTCATGACATTGCAGATGAAGAGTTTCACGGCTTTCGATTTCACAATCTCATCTACGATCCCAGGAACAAGCAAATTCGGCAGCAGGCTGGTGTATAAGCTGCCAGGGCCGCACAGGATAGCATCGGCTTCCCGAATGGCCTGAACAGCTTCAGCAAGCGGAGTCACATTCGTAGGCTCAATGAACACCCGCTTGATGCGTCCATCCGCTTTGGGAATCTTCGACTCCCCTTCGACCAAGGTTCCGTCTTCCATGATCGCTTTCAGCACAATGGCTTGATTCGATGCCGGAAGTACACGGCCACGAACCGCGAAGACACGGTTCATCTCTTGCACGGCTGTAACAAAATCACCCGTTATATCCGTAAGTGCCGCTAAGATTAGATTCCCCAGACTATGCCCAGCTAATCCAGTCCCCACTTGAAATCGATACTGCAAAATCAGAGAAAGCAGGGGCTCGACATCAGCAAGAGCTGTCAAGACGTTACGAATATCGCCTGGCGGCGGCATTTGCATTTCACTTCGGAGAATGCCGGAGCTCCCTCCATCGTCAGCTACCGTGACAATCGCTGTAATATCAACCGGTTTCTCCTTCAAACCTCTAAGCATAACCGAAAGACCTGTTCCGCCACCTATAACGACGATTCGGGGAGTGCGTTGTGATTTCACAAATTCCATACTTCTTTCACCCTCTTCATCGCAAGACCGCTTAGACGCGATCCCGCTCGGCATCTCGATGACTTAACCGCACCGTTTCCGTTTCACTATTCCCCATGACTTTACCGAGATATTCGGTAATGGCCACGGATCTGTGTTTACCGCCTGTGCAGCCAATTCCTACAACAACCTGGCTCTTGCCCTCTTTCTTGTACTGAGGCATCAAGAAATTCAGCATATCGAGCAGTTTGGTCAGGAATTCTTGTGTCTCTGTCCACTTCATCACGTAGTCATACACATCGGGATCTTGGCCTGTCTGTGGGCGAAGCTGCTCCACATAGTGAGGGTTCGGAAGGAAGCGAACATCGAAGATGAGATCAGCATCAATAGGCACACCATACTTGAACCCGAAGGAGATTACATTTATAGATATGCGGTTCGTTTCCAAATTGGTAAACCGGGAAATAATTCTTTCTTTGAGCTGCACCGGCTTGAGCGTGCTTGTGTCGATAACCTGAGTGGCTAAGCCCTTCAGCTCCTCCAGCAACTTACGCTCAAGGCCTATCCCTTCCAATGGCGCTCCATCAGGTGCCAGCGGATGACGACGCCGGCTTTCTTTGTAACGCTGAACGAGCGTCCCATCGGTGGCGTCAAGGAACAGAATTTCATAGCTAAGCGTGTAATTCTCTTGAATATAACGAAGCGACTCCTGAAGTGCCGTGAAAAATTCACGCCCCCGCAAATCAATCACCAGTGCGACTTTGCCGATTTTCCCCATCGACTGTTCGATTAACTCTGCAAACTTAGGAATAAGCACAGGCGGCAGATTGTCGACACAGAAGAATCCGAGATCCTCCAGGCTTTGTACGGCAATTGTCTTTCCAGCACCCGACATTCCTGTAATAATGACCAGTTTCGCTAAAGGGTGGTTTTCTTCCATGAGTGACACCTTCCTTTGGAGTGAAGCTATACCTCAATGTCTATCGTAAATTTAAACCAGCAGCACCAACAACACCTGCATCATTGCCCAGTGTTGCAGCAACGATTTCAACACCTTCTGCCGCTGTTTCCGGTGTATATTTCTTAAATGTTTCGCGAATCGGTTGGAACAGAATCTCGCCAGCTTTGGACACACCGCCACCGATAATGAATCTCTTCGGATTCACAATAACGGCCATCGCTGCCATTGAACGACCCAAATAATAAGCTGCGCGATTGACAATGCGCAAGGATACTTCGTCTCCGCTTTTCGCAGCATCGAACACGTGTTTGGCCTCGATTTTCTCATGAAGGGAAAGCGTCGTTCTTTCGCCGCGTTCCACAGCTTCTTTCGCCATGCGAACGATACCTGTTGCAGAGGAGACGGTTTCCAAACAGCCCATTTGCCCGCACCCACATTGAATAGCTTCAATATCAGGCACGATGGACATATGCCCAAGCTCGCCAGCCATACCCGCAGAACCTTGATAAATCTTGCCATTGATAATGATTCCGCCGCCAACGCCCGTTCCAAGCGTATAACATACAACATTCGGAATCCCCGCTCCAGCCCCAGCCCAAGCTTCGCCTAAAGCAGCAACATTAGCGTCATTATCGATTTTCACCGTTTTACCAAGAAGAGCTTCCAACGTTTTCTTCGCTGGCACATTGCGCCATTGCAAATTTGGGGAGAATTTGACGAAACCTTCCGGAATATCCATGAATCCAGCAAGACCTGCGCCAATACCCGCTACTTGCTCCCACTCATAGGAAGATTCTTCGACAATTTGCTTCACATATTGCGCGATCCGTTCCAGTACAAACTCAGCACCATTTTCCGCACCCGTTGGTCCCTCAAGCGTATGCAGCAATTTCCCCTGCTCGTCGCAAAGACCGACTTTAATATTGGTACCGCCTAAATCTACACCGATATAAATCTGGTTTGACATTGCAAAGTCACCTCATGAATAATCATAAAATTTTCGGATAATTTCCGGGGTCCCGCAAAGTAATCGGATAATGCTTCGAAGGCTATGCGTCACTTTGCGGGGTTTACCTATGCTCCTGTTCCCACTATAAGTCAAGCCTGTAAACTGGTCAAGATTCAACTATTGTCCCAATGAAAAGAGAAAACGTGGAAAGCTTAGCCTCCCACGTTTGCTGTAACGACGCTGGTCTTCTTACAGCGTTTGGCTCCAATCGTGCACGATGCTGCCTTCAAGGAACTTCTCTGCTTCCAAAGCGGCCGCACAACCACTGCCTGCTGCCGTGATGGCTTGGCGATATTTGGTATCTTGCACGTCTCCACAAGCGAATACGCCTGGGATGTTCGTTTCTGTCGTACCTGGTTTAACTACAATATAGCCATGCTCATCAGTATCGATTTGCCCACCGAGGAACTTCGTGTTAGGCGTATGCCCGATGGCTACGAAGATACCATCTGTTTCGATGATTTCTTCTTCTCCGGTCACATTATTCGTTACTTTCAGACCCGTTACCCCTTTTTCACCTGCAATGACTTCAAGCGGCGTATTGTTCAGGGCCCATTTCACTTTCTCGTTGCCGCGAGCACGGTCCTGCATGATCTTGGAAGCGCGAAGCTCATCACGACGGTGAACTAAACGAACTTCAGAAGCAAAACGAGTCAAGAAGTTCGCTTCCTCCATTGCGGAGTCTCCACCGCCAACAACGATAATCTTTTTGCCGCGGAAGAAGAAGCCATCACACGTCGCGCATGTACTTACGCCGCGTCCGATATTTTCTCTTTCGTTCGTAATGCCAAGCAAACGTGCAGAAGCACCAGTGGAGATGATCAGCGTTTCGGTTTCAATCTCGCCTAAACCTTCAACTTGCAGCTTGAAGGGACGGTTTGTCAGCTCAACCGAGTTGACCCAACCGGTTTTGAACTCGGCGCCGAAGCGCTCTGCTTGCTTGCGCATATTCTCCATCAGTTCAGGTCCCATGATTCCTTCAGGAAACCCTGGGAAGTTCTCTACTTCGGTAGTAGTGGTCAATTGACCGCCTGGCTCTGGTCCTTCAATAACGAGCGGGCTCAGGTTGGCGCGCGCTAAATAAATGGCTGCTGTTAGACCGGATGGTCCTGTTCCTACGACGACTGATTTGTACAAATGGTTTCCCTCCTAGGGTGCTTTCCTCAAGAAAGCTATCTTTGTCATTCCTATTATGCTTCTTACTTGCGCTCGCGAGCAGTCATACTGCCGCTAAATTTATGTATGAAAGCCGGGTTTTGCAAAAGAACACAACCCCAGCTATCAAATGCTCGTAAATTTATTGAAAATCGCTTCCATTTTCTCACGCAAACCGCAGGTATCATCGATTAGCTTAACATTGCGACTTACGGTGGAAACCGTCACGCCATAACGGGTAGACACTTCTTGATAAGAGATCGCCCGGCGGTGCATCTTGGCAATTAAATATTCCAACGCCGCTGCCCAACCCTCGGATTTGTTAATCTTAGGCACTGTCGGGTAGATCTTCGTTAGAAATTCAACCCAAAGTATTTCCAAGTCGTATTGTTGAACCATGTCATAGCGCTTATGCATATGTGAGAGTGCTGTTTCCATCACACTCTGCCATTTGGCATCCCAAACAGGCAAATGAGGCGAATATGGCGAAGCTTCTACCATAATTTCTTCATTTTCTAAATAGGCAGGAATCGACTCGCGAATCCCCATGCTGCGAAGCACGAAAATCGCTACCTTTTTCAAATAGTCGTCCTCTTGCCGATCCAGAATGAAGTCCTGCAAAGCGTCCCTCACTTCATTGTCAGCAATCAAGCCAAAGGCTTGAATCACTTGCAGCTTCGTCTCGATATCGCCATGACGCAAAGCCCAGAAGAAAGAGGATCGCACGAGTGGATCTTTCTTCAATTGGTCCGGTATCCCTTGTGTCGACTTCTCCAACACGCGGAACTGCTCCTCGAATGGCAGATGGTAGTGATAACTCCACGTTAATGAACCCTCTACCTTATCGCGAGTACGCAGCTGTTCCAAATAGAACTTGGATATTTCTGCGCCCGGATCCAGCTTCTGCACTTGCTTCCAGTAACGGTAAGCTTCGTCAAAGCGACCAATATGGCAGGCCGCCACTGCCGCGTAATGATAAAGACAAGGGTCCGACGCGCCGTCTCCCGCTTTCAGAAGTCGCTTAAATAAGTGATACGCCTTCTCATGCTCCGATAGAATTCCCATCGTAGTCGCCAACTTGAACACATGGTCCTGCTGAAATGGAAACGTCTTGCGCAAGAGATCTGTCAATTCAGCAAGTTCTTTCTTATTGCCAAAATGCTGATGGAAAATCGCCATATTGCATAAAGCATGCAGATTTCCGGCATCGATCTCAAGCACACCGCGAATTGTTTCCATCGCTTTCTCAAATTGCCCCATGTAATAATAAGCAAGGGCCAAGTTGTTTCTGGCGGCTGTAAATTCAGGCTGAGTCTTCACCAGCTTCTCCAGCTGCCTGACGGCTTCGGCGAATTTCCCCTCTTCGAGAAGAGCGCGGGCCTTATCATGCTCGAAGAGCCCTTCTCGACTCTTGATGCTAGTGAGAGGGGCGGGGCGTTCAAGCTCGTAGCTCAGCATTTCCATCATTTCTTCGGATTCTTCCATGAATTGACCTGTAGGGTCATTCTCTAGATACCGAACTAATGCCTGTTCTGCCTGCTCGAAATTTTCCATGTTGGCATAGTTGTTAGCCATATAAAAGTGACATTCCGTCATCTCGGGATCAATGGTTTCAAGGATCTGCTGCAAAATTTGATTCGACTCGTCGTAATTACCCATTTCCGAGAGAACTCCCGCGAGATTGCAGTGATTCACAGGATTATCCTGCTCATACTCTGCCGCCCGCCGGAAATATTTCAGTGCCTTATCATAATGAAACCGATCCAAAGATTGAACCGCTCTCTCGAAAAAGAATGCGGCATCCATGTTAATCGAAATAACTTTTGGCTTTGGTGCTTCGGACACACGCTTAATCTTTTCCATAGCAAGACACCTCCGGCAATTTGATTACACTCAAATTATACCATAGATCGCTTGGAAGCCAAAAACATTATCCGAAGGTAAGATCTGGACTTGCTTTGCGGTGTTGAATTTAGCTCTTGAGCTTTGTCTTTTGAACCTATTGAAATCGAGGCTTTAAAAGTCGGTTTTCAAAACCGAGAAGGTTGGACGAAATCCGAGGAACGAGGAACGGAGCGTAGGTGAGCCTACGTGAGTACCGCAGTTCCCGGATTTCGTTCAAGATTCGACGCCGAATCCGCTTCCCTGAATCAACCTCGTTTTCAAAGGCGATTTTTAAAGCTTCCTTACACGCCGCCGTATTTGAAGAGGGAGGATAGGGAACCGCCATCATTAATAATACGGATCGCATCCGACAACAACGGAGCCACAGAAAGCACATTGAATTTATCGGAATGCCCTTCCGGAATCGCGATGGAGTCAGTAATGATAACTTCCTTAATGTTCGGGTGATCCAAACGCTGCAAAGCAGGGCCGGAGAAAACAGGATGCGTCGCACAGATGTATACGTCGTGAGCTCCTCTTTCCTTCAAGCTCTCTACAACATTGACAATCGTTGTCCCCGTATCAATGAGATCCTCGATAATGATCGGCGTACGGCCCACAACATCACCAATCACGTGAGTAATCACGGACTCGTTGTGTTCAGGACGTTTTTTGATCATCATAGCGAATGGCGCATCCAGGATGTTAGCCATTTTCTCAGCAGTAGTGGCGCGGCCTGCATCCGGCGATACGATGATCGGGTTCGGCAGGTTTTTCTTTTTGATGCAATCACTGATCACGTCTAGCGCAGTCAGATGATCCACCGGAATATTGAAGAAGCCTTGAATCGCAGGCGCATGCAGGTCAATCGTGACAACACGATTCGCACCGGCAGCACTGAACAAGTCAGCTACTAATTTAGCAGAAATCGGCTCACGCGGAGCAGCTTTACGTTCTTGACGAGAGTAACCATAATACGGAATGACAAGGTTGATCGTTTTTGCAGAAGCTCTTTTTGCTGCATCCATCATGACCAAGAGTTCCATCATATGCTCATTAATTGGATGAGAGAAGGTTTGAACCAGGAATACGTCACAGTTACGAATGGTTTCTTCGTAAAGGCAGTAAATTTCTCCGCTTTTAAAACGGGATAGTTTGATTTGTCCAAGCGGCTGGCCGAGCTCTTTACAAATACGTTCCGCAAGCTTCGGATTCGAAGATCCGGAAAAAATTTTAACATTGTCGCTATGCATGGTTAATGGTTACCTCCGAAGGTTCATTAAATAGATTGTCACGCCCTACTCATTATACATGAAAGGTGTCGAATTTAAAAAGTCACAAGTTGTCGTTTTCGTGCTTGAAATGTGGCTATTTCGTTAAATCCGATCATTTTCAACAGGTCTCTAGCCTCATCCAAATATTGGGCAAGACGTTCCGGCTGATGGGCATCTGAGCCTATCGTCAAAGGAATTCCCACCTTATGGCAATATTCCAGCATTCGGCGGCTCGGAAACATCTCTTTGCACGGCATCCGCATGCCGGATGCATTAAGCTCGATGGCAAGGCCGCACTCTTTGACCGTATCCAATGCCGCCTTCTCCAGTTCCCACGGATCACGGTCCGGCGTGTAGCCGAAGCGTTTGATCACATCGATATGACCGATATAGTCATAGAGTCCCGTTCGCGCTGCTTTCTTCACAGCCTCATAGTACTGGGTATACACTTCGTAGATATCCTTGCCATCCCAACCTGCGGTCTGCCTGAAATCCGAAATATCCCACTCACCCAGAAAATGGACCGAACCGATGACATAATCCCACGGATACGCCTTAATAATAGCGGCAATTTCCGACTCGTAGCCTTCGATATAGTCACCCTCTAAGCCAACGCGGATATCAATCTGGTCCTTGTACTTCTCTTTGAGATGCAGGCACTCCTCCACATAGCGGGGCAGCTCCTCCATCGGCATAGCCATCTCCGGCCAATATTCCTGCGGATTCACATGCAAAAGCGGCATATGATCCGAAAGCCCCAATTGGCCCAGCCCGATCTCGATGCCGCGTTTGACGTAAGCCTCCAGTTCCCCGGAAGCGTGACCGCAGCGCACATGATGTGTATGATAATCAATCAACATCGTGAATTCACTCCAGGTCGTTTTATTTATTTTTTGACATGCCGATTGGCTAACTCTTTCATAATATCGTCCAATGGCAATTTATTATTGCGAAGCAGAACCATCAAGTGGAAAATAAGATCGCTGGCTTCATAGCGAAGCTCGTCATTGTCTTTATTTTTGGCTGCGATAATGACTTCGGCGGTTTCTTCTCCGACCTTTTTAAGAATCTTATCGACACCTTTTTCGAACAGGTAGGTTGTGTAAGCACCCTCTGGGCGCTCGGCGTCACGGGAAGCGATAACGGCTTCGAGTTCGCCAAGAATTGCGAAGCGATTGCCCTCTGCAGCAGGCGCAGCTTCCTGGTCAGCCCCCTCCACAGGGACGTTTTCTGTGAAACACGTATACGTGCCGTTGTGGCAAGCAGGTCCAACTTGTTCTACAAGAACAAGCAGCGTATCGCCATCACAGTCGTAGCGCAGTGATTTCACTTTTTGCGTGTGACCGGAAGTTGCTCCCTTGTTCCAAAGCTCCTCACGGGAACGACTCCAGAACCACGTGTCACCCGTTTGAATCGTGCGCTGCAAAGACTCGCCGTTCATATAAGCCAGCATAAGCACTTCTTTACTGACAGCATCCTGCACGATAGCAGGCACAAGTCCGTGTGCATCAAATTTGATTTGATCAATTGAAAATGTCATCGGATTTCAACCCCTTTAGCTTTAAGGTCATCTTTGACCCCTTGAATCGTTAACTCTTTATAGTGAAAAATGGTGGCGGCCAGCCCTGCATCAGCTTTGCCCTCCGTGAAAACATCATAGAAGTGCTCCGCTTTACCCGCTCCGCCTGAGGCAATGACAGGAATCGTCAGCAGCTCAGACACTGCGCGTGTCAGCTTCAGATCAAAACCGTCCTTCGTACCGTCTGCGTCCATACTGGTAAGGAGAATCTCGCCTGCGCCCAACTCCTCCATCCGTTTCGCCCACTCCAGCGTCTTGATGCCTGTGGCATTGCGACCGCCGTGCGTGAACACTTCCCACTCGCCCCACTCGCTGTTAAACTTAGCGTCAATGGCAACGACAATACACTGAGAACCGAACTTGCGCGCTCCGTCAGATACGAGCTGAGGGTTGCGAACCGCTGCCGTGTTAATCCCGATCTTATCCGCACCCGCACGCAGCAATCGTTTCATATCGTCCACGCTGGAGATACCGCCGCCCACGGTGAATGGAATCGTAATCTCTCCCGCAGTTTGACGAACGACCTCAACCATCGTAGCCCGGCCTTCTACGGATGCCGAAATATCGAGGAAAACGAGCTCATCTGCGCCTTCTTTATCATAAATCGCTGCCAGCTCCACCGGATCGCCCGCATCGCGCAAATTCACGAAATTCACGCCTTTGACCACACGACCATCCTTGACGTCTAGGCAAGGGATAATTCTTTTGGCTAACATGAGGGGTACCTCCTTTTTAACTTAAGAGCCCTTAGAGCGCCCTATTTCGCCTACTTGCACATAGCCAGAAAGTTGTTCAACAGCTGCATCCCGATATCCCCGCTTTTTTCGGGGTGAAACTGCATGCCGTATACGTTATCCCGGCCTACAATCGCCGTCACCGGCTGGTGGTAATCCGTTACCGCCAACAGATCGCTTTCGCGCTCCGGCTTCGCATGGTAGGAGTGAACGAAATACACATGCCCTTCTTCGATGCCTTGGAAAATGGGGCTTGCGCTCTGCTTGTAGCTGAGTCGATTCCACCCCATATGCGGGACCTTGTAATCTCCGCGGAAACGAACGACCGAACCTGGCAAGAGGCCAAGCCCTTCATGGTTCCCATGCTCCTCACTGCTGGCAAACAACAGCTGCATCCCAAGACAAATGCCGATCAGCGGCTTGCCCGACTCCGCATAGCTCCGAACAACGCCATCCAGTCCGGACTCACGCAATTGCTCCATCGCATCGCCGAAAGCCCCTACGCCGGGCAGGATAGCTCCTTCAGCGGCGAGAATCTGCTCTGCATCCCCAGTCACAACGGCTTCGTAGCCAAGACGCTCAACCGCTTTGCTAACGCTATGTAAATTGCCCATTCCATAATCAATAATAGCGATCATGCTTACAGCACTCCCTTCGTCGAAGGAACCCCCTGCACGCGAGGATCAATCGATGTCGCTTCATCCAAAGCACGGCCTAACGCTTTAAATACGGCTTCCACCATGTGATGCGTGTTCTGCCCATAATGCACGATAACATGAAGCGTAATGCGGGCTTCCAGCGCCAGCTTCCACAAGAACTCTTGAACGAGCTGCGTATCGAAGCTGCCGACATTCTGTGAAGGATACTGCGCACGATATTCAAAATGCGGACGGTTGCTAATATCAATGACGACTTGCGCAAGCGCCTCGTCCATCGGAACGAACACGCTGGCATAGCGTTTAATTCCTCGTTTATCGCCCAAAGCTTCGCGAAGCGTCTGGCCTAAACAAATCCCGATATCTTCTACCGTGTGATGATCATCAATCTCGATATCGCCTTTGGCGTTGACATTCAGATTAAATTGCCCATGCTTCGTGAACAAATCGAGCATATGATTCAAGAAAGGCACATCCGTTTGAAGCTCTGAAATTCCTGTTCCGTCTACCTCGAACTTCAGGGCAATGTCGGTTTCATTCGTTCTGCGGACTACACTCGCGGAGCGAGTCAAAGCTTGATCCTGTTCAGCCATCTATTTCAACTTCCCTTCCTTCTTGAGTCTAACTTCCACCGCTCTCGCGTGACCTTCCAGCCCTTCGTTGCGGGCAAGTGTCATGATCATATCGCCATTGGCGAGCAGCGCTTCCTTGCTATAGTGAATAACACTTGATTTTTTGAGGAAATCATCCACATTCAGTGGAGATGAGAAACGTGCCGTGCCGTTCGTCGGCAGCACGTGGTTAGGTCCGGCGAAATAATCGCCGACGGGTTCCGTACTGTAGGCGCCGAGGAAAATAGCGCCTGCATTCTCGATGCGCGGCAGCAGGTTGAAAGGCTCCTGCACCAGCAGCTCGCAATGCTCCGGAGCCAAGCGATTGACGACGTCCACACCCTCGTCGAGGCTATCTACCAAGAGGATCGCTCCTTTGGTCGCTGTAGACACCGCTGCGATGGCTTTCTTCGGCAGCACATCCAGCTGCCGCCATAGCTCCAGCCGAACCGATTCGGCCAGTTCTTGCGACGGGGTCACCAGAATCGCCGGTGACATCTCGTCATGCTCGGCTTGCGCCAGCAAATCAGCCGCGATGTATTCGGGATCGGCGTGCTCATCTGCCAGCACGACGATGTCTGTAGGCCCGGCGATCATGTCGATATCGACGACACCGAACACGAAGCGCTTCGCCAGCGCGACGTAGATGTTGCCCGGTCCGACGATCTTGTCGACCGGCGGAATGGACTGCGTGCCGTAGGCCAGCGCGGCTACCGCTTGCGCCCCGCCTGCGCGGTAGATCTCTTTCACACCCGCTTCGGCTGCTGCCACGAGGATATGCGGGTTGATGCCCGCTTCGCCCGCGGTGGCCGGAGGCGTCACCATCGCGATCTCCGGCACCCCCGCAACGATCGCGGGGATGGCGTTCATGAGCACGGAGGAAGGGTAAGCCGCCTTCCCTCCGGGCACGTACAATCCGACCCGCTTCAGCGGTCGGATGATTTGGCCCAGCAGGCTGCCGTTCGCCTGCAGGTCCATCCACGACGTGCGTTTCTGTTTCTCATGAAACGCACGAATATTCGCGGCGGCTTGACGCAGCGCCGCCAGGAACTCGGCGTCCACCTGCGCGTACGCCGCCTGGATTTCCTCGTCGCTGACGCGAAGCTCAGCGATCTCGACGTTGTCGAACTGCTGCGCCATGCGTATCAGCGCAGCATCTCCGTCCTGCCGCACCTCATCGATGATGCGGCGGACGGTCTCATTTTGCTCCGGTGAACCATATTCGACCTCGCGGTTCAACTGAAATTCCGAGGCGGGAAGTATCCGCATCTCCATCATCCTCTCTTGATCTTGCTCCACTTGCACTTGCACTTGATCTTCCGTTCATCTATACCTTAGTCACAGGCAGCACAGCCTGAAGCATATCACACAACCGCTGAATGGAGTCATTCTTCATGCGGTAACTTACACGATTCGCAATCAAGCGACTCGTAATTTGGAAAATCTCCTCTTGCTCAACAAGTCCATTCTCCTTGAGCGTTTGACCCGTTTCAACCATATCCACGATACGATCAGCAAGTCCGATAAGAGGCGCAAGCTCGATGGAACCGTTCAATTTAATCACTTCAACCTGCTGGCCCTGCTCGCGGAAATATTGGGAAGCAACATTCGGATATTTCGTCGCAACTCGCGGATTGATCACTTGCTTCCAATCCGGCAAACCGATAACTGACATCCGGCAGCGGGCGATCCCCAAATCCAGAAGCTCATACACGTTGCGATTTTCTTCCATAAGCACGTCTTTACCCACGACCCCGATATCTGCAACGCCATACTCCACATATGTTGGAACATCTACGGGTTTGGCAAGAATGAATTCCATTCTAGCCTCAGGCACCGGAATAATTAATCGGCGCCCTTCTTCCAAATCCTCAGGTATTGCCAAACCTGCCTGATGAAAAAGCTTTGCTGCTTGTTTATAAATACGGCCTTTCGGCATCGCTACTTTAAGAATATCATCCACCGTTCCAACCTCCTTCGACAACCGTTAGTTCAACTGCTTAATCGATCAACTTGATAACATCCTGATACACCGTTCCGCGAAGCTCGTAGTCGCCGTCTTCCTTCTCCGAAAGATCCTTGGACCAAACTTCCTGATCGCTCACCAGCTGCGTAATCACGGTAACCTCTTGCTCGCTATCCCGCATCGCCTTCGCCAATTGCAGCGCTTCTTCCCGATGATCGATATCATAGGCAATCAGTACACGACTTGGCGCTTCCACGGTCTCTTTGCCTGTCACTTCAAGAATACGATTCGTCTTGAGTGCGAAGCCTGTTGCCGGAGCCGGACGTCCGAATTGAGCCAATAGATTATCGTATCTGCCGCCGCTGCACACCGGGAAACCAAGATCAGCTGCATACCCCTCAAACGTCATACCTGTATAGTAGGAGAAATCTCCAATCATCGTTAAATCAATGACGACATGTTCGCTTACCCCGTAAGCTTTGAGCACATCCCATACTTCGCATAGATGTCGAATGGCATCTTGCGCGATCGGATGCTGCGAAACCATACGAGCTTGCTCACAGATTTCATCGCCGCCCCTTAGTCGCAGAACGCCGTTGAGTTCACGATCTACCTCTGGCGTAAGCGCCAAGGACTTAATCGCTTCCCGATATCCAACGTAATCCCGACTTAACAAATGCTCTTTGAGCATAAGCTGTGCATCGCTGCGACCTTCAAGCGTTTCTTGGAACAAACCATTAAGGAAACCTACGTGTCCCAATGCGATTTTGAACGTGTTCACGCCTGCAGCCTGCAAAGAAGCAATCGCGAGCGCCACAACTTCAGCATCCGCTTCGGATGAAGCATCGCCGATAAGCTCAACACCTGTTTGGAAGAACTCTGAATCACGTCCTGCTTCCTCTTCAATCGCGCGAAAGACATTCGAATGGTATGACAACCGCAATGGGAACGCATGTTCCTTGAGCAGAGATGAAGCTACACGCGCAATCGGTGCCGTCAGCTCCGAACGCAGAACAAGCGTCTTCCCTTTGCGATCCAGCAGTTTGAACAGCTTTTTATCTTCTGTGGAGCTTGCCACTCCAACGGTATCATAATATTCAAGTGTAGGCGTGATAATCTGGTTATACCCCCAGCGTTCCATACAAGCCAGTACACGGTATTCAATATTGCGCAGCTTCGTCACTGCATCGGGCAAGTAATCCTTGACCCCTAACGGTTTTTCAAATACTTTTGGCTTCGACACCGTCTCACCTCAACATCTAGGAATACATTCTCATTTCCTGATTCATTTCACTTTAATGCGGTAACGTGCTACCATACTACCAAAATAAAGAATGTACGGCTATTTTATCACGTAACCCTGGGACCGTCAATTGTCACTTTGCGTATCCTAGCTTGTTTGTTTACCGCTCTACCTGCGCAAAGAAAAAGAGCTGCACCGGCGAGTAGCGCACAACTCTTATTGGTCCTTATGTCCTTCTCTTATCGTCTGCAGGGGGTTCCCTGCCACAAAACTATAGGGTGCCACATCTTTATGGACGACAGAACCCGCTCCTATGATCGCGTAGTCTCCAATCGTTACACCGGGTAGAATTGTTGTATTGGCACCTACCATCACGTGTGATCCAATATGCACATCACCGAGTCTGTACTCATGGGTTAAATATTCATGAGCCAGAATCGTTGTGTTATACCCGATAATCGTGTTGGTGCCAATATGAATCTTTTCCGGGAAAAAGACATCCACCATCACCATTAACGCAAAAGCCGTATGTTCCCCAACCGTCATACCCAAAATATGACGATAGATCCAATTCTTCATCCGCAGGGAGGGCGAGTACCGTGTAATTTGGATAAAAACAAAATTCCGGATCGCCTTCCACTTACTGACGGTGTGATAGATCTGCCATAAGGCGTTGGGGCCGTCTACCGGATACTTGTCCGTTTGTCTCAACCAGCATTCACATCCGACGTAAGTCCCACGATTGGAAGCAGATCATACATATCATCAATGAGGTAATCAGGGTTGTAGCCTTCCAGATACGAGCGGCCTTTCCATGACCAGGTGACACCGACAGCGGTGACTCCGGCATTCTGGGCGGCTTCGATGTCATAATGACTGTCTCCCACCATGATCGCTTGACCAGGGGAGCTTCCTAATTCTTTCAGCGCTGCCAAAATACCTTCTGGATGCGGCTTTGCCTCTTTTACATCTTCCACGGTTACAATCGTAGAGATGAAAGTATCCAATCCGCATAACTTTAGCCCCATCAAGGTTGTTTGACGAATTTTGCTAGTTACAATACCAATTTTGATGCCATTCGCATGAAGCTTCTCCATCACGGTATGTACATTGGGAAACTCTTTAACCAGCTCATCGTGCTTCGATAAGTTGAAAGTTCTGTATTTCTTAATGAGAGCATCCACTTGCGTCTTCTCTGTTTGTCCAGTAAAAAACTCCATTTGTTCCACGAGCGGCCGACCCATATTCGGAATAATCAATTCCCTGCTCAGCGGTTCCGGCGTTTCACCTTCCAAGCTATGCAAGAAGGATTGCACAATCAACTCATTCGTATCTACAATCGTGCCATCCAGGTCAAACAGTACGGTTTGAATCATAATTTGCTCCTTTATCCTCTACATCTTGATCTTTGATCGCTTGATTGTTCTCCCCAGCTTTCGTTGATACAATCGGATCCGAGTAACGCACATTAGCGTAGCCTTTTTTCCTTCTCACGATAATGACTACCGTCAAAACAACTACAATCAGAAGTGCTAACAGCTGTGAGAATCTCACATTTCCACCATACGTCAGAACCCCTGGCTGGAAAACAAGCGTCATCGGTGACCACAATGTATCCATCAGCGACGCCAACCATGTTGGGCCCGTTATGTCCAAGCTATCGGTCCGGACACCCTCGATGAAGAAACGGCCGATCGAATACCAGATGAAATAACCGAAGAAGAGCTCGCCAGCACGGAGAAACGGTCTCCGACGCAGCCAAAGCAGCAAGAGCAGCCCAAGAATATTCCATACAGACTCATATAGAAATGCTGGGTGATAGAAAGTACCCTCAATGTTCATTTGATTTACGATAAAATTCGGGAGGTGCAGTGTATCTCGCAGAAATGATTCCGTGACCGGCCCGCCATGCGCCTCTTGGTTCATGAAATTGCCCCAACGTCCAATGGCTTGGCCAACAATCAATCCTGGCGCGCAGATATCAGCGATTCGCAAGAACGGATACCCTTTCGCACGCATGTAGAAAAAAGTCCCGATAATCGCGCCGATTAAGGCTCCGTATATCGCTATCCCACCATGCCATATCATAAATATCTCAGCTAGATTATTCTTATAATCGTCCCATTGAAAGGCTACATAATAAATTCGCGCTCCAATAATGGCGGAAGGCACGCCGATCAACAATAAATCCATAAAGAAATCAGGCACGATACGGAATCGTTTGCCTTCCCGGATTGCTAACATCAAGCCAATCAGCGCTGCTGTACCTAAAATAATTCCATACCATCGGACATGTATCGGTCCAAGGGAAAACGCAACACTCTCGAGCATAGTTTCACTCCTTCATATAGTTGATTTACCGACTATCAATCGAAATCTTCGAAGTTTTCATTCAGTGATTCGGTCAGTTTATTCGTAAACTGCAGCGCCGCGTTATAGCCCATATGCTTCAACCGATAGTTCATCGCGGCCACTTCCACGATAACGGCCAAGTTTCGGCCTGGTCGAACCGGGATCGTCACGAGAGGCAAATCGGTATCAATGATTCGAGTCAACTCTTCATCAAGGCCTAATCGGTCATATTGTTTGTCTTGCTGCCAATTCTCCAGCTTCACCACGACCGAAATTTTCTTCACATTCCGAATAGCCCCTGCTCCGAACAACGTCATCACATTGATGATACCGACTCCGCGGATCTCAAGCAAATGCCGAATGAGCTCAGGCGCGTTGCCCGTCAGCACTTTATCGCCATTCTGACGAATTTCTACCGCGTCATCGGCGATAAGGCGATGGCCCCTTTTAACAAGCTCAAGTGCCGTCTCGCTCTTGCCGATACCGCTGCTTCCCGTAATCAACATCCCAATGCCGTATACATCGACAAGTACGCCATGAATGGTCGTACTAGGAGCTAGTTTATTCTCAAGGAACCCTGTGAGTCGACTTGCGAAGATCGTTGTCGACATCTGACTGCGAAGCACGGGAAGATCCCGCTTTGTTGCTTCTTCGAGCAGTTCAACAGGCACGTCCAGTCCTCGTGTCACAATAATGCACGGTGTTTCTTCCGCTGAGCACAGCTGTTCCACGCGATTGCGCCGAACACCCGTTGTTAACATTTCCATGAAGGTAATTTCCGTCTTCCCTAGCATCTGGATACGTTCTCTTGGATGGTAATTGAAATAACCTGCCATCTCAAGACCAGGGCGGTACAAGTCTCCGGTTGTTATCGGGCGTTTCAGTCCAGATTCACCTGCAAGAACCTCCATATGGAGTTGTGCCACCATTTCGGAAACCTTCACTTTTTTGGCCATCGTCCTATCTCCTCCGAGTTTCGCCTATGCATAACGTGCTTCATCTGCTTATATTCATTTCTTTCCAATACTTTCATCGTAATGGAATACCTAAGTGAAATCAACTATCGTCTTCGAGATACAAACAAAAAGGCCAGCCGATAACGGCTGGCCTTTCTAATTAAACCTACAGGTTTGGATTAACCAGGATAGATAATGTAGTATCTTTATCGAAGAAATGGATTTTGTTCATGTCCAAAGCCAATTTCACGTTTGTGCCTTCTTTGATTCCGGAACGACCGTCAACACGCGCGATTACCGTGTTAGCGCCGATACCGTTCAGGTACAAGTACATTTCGTGACCCAAGTTCTCAGTCAACTCAACGTTAACGTTGAATACTGTGTTCGGGGATGCTTCCAAGAATACAGGCTCTTCGTGGATATCTTCTGGACGAACACCCAGAATCACTTCTTTACCAACGAAACCTTTGTCTTTCAATACTTGTGCTTTACCAGCTGGAACTTCAACGTTAACAGATCCTGCTTTAAAGAAAATGCCGCTGCCTTCTTGTGTTAATGTACCTGTCATGAAGTTCATGGATGGGGATCCGATGAAGCCCGCAACGAAGATATTCACTGGGAAGTTGTAAATTTCTTCTGGTGTAGCTGCTTGTTGAATAATACCTTTGTCCATAACAACGATGCGATCGCCCATTGTCATAGCTTCGATTTGGTCATGCGTTACGTAGATTGTCGTAACACCAAGACGTTTTGTCAATTTTGTAATTTCCGCACGCATTTGAACACGAAGTTTCGCATCCAAGTTGGAAAGCGGCTCATCCATCAAGAAGACTTGTGGCTCACGAACAATCGCACGACCCAAGGCAACACGTTGACGTTGACCACCGGAAAGAGCTTTTGGCTTACGATCCAACAAATGAACGATATCTAGAATTTTCGCTGCTTCGCGAACGCGAGCATCGATATCAGCTTTTTTGAATTTACGAAGTTTCAAACCGAATGCCATGTTTTGATAAACAGTCATATGCGGATAAAGGGCATAGGATTGGAATACCATCGCGATATCGCGATCTTTTGGAGCGACATCATTAACAAGGCGGTCTCCGATGTACAATTCACCTTCAGTAATTTCCTCTAATCCTGCGATCATACGAAGAGTTGTGGATTTTCCGCAACCGGATGCTCCAACCAATACGACGAACTCTTTATCTTCAACTTCAAGATGGAAATCTTTAACTGTAGATTCTTCTGCACCAGAATATCTTTTAACGATATGATTTAAACGTACGCCTGCCATGGTTTCATTCCCCCTACGATTTATCGATTAATGACTTCTTAATCAACTTTTCAATATACTCATCTTACCCTACAGATGCCTGACTGACTATGCACAATCCCTACAAAAAAATCACTTTCTTTTCGTTACTTTGTACAATAGCAATGCCAGTCTTACCAAAACAGCATGATTGAAGGTTCTCACATCAAGTCCTGTCTCGTTTTTGAACTTGTCCAAACGGTACAACAAAGTATTTCTATGAATATATAACTTCTTCGCCGTCTCGCTAACATTGCAATCAAGAGAGAAGAAATGTTCCAGCGTCGTCACCGTCTCCGTATCCAGCGCATGATCCGTGCCGCGAAGCACCTGTTCCAAGAACTCTGACTTTTCCTCTTCATCGATCAAATGCAGCAGTTTCTCCAATCGAAGCTCCCAACGCAAATGAAGGAAGCTGCCTACATGGAAAGAACGGCCTAGCATAATCGTTTCCCGCAATTTTAGAATCGTTGCGAATAAGGATTTGGCCGGTTTAACCGGATAATCAATAGCGAGATGACATTCTCCCACCCATTCATTAGCCAGCATTTCATATAAACCTGAACCAAGCGCATCGAGAATTTGTTCAACACTCTCTTCCTCATCGCCATCCCTTTCCTCGCTGCCACTGGTTAATAGACCTTCAGGAGCGAGAATCAGCCATTCTTTATCCAATAATGGAATCAAGATAATCTCGGATTCAAAGAAGGATTCCAACAGCTTCTTCAGTTCCGCGTAGGAAACACTCTGGTTTTGAGAATAATCGCCATATAAAAGCAATGGAATTTTGGTCGAATAGAGTGAGGATTGGGAAGCCAGCGCATCGGGCAGTTCCGCATAAGTCGAACCGCGTTCCATCTGCTCAAGCAGCCAATCTCTTAATTGATGCGCTTTTCTTTCATCTTCCGAAAGAAATGTGCCCCATTGCTTCTTTTCTTGCGATTGCTTGGACTCAACAGTCATTTCTACCAGCTTGCGCTCAGATACCGTTAGTTGGGCTCCGAACACTTCCAGAACGCGAATATCATTCTGTTCCTTTGATAAATAAAACAGCACTTCCTGACCACGTACAACACTTCGGCCTGAGCCTTCCGCATTGCCTTCTTGTTCTTCAACCAGCTGCAGCCAAGCCGCCTCGGGGAGGGAACTAATCTGTATAGGTGTCTGTAAAACCGCTTCCAATCGCTCTTTGACTCGCTCCCAATCCATCTGCCTCTCTCCTTACTCCAATAGCTTTCTTCTATATCTATCTCTCTATTGTAGCATATGTGACCCCCTGGATGTGAAAGATCCCTTCTGCACGTAGGTGCAAAAGGGATTCTTATCCAACCTCTAGTTCAAAACGCGGCGAGCCGTCACGTAATGATCCGCCCACCACTCTTTATTAATGGAAGTAAATTTCACTCCGCCCTCGCCATACGTATGGATCATATTGCCATCACCGACATAGATGCCGACATGACCGATATTCTTACCGGAATCTATCGTAGTGAAGAAGACCAGATCTCCCACTTGCAGATTGCTTTTGCTTACGTAAGTACCTTCTTTCGCTTGGTCGCGGGACACACGCGGCAGCGTTATGCCGTATTCCGCGAATACCGTTTTCGTAAACGACGAACAATCCATTGTCTTGGTTTGTCCATATTTCGCCCCGAAGACATAAGGTGTGCCTAGATATTTTTGGGCTGTCAAAATCAATTCTGCTTTCAGCCGATCCTTGGCGGAAAGGATGCTTTTGCCACTGATGAAACTGCTCTTATAATCATTCACATTGCGAGTGACGACTTCGTCTTTGCTCTGGGAAGCCATGACCATTTTACCTGCTCCTACATAGATCCCAGCATACGTTGGCTTATTGCCACTACCAAAGAACAAGACGTCACCTGGCTCCGCTTTGGCCAAACTCGAAATTTTCGTTTTATTCATATTAAACTGCTCGTTAAGCGATCTGGGAACCGAATAATTCAAAGTTTGATAGACGTAATAGATTAATCCAGACGAATCGAAGCCTGCAGATGGCTTCTCATTGCTTTTGGAGTAATCGACACCAACCATTTTTTTCGCCAAAGATACAGCATCCATATCATCATTAGCCGCATAAGCGGAAACTGCCGTTGTCGCAGATAAAGCAATCGTTATCGCGGCTGTGATCCCCAGCGTACGGTGTGCCAAACTTTTCATCATCATATTTCCTCCTGTGCGAGATTATTTGTAAAAATGGGAATGTTCTCTCGGTCTAGAATAAGGTTACCATGGTAATGAAAAGTCTTTCATTCCTAAAATGTTTCCTATATGCCACAACATTACCACTCTTGCCAAATCATTCATTGGGTTAAAATCCAATACTTTCTTGAATTCTCTACATAATGAGTTCGGCTAATCGTCTGTTCTACTCATATTCTTCGTGAATTTGGAAATAATTGTACAGAGACTGCTGTGATTCTGAGGAGATAACTTATGATAAAAAACACCTATTATCCGACATATAACGTCATGGATGAACAAAAGGAATGGGATCCACATACGCGCTCTATCGTTGCCGCTCGCTTAATACGTGAGCAGTCCTATGGTTTCTTAACCAACGTTGAGGCTGAAACCTTAAGAACTTGGTGCGGCCTGCTCATGGATGATCACCGTGGGGATATCATTCAATATATACTTAGTCATATGGATCAAGCTTTGACTGACAACAAAGGGGAAGGCCAACGTAAACGCGACACTCCCCCCATTCGACACTTGCTGCGTCAGGGATTGAAAGGGATTGATGAGGCCGGTTGGCTAGCCGCAAGTCTGCCTTTCTTCAAACTCGACGAACCTGCGCAGCGCCAAATCATGCGCCAAATCAGCACGGCAACCTATCCTCCCACCCGTTCATGGGATGGCATCCCTCAGAAAGCGCTGTTTCAGAAACTGCTTCAACTGAGCGTTGATGCCTACTATTCTCATCCTTTGGTTTGGTCAGAGATCGGTTTTGGAGGCCCCGCTTATCCACGAGGGTATGTCAGAACAGCGCCGGGCCAAGTCGATCCTTGGGAGGCCGTGAGGAAGCCATGAATTGGAGACATGAACATGATGCTGTCGATATTCTAATCGTAGGGGCAGGAGCTGCCGGCGGCGTGCTGGCCAAAGAGCTCAGCGAAGCTGGGCTTAGCGTTGTCGTCCTTGAGGCGGGTCCTTGGCGGGACCCAGAGAAAGACTTTGCCAGCGACGAGTTAAGCATGCGGCAGCTCGCCTGGGAGGATACGCGGATATTCGACGGAAGCGATCCTTTTGACATGGGATATGATCATTCCGGCAGGGGGGTTGGCGGGGGAACACAGAACTTTACCGGTGTTTTTTTGCGATTCCATGAATCAGATTTCAAAACCAAATCGATCGACGGCGTGGGCGAGGATTGGCCGATTCATTACAAAGATTTAGAACCGTATTACAGCAGGATTGAAAAAGAAGTCGCGGTTTCCGGACCCAAATATTTCCCGTGGGGGAATTTCAATGGTCCCTATCCTCATCCACCGCATGATGCCTTGAGCACGAATGCTTATCTATTTCAAAAAGGCTGTGACACTTTACGTATTCAGTCTGTCGTGACACCCCTCGCCATTTTGTCTGCTCCACAGGACGGTCGATCCCCTTGTACACATCGAGGTTTCTGCATGCAGGGCTGCATGACCAATGCCAAATTCAGTACATTGATCGTCCACCTCCCTCAAGCTGTTCAAGCAGGGGCGGAGGTACTAACGAATTGCATGGTCACTCAAATCGAAATCGATGAATATGGACATGCCTGTGGCGCTCTCTTTGTCCATCAAGGAACAACCTATCGCCAGCGAGCCAAAACAGTGATTGTATGCGCGCATGCTGTAGAAACTCCTCGTCTGCTGCTGCATTCAGCTACACCGCTATTTCCCGATGGTCTTGCTAATTCCAGCGGTTGGGTAGGCCGCGCGATCATGACACACAGCAGCAACGATGTTTACGCCAAATTTGATCAGGAAGTGCGCCTCTACAAAGGAACACCTGTCCTTGCGTCCACTCAGGATTTCTACGAGACTGATCTGCATAGAGGATTCGTACGCGGCTATACCCTTCACGCCCATGGTACAAGACCCATTGACATGGCTCAAGGGATCAGTAAATCAGCCGAAGACTTCTTATGGGGAGAACATCTGAAAGAAGCGATGCGTGATTACAATTACTATGGACGGCTAACCATGGTAGGCGAAGTGCTTCCGCAACCCGATAATCAGGTCATCTTATCCGAGGAAAAAGACGAAAACGGCATGCCGCGCGCTTCTGTCTCATTCGCATATAGCGCAAATGATCGAAAGCTCATTGATCATGCCGTTGACAATATGAAGCTGATTCTGAAGGCAGCCGGTGGCCAAATTGCCTACGTGGTGCCAGATACGCAGCATCTGATGGGCGGATGCCGCATGGGCAATAACCCAGCCACATCCGTTGTTAACGCTTATGGCCAAAGCCACGACATTCCTAATCTGTTTATCTGCGATGCCAGTGTATTTGTTACCTCCAGCGGAGTCAACCCGACGAATACCATCATGGCGCTTGCCGCCAGAACGGCTGACTACATCATCGACCTGGCTAGCTCCTAACATTGCTTTCTATGGCGCCACTCCTCTACAATAGGAGGTACAGCCTTATCTAAATGAAAGGAGACCATAACATCCAATGGCCATCGCTGAATTCACCATTATCCCCATAGGGACAGCAACTACCAGCCTTAGCAGCTATGTTGCTGACCTACACAAGGAATTAGAAAAACATACGGACATCACCTTCCAAATGACACCTATGGGCACCATTCTTGAAGGCTCCTTAGATCGCGTATTAGCTGTCATTCGTGCCGTCCATGAAGTTCCCTTCACGAACGGTGCTGAACGCGTCTCCACCTCCATCAAAATCGACGATCGCCGCGACAAGCCAGCATCCATGCAGCAGAAGATGCAGTCTGTTACTGATAAGTTGAAATAGCATTTAGAGTAGATAGCCCTATGAGAACACGGCTTCGCCTGCAGGAGATGAGCTTATAAGAACGGGGGAATCTTATTAAGGGAACTCAGGTACGCTATTTCGGTAAATAGCAGGGATGCTGAGGCAATAGCGGAACTACAGGGCCTTATTTCTGCTAAAAACGCTGAATTTCCCCCTCAAACAGTAAAATAGCGCCCTGTAGTTCCCTCAAGCTCGCAAAAATAGTGATTTTTCCCAGAATAGAGGCTTGACGTTCCCTTATCTCTGCGCGAGGCAGCTGCGTTTACTCCTCCTCGATGGCTCCAAAACATGTAAATACTTTTTTGAAATGAATCTATGTGGACAAAAAAAAGCTTCCCTCAGGTTTTTAACCTTTTGGGAAGCCTCTTCATATAAAAAAAGACCCTAACTGGTCCATGTTGTTTACTTATAAAAGTGAGTCATGTAGGATTCGAACCTACGACACCCTGATTAAAAGTCAGGTGCTCTACCAACTGAGCTAATGACTCATGGAAATATGGAGGCTGATGGATTCGAACCACCGAACTCGGAGAGAGCAGATTTACAGTCTGCCGTGTTTAGCCACTTCACTAAGCCTCCAGATACGAGATACCTGTGCTGCATCAAAGCAGCACAACCATCTCAATGGCTCGGGACGGAATCGAACCGCCGACACGAGGATTTTCAGTCCTCTGCTCTACCGACTGAGCTACCGAGCCTTATTTACGTACTACTAGCTTGTCTTACTTAAAATAATGGCGGAGCTGACGGGATTCGAACCCGCGGTCTCCTGCGTGACAGGCAGGCATGTTAGGCCACTACACCACAGCTCCGTGCATTATAGATGGTGCCGTCGAGAGGACTTGAACCCCCAACCTACTGATTACAAGTCAGTTGCTCTACCAGTTGAGCTACAACGGCGTAAAAGGAAATGGTGGAGGCTGACGGGATCGAACCGCCGACCCTCTGCTTGTAAGGCAGATGCTCTCCCAGCTGAGCTAAGCCTCCGAATTGATTGGTTTTATGGTAGCGGCAGAGGGGCTCGAACCCCCGACCTTACGGGTATGAACCGTACGCTCTAGCCAGCTGAGCTACGCCGCCACATAAAAAGTGTATATAGTTGGAAACTGGCGGAGAGAGAGGGATTCGAACCCTCGCACCACTTACGCAGTCTAACCCCTTAGCAGAGGGTCCCCTTATAGCCACTTGGGTATCTCTCCAAGCTATAATACACAACCACAGGAAATAGTATTCCCTGAAAACTAGATACGAAACGTGCGTAAAGTTAGATGTTCTTAGGATTTCTGGGCCCCAACCAAGTATTCGGAATTCGCTACAAAGCTTATCTTCACTTGCTTGGGATTAGGTTAAGCCCTCGACCGATTAGTATTCGTCAGCTGCATACGTTGCCGCACTTCCACCTCGAACCTATCAACCTCGTCGTCTACAAGGGGTCTTACATACTGGGAAATCTCATCTTGAGGGGG
>NZ_BMHE01000027.1 GCF_014640555.1 Paenibacillus marchantiophytorum | reverse complement strand
GTGCATTTCAATTGGCTCACGTCCCTAATATGGAATAAATCTCTATTCTCCATATTTATTCATATTCCCTTGTGCCAACGAAGAAAATATCCAACAAAATTTTGGGTAGACCTAAGTAGTTACTATTTTATTCTCTTGGAAATAGGATGATCTTCACTGAACTCTAGTAAATCCCATAGGTTCCCATATAAATCTTTAAATACGGCGACAATTCCATATGATTGTTCTTCGGGCTCTCTAACGAACTCAATTCCCTTTGACACCATGTCATTATAATCTCTCCAGAAGTCATCCGTGCTTAAAAACAGGAAAACTCTACCACCCGTCTGGTTTCCAATAAACATATCTTGTTCCTGTTTTGATGCTTTTGCAAGCAATACTGTGGTACCAACAGAACCTGGTGGAGATACTACTACCCATCGTTTATCTTGTTCAGGTTGATAGATATCCTCAACTAAAGTGAAGTTCAGCTTCTTAGTATAAAAATCTATGGCTTCATCATAATCTTTGACCACAAGAGCAATATGAACAATTGATTGAATCATTCTTGACTCCTCCCGATAGAGTGAATAATTTCCAAAGGATATCCTTATCTTACCATCTTCCCAGTAGTTAAGTAACCACTACGCAATCCTGCCCGTTAGCGTAATAACTTTCTAAAACGGTTCTGCCTTGGTAGCTGTCGTAAGTTTAAAAGGTGAGTATTTTCAGTTGAAAACCTTCCACAGCTGCATAAAGCTTTACAAAGGAATACTAAAAATATTATCGAATACTAAAAATAAGAATACTAAAGGGGATGAAAGAATCTATGGAACTTTATGCTGTTAAATTTGGAGAATCTCCGTTTTACTATAAGTATATTTATCGTGATATGGGTAATTCAGAAATGAAAACAACTATTTCGTGGTCTTATTATATAGCAAAGTATAATGATAAAATTATATTTATTGATACAGGGTTTCGAGATGAGGCTACTGCATCTAAGTGGGGAATTACATTTACTGGAGTCGAAAATGAATTAGGAAAGATAATAAACAATAAAGTATCTGCTGATGTTGTCATTATAACACATAGCCATTTTGACCATATTGAAAACTTGGATCTAATGGATAACCCTACAATAATTATTTCTAAAATTGACTACGATTTTGCAATTAACAATTGCTCGGATTCCATTAAAGAAAAACTGCTGCAATGTAATCCAGTAACCGTAGAAGATGAATATACTTACGAAAATCTTTTTAGGTTTAAAGTCATTGGTGGACATAGCGATGGATCCTCTGTTATCTATTTTACAAATGATAACAAAGACTACGTAATCACTGGTGATGAGTGTTATTGGTGTGAAAATATACAAAGTAATAGACCTATTGGGGTTTATTCTAATACAGAAAACAATGAGAATTTTTTATCAAATGCTCATAAACAAGGATTAATCCCCTTACCGTTTCATGATTTGAAAATATTTGAAGAACATTCTGCGATTTCAAAGAATATAGTCAGAATTATATAAACCACAAACGGCAGATTATCTTTCAATTATCCTGTCCGTTAGCTGAATGCCCCTTCGTAAGTCTACAAAAAAAATAGTCCCGGTGACTGTAATAGCTCACCGGGACTAACTAAGAGATCATGTATTTATATCAGCTTTGATTTTTCTATATTTAAAGAAGTCTTTATTTTAATGATTTCATCTATTTCTTTTTGATCACACGCATCTAACAACCAATAATTTGATATCACGCCTCATTCTCCTTCTGTTAAAACAGAAGAATTGTTTGATTTAAATATATCATTCTCAATTATTATTTAATCATCAATATTGCAATTAAATTCATTCTTTTTTGCAATTAATAATGTCCCGAACATCTGAAAAATTGGGACTTTCTATAATGCTTAAATTTCTTACCAACTCAACTTTCGCAGCTTAGATCTTTGAACAAACCCTTGATGTAGCTGGGCAAACCGAGGATCCACTCATGGAGTTGACAAAATACATTGGACTTCTCCCGTTTTGTCTTGGCTTTGGCGATCTGTAGGAAAAATGTCATTAGTTGCTGCAACGCGGTTTGGTAATCCAAATCTCTTACTTCATCTGCAAAAAGGAAAAATAGACCGCCTAGCGACTTGGTATCATTCTCCTGCCGCCGTTCAAATTCCATAACTAAATAACGGCTAAATACGACCGTTGTATGGCTGATCAGCATGTCAAATGAACGACCTTGGAATTCAGTTCCGAGCTTAAGATAGCTTTTGGTGAATTTGAAAAAGGTCTCGATGCTCCAACGCATTCCGTAGATTCGAACGACCTCCTCTGCACTTACCGTCAGATCGGTGCTGAGGATCGCCAGCCATTCCCGGCGTTTGTTACGGTTTTGGACAAAAACCAACTTAACAGGTAACCCGCAAGCTGTTTCGACGATGACAGAACCTAAGATTTCATTGTTTTTGTTTTTAGGAAGCGTGCTGTATAGCTCTTTCAAGCTCATCAACTTGTCATTCAAGCGATAGCGTTGTTTCATCTCTTTGAGCAATTCCAATAACCGAAAGTCCCATTGTATCAAGCTTCCGAAGTAACGGTGCTTGAGTAAACCAGCTGTAAATCCAGCAGAAAGTGCACGCTGTAACAAGTCTACGACGGCGTCCGGCTTACGGGTGAGAGCCTCTAGCCGACGTTTGTACCCATGACTGCGCTTGTATAGATGTTCTTTCATTTCGCAAATTCGATTCACCAGTTTGGCCGAAGAAAACATGACGAAGTCAATTGGAGCAAAGCTAAACCCGTCTGACCAACCGAGCGTTAGCATGGTAAACCCCTTGGTGAAACGGCCAGTCGTATGGTCGAATACTCGAGCTAGAAGCTCGGCTTTCTTACTCCGATTACGGTTTAAAACGGAATCGTCGATGATAAAAACACGCGTCCGCGAAGGAGTAATAAGCGATTCAAAGTGCTGGATGATTTTTAAAGCAAAGCTATGAAGAAACTTCCGCCAAGCGAAAGTGCCTTGATTAAGAAAACGATAGATGACGTCTTTTCCAGGTAGCGACGCACCACGCTCACTCTCCAAAAGACGAAACCAATTTCGACCTTCAAACACGAGAGAGAACAAGATTTGAAACACAGCTAAACTGGACGGACCAAACGACTTGTTAATTCCAGCTTTTCGTAAGAGTTGACCAATTTGTAAGGTTGAGAACCAGATAGAACAACGTGTTTTTGCCTGTTCAGACAAGGGTTTTTGGTGTAACATATGAATTACAACACCTTTCTTTGTTTGCATGGTTGCTCGATACTTCCATGATACCAAACAAAGAGGGTGTTTTTCTGTCAAGAGATGCATATTTTTCTTCTATACTCTTACAGCGGCAAGGAATTAGACTGCTTTCTTAGGTGCGAAAGTTGAGTTACCAACTTTAATGTCACTCAACATGGATTTTTTTATCCCTAGGAAAAAAGCCAAAATAAGAAAACAAGCAGGGGAGGAGAAATAACCAGCCAACAATCTTGGAGGAAAGGGGCGGTTATGCATCTCACTTACTTGAGAATTAATAATGGAATATACTGTAAATACATATTAAAAAATTTAATTTTATTATCTTATAAAAAAGAATTTGAAAATAATTTTCAACAGCCAATTTCTCGAAAGTTGTTAGAAAATAAAAAATCCCCTTAGTAAATAAAGGGGAATAGATGTTTAAAAATAGTTATGAGTTAGTTAACAGATAAATAGTACTTATCTGAAGAATTACCAGATACAGGAGTGAAATCGTCAGGGCCAGTTCCATAAATTCTAAATTTATAGGTAGTGTTTGCTCTCAATGTAAATGAAGCCGTAATTAGACCGTTTTGTTGAGTTCCCCATGTGAAATTGTCTGGACGGGAACCAATACTATCTATTGCAGTAAATCTGTAGTCTTTATTTTGAGGTGTGTTTAATACTAGAGTAACAGGTCTTCCACCTTGGTTTGCGTCTGCATAAAAAGACCACCAATCACTATCAGAACTACTTTCAATGTATCCTGTAGCATATTGACCCCAGCTAAAACTTGTCGGTGTGTTAATGTTATTATTATACGTCTCATTTTCTTCTACATAAGGTGAAGTGGCAAAAGCTGATTGAGCAGTAACAACAAGTGAAGATGCGATAAGCCCTACAGTTAATAATTTCTTTAAACCATGATTGAACACAGTACCATTCCTTCCAATTATTACTATATTTAACTACAGGATAATAATATTATAAAATTCAATTATTTTCCAATAAATTATAATTATAGGATTCAACTTCCTTATAATGGATTCTATTTTACTTATTATTAATTTAAGCACAAAGATAATATGATATAGTAACTAAGATGTATTAAACGAAAATACTATATCGATCTTGAAGTTCCGCGGCACTGGTTGCTGCTACATAATGTCTCAGAGTTTGGATTTTGTCTTAACGAGTCACGTAGATGTATTTGTCCCATACATGAATAAAGAATGTAAACAAGTTTGTGAATAGGGAAGTGTAAAGAGGATTGGATTAAGTAACTACATAATATACATAACAGTTTCAATTTCTATTAGCTCTATTTTCTAGCTAAAGAATGGTTAGTAAGAAATTAGATGAATATGTTGTGCGAACAGAAGGTATTACAATTAATACTGGAAAAGAAGAGATCCCGTATGTATTTACTGAATTAAAAAATATAGAGATGCTCACTATATTTCCTATTATTTCACATACTTCTCTTTTTATATCGGTTGCATCAACTTTCGAGAAATGTTTGCATAATCTAGTTGAATATGTGGCAAATTCGAAAGAAGCACCTTTAGTCCTAAAGATATGGTAATATGCCATTGTTCGATAGAATGGAGAAGTATTTCGAGGAACTAGGTACGACATTGCCGACAGAATCTGATATAATACTAAAATTGAATGAAATTAGAAACTGTATTGTTCACAATAATGGTGAAATTTGGGATGATCAAGACAAAAGGGCAAGATTGATTGATGCATTGAGACCTTTTGTAGGAAATACTCTTTCGTATAGTCTATTAGATGTTATTAATGAAGCACGATAGAACAAGAAATTGTAATGTATCCATTAATTACATTAACTAATAAAGACACACAGATGTAAAGATTGATTTACATAAGGTGAAACGTTATTTTATAGCGTTTCTTCTTTTTTATCTAATAAAATGAGTTTTTTATAAGTAAAAATACACACATCAGAAAAATAATTACTGAAATTTTCGGCGAATAATGTTAGAATTTGCATATTATTGTAATATAATAAATTCCACACAACTGTGGACTACTTGAGGTATCCATATGATAAAATGTCCGAATTGCTCAACAAATAACAAATCACAAAAGTTTTGTGGCAATTGTGGGAGTCCCTTGCTTGTTGAAGGGGTTGAATTTAATGATGAGAGTGCAGCTACCTTTGCAGAGTCAGATCAAAGTGAAATAAAAATAGGTTTTATGTATGGTTCACTTATATTTTTTCAAAAGCTGATAACTTGGATTTTCTTTTTCTGTGTTGGTGCTAAGTTGCTTTTTGCTGGTTCAATTAATTTATTGCCAAGTTTTACTTATTTTTTGCAATTGAGAAAATCCTATTTTTTTGTAACATCTTTATTGATCCTACTGTTTTTGTAATATTTATATTCCATACAATCTCCTAAAGCAATCTCTAACACCTCATTGTACAATTATCACGAGGTGTTTTATTATGTTTGTTTCTCCACAACTTTTAACTTATGCTGCAGAAAATAAACCTATCAACTCCAGTAATCATATCTCAAAATTAAAATTAGAAGGTTTCAGATGTATGGTCTCCAATATAAAAAAACTTAACGTGTATTGTATACACAATACTAATATGACAATTAAATTTCCTGAGCTACAGAATCACAGATTACCAGAATAATGATGGCAAGCCATATTTCGAAGCATTGTCAGCTCGGTTTTTATCAAACAAAAAGAGTTATTAGAGGAATCATTTGTAGAAACAGACCTTTATACAAAGGTAAAAGTGTATGAAGGTGACGCGGTACAATACTTCGAACAAGTGAGTAAGCTAGGACTTGAGGGGAATTTGATGGAGTCAATCGGTAAGAACTCAAATGAAGCAGATCGAAGAAACAAATTCGATCTCCTAAGAAAGAAGAAATGCTTGTCTCCTTTCAATATAAAAAAAGAAAGTCCCGATGAGTGTGTATTTTTCATCGGGACTTTCTCTCTGAGGTCGTTTTCCAACATTCTTTACTACTTTCCGACTTTTTTACATCGAGACATCTTTGTCAGGTGATATAAAAGTCGTGAACCGATTTTGTTGATTTTACCGGGTTTGCCGCGGCTCGTGATAAAGGCAAAAAAAAGAAAGTCGTGAACCACTAAAAATTACCATGTAAAGAAAGTTGTGAACCGACCAATTGGACTCAAATTTTCTATAAACATCCTTCTTTTAATTCAAGTTCTATTGTTTCGGTTATATCCTTATAAAACCCCACAAATTTATCACTACTCACAGTAAGGATATTTATATATTGAGCCAATAAGTAGGAATCTGGGACAGTTGATCGTATACGCATCTCTGCAGTATACATCTTGTTAAGTTTCTTTCGAACCGAGGTTTCAGTTAAAAGCTCCTCTCCATCTATGAATTCACTTATAATATGGGCTCTGACCGTTTCATACAAACTGGAGTTTATTTTCCCAGACCATCGTTCATTTAACTGGAATAAAGCTTCGAAATTTTCAACTCTAATACTTTCAGATTCCTTCCCTTTTACGGTAACAACCATAAACTTTTCATCAGGATCACGTTGATTAATCTCTACAGTGATAGAATCTATGCCCGGACGATGGTAAGGAAAAAAAATATTTAGAAGACCTCCTTTTTTAGGATAATTTTTTAATGGATCTTGAGCACCTTTGATATTCTCATTGCAAGTTTTACAAAGTGGAATTAAATTATCTGGAGAAATAGATAGAGTTGGGTAAATTGACTTAGTTAAATAATGATCCAAATCAGCATAACCATCTTTTTCTGTAACGGCAATCTCACCGAGACATGCAGGACATACCGGATTAAAATAGCCATTAGTTTTTTTATTTGCCTCAAAATACCCCTTTCTTACATGTACGCGCCTTAGCTGCGGCACTGAAAGTCCATTCATACGAAATCCCGTTGAACCTCCCAAAATATCATCATAAAGTGCTTCAAAAAAAGGCTTTGCAACTTTCTTTACGCAATTTGGAAGGTCAGGGAACTTTAATTTATAATTTAATCGTTCTAAATATGTAAAAAACTTAATATCTCCTTGGAAGGCTAGGTGGAGGGCTTTACGATCTTCTTGCTTTAGTTTGAATAAGTTTGAAAGACCACCTCTTACAGCCTTGTAACGAATAAACCAATCTACTCCTTGACCCATAAAGTTTTTTTTAAAATCATTAATATTAAATCTTGTTCTTTTGGAATATGCCACATAATGAAGAACCCGTTCAATAAACTGACATACCAAACGCATGTCAGTTTCTACATTAGTCTTCTTCGTCTGAAGTAATATTTTCTTTTCCTCCTTCCTCATTATCTTTTGATTGCTCCAGTTTTTCTATTTGAGTGTGGATACGGAAACGATAGTAACCCGGGCCTACTTTCTTCATAAGATCAACTAACTCTCTTTTATCTTCGGAGTTGAATTTTTCCTTCAACAACCTCATTGAGTATTGACCAATAGGTGAGTCCACTCCAAAAATACGTTTTGATATCTCTGCACGATTTGCCGCGAAAGTCGAGATTGACATCGGCGCAACATGAGTAGGTTCAATTCTAGATCTTTCTAACAAATACAATTGATCAGGATCCGCATCTGTTAGCAAAAGTGTAGAATGTGTGGCGATTATAAACTCATCCTTCGTTTTCCCCTTGTCATTTTCAGACAGTTGATGAAGCATTTCCACGAATTGTTCATTCCAAGATTCATTTAAATGGACATCAGGTTCATCAAATAAAAATAGAACGTCTCCATTTCCATTTGCACGTGATAGTAGAACTAGACCTAGACGCCCGACCCACAGATACTCTCCGTCACTTAAGGCATCTTCATGAATTAGTTGCTCTAACCCTTTATGTTTAAACATGAGGTGTGCATCCAAAAGGAAGCCTTCTCGTTTAGCAACAAGAAGCATAGTTAGTAGATCAAATGGGTTAATATCGAACCCGAACCCCTGGCATCGATATTCATCATTTTGATGCCCCGAAATGGAAAAAAAAGCAACTCTCTCTTTTTTAATGCTTTGGTTAAAAATAGCGTTTGATGTGTTTGTCTTATCTCTGGAAATATTCCAAACATGGCAAATTGCCTGATCCTTAGGTAGTTCTCTTTGTGTACTCATCCATTTTACAAGTAATTGAAACCTAGGAGGAACTTGATGCGATTCAATGTATTCCTTAAGCTTTTCTTCATCAACTACAAAGGTAACTCCAATCGGTTTTACCCCTCCGATCATATCAAACAACTTTTCACGAAGGGCAATATACCTTTTATCAAGTTTGGGTTCTTTCTCCGAATATAATGAAGGTATAGCAGCACTTAAACAAAGCAATACATATTTTGACGTTTCACCATCAATATATAAGTACGAAGCATCATCGTAAAGACGATGTAGATTTATAAGTGAATGCTCAATCTCTAACATTTGCAAATCATAATCTTGCTCTGCAGGAGATCCATGACGAGCATCATAAATATCACTCTTAATCGATTCCTCGGGTGAATGTAGTAACACATCCTCAAAAATGTTAGTTGGGCCCGACGCATATCCAATAATCCGCCGAGGGTGATATTCCTTCCACTCACTGAACGGGCGTTTACGTAAATCAAGCCGAGTTTTCATGCCAGTTGAGTCCACCACATGAACTTGTAGTCGTGATTCTGTATCTATTTCGTGCGCATTACCTGGAATACCCCGCTGAGAAAGCTGTAGAATATCACCATTAGGCTGTACCTCGATTTTAACTGTTACTCCATCAAGTTCTATTGAATACATCATCTCGAAGTAAAATCCCGGTGTTTCATCTTGCATAATGCATGTGAAAATTAGTCCCATCGCTTCAAGCAGTGATGTTTTACCAACACCATTTCTACCAATTAAAAACCGAAAAGGGTCCTTCCCAACGCTTCTTTCAATACTTTTAAAGTTAATTGTAAAATCATTTAATTGTTTATATTTCTTAATATGTATCTTAAGTAGTCTCATACAATTTTTAACTCCTCAGCAAATTTGTTGCTCTCTTCCATAGAATAATATTTATCGGCTTATGAAAGCTTACTATTCGATCGCTCTCCTCAGAGGATTGTTTGGGATAAAGCATCACCCCTGATGATACAGCTTCAATAAGTCCTAGGGCCTGTAATAATTCCGTAAATTGCTTTGCTTCTTGAACTCCCAATTTTGTACTTTCATTTAATTTTTTATTCACTAATTTTGCAGCCTCATGAATGGCAAGAGGCTGCTGTGCATCTACAAAAATGTCGAATAAAGCCTTTTGTTTTTCTGATAAATGCTCCTTTAAAGCATGCATAACAGTGTTTAAATCCGCTTCAGCGGCTGTGGTTGTAACTTCTTTGAAATTAGTGCCTATTTGAGGGGATTCTGTCCGTTCCTTAGAATGAATCATAAAAAGTTCATCCATCTCGGTCCTTATTTGCCCTTCAAGTTCTCTTAGCTCATTTATTAAGCGATTTGGGTCCAACCATTTTCTATCGAATACACGCTTTCTGTAGGATGATGCAGCAAGTTGGTACTGTTTGTCCTCAATTTCCCAAGAAGGTGTAATCCAATTATGGTCTTGATTAATATCTGGTCCTTTTCCATATTTAATATACATATTCCATGAATCAATTAATTCATCCCATAATTGCTTATCATTGCGTAACTGATTGGGTCTTTGATCAAACTCATAAAACCATATCTCCCTATTAAGACTACTTGGATTATTAGAAACAAGTAAGAGCGATGTCTTTATTCCGGTACCAGGGAATATGCCCGGTGGTAAAGAAACAACTCCATCGACTTGAAAGTTCAATAATATATTACGTCGAAACTCAATATCATACCTCACATTACTTGATAACATACCCTCAGGGACAATAATTGCACAACGACCTTGTCTCTTTAATAATGAAAGTGCTAGCTCAATAAACTCATAGCTTCGTGTGCCATTTTTTGAATACCCCATTCCCATTGAATACCACATCGTGTCAGGCATTCGGTCATATCTTTTTGAAATTGGTGGATTGGTGATGACAAAATCGAATTTTCCACGATGTCTCTCAGACAAAGACAAACTGTCCTTGTTATGTATTTCTGAGGAAGGTAAGCCCCGAAATATCATGTTTAATTGTGCTATCCTCGAAACAAGAGTATTAATTTCAAACCCTATCGGGTTTGAAAGAAGTTGATATCTTAAACCTAGTTGTTCAATAATTGAGATAAGTAACGTCCCGGTTCCACAAGTTGGATCACAAATGCTTAATTCATTAGACGCAAGGTCACTAGTGTCAATAAGCATTCTGGCCATAGAATTAGCAAGAAGTCGTGGAGTTGTGTTGATCCCTGATTTTTGGCTATATGCTTTATCTAAAAGGGATTCAAAGAGTTTCCCTATCAATTCGTTCTCAGAATAATAACTAAAGTTTATGTCTAACAAATAGATAATACGTTCAAAAGCGTTCGGGCCGAATGGGAGCGGAGAAAATTCGGAATCATTACTGAAAAGAAATCTTATATTAGATCTCAATTCCTTTTGATAAAATTCAGTAGCCTGCTGAGCCCCATTAGCATTAATAATACTAATCAAGTCATTCCAAAAATAATCATGTCCCTTGAATCTACAATACAGGATGTATGATATATGTTCGATTATTGCCGTGGAATCACCTCTGCCATCTTGATTTGCCGCTTTCCACAGCTCATCTGAAAATTCCCTAAATTCATGTTCATTAAACATTTATCGTCTTTGACTCCTTCCAAAAAGTGTCCTTGATAAGAAAATCTCATCAGCATATGTCTGATACAGCGAGTTCATTTTGTCTAAAGCTACTCTATTATCAGATATTATTTTATTTGTCATAATTGCAATTGAAGAGAACATTTGTTGATCTTGAATACTAGGAACTTTAATCGGTAGTTGCGAAATAACCGCTATTAACTCTCTTCTATTTTTATATTGAAAAAGAGATTTCGTATCATGATAATTTTCTTCCAAGTATTTTGCCAAAAATTCTTTGGACACTTTATTTGATGGTGTAAGGCGTATCCAATCGTTTGAGATTGCCACTGGCCTTTCCCACCTATGAAATATTACTGGATCTATTGTTTGCTTATTGCTGTATCGATACCACAATACATCATTTGGTTTGGCTAGTATTGGATAAAGGGAACCTTGTTCCCCCTGTTCTATTTCTATTAAGTGTTTGTGTATATACTTGTTTGGTTTCCCCTTTAAAATCAAAGTGCCGCTATTGACTTGATGACGATGAATCTTTTGGCCGACTTCTATATTATCTAACAAATGCCCGAGAGTACTTACGGGTTGTGACCTAATTCCCTTTTCAACAATTTCTCCGTACTGAGCTAATGTATATTGGGATGCAAGAGACATTAATTTTTCGCGTTTTCGTTTTATGGTATCAATTTTCAGCATATAATCTACTATATTTTTTTGTTCCATCTTTGATGGAATAGGAACGAGAATATTTCCTAATAATGTTTGATTCCAGCGCTCATTGTGTTTCGATCGATACCATTTTAAAAAATAAAATATATATTCTGGGAGAGCGTAATCGGGATTAATGTAAATGCCACAAATGCCTTGTTCTGCGTAAGCATCGATTTCAAGTAAACCAATTCCAATACTAAACTTCCCCAATGAAATGAGAATTGTACCTTTTGAATATAAATTATATCTTTTTTGTGGCTGACTATACTCAAGCTTTGAATTCTCTACAGAAATCACATTATTCTCAGATAAAGTACGATAATTAACAACCTGAGTCTTATCTATATTTAAATTCCGGCTTAAACTGGTACTTATACCGATTGTAGATATTTCTTGAAGGGGTACTCCTTGCCAATCTTCTACCATAATCGCCATTCCTCATTTATTCATTTTTATATCTAGATACCCTGAAGAAACAACGTTTCTATTAGTGTAAAGTTCTAATACATATAACCTCTAACTTCTTCTTTGCCGTTTCTGATATTTCAGGCAGGTTAATAAACAATTTCTTTTTAGCTCTACTACAAGCCACATAGTTAACCCTGTGATCCTCATTCCCATCAATATCCGGATTTAGCAAGAATCCCAAATCCCTTTCCTCATTGTACTTATACCCATCCCTACCTTTGACAATTACTAATACATTGTCGAACTCGCTACCTTTTGCTTTATGAATTGTACGATGTAAGCTATCATCCTCGGCTATTTTTACATTCAGTGCAATATTTGAATATAACGTGTTTTTGTAAAATATCTCTATTTCTGATGCAGTTTTTTCGTCCTTACTCTCTCTTATCTTTGGAAACTTAAAGTGAGCTAATCCCAATAGCTTCTCATAGAATATCCATAATGGTCTATTACTGTATTCGTGATATTCATCTAACATCATCTTAATAACAATTAATGAAGTCTTTTGCCCATTATAATCGTCTGACATCCTTAAATGTCTGCTTAATTCTTTTATAGCTTCTTTGTAGTGGGAAAGTCTAGCATATTCTATTGCTTTTATCATTGAGATAAAAATTTTCCTCCGATCAGGATTTGAATCTATATAAGCATCTTCAATCAACATCCACTTCTGCCCATCTTCATAATCCGTGTTATTTCTCATCGAATTAGCCATAAGATTCGAGTATGAAAGGGTAGTTACCTGTTCCTCACCAACAATATCTTGTATATGTTTTAGTGCCTGCAAAGGTTGCCCTACGATAATAGATGGAAGGTTCCCTTCTTTCAGGTCTGGGCTCCTTTGAACAATATCCTTTCTAATTCCATTTAAGAGATTAATAATGTTTTCAGAACTCCTATGGTTATCCTCCATTTTGTAAGATACCATTCCCGACAATATATAATTATCAAACTGTTTAACATCTGCGCCTTGAAACTCATATATCGATTGAGCTTTATCCCCAATAACCCCAACAATTGTTTCTTTTTCGGCTATTAATTTAATAATCTCAGTTTGTACTGGGTTCGTATCTTGAAACTCATCAATGAAGAAATATGGAAACTTAGAACGAATTATTCGAAGAGTTTCTTTAGATGAGTTTAAAATCTCCCATGCAAAGGCCAGTACATCATCATAATGTATAATTCCTTTTTCCCAAAACATCTTTTTATATTTTAAAAGGCTCTTATGAAAATCACTTTTTCTTCCACGTATATGCAATTTGCAAGAATCTCCATCAATAAACCAAAATACTTTTTTCATTTCCTGCTCTTGTATTTTTTTCATACTCAAGTCTGTCATTCTAAAATAACCATTAGAGACAATATGTTCGTATGGTGCATCTACTTTCATATGATTGATCTCATGTTTATCGCTGATTAAGTGCAAGTATGGTTTAACTATATGTGTGAAAAGAAAACTATGTATTGTACAAACTTCCACATAATCAACTTCATCACCAAGTCTTTGTAGAATTGTCTCAACACCCACATTTGTGTATGTGATACACGCGATTTTTCTGTTTCTTCCTAAACGAGTTGAATTATGAAGGACGTTCTTAATATGGCGTATTAAAAATCTTGTTTTACCTGCTCCAGGACCAGCAGTAATTTTGAAATGTTGTTCCATATCTATTTGAGAATCAGCATTGACTAGCTGCACACCCATCTTATCGCATCCTTAATATAATCTGGAACCTTGAAATTAGCAGCATTCTTCTTTAGAAGATTCTCATCTAAAGCTTTCGCTAATTCATAAGCATTTTCACCTTTTTGAATGGAGTTTAAATACCTAGAAGCAAGTAAATGTTCCCGATTATCTGCTCCCTTGTAACTTAGTATACTTTCGATAATTCTTTTGTTTTCTTTTCCTTTTTTCCCTAGCAATTCAATCATCTCACCCAACGGTTTCCCGTCTCGATAATAGTCAAATAAATCAGTAAGTTCCTCGCAATTCGATATAGATTCCGTCAAAATCAACTTGCAATCCAGATTGGTGTATGCAAGAGCATATTCAAATGTTTTTCCTTGGCTTTTTCTTTGCGAAAAGCATGCAATATTATTATGCTGACTCTTTCCATCTGTACCCATAGTAAACTTATCAACCAAGTCATTTGAGCAGGATTTATAAATATATTTACCCACATCTAATTCAAGTTCATATGGATAACATTTTTTATACCCATCATCACCCGCTATCTCTTTTCTAGTTGGATCAAGGTCAGTTATACAAGCAACTTTCTTGTGAAGCGTATAGTTATTATTTGAATTGAAGAGCTTGAGAAAATGTTCAAAGTAGCGACCACCTATATTTATGACCGATATATGATTACTCTCTAAATCAAATTCTTCATATTGTGCAAATATAGACATATTTAATTGCTCTGTGATTCCTTCTACTAAAATTACTCCTCTAGCAAATAACATATCTGATTTGGTAGAGTCCAAAAACCGCTGTACATACGTTTTAGACTTTAAATCTTTGCCAAATGCTTTACCTAAATATCCTATGTTTAAGGTATTATCATCTTTTTTGTGTAAACAAATGATTTCATCCAAGCTTACTGCAGAGGTAATATTAGGAGAATGTGTTGTAATAAAAATCTGCCTTACCTTCTCTTTAGCATTCTCTCTTAGGAATTTTAAAAACTTATACTGCATTGCAGGATGCAGGTGTGCCTCAGGCTCTTCAATAGCTAGTATGGGGAAAACTTTTGCATTGCTCCCTAGGTAATCTCCTGATGCATCCCTCTGCATTTTTGCTAATAAAAGTGACATGAAAATTAAATTATTATATCCTAGCCCGTTATGCGTAGCTGGAACGGTTATACCCGATTGATATTTAACTATTAATCTCAACGCTGAGTAAAGTTCAGTGTCTAAAATATGACCATCAAAATCAGGCTCAGCGTTTCCAAACGATGCTCCAGTATTACTTGCATAACTGAGCATTTCTCTTTTCCCACGTTCCATTCTTCGTTTTAAAGTGTTAATTAACTGAGAGGCATTAGTTGAGAACTCTTTTTTCAGTTGTTTTATTTCAGTTTGTTGTTGAGATTTATTTTTTGTTTTATCAATCTTTATTTCATAATCTATAAAGAAATCTATTACTTCCCTTAATAAGGTGTTTTTACCAGTGAACAGATCCCGTTCAACATCTCGTATTGCATCCAAAAATTGAAAATCGATTTTTTTCAATGCTTCAACATCTGCAACCTGTTTATAGTTAGGATTTCCCCCATAAATATTACTCTTATACTTCCTTAAAAAATTATGTTTTATTGATAACCAATACTCCTCAATATCATCTGAGACTATGTCAGCTAACATTTCTTGATATTCTGCCTCTTCTTTTTCTGGCAAATAAAACTCATATGTTAATTGCGCTTTATAGGGACTTTTTAGTTCAGTCAACCATGTAGACACGGTTATTAGATCCTCAGAGTATTCTGTTTCATTTACCGATTCTGAAAATGTAACTGTAATTGAAACCTTAGGTGACTTCGCCTTCAAATCCTTAATACTTATGCTCTTATTAAAATCATCTATTGCTAATTTTTTAGGGGATCCACAATTTAAAACTAAATCTAGTGCTTTTAACAAATTTGATTTTCCAGAATTATTATGGCCAATTATTACATTTACTCCCTCGCTAAATTCAATAATGTTATCTATTCCATTAAAACTCCGAAAGTTTTGAATGTTTATTTGCGATATATACATAAATACTTTCTCCTTTACCTATAAAAATATGACTTTATTGTCACGATGGATGAAATTGATCTTAAGAATCTCTCCTTTTGGCGATATAATTACTGAACGTTGTAATTCCGCAACAACAACAGACATTCACAATAATCTAATGCGTCCTAAACTTATGTTTTATGCCCTTCTTGCTCTTCACCTTCCATAAGAAATCACCATCCGCAATTACTCTTCCCGCTACCTCTGTATGATAAATATTGTCACGTCCATCCTTGAATGCTAAATGACACACCAACGGCTGCTCACAAATACCATGCTCATCCATATCCAATCGTAGAGGATCAGCAGAACTAAACCCAACAAATAAGCGCCCTATAACTTCTGTTTTCGGCTGTAAACCCAATCTAAAGTCAGCTCCAGCTATTTCGTTTATCCCATACACTGGATGCTGAGAAAGCTCTATTCCTTTATCATTTGATACGATTAACATTCCGGCAACAAACGTTAATGGATATTCGGTATTATTGGTTATTAACACCTCAATGGAAGCACAACCCTCTCGGTCATGCACAGCCAGTAATGTATCCTCCAGGAGTCTTATCTCTATCTCCCCATGATGTCTGTACATATAATCAAAGTCACTTCGTTTTGCATTAGCATTCAAACTTCCTTTTCTAATTAAACAAGAACCTTCATTAAATCGTTCATTTTTTCGCTTTATCATATATGGCTTTTTATCAGTATTAAATATCCTGATTACCCCTAATGCTTTTCCATTAAAGTCATATTTGAAATAATCCATCTGAATATCAGGCTCTATATTACTTAATATGACCTGCGTATATACAGAAGAATCAATAAACTCCTCGGGGTTAATCCCTTTAATTTCTTTTCCTTCCGGACGGTCCTTAATTCCTACTATTATGTATTTATCACCTACATGCCTTGAATTGGCCATAGCCATAACATCTGCTAGTAGATCTACATGTTTTTCTTTAGAATATTGTTTTTCTTTGAAATCTAAGTATTCACATTCGTAACCATATAAAATTAAGTCATCTAGGTCATTCATGTTCATAGACTATAAGCCCTGCCTTTCAGACTATATCTTTTTACCTACTCCCATTATAATACATTCGATAGCAATCGACATTATTTTCCTTCTCATACAAACAAATGAAAACAAAAAAAGGAGGCATATTCCCCCTTTTAATTCTGTACACTCTGAAACTCTACTAATTTCGAGGTAATTGTATTACGCAAATCATTAGATACTAGACCAGTTTCATATATTTCTACTTCGTATTTTCAATATAGTGCCTTAACGCTGCTTCTATTTTAAGCTGATCATCGCCAGTACAATATTTGTATCCTCTTCTAATTTTGAGGCTGTCAAAAGTAATTTCTCGATACCGATTTCCTTTCAAAAACTCAACCATCTTCGGTATAATACGAATTAAATAATCTATCTTCTGTTCAGCACATTCACTTAAAGCATTTTGGGATAAGGGGAATGAATATTTGTACATTCCATATCTACCAGTATCCTTTTTCGACAATCGTGCCAGTATAGTATAAGGTTTTATTTGTTTCACAGGGTTTTCACTATATAATTGCTTTGAAATACTTTTTATATGGTTACTTATTTCAAGATCGATTAAATCTAGATTTAGTTCTCTACTTCCTCCCTTACATACAGTAGGCATATTTTTATCAAACCATACTTTGTCATACTTCGATAGCCAATTATATTGAACAGGATATAGCTTCTTTAAATCTGTCCTGCTTAGTATCTTCTCCTCATGTAACAAATGCCTGAATACTTCTCTAAATCGGATTCGTTTGAGTTCATCTCTAGTAGCACTTACTTCTTTCATACCTTTTAGTATTTCATCCAAGTAAATATTCGTTCTTTCCTTCTTTATTCGTTTGGATTTTCCTGGGGAATATTTCGCTACGGTTGTTTCTGAAATATGTAATTGTTTAGATATTTCAGTAAAATTTAATCCACTATTAACCAACTCTTGTATTTGAGCATGTAATTTAAATCCTATTGTCACAATAAAAAAAGTTTCGTCTTGTTCATTATTCTTGAATCGCTTTTTTCGAATGTACGTATAACCACATTTTTTGCATTCGAATTCTCCAGAAATAAAACCTCCTCTTTGTATCATTTTAAAGGATTTTATCGTTTTCTTTTGACTACAACTACAGTTTGGATTCTGACACTCCCAAGGCCCAGATTCAAATGGTAGGTCTACCGCAAATGAGTATTTTGTATTTAAAAATTGCTCTACGGACCTATCAAGAAACCTCATGAGTAAAATATAAAAAAGTATTTGTGAGTTCATATATTCTGGATTAAAAAGTCTCTTTATTGTTCTCCGGGCATATAATTGACTCTTTTTCTGACCTAACTCTATCAATTTACTCTCAGAGTAATATTCAAAAAAACCTTGTAATAGCTGGGTTTTATACACAATTCCTGACGGATGTATATACCCCCGATCCCCTAAACAAGCAATGAACTTCTGCGCCATCTCAACTGCATCTAAATCTGAGTTATTTTCATTAAGATAAATAATATCCCTAATCAAATCGTACTTTAACTGTCCCAAAGTATCTGTTTGATTCAAATCGTCATCGACTAATAAATGGCCATTGGGGCACTCTGGTTTAGACAAGAGATTATCCCCAATTGATCTTGCGAGTACTTCATCACATGTCGGACACCTCGAAATAAGATATACATTATGTTTGTAACAAACATCCATATATTGGACTTGATGATATTTATGAACGAAGCATTCACCATAAGTTTTATAATCATCATTCAAACATTCTAGACAATAACAAATATTCTCACTTATCATTCCCTTTTCTGAACTTCCAGATAAAACCCCGGCTAACGAGGTTTTACCTTCATCGCCATATAGAACATCATTAATAATTTCTTTACTTTGATCCTTCGTAGTAAATAACTGGAAAAGTCGATGTAAGGTTGTCTTAAGTAAAATATCTGACATTTTTACCTGCCGCGGTACTCTTTGACCCAAAAATTCAAGATTTCGTGGAAGATGCCTAATTTTAAATGTGTTTAGGCCAAATAATTGCTGAATTGTTTTGGAGTAAACTGTACCATGTTCATAATAATGATATCGATAAACCACACTTCTAAAATCTTCATTTGGATATGGAGTTGGGAAAAATCCTAGGTTATACATTTAGTCCCCTCTTCTATAGGACGTTCGGTCTCAGCTAATTAATTCATTCACTTTTTTAAACACGGTTTTATTTAAGGGGTGGTTTAATCCAGCCACTTTTAATAACCTCCAGCCTAAGACCTTCATCTCCGTACATCTCAGTTTGCTAGCCGCCAAGACAAGCCTTCTCAGTTGGTATTCTTCTGTGGACTCGCTCGATGATTGCATAAGTTTTTTCGTATTGGGTAGTTTCTCAAGATTTTTATCTGTGATCTTAAAGAACAATTTATCCGCCGCAATGTTTCTTACTATTGAACTCTTGGAAATTCGAAGTGGCTTGTCCTTTGATTTAATTTTTACAACGGCGTTTACTATTTCGGGGTATAACAGTGCATCTCTCTCTTCCCAATTAATTCTACCAAAAGTGCTTTTCCGTTGTTTTCTCTCTCTATTCTTTTTTGGAGAAATACCTCCGATACTGAGATATTTTACTTTGGTTTTACATTTGTTCGTTAAGAAAGACGTTTGATTCTTCACTGTTCCAGGATCTACACCCAATGTTGCAGCCTTTGCACGCAACGATTTGTCGCTGCCATTCAGTTCAATTAGCTTCGTGTACCATGCCTCACCAAAACATTTAATCCTACCTACTCTGTATCTGTCCTCTATGCTTTTATCAGGCCCTCTACGTGAATAGACAAACCCACACGAACACGAGAAAGATCCGACCGGTAACCTGGTTTTGGAACATCGAGTAACTTGACATTTTTCAATGACAGCTGCTTCAAAGTGAACGGCAGCCTTGTTAAGACATGGCCACGGCCCTTCACCAAATGGGTAAGTACTTGTATTATTTCTATTTGATTCACTTGATTGGTTAATGTATCTACATAGTAACAAGTGTCTGAGGGGCTGGGTTAGTTCTTTATTCCCCCTTACTGCTTTATGCAGCCATGAATCAGTACTTTTCAAATTAATGGGGCAATGGAGAAATTGCAGTAGCCCATCACCAAAGTAATCTTGAAAATCCCTTATAAGCCGATCGAAACGAACTCTCCCCCCGTCATTCATATACCCCTTCTCTTGCAATGCAGGCGTGTAGTTGGGTATTTTTTGTCCGAGAGATGCATTCAGAATTAACGCCGATTGTTCAGCAATGAACTGGAGATGCCCAACCCATCTTGGGTTAATCTCCTCAATCTGATATTGTTCTGTATTAAGTTCAGAAAGCGGTATAAATGCAAATTTGTGATCACTTGTAGAGCAAGTCACTTTGCTTTTGATTAGTTGTTTTTTATGAACATCACAAAAAACAACACCGGGTAATTGATGAGAACGGTGCCAGTAAGGCTCACCTATCTCAAAATCTTCGTTATAACATTGCCGACAAAACTTTAGCTGAGCTGGAGACTTAATAAGACTCGCAGGAAGACCTAATTTTGAGTGTACTACTCCCGATGAAGCTCCGTGGGCCATCAGCTCTCTTGCTTCATTAACTTTTTCTTTATTTAAGAAAGTTGAGTAGTACGGAAGTAACGTATGGTATTGGATAAAGTGTCTTACTGAATAGCCACCATTAATCCGATCTGTTAGTTTATCTAAATGACTTGGCAAATCAACAGTTGCACACACAAGTCGATCTCCGAATAAGTCTTCAATAGTCTGTTTCTGAGTCCTATTACCAGAAATTTGGTGATAACGGGCAATACCGCTATATAACAATTCGTCTTTATATAAAGTAGGGAAATGTGCTAGCAATAGAATCATCATCCTCTCTATTAATACTCAATTACTCTTCAATCGCTAGCACGTTTTCCTATGCAGTTTAGTACGATTTTCACTAGATTAGATTATTAGTCTCGAGATATCATCGTTTGACGGAATACTCCCCATTTCGACTAATTTTTCATAAATTGCTTCACTTCCCTTATCTGTTCCTCGTGCAGCATTCCTTAAATCATCTATTTCTAAAATTTCCTCTTCCTTCTGCTTTTTCTTCGCTTTTGATTCCTGTAAGTTCTTTTTACTACTCGCAGTTTTATCTACAGGGTGTGTAATATCTTCAGTCCCAGCACTTAAAGTGACCTCTTCCACTACTTGCTTCCTAAGCTCTACAAAATCTTTTTCTGCTTCATTCGATTGTAAGATTCGCTGTGCTATCTGTTCTGCTGAAGCAAATGTGGCCCCAAAATCTATTGCTGTCTTTACAAGTTCAATATATTTCTCTTGATCCTGTTCGATTTTATCATCGCGCAATATCTTCGTTCGAATCTCACCTTGAATATTTACTTTTTCAGATGATTTTTTGAGATACTGATCTAGAACATTCCATTCTGGATATAGATCATCCACTAAGGATAATAGGGCTGGATCGTTCCTTCTCAATATTTTTAATAACGGCTGTACTAACTGCATATGTCTCTTGGCAACAGACTTTAGGAGTCCTACTGTAATCTTTTCATCCTTCGGATCCGCTTCCTCCATCGCTTCCCACTGAGCAAGCATATAGAGTTTAACTGCTATATCAACGATACCTTGAGATAGATCGTACATTGTTTTCTTTATCGATTCCGACAGTGGAGAGTTTTTTGCTGTCCATTGATATCTCCACAAAGCATTCATGAAATAGTTCCAGTCGTCCCCCTCTGTTAATCGATCCATAATTAAATCACCCTGCCCTGTGCTCCTACGAGCCTGACTAAACGATCCTGATAGAAGTCGCATCGCCTTAAACGTCCCTATCAAGACAACTGGAACACCAATCGTATTAATCAGTTGTGTAAAGTAATTCAACATTCTTTCGGCACCACCACTTTTCATAAAGCTCAAATTTTGAATTTCATCTATAACTAAGACTCCAAGACCATGAAGGGTTGCAAGATGTGCCATAATTGGAATGAGCATATCTACGGATGCTCCTTTAGAGGCAAACTTCTGAAAATAATTAGTCCCCAAATGGGAATCGATTGCTTGCAAAAAGTTAAAACATAGCCCTTTAAGCGAACCATCAAATGGACAATTAAGTTTTAACCACACGATCTGTTTCCTAATAAAAGGTTTTCCTTTGTATTCCACATGATGGATCACTTGAGGATATAGCAATAAAGAGCTCTCTATCGCCGTAGTCTTTCCTTGTCCACTAACTCCAAGAATGGCAAAGCCCGCAGCAGTGGACCTTACTCAAGCTATATTTAAACCAGATGAGTCTACACCAGCATCAAGGATCTCATTAAAGCCAATATGAAATTGACGAATTGACTCCCGAGCCAGTGGGTTTCTAGCCTTATATCCATGCCGAATTAGTCTTGATAACCTCTGCTCAATGAGTATATGTGACTGCAGTGGCTCTACGTAGTCGGAAATCTGTTGAACCAAATGTAGTCTTGTTTGTTTCCCCAGCTTTCGCTGTTCTTCGTTATAATCGGGGTATTTCGCAATTTTGGAAATGACCTGATGATCCTCAAAGATAGGAGGCAACGATTCAATAAATGGGTTATCTTTGTAACCTCCAATTACCTGTTCAGCGTATACTGCCTCTACTTGTTCACCTACTAAGCTGGGGATATACTGATACTTATTTTCAAAAACAAGCTTTCTAGCCATGAATACGTTCCTCCTTAATACTTGCTAATAGTTCTAATTTTGATTTTGGTCGATAGGAATCAATTGAAGTTACATTAACTTCTTGTTCCTCTGCACTATTTTGAGATTTGCCTAATTCATAGGACTGAGATTTTCGAATCTCGTCCCTTTCTTCTGCTCTATTTTGATGAATGCCAGATTTCCGCTCTGTTTTGGTCAAGGTTGTATCTATTTGCTCTTCCATACGTTTTGTTGCCTTATCTACAATTGCTTCGAGTTTAGCACTCAATGCAACTTCTTCTTGCAGTTCGGTTGAACGATAAATACTCCGATTTAATTTATCTTGGTACTGTAATTCTTTTATTTCTTCAAGGGATAGGTCTTGGTATCTCGAGGACTTTTCTAACAAAAAGCATTTAATAAAACCCCTTCCATTATCCGTTTTGACATATACATGATTCATGCATCTTCTGTCATAAGAAATGATCGTTTTAATGGACTTTCCCTTTACAAACCATCCTTGTCGAACAAGTTCTTCACTACCAAAATACATCCCCTCAAAATAGATTCCTTCCCGACTTGCAGTAACGCTCTTTTCTGGCATTACATTTAACCTAACGATGTCTGGGTGTACCTCTTTAAGAAAATGATTATGCGCCACACCCCAATTCCAAAGTTCACGAGCTATCGGTTTAACGTTATCTTTTGCTTCCGCCTTATCTAGTGGATAATGCTCCATATAATGAGAGTTATTTCGATAAAGGATTCTCTCAATGAACATGGTTGAAAAATCCTTAAGTGTTAACTTCGCATCTAATACATAATCGGGGCCTCCTCGTTTTATATATTCCTTCTTAACTGCTCCTGGCATCCAAGGTTGCAGCGTTAGATTCAATGTCCTAAACTGTTGCTCAACAATCCCCTTTAAGTCAGCACGGTATGGAGGTGCATTCTTCAGCTTAATACCGAGAGCTTTGGCCAATGAGTCTGCGTTCTTACTCTCCATTTCTCCGCGATCAGCATAAAAATTTTCAGGCATGTGATGACATGGCCAATCTTCTGGTTGAATGGGAATATCGTACTGGGCACAAAACTCCACCTTATTGACTGCTGTATTCTCAAGAGCCATCATCATGCCTTGCCAAGAGGGCCCTTCTAAACCAACATAAAATCCAACAATCATATGACTCCACACATCAACGACAATGTAAACAACTGGCCTGCCAATTATCTGATTTGGATCATCAGAGCTAACTAGATACACATCAGCTACAGTAGCGTCTATCTCAAAGATTTGTCCCGGACCTGATGCCTTTCTTGTTTCCGAGCCAAGAAGTGGTCGGAAATCACGGTTGAAAGTAACCTCCCCTTCCCTTGCAACCAACCTTTTACCACGTGGAAAATGAGTTTTAATATGATAGCGCAACTGAGTTATACTTGGAACTTTATACTCAGGTGGAATTATAGGTATTTCCACTTTATTTCTAATCTCTGTTCCGATTGCAAAGTGGTTTTTAAGCATTTGGACATACGTAAATCGTACAGAATCACGTCGGTTAATCTTCAAATATATATCTCTAATAACTTTATCGAAGATCTTTCGAATCCCCTCGTTAACCACGACACCCTCCATATCGGGACTAATTGCCTTTTTCGTTTCTCTAGGTCTTCCCATCTTCTTAGTTGGGTTTTTCCTTCCACCCGGCTTGCCGCATTTCCGAAATCGAGGAAGCAAGGCATTTACCATTTTGCCTCCTGTCCAATAATAGTGAAGATATTTGTAAAAGCTATTTTTCCCTTTACCTGTTTCATCACATGCTTTCTTAATCATTTGATATCTTTCCGTTGGATTATATACATTAGGTTCAATCTCAACCATTTCACTAATTAAACTCCATGCATGATCCCTAATTTGAATTTCTTTAGTGGTTAACTTATTGTCAGTTATCATAAATTTTGTATAAGGATCATATTCACGTTTAAGTAGAAATCCACTTTTTATTTCTAACTCCATTGCGGAAAGGCTTTTCAGAACAGGTAAGCCTTTCTTATCTAGAATTGAGATTGTCACGACTAGATCCTTATCACGATTCATCCAGAGTATTCTTTCACAATCGATTAGTTTGGCCTCACCATCGCGTCTATCGAATAAATTACTAACGTATAATTCCATAACCTATACCTCCATCAACCTTATTTTTATATACTTTTAATGGCTGAAGGGTAGGAACAATTCTTTTATTCATATCAACTCCCCAAAATCGATTTGCTATTAAATGACGTACTACAAACATACAGGTTCCCTGATCTAGTCCTTCACTTTCATCAAATTGCAAAGTCGTTTTAGCTAATGGCATTTCCTCCTTTTGAATGGCTTTATATAGCATTGGTTCAAGTTCTGTAATAAGCTGTTTTGAAATCTGATTGCCATCTAATCCTTTTGCTGAATGCAACCACTCAACATTTTTGACAAGTTCATAGTTTATTTGAGCCTCAGTAATTAATGCCCAGTCGATTCCTGAATCCTTAAAGAATCTTTTTTCTATCTCGAACTTCTCCAAAACCCTTTTGTTTAACTTAGACTTTGGTTTAATAGTATGTGCGACAAACCTAATGTCATCTTCCTTTTGAACGCTTAACAACATATCAGTCGTCATTACAATGGGGTGCTTTGTCTTCGGGTCAACAGGGTGTTTAATGCCTAATTTATCTGCGATAAAGAGTGTTTTTTCTAGCGGTAAAAGTGGAAATTGTTCACGTATATCAGCGCAATTGAGAGCCCACTCCATTTGATAATGATGTGCTAATTCAAAATGCTCCGAAAAATAGTGATGCAATCGGCCAGTCTTCCACCCTAATATTCGAGTTACTACACCTTGTGAGGGTACATCATGAATCGTTAACCATGGTTTGTAATCTGTGAAATGTCCTTTTCCTCTTCCTTCCTTTATTCTTTTATCAATCACTATTTGTGTTGTTTTCCTCTGCCTTTTACTCATCTATTTTCCACCTTTCTTTGTGTTTCTCTTAATGATTTAAGCTTTTGAATACTCTCAAAATACCTCTCAAGTTTTGAGTTACACACTTCTTCACGAACCAAAAGATATGCAACATCCGTTTCCCCAATTTCAAATCTAGAGTTGACTAATTGAATCCAGATTTTTGATAGATCGCTATTGTTATATAAGACCATAATTTGAGTTTCCCCATGAAGTTTGGCATATTCATACCATTGTTCACTAATAGCTCGACTGCATGAGTAAAACAAACTATTAAAACTAATTCCTCTAGAAGTAATAGTAGCGATTCCAATAGAGTTATAGCTTTCCATACAGCACCATCCAATTAGTTATTTTGATTACACCTCCAGTTATATCCAATATTATAGGAATAAATTCAATAAAATATTGGATATTCGATATTTTTCGTGAATTTAAGTTCTTTATTTATCCTAATCTCTTTTCTAAGGTTGTTGCGTTAATAGTATTATAGGGAATATATTAGTAAGCGAGTGGCGCAACATTACTAGAAATTGGCGCAAATTTCGATGACTGGAGGAACGGGCGTGTCGATTAAAATAGAGGATTATGAAACAAATCATACAACTTGGCGCGAAGAGTTTGAAAAAGCATATGTAGAATGGGTAGACCTTGAGCTTATTGCTGCTTTATTGAAATCTATCGATTCGTCAATACGTTTTCTTTGTAAGGCTGTCCAAGATGAATCTAGATGGCCATCAAGAATAAATAAATCCCTTCGGACTGTCAGTTATCCAAGAATTAGGGATGTAGCTGATTTCTTTGGGATCCCGCCATGGTTTCTTTTTTATCATAAAGAGAAAAATAATAAAATAATGGCACTATTTAATAACATAGACACATCATTAAAACCCATTGAACTACCATATTTCAGTGAATATGATGTTGAAGTTTATTATGACTTCCTAGAAGAGCTAGAGAAGAGAGTAAGATCAACAGAGGATTTTCATTTTTTATCAGAAAAACTACAGACTTTACAAATGAGTAAAAGTTACAACCACATTGTCTCGGGGAATTGGAAGGCTGTCTTTAGCTTTTTTCACGATATTCATCGAGACTTTGCCGGTGGAGCCACATTTTGGTATAGAGATCCAATTGGTATAGTGAGTGGGGATTTACGAATAAGTTTCATAACTGACCCTCAGAACAAACGTCGACTTATTAAGTCAGGCTGGCTATCGATTAAAATCAAAAAACAAACTGATAAAGGTTCAACAACTATTGATAATTTCATTAATACAGTAGTGACTGATATGGAATGGATATTTGATCAGAAGCCTTGGACATTCGAAATTGACGATACTATGTTATTAACTTGGAATACTTTGCGAACTTCCAATGAACACTTTGATCTTGTTTCCTCTCTAATCAATAGGCAACTTCCTGAAGCGAATTTTTCAATGAATATTGGGGAGAGGTACGATGGAATAGCTTCCGCATTGCTGCAACGTAGCAATCCATTTGAGGAGTTTATTCAAATAATTAAGTCAGATGTGCAGAATACTCAAAAATTAAAAGCAACACGTAGGAAGAATAGTCTTCAGTTACTACTTGATAAAGGGATAATTAATAATGGTGATCATATCTCATTACTCCCTTCAAGTAAGTCCCAGTACCAATTTAATAACGAGCTTATTTCAAAGGCAACAATCAATTTGGAAGATGGTAAACCCACAGTCAGATGGTCTTTTGATAACAAAGTCTATTCCATTTCTAGACTAACGCAGTTAATTCTTACAGAAATTGCGCAACAAACCCACCTAAGCAATCACCATCTGAATGGAACGAAATATTGGCTGTTAAACGGAACGGATAAATCTTTATACGCAATGGCTGAAGATAGTTGGAAATTGTATCGATCGCAAATTGAAAAAAAACATTAACGACTTGACATATTTTGAAAGCTCGACTATGCCAACGTAAGAAAATACAAAAGGTACAATAACCTCATTTTTTTGAGGTACTGTACCTTTTTTTATTAATTAGATTCTTACAGGAGCCTCGAAGAAGCACAAGGTTTTTAACTACTTCAAAAAATACCTTACTACCTTTGTCGAACTTGCTCCACTTGGAGTATCATTAATGATTTCAAAGTTAAAGGCACCAAGCGATACCATTGCACTGCAGATAGACGGCATTCGGTTGGCTAGCTTAAGATTCTTATGAATATCACCAGACCTTAAATCGATGATTGTAACACCTTGTGCTTTAGCTTGATTTAAAACTTCAATAATGTATTCTCGAATCTTTTCAGTTGATCCAGCGTTTTTGCTTACTGATTTAACTTGAACACTACCTCTCGCTAAATAAAAACCAGCAATGAATTCATCTACTTTTTTCAGTTCTTCACTATAGTCATCCGGATTATCCATGAAATAGCCGACCTGCCAGAAATACATATCAACTAGCTTCATCGGTGTATAGGTTGAACCATCTTCTCTAAACAAACGTTGGCACTTTTCAAACTCATCACGATTTAGATAGTAGAAATCTACGATCTCCATTAATGATTCTTCATCAAACTGTTGTTTTATCCCATGTCTTTTTAATGCAGCTTTTAAATATCGATCATATGCAGGAACATTGCCATATACACCGAGCAATATTTTTGAAGCCAATGTATCTGTTACGTTTATCATTTTATCCTCACCATTAATCTGAGGGATGTTGTTGATAAATGCGTCAGTTGTGTCTTGAATAAGTTCATCTATACCTTCGATACTTATCTTATTCATGTTTAGGTGAAGTTCTCGATCATAATACTTATGATAGTGAGATTTCGTAACTACTTCCTTTAGAAAGTACTCATGTACGCGATAATCTTTTTGGAGTAAAAATGCCCCTCCACGCAACATTCCCCAACTTGCTAAGTAAAATGCTAAGTGAAGACACCCGTGATCCAATACTTCTTCATTCTGAACGGAAATAAAGTTTTTATTGAAATATCGATAGCAATGCTCCCACGATTTATATCTATGGTGCTTATCAAGCCTTAAAAGCAGATGATATTTTGAAATAACATCAAAGATCATACTTCTCCTCTTTCCGCAATGCCTATCTATCCTCACATCTCCGCATTAACTCAAGATCTTAACCGCATTCTCCTTGATCTGTGTTACCATCTCTACAAGTCGCTTTTGCTTCGTGCCATCGAACAGCTTTACGAAGCTCTGTGGTTTATCGAACGGCGGCTTCGTCAGTTCCGATACATTATCGATATAGCCGTTCTGCACGATATAATCAATAACCTTTTTCACAAAAACGATTTGCGCCTGGCTTAGGAACTGATCATTAATAAATTCTGAGAATGCAACGGTCGCCGCCTCATACTCCAGCTTAGCGATTTTGCGCACCAAAAGACCGAATGGCGTGTTCTGATACTCTCGTTGATAATCCTCAGCCGTACCTAACTCTCCTGTGAAAATCTTCTCTAAACTTTCGTAATCGAGAGCAGTAAGCGGGATATTGTTCCGAAGTTTATGAATGGCCAGTGTGTCGCGATTCTTCTCAATATAGCGATTAACCTTCAGCTTGTAGTCCTCAAAGTCATAGGCCTGGTACATCTCTTTGCCCTCTTGAATGCTTAGAACTTCATCGGCAAGATTCGTATAGATCGGATTTTTCCCACTGCCTTCATCGATAATGAATTTGATAAGACTACGTAGCTCAACACGCACCTTCTCAAAATTCAGCATATCCGAGCTATGCCAGAAATCGTCCGTTCCAATCGTGCTGATCAGCGCCAGTTTCTCCTTAATCTGCGGAATCGTAGCCCGCTGTAGTAGATTGGAAGAGATCTCTATCAGCTGCTTCTTAGCTTTGTTCAGTTGCGCCGAACCCTCGATCTGAGCAAGCATGAGTCCATACATGAAGTTGTCAAAACGCTTGGCATGCTCGTCCGTATCATCCATGTAAACGATAGGTGCAAGATAGGTAATCAGGTTGCTCTTATCTACATCGGACAGACAAACGAATGCAGCCCCCTGTTTATACTTCTCTACATATTGCAATTGCATTTTCACCGAGATTAGCTCCACGTTCAATGCCTTTATCTGCAATAGGACCGTATCGATCAGTTCCGAACGAATAGCTTGATAAGGTTCATCGATGAAGGTGGACTGCTGAGTATGATGGATCAGCCTAACGCGCTTCGCAAAGATCGCTTCAGACAAGCTGTGAGATTCATTCCCCTGCAATCCTTCCTTCTGTTGACGGAAAAATTCGAAGTTCCCTAGATAATCGAAAATGACAAAACGCGTCTTATCTTCTCCCTCTCCGAGCAGGTTCTTACGAAGCCTTGTCCCGCGGCCAATCATCTGCCAGAATTTCGTCTTGGAGCGAATGCGTTTGAAGAACACCAAATTGACAATATCCGGGACGTCGATACCCGTGTCCAGCATATCCACAGATACCGCGATATGCGGCTCTTTGCCAGGAACCTTAAAATCATCAATGATGCTCTGCGCATAGCTGTCATCCGAAATAATTCGCTTAGCGAAACTACCGTTATACTGCGGATAAAGTTTATCGAAACGCTCAACGATATATTGAGCATGCTTTTTATTTTGCGCGAAAATGATCGTTTTTCCAAGCCTGTCTCCGCCTGCCACCTTGATCCCCTTGGTCATCAGATCCTCTAGAACTCTATCAACCGTAGCTTGGTTAAAAATAAATTCATTCACCGCAGGGGAGGGAATAAACTCAGGCATCTCACCGTCTTCATCTGTGAAATCTTCTTCATAACGTGCCTTATCTTCTGTAGAAAGATCGTCATAAGTAATTCCCTGCTCTAGGAACTTCGTTGTGATCTCGATATTATGGTAGGGAACCAGCACATGATCAATCTCTACCGCTGTCTCATAGGCATACGCATAAGTTGGCACGCCGCTCTCCATCTCGAAGAAATCGTACGTATTACGATCAACTTCCGTCTTCGGTGTTGCCGTCAATCCCACGATAAGACCGTCAAAATATTCAAATATCGTCCGATATTTCTTGAAAATACTTCGATGCGCCTCATCCACCACGATCAGATCGAAATGCGCGGGAGTAAATAGACGCTTTCCATCATCGCCTTTTGCCTTATCTATGGTGTTTAGCATAGTCGGATATGTCGAGAATACAATACGAGCGGTCTTATCATCCTTATTGCTCAGCAAATTACATAGGGACATATGGGGTAAGTAGTTTTTGAAGTCGTCCTTCGCCTGCTTAACCAATGCTGTTCTGTCTGCTAGGAACAACGTATTGGTCACATAGCCCCCGCGGGATAGCACATCCGTCAAACTGGAGGCAGTTCTCGTCTTCCCCGTACCTGTGGCCATCACGAGAAGCGCACGTCTATGACCTGTTGTTATATGCTCACCTACCGCACGGATGGCTTCCTTCTGGTAGTAACGGTCTGTGATTTTATCATCAATGATGACTTCATCCAACACCTTGCGTTCGGTGCGGCGGTTCATCAGCTTTTCCAAATCAGCCTTTGAAAAAATACCGCTCACCTTACGCTGCGGAGAGGTAACGTCATCCCATAGATTGGTTTCGAACCCATTCGTGGTGAACATCATCGGTCGTCTGCCGGTCATTTTCTCAAGACAGTCCGCATAAAGCTTCGCTTGATGAGTGCCAATCTTCGGATCCTTCGAAGTACGCTTCGCTTCAATGATTGCAAGGGGCAAGCCATCTTTGCCATACAACACATAATCCGAATAGCCCTTCTCCTCATGATTAGGCATGCCAAACAGCTCTACTTCTTCCCTCACATCATCGCCAAATGTCCAACCCAGCAGCTTCAACTCAACATCAATGTATCTTTTGCGTGTTTTAAATTCAGTAATATCCTCAGGGGTAAAATGCCGCTGTGCTTGATGCTGATCTTTGTCAGCTGTAAGCCGATCGCTCATTGCTGCGATTTTGGCATGGAGTGCCTCGATCTCGGAATCCTTCTGTTCGAGTAAACTATCCTTCTCTTTGATCTTCGCCTCGTCGAGAACGACCTTCTCAGCTGGGATGTTCGCTTCATTAAAGGAGCGTTCCTCATAGCTCGCTCCATAGCAATAGTCGATCCATTGCACGAACTCAAACAGAGAGGCTAGGGATAATAAAGCATCGCCTCGGCTAACCGACTTGTTGGTATGTACAGCAAGGTTGCCCAGATTAATGATATAAGGCAGCTTCCCCCAGGTCTGGTTCTCCATGGCGAATCGGAAAGAAGGCTCATGAATCAATGACTGCAAATTATCCTTATAGGGCAGCGTGATAGTATTATCAGCGGCGTATACCCATTTGACCGCAAGCTCAAAGGCCTTCCGGCTGCCCACCGCTGCCATGGCAGGAGAGGTGGCAAGCACCCGTTCAGCCTCGATACAGGCAGTAGCAAATAATTCGTATTCTGTTTGTCCCTGTAAGAATTCAAAGTTGGCAGTCATTGGATTCACCTCACGGATAAAATATAGGCTCGTTATTCAAAATACTCGCTCATCAAGCTGTCGAACAGGTGTTGCGTTTCGTCGATGGCTTGTTTGACGAGGGATTTTTGTTCTTCGATTTTGGTGACGATGGTGGCGAATTGGTTTTGCAGATAGAGTGGTGGCAATGGAATTCGAAGTTCCCCTAACGCTGAAAGGTTTACTCCCTTTAATGTAGCCCCCTTCGTATTTTCTTGAATATACCTTTGACTCGATTCAGATTTAAGATACTCATTCAAATATACCTTGTTGACAACTTTATCATTTTGTCTGATAACCGCAATATTTCTTACTACATTCATATCTTTACATCTTTCATCAGTAAGTACCGAAGCACCTACTGTTCCCCTTACGGAAATCAATATTTCATTTCCAATTAATCTCGTTTTTTTATAAGGTGCTTCTATCTCTGAAGGTACGTATTTAATATTTTCTAGGACTAGCGTCCCTTGGACCATATCCACGGGGCGAATAATACCTACTCCATTACCAACATCATCACCAGGTTGAATAATCCCGTAAGACAAACCAGCACCTTCATTAATTAAATCTATTAAGGCGTTGGTCTCGATATTTTTTAACTCTCCAAACATATCATAAAAGGTGGATTTGATAAGGCTGTCCAACTCTGCAAGCTGCTGTTTGCGCATGGCAAGCAGTTCTGCTGCGGTGTCTAATGTTTTGGAGATTTGCTTTTGTGTTTCGAGTGGTGGGAGAGGAATATTCACATCCTTAAGAATTGTAGCTGAAATATTAGGTTGCGCTCCGCCAACTCCCAATTTAATAAAGTCATCCTTCTTACTGCAAAGAAAAAAATATAGATAGGAACTATCCACATCTTTGTTAGGCAAAAAAGCTGCACAGGCTTGATTGGTAGCAGCTTCGATGGATAGAATCGAGCAAGCACCAATAGTAGCCCCATACATTGCAATAAGTACTGTATCAATTGGAAATAACTTTGCTGAGCTATTTCTAAGTGCTTCTTCTGTAATCCAATTATCTACTTGGGTAATATATTTATCTTTCAAATCACCAGTTCTCACCCACTGAATGGTCCCATTTTCATAATATTCAGGCTTACTTTTAGAAGGAGTTCCACCTGAAGCTATTTTAAAAACATCACCAAACTTCACCATTTCCCACTTACTCACCCAAAAGCCCCCTCAATTCCTCCATCTTGGCAGCAATATCAAGGTTCAATCCATCGAGCCGAGCAATAATCACTTCCGGCTTATCGTACTCCACTTTTTCATAAACCACTTCTTTATATTTGTTAATTGATAAATCATACTCATTCGCCTCAATAGCAGCCTTATCTACCAAGAAGCTAGCCTCAGTTAGCATGCGATCCATCTCACCCTCAAGGTTATGGAAGCGAGTAACAATATCGGGAATATCATTGGCTTCAACAGGAGATCGTTTATCATCCAACGAAAAGCCGTCAGCTTTCATATCATAGAACCAAACCTTATCTGTACCGCCTGCACCCGTCTTGGTAAAAACAAGAACAGCCGTGCTCACACCGGCATAAGGTTTAAACACACCGCTCGGCATTGAGATAACAGCCTGAAGCTGGTGATTCTCCACCAGTTCTTTACGCAAAGCTTTGTGTGCCTTGGTAGAACCAAACAATACACCATCTGGCACGATACATGCGCAGCGTCCACCCTTACGGAGAATTCGCAAAAAGAGTGCCAGAAACAAAAGCTCCGTCTTTTTGGTATCACAGACTGTCTTCAAGTTATCGTTAATACTCTCGGCGTCAACCGTTCCTGTGAATGGCGGATTGGCAAGTACAATATCATACGCGGAAGCAATACTGTTCTGCTTGGATACACTGTCCACATAATCGATATGAGGCTGGTTAATAGAATGAAGCATCAGGTTCATAGCCGATAGGCGCAACATGGTACGGTCTGTATCAAATCCAGAGAACATCTCTCCGGCAAAATGCTCCCACTGCTCACTAGTCATCTCAGCTTCGAAGTTCTCTCGGATATATTCTGACGAAGATACTAAGAAGCCCGCTGTACCGCAGGCAGGGTCACAAATTTTATCGTTAGGAGTAGGCGCAAGCAAACGCACCATCATATCGCGGATATGCTTTGGCGTTCTGAACTGGCCGTTCTGTCCTGCGGAAGCCAGCTTACCGAGCATATACTCGTAAAGGTCGCCCTGCATATCCAAGTCTTTAATATCGTGTTCATACAGCTCATCTAGGCCTGTAATCATTTTTTGCAATACCTGAGGTGTAGGCACTAGGAACATCGCATCCTGCATATAACGCGAGAAGGCCGTCGTATTCGCACCATTCATTGTTTTAATAAATGGGAAAACTTTTGTACCGACAATATCGTAAATAATACGAGAATCTTTCGTCTTGAATTTGCTCCAACGCATGTTTTGCCCATCTTCATCCTGTGGAAAAATCTTCGGTATCCCTTCACCGCCAAGTGCCTCGAAGCTCTCGTTTTCCAGTTCCTTTTCATCAAGAGAACGAATGAACATCAAGTAAGTAAGCTGCTCTATAACGGTTAATGGGTTGCTAATACCGCCTGCCCAAATATCTGACCATATTTTATCAATCTTATTACGAACTTCTCCTGTTAGCATGGTATTGCTCCTATCTGTAGCTTATTAGTTCTATAGACTTATTCCACAATTAAAGAGAAAACCCCTTCATTCGACAGAGGTTTTCCATAATTATACACTATTTATTGTACTATTCTTCCAGCATAATATGTTCACATGTAGAGACTCTGACATCTCCTATGAATAAAGATGAAATCCATAAACAATGTAAGGATTATACTATTACTTCTAGTAATGTATCTTTTGCTAAACTAGCATAGTAAAGATTTGTTAATTCCGATTGTAGAAAGTCGTCATTTAGCAGCTTAATAAATAATTGCTTTGAAATATTCGTAGAAAGTGAGATTCTACTTTTATCTGCATTAAATTGAAATTTCCCTACTAATGATGGGTAATTTTCTACAAAGGATATTATGGTAAGTGTAGGTATTTTCCCCAAAACCGGTGATGAAGAATATACTTTAGTCATTTTTCGAGCAAAAGTAATATCCTCCATTAGGGTTTTTAAATCTTCAGGGTTTTCTAGTATTTCTGCTTCTATAATTTTTTCCAAGCAAGATTCAGCTTTCCTTTTTATTACATCATGAAATCCAAAAAATTTCTCTAAAGTCTTTAGATCTTTAATGAATAATGTATTATTTAATTTTATAAAATCAAATGAAATATTTATTTTCACAATGTCTTCATCTAGTTGAGTAAATCGTTGTTGATTCCCCCACCTTTTAATATTAAATCCACCATCTTTTTTAAAAAGACTTATTGGATAATGTTTTTTATATAAAACTAAATTTTCACCATTATGAGAAATTAAAATAACTATTCCTCTTATATCTTCAAGCCGATCATTATCAAACGTAAACGTTTCTATATCCTCATTTTCAATTATTTGATCAATTACAGTTAATTCATTAGGAATTTCTTCTAGGTCATATTCGTAGATAACATTTGTTCTATCATCAGCATCAGAAATACTGATCACATTTAGATTCTGATCTTCAATTAGCTCAGATTTAACTTTCCCAATAAACTGACTAGTTAAATCTATTTGGGAATCTCGCTCAATATCAGCAAATCTAAGAACAGTTTCAGTACCTACTTTTAAAATAAAATATATTTCTGCTAGCAATTCGTGTTCATCTTGAAAAAAAGTATTAAGGCTTTGATTCAACTCATCTTTTGTCATTTTCATTCAACCCTCACAAAGTATATTTTGTCATCAAGTTTTTTATATCTTACATTCATTCCAAGAGTTAGCCGTTGTCTAGAAATAACTATAATTTCTTTTCTTTCTTCTGTTCTAAACATTCCATCAACTCTATAAATGTGATACCCCAACAAGGCCAATGAAGGATTAGCGTAAAAAATATTTGTTTTCACATAAATCATTCCAATAATAATCAGAATAAGTGAAAGAACGATAACAAATCTAGTTTTGCTTAGATCGAACGCAATTAATGGAATTATATAAGTTGCAATAAATGTTAGGTGTTCAAAATTAACATTTTGTATTTTTGTTATTTTAAAAGCTGTCCTTTGACTCCCACCCATCTTGTATTTAAATCTGCTATAGAAAATAAATCCAATAATTAAGAATGATATCGAAAATAATGCCACTATATTCATTTTAAATAATTTAGTAATGCCAATAAATGCCCATCCCCTACCAAAATATATTGGTACATTTATTGTTAATACGATAATCAGAAAAAATAATAACCAAAGAGATATTATATAAATTTCTATCTTATCCCAATTCTCTTTAATAAATTTTATAATAATCACCACCATCTATTACATGTTATTTATCCATATTGAAAGGTTTTAACCTTAGTCTTCAAACTACCTGCCTCCTGCAATTCATAGATGCTCGTGACACGAATATACATATTATAACAGCATTTTTCTAATATAGTTCTTTAGTATGATAAAAAATAATAGAATCTAGGATCTCACTTCCAACTTTATATATTACATACCCCTCAAAACGACTAATGGCTTCGGTCTTTAAAAAAAGAGCGAAGCCATTAAAATTAAATTATTATTGGAATTACTTAATCAGTATATTTCCCCATTTTTGTCATCAAATTAAACACTCAGTAACGTGAAATATTCAAAATAATAAATCTAGCATAATGTCATTTACCAACAATATAAAGTCACTCAATATCGACTTAATTTTAACTTTATGAAATCAATAATTTCATCTTGATCAGTTGTTTTTAGCTTATCAAAATGCACTAATACGTTAGCCTCTTTTTCATTGACTTCCCTGATTCCGAAAGCCTTACCTGCAGCACTCTTCGTTCCAATAAGAATCCATTCAACATCCGCTTCGAATCCTTGAACAATGGCGAGAATAGTATCAACCGATGGCTTATACTTGTCTTGCTCTAGTTCGCTAAGCGTTGCCTGTGATATTCCAATCTGATTAGAAAAGTCAACTTGATTAATCTTATTTAGCTTTCTAATCATTTTAATACGACTACCTATTGTTTCGATATGTATCACTCCTTAAAAAAATAGTCCCGATGAATGATAAAACTCATCGGGACTGACTTAGAGGTTCACGACTTTCTTTACTGGTTCACAACTCTTTTTACTGGTTCATGACTTTTTTTACTGGTTCACGACTTTTTTATCACCAGACAATCTTTGATATTTGGTATTAAAGTTGTGTCCTGGAAGTGTTCATTTCACTGGCTTTTTCATCACAAGTACTTATTGTTGTGTTCTAAGGACTATATCTTACTTAAATTTAATGCTTACTTTTAAGAACAAAAGTAAGCATTAAGGCTTATTATCATATACGTTATTTGTAACTGCATTAACATTGTTAGTTTTTGTATTGCTTGTTGTAAATAAACTCTCTGGTAGCCCAAAACCTACTGCAATCAATAAAATCATAAATGCAATGAGTCCGAATATCACATGTTTATAAAGCCTTAAGTATGAATTAACATTTTCAACTGCTGGTTCAATGTAAATACTTTTAATTTCTTCAAGGTCATCTTCTGCCAGTACCACAAATTTAGAAGTATATTTTTCATATAATCTTGTTATCTCATTTTTTCGTTTCTCAACATAACTGCGGTTGAATAAATATGAAAAAATAAAAAGCAGTGCGTGAAGCGTAAGTGCTACAATTAAATACCATCGCTCACCTTTTGATAACCCCAAAGATCCAGAAAAAAGTGCTGTAATTATTCCTAATAGTGATGTATTAATGTATGTTAGTAACTTATCTGATTCCGCTTTTAAATCAGTTCCAAATTTATGTGCTTCTTTAACTACATCTTTGCGATCATTAAAAAACTTTTTAATACTGTCTTGTATATAGGCCGAAAAATGATTTGATATAGTTTTCTCGATCTTCGGCAATAACTCATCTATTTTCGCTGTAGAGTCAGTCGAGTTCAAATAGATTGTAAATATATTTCTTGCGATTTCAATTTTGTCATTATAATGTTTTTCCTCGTAACAAAAGCGATAAATATTAAAAATCGCTGGAGCATTCTGTATTATTAGTTCTTGCGATAATGATATTTCAATGTTCTTATGGCCTCTAATTAAAAATTTTCGACCTTCACTTACTTTATTTGCGATATAAAGAAGACTTGCGTGAAATAAATTTTGATCAAACCAAGATTTAAATGAATCCGTTAAACCTTCAATTTTATAGTAATCAGGTAATGGATGTCTATCTCCGCCACGCGTAACTTCGTCATGGATTTTTTTTACAAGGTCAAATTCTTCCCTCGTTTTCTCAGTCAGCTTCTCGGCAGGTGTAATAGGATTTAGTCCGATAGGAAATAGCTTTAAATAAGAATTTGAGTAAGGTTTTTGAATTGGTAGATGAACCACAATTTCTTTTTCAATATTAATCCTTTGAAATAATTCACTATTCAGTGCATTAAAATGCTTAAAGAAGTATTCAGTCTTCAAGAAAACAAAGGTATTTTCCGGCAAGCAAAGCTTAACATCTTTATTAATCGTTAGTTTTAAATCCAAAGGAAGATCGGTATTTAAAAACCGATCATTTTGTTTAAACGCGCTAAAGTCCATTCTTCTCTCATATAAAAGCTCAAAACTTACATCTAAATTGCTAAAAACTTCATCAAATCTCTGCGAAATTATTCTAATTATTGATAGAGGAACTGAATATTTCACACTAAAAAGACTGGAGTCCTCCGAAGAATCTAGTTCGTATGACTCTAGTTCAGCTATTATTGCTAAAAATTTATTTAGCAATGTACCCATAATAGATTAACTCCCTACTTAAACTTTTCTTTTAGTTCCACACCTTTAAGTTTAATTATAGTTGTCACAGAACCATCTTCTTCATGCTTATAATCAAGAAATACCTTTGTATTCATATCTTGAAGTGGAAATTGAATTTTAATTGAACTATCCACATCTGCAAACATTGCAATAGTAGGTTTTTTCTCAGCAACAAATTCAAACATCACGTTTTCTCGTTTTTGAACAAGCCTTTGTTTAAATCCATCTATTTTATCTCCTCGGTCGGCATCCCCCTTTACGTATGTTTTAAAAAGACTGTCTAAGTCCCGATCTAAATCAATATCACTACCATTACTGAGTAATCTGTCTACTTTTGCATTAAAATTAACAATCTCCGATTGAGTTTGTATAATTTTTTCTTGAATTGCATACTCAACTAAATTAACACTAACAAGTTCTGTCATTACTTTGTTATCAATCACCGCTCTTGATTCCAAAAAGGATAGTAGAAAATATTTAGAAACCTCACCTGTTACCTGCTGTTTATCCAGTACCTTGAGATGAAAATCATCATCCCAAAGAGTTGGGCTAAGCTTTATAAACGCACATTTATGGAGTTTTTCGTTTATACTTGGCAAAATATCTTCTTGAATGACAAACTTATAGTTAGTGCGATCAATTTGAATAGCTTTGTTAGGATCCATCTTCAAAATCGCTAGATAAGGAAGACCAGTATCCAAATCGTTGTATAAAATGAAAATTAATGTCCCTGAACTTCTTGAACTTGAAGCTTTCATAACGTTAAACAGTAGCTGGGTCATATTTATACTGTTATTAATAAATAGTTGATTATCATCCGGATTTCGAGCAATTTCGTTGCAATTGAGCAGAACTGCAGCTTCTTTATGTGTAAACGTGCATGCTCTAATTTGTTTTGCAATAACTGAATTGGAAATATGCTTAGAGAAAAAATCAAGTACCTCAGAAGGAATTTGAGATAGCTCCATGAGTTGCTGGTAAGTTTTAGGGCTAGCTTTGTCTAAAGCTAAGTCATGGGCAATTAACTTCGATATCGCTATATTCGGCAAAATCCTACGCTCCCTTGTGTAATAAGTACTACATTAATGTACCATAAAGCCTGGATGTCGAATAGGATATTTTCCCAAGGAAGTAAAAGTATTCTTCATTTAGTCTGTCTCAAGTGTTAATTCCAACTCTTTAAATCTTTTTTTAAAATCACACACACCATCCCAAGAACCAGATTCTGCTTGAAGTTGGTCGACTGTAGGCATCTTAGGATTTAAAAAAGCAAATAAAACACGAGCGCCTGCCTCTTCATCACTACTTACTTCAAGATACTGTTCTTCAATATTTTTAATAAGTGTATCGTCAATCATGACATCACAGTTTATAATCAATCTGGCTCGTACTACTCTTGAATTCATACTATCGTCCCCCATAATTTACAGCTTATAAATTCATATTAGACAATATATGGCCCTGCTAATCATATATATTCTGGATATTCTAATTTTAGAAAGCAATTTGGTTTGTACTAAATGTATTCCGGAAAACAGACATGGCTATAATATCAAAAAACACCACAAACATCGGTTATGAGTCCGAGTTTGCGGTGCTTCCGCTGCTATTCTATGTCTCTAAAGTACCATAGTCAATCAATTATTAATACAACCCCCATTTATTTACCAAAACACTTAAAATGAGACTGGCGTAGTTGAGGGGCTGCCAAAATGGGATACGAGTGTTGAAGACACCAAAGTCTTCTTGGAAGTTCTGATTCTTTATTGCAGATTTTAAAGTATTCATCAAACATGTTTCATCTATCTTGTTGCTAACGATCCAAATAGATGACTCAAAAGTTGCCGTACTAATCATCGCTTTTCTAAGCTAAACCAAGAATGTTTTTAAGTTCACTATTCTCAAATTCCCTGTTTTCAGAATCTAAGATAATTAAAGGAACATTCAGTTTCTCAGAAATGATTTTTGCATAACCAATCTCTTCATCCTGAAATTCTTTAATGACTGAATGATTATGAAGGTGGCTATCCCTTGCTTGTAGCCTGGAAATAATCTCTTTAACTGAATCAATCAAGACCACAATCGCCCGCGGCGATATATCAATGAAAGTCTGTTCAGGGATTCTGGTAATGATTCCATTTATGTCGAGCAGACAGAAATGACCATCCAATAAAAATACATTGCTCTCAACCTCATCAAGAGCCTCGAGTAGATACATTTGATTGCTCTTAATGTCTTGAATCCTTTTATCTTTCGTGAAAGTTTCATTCTTTTTAAAAGCTATTAGCTTGCTTGCAGAATGCGCTTTAATTCCGTGATTGTCAGAAAGTTTTGTACAGAAAGTAGATTTTCCAACACCATGAATACCACCTACAAAGATAAGATTCCTCATTAGATCCCCCCAAGTTCAATCATTAGTATAAGTACTAGGTTATGTAACAAAACGACTGAGGAGGGTGAAAAGTTCTATACTTTGTTTTGGGATTTATAGGTTCGCTATACAGCACAGGATTCAATATTTTAATTGCATATCCTTCTGTGCGATTCTTAAAGTAGCTTTGAAAAAAATCATGACTTATTCCTGACTCATTTTTGGTTTCATCCCATAAGTTATCAGGTTGGTCTAATAAAATTTTGTCTATCTTAAACTCACCTACGATTTTTCCTTCTGGCATAGTCGAATAAACAACGATGGTATCAATGTCTTTCTTGAAAATAACTTTACGATATTCGTATTTCTTCTCTCCATTAAATATCTTCTCAACGAACTCGGGTTTAATGGACAATAAGACTTTCATATCCCTCACCTTTAATTATTATTTGTTCAAACTCTTGCTCAGATAATTTAAAGAATCCCCAGTAGGTTGAGGGGGATGAATCAAGGCCGACTTCCTCAATAAGGCGCTTACGATTTAATTTTTTGCGAAATGCCACATTGTAGGTCATTTTAATGACAAAGACATGTTTTTTCTGTTCAAAATAAGAATTTTTAAGCTCCTCTTCGGAAAAGACAGAGTAATCTTTACAATACTTAATGAATTCTGCTACGTTTGCAAATTCTTTTCTACTTCTGATCTCTTCTACAACACATATGGAAGTTGCTACAGAAGTATAATATGCACTTGTATTGGGAGTCTTCGTACGATACATTACAATAATGTCCCCACGTTTTAATGCTGAAACATTCATAGAGCAAATATATACTTTATGAATGCTGTTCGTGTGAGAGACATCTTCAATAATGTCGTAACTCTCATTATTAAGGATTGAATCCGGAAATAATCGTGTATGAAACTCAGGATAAATTGATAACATATATTTGTCTACATGTCTGGTTCTAATAACCGGATAATTTAAAAGAATATCGTTCTGTAAACGATCAAGCTGTTTAGTAAGTACGAGTTCATCCCCACGCTCCGATTGCTTGCGAGACTGTTCAATAAATCCATACCGCTTAAATAAACTCACTAAAGCTACATGTTTGGGGAACACAGTAACGTACACTTGATTAATCCCGTTGACAATAGCGTAATCCAGGGATTTTTTAATCAATCGTTCACCTAATCGTGTACCATGCGGATTTATTTTCATCGTACCGATCTTCAACCATTCTCCTAAACCCAGTGCAGGAACAACGTCCGAAACAGGGCCTACTTCTTTTTTCACATACAAAAATGCATCTAAATTTCCATTTTCATTATGCATCACATGAGCAGTTTGTTCGCTCTTACTTTGAAACCAATTGTCAAACCCATCATAATCGGCTCTCAAGGAGTCAAAGAAACTTTCCTTAATATCAATTTGTGAAAACTTTCTTAGTTGAACAATTCCTTCCATGAGCTAACCCCCGAAATAGTAATATATCACCAACAATATAGTAATATATTACCAGAAGTTACGCTTTTATCATGTCGTTTATTGTCGTAAAAAATATTGTAATTCAATGAATATCTATATAGCCATTGTAACAAACATATGTTCTTATGTATATGAGTTTATGTGTTGATTACAAGCACATAAGTTATTATAAATGATTCTGAGAACTCCGTTTATTAATCAATGATCCTAGAATTAGCTTATTGATGTTAGTTTAGCCCCAATCATCTGTAAGATCCAATTTTCTATTACAGATATCACAATGAACATGGATGACAGTACCAAGACCTGTTGGTATAAATATATAGGCAAACTTACCTCCTGCTACATCAACCGGCTCACATGAGTCCCAATCCCTTATTTTCTTTTCCATTTCTGCATTTATTTCAAATAGCATTGTTACCTCCTAAGTGTTTTAGAAGTGGTTACCTTTAGCCAGATCCTCGAATGGTTTTACAATTACAATTTCTAACCTGCTATTATCGAATACGAGAGCCTCTACTTTAAACCACCCCGTATACGTCCCTTCCACGTTCACAGGATTTATGGGAATAACGTGGAACCCGTTCTCACGACTAACTCTCGCCTGTTCTATCTCCTCTACCGTCTGAACAGATTCAACATGTATCAAAGAGACTTCACTTCTAATTTCTAGTCGTTCTAGAATAATATGAAGCATCTTGATTGACGTTCCAATTACAATAAGTTCGCTAATTTCTCTCTCTCGTATATATGTTAATACTTCATTCCGGTATTTCTCCCCAAAGAAAATAGCTCGTTTCGTTGCTGCATGCAAGTTTTGTTCACATTTTGCTGAGAACCCTGCGACATGAATCCCATCAACTATAAGTATGCCATCGTCTATGATAGCACTAACGCCAAGCCTGCTGGCCAGCATCCGTACTTTGCAACTTTTTCCTGTACCACTTTTACCGTACAAGCCAAATATCTTCAAAGGCATTCCCCTTTTTCGAACAATATTATTGTTTCTTTTTTTTGGATTTAGATCCCATTCCGATAATTCTACATACCGTTCATCTGGACTTCCAGAAGGACATGATCGTTTCAAATAATCATGTCCGCCATCAACAGAAATGTTCCCACAACTACATGACTGTATATCATATCATATCTTGTTTTTGATTCCACAATGTCATCGCAGGATAAACATCGGACGGCATTTTTAACTATTAATATCATGAAATCAAACTCCTATGTTAAATACTACTCGTTACTACGCAGGTGTTCTTAAATGCAATCTTTTAGTGTTTGAGAGTAAGTCTCATATTTTCTTTCATTAAGAATCATAGGAAGAGCAGTATTTCCATAATGCTTTCTGTATAAAGCGACAGTATGTGGGATTTGTCTTAATTGATAATGTTCTAGTGATTCCAAATGCCGATCTAAATGTCCATAGACCTCGGTAGCTTATCACGGTGATTATTATTCGCGCTTTATCTTTACTCGACAATAGAGTCAGAATTGTGTATCTTCTAATTTGTTTGTTGGGAGGATTCTTATATAATTCATGACAAACCTGCTTTATCACCAACATTAGGTCCTTATCTTCTTCGTCCCATATTGGACTTTTAAATGGATAGTCTGCCCGAGGCAATAAACTCTCTGACCACTTGCCATCTTCCTTCATGATTTGAGAAAGGACTCTCCCCTCATAGCTTTCCGAATATCCGACTTGCTCAGCCCATGACCTTGTGCCTTATAGTTAAAACGTCAAAATCCTTGGCACTCACATGTTCAGACCCACCGATGAACAACGGTCGTTCCGAATATTATTCTGTGCTTCACCACTAGGCGTAACAAAAGCATGTCAACTAACACATTACGAGCATTCAGGTCCATTTTAGCTTTGATGGTTTCGACGATCTTCTTCATAGCATCATGAATTTTGATGTCTTCATCCCCAAACAAATAACGTGCTTTTCCAGCCTCGGCGTATGGGATGATATGAAAATAAACTCTCCATCCTCGTCACTTAGCACTACAGGTTCGAATGGATATGAAAGTTCACCTGCGATATGTAACCCTGATGCTTTCATGATACTGCTGCGAAAATCAAGACGGCTCGGGATATCGTGATTAACCGCGACCGCGTCAGATAGTTTCTTCGTCAAATTGTGGCTACTCAACGTCTGCATTCGGACATGACACTTTAGTAGTAACAAGAACCTATCGCTACTAAAATTATTGTTCCTTATATTTTTCTAAAACTTCAGTGGTTTTGTTTATAAGCTTATCAAACAATTCTTTCTCTCTTTCTTTCGTAGTCAGCCACATTTCACCATATTCTTTGACAAATGCCTGAAATAATAAGTTTTCGTTTTCAGTTTCATCAATCTCTAAAATCTCTGACATTATCTTTTTATCTTTTATAACATTAAAAATCTTATAATATAACTCACTTAACCGTTCTGAAGATAATTTAGCTACAAGATTTACTGTATATGGCTTACTTGGAACGACCGAACTGACCTTCCCCTGTTGATGCTTCCTACCTTTTCTTGTAGTTACACGCTCTGACTTATCCTCTACAATTTCAATCTTTATAATATGCGTAGACTCTAATTCATCTCCCTGAATAGTTGATGAATAAAATTCAATGTTGTTTTTCAGTAAGATATTTTCAAGTTGTTTTAACTGAAAACCAAGCACATCGTACATCTTATCCTTTTCGCCACTCTTTTTACGTTTATTTATTTTATCCGAAGCTGCCGGTAGAATAAATCTATCAAAAATAGATAGTTCCTTTATTAGATCAACATGAAAGCTCGCAATGAATTTATACACTTTTCCCGCTTCAAATTGGTGTGTTTCATTCAAGATGACAGTATCGAATTTCTCAGCAAGTATTGGATCAAAAATATCAGTATCACGAAGTACATACTCCATTTTGCTAAATCCTCCTGGATAAAAATTGTCGATACAGACGCAAAGAGCCGCGGCGATACTACGTTACTAAAATCATATTTGTCATTCCATTCCTAAAAGCCTGATTTCATTAAGAATTCCCAAAATCGGGTCACTTTCTTGGGAAAGTTGGTGAACAAACTGTATATATGTTGTTAATTGTCTCTTTTTAATTGGATCATGTAGAGTAGAGATGACTGCTTCCAATTCGCCTGCGTACTTTCGAAGATCTTGTGACTTATACCAGTTCCTCATTTGAGTATCAATATTTTCCATCAGATGTTTTTTTAGACGTTCTTGTTCTTCTAACTTCTCAAGTTTCTTTCTCTTTTCTGTCTCGGCCTCACGAAGCCGCATTTGTTCTTGTCTCTTTATTTCATCTTCTTGACCTGCAATGAATTTGGCTATCAAAGCCTCGCCAATAATTTTTAATAAAGACCTGAATATTTCCCCAACTTGTTCCTCTATTGGTTCGTCAACAGAATCTGAAAACGTAATTGTTTCTGCAATTCTATTTTTTATTCTATAATCCAAAATTTCATGAAATTGAATCTCAAGTCTTCCACTTGGGAGCTTCTCATACATTGGTCCGAACACTAATGATGTCTTTTCACTTACCGATTCAGACAACAAAGAACGCCTTTTCACCATAATTTCCCTTACTTGTATTGAAAAATTTTGACCAAGTAATCTTACTTCTGCATTATCGTCCTCTCTCGAATCAACTGAAATTGAACCGCCCAGTTCCTGAATAGACTGAATCAATATGTTAATAATTCTGGATACTCGATTAACTTGTTCATTGGATACAACTATCGGAAGAACGGCTTTATTACGGCGGAATTCAGTTTTGAATTGTACGGTCATGGAACGCTCCAGTATATCTCTAAACTTATGTTCCTTATCCCTCTTAGATCTATATGCGGTTTCTTCTTGATAGTCGATAACAAACGGATGATATTGAGTAACTCTTTTATTCACACGAATTTCATCACACCATTTTAGGAAAATCTCTCTAGATTCAGGAATAAGAACTTCCATTCCATTAAGCTCTTTCAATCGCTCAATTGACTTTTGATTAAAATCAATAAATTCTAATTGACGCACCCTAGGCATCACTTATCAGCTCCCTTGTGCTGAGAATGTGAAACCACCTCTGAGAAGGTCATCTGTCAGATCTTCAAGTTCATGGGCGCTGCTCATTCCATCAGGTATAAAGTAACGACTTAAGTTATCGTTTAATAAAGCAGAAATACATCCCATTAAATCAGAAGTCCGGGGATAATCGTGTTTATTCAAATAAACTTTGTCTTCTTTATACAGGTAATTCGTAAAAGTGGATCTGGTCGATATCTTTGACAGATGTATGCCAACAATTGCATTCCGCATTTCAGAAAGCTGGTTAAAGTCATCTTCGAATTGACTTAGATAATTCTTATTTTTCATAAGCTTTGTGATATCGATTGCAAACTTCATTTTGAATTTCAATTCTTTGACAATGCCTCTTAATCTGACGATATCCTCAGTAGTTTGCATAAGGTATTTGGGCTTGGAACTGTGTCTGTGAGGCCCGTTTACCAGTACAATTTTCATGTCTCTGTATTTTTTCATTGATTTTTCCAAAAGACGATATTGGGTAAAAAATTCCTCTGCATTATATTCCGGGGCACGCAACGGAGGCAGCAGCTCCAAAGCAAGCGGTTCACCGTACTTTGCAAAAGTATCACACAGATTTATAATTATCTGATTCAACTTCGCGGTGTCCTTCCAGAACGCATCATTATCCTTCTCATAATGCAGACGCAAAATATACTTACCCTCCGGTTGTTCCTTAATCAAACCTGTTATCGTTTCAACAAATGAAATGGAACTTAGTATTTCATTCGGATACTCCATGTCTTTGATCTTCACAGGAATCATAATGTTCACAGGTCCAACGATACTCACTCTACCTGTAGATACACATAAATTCACATACTCAGGCCAGTATTCGGTATCGTGTACATCCTCAAAAATCCAAACATACATTACTAGCATTTCCAATTCGCCTTTCCTTCCATTAATGAACGGTCTATGGCGATTCTCTTCATACATTTCATCGATATCAAAGGGGTTGTTGTTATATCTGTGATTATATCGATTTATATAATAAAATTGTTCCCGTTCTCTATTGTAAATGAGTTCAACATATTCCTCGTAATATGGCCTAATATAACTTTGAGCAAACTGAAATAAATTAACGCCATATTCCCGGTAAACTTCTTTAACCCAAGCAATTAATGAATGATCTAAATATTTGAATCCTGCGATTGATGGCTTTTCAATTTCTTGTTCTCTAACTTCTTCGGTTAAGATTATGAGCCTGTCCTTATTTTGTTCGATGCCTGTTCCCCTCATCTTACTGCTCTCACAAAACTTATCTACGGCATCTTTGAAATCCTCTTGGCAGTTAAAAAGATCGACATATTTGAGTTCTTTAAACCATGATCTGTAAATCTTATCTATACGGCCTTTTGTTCGTTTGTAGTAATCTATAATAAAGTCCTTGCTTTTTGGAAAAATACTGCCGATTTCCTGTTCAATTTTTGATACTGACTGTTCAATCTTCATCTTCTCGTAGTCAATGGATTCCGGGTCAAGATAGGTATTAAAGTAATCCATCACGTACTTGATTACAGTCGTCATATTCTCAGCATGGTTTTTAAAATTAAACTCATTCAGTTTGTCTTTCTTCTTCATTTGTTCGATGTACTGCTCTACGGTAAGCATCTCCCTTTCTCCTCTCATTTTCAAAAATGTCTACTGTAATAGTGACACTCAAATACGATTTCTTGATTACCGTTAAGAAGTCCAGTAAGAGCTAAATGAATTTACTCCAATATTGTATATTTACCTGCCTCGTTATTCCCAACTATAATATTTATCCCGCTACTAAGCTCAAGTGTGAACTTCTCCTTTTCCCTTGTAACACTTGAAGTTTTCAATCTTCACCTTACTTATTATTGTGACCCTCTACTCCTCAAGAAAACGATTCTACGATAGATTATTAATCTTATAAATATTCACCAACTGTTTCGTCATTACCTGCCAAGGAATTGACTTAATCCCACAAAAGAAAAAGGACAACAACACATAAGCAGCTATCTCTAAAGAACCCTAACTATGTTCATTATTGAATCTATTCGTATCAAAGATTAAATTTAAATCATTAGAGTTTTCAATAGCTTTTTTCAATGCGGATTTAATTTATAAAATCTAATATTCTAAAAAGCTGTCAGTCGAGATAATGTACCATTCCATTCATATCTTATTCTTAGCGGAAAACCAAAAACCCTGGATACATTGAACTCACCAGGGTCTTTCATAATGTTTACTAATTCCTCAGATCGTCTTTTATTCCCAATCTTCGGTAAGATCTAATATTCTTCTGCAGATATCGCATTGAACCTTAATTACTAATCCAATACCTGTTGGGATGAATGAATATTCAAACTTAGCTCCCGTCACATCGACTGCTTTACACGAGTCCCATTCCCTAATCTTATGCTCCATTTTTTCATTAATCTCAAATTTCATAAGCAATCCCCCATCAAGCCTATTAAAATTACTTCGAAGCAACAACAAATGCAGCTCATTTCGGATCCAATTTAGATGAATTACATAGGACACTCAACAATATCAAAATGATGACCTCTAGAGCGCTTAATATCCAACATGTTCGTATAAGAAATTCGTTATTATTCTTTATCCTCTTCTCCCTTATGCCCGTCTAACTTCTTACCCCAACGGTATATAAAAAATTGAAGAACACAAATGGAAATTGACTCGATGGCTCTTAACCACTCGTGGTTCATTGCAAATCCTACACCAAATCCCAAAAATACGGCAATCACAATTTTAATAATTGTGTCTTCATTCTTATCAAACCACCGCTCCAATAACCCTCACCCTTACTAACTTGCTATATCCTGAAATACCTATTTACTGGTTCATTTATTTCAGTTTTTTGCTATGTATTCCTCGATACAAATTCTCACCCTCTGAGAACAGTTCTTATATTTATGAGTACCTAAAAGCATTGGAACTGTAGCATTGCCATAATGTTTTCGGTACAACTGAACTGTTTGCGGGATTACTCTGATTTGATAATCTTCCAAAGACTCCAAACTCTTCTCCAGCAATTCCAAGGAGCGCGGCAGTTTATCAGCATGATTCAATAAACGGGCTTTATCTCTGACTGATAATTGGTTTAAAATCGTGTATCTTCTTATCTGTTTATTAGGTGGAGTTTTATAAACACTTTCACATACTTGCGTTAAGACAGAGGCCAACTTTAAGTCTTCATCTTCCCAGTACGGGCTTTTAAATGGATGATCTGCCGGAGGAAGTATATGATTCATCCACTCCCCTTCTTCTCTCAAGAGCGAGGAGATCATCTTACTCCCCATAGCTTTCCTGATACCCAATCTGCTTAGGTCAGGGTTATTTTTAAGCAACTTGAGTAATTTCGTCTTCGGTTCCAACTTTTCTGGTTCACTTTCAGTCGCTGCGGCAGACTCTCTTAGTGTAGGAAGAATAACTGATTCATAAATAATCCTTTCCTCAATGTATCGTGTCACTACTTTTTTGCTTGTCTTTAATAAAATGCTAGTCTCATATACGCTTTTACTTCGATCATAGTAGTCGTATAACTGCGTAATCCATTCCAAACTCCCCTTGAAATAGGGCCTCATAACTGTATTTTTCTCTTGTTCAATAAGCAGTAAATACTTCTTAATTGTGCTTCTATTGGCACCTAGTATTTCAGCTATCTCTTTTATACTCTTCTGTTGGTTATATTCAGATTCCAGTCTCTCATGCCAGATCGGCCCGAATTCAACAACTTTTGATTTATTGATATCATATTCAAACTCATTGCCCGAGCAATTAGATTGATAAATCATCCCGCAATCCTCGCATCGAAACTTACCTATGAATCTGTTCAACCTTTTCGAGTAATACCATTCACAAGCGGTTACCGTATGAACTAAATTCTTCTCACAAACCTTATTAATGCAAGGCCATGGGCCCTGACCAAAGGGCTCCGATTCCTTTCTTGTTAAGTTCACATTCTCAATGAGACTATGTAGTCCCCCCAGTAGCCAATGAATGATCAGCAAATGACATATGGGATGCCCTACGGCATTTTTTTCATCGAATATCCTTAAAGCACTTCGTTTCTCAATCAACTTTATTATCAAGTCAAATTCCACAAACACTCCCTTAGAATAATGTTTAAATATGTCATCAAGGAACTTTTGATTCCTATAACGCCCGTCTCTATGTTGATATCCCATATCCTTAGCAACCAAGCTATAAATGTCAAAAAGCCTGTGCACCTTTAAAGTACCATTAAGGAGCATGTAAATATCCTTTGCTAAAAGCACCTTTAGTTGGGAAATTTCATCTTGTCCAACTGTGTTCAATGCATCAAGTAAAGAATGGCCATTTGGACAATATGGTGATCCCAAAAACCTAGCACCGTATAACTGTCCCAAAATGATTCCGCACTCTGAACACTTGCTAATTAAGTGAATTCGATGTTTGTAACACACATCTATACAAACCACTTGATGGGAACGGTGTATAAATACCTCTCCAAAGTTATCATCATCTTCTTTCATACACTGAGGACAGTATCTAATCTCTCTGGAGAAAATCGGGGGCACCATCAGCACAGCGTTCGTTTTATTCTCTTGATATTCCGTCATCCTCGCTAATAAAACTGAACTATTTTGTTCAGATAAAAATGGAGCATACAATGGATAAAATGTATGTTCTGCCACTAATGAACGGATATCCGGAAACAAAGATGCACGTAGTTTCCTCTGCAGTACTGACAAGTTGTGCGGTAAAAAAGGGACTCTTCGTGAGTTTATTTCTAATAAATCTTGAATTGCCTCTGATAATGAGCAGCCCTTTCGAAGGGCAAATCGATAAACCAAACTTCTTAATTCCTCGTCCGGATAGGGAGTTGGAAATGAATGAACTCTATTCAAGGAGAATCACCTTCAATCACACAATTTGTGTATTTCTTCTCCATTGGGAAGCATTATGTTCGTTTACTAGACGATCGATTTCAATCTGTAGTTTTTGCGCTGCTTCCTTTCGCAACCCTGCCTTCCGGATGACCTTCCATCTCACTACAGATGCATCTTCCTGATATAGTTTTTCCACTGCTAATCGTATCCGTCTTAATTGAAACTGCTCTATTGTTTCTACTGCATCATCAAGAATATTTTTACATACAGGTAAACAATGCAGTTTTTTTTCCAACAATGAAAGTTTGTTCATTCGCCGTCCAATTTCGGATATAGTCACCCGTATTGGCTTATGGTTGGATGTTTTTATATCTATCACAGCTTGGAGAATGAACGGCGCCAGTTCCCTATCTCTGCATGACCAATCAATTCTTAAGGGCCTAGAGTTCCTCTTATCCTTTTTCACATCATCTTCTGGCTGTACCTCTACTAATGATTTAGGTAGACTTCTATTCAATTGCCTAGTAATAGACGGGTTTTTGATTGAATCCGATGCTGAATCTACTGATATAGCAACTTTGTTTGGGGCTCTTAATTTTAGCTGGATGGTTGAATAATGAACACCCAGAATTGCGGCTTTTTGTCTTAAAGAAAGGTCCGCATGTACTTGAAGCTCTTTAAATTTCGTTTCCCATATCTCTCCGAATTTCTTTATTCTACCTATTTTCATTCTATCTTCCGGCTTCACATCCGGCCCTCGTCTTGAATAAATAAACCCGCAAGAACATCGAAATGTACCGACAGGAAGCCGTGTATCGCTACACCGTGTAACACTGCATTGGTCAACAATTTCGCTTTTGTAATGATCTGAAGCCTTATTCAAGCACGGCCATGGACCTTTACCGAAAGGGTGATATCTCTCATTTCTCTCCGCCATTGCTGACTCCACTGTTTCTTTAATGAAGAGTAGCATGATTACATGCCGCAATGGATGACATTGATCCTTGCCACGCAGTAATTTATGCACCCAAGTATCATGAGATCTACCATTTATTACAGAGCAGCAAATCTCCAGAAGGTCTGAGCCCAACCTCTCGTACATCTCTGTTCGCAGCTTCTGAAAATAAATGTTTCCGCCTGGAGAAATAGACGCTTGCTTATATAACCTGGACCGATACATACAATTAACGGTCTGTAGATTGCACTTCTCGTAGGGGATATTTAATAAATAATGTGACTGCTGTGCTATGTAGTACAAATTATCAAATTGCTTTTTATTAAAAGTATCCTCTATAGAAACTTTACCAAGGTGGTCACCATTCAGATGCACATATTCATGTCTATTTCGTCTTAAAGTATTTGGAATCATTGAATCATGCAGCACATGTTTATGTTTATGGCATATAAACACTCCGGGAAGTTGATGCGAACGATGCCAATATGGAACTCCATATTTCCCGCTGTCTTCGATCATACATTTATCACAGTACCTTAAGAAAACAGGCATTTTTACCGAACACGCCAGCAATCCTAATCGAGCACGAACCGCCTCACCGAAATCTCCTACCATAGCTTCCTCTACCAACCGAATATAATCTACTGGAAGAAAAGCAGCGTAGTAGGGTAGTAATGTGTGATTCTGGAGAATTTCTCTGGTTGATAATTTACCATTCGTGAGATGAGCTATTTGTTCTATATGAGCAGGCAGTCCAGTAACAGCACAAGCGCTCAAATTACCATACAGATCAGCTATTGTTGCTTTACTGCTATGATTACCAACATACAGATGGAAACGCGCCAATATACTGTACAATAACTCATCTGGAAAAAGAGGAGGAAAAAAACTACTCAGTATAACCACATCCTATCTGGGTTTATACTAGTAGTTTCTCCCTATGACATCATTTTAAACTTCCTTTGCTAGTTTTTAAGAAGCGTTTTCATCCGGGAACAGGACATCTTTTGAGCCGGTGTAACCAGCTTCAATAAGGGATTGATGTATTTCCTCTGAAGATGGCCTTGATGTTTTCGGTATATGATTACGAATATCTCCCTGATCTGCTTCTTCAAAACCATTCATTAAATATTTAGCCAACTGCATTCGTAAAACTGTAATGTCTACATGTGGCTCATTTTGCTTTATAATGTGTAACGTGATTTCCTCCGCCTTTTCTGTTGGAGCACCTAAACTAACTGCAAGTTTAACAAGCTCAAGATATTTAATACGATCATGATCAATTTGACTTTCTGGCATAAGTTTCCCACGAAGATTGCCGTGAATGCTTACTTTTTCTTCAGCTTTTTCTAGGTATTGAGAAAAATCGTTCCACTTTGGATACAAGTCGTCTATATCATACAATGTTGACCTATTGTTGGTCTTTAATGCCTTGATCATCGGTTGAACAAGCTGAAGGTGCTCCGAGGCTACTTTTTTAAGCCTAGCAACCGTGATTCGTTCAGTTCCTCCTTCATTTTCTCCGAGAGCTATGGCATCCCATTGTGCCAACATATGAAGCTTAACAGCAATGTCAACAATCCCTTGAGTTAATTCATAAATTGTCTTCTTTATTGGGTCAGTTAGCTTAGTTTTTGTTGCTGTCCACTGATAATTCCACAGATTAGAAATAAAATAGTCCCAATCGTCTCCTCGTGACATCCGGTCAATAATCATGTCCCCTTGGCCACATCCCCTTCTTGCCTGACTGAATGATCCTCCAAACAAACGAAGCGCTTTAAATGTCCCGATCAGAACAACAGAAACACCAATGGTATTAATCAACTGCGTAAAAAAATTCAGCATCTTGTCCGATCCGCCGCTTTTCGCATGACTCAAATTTTGTATCTCATCTATTACTAAAGTTCCAAGACAGTGAAGTGAGGCAATCTGCGCCATTTGAGGGATTAAGGTGTCTACTGTTGAGCCTTTGCTTACGAATTTTTTGTAATAGCTTGTTGCCAGTACGGCATCAACAGCTTGAAAGAAGTTAATGCATAGCCCTTTAATAGATCCATCGAAGGGACAATTCAATTTCAACCAGACCAATTGATCAAGAATAAATGGCTTACCTTTGTACTCAGAATGTTGAATCACTTGAGGATATAGCAATAGATTCAACTCAACAGCGGTACTTTTTCCTTGCCCACTAACCCCAATAATATTAAATCCTGCCGCGGTAGAACGAATGCCAGCCGAATTCACACCATCTTCATCCACGCCACTATCCAATATTTCCTTAAAGCCAACATGAAACTGGCGTGCATATTCTCTAAGGAGAGGATTTCGAGCGACATACCTATGACGAATCATTCTAGAAAACCGTTGTTCCAAGTAAATGTGAATGGGGAGAATTTCGACATAGTCACTTAACTGCTGAACACAATGCAACCTTAATTTTCTGCTCAACTTAAGCTGAGATTGATCATAATCAGGATAATTAGGTATTGCACTGAAAACCTCATCCTCTTCCATAATACTAGGAAGTGACTCTATCATTGGGTTCCCTGCATATGCCTTAATCACTTGATCAGCATTGTATTGGGCAGTTACGACTTTTCCTTTTAGTATCGGATTTAGCGTGTATTGTTCAATGGTTTTCATCTAGTTTTTTCCTCAGACCTGTGGATTAATTGTTCTACTAAAACAATAGGAACACCAATTGTATTAATCATATCCAGGAAGAGATTTACTTGTACTCTCCATTTCAACCCACTACTCTTCTCAAGGAACAAGTTTTGAATCTCATCGATTACTAGAGTTCCAAGACAGTGACCTGAGGCAATCTGTGCAGTTCGGAGGATAAGAGTATCTGTTGTTGAACCTTTGGTAGAGAATCTTTTGTAATAATTTGTTCCCAATACGGCATCAACAGCTTGAAGGAAGTTAATGCATAGCCCTTTAATAGTTCCATCGAAGGGACAATTAAATTTCAACCAGACCAATTGATCAAGAATAAATGGCTTCCCTTTGTACTCAGAATGCTGAATCACTTGAGGATAAAGCAAAAGATTTAAATTATCAGCAGTACTTTTTCCTTGCCCACTAACCCCAATAATATTAAATCCTGCCGCGGCAGAACGAATGCCAGCGACATTCGCGCCATCTTCATCCACGCTGCTACCCAATATTTTCTGGACGTCCACATGAAACAGGCGCGTATATTCTCTAAGGAGAGGATTTCGAGCAACATACCCATGACGTAGCATTCTAGAAAATCGTTGTTTTAAAATGTGAATGGGGAGAATATCGACATAATCACTTAACTGCTTAACACAATGCAGCCTTAATTTTCTGCTCATCTTAAGCTGAGATTGATCATAATCAGGATACTTTGGTCTTATATTCAGAACCTCTTCCTCCTCCATAATACTAGGAAGTGACTCTATCAATGGGTTCCCTGCATATGCCTTAATCACTTGATCAGCATTGTATTGGGCAGTTACGACTTTTCCTTTTAGTATCGGATTTAGCGTGTAATGTTCAATTGGTTTCATCTTGGTTCACCTAAATTCGAGTATTTTGATGCCATATTCAGTGTTTGCAATAAACTTCTATTAATAGTATTGAATTGTTTTTCTAAATACTGACGGTGAAAAGAATTAACCCTAAACTGAGGTGCTATCTTAATTCCAACATTATATTTTGCTGATAACTTTCTAAGTTCGTCATTTTCTGTTTTACTTAGAGTTTCTTGAATTTCTAGAAATAATGGACATACCCCAGAAATCGCAATTATTTTTTCTAATAAACTCTTAATGTGATTCGCATACTTTCCATCAGTAGCAATATGGTATTCCATAATCATACGGCTTTTCTTTTCCATAGCAAAATAAATTGAAGGTCGCCTTACACTACTTGGGCAATTTAATGTAAGGTTTAGATCGAGGATACACTGCTCAACAACAATGGTGTCCATTGAGGCAACCTCCTTATTATTCTTCATCATTATTTTCAACCCCACTTTCTGAATCCTTGTTTTTTCTTCTTTTTAGCTTATCAAGCAATGACATTCCCTTTACTTCTCCCTCTTCATCATCCGCGATATATTCTGAGTGAGTATGGTTCTCGACAAATATTTGCTGATTTGATTCTGTCCCAAGATCAAAAGCCTGGTTTGTTTGCACTACCTTTCTAGCAACAGCCCTATTCTCCTGGGTATTGGCTTTAAACTCTCTATTGGTCATATCTACTCTTTCTCTTGCTTGGTTTGACAAGTCTATTTCTCCTTGAACAATCTTTTTAAATTCCTGGTTCATCTTATATTTGGCCAGATTCTGGGAGTCCTTATAATTAGCTAATGCTAGTTTTTCCTCATGCTGCAGCATCTTGATTTCCTCAAGACTTAAATCCATAAAACGATCAGATTTTTCCTGTAGACTGCATTTATAATAATCGAGTCCATCTGAAGTCTTTACATAGATAAAGTTCATAGATCTTCTATCGTATGCCATTATCGCCGATCTGGAATCACCTTTGACAAACCACCCTGCCTTCTCTAACGTGTCACATTTATAATGTATCCCTTCAAAAGTAATCCCCAATCGAGTAGTCGTTATTTTTTTACTTGGAAGAAGGTTCAGACGAATAATGTCCCTCGAAAATGTCTTTAGGTGCCCAGAGCGGTTCTGAATTCCCCAATTCCACAATTGAATCGGTACGGGTAACACGGATTCAGGTACCATACTAGTATCTATCGGATAATCTTTTATAACCTTATTGTTATTGTGATAAAGAATAAACTGTATCATCATTTTAATAAAACCGCATAGCGAGAGCTTTGCGTCGAGTACATAATCTTTCCCACCGCGTTGCTTAAAATCTGGAAATACTGCCCCAGGTGCCCATTTCTTAATAGTAGTGCTCACCGTCTTAAAACTTGATTCCACTATTCCTTTCCAGTCTGCTCTGTACGGAGGTTCATTTTTGACAACAACACCCAAAAATTGCGTGATTGAATCCGCTCTTTTACTCTCCAACTCACCTCTGTCGCCAATAAGCACTTCAGGCATATGACGGCAAGGCCACTGAGAGTCTTCAATAGGTATATCATATTCTGCGCAAAACTCCACCTTATTGATAGCTGCATTTTCTAGAGCCATCATAGCTCCTTGCCACGACGGGCCTTCCAGGCCGACATAAAATCCTGCGATCATTCTGCTGAATACATCAATAACAAGATAAATAACAGGTCTGCCGATGACCTTAGTTCTATCCACTTGGCTTATTAAATAGATATCTCCCACTGTTGCATCTATTTCGTATATACTTCCTGGACCTGCGGCTCTTCTAGTTGCATTTCCCAAAACAGGTCTATATTTCAGGTTATAGTTACGCATACCCTCTCGAGCAATCAAAACCTTCTTGTAATCTTCAGTCTGCTCGTAGTAATATCTCAGTTGGTCTATTGTCGGTACTTTATAGCTTGGTAATGGGACTTCCTTTAGCTCACCACCTTCAAACACCTTCTCAAGATAATGATGGTGCCACATTTGTTCATGAACAAATTCCAAGCTATTTCGTTTATTTTTTTTATACCATTCTGCCAATGAAGCACTCATTTTGACTCTGTCTTCTTTCTTAATAACTACACCTAAGTATTCCGGGGAGTTCTCATTGGCAATTGCTAAAATACTTCTTCTGCCTACTTTATTTACAATATTTTTCCGTTCTCCTGGCTTCATAGGACGCCCGCATTTAAAATAATGTGACAATAAAGCATTCTTCATTTTCCCGCCGGTCCAATAAAATCTTAAGTACCTATAAATAAGAGTTTTACTCTTTTTAGTCCGTTCAATGAGCTCCTTCATTACTTCCCCGCGGAGTACTCGGTCATATATTGCCGGTTCATTTTCAACAATATCCTTTATTAAATTCCATTTCGCATCAACTCCGGAACCGTGTTTTTCTAGATATTTTGCAGTTGGATTCATGAGAATGGCATAAGGGTCGTTCTCTGATTTTGTATAGTAGCCATTATTTAAATCATCCACTAGTTTGCTAAAGTCCATTCTAGTGGGTAATGGATCTTTTTCAGAAAGCGAAATAGTATATACATAACTTTTGTCTGGGGCTATGTATAGAATTCTTTCTTCACCCGATTTACTTTGAAGGACAAGGTTCACCTGTATCTCCATATTGCAATCCTCAACTATCATTTTGGGTCATAAAAGCATCTGCTTTGAACCTTTTGAAATATGTCAAACACCTCGGATTTCTCTACTAACATGGGTTCCACCTCACAATATATTCCCAGCGCGTCTGATGTCTATTGGTCCTAAGGCAGGATTGATTAAACTATTCATATCAACCAACCAATGTTTGTTAGCTATGAGGTGGCGAATGATGAACAAGCAAGTCCCCGGTGCAAAACCAAACCTCTGATCACACTCAATTGCTACTTTTGAGCAAGGCATTGTTCGATTTAATAAAGCTTGAAAAAGATCTGCTTCGATAGAATTGATGACTTCTTTATTTAGATGGTTCATACCAAGTAACGTTCGGGCTGAATGAACCCAAGCAACGTTTTTGACCAAATTGTATGAAATATCGTCTTCCGTAATTATTCTCCATTTCACACCTTCATCAGCAAAAAATCTTCTTTCGATTTCAAATTTCTCTAAGGTTCTTTTAGTCAACTTTGACTTTGGTTTTGCCGTATGTGCCCAATATTCCAGTCCGTTTTCTGTTTGAACTGTTAGCATAAAGTCCGTTGTCATTACAATCGGCTCCCTCGTTTTGGGATCGGTAGGATGCTTGATTTTCAATGATTCAGCGATGAACATAGTCTTCTCTAAAGGGAGGAGAGGAAATTGTTCGCGAAGATCCAAAATATTAGGCGACCATTCACAAGTATAGAAATATGCTGTTTCCAGATGTTCCGAAAATAAGTGATGTATTCTCCCCGTTTTCCAACCTTTAATCCGACTCACGAGTCCTTCAGAGGGAACATCATGAATTGTGAGCCATGGCCTGTAGTGAATTCCTTGTCCCTGGCCTCTCTTCTCTTTTATTCTTCTAGCAATAGAGCTTCGTGTTGTTGCTCGTTTACGTTTAGCCAAATAACCACTCCTCACATTATAGAAGTTTGTAAATCCACGATCTTCTCTTTTGCTACAAGCACTCTCCACAGAATTTTTCTCTGGAAGACTTTGTAATTCTCAATATTCAATTCGATATTATAATATTTTAAATGTACTTACAAGACTTGTTTGTAAATTTAAAATATAATACTTTACTGAATACTTTGCTGAATACACCACTAAACATACACATATTACAGAATAATATTTTGTGTTATATTCTATATGTAAGGCAGGTGAAATTATATGAGCACGCTCGGAGAGCGAATTAAACAACTCAGAGTTCAATTTGCTTGGACACAAGAAGAGTTAGCACTCAAGATTGATGCGAGGAAGCAGGTTATATCCAATTGGGAACGAAATGTTGCCAAGCCTGAACTCAAACATCTGATAAAGTTAGCAGATGTCTTTCGTGTATCAACAGATTATTTACTAGGTGTTGAAGGTAACCTTCCATCAACTCATCCTCAAGATGGAATTGAAGATATTTACGATAAACAAGAGAATTGGAAATTTCAAGAATCCTTCGATTTAATAGAGGCCATTAATTCGGGCTACCAATTCAAAATGTATAATGAAATTTTAACATCTGATGAAAAAGAGATTATCTCTAAGTCAATTGCTCATTTGATGCGTAACGTGATCTGGCCACTTAAAGAAAAAAACATCAATAACATTGGGACTAAGGGAAGTATGTAAGTTTCCGATCTAAATTAAATGTTTAAGCCAATTGTTTGAGTGGCGTGGTATTACCAGCCCTACTTTTCTTTACTTCATACAGAAAGTACTTTCAAGTTGCTCAATTCTGCTCTCCAAACACTTCATGTGGGTCAGCATTGCATTGAGGGTATTGGGGGTTACAAAGCCAGGGACTCCATTCTTTTCTAGTTTTATTCGTTTATCAAATTCCTTACTTCTCCGCGGCTCGACCGGCCCCCACCGGTCTTTCTTATTCTTCATTATTTTTTCTAAACAGCTTGTCCAAACCTCAAGCGTTTTTTGGAGCATCATAAGTTGGTAATAGTGAGCCGGATTATTTGTAAATGGATAATCATAATATTTTTTTTGTCTCTCGATATTGAGTTTGTAAACATAAACAATATGTTCGACCTCTTCTATTAACTCTTCCATAATAGCCTCTTCTTTTTATTATGCCTCCTATAAACTTTCTGCTTCTTCATCACTTCCCTTAAAGATTTGAGTTTCTGAATACTTTGAAAATAACGTTGAAGTTTGATGTCTTCAATGGTGTTATTAGTAGCAATTGTGTTGCAAGGTTCTAGGTCTCCCATCCCATCAGGTATATAAATAATTGCGCTATTCTCAGGTTTAAAAACAACCTTAACTCTCCATTCCTTTTCTAGCATTGCCCGCTCGAACCATTGTTCACGAATTGCTCTAGGGCAAGTAAATCGTTTCCCTTTGAACAAAATGCCTCCTGCTGTAACTTTTCCATAGCCTCTTTTCATCAAGTTCTGAATACACATACTCCTTATACAACTCCTTTCATAGATTCTATCAATTATTATATCCCTTTTTAAATTAAATATACTTATATCTAATTATAGATATCAATAGATTCAATACTCTATTTTGTAGAACCTGCATAAAACAAACAGGAGGCCGGGACTGGCCTCCTGTTTGTTTTATGAGCATTTCTATTAGATTCTTCAACCGAGATTAAGATAAGATGCACATACACGCCTCACGGGATTGACGATAAATAACCACGTTGGCCAAGATGGAGAGATTGTTTTTCAAAAATTGGATATATAATCCGTGCATCCACTCATTCATTCTCATTCTTTAGTGAATCTCCCATTGACGTTAGAATTAGGAGTCCTCTCAGTTAATAGTCACAAATAGAAATCATATTTCTCTAATTTATTCGTTAACAACTCATCATTCGGACGTAATCGTAATGCATACTTGAAATATCCACGAGCTCGTTCATAATCTTTTTTTTGTTCATAGGCCTGACCAAGTTTCTTCACTACAGCCCAAATTCCAGGTGTATCACGGTTTATTTCTTCTAAAATACTAATTGCTTGATCTTCTAAGTTACATAAACCATAACACATTGCTAAACGGTATCGATAATCAAGTGATTTAGGATTTTTCTCACATAACCATTTTAGTAACTTTAAAGCTTGTTCGTATTGCTTAATCTCGAAGACAATCCGCGCTTTTAAGTAGTGATGAGCTTCGGTAAAGCCTTCTTGCCTAACTGACTCAATTTCAGTAATATTAATTTCGTCTAAAATCCGAATTGCATCAAATCTTCTGTCCGTTTTAAAGTAGATATACGCAAGTTGTAACACTATTTCAGGTAATTTATGACCATTAGAAACTTTCGTGAGAAGGATTTTTTCTGCAAGTTTGAATTTGCCAAGTTTACAGTTAGAAATCGCCAATTCAAGTGCATCTTTTTTATCAGCAAGGGTTGCTCTTGGCACATATTTTGTTTCACTTACCTGTTTAAATTGTTCATTTACTGCATCTTTAAAAGCAGATCGAAATTCATGAACATTTTGATATCTTTTTAATGGGTCTCTATTTAGCGCGATTAATATAACTCGCTCCATTTCTTCTGTAATATTTTCATTTAGCTCGCGCGGCTTGGCATATGGAAAATTATTAATAACTTGAATAAAGGTTTCATGTGGGGTTTTTCCCGTTAGAAATTGATAGAGAATTGCACCAAGAGAATATATATCAGAATTCAAGTAACGCTTTTGTGAGTTAATAACCTCTGGAGCTATATATGCATAAGTTCCTGCTCCATCAATCGTTTTGACGAAGTAATCTTCAATCAGTTTGCTAGTTCCAAAATCAGTAATTTTAACATCTGTTGCATTGATCAATATATTATCGGGTTTTAAATCCCCATGAGCAATCTTTTTGCTATGCATACATTCCAGCCCATTCAAAACATGTTCAAAAATCTCATAAACTGTCTTAAATGTTCTAGGAACTGATAAACCTGATTCTGTTAATTCTCTCGACAATGGCTCTCCCGGGAAATACTCCATCTCAATCACAAAGTAACCATCTACCCGACCCATCCAATAGATCTGAATTATGTTAATATGTTGGAGATCCATAAACTGCTCCCCCTCGATCAAGCAGGCATCACCACGTTCTTGATTCTTGGGTATTTTAAGTGCAACAGTTTCTCCATCTGAACATCTTATAGCTTTCCATACATACCCATAAGTTCCTTCACTAATATATTTTTTCAGAATATATCTATCGCCGATCAACATATTTTCTCTCAAATCAATAAGATAACGTTTTTTAACCATTTTATCTCACCTGTATCCACTGATTGATGGTCAGACTTTCTTTTGATCCACTGGCCACGGCCTGAAACACCAGGCATTTGGTATGAAGTGAATTGAGCCCAGGTATATGCTTTCCGTTAGCCATACGGTAACCTTCATCAAAAATTCTTAAATAATTTTCAATATCGTTTGGAATAGCACCTTGATATGACCAATAAACAAACAATATTACTCTCAATTCTCCACCAAGCTGATGATAGGCTAACAAAAGATTTTCTATCTTTTCCCGAAGCTTATTATGTTTTAACTTAGAATTTTCAAATCTTTCAAACTCAGCAATAAACAACGGCTTGCCAGTCTCCTTTTCAAACCAAAGAGAATCTGGCCTTACTTCCCTAGTAACTCTGTGACTATATTGAGGATTTACCGGGTATACTGGGAATTCTGATAGAGAAGTAATACCTTCAATATGCCTTCCAATTTCAGTGAGATAATTTAAACCAGTAGAATGAACAGATTCTGAATAATCTCGAACACCATAAGTAGTTAACATAGGAAAATTTGCGCCGCGGATATTACCTCGATCAAATTCATTTATAATAAAAGGCTTTAATTGATATTTATCCTCCAAAAACTCCCCACTCCTTAACTACTTCAGGAGATTGTCCACCATGAACTAAAGCCTTAGTCCCTACTTTCACCAGTAGTGGTGCAGGGATTGAACGACCAATAATTAAAGCTTCTCCCGTAGAGAGATTTGGAAGCTCATCAATATCTGCCTTAGTGAGCATATCAGAAGTTTTGGCAATAAATCGTTGGTCATCAGAATTCTTCAAACGCATGGTTATGATCGTGTTACACTGAGAAGTCACATCGGGATCGAGCTTTGATGGCCGTTGAGAGACAATCGCAAATCCCACCCCGAACTTCCGGCCTTCCGCAGCTATTTTTTTGATTATCTTTTTAGAAATATTCTGTGTACCTGCTGGTGCATAGTTGTGCCCCTCTTCATAGATAAGAAAAGAAGGTCGGATTTGACGCTGCTTATCTGAAGCTGCACGCATGATTTCACTCGAAACTAACGCCGTTACAATTTGTTTGGCATCGTCAGAAAGTCCCTGCAAATCTATAATTATCAATCGGCCCAGCTTATCATTCTTCTCGCCAATAAGCTTGTATATGTCGGTAGGTTCTCCGATTGCCCGAGTGTAAAAGCTTTTCGCTTCATTTATTACTCTGTTTAATTTCATAGAGGCTACTGCTGCACTTCTTCCACTAAGAGCACGAGACTCCGCATCGGATAAATCATCCCAACTTCTAAGTTCTTCTAAATCACCTGAAAGCATTTCCCTCAAATCTTTAATATCCCGAGGGGGATGGGGGTACTTATATTTCCAATATCGAATCGCTACATCCAATACACGTTGTTGCGGCTCTGTTAAACCGGGTAAAATCTCTTCAAAGTCATCCATCTCAAATCGATCAAATTGAAGTGCGAGGTGTTTATTTTTACTTGCATACTTATAATCAAATTCATCCATTTGAGGGGTATAAACATGAATCCCCCCCCTCGCCTCCTGAAGAAGGCGAAATCTTTCTTGGATAAACAGTATGCTTTCCCTTTCATTGGTATCTTCTATTAATTTAAGATCATTATTAAACCAAACTTGACCCTTTTCATATGCTTTACCGTATTCACCGTGCGTATCAAATACAACTACTGTACCATTCATTTGTGCAACTAATCTTTCTATGATTCGTCCTACAGTGTAAGATTTACCAGAACCAGTCATCGCTAACACTGCTAAGTGTTCAGTGACAAGCTTATCCACATCCATATATACCGGAACTATATTTTCTCCGCGTTCATAACCAATTAGGTTACCAATAGCAATGCTACGATTTTCATCAAATTGATAGAATTTGGCTAAAAACTCATAATCCACTCCGTAAACCTTAGTACCTGGATCAAGTGGACGCCTAGGTATTCGGATTTGACCGGTAGCTACATCTTTATAACCCACTAGATCAATTGAGCCAAACAAAGTTTCTCCAGTTATTTGTGCCCCTGGAAGCATTTCAATACTATTAAGACCCTCTCCCATTTCACTGTTATAAAGTATGTTACTGCGAGAAAGGGAGGTTATTCGACCAAGTACAAACGCTTTGTCTTCGTCAGGGCGCTCCTGATGAGCAATTTTAACGAATTCTCCTCGACGAGCAGCAAAACTATCTGGTAAAATCATTTTTAAATCATTTGGATTACCTGTATTACCTATTAATTTCCCTATAAACTTCTCTTGATGCATTTACTCATCCCCCTCAAACAAGTCTGCTTCTTCCTTCCATACCTTCTCAACTTCTTCACTTCGAACCATTTCTCGTACTTGCGTTTTAAAATAGTTTATGATGGTACCTGTCTTTATTGGTTTTAATGCATAATCTGCATACCATAATGGAAGCGGCAGTGCTTGGGGTTGGTCAATAGTGACTAGAGAAACCAAGTTTGAAGCCAATTCATCTATCATTTCTGTATTCCAATCTTCCTTTTTACCAATAACCTCAGCCAATAGCGGTAATGTCCGCATACCAGCTCTAAAGTGAAAATTAATTAGACCTAGGTCCCTTACTGAAACTGGCTCTAACCGATTATCATTGGTGAGCAAGGAATATTCATATGCTGCTGTGCGAGAACGTCTAGTTAGTACGCCATGCAGCAGTTTTTTAACTCCCACTTTTTTAATTTTCTCAAAGGTATCTTCCTCTTCATGAATTTCACTTTTAGTAATCTCATCCAAAATATAATGATCTCCATCTAGTACAGACAATCCATAAAATATGGAACCAAAACGCTTGGTGCTGATTGATACTAAACGCACACCATCAGGATTGTAAGGATACATCTTTTCCTTATAGCTGCTCCAAAATGTATGAATTCGTTCTTTGCAGGTTTGATAATCGGAAAATAATTGATGGAAAAGTTCTAATGGAGCATCAGCTCTTTCCAACACTAGGGGTGTATCAACAATTACAAGTTGGGGAAGATCTTCTTCATTCATCATATTTTCCAGAAGATCATACATTTGGGTTATATGAATAAACTTCAGTTTTTTTACTACATCTATGTCATCTGCTTCGTCAATATCAACTAAACTGTCCAGATTCGTCTTATAAATTGACCCCTCATTAATGTATAGGTCTTGTCTGACAGCTCCTGCACTATAAATCATCCCACCATAAGCAGCAATTACTTTACCAGCTGTCGCAATGCCTGACACTCTAATAGATAATGGTGTCATTTTCCTCACCGGTCGAATAACACCGCTCTTGCGCAGTTTAGGTGCGATATGATCTATAAAACGCATTTTTGCACTCAGTTTGGCTACTGCACTTGGTAAACCCAACTGAACTTTGGCTACGAGGCTATTTGCAAGCGTTGTTTCAGAATTCAAATTACCACGCCCCTTCACTAACAACATGTTTTTCTAATTCTCGAACAAAAGCACTAAATCCGCATTGCTGAATATATTCCTTACCTAAATGCGTAATTTCACCATCAACAGTAAGGTATTTATGCAATTGCAATTGCTCCCGAACTAAATTAGTAGAGCTTGTATTAGTTGATGTCTTGAAATACATCTTTAGATATTTTTCTATGGACTGTATAGAATTCATTCCTGCAGCAGCTAAAATAATTACATGTTGGTGAAGCAAGGTAATCTCCATGTCTAACTCATTATCAATTTCTTTTTCTTTCCCCTTAACTTCATTCAAAGATAACAATCGTTGAAATATTACTTTGCATTTTTCTTCAAATGGCAATAACTGATAATCAAGTAACGGCAAAGTGGTTAATGTAACTCGACCGCTACCGGAGTGGTAAGATAAATCAAGCGCTATAGCCTGCCCCGACAATAACTGTAATTTTGGCTTTTTATTCGTAAGAAACACCTCTTTAACAGGTAGACCTTCGAATAAATTCTCAACAACCTTTGTTACTGTTATGTCAATTCCAAATTGTAGTTTCTCCTTTATATCAATTGAGAGAAAAGGAGGGACAACCAGCAACTGATTGCCCCACCGCTTAACCCAATCAATAAGAATAGTGCATTCATTACTCGAAATCTTGCTTAAAACTATTGCAGGTATAACACAGGTTCCACCCTCAAGCTCAGTTATGTCCACTTCTTTGACTGGAAACCATTCCCGTAAAATCTTATATTCCGTTCGATTTACGATTGTTTTCAATATTTGAATTTCTGTGATCATATTAACACCACACGAGTTTGAATCAATCCTAAGTCCACCAATTCTTGTTTCTGTTGATTAAATTGGGACCAATCAAGGTCACAAGAACTTTGAACGACATCCTTAAAAAAGCCAAACCGCACATGCTTTACACCCTTTTCAGCAAAATAGTTTTCACCAAATTCGGTCAGTTGACGCATTTCACGTGTGACTTTTGCAAGAGTATCTGTATAGGTCTCCTCATTTATTGGACTTGCTGTATCAGCTTCAAATTCTTCTTTTTTATGACGTTTAAAAAGTCGATTTACAGCCTCGATAGTTAAAGTATCATAGTGAGCATTTCGCAACCTACGGGCAGAAGCTTCCAGTTCGGTGATATTTGCAATTATGTTCGTAGTGTCACCTTGATGTTCAGAAAATTTTTTTTCAGTCTCGTCAATGAATTTTATAGGATTAGACCTATATTCCCCTTCAAGATCATCAACAGCTTCATCAAAACCAGACTCTAAGAAGATTTGGAGTTGCTTGAAAAAGGCAATGAATTCCTTTAGTTTTACCTTCAATTTCACTTCATCTGGAGATGCCTGAAAATAAGTGATCCAACGTTCTGCTTTTACCTTGGATTCATTAAAACTATCAACTAACTTTTTAAATTTGATCAATAATTCATCATACCGTCCAGAAAAACCGCTTTTTTCTTTCCAATCAACTTTAATTGGTTCAAGTTTACGCAAACCAATTTGAAGAATCATGGTATTTAACCGTTCAATTGCTTCCTTATAGTTTGCTAACCACAATTGATTAGCAAGACTTTCCGACTTAGCAACCATCGTATCACGTTTTGAAGATTGAATATAATCGGCGGCATACTCAATCTCAGTTTGATACCTCTCAAGAGCATTTGTAAATGGAGCAATAGGTAACCGGTATCCTTTATATTCTGAATCAGTCTTGATACTTTGTACTTTGACTTTTAGTTTATCTAAAATCTCCTTTTGAAGAGAAGAAATATACTCATGAAATTGCTGTACTAGGCGTAGCTTCCGCCATATAGGCATTTCACTATCTGCAATATTTAGGTTCCCCAAGTTATTTTCGTTGAAAGGAAGTGACTCCCACCCCTCTTCATCGAATATATAATCACACTCCTGGTGAAAATCATTTAATTTCTCCAATTGATCCTTCCACATAGTCAGTGAATTGTTAGTACGATGTTGTAACTGGATTAAATTAATTTGGCGAAGATTTTCATCTATAACATCCATTCGTCCTCGATATTTATCGTCCCTCAAAATACCTAAGCGATGCTTATCTATGGTATTTTTAAACTGATCTACTAATTTATCGTACTCTTCATCTCTCCATATTTGCACTCTATCTTTTTTAGCTTCCAGCATTGACTTACTTACATTTATAATGTTAGATTGGCTATTAACTTTTACTAAATGTAGAGCTTGAAGGAAATTAACCCATTGCTCAACAATCTTTGCTGGCTTGACTGTATCAATAGCGCTAAAGAAGAATTGTTGGTCTAAATTTTTGTAGGTTCTTTGCGTATTACCAATGTATTCAAGGATAGCACCTAGAGCATTTGGTATTTGAACTTCATACTCCGAATCATTGACAGCTACAAACATTCCTGCGTTACGATAGCCCTCTTTTTCTAGTTTGACCCTTATCTCTGTTGATTTTAACACTTGGAGAAACCGGTTATAGTCCTCGTTAGCCTTAAACTTCACTCCAGGTTTTATTCCTAGTTGTGTGGATGTAATTCCATTGATCACCATTTTGGAAAAACCTTCAGCTAATAATGGCAATTTCTCCTCTTCGGCTTTGGTAAAGATTAAGGGTCTTAGCACATAGCCTTGTTGGTCAACTTGATCAAACCACTCTTTTGTAACTTTGGTTACTTCATCACGCAGAGCACGAACTTTCGATTTAAAAGCTGGAGCTAGTTCATGAGCAACAGCTCTTATATCCATATAGGACTGATCAACCGATAAAATTTCAAGTAGTTCCCTTTGTAGATTTGTCACTTGAAAAGGAATTAAACATCGTCCTGCGTAAGGAAATTTCTTTTTAAATTGTTTGACTTCAGCTTCAATCTCAGCGGTTGAGGATAAAATGAAAATGGGATGGCTACCAATCTCTAAAAGCTTACTATCTGCCAAATCGTTGAGTCCAGCTAATCTGCCCGCCCAAATCACATCTACTTTTTGCTGTGGATGAACTCCTAAGTATGGATGATTACTAACTATAGTCCGCCATCCGGAATCCACTCCGTGAATCTTAAGAGAAACTGTATCAATATCTTGATAACTCTGTTCCAAAATACGTGTAAATCCAAGTACAATATTTTGAGTGTCTTGCCCGTTCACCCTACGCCGCAATTTAAGGTACTCCTGTAATTTCTGGTCCTTTTCTTCTGAAACTAAATAATTGGAAATGCCACCCTTGTTAGCATAGCGCCGATTTAGTCTTTCTAAAAAGGCAAAGTTTGGTCCTATAAATGTTTGGTAAGCACCCTGAATAAGTTTAGGCTCAATAAACTCATAAATGACCTCAGCAGCATCAGCCACTTCATCTTTCGGATAAAGCATGCGAACTTGTGCTAAAAAGGTCTCTTTACTTTCACCTAACAGATAGTAATCCTCTGGAGCATTAATTGAATAAGTAGCTAAGCTACGCAATAATACATCAAGGTTAAAGGACTCTGCAGTCACTTCATTAATAAACACATTATCAGATTCAGTTTTATATTTATTATTAACTAAATGTAAGCCAAGTTCACTTTTGGTTAAAGGCATAGTTGCAAATTCTTTAAACAAACCAATACCTTCAATATTTTTTGCTGACAGGAGAATTTTTTGTTGTTCTGCATTATAGTTATCTTTAGACTGTGGTAATTGTTTTAATAAGGCTCGCTTAATCATCGGCAAGTAAACCTTACTTGTATCGGCAGAAATGTAATCAAACTGAGATCCATCGATAAGACGTTCTTTGAATCGTGTAATAGCATTGGAACGGTCTTCTAATACTTCTCCAGCATCAGCATCAGTATGGTCATCTAAATATTGGTCGCAATAGGCCATAATTACGTTTAACCATCCAAAATTACCTGCAGCAATAGTATAGGCTGCTTCAACCAAGCCAATTGGATATTGACGTAATTTGGCTTGCTGTTGTAAGGATTCGATATAATCTCTAATATCAGCGTATGAATTTTGATGAATTTCCAACTTTTCGCCACGACGGTCTAGTGCTTCCAAAGCTTTAATTTGGTCTCCAATAGCTGGGGAACACAGCAACAGAAAAGACACATGAGGATGTCTTGATCTGCTATCCTCATGTTTGATAGCAGAAGTAATAACTTTAATTGCCTCACCATCCAGCTTTTTCTTTCGTTCTTCGTTGTTTTCTTGCAAACCGTCTTGGATCAGTTCATACTCAGATTCAACTTCGTCAACAATAACCATGAGGTGTACAATACCAAATTGACGTAAGTAATCTAAACCTTGCTCCACAAGTAAATCTAGTTTCTTTAAATTCTCCAAAATTTCCTCAGTTGAGTGTTTTCCAAGCTCTATTTGTTCAGCAAGTTTATCAGGCAAAAAACCCATTGGTACTAAATGATCATGCGTATGTTTAATAATATTCCCCTGAATGCTTTTAGGTGGGCTTTCATCTGCGAGTTTAGTCAATGCAATATATGCACCGTATCCTACCCAATTATCCCCATAGAGAAAATCTTCGTTCATTTGTTCGTAACGAATGTAAATTGGCAAAATTCCATCAGCAAAATCCTTCTCAAGTAAGCGAACTTGTGTTAACTCCCCTGCAACATTACGAATCGTCCATCCTTTATCAACTCCTAATGCCTCACTTATCAATTCGTAGGCTATCCGCGACTTACCTATTCCCCATTTTGCAATTAGAGGAAATACACGTGCCATGGGGGCATCTTTTAAGTCTTGCAAATAAGATTTAAACGCATCGTAAAATTCCTTTTGGCCTACCATTGGTTGCTGTACTGGAAAGGTAGAAACACCATCTTTGAGCCAAATCGTTTTTTTCATCTTCGATCCCCCTAACGATTAAAGTCTAACTTGATTAGCTGATATTCTCTTTTACCTAAATATCCACGACCGTGCCTTGGTTGTCCGGATTCATGCTGAACAAGTACAAATAATCTTTCACTTATGCCAGTGGTTATATAATAATCAATAAATCTTGGCAGACCTTTTTCCCAAGTAGGATAATACTTAGCCATCAACTGCTCGAAAACTGGTTCTATTGGAAAAAGACCTTTATGGTCTGCAAAATTTTTCGCCTCGTTTTTTAACCATTGCAGTTCAGACTGAGTTTGCGTTATCTCGAGATTAAATAACTTCTTGACATCAATATCGTTACTTATTTTATTGATATTAAGGATTCTAGTCCCATCTGCCATTTCTACAAACCATTCTAGATAATCAAATAGTTGCATCGGACAGCGCATAAAAGCAGTAAGATTATGAATAGCAGGCTCTATTCCACTCGATCCAATAAACTGCCACTCATCTTCCAGGATAATTCCATTTTCTTCAATAACTTGTTTCCAAAATGGACCAAGAGCTTGTAATTTAAACCTGTGCAGCATTCGGTTCATATCATTAAGTAAAAAATTACTTGTAAATGGAGAGTATACCACTCCATCGTACACAATTTGCCATTTACCTAATTCATTCATAGATTTACAATAGGACTGTATCACGCCCCCATTTAGCAAAAGAAACATGATAACGCGTGTTCTGGGTGAATAACTAAGTAATTGTAGCGCTAATTTTTTTTCCCAATCATACCCTTGTCGGTACGCATCAATAAGTTCCACTGCATCTTGAGTCAGACATAGACACCCAGCTTTGCGTTCTAAGAAGTACATACCTTTAATATCCAGTTGTCTCGAAGTTTTAGAATAGTTATACCCAATTAACCCGAATAATTCCTTGGAACGATCTAATTTCTTATCTGTACTATCTGTATCTCTATTGAAGTACAACTTTGCCAGTTCTTTAACATTACGAGCTTTCGTTTCTAATGGAATCTTAGATAGTGCATCGCACCACATCTCAAAATTCCCCGGTTCTATCCAAAAACGCTCAATAGCCAGTTTGATATTGCTCATGCCTTATCCCTCAATTCGTCAATCCACTGCTGCATTCGTTGGCGTAATAGTTTGCTCTTAGCTATTAACGGAATAAAAATATCAGTATTGTATATTTCATGTTCGACATGTGAGGACATACGGTATTCCTCATCATCAATTGTTAATACCTTTCGATCAAAAAATTCATTAAATATACCTTCTAAATTAAGCTGTACATTGGGAAACAATTGAAATTGGTTAATATAGCAAAATGCCAAAGCAAACTCGTTGAACCCACCGTACCGGAACTCTTGGTTTTTATTAGACATGATTAATACATCAATATGTCCATCCACAAAGCGAAAGCGTATAACCGGTGTTCCTTGGGCTTCGTAATGTTCTCGAACCACACACCACAAGAAGACAAATAACTTCCAAGGGTATGAAAACAGATTATTAAAAAACGGATTAGAAAATGCTCTCAGTGGTTCACAAGATATCAGTGTTGAAATAGGATAATCCTTAATAAGTGATAATTGAAATTCTAAAGATATCTTGCGACCCTTTATCCAATTTTGGTCAATTGTATTGCCCAATAATTCTGTTCTCATTGCTTCTTTCATTTGATAAAACTGTACATGTTCAAGATAATAGATTATACGTTGATATTGGGGTGTCCCATCAAAGATAAAATGATTAGTCTCCAGAAAAGTAGCTTCCATTCGCTTTATTCTTTCTTCAAGAATAATATTGTTGTAGGTTTTGTTGTCTGATCGGATTTCCTTCAAGAGAGCTACAACATATTCAGCTAGCTTTGGTACTTTGGATACAAATTCTATCAATCCATTTGTATCCTGAGCATCACGAATTTTCAATACTGTAAGCAGTGCGACTTGAATTAAATATTGTTGATACTCTCTATCGAAACAAAACAGTGAATGTAAATGATCCTGTTCGAACTTAAATTGCTTGCCATAATCGATCCAATTTGGAGTTATAACAGCCTTATGACCTATGACCTCAATCAGTTGATTTTGTTGCAAAAAGGCCAATTCCCCAATGTTTTCGGTTTCACCGTATGCATACAGCTGTTTTAGTGCTTTTTCTACTTTCTTTATATCCAACATATTTCTCCTCACCACTAACAAATCAGTCATCTTTCTTCGGAGATTTTAGATTCGTCGAGCTTGCCTTCAATAAGATATTCTATGTCTTGTATCGCTTCGGAAATTAGTTTTTTAGCATAATTAAGGTTCTCAAAATAGGTCTTTATAGATCTCCCTATTTCAAGTTGAGATTCTTGACATACATTAGGAATATATATATTCATTAAATCATCTTCATTTATTGCAGGATAGAGCCCCCCTGATGTCAATCTCACCAATTGATTAGTTACAATATCGGATCTCAATAATAGGTATAGATAATACGGGTCTGTATCAAAATGTTCTACACTTAATACTGCAAATCCAGTAGAGCTTACCTGCCCATCAAATTCCCTTGTTACTAGACCAACGCCTTTACGATTGGGTCTAACAGTTGCTACAAGAACATTATTAGTTTGGACCATTTTTTGAGCACGACTAGGGGCTTCTTTAACTAAAACCTCATTTTCATTAAAAATGCCAGTTTCTTCGTCCAAAGAGCTTATATCTAAATATTTAAAACATTCACCGTAGTCACTGAAATTAACCCTTTTTTTTGACAATCCAGAAATTTTATTAAGCCTTTCAAATTTAGCTTTGTTCTCAAAAAAATATCTGTGTTGTTCTAAATACTCCTTTTTAAAATAATCAGCGTCTATTCTAGTATTATTAATTAAAGTATAATCAACCCAGTTAAATAAAGATGCATTTGATTCAAATGTAACATATAATTCTGTACCTATTTTATTATTCAAAATCCCTTCCGCTTTTTCCATTAATCGATTTCCTTCTTCACGCAATTCTTCGGCTTTACGAATTTTATTGCCGATGTATTTTTGAATTTCAAATCGCGGAGTAGGTATCATTATATCTTTTATATCATCATAATTTAAAGCAGGTCTAGTAGCTCCATAAACTCTACGCCAAATCTGACTTTGACCATACCTTGAATTAAAAAAAGTCGATACATAGTAAGGATCCAAATTTTTAATTTCCAACCTAACACTGTGTTGATTAATATTTGCAGGTAATAATTCTTCAGATACAACAGCTGATCGACCCAAATCAACTCCCGTTATAGTTAGAAGCACGTCATTCTTCCGTAGTTGTGAGCGTTTTAAAACCCGATTATCTTCATCAGTAATATATTTTACATCAGCTTTATTAATCATATTACCTTGAATATTTTGTGTCCGAATAAATACAACTCCTTGGTCGACATATTTAGCACCACTGGGTGTCGCACCACTAGCAAGAGAAATCAACCTATTATCTAAGTAGTCAAAATCCAAAACTTTAATTTTTTTTTCATCTTCTAATGCATCTACCGTGTAATAATTTGCATCAAGCCTATAATTGAGTTCTATATTGGGAACCACCGTAAAAAAATATGCCAATTCAATTAACTCCCTTTCTATTTACCAAGATCATATTATTGATGTTTTAAGAATATGGAAATATGAATTACAGTAGTTACCAAATAGTTTGATATCAACTTCTATATCCCCTTCTTATACGCTTCAACAATCTTTAACAAATCGTTACGATCGTTGCCAAGTTGAACTTCATGCTTGTTCTTAACATCAAATCCAATTTCTTCAGCAACAGCCATAAATACTGGACCTTGTTTCTCGTTCTCATGTTCTTTTTTCTTAATATACAAGAAGGATGTCTTTGCACCTGTTCCGGATAATTGAAAAGTAACCGTTGGAAGTGAAACTACCGCTTTAACTACCGCACGCCCGCCTTCGAATTCTCCAGTGACTTCATTCTTCTTGCCCATAATATATTCCCGAACATACTTATAACCAGAGTTACTCAATATGCCATCAGGTAGAACAATGATGAGACGTCCTCCTGGTTTCAATAATTGTAAGTAACGGTCAATGAACAAAACAGCTTGATCTGTAGCATTTACTTGTTTCCAAATTCCGTTTGCATTTGGCTTCGCCCCTAAACACAAACCCGTTCTCCCAGACTTTCCATGGTCATCTATTCCCGAAGTATAATAATTCAAGATAGCCTCACCCTCTGTAGTCGTATTTTTTACAGAACCTGCTCCAAAAGGAGGATTTGTGATTACAATATCATAATGTTCGAGTTCCAACGAAGCGGTTGTTAAGGAATTATCCACCCAAAATATTGGCGCTTTAGGTAACCCATGCATAGCCATATTAAGACGCGCTTTCAACACCATGTTTCTCGAACTGTCTGCGCCAACAAAAGTATGTTCTTTCATTAACTCAAAAAGTTGCTGCATCCGATCTTTCATTGTTCCTGTAAACTGATTCAAAATGTAACGCTTTAATACTTCATAAGCTTTGATTTCGAAACCTGCAGAACCACAAGTTCCATCAAGTATGCGAAATGTTGGTATTCCCTTTTCGTCCACTCTAAGAATTTTGGAAGCCTCTTTAGGGTTAGTAATAATATCATGGAATACCATTTCTACCATCGCTTCCGTTACCGGTCTTGGCGTTAAGTATGTTGCTTGCCCTACCTTATTGTCATACTTACCACGCATTAACACATCGAAAATTCGACCCAAAATATCTCCACTAACATCTTTTAATGTCGCATTAATTGATATTCCATTCTCATCTTCAAATTGACCTAGATTTTGAAAAGATTTAAATGCTGCTATATAATTAGTTGGATTCTCGAGTTTGATATACTCATCTTCATTAAAGATGTAACACTTTTCTCCAAGATCGTTAGTAGCCACATAATCATCATGATTTTTAATTTCTTTGAATGCTTGACGGATTTGCTTAACCGCTTCTTTTCTATTTTCCTCAATATACTCAAATTTTAAGATCTCCAATAATTTCAATCCTGCTTGTTCACCATCTTGAAGGACATAATTCGGATGATGCAAACGAAAAATTTCCATAAATAGAAATTTACTCAGTTCATCAATTGCTTCATTAGTGCTGCTAATATTATCCTTTCCCGCAGGTCCATACAGCAACTCGTGAAGATCATCAAATTTTTTCTGTAAAGTTGAATAGGTCTTTTGTGACCACAATTCCCTTTTCGTTAACGGTTTCTTTTCCTTTTTTGTAACATCGATTACGGATGGGATCTCCGATAACGGAATTGACTCAATACAATCTGCATAATAATTAACTTCATCATTAGTCGCCCAAATAAAATCAGGAGCAGCCTCATGATATTGAGCTTCAATCAAAGCTGATTCTTGCACATCAAATGATAGCGCTGCATCTCTAGCAAATACCTTCACATATATTGCTTTTTTATCTGGACTATCTTCAGCATCTGTATCTTTTGCAAGAAAGATTGTCGTACCATCCTCTTCATGTATACTTAGATCAGAGAACTTGCCATACCCCTTCATTTTTAATTTGTCTTTCAAGTCATTTACTCGCTGTTCCATTCTAACAACCCCCTGTATTATTTTCGTTTAATTCTTAAAATGTTATCTCTAGGAGATTCATATCGTCCGACACTCAAAGCAATTTCTTTCACTTCTAGCATGGATATAATATATTGTCCTGAAATATTATTCATCACATCCGGATCAATTTTGACCATTGGACGATCACCCAAAGCTTTTTCAATACCATTCAATATTTCCTGCCTGCGATCATCTTGTTGAACTGCCCAACTCCCACGCTCATTAGAAAAAATAGCCTGGTCTAGTAAGGCGTAAAGTTCAACTTGTTTTCCATTCCAATTTAGCCCTTTCTCCCGGACAACAAATTGTAACTCTTCGGTTGATTTTGGTGTTTTCAAATAGTCATATAGAAACATCACACACCCCCTGTATAAACTCTCATGATCTTTTCAATTTCGGCTACTTTTTCTTGATTCAGTAAAGGTACATATGTATCGAGAAGCGAGTGGGTGCTTAACATCTGTTGTGTCGTTCCAAAACAATGCATCCTAAATTGAAAACGTACTAATGGGTGGATTAAACACCAAAGCAAATAGTAAGTAGAACATCGTACCGGGCGAATAACTGCAAAAACACTGGAAGCTATTGCATCATGAAACGAACTCGGAACAAATGCTAATGACTGGGTAATTCCCCCGATTGTAGGACCTACAATCCCTAATAGAATGTCTCTTTCTTTAACCCTAAATCGTGCTCTGCTGCTAACTGTATTGAACAGGACATTTTCCACACTTTCAACTACGAAAGTTTCCTTGTTTATATTTTTCATCCCGATGTAAGATATTTCTTTCTTACTAAACTCCGATGGACTTACAGTGTTTTTTATAACTGTTGCCATTTGTTTTAACTTAACCCATTTTTCTCTTTTCAATCGTTCACTTAGCGCTTGATTCAAAGAAGAGTTAAGGTATTGATAATACGGTACATCAAGACGGTCACTAGCAAGTCTTTCATTGATCCACAGTTCTTTAGGCATCTCCCAAAAACTACTTGTATCATCAATTTCATAATACATTTGAATTTGCGTCTTTAAATTTCTACGCTCTTCTATTTGCTGTTTATCAGACAAATCGCCCACATCTGTAATAACAAACGGAACTTTAATATGGCTAACTTGCTTTACAGATATTTTTGGAATAACCGACTGAGTAACCATTCTCGAAAAAGACAACCGCCCTATTTCCGACATTAAAAACTTCATCAGCAAATCCCGTGATTCTTTGTCTTTGGGTCGGATTTTTATTAAATCGGGACTAATCACAGCTCCCTCCATAGCTTCATCCACAAAAGCTACCTTCCAGATCGATGCCACCTTAGATATCAGTATATCACCTGAGCTTATAATGGCTTTTTTCTCAATATCAGTAGTTGAAGATATGAACTTCGCGAATTTCACATCTATACCCCCAGATGTGAGGTTAGATACCCTTAAATAAGGAATACCATGATCCGCAAAATCACGAGCTTTTCGAGAGCCATCAGTAATTTCATCACACAATTCAGATAGCAAAGTATATTTCTCGTCTTCAGACAATACCGATTTTAACTCTACCGTTCTACGATAATAATATGGATCTAGACGATCAACCGATACGTCACAACCTGAAATTAGGTTTATCACATCATGATTACTCCTTTGTTCATTTCACTCTCTTTCTCTTTATGAATATACGTTATTTGGTTTAAGTTGTCAATTTTCAAATTTTTAATTGTTCATTTCATTCTCTTTTATTACTATCAATTTATGCAACAATTAAATAACAATAATGAAGACCATACTTTAGAACACCACAGTCGAAACGAAATAATACTTATAAAAGCACGATAACTGAGTTTTAGGAGAGCTAATTAAGTAAATAAAAAGAAAGGAGTATGTGGATAAGGAACAATCTTTTAATACTTAATGTAATGTAGTTGTCAATTTGTCTTAAAGTTTGCCTCTAGCCTCCTCACACTTCCACCCGTGCTAATCCCCGCCCCACTTGGTCTCTCAGCCTTTTATCCACCCATTTCTTCTTTACGCTAAACCACTAAAAGTTTAATGCGAAGGCGAATAAAATCTTAGAGGAACTGCCTGACAAACCAGCGAAAATGCAAATAAAGTTTAATGTAAAGCAGGAGAAAATCATAAGGAAAGATCAGGGACTAGTAGTCTCCGTTTGAAGAAGACAATTGAGAAAATGATCAATCCATCTAGCATGAAAAGTTGGGAAAGAAATCAGGGGAAATGCAGGTGTGATGGCTTTTGGAGTTTTTAGGTTTGAAGAAAGAGAAAGGGAACACGATTGGGGATGGGCTAGATGACAATTACAAATAAAGTTATAGACCGAAAGACTTGAATTAACGGGGTTTATGAGGATTGAAAATCGTCAGACTTCGAAAAATAAGTATTAGACTGACTATAAAAATGAAACAGCGGCGGACCAAGGCTTGAAAAATAAAGTCTTAGACTGCCGCTGCTGTTACTTATATATTTAGTTGGTTAACCCGTTCCTGTTACTGATTCATGTTTAGTCTAAAAATAAATCTTCTTCATATACTAAACGGGCGTTCAGTATATCCCGAGAGAAAAACCATTCATTATCAGAAGATCCTAAATCCACTTTAAATTGACGGTGCTTTACAGCCCCTCTTTTTTTCGGCCATACGGGGATTATCTTAAGTAGTCAAACGTGTAATTGCCTGCGCTGTCATAGACATTGCATGATTCTAGTCCACATGCTTGGTAGAGGATATCAAATGTGGACTGCATGATTGCAGGCAAATTTGCATTATCCTCATCGATGACGACTCCTGGGAAGAGGATCATATCCTCGCCTTGCGAAAAATGTTGTTTTCCGATATGGCTCACTCTTACGTAGGCTTTGCCCATACGAATGACACTCAAGAACACCACGAATGGGGCTGTGATATTTTGATTTTTGGCAAACTCCATGTAGTGGTGCAGATGCTTGAGAGCGGTATTGGTGATCTCGGGCAATTGGACTTGCCAAGATCCGTCCGCGTCTTTATCGTGACAAATAATCTCACAGGATTCCATGCCTCCGTTTCGGTAAATCTGATAATAGTATTCCTCTGCTGATGTTGAATGCTTTTTAAGTCCATCCAGATTGAAGGTTACAGTGTCTCGGTTTGTTACTATTTCCGGGAATAGCTCCAGCACTTCCCGCCTCTTCCCCTTGAGATCTATGGTTTCCCTGTCCCCGAGCGGTATGACATGCAACAAAACGGTTCCACCATAGATCGGGCCAGTGTCTATCCTATGTTTTGCGTTGATTCGAACCTCTCTAAATTGCTCTGCGCTTTCTTTCCATCTGCTTGTTCTTAACATCGCCTCTCGAATCTCCCTTACATCCATTTGATACTTTCCGGAGTTGGTTCGTTTATAAAATTTGGTGTCGCTTTTGAAGGTGATCATATGCGGGGACTGTAAGCTACGCGGCACGCCTATAATGAATACCAGCCGATCCTCGTATTGGATGGGTGCGTATTCGATTCCGGATAGACGGGGGGCTAGGTTGTCTCGGATTACGCTGTCCAAAACTTGTTTCAGTTGTTCGACGTTTACGGGATTTCCGTTTCGGGGATCTTTAATGCCGGTTATTTCTTCCGGATAGCCTGCATTTTTCCCGTCTTCTTTGGCTTCTTTTATTCCGAAGATCAGCAACCCGCCGTTAGTGTTTGCCATGGCCGATAAATCGCCCAGAAATTCCTTTTTATCTCCATCGCTGCTTAGAGCTGGTCCTTCTGCTTTGTATTCCAGTGTGATCGATTCGGGTACTTTGTTGAATACAAGCTGGCCAATGTCTTCTGCGGTTAGATCTGCAATGCGCTTGCCATTTAATCTCATGGGTGGTCTCCCCCTTAGAATTGGTTCCATAAAGAAATATCAATTTCGCTTTTCTCTTCGGTTGGCTCCATTATCTCATTCACACGTGTTGATTAACAGGGCAAAAGTATTACGAACCGTAACCAAGAAAAAGGCTGCCGTTGTTGTAGACATCCCCTTCATAATAACCACAATTAGAGGAAGACCCTATCTATTAACGAAACAAAATCGGGTAACTAAACGGTTAATACTGTCAGTAGATAAATCACGGTACTTCTCGGACAGGTATTTATTAAGGTTAGCTCCTGATTCAGCAACAGTCTTTTGATTATCAGGAAAACGATCGATCTCATTTAGCAAAAAAACAATTTTTGAATAATCTTCGTTATTCATTTCATTAGGCTGTACCATGTATGATGCTTTACTTGATCTTTCCTGAAGAATTAAGTTTATTTCATTCCAATTGATTTCTATACTAGCCACTCCTTTCAATCCTTTAACGTACTCCTGTAATCGCATAATAACATGGCAAACAAATGGACATGGGAGTAGAAAATTCCCCTTTGTGTCGTTCGTTTAGTTCGGGATGAGCAGTGCCATCAAAAAGAATCAATTCTTTTTCTTCTTTCTTGTCACCACAAGACTGACAGTGTGCCATAATTACTAACTCCCTCCAAACCCTCTCTGTGTCTTTATTCAAATACCGCCACAGTTCGGTCTAATACTATATTTTCTCAGTCTAACACTTTATTTTCAAAGTCTAATAGTTTATTTTCTTTTAACACTAGATATTAACTGAGAATGTGCGTAAGGAAAAGAAAAAACCGAGCAAAATGCAGGAGTGACTCCCTGGATTTCGTTCGGTTTGACGTCAAACTTTAAGTGTAATAGGCAGATTATGTGAGATAGCGGTGTGTTTTTAGAGACAGCACAACAACTTTCTTTGACTCTCGAATTAATATTGTTTCATGGCGACGTTATCGATCTTAATCTGTTTTTTAACTGAACAATCTCAATAATTTCATTTTTATCGTAATCATTCAAGCTTCTATATTCCTCAATTAACTTTTTCTCACTACTGTCATCATATGTAAACCCGTCGGTCGAGTCATATCCAGCTAACAACCAGTTAAGATTTACTTTATACTCAACTCTAATTGAGATTAATGTCTCCGCTGAAGGATTACTATTTCCCATTTCAATTTCACTTAAATTGCCTTGGGAAATTCCAATCGTCTTAGCAAATTGTGATTGATTAAGATTATTCGCTTTACGAATACTTTTAATTCGGAATCCTATATCACTCATCCCAAAACACCACTATTCTATATAGATGTAAGTGTATTGAAGACCCTGAGAAACCAACTCAGGGTCTTCAATACGTAGCACCAACTTTATTACTCAGCACACAACTATAATCCCGAATAGAACACAACATTAAAGCTCAGTACACAACTTTAATACCGCCGGAACACAACTTTTCCATCAATACACAACTTTAATGCGATCAGGAACACAACTTTAATACCAAACTCCAATCTTCTGTCACATCAGTAAAAAATCACTCCACCGTCACACTCTTCGCCAAATTACGCGGCTTATCAACATCATTGCCACGCGCCAACGAAGCATAATAAGAGAGCAACTGCAGCGGGATAACCGCTAAGGCAGAGGATAACACATCCAAAGTCTTAGGAATCACAAAAGTACTGTCTACCGACTTCTGCAGCTCAAGCTCGCCTTCCACGGCGATTCCTAGCACGTTAGCGCCGCGGGCCTTCACTTCTTTAATGTTGCTGACCGTTTTCTCCAGCAGGTCATGCTGTGTAGCCAACGCGATAACTGGAATACCATCCTCGATCAAAGCCAACGTACCGTGCTTTAATTCACCAGCAGGGTAAGCCTCAGAGTGGATGTACGAAATCTCTTTCAGCTTCAAGGAGCCTTCCAGAGCTACGGCATAGTCTAATCCCCTACCGATGAAGAAGAGGTTATCATGTTTTGCCATCTCTTCAGCAACCACTTTCAAGGCTTCTGCTTGCCCAAGAATCTCTTCCACTTGGGTAGGAAGCTCTTTCAGAGCTGTGATAACTTCCGTAATTTGTCCAGCTGTTTGCGTACCAAGTGTTTGGGCCAAATGCAGCCCAAGCAGGTAAAAAGCAATCAGTTGCGACGTATAAGCCTTTGTCGAAGCTACGGCAATCTCAGGCCCCGCCCACGTTGTAATAATGTCGTTCGCTTCGCGAGCTACAGAACTGCCAACAACGTTCGTAATGGCCAGAACGTGAGCACCGCAACGCTTGGCTTCACGCAGCGCAGCCAACGTATCCGCGGTTTCACCGGATTGGCTAACGACAATAACGAGGGTATCCTTCGTAATAATCGGAGACCGGTAACGATATTCAGACGCTACGTCCGTTTCCACGGGAATACGCGCCATTTTCTCAATGACATACTTCCCAACCATGCCCGCATGATAGGCCGTACCACAGGCAACAATATGAACACGACTGATCTTGCGAATCGCTTCAGGTGTAATCGTCAGTTCGTTTAACGTAACACTGTTTCCATCCGAAGCAATGCGGCTGCCCATCGTATCCCGATAAGCCTTGGGCTGTTCGTAGATTTCCTTCAGCATAAAGTGATCAAATCCGGCTTTTTCCGCCGTAACAATGTCCCAATCGACATGAAACATTTCCCTGGAAATAAAATTGCCTTCGAGCGTCATTAATTCGACACCTTCTCGTGTTAAAAGCGCCATTTCGCCATCATTCAAAATGAACACATTCCGTGTGTATTCAAGAATAGCAGGGATATCGGAACCGATGAAGTTCTCACCTTCGCCAATGCCAATGATCAATGGACTAGCTTGACGAACAGCAACAAGTCGATCCGGCTCGTACTCTGTCAGTACACCTAGTGCAAATGCGCCTGTCATAAACTTCACTGCTTTTTGAACGGCTTTAAGAATATCACCCTCATATAAATCAGCGATAAGATGTGAAATTACTTCTGTATCTGTTTCCGATACAAAATTATGCCCTTTAGCAATAAGCTCTTCCTTCAAGGTCATATAATTTTCGATGATTCCGTTATGCACAACAGAGAATTTCAGAGAATTATCCGTGTGTGGGTGCGAATTAACATCGGAAGGTTTACCGTGTGTCGCCCATCGCGTATGTCCGATTCCAACGCTTCCGTTCAGTGGAGTCTCCTCCAGCTTGGATTCAAGATTCGCGATGCGGCCTTTTGCTTTCTTAATCTGCAAACCATCTGCTGTATATACGGCAACTCCCGCGGAGTCATACCCTCTATATTCGAGCTTTTTGAGCCCTTCCAATAAAATCTCCTGAGAATTCCGCTTTCCGATATAACCAACGATTCCGCACATAGTGTAGTACCTCCATAGTTTTATAAGCCTCTTCAACAAGGGCTATTTTTCAAAGATCTTAATGTTCATAATAAAAAGACATGCCTAAATAAATCTATATTTGGACGATCAATAAGTGCATACTGAAATAAATGGATGTTGGATACTTGTCAGCCTGGTCGCCCAGACGTTTTTGCTCTCCAACTTAACGGCACTCCTCATGCCGGAAGGTCCCCGCCGAATGTTTCGAACACCTTCACCTCGTCAACTCACCTGCGTAGTAGCAGCTTTGCTACATTTCCCGTTCCGCTTGCGAGTTCTGGCGCTATTATTATTGGTCAACCTCTACCCTGCCTTTCCTTCTTGAGTCAAATACATCATATTCATTTTATGCGTCTTGTGCAACTTATTTTTTCTTCGGAAAATCCCCCAATCCGCTGAAGCCTAGCAAACAACGTTTGGGGGGATGACCTATATTATACCAATTGTTCTTGGATGACCTTCGCAATATCATGGACATAAGCTTCCACCTGTTCCTTGTCAGGGCCTTCAGCCATAACACGAATCAAGGATTCCGTACCGGAAGGACGCACTAACACGCGGCCATTGTCGCCGAGTTCATCTTCTACTTTGCGAATAGCTTCTTCAATCACAGCATTGTCTTTCAGCTTGCTCTTGTCAGCTACACGAATATTCACCAGTAGTTGCGGGAATTTACGCATGATACCTTTCAATTCGCTTAGCTTACGCCCAGACTCCACAATCGTGTTCACCAATTGCAAAGCGGTTAGAATCCCATCACCTGTAGAGATGTAATCCAAGAAAATGACATGACCTGACTGCTCTCCGCCTAAGTTATAGCCGCCTTTACGCATTTCTTCCATCACGTAGCGATCGCCAACAGCCGTTTGCATAGCTTTCAGACCTGCTTTTTCAATCCCTTTGAAAAAGCCAATATTCGCCATCACTGTTGTCACAATGGTGCCGTGGTTCAGCTTGCCTGCGCGGTTCAACGCGTCGCCCAGAATGCTCAGAATGAAGTCTCCGTCGACTTCCTCGCCCGTCTCATCGATCGCGATCAGACGATCCGCATCGCCATCAAAAGCAAGACCTATGGCTGCGCCATGTTTCACCACTTCAGCGCGCAGGTTTTCAGGATGCGTGGAGCCGCAATGATCGTTGATATTGCGACCGTTCGGCTCAGCGCCGATGGTGATTACTTCCGCTCCCAGCTCGCGGAATATGGTAGGTGCAAGCTCATAGGCTGAGCCATTCGCACAATCCAGAACGACCTTGTATCCAACGAAAGACTGGGATACCGTCTCCTTCAAGAACGCCAGATAAGCAAGCTTCGCATCTGGCTCATCTGTAACCGTACCAATCTCGCCGCCAACCGGGCGAGGCAATTCATCAACAGCTGCATCAAGCAGCTGCTCAATTTCAAGTTCCGTCTCGTCCAACAGCTTGAAGCCGTCGCCGCCGAAAAACTTAATCCCATTGTCCTCAACAGGATTATGCGAAGCCGAAATCATTACGCCCGCATCTGCGCCAAGCTTCTTCGTCAAATAAGCTACCGCTGGTGTGCTTACGACACCAATTCGAATAACTTCGACACCAATCGACAATAAACCAGCTACTAAAGAAGCCTCTAGCATCGGCCCCGAAATCCGTGTATCTCTCCCGATCACGACTTTCGGATGCTTTGCTTGTCTGGTTAAGACATAACCGCCGCAGCGGCCTACTTTATAAGCTAATTCTGGTGTCAGCTCGCCATTAGCGACGCCTCGAACACCATCTGTACCAAAATATTTCCCCATATCTAATATTCTCCTCTTTCTCTATGACCCATTATGGATTTGCTGGACTTGTGCTTGGACTTGTTGAACTAGCAGGTTTAACGGTTTTCTCACTGATTTCTACAACGGCCTTCACTTCTTGCGGCATCCCAAGCTTAACATAAGTTGGCAAGTTTAAAGTCACCTTCAGCTCGTGCTTACCAGGTGGTAAATTACTAACATCCAGAATCGCCTGCACATCCTGTAGTTTCATTTGGTCAATAATTGAAGGCGCACCTTCTACGGTGATATTCAGTTGAGCCGATTCCGGCGTTATTACTTTGGTTAAGTAGTTTTCATTTTGACCAATAATCGTGAGTGGGACATTCTCCAAAGCTTTCGTCGTGGAAGGAACAATTTCTACCCGCACCGTTACTTTGGCCGGATCCAGTTGAGTTACTTTATTCCTCAAAGGAATGTCCAGTGAATAATCTTTGGTTTCTTTGACATCTTGGATATTCAGTTGCGGTCCTTGATAGAATTCCAACTTATCGACAACATCCTGCGTACCATAGACAGTCACCTTGTCAGGACTTTGCGTGACCATAGCAATCGCGAATCCTTTTGGTGGCTCGCCGCTTATTTTGAGCTGCAGCGGTATCGTCTGGAACGGACTCGTAATCGGTACTTCCACATCGACAACAGAAGGATTCATATTGACGGTGACTTCCTTGCCGTCTTTATCGTAAGCTTGCAATCTAACCTGCTTCGTAACGGCGGATTGCGCCTTATCTACGGAAACTTCGCCGCGTACATTCTCGATCTGATCAAGCTTGCTGGTTTGTGCTGTAATATACACCTTGCCCGGTTTAACGATCGGTTGCCCGGCTTTGAGTCCCGCTGCTGGCGTACCTTTCACATTAATAACAACCGGTACTTCTTTCATTTGGAGCTCTTCTATAATGACATGCACCATTCTGGGCACAATCTGTACTTCAACATCCGCTGGGAAGCCCACCGGTTTCAACGTCAATTGATGATCGCCTTTGCCCACCTGCGTCATATCCAGTTCAATTTGATACGTATTACTCGTTGTCACTTTCTTGACGGAAGCTTCCTTCCCTTTCAAAATGACCTGAACATTAGCCGGTGACATCGAGGCAATATGATAATGAGTTTCATCATATTTGGTCGTAATCGCGACGTTATTAATTGTTTCTTCACGCTCGCGCAAGGGAGAATTACCCGCTAGATTCGTTTCCTCCATATGGACGACAACCCATAGCAGTATCCCTACAACAAGTGCAACAATGCGAACAACATTCGTATTTCTCAACCATTTATCCATTCGAACGGCCCCTCCATTTCAGGAAAGGGTTCTTATCGTTGGCTTTGGCCTTAGGCTTCAATTCCTCGAACAATTTGGCAATCAACGACTCTTCTTTGATGTCCCGAATGATATGACCATTCATCGTCAAAGAAATCTGTCCTGTCTCTTCTGAAATAATGACGCACATCCCATCCGAAACCTCGCTCATCCCAATGGCTGCGCGATGCCTTGTCCCCAGTTCTTTGCTTATGAAGGGATTCTCCGACAGAGGCAAATAGCAGCCCGCCGCCATCAATTGGCCTTGTCGAATAATGACAGCCCCATCATGAAGCGGTGTATTCGGAATGAAAATATTAATTAGCAGCTCCGCGCTGATCTTGCTCTCTATCGCAATACCAGACTCAATATAATCGGTTAAACCGGTCTCTTTCTCGAAAACAATCAAGGCCCCAATCTTTCGCTTGGCCAAATAATTCGCAGCCCGGATGACTTCATTGATCCGTTTATTCACATCCTGGTCTTCTTCCGAGGACGAACGGCTAAACAGCTTCCCGCGGCCCAACTGCTCCAGTGCACGCCGCAGCTCCGGCTGGAAGATAATAATTACGCCTAGCACCCCGAAGGTGAATGTTTGATTCATCATCCATTGCAACGTACTGAGTTTAAACCAAATACTGAATACCCAGGTAATAACGACAACAAGGATCCCCTTCATCAGTTGGATGGCCCTTGTCCCGCGTACCAGCAGGATTAGCTTATAAATCACATAGCTAACGATTAGAATATCAACGATATCCTTAGCCGAGATGCTCGTGAGTAAGTCCATGTATTATTCTCCCCCAAGCGACTGAACACAGTGATCTCTCTATAATAGAATCATAACATAAACCTTGTTATACTTCTATTTTTCTCTCCTCACAAGACGTTCCCTAAACTGCTTTAGTTCATTTTTCTAAAAACAAAAAAAGTCCCCCTCAGCCTGTAGCCGAATGGGGACGTTATGCATCAACGCGAGAGCATGCCAACAAACTCTCCTATTTTATACCAAATCCAACCTAGCGCTTCATTAACCTGGGTAACTTGGCCGGAAATATGCGCCGTGGATGCGAGATTCAGGGTACCATCGATCACAATTAAGTTTCCTGTTACATCGCCTTCCACCTTCAATTTACCTCGCTGCACGACCAGATCGCCTTTCACCGTACGCCCCTGCGGAACAGTAACCGTATCTCCCTGAATAACAACATCTTGAAGATCATTGCCTTTGACCATCAGATTCGTATCATCATTCCACATAGACATGAAACTTCCAAACATAACCGTTGCAAAAACAACAGCTACCGAAACAGCCGGATGCTTGCGTATCCAGTCCATCCAGGTATTTCTTTTCTTCATTTGTGGCAGTCCGCTCATAATCTGTGCCGTTAATGTATCCGATGCCTTCACAGGAGGCAGCATTCTCACCATCGCATCTGTTTTCTCCAATTGCTTGAACAAAGCATGACAGGCCTGGCAAGAAATCAAATGCTCCTTCAATCGCTGAGAATCCGATCTTTGCAAATCACCGTCGAGGTATTCATGTATGAGCGGGAGGGCTTCTTTACATTGCATCATTCAGCCACCCCTTTCTTAGACTTTTGCATGTTGTGGTATACCATACGTTTGGATTTCAAATATGTTTCACAATGGAACAGGATTTGTGTTGGCATCTTGCTCCTCCTGCTCCAACCGTTTCCGTAAATACTCACGACCGCGATGCACCCGGGTTTTAATTGTTGTGACGGGCATTTCCAGCACATCTGATATCTCTTGCAGCGACATATCCTGCAGGTAGCGCAAGATGACTACTGATTTATATTTTTCGGGCAGCGAATTAATGGCTCTACGAATCTGTTCCTGTGTCTCAGACACAATCACTTGCTTCTCGGGTGTGTCCTCGTGACTCGGGAGCATAGCATAATAATCATTGCCTTCCCCATCCGACATTTCGGCATCAAGGGAATACGTATTTTTTCTGCGGCGCAGTTTATCTATACATAGATTCGTTCCAATTCGAAAAATCCACGTCGAAAACTTCTGATTCTCATCATAACGATGCAGATTCGTATACACGCGCAGGAAAGTTTCCTGTACGGCATCCTCAGCCTCTTGCTTGTTATTTAACATACGGTATACCAAATGGAAAATCTTGTCCTTATAGAGCTCTACAAGCTCTGCAAAAGCATTGCGATCCCCATTCCTGGCTAACTTGGCCAGACGTGCTTCTACAAAATTCAATTCGATTTCCTCCGGCTTCTCGACAATTCGATTAAGTCTCTCTGATACATACGCAGCAAGTCACGTTTTGTTTTCAGAAATAAGGATGCCACCCAGAATTAAACCCATTCCTAACCATTGTAACCCATTCACAGGCTCTCCAATAATTAAATATGCGGCAATGATCGCAACAGGGAGTTCGACAGATCCCAGCATAGCTGCTAGGGTCCCCCCGATACGCGGAATTCCTATATTGAACGCCACAGTCGGCACGACTTGCCCTAAGAAACCCAGGAGCAGCCCCCACAACAGCAGCATACTCCCATTCTCATGCACGAAAACTGTCGGAGGATACAATATATACATGACGGGCATAGCCGCGGTAAGCATAATAGCGGAATTCATCAGAGGAGGCAGAGGACTGACCACATGTCCGGTAAAAAAGAGAAATACACTGTATGTCAAAGCTGACAGTAGACCATAAACTAAGCCTAGCAGACTGAGATGCTCCCAGTTCGTATCAAGAACGTTTACCGCAAGCAATGTGCCTATCAGAATAAATACGATGGCCAAACTTTCGGCTTTCCTTGGAAGTCTCCGCTTTAAGATACAATCCATGGCAATCGTCATCCACGTAAATTGGAATAAAAGAACGATGGATAAAGAAGCATTCAATTCTTGCAAGGCGATATTATAAAAGACCGTCGTTAAAGATAACCCAAAAATGCCGATCAAGCCTAGTTTCACCCAAGGCCCCTTAAACGGATTAACCCATGATTTCTTGTTAAATAGGATTAGCAGCCAGACAAGTAAAGTTCCCATCGTCATCTGAGCTGGTGTAATCTGTCCATCCGTAAACCCTGAATCGTAGGCCATCTTAATAAAAGATGACAGCAAGCCGTAGCTCGATGCTCCTACAATTACAAGGACCATAGCTAACCATCGCCCCATGTTGGTTTACAACTCCTGTCTATGGGCACCAAGCGTAAGTACAGGAAAAGCCGAGCTGCCAACGATTGACGTGGCCCTCGACTTTATCATCCTGTCTTATCTTTCATGCACTAAGTTGTGGATCAGCCTGTATTTCTAAGCCCAGCTGCTATACCGTTAATGGTAAGCAATACTTCACGCAGCAAAATCGCGTCATCCTCATTATTATCCCTAAGTGCCCGAAGCTCCGTCAACAGTTCAACCTGCATATAGCTTAATGGATCTACATAAGGATTACGAAGGCGGATAGACTCCTGAATGACCGGCACGTTATCAAGAATTTCTTGTTGCCCTGTGATCTCTAATATTAAGGCGGAAGTAAGCTCATATTCTTCCCTAATAAGGTTGAAAATACGCTCAGCAATCGCCGATTCCTTCACTAGATTGCCGTATTCTTTGGCGATTTGAAGATCTGCTTTGGCAAGCGCCATCTGCAGATTGTCAATCATCGAGCGGAAGAAGGACCAGTCCTCGTACATTTCTTTCAATGTTTCGAGATTAGCTGCATTTCCTTGATAGAAGCTTTGAAGCCCTGTACCTGCCGCATACCAAGCCGGGAGCAAATAACGGGTTTGCGTCCATGAGAATACCCAAGGAATTGCGCGCAAATCTTCGAACTTATCACTATTTTTACGCTTGGAAGGACGCGAACCGATATTCAATTCGCCAATTTCCGGGAGCGGTGTCGATTCTTTGAAGAAAGTTAAGAAATCTTCATCGCGGAAAATAAGATCCTGATATTTCGTTTGCGCTTCTTCAGAAATACCACGCATAATCGACTCCCACTTCTCTTCCAGTGGGTGCCTTTGAGGAGAGCGCGATAATTTGGAAGCTGTAATCAACGCGAAAGTCGCCTGCTCCAAGCTGCGGTAAGCAATGCCTTGCAGGGAATAGCGGGAAGATAACACTTCACCTTGCTCCGTAATCTTAATGCCGCCACCCAACGTTTCAACCGGCTGCGCCAGAATACTGCGGTTAAGAGGCATACCCCCGCGTCCTAGCGCTCCTCCGCGGCCGTGGAAGAACTTGAGCTTCACGCCGAACTTCTTGGCAGCTTCCGTAATATCCTGAAGCGCCATGCGCAGTTCCCAGTTCGCTGTAATCACACCGCCGTCTTTGTTGCTATCCGAGTAGCCTAACATGATTTCATGCAGTTGTGTCTCTGGATCCAGACTACCTCTGTAAGCTGGGATAGCTAACAAAGTGCTCATGATGCCGGGCGCTGCATGCAAATCATCAATCGTTTCGAACAATGGAACAGATTGCAATGTGCTTGTCACACTGCCATCGCTCTCTTGACGGTATAAGCCAGCCTCTTTGGAGAATACAACCACTTCCAACAAGTCGCTGGCTCCTTGCGTCATACTGATCAGGTAGCTATTGATACAGTTACGCCCGAATTCCTGCTGTGCTTTGCCTACCGTACGGTAGACGTCCAGACACTCCTGCGTACCTTCGGAGTAATTCAAGTATGTCGAAGTGATCGGTCTAGGATCGTTCAGCACATCTGTCAGAAGACGGATCTTCTCTTCTTCCGAGAGCTTGCTGTAGTCGCTGGTAATGCCCATTTTGGCCATGACCTCAGTCATTGCATTTTCGTGATCCTTGCTGTGCTGTCTGATATCCAGAGCTGCTAAGTGGAAGCCAAACAGTTCAACCTGACGGATCAGTTTCTTCGTATATTTATCTGCTACATAGTCCGCGAAATGCGTTCTCAAACTAGCATCAATGATTTTAAGATCCGCAATGAACTCTTCTGGATTGTTGTACTTCTGGCTTGCTGGAACGTTAGGGTTGCCTGTATTATGCACCTTTTCAATCATGTAAGTCGTCTTGATGCGGTAAGGCTCCTTCTCATTACGCCAAACGTCCTGCACATTCCCCAAAGCTTCGCGGTCACATTGAATAGAATCAATAAGTGCATCGCTCACGTTCACGATATTCTTACTGAAACTCATATGCTCAAGAGCAGCTTTAAGTACTTCCTCATATTTCTGCAGGGCTAATTGACGATGCAAACCTAATGTCTCCCACGTTACATTTGCTCTAACAGAAGGATTTCCATCACGGTCTCCGCCAATCCAAGAACCGAACTTCAAGAACGAAGGCACATGCCAAGTATCTTGCGGATAATATTTATTCAAACAGCGCTCAAGTTCATGATAAATCTCCGGAAGGACATCGAACAAGGTTTCGTCAAAATAGTACAAACCATTGCGAACCTCATCGATGACTGTCGGCTTCCGATCACGCAACTCGTCCGTCTGCCATAAGTTCAGAACCTCTCCAAGCAGCTTTTCACGCAATTGTTCACGCTCACGATAAGTCAACATAGGGTTGTCTAGCTTCATCATTCCGTCTGAAATACGCAAATTAATATCAAGTACCGCTCTGCGCATTGCCTCAGTTGGATGGGCTGTCATTACCAGCTCCAATGAGATCGCTTTAAGTATCTCTTGCACCTCTTCGAAAGGAATATGATTGTTTTTCAGTTCTTGGACAATGCTCTCAATGGAACCAGGTTGAACATTTTCTCCTGATGAACGCTCATAATCTCTTTTGCGGCGAATTCGGTGGTTTTGCTCCGCAATGTTAACAAGTTGAAAATAGATAGCGAATGCCCGAATGACTTGATGACGAATCTCTGGATCTAAGGAAGAAATCGTCTTCTTGAATTCATCATAGATCTCAATGACATAGTGTGCTCTTAAAGATTTACTCATCTCACGAATTTTCTCGACTACATCAAGTAAACTATTCCCGCCTTGATGTACCAGAACTTCACCTAGGATGTGCCCCAAGAAGCGTACGTCCCTGCGCAGCAGGTTATTCGTAGCTTGCTTCTGTTGGCCATTTACATTCTCTAACATAACTCTCCACCTCATCTATTCACTATGTTGCATTAATGCTTCTCTCTATAAAAGCTAGATGCTAGAAAAACTCATTTCAGAATATTTTACCACATTCCGCCCGCTGCATATAGTCTTTATCGAAAAAAAGCAGAGATTTAGCCGTGGTAATTTATGTCTTATTCAATCCCACAAGCCCCTCTATCTTTCCCCAGATAAATAAAATAAACCTAATCTGCTACCTGCGAATAGGTTCTTTACCATTGTCTGGCTAGGGATCAATAGGCAAGATAAATGAAAAAAGACCACCCGAAGGTGATCTCATTGCTGTTAAGCGGGCGGCGGGAATCGAACCCGCGCGATCAGCTTGGAAGGCTGAAGTTCTACCATTAAACTACGCCCGCGTAGTTAATAAAGATCGGGACGACACGATTTGAACATGCGACCCCCTGCTCCCAAAGCAGGTGCTCTACCAAGCTGAGCTACGTCCCGAAAGTTTATGTAGTTCTTGAAAAAATGGCGCGCCCTGAGAGATTCGAACTCCCGACCTTTTGATTCGTAGTCAAATACTCTATCCAGCTGAGCTAAGGGCGCTTAAAAAATTGGAGCGGAAGACGGGGATCGAACCCGCGACCCTCGCCTTGGCAAGGCGATGCTCTACCGCTGAGCCACTTCCGCAGGGTACCTCACGAAGTATGAATACTTCTGAGGATTTAATGCGCGTAGAGGGACTTGAACCCCCACGGTCACCCGCTAGATCCTAAGTCTAGTGCGTCTGCCAATTCCGCCATACGCGCATGTTGTAAATAAGGCAAATGGTGAGTCATGTAGGATTCGAACCTACGACACCCTGATTAAAAGTCAGGTGCTCTACCAACTGAGCTAATGACTCATAAGAAGATACTGGGGATCAAGGATTTGAACCTTGGCATGACGGAGTCAAAGTCCGTTGCCTTACCGCTTGGCTAATCCCCAATGTGAAACATGCCGTCGAGAGGACTTGAACCCCCAACCTACTGATTACAAGTCAGTTGCTCTACCAGTTGAGCTACAACGGCTTATGAAGTTAATGGTGGAGGCTGACGGGATCGAACCGCCGACCCTCTGCTTGTAAGGCAGATGCTCTCCCAGCTGAGCTAAGCCTCCATTGAACTTAATGGAAATGGTGACCCGTAGGGGACTCGAACCCCTGTTACCTCCGTGAAAGGGAGGTGTCTTAACCACTTGACCAACGGGCCATAAAGAAAATTACTGGAGCTTCCAACCGGAATCGAACCGGTGACCTCATCCTTACCATGGATGCACTCTACCGACTGAGCTATGGAAGCAATGGCTCCCCGAACAGGACTCGAACCTGTGACAACTCGATTAACAGTCGAGTGCTCTACCAACTGAGCTATCAGGGAAAACTGCTTGGCAACGTTCTACTCTCCCAGAACCCTGCGGTTCAAGTACCATCGACGCTGGAGGGCTTAACGGTCGTGTTCGAGATGGGAACGCGTGGGTCCCCTCCGCCATCATCACCAAACAGTCAAAGCGTGGTTTGCGCCTTGAAAACTAGATACGAAACGTGCGTAAAGTTAGATGTTCTTAGGATTTCTGGGTCCCAATCAAGTATTCGGAATTAGCTACAAAGCTTATCTTCACTTGGTTGGGTACTTAGGTTAAGCCCTCGACCGATTAGTATTCGTCAGCTGCATACGTTGCCGCACTTCCACCTCGAACCTATCAACCTCGTCGTCTACAAGGGGTCTTACATACTGGGAAATCTCATCTTGAGGGGGG
>NZ_BMHE01000026.1 GCF_014640555.1 Paenibacillus marchantiophytorum | reverse complement strand
TCGTCACAATCACTATACCAAACCGAAGCGGTGTTTTTCTATTTTAGCAAGAGGTCAATCATTATCCTGGTTCTGCTATATGTATCAAGGATTTAAGACTAATTTCGCTCTGCGAAGTTTGAGTTCCAAACATCTAATACATCAAATTTATTATCGCCAAGCATTTCTTTTAGTTGGTCTTCTGCATCGTGAAGTTCGAACATTGTGCTTTGCCCTCGTTCTATAAAATCCTGCTTTCATGTACTTCCTTGCTCTTTCCTAGCTTCCTCAATCACGCTCGTTATGAATGGATGCTTAGCATATGTATACGAAGTTGTATCATTACGATATTTTTTTGCTAAGTCCATCTCTCCATGGAGAACATAATATTTAAATTTAAGATCGTTCTCAAGTTCAACTCTCAATTGATGATAAAGCTCAATGACACAACACTCACCTATTTCCATTAAAAGAATTGTTTTATTTACTTGCTATCCCCTCTTAAGGCATCTTCATAGTTCGCCAAGGAGATCCTGAGTTATACTCAGTAATAAACCAATTTGATCCTATCCTTTTGATGATGACTTCATCATATAAAGTTTGTTCATCTCCGTTTACACCCAAAGTCGTTACAGCAACTGTTGCACTTCTTTGGTCTATACCTCGCCAACTTATTCTATTTATTGAATACCTTTGTATATTGCCATACCAATGCCTGTCGTTATTTAATAATCCTTGTGCCAAACTTACTTTTCCTTCATTCGTAAAAATGGTGCTTGAAGCGTATATACTAAAATCAGTGTATTTATACATGTTTGAATAGTCTTTATCAATAAAATCGCTATAGAAGTTATTTAACACTGGAACTATGGATTTACTATCCACCCTTTTTGACCAAGTAACCAAAATAATAAATACTACTATTAGTAAAATCAAAAATGTGTAAAATAGTTTTCTCATTTTCGCTAAGCCCCATTGTAAGATTGGTAAGCAGCTAATCCCAACAAAAGTATTATTTTATTGTTCACTATCTTCTTTTTTGTGCTTATCGACGAAATTTTGCAAAGGTTTCAGTAATTTCTCTGCTTCTTTAACCGTGAGATATGCATTAAAATCCTCATGAATCAATCCATTCTTCTTAGAAACATAAAATGATTCTAAGTTAAAAAGCGCATTCTGATCATGAAAAGTTTCGAATATTTTTCTAAATGATTCAGTATGTTCATCTTCTATGAGCACATAATCTAGAACGTCGATTCTCTTCATTGTAAATTCGTCTATTGGAGTTTTTCTTCTTTCCCCATACTTTTGTTCAAGTTTCAACTTCTCATATTCTTCTAATTGCCCAAGGAGAACAAACTCTCTACCCTTCTGTGACTTTATAGTATCAAAGTATCCCACCTATCCTTTTAACCTTCAAAAGCTGGTTCAGTAGTAAAATCATACCATATATAAGTCAAATTCAGCAGATATTTGTAAAGTAATGGCGAATTTAAAATAAACTTGCCATCCCTTCCCATCAAAGATAACATACACACACTCGAACAACAGGAAGGGGTTATCACTATGGAAGAATGGCCTGAATGGGTTTTAAAGGGATTACATGAGAGGTTTGATGATTTATCGCTCACTGTGGAACAACAGGAACATATTGCCCCATTAATCCAGAAATCATCGAAATTGCTGACGGATTTGAAGAATCAAGTGGATGGTACTGCTCACGGTATTCTGTTGGAGTGGGAAGATGGCGTTCAGTATCTGCATTCGGCTGAAAAGGAATGGTTTTATCTGAAAGGTGTTAAGGATGGCATGGGGATGATCAGGGTTGGAGCTTACCCCTCGAACTCTTCGATCTCCAACCCACTTTTCAAGGTAAAAATAAAATGCGCCGGTGAGAGAATGGTGATTTTCTCTACATGACTTGTATAATTTCATTCACTCTTGCTTGAATTTGTGATTGCTGATCGTTGTCTTTCTCCAGTATCGCTTTCTTTTGCCGGAGTTCATCCAGTTCTTTAGATATTCTGGCATTCTCCTCTGCATATACGGATTCTTGGATTTGATCACGTAATTTTAGGTTAACCAATCTCTTGAGGTTGGCATTATTCCGGCATCAACACCTTGATGTGATCCGATTAAGCCTTCCCCCTTGGCATTAATCTGTGAACCTGTACAGTTGTTCCCTTGTAAATGTCCATTCTGGGGATTTCAACTTCCCTTCAAACGCAGTGGAATACCAAGGATTCCCCTCCCCGTTAGCCTCATTCTGCAGAATGTGTATGTCTTGCGCAGGTGTGTAGCCCTGCGCTAAGATAAATAGCTTTTCACCGGTCTTGGGGTTCTGAGCCATATCTAATACGACAATTGCATGTCCAGGCGTGCCCCCTTCCAGAAACACATCTCCAGCCTGCATCTCTGACAGTGGCACCTGCTTCATTTCTTTCGACAAGGACAACGTTCCCGCGTACGCGAATACCATATTGAGATAACTTCGAAACACCTCGTAGCTGTCGGAGGCCGCTCCCCGTTTGGTCCATGAGACTTTGTTGCCGGAAACTTCAATCCGATTCCCTTTCCTCCATGTTGCAAAGTCAGCTTTAAAGCCATTTGTAAAATTAAAGTGAATCTTATCATACTTGCCACTACCATACAGGTATTCCGCCCGAAGCCTCATAACCGCATCGGCGCACTGCTGCAGATCCCGCTCCCCTACATCCACATCGAGCACAGCTTCGTAAACCTCATTAGCCTTAAGCTCCCCATTAAATAAATGTACCTTGGAGCCATGGGGCTTCAGAGGTAGATTCCGCAAATAACTCCCATATGACCCATCCTCTACAGGAACCCTCTCATAACCGTTAGGAACAGCTATTCGTTCCATCACCTTTGTTCCTTGCGCATAAATCAATTGTTGTTTACGAGATTTGGTTCCCGTAACAGCATCCGTGGTTTTCGACCGTTCATCTCCTGCAGCGGAGCAGGAACTAAGCAGCAGCGCAGTTAGTGTAGTAACCGTAATCCATCTCTTCATCATCATCAGCAGCTCCGTTCATGGATCTTTGTCTATACTCTATTCATTGGAAAATAGTGGAATCTTTAAATAGACGATCCTACGGAGTGAATAGTTGCTAACTGAAGCCTGATTGAACGTTCCATGGGGTACGCAAGTTAATCCCATTGCTTATTCTGTTAGCGGGGAAAAGGCAACCGCTAGATATCGGCTGCCTTCAATATTGTATCCCTTCTATAAAGCTAATTGCTATATGTTAACTCTGTCACTTCAAGCAGATTTGCCCTCATATTAGTTTCCTCATTATAAAACAAACCATCTTTAATGTGATCTATGTAGAGAATTCCATTTAAGTGATCAATTTCGTGTTGAATGCATCTTGCAAGTAACCCCTCACCTTCAATAATAGTTTCTGAACCGGATCTAGTTAAACTTTTTATTTTTACTGACTGAAATCTTCTCACTACACCCGCGTAACCCGGATAGGATAAACATCCCTCAGGTCCTGTTTGTTCCCCGCTCTGATAAATTATCTCGGGATTAATTAACTCAATTAAACCTTCACCGCAATCCATAACAATAATTCTTCTTAGAATCCCGACTTGAGGAGAGGCTAAACCAGCTCGACCATCCGAAGCATAGAGTGTCTCAGTCATATCATCAAGAAGTTTTATTATTCTTGGAGTAATGTTTTCAACTGGTTTAGAAAACTTTCGAAGAGTAGGATCTCCAAACGGCAAAATAGCCTTTATAGTCATTGTTAAGCACCCTTTATGCGTGATGATGGAGTGTGGACCCATAAGTCATTTGGATTACATTCTAAAGCTGTACATAATGCATCAAGAGTGTCTGCCTTCATTTGTTTCGGGTTTCCTGATAATAAAGCACTGATGGAAGGTGCAGAAAGAGAATAGTCAGCCTTTTCATTTAAAAGACGCCCCAATGCTGCACCTGACCATATGCCTCTGTCAGCCATTATTTTTCTCAACATCCATTCGAGCAAGTCGAACACCCCTCGCATTTATTTAGCTATCACCTAATAAAATTAGGTATTACCTAATAATACACTATCATTAAATTGGGATATACTCAACTATATAACTCACTATCGTCTCCCGTTAGCGTTATGAAGAATTTCTTTTTGCATCCCAGTATTTAGTTTTGTTAACCAATTCATTAACAAAATACTCTTTTCCGTCTTGGTACTTATCCGTATCATTGGGGTACTTGCTTGCCATTTTCAACCGACAATATGGTAAACTATACTAATTCTTTAGTTTGTTAGTAAAAAGAGACCCACAGCAACGGGCTGTGGGTCTAAGTTTATATTTTAAAGGGGGTCGTGTTTTATTATAATACTGAATGATTAATATCAGATGAAAATAAGATTTCAATTATGTAACAATTGCTTAACTCTCGTTTTCCGTTCGTTTCTCGTGCCAATCCCAAAGTGCTTTAGCCTTATCAAATACCCAATTCAAGTCCACATAGCCTCGTTCCATGTGAAGTCGAAGTGCATCTTCCCAAGCGAAATATTGAGCACTTTCAACTTCATTAGCCTGATGGACAGGCTCTGCCTGTTCATCGATGGCTTTAAGAACGAATAAGCGGACCTGCTTTCGAACGGTTAACCCTTTTCGTTTGATCGGATATTCAACATCGCCAAGGGGTGAAAGGATTCTTGATTTAATTCCGGTTTCTTCGAAAATTTCTCGGACTGCAGCGTCCTCCCATGTTTCTCCGGATTCCAGATGGCCTTTTGGGAAACTCACATGTCCATATCTATCGTCAATGAGTAGGACTTGGAATCCTGTCCGTGCCTTGCGAAGAACTAATCCACCCGCAGCACGTTCAATGACATCCTTTGTCATAGTACCCCTCCTTTGTCAATACAAGCCCAAATAATGTATCCGTTTCCTTATAATATAAATGAAAGATAAATGGGTAAAGCAAATCTGCCCGTAACGTTCTGTTGTTACATCTCTGTTTCCGGAAACTTCTCCAGCTCGAATCTGAAGCCCTGAGCGACAATCCGCAATTCATGCAGAGTTACAAATTCTTCGGAAGTGCCCGAGTTGTCATGAAGCAAGGCTCTAAAATCCATATGGCCTTCCGGCGTCAAATGAACTTCGTCGTACAGCCACCAGTCCCTGTCAACCCCCTTGGGTATCTCGTAGCTGTGCACATCTTCGAAAGTCAGGTAACCTGTGCCACATAATCCCAACGAGCTTTTCCCGTCCAGTTTGACAACGATGCTGCTGTCTTCACGCCAATTAACAGATATGATTTTGGCGTCATGCAGGTCATGCTTTTCGCGCATCGCCGTAAAGCTTTGGGGAAGTGTGCTGCGGATTTCTTGATACTCCTCCCAGCTACTGCGGCATGCTTCTTCCCATGCTTTCTCATAATCCTTAGCCCATCGATTGATAAATACGGACATTTCTTCGGTGCGCTCTTCGGTTTCTGCGACGAATTGCGCAAATATGGTTGAGACACGGAAGTCCGGCACATACTTCAGTAAAAGTGGTTTAAGTTGCAGAAACTGCTGCTGTACTTCGGAGCGGAAATCGCGCCCTTGGGTAATGTACCATTCTTTCAATTCTTCATTTTGCTCGTTTATATGCGGAGCGACACGCAAATACCCGCAGACCTGCATTTTCTCATACATTTCTTTGGTAAAATAACGCATATTCTAGATAACCTCACAATCAACCTATTATGGCACACATAGGTAAAAATATGATTCGATACGATTACAAGTGGCATACCCCAGTTAACAACCCAAAACATGCCAGATCGTCAGGTAAAACTAAAACTCCACACCTCGAACCTTAGAAAATACCATAGTATCTCTCAATGAACCATCTACATCATACTTATCATTTCGAAGAATTCCTTCTAAAGTGAATCCCAGGCGTTCGGCAACTCGTGAACTTCGAGCATTGCGTCCATCACATCGGATTTCAATTCGATTAGCTTGTAACTCATGTACAGCATAGTTTGTAATAGCTTCTACTGCTTCCGTAATATATCCTTGATTGCCAAAAGATGTACGCACCCAATAACCAATTTCAAATTTGCGCGATTGCCAATCTATTCGATGTAAACCGCTGCTACCAATTAACTGACCTGTTTCTTTCAGAATAAGGAGTAATCTTAGATCGGTGCGATCCAAGAATTGAAGCCTAGATCGTCGAATGCTTATTTCAGACTCTTCAATTGAGGGAATGTTCTCGGCCCACGGCATCCAGGGGCGCAATTCTTCAATACTTTCTTTAACTGCCTCATTTACCCTCACGCCATCTTCCCATAATGGGGCTCTTATCAGCAATCGTTCACTTTCAAAGCTCTCAGGTATCGAATATAGTATCGGATCGGTTGGTTTAATGCTCATTAAATAACCCCCCTTATAGAAAATATTCCCATAAGATTAACAGCATTTTATACATTCTTCAATATAAAATTATAACCTTTATGAAAATAACAGTTCACTCCAGACAAAGTTCCGGCAAATATGTTTAATTCATATCCCCCAGCAGCAGAAGGTACAAATTATACAAACTAAGCCCGCAAGTCAATAGCATTAAATAAAAATGGCTCTCCATTTAAGTAATTATTTATAATTGCTTGGGCGTAGGGTTGTTCTGCTTTCAGTCCCTCGGTTTCCCTAGGATCAGGGGCATGGTGACAATAATTTTCAATCATTACCATCACCGCAAACCCTTCCAACTCTGTATACCAATTACCTTCTAGTTTCCTAATGCTCTCGTAACCCTTGATGACTAACTCTCTTTGTGCGGGATAAAGCCCTAGAATTGTATGTGCTATATCATAAAGGAAGTATCCAAACCCACATCTTCCAAAATCAATCGGACGAGGTTCTCCATTATGAAATACAATATTGCCTTGATGAAGATCACCATGAATAAGCCCATAACTATTTCTATCTTTATGAAGCATGACCATCCATGAGGATATTTGCTCAGCAACTGTTAAATACAATTTGAATTCAGCTTCACTCAAGAAGCGATTGTAATATCTCGTTAAACGAGTAATCGCATGCCTAAAACTATGCTCTCCCCAAGTAGGACGTTTGAAATTTGTAGTCAGCTCAAAATCCTGTGATGCTTGATGGAGCTTTGCCAAGAGAACTCCCTCTCTGTATATTTGATCATCAGTAAGTCCTCCTTTGGCGTGCTCACCCTCTACCCAACTCATTAATGAGGCATTACATCGGTAACCATTCTCTAGTTCGAGTTCTATCGTTCTGGAACCGTAGCGATTCAAAATACCCATCGGGATAACAAAATCGATTTTTTCATTCAGTGATTCAAGCAAGAGTAATTCAGAATTTATCTCTTCAGTGCTCATTTCAGAGTGGATTCGAAGCAAAAAAGATCCGCTCTTATTTGTTTCAAGAACGAAAGTACATGTGTCTGATAGTTGATTAAACCGAATCAGTTCCCAATCTATATCATAATTTTGAATTGCTTTTAAAGCTGCTTGTTTATATTGCATTATTACTTTCTCGATATCTTCATTAGATTCCAGTTGAAACAATAGGAACAACCCCCTCCGGTTTCGATATTCTATATCATTGATATCCCTGTTACCATAATTCTTTCCTAGTATCAATATAAAGTGAATATTGCATCATTTATAGGCAGAGTATTCTTCTATTCATTTTTTACATAACAAGATAAGGCTCGTATTGGTTTTATCCAACACGAGCCTTATTCATGCGAATGAATTATTTCCCTTTTCCCGTCTCGGCTTCCCACTTGGTTATTTCCTCCCGAACACGGGGCGCTACCTCCGTTCCTAACAGTTCAATGGCTCTCATCACTTGGGCATGCGGCATAGTGCTTAATGGCACATACAGCATAAATCGTGTAACCCCTACATTTTTGCGAAGGTGAATGATTTTCTGAGCAACAGTCTCGGGATCGCCGACATACAGGGCTCCTTCAAAACTGCGCGCGGCATCGTAGCTTGAACGATCATAATGGGCCCAGCCCCGCTCTTTGCCTAATCTATTCATACCTGCCATGGTAGAAGGGAAAAATGTATCTGCAGCGCGTTCAATATTCTCTCCAACAAATCCTATCGAGTGCGCCCCAACCTTAAGCCGCGATTCATCGTGACCAGCGTGCGCAGCCGCTTTCTTATAAAGCTGCACAAGTGGTGCGAAATCCGTCGGTTTTCCGCCAATTATTGCCAACATCAGCGGCAGTCCTAGCAGACCTGCACGGACAGCAGACTCCTGTCTGCCTCCGCTGCCAACCCATATCGGTAATTGATTCTGAACGGGCCGTGGATACACGCCCAAATTGTTAATCGCTGGCCGATGCCCGCCCTTCCAGGTTACTTTTTCGGACTCCCGTATTTGAAGGAGCAATTCCAAATGTTTTTCAAACAGCTCATCATAGTCATTCAAGTCATAGCCAAACAGTGGAAAAGATTCAATAAAGGAGCCCCGGCCCGCTATAATCTCCGCACGTCCATTTGAAATACCATCGAGCGTAGCAAAATCCTGAAAAACGCGCACCGGATCAACGGAAGAAAGCACCGTCACTGCACTGGTCAGTCGAATCCGTTTCGTCTGTGAGGCAGCCGCAGACAGCACAAGTGCTGGTGAAGATGCTGCATAGTCCTTCCGATGATGCTCACCTATGCCAAACACATCAAGTCCCACTTGATCAGCAAGGACAATTTCCTCGACAACTTCACGCAATCGCTGTGCGTGACTCATAACTTCACCAGTCTGAACATCCGGCTTTGTTTCTACAAACGAAGTAATACCTATTTCCATGGCAATCTCTCCTATTCAATTTTTAATAACAGCGCGGTTGGTCATAGCCCAAAAAAGAAGAGCTAAAGCACTAACGGAGGCCCCGAGCAAACATACTCCGTTCCAGCCATAGTGTGCATAGATATGGGTCGAAGCGATGGAACCAGTAGCACTTCCTATAGAATAGAAAACCATGTACCCGGCAGCTAGCCGACTGCGCGCCTCCGTACGCAATGAGAAGATCATACTTTGATTAGTGACATGCACGGCCTGAACGGCCAAGTCTAGAAGAACAATTCCAATGACCAATGCGAACAACGACTGTTCCGTACGGCTGATCAACAACCATGATATCAATAATAGGATCAAAGCAATGCCCGTCGTTCTCTGTCCGTAACCTCGATCGGCTAGCTTGCCCGCTCTTGCTGCAGCTAACGCTCCGACAACTCCCACGAGACCAAACGCCCCAATTGCAGTGTGTGAAAGAGATAATGGCGGCGCGCTAAGAGGGAGTACTAATGGCGTCCACAAAATGCTGAAAGCAGCAAAAATCAGCAGAGCCAGAACAGCGCGGATGCGTAATATCCGTTCTTTTACAAGCAGCTTAAGCACTGACCTAAGTAACTGGGGATAGGACAGCGACGTTCCCTTACGCTCAACATTCGGCAACTCCCTAAATAACGCACAAACCATAAGAAGCATCAACGCGGCGGAGACCAGATATACGGAACGCCAACCTGCAAAATCTGTTAATATTCCTGAAATGGATCGAGCAAGAAGGATGCCAATCACAATTCCGCTTGTTATCATGCCAACGACACGTCCACGTTCAGCAGGTGCAGCCATTGTCGTCGCGAACGCCACAAGAGTCTGAGTCACAACGGAAAACAGTCCCACTAATGCCATACCTGCGAATAGTACCGTGCTGGATGATGCAGTGCCTACAATAACCAAAGCGATCATGGATAAGAGCATCTGACCGATTATCAGTCGGCGCTGGTTCAGTAAATCTCCAAGCGGCACCAGCATTAACAACCCTACTGCATAAAAGATCTGAGTAATAGTAATGAGAATGCCAATGGTTGATTGGTCAATACCGAACTCACTCGACAGATTATCGAGTATCGGCTGTGCGAAGTAAATATTGGCAACAGACATCCCGCAGGCAACTGCAAACAATAGTGTCACATAGCGAGTCATAGAAGAACTATCTTTAACCTCCTCCATTTTGTATACACCTTACCTCTCTTAAATTTGACATCGATTATTTATTTTACCGTTCGGTACAAATAATGCCTGGTAAATATAACGTATAGAATCGTTCGATGTCAATGATAAAAATAGATGTAATGAGTTGAATCACCAGAAAAGATCCTTCCTAGTTAGAATGAACTAGGTTGCATTTGACAATATAAACGACGAATTATATAATTTAACATACTTATCGGTACATTAAAATCAAGCGTTTACATGTGATCGAAATTTTGAATATTTCTGAAAAAATTAATTGTAACGAGGGGAATTGATTATGGGACGAGCCCGCGAATTTGACGAAGAAAAAGTATTAGATGCAGCTATGCAACTATTTTGGGAGAAGGGATATGAGGCTACTTCATTAAGTGACTTAACTTCCAGAATGGGAATTCAGAAGCCTAGTATTTACGCAGCTTTTGGAGACAAAAAAGAATTGTTCGAAGCCGCGCTGCGCAAATATATGATGTCCCGTGCTTCTCATGTCCGCACCAAACTCCAAAAAAATCCATCTGTAAAAGATGCATTTCGCGCTTTTTTTGAAGGTGTGATTGCTGAGGAATATACGGAAAATCGCAGCCGAGGATGCTTTTGCATCAATACGATGGTCGAACTTGCGCCTCATGATGAAAAATTCGAAATTCTTACAAGGGAACATCAAATGTATCTATCGGTCATATTTCAAGAAACCATTGAACGAGGTATACAATCAGGAGAGCTTGAATTCGGTGTAAATGCGAAGGCTTTATCACAGGCACTAATCGTTTCGTTAATTGGACTAACCGTAATAATGAAATCTCGCCCGGAGCGATCGTTTGTTGATAATACGTTAGAGGTGACACTTACATTGCTTAAGTAAGAGGGATAGCTAAATAGGAACTTACCTATTCGAACATACGTGAGAAGAATTAGTGACATTATTTCAAAAGTTCAATCTATAATTGTTGGCGGGTATGCTGAGCAACACTAACTGAGGAGTTCCCGCGATGTTAGTCTCCTCCGCTATAGTTCGCCGTTAGTTTAACGGCAAATATGCAAACTAAAGGTGATAAATCCTCTCTAATTGGGCAATCTAATTTTAGAGGTGACAGAGATATGAACAAAACTCAATTAAAACTAACATCAACGGAAATTGGGACTTTATGGGGGCAATACTTAAATGGTACTATGGTAAATTGCGTGAATAAATATATGCTTTCCATTATAGAAGATACATACATTAGAGAGGTTTTTGACGATGCAATAAAAATAACTGAGAATCAAATGAAGCAGGTTTCTACTTTTATTCTTAATGATGGATTTCCATTACCCATAGGGTTTTCAGATTCAGATATTAACCCCCATACAAAAAGATTATTTTCGGATATTTTTTGTTTGGATTATTTGTATCTCATGGCAATTCACGGTTTAAACGGTCACGTAATTTCGCTTACTACATCAGTTAGAAAAGATTTAAGAGATTTTTTTGATACTTGTTTGACGGATGGAAAAAATATGTTCCATCGTACCGTTGATTTATTATTAGAGAAGGGGAGTTTTCAAAGAGACCCCTATTTTTTTCCACGTGCAAACCCAGAGTTTATTGATAGTAAAAAATTTCTCGATGGTTATTGGGGAGATAAACGTCCTCTGTCAGCCATAGAAATTGGTAATATTTCTCTCAACCTAAAGAAAAGTATTATGGCAAAAACACTTGGAATTGCATTTAGTCAAATTGCTGGATCCAAAGAAATAAGGGAATTTCTAACAGATGCTGTTGATACATCAAATGACCACATTCAAATACTAAGTGATAAACTAAAAGATGATAATTTACCTGTACCAATGTCGTGGGAAACAGAAATAACCGAATCTACTGATTCACCGTTTTCAGATAAACTTATCATGTATCACACTGGTTTTTTGTTTCTGACTGCTCAATCATATCATGGATTAGGACTAGCAAGTTCTATGAGGTATGATCTAATTGTTGATTATGAGAAAATAATTCTCAAAGATCTAACCATCTCAAAAAATTGGTTTGATCTCATGATAAAAAATAAATGGTTAGAACAACCTCCAATTGCACCAAACAGAAAAGAAATTGCTAAAGACCAGTAAATATCCAGTTAGGAAGCCCTCTTTGTAGATGTTCAGAAGAGGGCTTTTCGGTGTTTCTGCCCGTTATGTTAAGCTGCTGTGGCTTCAATAAACTCTTCAATCATATCGATGGATAGTAAAACGCTTACTCTTTATGTCCACGTCTCCTAGATATCGAGCTCGTCAAACCAACATTGCTACACCAAGGAAGAATGTTTATATGTTACACTAAGTAGGATCAACACGGCGAGAAGAACGACTCAGACCAAGGAGACACCCTACCCAATGAAGAAATGGTACACCATCAGCATGTATCTCGTGCTCATACTTATTGTCTATGTATTCAAGGATGAAATTTTGCATTGGATGCAGTATGGGGATGCGCCCGTTCTGCTTATTTTTGCGGCTGCGCTCGGGTTTATTATCGTACCGGTCATTCCCTACAAAATAGTTATCGGCATGCTCGGGTTTATGTACGGTCCATTGCTGGGCGCTTTGATCAGTTGGACTGCTGCTTCCGTTGCGTCAGTCATTGTTTTTTGGCTAGCACGCTACTTGTTTCAAAAGCAGGGACGTGCTTACTTGTCCAAGTACGAGAAGCTGGAAAGGCTCCAAACAGCGATTGAAAAAAATCCGTTTCTGACTATTTTATTGGCGCGACTGATCCCGGTTATCCCACAAGCTGTCGTTAATGTCATTCCTGCCATTACTTCCATTTCGGTCGTTACATTCGCTGTTGCGTCCGCATTGGGCAAAATTCCTGCTATGCTGCTGTTTGCGTTCATCGGCAGCAATCTGTTTGCTGGTACAAGCAAGCTCGTTTTGTCCGTTGGTGTGTATGTCCTTTTTTTGGCATCCGTCTACGTCGTTTACCGCGTCTGGCTCAAGAAGCGATGGCTTTGAAACCATTGAAACCGCTCATCCGATTACTGGATGAGCGGTTTTTACTTCCTACTTCTCCTGCTCCTTTATCACCTGTTCAATTCCCAACAAAATCAGCTTCACGCCAAACTCAAAGGCCGCATCGGTCCCCATCAACTCGAACAGCCCGTTCGTGAACATCCTCCGGAACAATCCCGCTTCCGTTTCGCTCATGGAGTCCAGAAGCTGAATCATCACCTCACCCGGAAGCTCTTCCCGGGCTTTAAGAATAGCAGAGACATTGCGCTCATGCTGATAAACGTCTAGAACGAAGTAGAAGACGTAGTTCACAAGGGTAGTAACCACTTGTATTTTCTGCTCTTGTTCAAGCGGCGTCGATTCCACGCAGACCAGCATACGGTTGGTGAACCGGATGATGTCCGGTTCGTGAGGCAGCGTCATCATCATGAGCTGTGTGGAGCAGGGATACCGGCTGAGCACACTCCGTACTGTTACTGCAAGACCCGCCAACTGCTCCTTCCAGTCCCCCTCGGAGTGGAACTCGTCCACGATAATTTTCGACACATGATTGGCCAGACGCTGATAGAGATTCTGCTTGCTCTTGAAGTACCAGTAAAGAGAGGGAGCTTGTATCCCCAGCCGATCGGCCAATCGTCTCATGCTGAATTTCTCGATGCCCTCCTCCCCAAGAAGCTCCCACGAGGTTTCCAAAATCTTATCTTCCGAAATCTGAGGCTGTTGCTTTTTCATCGGTATCCGCCCTTTATCTAACAGTGTAAGTTTATTCTTTACAGGTTCATAGATTCATGATAACATCTAACACTGTAAGGTTCAAACTAACACTGTAAGATAGTCATATCGAAGGGATTCCTCTTTTCACGCGAATACGAAGTAAATTAAAGTCCAAAATAACGAAAGAAAGAAGTGATCCACATGGATGCAGAAAACCTCCATTACTTTGAAAAAGCACCCGTTGCAAAAGCCGTAGCTCATTTCGCTGTACCAATGATTCTAGGCACGTCAATGAGTGTCATATATGCCATCTTGAATGCCTATTTCCTTGGTTCACTGGGCAATACGGCCATGTTAACCGCACTCGCACTAACTTTGCCGTTATTCGCGGTGATTATGGCGCTAGGCAACTTGATTGGCATGGGTAGCGGTACATTCATCTCCCGTTTGCTGGGAGAGAAAAAATATAATGATGTAAAGCATGTGTCTTCATTCGCCTTTTACAGCAGTTTAGTTCTCGGTCTTATCGTGATGGCCGTCGGTCTCCCGTTGATCGATCCAATCGTTCATGGTCTGGGGGCAACGCCTGAATCCTTCGGATTCACGAAGGACTATGTCACAATTATGCTGATTGGTTCGCCAATTGTCGTTTTATTCTTCACGCTGGAGAATATCGTGCGCTCGGAGGGTGCAGCAGTCACGTCGATGATCGGTATGCTTCTAAGTGTAATCGTGAATATTATTCTCGATGCGTTAGTTATCTTCGTGTTCCATTGGGACGTGATCGGCGTTGCGTCTGCTACGGTTATCTCTAACTTGGTTGCGGGTGTATTCTTCGTCTTCCATATGGGATATAAGAGCCAATTCTTAACCGTCTCTGTAAAATGGTTCAAGGCAACGAAGGACATTCTGAGCAATGTATTCAAAATCGGGGTTCCAGTCTTTATTATGAGTATCTTTTTGGGTGCAATGTCGCTTATCTTTAACCATTTTCTTGTTGAATATGGGGATCAGGCCGTAGCTGCGTACGGAGTATCATCACGTTTATTGCAATTTCCCGAGTTTATTCTGATGGGCTTATGCGAGGGAGTCGTGCCGCTCATTGCCTTCTCTTTTACGGCGAATAAATTACGCATGAAGCTTACCATTGGATTCACGATCAAAGCGATTGTGGCGTTAGCCGTTGTGTTCGGCGTCATCGTCTATCTAATTTCCGACCACTTAATTGGTTTATTTACGAATGACCCGCAATTAATCGAAACGGGCAGCTACATTCTGCATGTGACGTTCTTATCCTTGTTCATCACAGGAATGACCACACTGTTTACGGGGATCTTCCAAGCTACAGCGCAAGGAACCGCTGCTTTTATTATGTCAATTATTCAAGGAATTACTCTGATTCCTGTGCTCTATATCGCCAATCGAATGAACGGATTCCACGGTGTGGTCTGGTCGCTCGTTATTGCGGATGCCGTCGCATTCCTTGTTGGTGCCATCATGCTGTATGTTCTGCGGAACAAGTTGCAGCCGGATTTGGATAATTTAGTACAGTAAAAAATATAACACGCATGAAGGCAGGATGAGGGCGCTCCCCTACCCTGCTTTTTTAGGTACATGGACGGGAATAGGCTTACCAGTAATCTGATAGACTCCATTATCGTTTCATTGGCCGTACATTTTTCTTTGCGTCGTGTTGATTGGAACTCTTTTATTTAGATCTGGCAATGCCATGAAATTCTTATGTACCAAGCGCATGCTAATTTGATAAAACAAAAAAGCCCACGGGATGCTTCCCCCTTGAGCTTGACTAATTAAATGATGCCTTTGCGAAGAAAAACCTTATATTGTTATCAACGATTATAGCGTGGCTATTCTTCATACAGACCATGCTTGACCGAGTGGGATGACCAGCCTTTAATCGCTTGGCTATAAGGAATTTGTGGGTTAGTAAAGGGCTGTATTGACGGATGTATGGGTACTATTGATTGAGATGAAAAATTTTCGCTTGCTTTCCACTTTTCATAGCTTCCCGGATTGATTCCCAATTGTGTGATAATCTCATTTAAGTCTAGACTTTTTTTAATAATCACAAAATATCATCCTTTCAATTAGGGATATCGGTGCATTACTCTCTCCATTAATCCAAATTTAGTAACATCGCCTCCATTCTAATAAATTTATCATAAAGGTTTATAGGGAAAAAGTCTATGTTACGCCTTTAATGAATAGGTATAAAGACCTTATTTTAATATAATTATTGCTAACTTTAATGAATTCCAGATGCTATATATCAAGCAAATGATCACCATTCGGCCAATAAAGTGCTCAGTAACGCCAACTCCGTTCATTAAATCTCCAAAGTAGCCATTTTCCGGTCTATAAGCATCATACCGTTCATTAGATGCCCTTGAGACTGAAAACCGCCGTAGCTACGAAGCCTGTGGTGGACGCCAATAAGGAAATCCTAGCCTGCGGCTTGATCACCCAATCAATGTACCTTGAGGCAAGTCCAAGCCCCCTAACGAACTCAAAACCCTTTATTCGGCCAAAATCGCTCATTCTAAAAATCTAATGAACTCCAGATGCTCTATATCAAGCAAAAGATCACCATTCAACCAATAAAGTGCTCGGTAACGCCAACTCCGTTCATTAAATCTCCAAAGCAGCCTTTTTCCGGTTTATAAGCATCATACAGTTCATTAGATGCCCTTTGAGACCGAAAACATATAAATCTTGGCATTGAAAAAAGCCGCAGTTGTGCGGCTTCCTAAATCCTCAAATCGAAAAATTTTTCATCAATGGCATGATAAAAGAAATGACTCCCATCCCCAGCTTAAAAAAGCTGCCCATGTTGCCCAAGAAACCCCCAGCCCCAGTAGTGCCTTTAGAAGCACCAACTTTTCCAAGACCACCCATTAATCCGCTTGAGCCTCCGCCCAAAAGTCCCCCAAGCCCTCCGCCACCAAGAAGGCCAAGCATACCTCCTAATCCTCCGCCACCTCCGCCAAGCATACCTCCTAATCCCCCGCCGCCTCCGCCAAGCAAGCCGCCCAAACCTCCTAAATTGGATATTTGTGCTTTGGCGTTTGCTTTATTCCGGGAGAACCTCCGATTTCCCTTGAAGCCTTGAAGAATGACTTTGTCACCTTGGATTTGGTTTAGCACTCCGTAATACAGAGAACCATTTTTGAGCACTACACACACCGGTGTTCCTAAGTTGTCTTTAACATGTCTGGCGATAGAGGGTGAAGATGCAGGAATGGCTTTTTGGCCGATATTTACGCGTCCTTGCTTTTTTTTACGCTGCTGTAAAGTTTTCATCCCAGCTCACTCATCCTTTAAATGAAATAATCTTTCTTGACATCTTATGTTGATTGGTCATGTTTGGACTATGCACGGATGTCTTTTTACTTGTCAGTTCATCCCCCTACCCTGCAGCGTAAAACGGAATGAATAGCTCTTGTCAGCCAACAGTAAAAATTGCGGGTGCGGCTTCGAACCCCAACTATCATCGCCGCCAACACCCATCTGACGATAATTGATACGAACAACGGTTTTGTCGCTTGCCGGCAGTTTATAGACATGGTCATTTGCCTCAAGCTCAAATGGCGTATATGGCAGTGCGTTTAGCTCGAAAGTAGGTTCGCCTGTGATGTGCAGCGTAATACCGCTGTGATTCGCGATCGCGGCGCGGCGGACATCCATCTTGTTGCCGCACTCCTGCGGTCTTAGATAAGGCACGAATTGATCGGCAACTTTACCGTAGTACAGTCCAATCTTTGCGCTCAACTGTCGATCCCAATACGATTCATGCGGCCCTTTGCCGTACCATTCCATGTCTGAGAACGAGCCGTCCAGACTAAACATGACGCCGATTTCAGGAATTTCCGGCAGGTTGTTTCCTGGAACCAACTGCTGCAGCACGTGGATTGCTCCGCTGCCAAGAACGGTGTATGTCATCGAGCAAGTCGATTCCGATGTTGTAGGCAGCACATAAGCGACATGGATGATGACACGATCGGCAAGCGACTCCCAACGCAGCGAACGAAGTATACGCTCCTCGCCTGCACTTCGCCATGTTGCGCAACGTTCATGCTGCTTATTGCCACGGTCATTATCTGTGTATGCGCGCCAGAAGTTCGGAACGAGCGCACCCTTGAGAAGTTCACTTCCGCCAACGATATAGGAAACCAGGCTGCCGCTTGCCGTATCAAATCCAGCTGTGAAACCTTCTCCGCTTACAGTCAAACTACCAGTTTGCATGGAAACATGAACTGGATTGCCGCTCTTCACAGGCTCAACAACTGCTGCAACTGGCTTCCAAGCAGGAAGCAGGAATTGCTCGAACGCCACTTCATGACCGGCTTCCGCCCACTTCTCCGCTTTCTTCGTCACAAAACTGATCGTAAGCAAGGCTTCACCGCTTTGTTCACGCTTTGGCAGCACAAGCTTAATCTCCTTGCTCTCAAGAGGCGCGACCGATACAGTCAGATTGCCTTCAGCATATTCAGTGCCATCTACGGCAATCGTCCACTGCAGCAAATACGCATCCAAATTTGTAAACAGGTTTTTATTTGTAATACTATAGATGCCTTGTGTGCCATCCACTTCGGTTATTGCTATATTTTGATAGCACTTCTTGGCTTCAATCAACTTCGGTGTAATGGAACGGTCCGCAAGAAGAAGACCGTTGCCGCAGAAATTGCCAGAGTGTGGCGTTTCGCCGAAATCTCCGCCGTATGCCATATATGCCGTACCGTCCTCTTCCGTTTTCCAGAGACTTTGATCTACCCAGTCCCAAATAAAGCCGCCCTGCAGCACCGGATAGTGATCAAACAATTCGGTGTAAAGATGTAAACCGCCGAGGGAATTACCCATTGCATGGCTGTACTCGCATAAAATATACGGCTTTTTCGGACCGGCTTCATTCGCATACTTAATCAAGCTATCCGGTCTTAGATACATGTAGCTTTCAACATCCGTCGCATCGGCGGATTCTTTCCAATTCACAACACCTTCATAGTGAACAATTCGTGTTGGATCTGCCTCGCGTAAGAAATCATACATCTGGATGAAATTATCGCCGCCGAACGCTTCATTGCCAAGCGACCACATGACGATCGAAGGATGATTCTTATCCCGCTGCATCATGGAATTCGCACGGTCAATGACGTTCGCCGTCCATGCCGGATTGCTGCCAGGCACCGTCGTCGGAAGCAGCTCGGTCTGACCGCCGCTCCATGTGCCGTGTGACTCCAGATTGGTTTCGTCTATCACGTACACGCCGTACTCGTTGCAAAGCTCATACCAAATTGCATTGTTCGGATAGTGTGAAGTACGCACTGCATTGATATTGTACGCCTTCATGAGCTTAATGTCCGTCATCATATCTTCCATCTTCATCACGCGGCCACCGCCCGGGCAGAACTCATGACGGTTGACTCCTTTGAAGACAATTCGCTGTCCGTTGATGAGCATGAGTCCATCTTTAATCTCGAATGTACGGAAACCCGTCTGCGTGCTGATGGTCTCAAGCAGTTCCCCATCCTCATCCTTCAGGCTGATAACGAGCATGTAGAGGTGCGGCTCCTCCGCGCTCCATTTCAGCGGATTTGCGATATGCGCCGAAATCTCAACTTGAGTCTCGGCATTACCGCTACCAAGCGATTTAGTTACCTTCATTGGCGCTGCCAACACAGCGTTCTGCTGAGCGTCATACAACTGCGCCTCAAGAGTAACTGAACCCAAATCGGCTTCCCAATAATTCATCAGCATCGCTGTAACTTTAAGCTCTGCATGTTCGTATGCCTCGTCAAGCTCCGTTGTTACGAAGAAGTCATACACATGCGCCTTAGGCACCGTATACAAATAGACATCGCGGAAAATACCGCTCAGCCGCCAGAAATCCTGGTCCTCAAGCCAGCTCGCATCGCACCAGCGATACACTTCGACCGCAAGCGTATTATCGCCTGCTTGTAAATATGGCGTAAGGTCGAATTCAGCCGGTGTAAACGTATCCTCGCTGTAGCCCGCGAGTTCGCCATTGACCCACACGTAGAAAGCGGATTCCACGCCTTGGAAACTAATAAAAACAGGTTGCCCCTGCCAATGATCAGGCACTGTGAATGATCGGAAATACGAGCCCACAGGATTGTACAAGGTAGGCGCGAACGGAGGAGCCAGCTCCGGCTCTGACGCCTCCCACGGGTAGCGAACATTCGTATACTGCGGGTAATCGTATCCCTGCAGCTGCCAGTGTCCAGGAACCTTAATGTCATTCCATCCTGTATGATCAAAGCTGATCTCATAGAAATTCCCAATACGCTTGGACGGCGACTCCGCGAAAGCAAACTTCCACGTGCCGTTAAGTGATAGATAACTACGAGAAGCTGGGCGGTCATTCTTGAGCGCTTCTTCCACGGAATCGAAAGGCATCAGGGTTGCGTGTGCTTTCATTCGATTAAGTTCAAAAATTTCAGGATTATTGTTCCATTCCGGATAGCCGTTTGCAGGCGGGATATGCTTAAATGTTTGTTTCATCATCGATAACCTCTTTCATCTTTAATAAGGCAGGAAGTGTCGTACCGAATAATAACCCGAAAGTTAGACACCTCCAATAAAGGTTCCTACTCTCGGGTTACGGTTTAGGCCATGGAATTAAGACTGTTTACTTCACGGCTTGTTCTATTTATTTTCAGCCAGGAACGTGTTAACTTGATTTTGAAGTTCAGCTTGGGCTTTATCTACGCCTGCTGCCTTGAGTTGTGATTGTAAGTCAGCCAATCCTTTGTCCGTTTCTTTCACGAGACCGTATTCGAGCGGCAGCCCGTAGCGGGTCATAACGTTACTGACATTCGAGACTTCATTAATAACTTTCGAGGTATCAAACACGAACGTTTCCAGTTTGAAATGAGTAACTTGGTTTTTCCATTTGTTCTCGATGTCTTTCGCCGCTTGGGGATAAGTTGTCTCCTGGCGATTCAGCGGGGATTGGAAACTCCAGTTCGTGAACGTGTTGAAGCTAGCGAATTTGTCCGTTTTCGTGAATTGATCGCTGCCGACAGCCGTGTAATGCGTGCCTTCAATACCATACATCATCAGATCGTGAAGCTGTTTGTCATTTTGAAGCAAGTCTAGCACCATTAGCGAGCGTTCCGGAGATTTGGACGAAGCATGGATGGCTATGCCGTTTTGCGTCGAAATTGCCGTTGATTTCTTGCTGTCTTGTGCGATATCGGTTATGCCGATTTTCCAATCAGGGTGCACACTTTTGATAGCGGAAACAGATGAAGCGCCGGAAGATAACGTATGTGAATATGAGGCAATTTTACCCGATTTAAAATCTTCTGACTGGCTTCCTTTGTAAGTCAGCACATCTCTCATCCATGCGCCATTGTCCGCGAGATTTTTGTAGTAAGTAAGCAGATCTTTGAATTCCGGCGTGTCGTAGATGCTAAACACTTTGCCCGCTGCATCTTCTATTTTGAACGCGAACGGTGTACCATCAATTTGCTTCCAATTGTTCTTTTGCACCAACAACAGCGTGTCCAACGCATTCATATTCGAAAGAGTTGGGCCAAACGGCGTAACGCCCTTTTCGTTTTTCACAATCGCATCCGTAAATTTCGCGAACGAAGCCCCGTCAGTAATAGGCGGCAAGTTATACTTCTCGCGCAAGTCTTCGCGGTAAATGACGAGCTTCTCCTTATATTCGTTCGGAATGTTATACGGGATCATGTAAAGCTTGCTTTTAACTCGCGCTTGATCCCACTTTACTTTATCCATGGCTTTCCAGGTTTGCGGCGCATACTTGGTAAGGATAGTGTCCGTCAGTTCCAGGAAACCGCCTTTATTGGCTTGATCGGCGTACATAGCCCAGTTGGCCGTAAAGACGAGGTCGAAGTCTTCATTAGCTGCAAATTTGAGCGGATATTTCTGCTTCCAATCGGACCAATCCAAGAACTCTGTTTGAAGGGTAGTGTTTACTTTCTGCTTCAAAATTTTGTTGATTTCTCCAAATACCAGGTCGTAATCGGCCGGTTTCGGTCCCAACAAGATCATCTTCAAGGTAACGGCTTTAGAAGTATCGATCCCCCCGTCTTTCGGATTTGTCGAGGCCGTGCTTTGGGCATTGTTTGCAGTGTTTTTCGGGCTTTCGCTGTTGCCGCATGCGCTAAGCATCATAGATGCTGCCAATAGACTCGTCAATGCTATCCCCAGTGATTTCTTTGTTTCCATTGTATTGCTAACCCCTTTCAATTTTCCAGTTGTCGTATTTATATTGATAACCAGGTTTCCCTGAGATTACCCCTTAACAGCGCCAATCGTTAATCCTTTTACGAAGTACTTTTGGATGAACGGATAGGCAAGGATGATCGGACCGGTTGCGACAACGGTCATGGCCATTTTCAAGCTTTCCCCGGGAATCGTGACCGTCACACCCGCCCCGGATCCTACCAGGGCATCGCGCATGCCCTCCAGATTGCCTATCATCTTGTATAAGTAATATTGCAGCGGCATCAACTTTTCATCGGAAATAAACAGCAGTGCCATATACCAATCGTTCCAATGGCTAAGCGCGATGAACAGACCAATCGTCGCCAGCGCAGGCTTGGAAAGCGGAAGTATCAGATTGAGGAAGATCCGGAAATCGCCGGCGCCATCGATTTTGGCTGACTCCGAAATCGCATCAGGAATACCGCTCATGAACGCCCTCATGACAAGAATGTTGAACACATTCACCAATGTCGGCAGAATAAGTACGATCAATTTATCTTTCAGATCCAAATAGTTGACAATTAACAAGTACCACGGGACAAGCCCTCCGCTGAACAGCGTGGTGAAGAAGAAGTAAAAGGCGAAATGGTTGCGCCACTTGAAATCTTTGCGGCATAGCACGTAAGCCGTCATTGCCGTTAGGAACAAGCCGAGTACCGTACTGACGACAGTGACCGTGATAGTTACGCCGTAAGACCTAATAATAGCATCCGGATATTCAAAAATAATGCGATAGGCTTCCGTCGAAAATAAGGTAGGAAGCATACTATAGCCGTGCAAACGGATTGCATTCTCATCGTTGAACGAAGAGGCCAGAACGATCCAGAATGGTATGATGCATAGGAATGCCATGCCAACAAGTGTGACGTACCCGATGGCGGAGAGAAAGAACTTATCCTTCTGTAGGCCGCGTTTAACGGCTGTCGCGTGCATATGAAATGTCCCCCTCACTAGAATAAAGCGCGATCCTTATCGTATTTGCGTACCGCAGAGTTGACCAACAGAATCGTCACGAAGCCGAGTACCGATTGATAGACACCTGCTGCGGCGGACATGCCGATCTCGTTAGTGGTCATCAGTAAGCGGAAGACAAAAGTATCAATAACGTCTGTCGATGAAAACAAAATGCCGTTGTTGCCAACCAAATTGTAGAACATGCCGAAGTCGCCGCGGAAGATATGGCCAACAGATAGCAGTACGAGAATCGTGAGCGTTGGTATTAAATTCGGAACGGTTACATGAAATATGCGCTGGAACACGTTCGCTCCGTCAATTTCGGCCGCTTCATACATTTCCGTGTCGATGCTCGTAATGGCGGCTAGGTACATCACCGTGCCATAGCCGAGAGACTTCCAGATGTTAAAGAATAACAAGATGTAAGGCCAATATGCCGGCGTATTGTAAATATCGATCTTCTCCATGCCTAGCGATGTCAATAAGTTGTTGATTGTGCCGATGTCGTAGCTGAAGAAACTGTAAGCAATAGAGCCAACGACTACCCAGGAGATGAAATACGGCAGGAACATCGCCGATTGGATGATTTTGCGAAACCATTTGCCCCCGACTTCAAACAGCAGAATTGCCGCTGAGATTTGCAGTACGTTGCCGATGATAATAAAGCCTAGGTTATACAACGCTGTATTCCGTGTCACCAGCCAAGCGTTGCCGGATTGGAAGAAAAATTTAAAATTATCAAACCCTGCCCACGGACTTCCAAAAATACCCCCTGTGTAGTTGTACGTCTTGAAAGCAATTACGATCCCAGCCATCGGGATGTAGGAAAACAGAAAACATAGCAACGCAGTTGGCAATATCATAAGCAGCAAAGTTCTATTTTTTATTAGTTCATGCCAGATTCTTTGTTGTCTCTTTATCATAGCTCTTCTCCTCTCTCTGTTTATAAGTATAGAGGAATGGATATTTAGATATCATTTAGCTGAACAACTAAAATTAGTACTAAATCTACGAACATATTTAAATATTGTTAATAAGCACAAAAAAGCAGTAGAGGATCGACCCTCTACTGCTCTTCTTGTTTCGGATAGGGAACATGAATAATAGAAATATTGTCATATTGTGCATAATTATAGCCGCTTCCCAAACCTGCAACACCTGTAGCATACGTGTTATCTGTGACCGATGCAACAAGATTATTATCAATGTATCCCTTAATAATTGGGCCGCCAAAACTTAATTTTAAATGATGCCAAGTATTTGCTGAGAAAGGCACACTGCCTGAAGCCAGTATGGAATCGGAATCTTTCAGCGGGTCTGTGATCCGCAAACTCCACTGGCCAGCCTGATCCACCTGCAGCCTGTAGCCGCTGATCAACGTATCATTGATGTATTTACGTGCCTGAGTGCCCGCGCGTCCAACGATGGATACCGTACCGGGCTTTTCATTTCCATAACAATCTGTTCCGGCGCTTTCAATACAAACATCCGAGCTGAAGTCATAGTCCGTCCAATCCAGATCGCCTAATTGTGTATGCGTGCAATATCGAATACGAGGGGTCATCCAAGCATCCCACTGCTTCATTGGACCTGCAACAACTTGACGCAAAGCTTTGCCGCCGCTGCCAAACTTATCGGCAACTTCGAATACGCCTTCCACATCGGAAGTAAATTTAGGCGTTTCACCTATAACGTAGCTTTCAAAATCATCATAATAATTTCTAGGGAACGATTGAGGTGCCGGGATTGGATGGGCAGACTGCCCCTTCTGCTGTCCCGTCGTTGTTGTCAACGAATAGATCGAGTTTGGCTCAAGGTTGATCGAATACGAACTATCTGATGTCATGATATCAGGCTGTTGAATAAACTGTTGTCCTTCATTTGATTTCCATACGTGAACCGTGTCCGCCGATAATCCGCCTATCAGCTTGATTGTCATCGTCTCCGCAATGTCTCCTGTTACCATAATAACACTATAATTCCCACTGCCATCCGGCTGCTTTAAGGTTACGTAAGAAGTTCCTCCTGTCGTGAGTCCACACCCACTGTCCAGATACTGCCAGCCCGGCTGAGCAAATTGATTCGTATGCGCGGCGGCCCAGACCCCAGGCATAACGGTATAAATGCCTGACCAAGGTTCGTCGGCTATCATAACACCTGTTTTGGGAAACGACAAATTGGTATAGGATGATGAGATCATATGCCAAACATTTGTTTTGGTGACCTTGGCTTTAATATAATTGTTATTCATGATCCTAGCCAGTTCGAGAGCGCCCTTCTGACCGTTAGCGTCGTACCAACTGCCGGAACCTGTCCAGCCTTCGCTCTCCCATAGCGTCAAACCGGAGTTTTGGGCAATTTCCGTAGAAGTGCTCTTCACATAGTGGTAGCCAATGACGGATACCGCATTCAGTAGTAGTGGATCTGCAAGGACTTCATCAACGAAAGCCCAGGGTGATCTTGGGTTATAGGGTTCTTGTTCCCTGCCACCAATGTCAGGAGCGATAATTTTTACATGTTGTAAGCCATTTCGATCAAGTGTAGGTCTCAAAATATTGACAAGGTAGTTTTTTAAATAGGAAGGACTATTGGGATCACAAGGGTCTACTGCATCAAGTCCAACAAAGCTTTCGTTCTGATTACCCCCTACGTAGTCAATGTCCAAGTCCCAAACTCTTTTAGCTCCCTGGATATAGCTCACCAAATAATCCGCATTATCCTGCGAATACATGGCATATTTACTTTTGTGGTTGCTATAGTAATTGTCCTTGTTTTTGCCGATGTTGTTGCTGAAGTCGTTAATCCATCCTGGGGCGCCCCACTGCAAAATATCAAGTTGGATCTTCGAATTCCGCTTCTTCGCTTCGCTCATTAGCCAAAGCTCGTAGCCTCGATACATATTCGGATTAGCAAGCTCCTCCCTTGTTCTCGCGTGGGTAGGCTCTGTTCCCGTAGTGGAAAAGACATCTCCGCCTACCTCGACTTTTAAATGGGTATAGCTGGCCCCATAATTCGGCTTGAAAAGATAATCCAGAATGTCACTGCGATAAGGCTCTGGATAATCGATCAACAGACGCGTATTGCCACCACCGCCGCTAACCACGCCTTCTCCTTCAAAAATTCTTCCTGCTCCGTTGCCGTCAATAATCAACATAATAATGATAAATCCTCTCTATATATAAAAAATTAATACTAAATCTACGACATCTTTTATATTTTGTTCTTTTTACGATAATCCCTTGGCGTCATACCTGTAGCCTGCTTGAAAAAGCGATTAAAGTAAATGACATTTTTGTAACCAATTTTGTCTGCGATTTCATAAACTTTCATCCATGGATTGTCAAGCAGCTCACAAGCACGCTTCATGCGAATGGTATTCATAAAGTCGCTGAACCCCATCCCCGTCTCCGCTTTAAACAAATGGCCTAGATAATTGGGCGTAAAGTCGAATTTCGCAGCAACTTCCTTAAGCGTTACTTTGTTCTCCAGCAGTCCTTCCACATAGCTCATAATATCCGCGATCAATTTACGGTCCTGCTTCCGCCTTTTCATAAACAACAGCTCGGACAACTCGAATAACCTTCTGCGCAGCCAGGACACGATATCATTCATCGTCTCGAATTCGAATAACACATCGGGCTGATGAGATTCCCAGTTGAGGAGCTCATACAAATTCTCATTTAATTGCTGCAAATCACCATGTAATTTCGACGTCATACGTATGATCAGATCATATGCCTCACTCTTACGATGCGGGGCAAAGTCGGGACGGAATATGGCCGTTAAGCCATCATCAATTTTCACTAGATCATAGTCAAGTATGGCTTGCAGCAGCTCCTCGAAAATTCGTTCAATTGGAACGGCTCCCGTCTTAACGGGTTGCTGGGATGTGATATCGCGAATCACTCGGTTTTTACCCAGTATCCACTTGATGCTGAGCGCCATCTCTGCTTGACGATACGAGTTATGAAGCTCTTCCGGGCTATACGCGCGAACGCCAATTCCAACGGTTATTGTGAACGGGAAAGCCTCGCGGAAAGCATCAATCAGTTCTTCAAGCTTAGTGCCAATTTCAACTCCACCTGCTGTCAATAGAACGAACCGATTAGCGAAACCGATCATTAGGTTCCCCAGTCCTTTTTTCTGAACAATTTCCATCAGATGCTGCTCTACGCTTGTCCATAATTCGCGGCGACCTTCTATGGTCAGCTCCTTCGAATGTCTTTCGAAGTCATCGGCCTCAATCAAAGCCACCGCTGTACCTTTCTCGATAAAAGGCGTCACAAACTCGGTCAGCCGCTCTTCGGCTGTTGCTGGAGACGCTTCATGGAACCAGCGAAGCAGCAGCTCTCGCTGTACGTATGGCAGTGCCTCAGATAGAGTGGAGCGGTGGCGACGATCCTCCTCTACCTTGGCACAAAGGCCTGCAATCATCTTAGCCAGCTCGCCGTCATCGACAGGCTTCAACAAATAGTCATAGGCTTCTAGTTGCAAAGCTTCCTTCGCATAGCTGAAATCTTCATGTCCGCTAATAAAAGCAATCCGGACTTCCGGGTTGATCTCTCTCGCTTTGCGCGCGAATTCGAACCCCGACATAATCGGCATGCGAATATCAGACAGAATGATGTCAATTCTTTCCTGTTTCATACAGGCAAGTGCGGCAAACCCGCTCTTCGCTGTTCCCGCAACTCGCAGCCCTTGACAATGCGTTGCTTCTACTCGTACCCGGAGCCATTCCAAATCAATTGCTTCGTCATCGACAAGTAAAATGTGAATGTTCATGATAGATCGTCACCCTTTCCTGTGTGATTGTGAGAGTAACTCATTGTGTCAACCTCTGATAAAGTATTCATATGAAAAGGCAACAAAATGTGGACGGTCGTCCCGCCGCCGTAAATACTGGCAATTTGCACACCGTAATCGGCGCCATATCGGAGTTTGATTCGTTCATTAACGTTCTTCAGTCCGTAAGCATTCGATTGTGGTCCGCCGCGAAACACCTTGTCGACGGTATCTGGCCGCATGCCGATGCCGTTATCGATGACCTTCAGCTCGAGCCGCTCCCCTACTCGCTTCGCCGTAATACGAATCGCGATTGTTTCTCCGAACCATGCATGCTTGAACACATTTTCAACAAATGGCTGCACCAGCAATTTAATAATCTGAACCTCTTCGACTTCTGGGTCCAGATCGATAAATACTTGAAACGCATCTGCATATTTGACTTTTTGGATGTCGAGATAGGCCCCGACTTGATCCAATTCTTTCTGCAGCGGAATAAGAACTTGCCCTTCATTCAGCGTCAATCGATAGAACCGAGAGAGCAGCTTTACCATCTCCGTCACCTCGCGTGTCTTGCCCAAATTGCTTAGGCTGCTAATTGTTGACAAGGTATTGTATAGAAAATGAGGATTAATTTGCGCTTGCAGAGCCTCTAGTTCCGCCTGCTTTTTTTGAACCCCTTGTTTGTATACATCTTGAAGAAGCTGCTGAATACTGTTTGCCATGCGATTGAATGAATGAGCGATAAGTTCAAACTCGTCGTTCCCGCTAACAGTGAGTCGTCGATCGAGTTTTCCCTCTTGTAAGGACCGAATAAATGAGACAATTCGTTTCATTCTTCGTCCAGACAACGTCGCTACGACAAACCCGATAATCCCCATCATAACAAAACTTGCCGCACAGATCAGCCCGATCGTCACTTGCAGCCGCTTCGCATCTTTGTTCAAATAATCGAGCGGCACGCGAACCTCAATTGCGAACGAAGTTCCTTCAATTTCTTCCCGCAAATTCAGAAACTTGTCGCCAGTATCGCCAGGAAGCCGCTCGAACAAAGTAAGGCCTGTCCGTTGGTCATAGAATCGCAAGCCAAGTCCCTGCTCAGGATATTTGGCTATGTTGCCAATCAAGCTATCGAGATTAACCGTAATTTTAATATATCCAATGACGGAACTATAGTCCGTAAATAAGACGAGCTTACGGAAAAGGGAGACATTGCCAACCTCCTGGTCCCTATCAGCTTGGAACCACAGATTATCTGCTCCATTGGCCCGCAGCTTTTGAAACCATGAACTGTCCTGCAGCGTGGAAAAGGACTGGATAAAATAATCACTTTTCGTCATTGGACTCGTGTCGGAAGAGCCGATTGATTCACCAATATCCGGGTTCACAGCGTAGAGTGTCAGCTGAATCGGGCTGCCGAACAGTTCAAGCGGCGCTTGAAGCAGAGGAATAACTTCATCAATGACCGTTAAGTACATGCTGTGACGATCGCCATGTTTCGTAAGGGCGCGTTGAAACGGCAAGTTGCCAAACAACAGATCAGAAATTCGCTGAATTTCTGCCATGCGGTAATGCGCATTATTGCGCGTTTGCTCAAGTGCAGCTCGTATACCCGTCTGTGCTACCTCCGTACGGGACTTTACAAGCATTGTATACGAGGCGTAGCCGATCGCTGCGTCTGTAACCAGCACGAGCAAGAGATAAGGAATCATCATTTTATACGTAAAGGGCATATATTTGCTTTTGAAAAACAATCGTGCCATATAAAGTCAACCCTTCTACGATTTAAATAGTGTCAGAGATACGGTTAAACGCAGAACGTTATATTTCAGTTTAGAGTATACGTGCGAGTCTAGAATATACAGGTAAACAACGAAAAAGGGTATGGTATCAACTATTTTATCAGAAATAAAAAACCGGAGACGTGTAAATGTCCCCGGTCACTTTCAAATTAAGGATTGAGAACCGTAAAACTCCAGTTCTGGTTCAGAGAGCTAGATGGTGTCCACTGTTTATTCAATTTGCCATCTGCTGTGCTGCCAGCATCGATGCCGAGCATTAGGCCGCTGTTAACATTTTTCAGTTTGTAGAAGCTGCCGCCTACGTCAACAAGCTGCCAAAGCTGGCTATTGGAGCTGCTTGCTGTATGAATGACGCTATTCGCGCCGCTGAATGTGGCAGAGCTGGCAATATCCATGTATGTACCGCTGTTGACATTTTTAATTTTATAGTAGCCGTTAGTGTACTCGAACTGCCAGGATTGGCTTGCCGCGCCTGTATAGGTTCGCTGTTCGATATTCGTACTTGTAACCGTAGCGTTTCCTACTGTCCCCAAAGATTTGCTGCTATTGCGATTTAGAATCGAATACGTCTTGGTCAGATCAATTGGAGCAACCGCGTCGAAGCGCCACGTTTGGTTCGCCGAGCCTGCTTCTTCCCATTGGATGACAGCTGCACTGTCGTCTGTCGAACCATTACTCATGCCTAGCACCTTGCCGCTGTTACGATTCTTGATTTTATAGTAACCGCTCCCTGCGTCGATGAGCTGCCACTGCTGACTATTGTTGTTGCTAGCCGTCCATTGGATGCTATATCCGCCACTTGCCGTCGATGCGTTTCGGATGTCCATGAACAATCCGCTGTTCGTATTTTGAATTCTGTAATAACCTGATCCAGCATCGACGAATTTCCAGGACTGGCTGGCTGCGCCGGTATATGCCCGCTGCTGGAGTGTCGCGTCAGCTGTCGTAAGATCATTTGTAATGGCAAGCGCCTTACTGGAATTGCTGTTCACAATCGCATAGGTTAACTGCGTGTTAATAGGAGCTGCAGGAGCTGTCGGGCTCCATGTTCCAGCAGTCAGGTCCGTATACCATTGTTGATACCCGTTAATAATTGGCTTGCCGCTGCTATCGAAAGTCAGAGGATACCATTGGTTACGACCAGGTCCATAACTTCCAAAAGTACCGTCACTCTCTTTCAAATTGTTCCAACGGTCGCCGATAAACAGATACATCATTCCGGCTGTTCCTTGAATCGGAAGGATTTGGTCGAATTGCGTATCGAACGAATTCGAACCCGTAGGGCTAGTCCTGTCGTAGGTAGAGCCTTGCCACGAGGTTGTCCCAACCTTGGCAGATGAACTCCAATCACCGGTTACACTGTCTGCTGTATAGTAATAAGTTTGGCTGGATCTCCAACCATTGGTCTGGGAAGCCAACAGGTAATACTTGGAACCTACTTTGAACAAGGTAGTCGCTTCTTTATAAGGAGCTGACGACTCCAACAGTTTAACGCGCGTGATACTGATTTCATATTCATTATTGGCATTCAGTGTTGTGTCCACTCTGCCGATATAAATCCCGGAATTATAATCAGGCGTGCCACTTGAAGTCAGTTTCCAATCAACGGTTTGCGTCATGTACGTAACTCCGTCATCATCGGTGAAGAACGAACCGAGATCCCCATTTCCATAATAACCGCCTGGGTTAGGAATGAGCTTTTGGAATTCGAACTGACTTACGGGTGAATCACTATACCAGATGGAAATGGCATTGCGGTATCCGCCAGGATATTTCCATTCCAAAAACATCACATATTTACCGATTACGCTGTTATACTGGACCACCGGTCTGCCGAACCAATTATTTTTATCAAATGCAGGAACTGTTGTACCAGGGTGCGCTGTACGATAAGTATCAATGGAAGGAAAGTCGACAATACGCCTATACGCTGTCCAGTTAACGAGATCTGTCGACGTGTAGGCACTAACTCTCTTTTCCCATTTTGCTGTATTATCTGTCCCGTCTGGCAAAGTCTTAGGTTGAGAAAGATCCCCGCCGTACCAATAATACGTATCTCCTTCTTTCATCATCCAACCGCCTTGGGACCAGATCTGCTCACCGTCCGCAGCGTACTTATCAACAGCGTTTGAAATTTGTGACGACGACGCACTCGCTGGCTGTGCGACAACGAAGGTCGTAATTGCAATTAGTGCGGCTAACAGAACCGTCACTATTTTTGTCGATACATGAGGTAGTGAAAAGTTATGCTCTTGCTTCATGAGGGAATGCACCTCTCCTTGGTGTAAATTGATGAAATTGAAAACAATGAAATAGGAATCCACTCCAATACGCCCTTTAAAAAGTCCCCCCTCTCAATAATATGAAGCGCTTTCATATTGTTCATTGTATAGATTTTTCGACAAATTTCATATGGAGCAACGCAACGAAATATAAACTTATTCAACAAAAGATGAACATCGGACAGATCGCTGTCGATCCGTCTGGTAAAAATATTATGGATTCAATACCGTAAAGCTCAGTTCTGGTTCAAAGAGCTAATAAGCGTCCATTGCTTATTTAATTTGCCATCTGCTGTGTTTCCAGCAATCGCCCGCCTAACTTATTAATTAGACCATCTTATCTATAAAAAATCATTCTGTTTATGTATCGGTATTTTTACATATTTTATGAATCCAGTTTTCACCTGCCCTAACAATCAGTTGCTGTGGCAAACTGCTCCTTGTTTTGTTGAACTAACGTTCTTCGTTGGCGCAACAGGCCAATGGGTTTATCACCGGCAGTCTACTAGATCAGCCTCTTCTAAGGGCAAAACCCAGTAAGGGAACTAGAGGACGCTATTTAGGCAAAAAGCAGGGATGCAAGGGTCATAGCGGAACTACAGGGTCTTATTTCCGCGAAATCAGCTAAATTTCCCAGCAAACAGCAAAATAGCGCCCTGTAGTTCCCCTCCCTCCCTATAATGCCACTTTTCGCTAGAATAGAGCCCTGTAGTTCCCTTTCCGCGCGAGGCAGATTTCGTAATACCGGTAAACATTTCCAATCACAACCCTCTCTCTGGTAAAATAGAGAAAATCATATTTTCACTTGGGAGGCAGACGGCAACGATGGAACAAGAACTAAGCGCACAGATCATGCGGTGGCACGAGGATGATGAACATCAGCAGATCGTAGACACTCTGATGAAGATACCTCCAGCGGACAGGGATTACGACATGATCAGCAGTATGGGTCGGGCTTATAACAATCTGAGTTTGTATGAGAAAGCACTGGAACAGTTTGCTTTTATTGCAGAGCAAGGAAAAAATGATCCATTGTGGTATTTTCGCGTAGGATATTCCTATTATTATATGAAGCGGTATGAGGAAGCAGCAGGTGTGCTAAGCACCGCGCTAGAGCTGGATCCTGGCGATCAGCATTCAGCCAGATTGCTGGACTGGAGCCATAGCAAATGGCAAAAACAACAAAAGGCTGAATCCCTGCGCAGGCTCAGCCAACAACAGAAAGACCCAGGAGCAGTCCCTTTTGAAGGTATGGATCTCGACAGTTTCTGGGAAGACAGTAAGTATGCCAGAGAACAATATGTCTCTGATCCGCCTACGGATGAGCTGATTTCTTCTGTAGAAGAAGAACTCGGCTATAAGCTGCCGGCAGCCTATATTGCTCTGATGAAGCATCAGAACGGTGGCGTTCCCCATCATACTTCCTTCCCGACAGATGAAGCTACCTCATGGGCTGAGGATCATATTGCAATCACGGGAATTATGGGGATCGGCCGCGACAAAAGCTACTCGATCTGCGGTGATCTCGGCAGTCCGTTCATGATTGAAGAGTGGGGTTATCCGGATATCGGCGTGGTCATCTGTGACTGCCCTTCGGCAGGGCACGATGTCGTGATGCTGGATTACCGTCACTGTGGGAAGGACGGCGAACCTGCAGTCATCCATGTCGATCAAGAAGATGATTACGAGATAACATACTTGGCACCGAACTTCGAGACTTTCATCCGCGGTCTGGTGAATGATGAGGATTACGACACTTCTGAAGAAGATAAAGAAAACGATCTGCGCAAAGTGGCTGAAGGACAATTCTCTCCACTGCTCACGGAACTCTGCGGTCAGGCCTCTGAGGTGGATGGGCTGGAGTCCAAAATACGCAGCGTTTGTACCCGGATCGTCCAGGAGAAGGATCATTTCTCATTTCATGCGGATGAGCGGTCTCATCTCATGTACGATGTGCAGTTCTGGCTATACACCAACGCTTACCCGACTACCAGCCGTCAACAGTATCTGGATACCTATGATCAAATGATCGCTTTCGGCGGCGAGTTCGGCCAAGGAGGATATGCTCCCGGCTTCATCAGCGATTGGCTGGATGGGCGGATCGCGGGAGGCCTAATCGTTCAGGAGAATGGCGTTGTCCGTTTCACGGACGAGGCACGAAGTGCGGTGATAGCAAAGCTTTCAGCAGAAGCGGAAGCTGCACAGGCATCGGCAGCTGCAAGAGAAACGAAGGATATCGCCCCCTTTATCCTCGTGGAACAGAAAAATGGCGGCAAATCAGTCATTCTGACGGTCGGTAGCTATTTGGCCGAACTATTCGACACCCGGGCGGACGAGGGGTTCGAAGGCAACGGTTACGATTGGGCTTCACTGGCGGCGGTGTTCTTGAATGAGCGGATGCCAGGGCTCGCGGACACGATTCATTTTGACCCGGAAGCAGATATGTTCTGTGCCTACTCGAGTAATGGAGCCGCTGTAGAACAGTTCGCAAGGGCGTTCAAATTTGCCTGTGAGGATAAGGTACTTATTCAAGATCTGTTCACTCGCGCAGAATTGGATTGAGCTAATGTTATAAGGTAAACAAAGAGCGGGCTTCAGTTGCCCGCTCCTTCGTATTGACTCAATCCTTTTCTAAGTATAGCTATGCCTAAAACCACGCAGTAAATTGCAGCCAGCGGAGTCAGCAATCCTATCCCTAGCCAGTCGGTTAACAGTTGTTTATTGCCAGTTAGCGGCTGACTCAGCTGGAAGTTAATCGTCCTTTCCCGTGCAAAGGAATCAAGTAATAAATCTATTTATATCTCAGAAAAACTAAGGGAGTTTTATTTTATCACCTATTGTCAGTTGTAACACAACCGTTATCATTACAACTACATACCATACAAGATAGTTATAGAAATTAGTCTTATTGTTTTCGTAAGTTCGGAAGTCTTTAACAATAAAAACTCCTGACATCACTAGATAGGAAATTACTATAATAAAAGTGGTTAATTTCCCGAAAATTGTGAATTCTATTACAAACAATAATAAGAAACCAATTAAGCTTTGAATAATAAATAGCAAAATAGACATCTCCTTATTAAGAGCTTAGTCCCAGTCGTTAAGAAGTCAGCATCTTAGAACAAAGAGCAACACGAGTATCTACACTTCGTGTTGCTCTCTTCATGAAATTCGGTACATTAATATTTTGAGACATCTATTATATCTCCTCTATTGTGCGGTCAAAATAATCGGGCCATCAGCAGTAATGGCAATTGTATGCTCGTACTGTGCGGAAAGCGAGCCGTCAGCGGTTCTGGCGGTCCATCCGTCGGCGTCAATTGTCATTAACGCTTTTCCGGCATTTAGCATCGGCTCGATCGTTAAAACCATCCCTTCCTTCAAGCGGAACCCTTTGCCCGGATTCCCGACGTGGGTATAATTAGGTTCCTCGTGCATCTCCCTTCCTACGCCATGACCGAGAAGATCGAGCACCACCGAGAATCCGTTTCGCTCGGCATGGGTTTGAACCGCATGCATCACATCGCCGATCCGGTTTCCGACGACTGCTTTTTCAATACCCAGATATAAGGATTCCTTCGTTACCTGCATCAGATTACGGGCTTCTTCCGACACCTCGCCGACCGCATAACACCAAGCTGAATCGCCGATCCAGCCATCCGCTTCCGCGACGATGTCAATTGTGACGATATCACCTTCCTTGAGCGGCTTCCGGTTCGGAAAACCATGTGCAATGACGTCGTTGACAGACGCACATGTCGCGAACGGATAGCCGTTGTAGCCTATCGTATAAGCCTTGGCGCCATTCTCCTTCAGGAACCGCACCGCGAAGGACTCAATATCGAGCGTCGTGACACCCGGCTGGATCATACTTGCGATTGCTTGATGAAAAGCAGCGACAATTCCGCCGGCTTTTCTCATTTCTTCAATTTCTGCTCTCGACTTCAGGATGACCATGCCATTCATCTCTCCTTTGACTGTATGCCTAAAAAAATCATGTCGACGAACCCTTCCACATCCATCTCGCTGCGCATATTGTGGTGGATGTTCAATGCTGCGCAGCCAACAAGCGAGCCAAATATCAGATTAGCTGTTTTCTCCGGTGATTTGGAACCGATTCCTTCACGAATCGTTTCCACAAACGGCAAATAGATCCGTTCCTGAAAATCGGCAAATAGCTTAATGAACCTGTTTCCCGGGAAGTGATGGAAATTATCTGCAACCGTTTTTAACAAAATAAATACAGAAGGATCCTTGATACACTCCCGCAGAAGCAACCTGGAGTATGACTCCGCTTTAAACAAACTGTCGCTGTCCCCCGTCAAAGCGGGCATCACTGCCGACTCTGTTCGATTCAGGGCATCCCACAGTAAATCTTCCAACAACATGTGCTTATTTTTGTAGTAATGATACACGGTTCCGTAGCCGAGCTCTGCCTTGACTGCAACATCGCGTATTTCCAATTGAATGCCCTTCTCCAAATATACTTCCGCAGCCGCTTGCATAATTTGGTCCATCCGCATCTCCCGGATCGCATCATTCTGTTCTTTGGTACGTGGTGACATGGCGCCTCCTTTTTTTAGACCTTCTGTAATGTCAATGTAAAAATAATATACCTCATTTAGTAGTAAGGATCAAGTACTTCAATTCGCCTGTTTTTTCGAATAAAGCTCACGAAATAACCAAATTGCTCAATTGGATTACCTTCTCTATTGTTCGAATCATTGCATGAAGCATGTTCCTAACGGAGTGAAGGCTGCCGATATATTGCTGTCGGCAGCCCTTGGGTTTAGATAGAAGTAACTGGAGAAAATTTCAGTTTCATCAAGACTTATCTGCTCGTTAACAAATTTCTGTACTTATTTATCATTTCTCTGTGACTCTTTGCTATGTTCTCAGGCAGATCATCGATATTAAAGAACTCTAAACTCATTGATTCCTCATCATTAACTTCTAAAGTACCACTATACTCCTTAGTCCAATAAGCAGTAACAACAACATAAAATTCATCACCATTGGGAGCTTTAATAAAATTTTCTTTGCCAGAGAAAACATCAATTAATTTAAGATTTCTAACTGTAAGTCCTGTCTCTTCATACACTTCTCTTTGAGCAGTTTCTATTGTAGACTCCCCCAATTCCATTAACCCGCCAGGTAACCCATAACGCCCTACAGGATGATGCATTCGTTTTTGCAATAAAATTTTATTTTCTTCATCAGTAATAATAACTACCGAGCCAACAAGAATTAGTGGAATAGTGCCTACAATTTTTCTTAACTCTTCTACATAGCTCATTATACTTCTCCAATCTTAGAATTTATTGTTAATATACTTCTAACTCTCCAATCAAATTCCTTTATATCCCATTACTCTTCTTTGTAGTTGAGAAAAAGCAGCAGACCATCTGTCCGCTGCCTTCTATAGGGACCTCTAAATATTTTTTCTAATCTAAAATGCTCATGTTGTTCCAATTCTTTTTGTTACTCTAGTTACGCTATTAAGACGACTCCGTCTGAAGACGGAGCTGCATTTCATCCGCCGGATGGTTCAGGCGCGCTAATCCATCCCATATAATGAAATCGATAAGATACAGAAGGAATCGATTTCATTATAAAGGAGATATAGGTATACGATGAAAAACAAACGAAAAAACAAGGATGTCGGTATTTATGGCTTAACTGCAAAGTGGTATGATAAAAATTCTCGCAAAAGCCGAATGACTCAAATGCAAGATTATGCGAATGAAATTGCAACTTTAGTGAGCAAAAGGGCTAATATTTTGGAAGTTGCACCCGGGCCGGGTTATTTGTCGATTGAACTCGCCAAGAAAGGGTTTAATGTTACAGGAGTGGAGATAAGCGCAGACTTTGTGAAAATAGAAAAAAATAATGCAAATGAAGCAAATGTTTCCGTTGATTTTAAGGAAGGTAACGCATCTAATCTACCATCCGAAGATAACTTTTTTGATTTTATTGTTTGCAGTGCTGCATTCAAGAACTTTAAGGATCCGTCAAAGGCGCTGTGTGAAATGTATCGAGTGCTGAAAGAAGGTGGAACATCCCTAATTATCGACATGAATCATGAAGCAACCTCTGAAGACATAAACAATGAGATTAGACAGACAGGAATGAAAGGATTTGACAAGCATTTTGTGAAATTTGCATTTAAAACTTTTCTAAAGCAAGGTGCTTACACAAAAAAAGATTTTGAATCACTTTTAGAAGAAACGCCATTTAAGAACTACCATATCAAAAAAGAGGGCATTAGTTTATTTGTTTATCTTTATAAATAGTTTATCTTGGCTCAGTCCGACTTCTACATATTTACATGCGGTCTCTTATACAAAACTGGTATTGCCGCTGCTATAAGAATCATACCCATAAAAGCGGGCGCAGCATGACCAAGTGATACATAGATTTGACCTCCAATGAGAGGCCCAATCATTCTTGCTAATGCCTGAATAGATTGGCTGCCTCCTTGAATCCTTCCCTGTTCACTAGAATCGACAGACTTGGAGAGCATTCCATTGAATGAAGGCCCAAAGATCGAATCACCAAAACCAAATATAAACATTCCAGCGATTAAAAGTGGATAGAATGAGAACAATGAAGAAGCTGCAATAAGACTGTAGCCGATAATCTCCGAAACCATTCCAAGAATGGCTATCTGTTTATCACTAAGTTTTCTCAAAAGCTTTGGCATGATGAAACCTTGTGAAATGATGTCTTGGACGCCCATAATGGAAAACATAAGTCCGATGAGTGCAGGCTTCCAACTGAAAGTATCCATTGTAAATTGTGAAAAAACAGCCTGTAAAGATCCGTTGGGTATCCAGAGCAAGAACGCTGAGACAAGCAGCCTATTTAAGTTTTTCATGGAAAGTAGATTTGCAAGCTGTGCAAATGGATTCAGTCTTACAAAGGTAATCTCTTTCAGTCTATTCGTCTTGGCAAGGCTCTCAGGCATAAAAAAGTATCCATAAACAACATTCACTAAAGTTATTATTGCTCCAAAATACATGGGCACCGAATAACCAAACTTGGCAAGTAATCCGCCTAGCGTTGGGCCAATGACAGTACCAACACCTACAACCGCGCTTACCCATCCAAAGTATTTGGTTCTCTGCTGCGGAGGAATGATGTCTGCAAAATAGGCGAATATAGTGCCTATGCTGCCACCTGTTATACCCTCTATGATGCGCCCAACAAATAGTATCCATAGAGCTCCTCCTATGCCAAAAACGAAATATCCGATTGCGGAACCCAGAAGGCATACTAAGAGCAATGGGCGGCGGCCATATCTGTCGCTCAAAGCTCCAAGTACGGGGGCTGCAAAAAACACGCAAAATGCATAAACAGAGGTCAGCAGCGTAACAACTATCGCTTGCTCTCCCGGATTGCTTGTATAAGGCTGCACTAAGAATGGGACGACAGGTGCTATAATACTGAAGCCTATTCCGCAAAGAAATACAGAAATAAGGCCGAATAGTAAAGCGTGTTTATCTACGGTTTGTTCTGTGTTCTTTTCATTATGTGATCTAAAGATGGACATTTAAAATCTCTCCTCAAAAGTTGTGTCTTTGATTCCTCGGAAACAAAATAATCGTATTATAATTTTGTTTCCTTGTCAACAAAATATCAACAATAAAAAGGCAGCCTGTCCTCAATAGAGTTTGGCTGCCTGTGGTTTCTTATTCATTATTCTAATTTATTCCGACTTCATCTCTATACCCTTTTTCTTTATTTCTGCTTCCAAATGCCTATTATACTTTTCCACAAAGCTAAGCATACTGTCAAATTGTGCCGCGGTTACCTGCTCAAATACGACTTTATCCCGTTCTTGAAACTCTTTGTGCAGGTCCTCATGGATTTTATAAATGACTTTCCCTTGCTCAGTAAGCCTAAAATAGATTTCTTTCTTGTTATCCGATTTCTGGTAGCTTTCGATAAGACCTTTTTGTATGAGCTTCTGAGTTAATTTACTTATGGCACCGCGAGTCATATAAAAGGATTCCGCAAGTTTCGTAACGTTGGAATCTACATTTCTTTCGATGTATTCGATGCAATGTACTTCAGAAGGCTTGTAACCTTTAAGACTTTCTTCCATCTTGTCCTTATTAAGCCAAACTAATTTGTTATATAAGTCCCTGAAACCCATTAAGACCTGATCTTCTTTGTTCATGGCCTGCCCTCCCACTCATTGGTTCATTAGCAATATTATATAATAAAAGCATTCCGAAACTGGTTTTTTTCACGAAAGCGACAAAGATTTTTGACAGAATCATGTTGATTTGTTGAGGATCAGCATATTAACAACACCTATATGGTAACCTTAACCTATAGAAGTTAATTTACTTGTAAGGGTGTGTTAGCGTCATGCAAATCCAAAGCAATATGGCTAGTATCGAACGAATTCCGACCTCAATCACGAAGGTACTTTTCGAAACGATAAAAATTGGCATTATTAAGTCGAACCTTATCGCCATGATCGCAGGCCTTAGCATGGCATTGTTCGTTCATGGTATACCTCTCCTCGATAAGATCGGCAACATTACGTTGGCACTCATCGGATCTTCCTTGGTGATCGGAGCGGCCGGTATCTTTAATAACTTATATGATCGCGATATCGATCGCATTATGGAACGGACGAAAAATAGGCCGACTGTTTCCGGTATCGTAGACATCGGGAGCGGGCTAATCATTGGGATCTGGATCGCGATCGGCGGTCTTGTGGCACTGTATATAGCTTCTCCGCTATCCGCTTTTGTAGGCTTCTTGGGGCTGTTTCTCTATGTCATTCCTTATACCATGTGGACAAAGCGCAGAACAATCTATAATACAGAGGTTGGAAGCTTGTCGGGTGCCATGCCTCCGTTGATCGGTTGGGCCGCGATCTCTCCTGATATTTTGCATCCCCATGCGATTGCATTGTTCCTGTTAATGCTGATTTGGCAGATGCCGCATTTTTACGCAATTGGAATTCGGCGTATGGAGGAGTACCGGGCGGCCAACATTCCGATGCTCCCAGTTGTCAAGGGTATTCGTAGAACTTACGTGCAGATGAACGCGTATCTGGTTGTACTGTTCCTGTGCAGCTTTTTGTTCTGGTCATTTAATCCGTACATTGCCATAGCGAATGCGCTCTTGAGTTTGGGCTGGTTGATTCTGAGCATCAACGGTTATCGTCGGAAGCAGGAGGACCAGTGGGCCCGTTCAATGTTCATTTTCTCGCTAAATCACATCACGGTGCTACTGTTGATGATTGTCGGCTACTCCCTAGTTGCTGCTTGAGTAAAAAAGGCAACCGATCCAATCAGATCGGCTGCCTTTGTTTTTGTAAGCTATACCGATTCGGAGGCACTGGCAAATTCAGATGATCGCGAAGCGTGTCACCTTCATAATCGGTCCGGAATAAACCTCTCTCCTGCAAAAGAGGGACGACCAGATTCACGAAATCTTCTAAATTGTTCGGTAAAAGCGGAGACATCAGCATAAAGCCGTCTACAGCTCTTTGAACAAACCATTTTTCTAAATTATCGGCTATTTGTTCAGGCGTTCCTACAAAGTCGTTGACGGTATAAGACCCGGTTATCAAAGAATACAGTTCTCTAAGTGTGGGGTTTTCTTTGATCACGAAAGGACGAAACTTTTCATATTCGAATCGAACACCCGTCAGCTCGCCAAATCCAATATCAAGCGTTCTGGTTTCTAGCGTATGCTCACTCAAATCCAATCCTCCAAAATAATCGGTCAGGAACTTCAAGCCCGTTTCGTCGGTTATCAATGATTCTAAGTAGGCAAGCTTCTGCTGTGCGATCTCTTCAGTTTCCCCAATAATCGGTGAAATACCCTGAAGAATATGCACTTCATCGGGGGAGCGGCCGAATGAGACGACCTTATTTTTGAAAGAACGGTAAAATTCCTGAGAGTCCTCGAGACTATTTTTATGTGAAAAAATGACTTCCGCGCTCCTCGCGGCAAACAGTTGCCCAGCCTCTGAAGATCCAGCTTGCACTAGCACAGGATGGCCTTGTCTAGAGCGATGAATATTTAACGGCCCCTGCACCGAGAAAAACTCCCCTACATGGTCCAGCTTGTGAAGCTTGCTGCGGTCGTAAAACTGCCCGCTTTCTTTGTCGCGGATGAAAGCGTCATCCTCCCAGGAATCCCATAAGCCTTTAATCACGTCAATAAACTCTTCTGCCCGCTTATATCGAAAGCCATGCTCCAAATGCTCACGGCCATTGAAGTTAAGTGCTGTATTCCCGGACAAATCTCTTGTCGTTACAATGTTCCAACCAGCTCTGCCTTTGCTGATATGATCAACGGACAGGAATTGTCGCGCCAGATTAAAAGGCTCCACATAAGAAGTGGAGGCTGTTGCGACAACTCCGATCTTTGAAGTCGCCCCTGCTAAAGCTGTAATTAAGGTGATGGGCTCAAAGCGGGTCAAAATATTCGGATGCGACTCCTCATTGATAGCCAAGCTATCTGCAATAAAGGCAATATCAAACTTCCCTTTCTCCGCAATTTGAGCCAAATGTTTGTAATAATCAATATCAATGCTGGAATCCGCCTGAGCATCAGGATGTCTCCAAGATGCTACGTGCATACCGGTTCCTACTAAATAGGCGGACAGCTTTATTTGTCTTTTACGAGACATGAGATCTCCTCCTTAAATTCCGAGTAAATTAATAAACATAATATGTTTTAATTTACCACCCTCTCTAATAATCGTCAATCCCAGGATGATAAGCCCGAACAAGTAGCAAAAGAAATTTTCTTGACAGAATTTAGGTTGTCATTTAAATTATACTAATAAACTAGGATTACTTGGTATTAAAAGTGAGGGATTATTATGATCGTCATCAAAAATCTCAATAAAACATACCGAACACGCCAATCTGTGTTCACTGCCTTAGAGAACGTCAACCTTGAGATTGAAAAAGGCGATATCTTTGGCATTATCGGGTTTAGCGGTGCAGGCAAATCAACACTAATCCGATGTCTAAACCGGTTGGAGGAACCTGATTCCGGGAGCATTGAGATTGAAGGCAAGGTCATTACAGATCTGTCAGACAAAGACCTGCGCTTAGCTAGGCTGAAAATCGGTATGATTTTCCAACAGTTTAACCTCCTTGATTCCAAGACTGTATTTGAAAATGTGGCCTTCCCTTTGAAGGTTGCAGGCCATCCCAAATCGTACATTTACCAGCGTGTTAGAGAAATACTGGAACTTGTAGAACTAAGTGATAAAGAAAATGTCCATCCATCCCAGTTGAGCGGAGGTCAAAAGCAGCGAGTTGGCATCGCCAGAGCTCTCGCGAATGAGCCAGACGTCCTGCTCAGTGACGAAGCCACATCAGCGCTTGATCCGCAAACGACCTACTCCATTCTAGAACTGCTAAAAGACATCAACCGTAAGCTTAATTTGACGATTGTGCTGATTACCCATGAACTCGATGTCCTGCAGCACATATGCAAAAACTTTGCGGTCATCGAAAAAGGCACAATCGTTGAACAAGGCTCCGTGGACCAATTTTTCCTGAATCCAGCAAGCGATACGGCCAAGAAATTCGTGAAAATCTTAGATTTCTATCGCAATAAGCATCATCTCGAAGAAAGGGTGAGAGTCAGCCTATGATTCAAGAATTAATCGAATTACTCTGGCCTGCTCTTTTAGAAACACTCTATATGCTATTATGGTCTTCCATTTTCGCATTAATTATGGGTTCTGCACTCGGCGTCACTCTAGTGGTAACGGAGAAAGGCGGTATTCTTGAAGCTACAGGGCTGCATAGAGTCATTAATATGGTCATTAACTGTATTCGCTCTATTCCTTCTATCATCCTAATCGTCTTGCTGCTGCCTTTATCTCGTATGATTGTCGGAACCACCTTGGGTCCTACCGCAGCTATTGTGTCGCTTTCGATCGGTATCGCACCTTTCTTAGGCAGGATTATAGAAACATCGCTGAAGGAAGTTAGCATTGGGAAAATAGAAGCGGCCAAAGCCGTTGGAGCTTCCCCGTTTACGATTATTTTTCGAGTACTTATTCCGGAATCCCTGCCAGCGCTTGTACGCGGAGTAACGATTGCCATCATCGCCATCACCGAGTTTACTGCCATTGCTGGAGCTATCGGTGCTGGAGGACTGGGCAGTTTGGCCATCCGATTCGGATATCAGAGATTTCGTGAAGACGTGCTCATCGCAACTGTCATAATCATTATTCTTCTCGTACAAATTTTTCAGTGGACTGGAGACTACATCTCTAGGTCAATAAATAAAAAACGCTTCAAGCTTGATTAAAATTAAAAGCATTGTTGTTCCTATCGGTTTCATTGCATGACCAAATATACATATAAGAAATAGGAGTGAGTTATCCATGGTTACAAAGGGATTATTTTCTATCGTTTCATTATTCGCAGCTTTTAGTGTTATCCTTGCTGGGTGTGGTGCTACTAGCAGTACGGTAGCATCAAGCAGCCCTAAAGCATCCTCACCAGCGGCAACTGCGGCAGCACCAAGCAGCGCTCCAACAGAAGCACCCAAAAAGGAAGTCACTTTAACCATCGGATCCGCCGAAATCCCACATTCGGAAATTCTTAATTTCGTTAAACCGAAGCTGAAGGAACAAGGAATTAATCTTGTTGTTAAAGTCACGGATGAAGGTCTTTTGAATCAGTTGCTCAAAGATAAGCAAATCGACGCAAACTACTTCCAACATGTGCCTTACTTCGATTCAGTCAAAACTGAAAAAGCCTTCGACTTTGTGAATCCAATTAAAGTTCACGTTGAGCCTATCGGCTTCTACTCCACCAAGCTCAAATCAAAGGATGAGATTAAGGATGGCGCGAAAATTGGTATTCCAAACAACCCCTCCAACGAATATAGAGCGCTTGTACTCCTTCAACAGCAAGGATTAATCAAGTTGAAAGAAGGTCTCACTACCTACCAAGCAACACCTAAGGACATCATCAGCAACCCAAAGAACCTGAAATTTGTGGAAGCTGAACCCCCTACTTTAGCTAGATCCCTACAAGATCTTGATGGCGCGGTTATCAATACAAACATAATTATTGAGGCTAAAATCGATCCCAAAACAGCCTTATTCAGAGAAGATGCAAACTCTCCTTACGCCAACGTAATTACGGTTCGCAAAGGCGACGAAAACCGTGACGAAATCAAGAAACTGGGTGCTGCTTTGACCTCTTCCGATGTCAAGAAGTTTATCCAAGACAAGTATGGAGTTTCAGTAGTTCCTGCATTCTAATATTCCAAGGCTCAATAGGGTACATACGTCCAATCAATTACTATTTAACGAGCATATTTTATACCGTAGTAACAAATCACCAGAAGGGGATGAGTAAACATGGGAGCAGTAGGTTATGGTGGAAGTTGTGCAGGTTATGGTAACAGTTCAGCAGCTATTTTGGTTCTTTTTATTCTTTTGGTCATCATCACATCCGCATTTGTTTGGTAATTCCTTAATCTAACACAAAGAACAACGAGAAGAAAAAGTCACCCTTAATCTTAGGGTGACTTTTTTATGCATAGCGCTTGATCTCACCGGGATTCCCCCTCTCGCAGCAACACGCCAAACACTCCTGCCATTTCCACTTTCAGAAATGGTACTACTGCCAGATCCAAGACCAAGAGCCTCATACGGTTCCGTTCCAAGACCTGCAAAGCGGACTGCAGAACATCCGATTTTAACGTCACTTCACAAGAAGGGATCTCAACGATTAGCGGCAGCTGTTCAGCTAGATGCACGGACGATACCTCCAACCCTTTCGATGTGAGGCAAGCTGGTCGGTTTTGTGCCTCCAACAAAGCCTGCTGTAGAGCATTCCGCAATGCCAGGGTCACATTCAAGCCTACACCGCCATACCAACGATCACTTGTACCGACCCACATCACAGGGAATCCGGCTACTTCCTCCCCTAAACCAAACATGGGTGCTCCCTTCATCGTCGTCAGAGCCTGCAAATAAAACTGGCAGTGTTTATCTTCTATTGCAGACAACTGTACTCGAATGACAGTAGGCAACTGACATGCCAGTCGCTTGCCCAGTAACTCGGCCAAGCTACATTGCAATCCTCGGCCAATGCCTTCCGCAACCGTTCCCCCCGCTCCAACGCCCATAAATTCCTGCGGGTCTATCCTATTGCCCTCTGATTCCTGATCGGATGGAAGCGTCGAAACGAGCAGACTGGCCATTCGCGACACATACGCTTCAATCCCTACCAGCCCTGCTTCCCGCCTCGCTCCCTCATGCGTCAAATCTGTACAAACAATGTCTGGCAGAAGCCCCGCCGGACCTTCTGATAGCGGATCGACTGCCTGAACGCGACACTGAGAGAGCGGCAGTTGCTTTAAGTCTCCCTCCTCCCAAATGTGGAATATCCCTGATTCAGTCGATGTCAACCGGCTGAAGTAAGGAAGCAATCCGTTTTCGCTTGTGCTTGATACCCGTTCGCAAAGCAGATCGACATCGTGAATCCATTCAGCTGCGGTACATCCGGTCACAAGCGGATGGGGCATGAACGAATGCCATTTCCCTTCCAATGTCTCCAGATTAAGCAGGAAGAATTGATTCTTTTGTTCCGCATCGTTCGCTCCCGTAATTTTTTTGAACAATTCAAACACAATCACATTCGCTAACATCGCTCCCGCTGTGGAAGAGAAGGTGTGCAGCTCAGGGTCTTTATAAATCGCAGATTCGTGAATGCTGCGATACGCTGACTCCCAGCATCCCTCTAAGTCCGGATGCACTAGCGGACCCGCTAGACCCACCTGCTGCAGACATATTGCGGGAAGAAACAACTTTCGCTCCTCCCTGCAAACCGCGTGAAGAACCCGCAATTCCTCGATATCCCCCTCCTGTGACACATACAAAATGGAAGCAAATGGCCTAACAGCCTCCCGCCAACTACTAACCCCTTCCTTCAGCAGGGTAACTTCTTCTATTGTCACCTCGGGATCTGTATTACGGGCATGTGCAGCCAGTTCTAGCATTCGTTGCCGATCAGTCGGCCCTGAGCCAGAGACTAGCACGTGAAACTTGGGCATTCCGGATACTAGCAGTGCAGAAATGACCGAGATCAGAAATGGCCCTGAGCCGACCATCAATACTTTAGCCTGACGATAGGACTCTTTGAGAACCCTTTCCGACAATTGATGTGGAGAATGGTTCAGATTTGTCATTTTATTCCTCCTCGTACTTCCCGATCTGCCCCAACTCTTCCTAAGTAATTTTATGTGCAGCTATTTGTCCCTCATGTCTTATACTTTATGGAAAGCCCCAGAAGTTCTACAATCGGGAAGCAAACCATATAGCAATCATAGGGGCTGCCGATCGGCAGTTCCTTCTCTTATGCCTTGAGGAGTTTAGCGGAGAAACCCGCCGAAACGAGCGGGGCACATTGCTGCGAGATGAGGTGAATTGCGTGAATGCTATCATATCAGTTGTCGGAGAAGGTTTATTGGCCGACTATGTATGCGAAGAGCTATTGGACCGTTGTCAGGTCGTTCGACAGACAGATTTCACTTCAGACATACCGAGAGCGGCGAGATTGGTTGTGGTGTTGCACGATGAATGGCCTTCCTCCGGATACTTCGAGGCTGAAGAGGCTCTGCAGCAGGCTGGTATCCCTTGGTTGAGGGGCTTTATTTCAATGGATGAGGGCATAGTCGGGCCTCTAGTTCGTCCGGGTACGCCGGGATGCTCCCAGTGTGCAGATAACAGGCGTTTCACGGCGTCGCCAGGGGACACACAACACGTGAAATTTTCGCTATCAGGACTTTGGCATACAGCTTACTTGCTGATTGCCGAGACGCAGCGAGTGTTGCAGGGCAGCCGAGCCCTTACGGAGGATCATATATATATCGTTAACCTGCAAACTCTGGATAGCTCGCTCCATTTCATACTGCCTGACCCGCTCTGTGAGATGTGCGGCAGCTTGCCCGATGATTCATCGGCGGCGGCCAACATTTCGCTCAAGCCGAGACCGAAGATAAGCGCTGACAGTTACCGCTGGCGTCCGATAGACGACCTGAAACAACATTTGGCCAAAGACTATATGGATTCCCGGACCGGCGTTTTTAATGCCAAGATGCTTGACCTCATGTCTCCGTTTGCCGGGGTGGCGGTCAATCTGCCATCGTTTCTGATGGGAGATGAAGTAACAGGAGGCCGCAGCTTTTCTTATGCGGAAAGCGAATTGACCGCGATCTTGGAAGGATTGGAACGACACTGCGGTATAACCCCCCGTGGCAAACGGACCGTAATTTATGACAGTTTCAACCATGTTGCGGATCATGCGCTCGCCCCTCAAAAGGTTGGGTTATATGCAAAGAAACAGTACTCGCAGCCTGATTTCGCATTCGAACCGTTTGATCCCGACCTCCCGATCGATTGGATATGGGGCTATTCGCTAGTGCAGGAGCGTCCGATCCTTGTTCCAGAGAGTCTCGCTTATTACAGTTCCGGTTTCGGCAGCGGCTTTGTTCAAGAAGGCTCCAACGGGTGTGCGTTAGGCGGAAGCTTGGAGGAAGCCATCTTGTACGGAATTTTAGAAGTGGCTGAGCGCGACTCGTTCCTGATGACTTGGTACGCGCAGTTGCCTATCCCGCGCCTTGACCCCTACTCCGCTAACGATCAGGAACTGCTGCTTATGGTCCAAAGGTTGCGCGCAGTTGCCGGATACGATATACATTTGTTTAACATGACAATGGAGAATGGGATTCCGAGCATTTGGGCGCTCGCGAAAAGCGTCAGCCCTGGGAAGGTGAATCTTATCTGTGCGGCGGGAGCTCATTTGGATCCAGTACGGGCCGCGAAAAGCGCCATTCACGAATTGGCAGGCAGGTTGATCTTCCTGCAAGAGAAATTTGAGGCAGGCATGGAACATTATAAGCCAATGCTCGACGATCCGTTTCTCGTATTGCAGATGGAGGATCATGCCATGCTGTACGGTTTGCCGCAAGCAGAGGAACGGCTGCAATTTTTGCTGGACGGACAGCGTCCGCTCAGAACGTTTGACGAGGAGTTCAAGCGTAAGGCAAACCATGCGGATCTGACCGATGATCTGAAGGAGATGATCGAGGTGTTCCGCCGCTTGAACCTAGATGTGATCGCGGTGGATCAGTCGTCGCTGGAAACGCTGCGAAACGGGCTGCATTGTGTAAAAGTTCTGATTCCGGGAATGCTGCCGATGACGTTCGGACATCATTTGCAACGCTTGACGGGGCTGAAGAGAGCGCTTCGGGTGCCGGCGGAGCTTGGATATGCGAAAAAGCCGCTGAAGGCCGGACAACTCAATCCGCATCCGCATCCTTTTCTATAAGACACGATGGGTCTAGTCAACGAACCGCGGATTTCGCACACTAAGCCATTTTTCACGCAAATAAACCGGATTCCTGTACGCTTAGGAATCCGGTTTATTTGTTTCACTAGAGATATGTGATGTGATCTCCAGCTTTTCCCCTGTTTCACACGGAGCTCGATAACATTTCCGCCAAGTGTCCATCCTGTTGGGAGAAAGTCAAACCGCTCACCCCACTTGTCAATATACTCATACTAGCGGATCCTACTTTACAAAGACTGTGAGCGTCGTGTGAAACGGAACTATGATCCCTAATTGGCGGGAACTGGGGTAAAAATAGCCTGAAAGGGAACTGAGATCCGCTAATTAAGCGGAACCTACTGATTTCAACCGGGAAATGGTGCAATAGCGGATCATAGTTCCCTCTGGCGTGGAATATAGCCGTTTTCAAAATTATAGCGTACTGTAGTTCCCTCAAACTCGCTATCCTGACACATTTTTCTAGTATCGCGGCTTAACTTTCCCTTATCTCCACGCGATAGCAAAGCTAGAGGATCTCATTCTGCCAAATAGCTTGTTTATACCTCCAAACCAGCAGCAATTCGAACAAATAAGTACGTTCACAGCTACCTTATTCTCATCTCATCGCATCGAACCACTCCGTTGTGATGGGGTCGCCTACAACCCAAGCCTGGAGACTGGCGTCAATCTCCAACATTTAAATTCTGGGCTAGCTTCACTCACCCCAACCCAAAAACATGTCTCTTAGACCTTCGTCGATGGTCAAGATAACCTGCCGATGGTTGACTTGACATACGTCCTCAGACAAGACACGGGCTCCACTCTTCCGTTTCTGCGTATAAATACGTCGTGCAGAAACGTCCCATGCACCGAAAAGGGCACCACCTTAAGATCGTGGCACCCTTCACATGCGAGCAGCTTAAACCCTTTTTTCGGGTCTCCACAATCTCGAAATTTCCAGATTTTCATTCAGCACTACGGGACGTATCTTTTTGCTATGCTTGCTTTTAAAGGCTTCATAGTAGCGATTCTCATTAAAGAAAATTCGGTGTAGGATGTCCTGTTTCATATTTTAAATGGACCCCAAATTTATACTTTCCGGCTATTATTCCAAAAATCCGTGATTTACTCGGCCCTTAGTCCATCTTAATTTTCGAGAAGCGTCCATGCCACTGAAGTGTTATTCCATGGTAACCCTGCCAGACATCCACACTTTGTATCCATAAAGTTGGCCACCAGTTACCAATAAAAATTGAAATCCATCACGATGAATATGCCAGTTATTTCTGAATTATCCCCTGCCCGTCCTCTTGCCTTTAGAATAATCTTCGTGCCGTAACAAAACGCTTCTTCCACTTATCATCGAAATTCTCTATGTGAACGCCAAGGTCTTTCGAATAGGTATGAAGCAACTGATTATTTCCTGCATAGATGGCTACGTGACCAATATCAAGCCCGCGAGCGCTAAAAAACAAGAGATCACCTTTGCGGATTTCGTCGATCCCAACTTCTTTCCCTGTTAGCGCCTGATCGTAGGAAACACGCGGGAGATCAATGTGCAGCACCTCGCTGAAAACATACTTAACAAAAGATGAACAATCGAATGTATGGTTTTGACCTGTTGCGGCGCCAAATTCGTAAGGTGTTCCTAGGAATTTGGTTCCGAATGTGATCAACTCCTCCGCTTTCTTAGAAGCCAACGACTGGCTCAAGTAATCGGAATACATCGGAGCGGCAGAGATAAATCCAATTGTACCGTCTTGGGTTTGAACCTCCAACCAATTCGGGTCCATTTCTCGGATTACGTGAATTTTATCGCTTTTGGGAAGCATTCGGAGCACGCTGGCGTCCGTCGTATCTGTATCTGGAGTGTCGCGCAGGTTGACGCCGTATTGAATCGCAGTTTCATAGTCATGAACAGACGAAATCGTAATTGATCGGGAATAATCATGCCATGCCACGAGATTACCAAGCGCTTCGCTTATAAATCGGAGTGGAACCATTGTAGAACCATCAATAATTTTACCGGCTATGGGCAGCTCTAGTCGTTGTTGATTTTTATAAGCAGCCATTGCACCGATTTGGTATGTAAATATATCACTATTTTTCTTAGCTGTAACCGTTCGCGTGCTTTCGTCCCAAGAAATTTGGGCACCTTCAGCCTCAAAAAGAGTGCGCATCGGAACGAGGCTATATCCATTTTCAATCACAGCAGGTGTCTGAAATGACAGCGGATGACCGTCCAAATATACAGAAGGCGAAGGACTTTCATCAGCGTGAACAGATGTTGTATAGAGCAATGCCATACTGAATAATGTAATTTTGATACCTTTTATAACGCCTGAATGAATTCTCATGATAAATGACCCCCTCATAGGTTAATTCCTATATATTTCGAGATCATCGCATTCCTTTGGTCCGTAATAAGAGATACCACATAAAGGAAAAAGGCTCATCATGCGGCAATAATACGCGTTTGTCAGGAATTAATTGGTATAAACGAAACCTGCTACTCTTTGCACGGAGTTCCATTTACAGCATCATTAAAGTGAGCCTGTCAAGTGCTCTTCTATACAGGCAGCTGTTCTTTTCAAACTGGATTATTCAGAGCCCTGCCTTACGGCAAGTAACGGGGTGCAAGGGGAGTGTTCTCTGCTTTCTTTTTGTTTTGAGGTGACTTTCACATGGGTACATTCCTTCGCACGAAGGCAAATGGGCTTTAGCGCCGGTTGGCACGCTGAAATACGTGGATTCGACCAAAAGTTACTAGATACGACCAGAGAGTTGATTCCTATGTGCATTGCCAGCTTTGGAAGGGAAAAACGCTTCACCATATCTGCCAGTTCTGCGGCAACACAGAACGTAGCGTGAAAAGGAACTATGATCCGCTAATTGGCGGGAACCGGGGTAAAAGTAGCATGAAAGGGAACTGAGGTATGCTATTTAGCAAAAAATGCTAATTCCGACCGGGAAATGGAGAAATAGCGGATCCTAGTTCCCTCAACCCTCAACCTCCCGATAATGACACTTTTGGCAAATTTCTCAGCCATGCGGCAAGCGCTTCGCCAACTTCATCAGGTGCGTCTTCTTGGGGATAGTGGCGGCCTGGCACAGTAACTTCGGTTTGCGATGGCCATGTACGGCAGAAATCGATGTGGGATTGCGGCAATAAGCCGGGGTCGCATTGAATGAACAGTTTGGGTACAGCGCTTTGCGCCAGATATTCTCCATACTCAGTGACAATCTCCGGTACATCAGTCGGATCTCCAACGAATGGAAGCTGGCGTGCCCAGCTGAGCATTGGACGGCGGCTTTCGCCCGGCTCCAGGAACGGTCGACGGTACTGTGCCATCTCTTCGTCCGTCAGCTTGCGCAATATGTTGACCGGCAGGTTGAACTCGATGAACGAATTTTGCTCTAGCACCATGTGCTCCCCTTCCGGCGTCCGGAGTGTTTGGAAGATCTTACGTCCATTCTCCGGCATTTCACTCCAACTGCGCGGCTTAATAATCGCTTCCATATAAACGATCCCTTTGACCGCGCCCGGATGGCGCTTACTCCAGTCGAAGCCCAGTACCGATCCCCAATCGTGCACCACGAAGGTCACATGCTCGCCCACGCCAAGCTGATTGAGTAGTTCATCAAGATAACGGCGGTGCTGGTCAAAGGTGTACGCGTGAGGCCCGCTATCCGGGAGCTTTGCCGAATCTCCCATTCCAATGAGATCAGGCGCAATGCAGCGGCCAAACTTCTGGGCATGAGGAATAATGTTGCGCCAGAGATAGGAGGATGTCGGATTACCGTGTAGGAAGACGATCGGGTCACCGCTTCCTTCCTCCACATAGGCCATCTCTAATCCGAATACTTGAGTTCGCTTTTTCTCATAGGGGAATGCCTCGTTAATCATTTTTCATCTCACCCTTCAATTTTTATTTGGTCAGATTACGCAGCACAATTGTGAGCAAGCTTAGTAACAAGTCATACTCTTCATCGGTAATACCGTTCCGCGTTTTGTTCTTAACGCGGGCCAGCGCTTCCTGCACCTTAGGTACAACCTCACGTCCCGAGTCCGTCAAATAGAGCAGATGATAGCGGTTGTCGGCGGGATCGACTTCCCTCCGTACATAACCTTCTGTTTCCAACTTGGTAATCGCTTTGGCGGTAGTCGTTTTATCAATGAACAGTTTTTCACTTAGCTGCTTCTGAGTAATCGGTTGCTGAAACGCAATCGCCATCAGAAAAATATACTGTCCGCTTCCGATTCGATAGGGTGCCAGTTCGGCTGAGATCGCTACCTGCATGTGTCGATAAATAGCTGAGATGTATGGACCGTGCGATTCCGATGCGTCCTTGTCATTCTGCCTCCAATGTTCGCTCACAGGATCCCCTCCTTCAATAGTATGTTATTGCAACTAATTTAAAAATACAGCAAATAGGATGCTATTGCAACTATTAGTTGTAAGACTTACCCAGATAGCCGTTCGTTACTTTGAATACCTACCCTTTTGGGTACATGGCTTTCTCATGAAACCAAATACAAAAAAACAAACTTAGAGGGTCCACTAGGACCGTCCAAGCTTGTTATCGTTACTTCTTTACTTGCTCTTCTGAGCCAACATTTTCAGCAGAATCGTTACGGCTTCAGCCCTTGTTGCATGGTCTTGAGCGGCGAATTGGTTCGCGTCTTTACCTTGCACAATACCTGCTCGCTTCACGTTAGCGACACTGCCTTTCGCCCATGTCGGAATATCCTTGTCGTCTGCGAAGTCAGTTGCGGCATTTGCTTCGATAGACAAGTTCATAGCGCGAGCTATCATCACGGCCATCTCCGCTCGTGTAACTTCTGCATTCGGACGGAACGTGCCATCCTCATTGCCATTAATGATACTGGCTTGTACCGCTTGCGCGACCGCCTTCTGCGCCCAAGCTCCGATTTCGCCAGAATCTGAGAAGGTCGTTGCTACTCCTGCTCCTTCTGGCTTCAACGTATTCATTAGCATGACAGCAAATTCAGCACGAGTCACGGTATGATTCGGTTTAAATGTATCATCCGGATAACCCGCGACAATTCCACTGCTTATTGCTTGCTTGATGTTCGCCTCTGCCCAGTGCTCAAAGATATCACTAATCGTAACTTCCTTTGGCTTTTCTGTCGGTGGCGTTTCCGTTGGATGGTTCGTTACTGGCTTCCCTGAAGCTTTATCAACAACGAGTACCGCAAACTTTCCAAAGTGATTAGCTTCCACACTAATGCGGTTGCCGTTGATCTTATCCCCGAAGACACCTATCCATTCTTTCTTCCCATCTTCATAATAGAAGACAGCCACCGATTGATTGCTCTTCAAACTTGTAGGATCAAATGTTAGAGCTATCGTTACCGGTTTACTGAAGTTTTCCGGGAAATTTTTCAGCACTTCAAATATGGAACTGCCCAAAACCTCTTTATTATTTAGCATATTCTGGGGGTTTAGGACTTTCTCTATCGTTAATTTCAGTTCGTTATTTGTTGCATTAGCCGGAATCGAGATTCCGATCTTATCTTCAAGACTAACCTCGCCTATTGTACCCACGGGAAGAGTCATTTGACCATTCGTTGAAGTCAATTTGGTTTCAATAGGTGGCGTGATTGGTGTTGATGACTCTTCTGTATCCGGTTGGGACGGTTGCACTGGCAGGTTCGCGGTTCTAGCTTCCACCAGATTGGAAGCCATTCTGTAGCCTGGAGCAAAATTGGCGCTCAGGCGGAATTGATAGTTTGTATTGTCTGTCAATGCAGCAATCGTTGTCTGCGTTTCATTGGCAGCCAAGGCTTTTTTGCTCCAGCTTTTTCCGTCTTGCGACCATTCAAGTTCGAGATCGGTTGCCCCCTCTACCACAGACCATGTGACGGTCGCTTGGTTTGAAGTTGTCACGATTTGTGGGCTGACCAAGGTGAGTGAAAATTTCTGCACACGGCGCAGCATGGAATCATCTACATAGATATTCCCAGCATTGTCGGCGGCAACACCGAATGTAACTTCAAATTCTCCAGGAGCTGAGCCTTCTTTTCCCCACATCCTGATTGATTTCCCATAAGGATCAAGCACTTGAATTCGATAATTCTTCGTCTCCATGACATGCAGATTTCCGAATTGATCAAAGGTGAGCGCTTGTGGAAAACTGAATTTCCCCGGTTCGGCGCTTTCCGTCTCTCCCCATTGTCCAAGATACTGGCCCATGTTATCGAATTTCTGGATGCGGAAGTTGCCCGGGTCCGCGATATAAATGGTGCCATCGCGGTCGACCGCGATGCCAGACGGCGCATTGAATTGACCGGGATTGGCCCCACGCGCTCCCCATGTGAGCAAAGTTTGACCCATCGGATCATATTTGCGTATCTGATGCAATCCGGCATTCGATACATACACATTACCCTGTTGGTCGACTGCCATTCCCAATACACCGGCATTCAGAAAATTACTATCATCCCAATGCCTCAGTTCGGTGCCGTCTGACTGAAATACCCGAATGTTACCTTGTCCATTATTGACATAGACAAGCCCGCTATGATCAACCGCAATGGCCCGCGGCATTCCGAAGACCATTCCGTCAATATCCCATGCTTGCAGAAACTGCCCATTTGATGTGAATTTCTGTACCCGGCTGTTCATTGTATCCGCGACGTAAAGATTTCCTGCTTGATCAATCGCCATCCCTTGGGGAAAACTGAATTGCCCCTCCTCTTCGCCATCTTCTCCCCATTGACTAAACACAGGAGCAGCGAACGCCTTTTCTCCATATCCGACGTACAGTGCGGACGTCATTACAGTAGCTGACAAAACACATTTCAAAAATATTAACTTGCTTTTCTTCATTGTCTCACATTCCTTTTCAGCATTCTTGTTGGTATAAATCAATCTGTAGCTGTTAAACCTGATCCTTAGTGCTCATTTCTCCTCTCGAAATAGCCCAGTTAATTGATAGGGATAATCATTCTCAATAGTTTCGCAAAAAAAGAGAATGATCTCTCTTAAAACAACTTACTCTTATGATAATGATATTCATTATCAGATATGTAATATTGCTATAGTAGCAATAAACCAATTTTTTTGTCAAATTAATTATTTTATGAATGACTTTGTTCTGCCCTCTATTTAATAATTCGCGGCAATAAAGGGAGAAGTCGATCCATCGTAATCGGATCGTCAAAATTCCATTTCGCTTCAAGCACATGAACGTGATCTTGCCCCAGTGATTTCCAATAAGGATGATTAGTCACTTTCTGCGCCTTATGCTTCGATCGCTTACACTCATCCACAAGAAGAAACAGATGGTCAGCCTCGTAATCCTTGATCATCTCATGTTCAATAGCGAAGAATGGAATGTTCCTAGCAATCAAATCTTTCACTTTGTCAGAAGGCTCGAAAGCAGATGATGGATGATATAACGTAAACGCTACACCTCTCATTCCCATGACATAGATAACACCATCGTTCACGACAAAAATTGTGGCTTGTTTCCGTTTATCCATAGGATACGAAAACAGCTGCTTCCATATCTCCGTGGATCTCATCTTATGGCTCTCCACCCAATTGCGCGCCTGGTTGGTCCTACCGAATAAATCAGCTACTTTAATAAGCCGATCATACGTATGTTCAAACCGGTCAATAGCTACGATTGGAGAAATATCGGACAGCTTATCGATCCAATCGAGCCGGAAACCACTATATACAATAAGATCGGGATTCAACGCTTTCACTTTGCCCGGTTCACCTAAGAGCCCGACATCTGCGATGTTGTTCAATTCCTCGCGATAGACGACTTTTTTGCCAATTACCGTCATATCTGCACCAATCGGCCTAATGCCTAGAGCCAATAAATCACCAAGGACAGCACCCACTGCCACAACTCTTGTGAAAGGGCTTGCGCTTCGTTCATTGGTTACCCCTTTGTTGCTTTTTGAGCGGACATATTGTTTGGGGGTCATCCCCATCTCATGCCGAAACTTGCGGGAGAAATAATATTCGTCCTTAAAGCCAACTCGGCGAGCAATTTCGCGTAAAGGGTCATCCGTTTGGAGAAGCAGCTCCTTGGCTCTGTTAATGCGTACTTCCGTCAAATATTCAAGCGGTTTTTTGCCAATCAACGACTGAAATAAATCACTGTATTTCCAACGACCAACACCCGACATTCGCGATAACAGCTCAACCGTAATTTCTTCCCGATAGTTGTGATTGAGATAGTTAATCGTGTGTTGAACAGCTGATGTATCATCGGTGAAAGAATGCATGGTTTGGACATTTTCCATAAGCAATACAAGAAGCTCTTGTAGACGAATCTGCTGCTTACAACGTTCTACGTACTCATGTCTCGAGCCATCGCTAGCTCCTTGAGCAACCTGTTCTAGCAAATCGACAAGTCGCGACAATGGCATCACATCAATCTTCGTCTCATAGGGAACACAGGGCCCAATATCCATCGACGGTTCCTTCTCCCCCATTGCATAGGCATGGAAGCGAATCATATACACAGCTCCTAGCAGATCACTTCCGCCGCTAATCTCTATTTCCGCCTTGTCCCCTGGGGCCAGAAGCATACAAGATCCTTGATCCGCATAGAGGATATGTCCGGCCAGACGAAGATTGCCTCCCATTCGGGCAAAGCAAATGATCCGATGACCCGTCCTATCCGTGGGTATAACCAACTTGTTGGACAACAAATCTATGATTTTAACTTCTAATATATCGTATATATGCATGTGCGGGTTCCCTTCCTTTTCCAGCCCATCCTGCTTGTGTCTCGGGATATCTTCTCTTTTTTGTCCAATAAAAAAACAGCTATTTCTCCATTGTTAAGTATAGCAAAACAAAATAATATAAACGAGCATGATAATCATTATCACCACAATACAAAGGGGAATTAATCCGATGATCCGTAAAAAATCAACTCGCTTCCTATCAAAAATAGCGGTGCTATTCGCATTGCTTATCACTGTATTAGGTTGCGCGAAACCAGAGCCAGCAGCCAACGATAAAGCAGCTCCTGCACAGAAACCAAAGGAGATCACCGTTTCCTGGATGAGAGATTTGGGCCCGTCGAATCCTCACGCCTACTACCCTAATCAATTGTTTTCACAATCGATGATGTACGAGCCGCTTGTCAGCTATAACGAAGGCGGAGAGCTTAAACCTTACCTTGCCGAGTCATGGAACATTTCCACGGATGGCAAGGAGTACACGTTCAAACTTCGTAAAAATATTAAGTTCTCGGATGGCTCGTCATTTAACGCTGCTATCGTGAAAAGAAATTTCGATGCCATCCTGAAAAACAAAAGCACGCATGCTTGGCTTGGCATAGCAAAGGTGCTGGAGAAAACCGAAATTGTTGACGAACAGACGATTAAATTAACGCTCTCAGAGCCGTATTATCCAACCTTACAGGATTTGGCGACAGTTCGGCCTTTTCGATTCCTAGGTGAGGCTGGTTTCCCTGAAGGCGATGATACCCTAAAAGGTCTAAAAGCGCCAATAGGCACAGGGCCGTGGATGATTACAGAGTACAAACAAGATCAATACACCGTATTCACTAGAAACCCTAATTATTGGGGTGAGCAGCCAAAGGTTGATAAGGTAACGGTTAAAATCATTCCTGACAGCGAAACGCGTGTCTTAGCTTTTGAAAAAGGCGAGTTGGATATGATATTCGGCGAAGGCGCGATCAGCCTGGATGCCTATAAACAACTGCAAGGCACAGGCAAATATGGAACAGCTCTCTCTGATCCGGTAGGTACTAGAAATATATTGTTGAACTCCACCAACGAGAAGCTTGCAGATCAACGGGTGCGTCTTGCTCTCCAACATGGCGTGAATAAACAGAGCATCGTGGATGGTATTACAGGCGGTGTAGAACAAAAAGCCGATTCTCTTTTATCTAACAACTATCCGTACGTGGATTTGAAAGTTAAACCGATTGATTATAGCACAGCCAAAGCAATGGCATATCTGGATGAAGCTGGTTGGAAACTGGCTCCGGGGCAAACCATTCGGGAAAAAGACGGCAAGAAATTAGAGCTGGACTTAGTGTACGATAAAACCGATCCGATTCAAAAAGTAATGGGAGAAGCCGTGCAGGCGGCATGGGGAGAGATTGGCGTTAAGCTGAACATAGCCGGTGTGGAATTAACAACCGCAACGAAGCTGCTCCGAGAAGGCAAGTTCGACGTTCGTTTCTGGTTTAATTCCGGTGTTCCTTATGATCCCCATACGCTAATTAATGCTGTGAAAGAACCAAGCTTTGGCGTAGCGGAAGCCCACTCACGCATTCCTATGAAGCAGGAGCTGGACCAGAAGATAAAGACCGTACTTGCCTCCACGAATGAATTCGAACGCAAGAAGCTTTATACGGAAATTTTGACAACTCTGCATGAGCAGTCCGTCATCGTGCCCATTTCTTACATTAAACAAACCGTTGTTTACAATAAATCCTTATCCAATGTTACCTTCCCTGCAAGCCGTTGGGATCACCCTTTCAATGGAATTAAGTAGCTATATTGGGAAGCGACTGCTCGCCATTATTCCTTTGGTTATTTTCGCTACACTGCTTACATTTATCTTGATTCAGCTTTCGCCGGCAGACCCGGCGGAAGCTTATTTCTCCGCTTCGCATATTCAACCGACGGAGGAACTGCTTGCTGAGAAGAGGCACGAACTGGGACTGGATCAACCGCTTTATTTGCAGTACTTGCAATCGTTAACCCAAATCGCCCGGCTTGATTTCGGAACATCTTATCTGTCCAATAAACCTGTATGGGACGAGGTGGCGCTGCGATTGCCAGCCACCCTCCTGCTTGCTTTCAGCAGCATCATCTTAACGATTGTTGTCAGCATAGGACTGGGGTATTTATCAGCTGTTTACTCCCATAGCTGGGTGGATTATTTCAGCAAAGCACTTTCCTATTTTGGCGCATCTATCCCGCAATTCTGGCTCGGCTATTTATTGATCTTTTTCTTCGCTGTCCAATTGGATTGGTTGCCCGTTAATGGCATGGGAAGCTGGAAGCATCTAGTCCTGCCTTCACTAACCCTGTCACTTGCACTTATCGCTGTCTATAGTCGACTTTTGCGGGCAAGCATTGTGGAGCAATTGCAAGAAGTTTATGTGTTGTATGCCAGAACCCGTGGATTGCATGAAAAAGTGATTATGCTTAAACACGTAATGAAAATTGCCATCTCCCCCGTCATTACCGGCTTAGGTATGAATTTCGGCAAGCTGCTCACGGGTACGATTATTGTAGAGCAAGTGTTTTCATGGCCTGGGATTGGCAGATACTTCATTGAAGCCATCTTTAATCGAGATATTCCGGTCGTTCAATGCTACGTGCTTCTCGCTGCATGCGCATTCCTTCTTTGCAACCTGATCGTTGATGTCGTTCAAATGTATATGGACCCTCGAATTTCTTTGAAAGGAAGAACCGATTCGTGATTAAACCTATGAAGAATCTTCTCTCAGGTCGGAAGACCATCATCGCGTGTTCTTGCTTCCTGCTGCTTTGTTTCTTAATCACGATTCTGGCACCTTGGCTGGCACCACATGATCCAATCAAGGTCAATCTGGCATTGAAGCTGCAGCCTCCTTCTTCTGACTATTTATTAGGTACGGATCATTTGGGCCGTGATCTATTATCCCGACTGTTGTACGGAGCTCGCATATCGTTAGGCTTAGTTTTCCTTGTGTTTATAATATCATTAACCATAGGGCTAATCGTTGGAACGGTTGCGGGGTACACAGGCGGATGGATCGATACCTTCCTCATGCGCTTCAGTGAAGGCGTTATGGCTTTTCCGAACCTTGTGCTTGTGCTCGGAATTGTAGCGATGCTAGGTCCCGGTATTATGCAGATCGTGTTTGCCCTGCTTCTTGTTCAGTGGGTAACCTATGCTCGTATGTTTCGCGGCCTTGTTGTCAGTTTAAGAGAACGTCAGTATATTACGGCTGCTATGATAAGCGGGTCCTCGCCATGGACCATTATGAGACAACACATCATTCCCAACGTTCTGCCCCCTATTGTCGTAATCGGGACACTTGAGATTGGTTGGGCGATTATGGATATCTCTGCGCTGTCTTTCCTTGGCTTAGGCATTCAGCCGCCTACCCCGGAGTGGGGCGCCATGATTCATGAGGGCAAGAGCTACATTCGGAGCCATCCTGAACTGATGATGTACCCCGGATTTTTTATTTTACTTGTCGTCATTAATTTCAATCTGCTCGGTGAAGCGCTATCGCATAAATTTGGGGTAACAAAACGATTTTAAACAAGAAATGAGGCCCTTAGATGGACACATCTCGCAAAGTCTTGCAGGTAAGTGGGCTGAACGTCAAAGTCACAACAGATCAAGGCCAGCTTCAGCTTCTTCATGATATTCATTTTGATTTAAATGAGGGGCAAATTCTCGGTCTAGTCGGCGAAAGCGGCTGCGGCAAAAGCATTACATGCCATTCACTCTTGCAGTTGATGGATCAACATACCATCGTCGAAGGCAGCATTCAACTGGGTGGCCGTGAGCTTAACGGCTTGGATCCAAAGGAGATGCGGCGCATTCGCGGCAAAGAAATAGGCTTTATTAGGCAAAATCCGATGAATGCCTTCACGCCCGTGTATTCAATTGGCAATCAATTTATCGAGACCATCCGTACGCACTGCAAGCTGAGCAAAAAAGAAGCCTATGAGCTGGCAGCCGTTTCTCTAGACAAAGTGAAATTGCCCCAGCCTTACGAGATTCTCAAGATGTACCCTTTTCAACTGAGCGGAGGCATGCTGCAGCGAGTGATGATTGCTATGTGCATGTGCCTGAAACCCGCCGTCGTCATCGCTGATGAACCTACAACTGCACTCGATATGGTCAATCAATTGCAAGTGTTAACCCAGCTGGAACGGCTGCGATCGGAATGTGGCACAACCATTTTGCTAATTTCTCATGACTTAAGCGTCATTGCAGAGATGGCCGATGAAGTTATCGTTATGCAGCATGGGAGAATTGTCGAACAAGCCAATGTCTTTGAGCTTTTCGATCACCCTGCAAATGCCTATACCAAAAAATTGCTAAACGCGAGGTTGCAGCTGCCCAATCTGTCTAACGAGCAGACGGTCGAGTATGCTGTAAACTTTTAAAAATGAGGTAATAACAATGAGTTTGTTGCAAGTACAGGAAGTCAGTCATACTTACAGGAAAAATCGATTATTTGGCTCAACCCGCCAGCAACCGCCAATCCTTTCCAACATTTCCTTCTCTGTCGATGAAGGCGTTTGTCTAGGTCTATTGGGCAGCAGCGGAGCTGGGAAAAGTACACTTGGCAAAGTCATTCTTGGTTTGGAGAAGCCACAGCAAGGCAAGATCATCTTCATGGGGCACGATATGTACAGCATGAATGCAACAGCCCGCAGAAAGATTCGTCGAGATCTGCAAGTTGTTTTTCAAGATTGTTATTCGGCGGTTAATCCACGCATGTGTGCCGAACAGATCATTGGAGAGCCGCTCAGCAACTACAACTCCATGTCGTCGCTTGAACAAAAGCGAGCGATCGGCGAGCTGTTGGAGAGAGTTGGTCTACAGGCAGCGGACATGGTGAAATACCCCCACCAATTCAGTGGCGGCCAACTGCAAAGAATCAACATTGCAAGGGCGATTGCGCTGAACCCGAAACTCATCGTGTTAGATGAGCCGATTAGCAGCTTGGATATGGTTAATCAAAGCCAAATCTTAGCATTGTTGCATGACTTGAAGCTATCATTTGGGCTTTCTTATCTGTTCATCACCCATGACATCAAGGCTGCTTACGCCCTTTCGGATCGGTTAGCGGTCATGGATCAGGGAGAGCTCGTGGGGCAGTTCGAAAATAAGGAATCGATTTTCACATCGTCACATCCTGCTGTGAAACTTTTGTTGCAATCCGTCCTTGCTGAGCATCCCCGAGCCCGGAAAATCAAGTCCGTTAAAGCGGAATGTCGGGCGCTATGAACAAAAGCGGCCCCTTATCTTTACCTTTTATCAAGCTATACGTCATTACTTTTCTATTTTTTAGCGCGAATCCGATCTTGAATATCATTGTGCCTCTGCGCAGTGAAGCTCAAGGTGCAAGCAATGCAGCAATCGGCGTCATGATGGGCGCTTATATGATAACGAGCATGCTCTTCCGTCCGTGGGCGGGCAGCATCGTTCAGCGCTTCGGACCGCTGTCTGTCTTACGCGCTTTATTACTTGCAAATGGCCTTATTCTAATTCTGTATACAATATCTGGGCTGGAATGGTACTTCGCTCTTCGTGCTATGCAGGGGGTAACGACCGCATTTTTCTCCTTATCGCTGCAACTAGGTATTGTTGATAAGCTGGCCCACAATGATCGTTCTCAGGGTATATCACTGTATTTGTTAGCGGGCATGCTGCCTACGGTAATCGGTCCTATTCTGGCATTGACCTTGTGGGACTGGGGCGGAATGAACGCATTCACCACATCTATGATCGTTATTGCCCTTGCCACAGGTATCTTAGGCTTCACGGCTCCACTGCCCTCCGGTTCGCAAGTCACTCAGGATGAGCAACAGCAAGCAAGCTCCATGTCTTCTCAGTTACGCCAACTGTGGACCCATCGTGCATTTCTCGTATGCAGTATAGCCATGCTGATTGCTTCTGTCTCCTTTGGGGCTGTTACAACGTTTATTGCGCTCTATACGAAACAAAGCGGTGTCGGTCATGCCGGCATTTACTTGATGCTTCAAGCTGGCGTGATGGTTTTTTGCAGATTCGCCTTACGCAAAAAAGTTCCTTCAGACGGCCAATGGCATCCCCGCTTTCTAGTCGGCTTACTGCTAAGTATGGCTGTTGGCTTACAACTATTGGCACTAGCCGTATATGGCGGAGCCTCATTCATGTATGCGGGTTCCATGTTGATAGGGTTAGGCATGGCACTGCTCTACCCCCATTTAGTGACGTATTTGACCATTGTACTGCCAATGTCCTCCCGCAATACGTTAATCGGTGTGTTCATTGCCGTATCCGATCTTGGTTCTGTACTTGGCAACATCGTGATGGGCACGATTGCCGATCATTTGTCCTACTCTTATATGTATGGCATATGCGCTGGCTTATTGCTGACCTCTGTTGCGATTATAGGCATAAGCGGTCGCCGTTTAGCGACTCACTCGAACTGATTTCGATAGCTCCTCGGCGTCATGCCGACAATCCTTTTAAAAATGGAGATAAACGAATTTTGATCCTTATACCCTACTGATTCCGCAATCGATCTAATCTTATGCGATGAATCGCGCAGCTGCTCGCAGCTTTTGCGGATACGCAAGCTTTGCAGATAAGAATGAAAGGTTTGACTTGTGTGTCGATTAAACAAACGCTGAAGCTGCCGTTCGCTCCATTGAAATTTCTGCGTCAGATGAGATAACGTCAACTCTTCAGCATACTGCTGCTCCATATAAAGAAGGACTTGGAGAAACCTGTCCGGTTGAGCGGATTCAGCCGGCAGCCCTGCTCTTTGCTCCCTGTTAATCAATCGGTAAATCGTAACAAGCAGCTGCAGCAGGAGACTGTTCAGATAAGTTGTGGACCCGCTCTGCGGTAAAGAAAACTCCTGATACAGCGCAAGGAACAGCTTCTCAATCGAAGCATCGACATCAACGATCGAATCAAATTCGTACGCCTCATCTTTTAATAGTTGCATAAACGCCGCGATTGGCGGATCGGTTACGCCAGGCAGGAAGCTTTCGAGCAACTGCGGAGTGAAAATGCAGTTATATATAATTAACGGCTCTTTCGAGTCATCGGCTGACGATGGGCGAAAGACATGAGAAACCCCGATCGGGATGACATAGAGCTGGCCTCGCTCTGCCCGATGAACCTCATTTTCAATATAATGAAACCCTCTGCCCTCCCCAACATAAGCCAGCTCGATAAACTCATGCGAATGCTGGGATAACCGGAAAGTTTCCGTTACTCGGTTAACATAAAGCATCTGATGATGCGGGAAAAAAAGATCCCCTTTAAGTGTATGCTTCGAATGCTCGATGGCGCTTGTCCCCCTTTTGTATAAAATGTCCGTTTAACCTATATTAGATGTCCTAAATACCTACATAAAAGCAATTTGGAACGCTTTTATAATTATAATAGAAATTAAACACATGGTAAATTGGACATTGAAATCAAAAGGAGTGAGCCTCATGGCATTAGTAAACAAGCTGCGATGCGAGTATAAGGAAAATCCAATCGGTATCGATATCCAGCATCCAAGGATCTCTTGGCAGATTCAGTCGGATACACGTTCGTGGCTGCAATCCGCTTATCACATACAAATTTCGCGCGATCCCTCATTCCCCAGCCTTCTCTGGGACTCTGCCAAGGTGCATACCGATCAATCGATCCATGTCGAACTGACAGCTTTGGTTTGGCAGCCAGGTGAGCGCTACTACTACCGCGTTAAGGTTTGGAGCGATCAGGGAGAGGAAACCGATTGGTCGGACGCTGCATTCTGGGAAATGGGGCTGCTCGATGTTCAAGATTGGCAAGCTGCGTGGATCAGCGCTCCGACAGGATTGTGGGGAGTGGAGTCCTGTCCGCTACTGCGTCGCTCATTTCAGATCAGTAAACCTGTGAAAACCGCCCGCATTTATGCCACCAGCTTGGGACTGTATGAAATGCTGCTGAACGGCCGCAGAGTGGGCGACTATTACTTCACGCCCGGGTGGACCAGCTATAAGCATCGTCTCCAATATCAAACTTATGATGTAACGGAGCTGCTTTTGACAGGTGACAATGCGCTCGGCGCTGTACTCGGAAACGGCTGGTACAAGGGTAAATTAACCGGGAAGCATAGGCCGAACGTGTATGGTGAAAGATCAGCTTTCCTGATGCAGCTGCATATTGAATATGAGAACGGCACGAAAGATGTCATCATGACGGATAGCGACTGGAAGACAGCGGAAAGCCCGATCCTGATGTCGGAACTATATGACGGGGAAACGTATGATGCTCGATTGGAGAAAACCGATTGGAGCATGGCCGGTTACGACGATGCGGAATGGATGGTCGTGGATACGCTGCCGCACGCCAAAGATGCCCTTCTCGCTCAAGAAAATGAACCGGTGCGGAAAATCGAGGAGATCACCCCTATCGCCTTGCTGATGACACCATCCGGAGAAACGGTTATCGATCTGGGCCAAAATATGGTCGGATGGGTGAGGTTCACGGTTCAAGGCCACTCTGGTCAAGAAGTAACGCTGCAGCATGCCGAAGTGTTGGACCAGGACGGCAACTTTTATACGGATAATTTGCGTATGGCTAAGCAGACGATCCGCTATGTGCTGAAAGGCGGCGAGCCCGAAACCTACGAGCCCCGCTTCACCTTTCAAGGCTTTCGTTACGTGAAACTGAACGGTTTTGGGGCGGAGATTCAGCTTGCGCAATTCACCGGTATAGTGCTCCATTCCGATATGGAACGGACAGGCGATTTTCAATGTTCGGATCCACGGGTGAATCAACTGCAGCACAATATCCTTTGGGGGCAGAAAGGCAATTTCCTCGATGTGCCCACCGATTGTCCGCAGCGCGATGAGCGTCTGGGTTGGACCGGAGATGCGCAAATGTTTATTCGCACCTCCGCGCATCTCATGAATGTAGCTCCATTCTTCAGCAAATGGCTGCATGACTTAGAAGCAGACCAGCTTGCAAGCGGTGGCGTTCCTTTCGTCATTCCCCATGTGCTCAGTGAAAACAGCCACTCTTCAGCAGCTTGGGGCGATGCGGCCGTCATTTGTCCATGGGAGATTTATCAACTCTACGGCGACAAGCGAATTCTCGAGCAGCAGTACGAGAGCATGAAAGCCTGGGTCGAATATATACACAGACAGAGTGAAAACACCTTTCTATGGAATACGGGCTTCCATTTTGGCGATTGGTTAGGACTGGATTCCAAGCCGGGCAGCTATATCGGCGCTACCGACCGCGACTTCATTGCAACCGCTTTTTATGCCCACTCGGTCTCACTGCTCGCCAAAACAGCTAAAGTGCTGCAAAAAGATCAAGATGCAGAAAGCTATACGCAGCTGCATACGCAAATACGGGATGCTTTTCAACAAGAGTTTGTTACACCGGGCGGAAGGTTGTCTGTCCCTACGCAGACGGCACACGTATTGGCGCTCATGTTCGAGCTAGTGGATGGCAACGCTAAGGAACGTGCGGTCCATAAACTTGTAGAGCTTCTGGAAGAAAGCGAATTCCATCTAACGACCGGATTTGTCGGCACCCCCTATCTGAATCTCGTGTTAAGTCAAACAGGTCATACGGATGCGGCTTACAAGCTATTGTTTCAAACGGATTATCCGTCTTGGCTGTACCAGATTACCAAAGGAGCTACCACGATTTGGGAGCATTGGGACGGCATCAAGGAGGACGGAAGCTTCTGGAGCACGGATATGAATTCATTTAATCATTATGCTTATGGCGCCGTTGGCGAATGGTTGTATCGCTGTGTTGCCGGTATTCATGTTGATGAAGATGCGCCAGGGTACAAGCATTTTCACATTAAACCGCTGCCAGGCGAAGGTCTGACATGGGCGGAAGCCTCCTTGGAATCCATGTATGGGTTGATCCATTCAGCATGGCGGCGGTTGGAAGATCAATCGATGGACATCAGGGTTAGCATTCCACCGAATACGAAGGCATCCGTGCATCTTCCGAATGCCAAAGAGACCATGCTCCGTGAGAATGGCATGGCGTTGGAGCAAACGGAAGGAATTCAAGCCATCAATCCTACCGACTTGGGTGTCTCGCTGACTTTAGGATCAGGAACATATCGTTTCACCTATTGAAGATAAGAAAAAATCACGCTATGAAGAGCTTTCATCCAATCTCGTACAGGAACAATACATGGATCCAAACTTATCCCTTGTTAGTGTGGCCGAAACCGTTTGCATGTCTCGAGCCTATTTGGGAAGACTATTCAAGAAAATGACTGCCAGTTTCTGCGGATGCTTATCGGTTTATTTTCTTGTCACTCGACACTTGGCATAGGGGCTGCCTTGTCCACTACGTCAATAACATTTTCAGAAAACCGACAAGCCTAGGCGCGTGATTGCCAAACAAACTCGTAGCAAGCTGGAGAACGTCATCTTCACTTACTTCCGGTGACGCCTTTCTCTGCACCATCAACGCAAGCTTCGCGTTCAGCATCGATCGCATCGGATTCGGCGTCAGGCAGCTCAGGGTGAAAAAAGCTTCTTTCGACTTCCCGACCCATCGCTCTTTTAGCCCCAAATCAACATCGTTTTGCTTCCGCTTCGTTTCTTTTTCTCGTTCAAGTTCCTCTACCGTCACCATTCCATCCTTCGGAATTCCGATACGCTCATACTGCTCGGCCGGTGCATCATGTTCTCGCATTAGCCTTGCAATATGGCCGATCATGGTCGCCTCCACAACCGGATCTTTCAATGTGGTCTCCTGTGACGAATCGGATTCAAGATCAAACAATAAATCACCGTATAGATACGGGTTCAAAAAGTTTGACGCTAGGAGCCTCATCACGGAACAGCCTTTCGTGAACGTAAATGGAGCGGTGAGCTCCATTCCGGCAAACTCTTTCGGATCGAACATATGATGCATGTGCGTCGGCATCAGCGTATATTCATACAGTGGGCCGTTGTTTATATCCTTCGGTCCCCGCATGTAAACGTACCTTCCATCGGTGCAATTAATGTGACCGCCATGTATGCCAAATAAAGCAGCTACACGAATGGGACTATTCGATTCGATAATCGGACGGATGGAACTGCCTTGCATATCGGCAGGAATGTCCACCTCGAAAAACTCGAGCAGCGTTGGAGGAAGATCGATCGTTTGAACGAGTGCGTCTGTTCTCCTGCTTCGCACGTCGTATCTGGGATCCCAAATAAATAGCGGGAGGTTGGTGATCTCATTATAGAGAGGTTGGATGTTTTTCCCCCACCAGCGATGTTCACCTAGCAAAAATCCATGATCGGTATTCACGATTAACAGCGTATCTTTCCAAAGGTCGTACTGATCAAATACGTCCAGTACTTTACCCAAATATTCGTCACACATGCTGACGAGCGCCGCATATTCATATTTCATATGCTGAACTTCCTCCGGCTGCTGCGTGACTTTCGAATAATCCGGCCAGTCGTAATGTTTGCCTTGATAATCATGAGGATACAAATCCTTATATTTGGGCTGGGTAAAAAAAGGCTCATGAGGATCGAAAGCTTCGATTTGCAAAAACCAGCGGTCTTGATTACGGTTTTTCTCGATGAATGCAATCCCCCGATTGACCGTTACCGCAAGTGGCATCTTCTCCTCGCTATCCAAATATTTTCGATTCACCCAATCCTGTCTCCATAAATCGCCCTGCTTGGGACCGCTCAAGCTTTCCGGCATGTGTGGATCCTCCACGTTTCCTTTCCACGGATCTCCCTCTTGACCGCGGGCAAATTCCCAAGAATTGTACCTCGTGTGATACGTAGCTCCCCCGTCCTCGAAATAATGAGTATGATCGGTCGTTAAATGCGTATACACGCCGCTTTTCCGAAGTAAATCGATCATCGAATCGTCATAAGGCTCAAGCGGCCCCCAGCTTCGATGCAAAAAGTTGTAACGTCCTGTATGAATCTCACGCCGTGACGGCACGCAGGGCAAGCTGCCCGCGTAGCATTTGTCGAATGTCATCGTCCGCTCAGACAGACGTTGAAAGTGGGGAGCGTGAATCCACTCGCAGCCGTAATTCGGCAGTATATGTTTATTTAAAGAATCAAACATGAGCATCACTGCTCTCATAATTTCACCCTCCGTCATTTCCTGCTATTTTACAGAACCAATTGTAATCCCTTTGATGAAGTACTTTTGGAAGAACGGATACGCCACCAGAATCGGTAGTACGCCGACGACAGCAATCGCCATTTTTACCGATGTGCTCGGAAGCTCTGCGACCTTCGCCCCAGCGCCCGATGCCATGTCGGAGTTGCTGCTCAAGAATTGGACATCTTGAATGAGCCGATTCAAAATATTTTGAATGCTAAACAGCTTAGGGTTGGTCACATAAGTCATTCCGTTAAACCAATCGTTCCAATACAGGATGGCCTCGAAAAGACCGATGGTCGCCATGATCGGAACCGACAGCGGGAGAACGATTTGGTAGAACGTTTTAATCTCACCCGCCCCATCGATTTTGGCTGCTTCGATAAGCGCTGGCGGAATGGACGTCAGGAAGAATGTGCGGACGAGCAGGACGTTAAATCCGTTCATGAGCAGTCCAGGAATAAGCAACGCCCAAATCGTATTTTTCACATGCAAAACCTGCGTATAAATCAAGTACGTAGGGACAAGGCCCCCATTAAATAAAAGTGTAAAGAAAACAAAGAAGGCCCAAAATTTCTTCCATGGCAGATCTTGACGGGAAATCGGATACGCCAGCATCGACGTGATGGCTAAGCTTGCAGTGGTGCCCACTACCGTAATGAACACGGTAATCCCATACGCACGGCCCAACTCTTGCCAGTGATCCAGTAAATACACATACGCTTTGGAACTAAATTCTTGCGGAAACAGAGAGTATCCATGTTGAATTATGCTTCTCTCACTTGAAATGGAGGACATGATGAGCAGTAAAAAAGGCAGAAGGCTTGCAGCGGATAATGCGATCAGAACAATATGAGTAGTCCACTGCAGCGCTTTACTATCTTGTGCCATGACTCTTTTCCCCCTCTAAAATAAGGCATTGTCTTTGCTGAATTTGCGCACCGCATAGTTGGATACAAGTACCAACACGAATCCGACAAGCGATTGGTACAGACCGGCTGCCGATGACATCCCGATATCCCCGAGGTTCATCAGGCCTCTATACACGTAGGTATCAATGACATTTGTCGTTTTGGACAACGCGCCCGAGTCCATTGGCACTTGATAAAACAGGCCGAAATCCGAATAAAAAATGCGTCCGATCGCCATCATGGTCATCATAATAATGACAGGCATGATCAAAGGAATGGTAATGGAACGAATCTGATACCATCTTGAAGCGCCATCCAGTGTCGCTGCCTCGTAATATTCCGTGTCGATGCTAATGATGGATGCTAAATAAACGACGCATAGGAATCCGACACCTTTCCAAATATGCACCAGTGTCAGAATGTACGGCCAGTACTTCGCTTCTGAATACCAAGAAATGCTGTCAATTCCGAACAGCGGAAGAATAGCCTTGTTCATCAAGCCTGATTCGACACTTAACATGGAATAGACGAGATAGCTGACAATGACCATGGAAATCAGATATGGAAGCAGAATGACACTTTGATAAAAACGGGATAAAAATTTCTTCTTCACTTCATTCAGCAAAATTGCCACAAATATAGCTATTACTGTGTGTACAACGATAAAAAGCGAATTGTACAGAATCGTATTGCGTGTAATGATTAAGGCATCTTTCGTCTTGAATAAGTATTCAAAATTTTTAAAGCCGATCCAATCACTGCCGAGAATACCTGCCTGATAATTGATATCTTTAAACGCGATGATAGCACCGAACATCGGTACATAATTGTTAATGAGCAAGTAAAGCACGCCTGGAATCATCAAAAGGTAAAGTGGAAAATAATTTTTCCACCTGCTGCGCCTTTTACTCGTTGAGGATTTATTCGTTATTGCTTGTGTCATCATGCTCACTTCCTCCACTTCATGGCATCTATTGGTTGCTTACACTTTCATTATAGGAATTAGGCGTGACCGTCACTACTCCGTTTTCGACTTCCCGTTTGTACGATTCCGACCTGCCATTCTCTCCTTATGTAAAATGAGACGTTATATGAGAAAACAGGCTATAATTCCACTTTTTTCAATAATAGCGGATTGACGTTCCCTTATCTCAGGGCGAGGTAGCTGGGGTAAGCTTCGCACACCCTCATAAACATATAAAAGCTTATATGGTAAAAAAAGAAGGAGCCACCGTCCGCTCCTTCTTCATAAGTTTATCTAACCCCAGATTACAGCTGTCAGCTCTTCCAAACGATGAAGCCGATAGTCAGCAGCAGCCGGGCTGTTTATCACAGTACCTATGGCAGCCGACTTCATACCGGCACGCTTTGCCGCGACAAGACCAGCCTCTGCGTCCTCTACGACGATACAGCATTCGGGATCAATGGCAAGCTTTTTCGCTGCGAGCAGAAATACTTCAGGATCCGGCTTACTGTTATCGATCTCATTACCATCCGCCACTGCTTCAAACAAGTGCGTAAGGCCAAGCCTTTCCAGAATGACCGGCGTATTCCGGCTGGATGATCCGATCGCGACTTTAGTCCCCTGCAGCTTGCAGGCAGCGATGATCTCGTGAGAACCAGGCGCCGCATCTGCAGGCGTCAATTGCTCAAGCAGTTCACGGTAGTAGCCGTTCTTCTTCGCAGCCAAAGCTTCTTTTTCCTCGCTTGTATATGTTCTGCTGCTCTTCTCAAGGATGACTTCCAGGCTCTCCATCCGGCTAATGCCACGCAGTCGGTCACCCGCGGACTCATCGAATACAATGCCTTCTTCGTCCGCCATTCGCTTCCATGCTTGGTAGTGATACTGATCTGTATGCACAAGCACGCCGTCCAAATCAAAAATAACGGCAAGTATCGACATGGTAGAAATCCCCTTTCATCGTCCGGCTTGCATGTATTGCTTACAGTTGCTTACAGACGTGTATCCCAATAGCCGCAAAATGGATCTACTGGGTTAATCCCTTTGAAAGAGGAGCGTCCCAGCAGCTTCTCAATAATCGCGTCCACGACATGCTCGCTGGCTGAATACGCATTAATAAACGTTGGGATGCGCGGTACATCCAGCAGATGGTACGGGTTAGCCATGGAAATGAACATCGTTGGCAGCTCCTGAATAAACCACGGCATATCTAGACCATAAGGAGGCGCCCAGTTAATGCGGACCGTAGTTTGGTTGCTGTGAGTCTCAAAATTGGAGAAGTAGATAGCAGCATCATGCTGCTCACTCATCGCCTTCACCCCAGCAAACATCGTTCTGAAATCGAAATTTTTCGTATCAAATATCTTGATCTCGAAGCCCTCCGCTTCCAGTTTGGAAATGAAGTAAGGTGTGATGTTCGTACTTTTGTAAAAGCCATCCTCGCCGCCGAGTGATATGAGTAGAATACGCTTGTGACGCTCTGGGCTAATGGGCAGCAATTGCTGCGTATCCTTCACGAGCGTAACGGATTGATCCGCACATTCCCCAGCCCATTTCATATGTTCGGCGCATTTCAGAACGGATAGCGCCTCTACGCCCGGCACAAGGGTTCCTTCCCGCTTCTTCCTATGCAGACCAAGCGACGCTTTAACACCGAGAATGCGTGTCACCGCTTCATCCAGCCGCTCCACGGTCAAGATGCCCGTCTCGATCCCTTTCATCATGAAGAAAAAGTCTTCCTCGATACTCTTATTAAACAAGAACATATCACAGCCTGCAGCAATCGAAGCCGGAACGGCTGTCTCCCGCTTCATCGCCATCATAAAACCGGCCATAGGCGTAGCATCCGTCGTAATAAGCCCATTGAATCCAAGCTTCCCTCGCAGCAGATCGTTCAGCAGCTCGGGCGCCAAAGTCGCAGGCATAATGTCCGTATCTTTGATCTCCGGACGAAGGTACCTGCTGTAAGCAGGCTGAGCAATATGTCCGACCATAACGCTCAAGGCTCCGGCGTCAATGCATTCTTGATACACATTGCCGAACGTGGCGTCCCACTCTTCGACCGACAACGAATTGACCGACGTTAACAAATGATGATCGCGCTCATCCACGCCGTCGCCTGGGAAATGCTTAATCGAAACAGCGACGCCATGTTCCTGAACCGCAGTCGTATAAGCTTTGCCCATGCGAGCAACGCGCTCTGAGTCGGAACCAAACGTTCTCACATTGGTGATTGGATTGCGGAAGTTGACGTCGATATCCACAACTGGCGCGAACGCCCAGTTTACGCCTACAGCGCTCCCTTCCCGGGCAGCAATAACGCCGAGCCTGCGAGCCATCTCCGTATTGTCCGTAGCTGCAACTTGTAATTGCTTGCCGAAAAAAGTGCCATCTACAGCGGATCCGTTGCCCCCAGCTTCCAGATTGGCGGCAATAAGCAGCGGAATTTCCGAAGTTTCCTGCAAATAGCGATGCGTTTCCTGGACTTTCTCCCCGGGACCAGGTCGGTACAGGATGCCGCCAATTCTCATCTTTTGCGTCAGCTTCGCAAGATGCTCCTTGTCATCGGTGAATCCGATCGGACAAAACAGCTGTCCCACCTTGGCGGCAAGATCCATGGAGGCCAAAGTGTTCTTAACCCACTCCATCCCATCATCATCTAGATGAAAAGGCTTTGCATGCAAATCAACCATATAGCGTCCCTCTTCTCTTATGACAAATAGGTTAATATCACCTTTACTCTAAATAAAAGCTTTTCAATTTCTCGCGCGCCTCGGAGGTCAAGCCGAGCACTTCTTCCATATAGGTTTCCATCGTCCCATAGTTCTTTTGGATTTCATTTAGTGCTGTAGTCAAGTACTCCTGTTTGACAGCCATCATTTCTCTAACCTTGGCAAGCTTGTTGTCATCTCCTAGCTTCTCTTGAATCGAGCTAAGCATGTGCTCAATCGATTCTTTCCGGTTATTGTTGCTTCTTAAGAAATCCTCCATGACGGTTTCCATCGGCACTTCTAGTGCAAGCAGCAAGATGGCTCCAGCAAATCCCGTTCGGTCTTTACCCGCTGCACAGTGCCAGAGCAGCGGACTGCCTTCTGCCTGCAGCACCAGCTCAAAAAAACGACGATAAGCAGCCTGAGCAATAGGATCAGAGACGAACTGTACATAAACGTTTTCCAGCCAATCTCCCTTGAACTCGCCTATGTCCATGTTTTTAATCACAGCAATCATTTCCTGTGGATTGACAACACCACCCAGAACAGAAATATGAATGTTCTCCGCACCAACGACGACTGGGTTCGGCTTTGCCACTTGTTCACCTTCCGAACGGAAATCGCAAATATAACGCAAACCATTGTCTTGCAAGTAAGCAATATCCTCTTCGTTCATTTCCGCCAGTTCTGCGGAACGAAACAGTAAATTGTGCTTGATGATCCTTCCATCTGTTGCGTGATATCCACCTAAATTACGCAAGTTCGTTCTGCGCTCTAATTCTTCTACTCTTTGCTTGTAGGCTGTTTCCATATTACCCTCCTGAATTTCTCCGATATTTCACTTATTTCACGTTATTTTCTTTGGCCCACACATCCAACTGTTTTTGCTTTTCGGCAATAATTTTGTCGATTCCGGCAGCTTTCAACTCCGAAATGAACTTAGGCAATTCTTTATCCGGATCGAAGGCTCCGTCCTCCAGCCCCAATCGGTACTGACTCACGACGTTGGAAACTGCGGCAACTTCTGTCTTCACCTGGGTGTTGTCGTACGTAAACCCAAGCGCTTTCGACCTTGTTGCACTCTCGTTGAACTTCTTCGTTTCCTGCCATATATTCTTGTCATTGCCTTCCCATATATCGGCAAGGAACGAATTACCGAACATAAACCCTTGGTTCAAAGCGAAACCTGTATTATTCTCATCTACTCCTGTAGGGTAGCTAATCAAACCGTCCTGCTTTTTGATATAATGCTTGCCTTCGATACCCCAAGAAAACAAGTTGACAATCTCTTTGTTAGCGTACATCAGGTTAAGGAATTGCATAGCTTTCTCGGGATTTTTGGAGCCTTGGGAAATTCCCCACATCACGCTATTTACCGTACTTGTATTCGCAGCAGCTGGAGCAAGTTTGACCACGGTCATTTCAGTACCGATTATTTTGGACTGCTGCTCAGCAAAGCCCGGTTTCATATGTGTTAGATTCCCTGCTGCTTTACCTGCTTTAATAATGGTGTTTTCACTTTCTTTGTTTGTCACGACATCTTTAATCGCGTATCCCGCTTGGTTCCATTTTCTCATGAGTTTCACCATGTCGGCATATTCAGGAGTCTCGTACCAGTTCACGACTTTCAACTCGCCTTGTCCATTATTCAGGAGCACTCCTAAATCGTCGCCCAAAGAATCTCTCGTGCTAAACGAACCATATAGGGAACTAGTCACCTTATTCGTCATAGGAGCCATGCTTGGCTCGTTCTCTTTGAGCACCTTTAGCACACTTTCAAGATCGTCCAATTTTTTCACCTTACTCAAATCTATGTTGTATTTGGTCACCAAGTCTTTTCTCATGATAAAGCCGTAATCTTGCGCTAAATCACGAATGGTCGGCACGCCGTAAATTTTACCCTTCACTTTCGGGGCATTTAGAAATACAGGCCCTAATGATTCTGAAACATCTTTGCCATATTTGTTTAGTAAATCATCAAGTGCAAGCAATTGTCCTTTGGCAATATAGCTGGAGTAAAACGCTCCCCATTCCACCATTAAATCGAGCTTTTCACCGCCGGTCATCATCAAATTCATTTGATTCACATAGGCACTGTAACTGATTGGCAGGAGCTTCACGGTGGCGTTGATTTTCTCTTTGGCAATCTTGTTAATTTCGTCATTCACCAACTGCATGTCTTTCGGAATTGCACCTTTAACTGGGAATGCCACTGTAAGCTCATATGGCGCTTCGGTCTTCTTGTCGTCCTGCTTCTTGGGACTTGCTGCATCATTCTCGGAACCGCAACCTGAAACAATAACCGTCAATGCGACAATCGAACTTAAGAAACTCAATCTTTTCTTCATGGTTAACTCCTTTTATGTGTTGTTATCCGAACAATTTCATTATAAGTACCCATCGAAACTGTCACTACTCCGTTTTCGACTTTCCGTTTGTACCATTCCGACCATGCTGTCGATAATCATTCGGGTTCATACCGGTCACACTTTTGAATCGTTTGGAGAAATGTGCGAGATTCGAGTACCCCACATGCGCGGCGATGCTGCTGATCGACATGCCACTTTTAGACAACAGTTCCTTGGCCATTCCCATACGCTCTTGAACCAAATATTCAGTAACAGAAATACCGGTTTCTTTTTTGAAAATGCGATCCAAATAATCCGGATTCAAATAGACATAATTAGCAATTTCCTCGCGTGAAAGCTCTTGTTCATTCAAATGAAGAGCAATATGATTTTTAACACGTTCCGCAACAGACTGCGTTTGCTCAATCGTTTTCACGTACTGTAGAGATCTCTCCATGATGTGCTTGATCCATGCCATCGTATCCGTTACAGAACGGGTAGCACGTGGTGCAAGCTCAATCGAAACAGCATCACTTAACAGCTCGCGTGCTTGAATGCCTTTCAGCATAATGACGTGATACAGCATTTGCAGGAAATCGTGGTGAAATTGATGCAATATCCTTGCATCCAGTTCTCCTGTCTGCATCATACTCTCCAAATATCGCTCAGCCTCCGCTAGAACCTTCGACATTGAACCTTCCTTCAACATGACCGACCACACAGGCAGATTAGGCATTGCAACTTGCTTGGAGGATTGTTTTTTATCAGATAGCATGAAAATTGTATTGTTATAGGCAACATTGCTTTTCTCGCGATGAGACAGCTCGTGAACCATCGATGGGAGTTCATGTACGAACGCCCGATTCCCGATATAGCAAGAGATATCGCAATAGAAGAAGCTTCTGCAGGAAGAGATGAAAGCTTCGCACTTTTGTTTCAATCGCTCCATCTCCGGTTCAGCTTCTTGATCCCAAGACACGATTGCAAGCAGATTTTGGCTGCCCAACAACAGAACTTGTCCCTTTTCTTTTTGTTCAACGATCATTTCTTCGGCGCTGTTTTGTATGGCATATTCCAGAATCTTCTCATCTCGCAAACTCAACTCTTTATGATAACGTTGTATGCTGATCAGAACTGGCAAAAACCTCATTTCTTCGGAAAAGGGGATATTGCGCTCCGCGGCAGACGCTCGAATAGCTTCCAGATTTGACGGTATGGTTTCATGCAAAATATCAAGCCAAAACCGCTCTATCAGGATCGGTTGATGCTGGACCCAAAATTGGCCGTAACGGCTGTATTGCTGCAGTTCGCTCTCTTTATTGATCTTGTCCCCTGCTTTCACAATCACTTCTTCCAGCTGAGCAAGAGTAACTGGTTTCAATAAATAATCAAAGCAACCAAGCTGAATGGCTTGCTGCGCAAATTTAAAATCAGCATGACAAGTTAAGAATATCGATTCCGTTTTTGGATAATGCTCCCGTACCCATATTAAGAGATCCAGGCCGCTGCCTTGCGGCATTTCAATGTCACAAAGCATCATATCGATGGGATAATTCTCAAAAACTTCTTTCGCTTGCCTAATATTATAAGCCGTATGGACGGTTGAAACCCCGAACGTCTCCCAGCGCAAATCTGATTTAAGACCTTCCACGAACAAAATTTCATCGTCTACAATAAGCAGTTGCATCAAAATCGCTCTCCTTTTCCTACATCCGGTGTAAGTGGCAGTGTAATGACAATGACTGCACCACCAGAAGCCACATTGGCAAATGAGATGTCAGCGCGGCTCTGGTACAATAGCAACAGCCTTTGTTGAACATTCCAAATGCCGATATGTTCACCTTGTGCACTCGTCATCTGGATTCCACTGCGCATTTCCGCCAGCACGTCCTCCGAAAAACCAGGCCCTGTATCTTGTATCGTTATTTGGAGAGTGGGGGCCGCAGCCGCATCGTCAAGTTCCATGTCGATCGTCAACAGAACCGGTTCGTCCATCGTTACCGCATGCTTGATCGCATTTTCTACAAAAGTTTGAACGACAAGCGGCGGGATTGGGGTACGCAGCAAATAGTCAGGAACCTGAATCGTACACTTTAAATGAGTAGGGAAACGCAGCTCCTGAATACGCAAATAATTGCGCACATGCTGTAATTCTTCTTGTACGGAGACGAAAGTCAAATTGCTTCGGAACATATAGCGGAAATACCCAACCAAACATAGCGCCATCTCTTCAATCAGCGCATAATTTTTGGCGCGCGCGAGCGTGTGCATAATATTAAGCGAATTCAAATAAAAATGTGGATTGATTTGCAGCTGCAAATGCTGAAGCTCCGCCTTCTGCTTGTTCATCTGCTCTTCATAGACATGGATCCGCAATTCTTGAATTTGTGACATCATAGTATTAAAGGTTTCATAGACAAGCTGAAATTCATCCGAAGTCCGAAAGGATTGAATCCGCATATCCAAATTGCCGTCCTTAATCCTTTTCATCGCCGAAATTAGGCGATTGATTGGAAGAAGCACCGTTTTTCGGAGAAGCAGCAAACAGACGGGCAATAAGATGAGAACGCCTACGAGAATGAAATTAACAATGTTTCGGAGGATCGGTAGATTTTTCAGAATTTGTTCATCTGGGATAAGGGCAATCAAGTTGAAATTCCCCACAGCCGACTTTTCGCCGACAACCAAATAACGGTGATCGTCTCCGGTTAAATAATAGTGTTGCAGATTTTTATTGACATCTAGCCGATTATTCTTAACAATTTCCGCATTCACCAAAGGCACACCATCATTCATTGTAAATAAGGCTGCTCCTTTATCTCCTAATCCGATAAGGTTTAGCGGCATCATTAAATTGTCGAATAAAATCCAAGTACCTACATACGTATTGCTAACCTTGATCGTACGCAACAAATAATATTTTTCTCCGATTTCCTGCACGTACCAGCTATTAATCGGTAAATTGGGCGTTGCTTTCCCTGTTTCATCCTCAATAAAGTTTCTGACCGATTCGCGTTCCGAGTAATTCGTAACTTCCCGGAAAGCATTCATGTAATATTGATTAGGAGCCGAATAAATAAAAAAGCCGTCCACCGATTTGAAATTCAACATATTTTCAGTAATTCGATTAGATAATCTTCTTAGAGCGAAGTAGCGATCGCTCTCCGAAACTTTATTCTCAATACCGGTAAAGTCGGCTTCGGCGATCGTCAAGCCCATTAAAGACGATTCGGCGAACCGTAATTGCTCGTCGATTTGTCCCATATACAACGACATCATTTTTTTGTTGGAATCGGCCACTTGGCTCCGAACAACGCCTATCGCATAATAGTTGGTATAAATGAGCAGCAAACTCAGCGGAACTGTAATCAGCACCACGCCGACGATCAGTTTGAAACGAATGGAATTGAAGGGAATTCGGAAAAAACGGCTTGTCATGCATGCTCCCCCTGTTCATATTGTTCTCTACTCATTATTGACGGATTATGCGAATAAAAAAAGCCAGCAATCTGCTGGCTTCGCCTGTTAACAAGAATAATATATTTATCATAGTGATTGGACAGGAAAATCACTACTCCGTTTTTGACTTCTTGCTTGTACGATTTCGACCATGTAAGTTATAAAACCCCCTCAATTTTTCGATTTCATGTCTTGAATTAAGATTCCGTGTTGCATTCGCAAGAATCCTATTATAATGAAATTATCAACTATGGTGTACCGTAAGGGGGATCTTCATGAAGCTTTTGCTTGTGGATGACGAACAATTGATTCGCAAAGGGATACTGATGAAGACCGACTGGCAACAATACGGTATCGATGAAGTGAAGCAGGCAGATGATGGCCGTGATGCCGTTCGGATCGCCGAACTGTTCCGCCCCGACATCCTGCTGACCGATATTCGAATGCCCCGTATGGACGGAATTGAAGCAGCGCGCTGCATTCGGATGTTTTGTCCGAAAGTTTGCATCATCTTTATGAGCGGCTTCTCGGACAAAGAGTACCTGAAAGCCGCTATTTCCATGCAAGCCGTTGATTATGTAGAAAAGCCCATCCATCCAGACGAACTGGGCAAAGCTATCCTCAACGCTTCCAGCATGATCAAGAAAGACCGGCAAACCGACATGGGCGAGGAAGAGAGCATACCTCTAATTAAACGGGAAATAGCCGCACTGCTTTGTTCTCCCCACTATCAGGCAGACAAGCTGGCACGATTATTCCCTTTAATCGGGTCGCAGTTGTGTGAATCCAATTCCTGTTTGTCCTCCATTCTCAAATGGCATCACCCTATTGAGCAGCCCGAGAGCCTTCTGCACAAGCTTGAATCGGCTGCACAGACGGCAGGTTTCAATTGTTTTATCATGATGAAAGACGATTTTCATGTCGTCATCCATTTGATCTCTCGTTCGGAGAAAGATGTTTCCTTCGAGGATAAAGTTCATCGATGGGTCCGTCAAGATGGAGCCCCTAAGGCAAAGAACTGGCTGGCAAATTTGATGAATGACATTCGGAAATATCCGGATACATCTGTGACTTTTACCAAAGGAATTTATTTACAGCTCTATCAAATGGTTCAACAAGTCGGCAAAGAAAGCGGTATTCCTTCCTTTAAACAGGAGGCTTCTGTAATTAAATACGCAGAGCGATTGTACGCTTGTCAGACATTGGACGACCTAGATCAACTCCTGAACGATGAACTCGATGTGCTTTTTGATTATTTGGAAGCTCGCAAAGGTAACTCGATCATCCGTCATGTGACGCTTTACATTGAGCGAAACTACCGGAATCGCCAGCTGTCCCTGAACGAAATCAGCGAGTTTGTGGGTGTGACAGTCCCCCACTTATGTTTCGTTTTTAAAGAAGGTACCGACATGACGATCAAGCATTTCCTGTCGGAATATCGAATTGATCGGGCTAAAGAGCTTTTGGTAAACAGGGAGCTAAAGCTGTTCGATATCGCCTTGCAGGTGGGATATGGGGACGGAGAATATTTTAGCAAAATATTTAAAAAAGTAACCGGACTGCAGCCTTCGGAATATAGGAAGCGGCTTGCCGATGTCTAATATCTTCAATCGCATACTTCTAAAGCTGAGATTGAAACAAAAGCTGCTTCTTTCTTACCTGCTGCTTATCCTGCTTCCGATTCTCTATCTCCAATTCTATGCATCCGGCAGGGTGGCTGGCATTATTCAGGAAATGGTTAGCTTTTCATTTGATCAAAGCTTTAGCCAAACTCATTCCTTTCTAGCTTATAAACTGAATCGCATAACCGACGTTTCAGATCTAATCGCACTGGACGAGGTTCAAATGACTCGCATACTGACCACCAACGTGGCCGACTACAAACTCCAAGATCAGTTGCAAGACGGAAATAAGCTGGTCCAGTTTCTTTCTTCCTTTCGCGATGGCACAGATGTAAGTAAGATTCGACTCTACCTACCGGACGGTTTCCTGTTTGCCAATGAAGGCAGCAGCATCTTCCCCTTACAAGATGTGCTGAGCACGACATGGTATGCCAAATTGGTCACTTCGAGGGCGAAGCTCATGTGGGTTCTCCTCACTTGATTATCCAACCAATACGACCGATACGGATCCAGTCATATCCCTTGTCCGCCTCATTCGCCATCCCGATCACTATAACGAAACCATCGGAATTCTGCGTTTGGACATGGATGAACGAATGCTCAAAGAAATCGTTTCTCGTGCCAACACCGTGAAGAATAGTCTAACTTATTTGCAAAGTAGTGATGGTCTGGTTCTGATTGCTTCGGATGATGCACTCCTGGAGCAATATCTTCCTGCTGAAGGCACCGCACCTCCATTATTCCAGCCTGCCAACAGCAATAATACGCAGTTCATAAAAGGCAAAAGGCTAGAATTCCACCATCTGCAAATTCCGCAAACTGACCTGACTATGGTTACCGTGATTCCACATCAGGAGATTGTGTCAAGAAGCACACGCCTTCAACAGGAGCTTCTTATTAGTTTGCTTGCCGTCGGACTGTTAGCCATCGGACTTGCCCATTTCATCTCCCTTCATATGACAAGGCGAATTACTCACTTGAGTCAAAAGATGAAGGCCATGGAGGCTGGAATCCTTGAGCCTATCGTAAAGCCGTCAGGAGATGATGAGGTAGGAGAACTCATCCAAAGCTATAATTATATGTCGCATAAGCTGGCATTGTTAAAGGATATAGAAGTGAAGGCAATCAAATCTGAATTAATGGCTCTTCAATCCCAGATCAATCCTCACTTCTTATACAATACACTGGATCAAATCAATTGGATGGCTCAATTCGGGATGAACGATCAAATCACAACAATTGTGCAGTCGCTAGCCGGATACTATAAACTCACGCTTAGCAACGGGCAGGATATCATAACAATTGGACACGAATTGAAGCTGGTCACCTATTATGTTGAAATCCAAAACATTCGCTTCGAACAAAGAATCGAGCTTAACTTGCAGGTCGATGAGGCATTTCAACAGGGACTCATTCCAAAGCTAACCCTTCAGCCAATCATCGAGAACGCCATTCTTCATGGAATTTTAAGGAATGAGAACCGTGAGGGAGGAATTACGGTAACCTGCGAACGCCAAGCAGATCGCATCGTCCTGTCTGTCATTGACGATGGCGTTGGGATGGACGACATACACCTGGAAGCACTTCGATCCGGCAACAAGATCATAAATCCCACCGGCAGTGGATATGGGATTCGCAACGTTCAGGAGCGAATCAAATTATACTATGGTGAAGCATTCGGATTGCATTTTTTCAGTTCACCTGGACAAGCATTAACAGCATGGTTCTGTAACTGATCAAATCGCGAATGAACGGTGTTTTCATTATTTCTCTCCTCCTTCTCTTTGATCACCGCTCTATATCCGTTATTATAATGGAACCGCTATCATTTGAGTCCCCATCAATCTTTCGACTTCATGTCCAGAATTAAGATTATGAAAAAATCGCCCACTCTGAAAATCTAAGACCAAAAACCTGCAAAGTAAAGAAGTCAGATGAAAAAGAAAAACCGTCAGGAAAACTTCCTGACGGTTCTATTACATGTAAATTGAGGAGGTACAATTGGATCAACTCTATTGTTTAGATGCCACTTTCTGCCTCAATGTAATGATTTTAGTCAAAACTCAATATAAAATGGATGAAGTTCCTCATTTAAACAAAGCTCTATTCTTTCCCTGAAATTTTTCCAAATCACCATCTCTAATGCTGCTTCGATTGGAAAAAATCCTACTTCTAATGCCTCCGGGGTTGTTGTTAATTCTCCTCCGACTGGTCTGCCTAAAAATAAAGTGTTACATATACACTCACTTACATTTTGAAAAACACCACAAAATTTTGTTACCTCTATATCTAGACCGCTCTCTTCCTTTGTTTCCCTGATCGCTGCTTCTTTCAACGATTCGCCTTCTTCAACCTGCCCGCCTGGCATTTCCCAACCTCGCCTAGGACCTTTTATTAATAATATTTCGTTCCGCTCATTGATCACAATTGCCGCCGCAGAAACAATATGCTTTGGAACCACGTTTTTGCCCCCCATTCTTCATTCGTACTCACACTTTTAACCTCTCAGGTGGATCAGGCCGGGCAACTCCTGCGCATCCATCTCGCGCATAGAGAGCTTCGCCCCAATTGATTTGAAGCTGCCGATGACATCCTCATATCCGCGCTCAATGTGCTCGACACCTGTAATAATCGTGCTACCTTCGGCCGCTAAACCAGCAAGAAGCAAGCAAGTGCCGGCACGCACATCCGTCGCATGTACCCAGCTTCCTTGCAGTGGAACTCCTCCGCGTATAAAAGCGCTTTCTTTCCGCAGCTCAATCTCTGCTCCGAGCCGACGCAGTTGAGCTACGTGAGCGAACCGCTTCGGAAAGACGCGGTCGGTAACGATGCTCTTTCCCTTGGCCTGCAGCAGAAGCGCGGTCATTGGTTGTTGTAAATCGGTGGCGAAGCCTGGATACATGCCTGTGCGAATCCGCGTTGCTTTGAGCGAACCCGTACCGTATGCCGTAATGTGGCTCTCGCCGCATTCCACATGAATGCCTACCTCCCCCATCTTGGCGAGGCAGGCGCTAAGATGCTCAGGGATGACATCCTTAACGGTAACCTGCCCCCCGTTGAGCCCTGCCGCCATTAGAAAAGCCCCGGCGATTAGCCTGTCTGGTATTGCCACGTGCGTTCCCCCGTTTAAATAGGAGACGCCTTCGATGCGGATATGTTCGGTTCCTGCCCCGTAAATCCTCGCGCCTAGCTGGTTCAGAAAGACTGCCGTATCAACCACCTCCGGATCCACAGCTGCGTTATGCAGTTGGGTCCGCCCTTTGGCCCGCACAGCCGCCAGCATCGCATTAATCGTAGCGCCAGAGGTAACCGTGTCGAAATAAATTTCTGCGCCCTTCAGCTCGGCGGCCTCGACTACATAATAATCGTCAAAGATTTGAACCTGAGCGCCGAGCGCTTGAAAAACCTTGATATGCTGATCGATCGGTCTTGAAACGAAATCGTCACCTCCTGGGAATCCGATCGTGACTCTGCCGAATTTGGCCAATAGAGCACCTGCAAAATAATAAGACGCGCGATAGCTCGAAGCCTTGCCTGGGTCTATCACGGCACTGTGAATCTTGCGTGGGTCGATGATAACTTGTCCACCTTCTTGTTTCAGCTCCATGCCGATATCTCGGCTGATCCCTGCAATAATACTGACATCGTCAATGCACGGAATGCCTCCCAGTGTAACAATATCATCCGCCAGACAAGCCGCGACAAGCAGGGCAAGGGAACTGTTCTTAGCACCCGGTATATATACACTCCCGTTCAACTGGCCTGAATACTCCGCCTGAATATATTTCATATCTGTATTCCTACTTTCGTTATGACGATATTAATTCCGACTCAAGGACGTAACCGTTGCCGCGCACTGCACTAATAAGAAAGGTGTCTTTGCCGTATTTTTTGCGTACACGGTAGATCAGGGCGTTTAATTCATCGAACGACACATTCGAGACACCTTTCACGCCCGGCAGTCGTTCCGGCCATACTCTGGATTTGATTTCCTGGAGTGTAACGAGCTGGTTCGCATTCTCATGCAGCACGCGAATCAGTAAATATTCTTTCTCAGACATCGGGATCCGCTTACCATCCACCACACATTCCCTTTTCTCCCAATGAATCGTCAGTGGCAATTCTGGAACTTCTAACCGCCTAGTGATGCTAAGCGGTTCCATTTCAAGGGTTTGATCTGCAAACATATAGGAAAAGTGGAGGACAGTCATCCCTTTGGCAAGTGTAATGATATCAAAATTATTTAAAAGATATGGCTGGTGCGGCGTTAGCCGTTCGCCGTTGACCTCAGTGCCGTGGCGACTCCCCAAATCGTAAAGCACCGCCTTGTCCTGCTCCTTGCGAATGGTGAAATGCTGCCGGGAAATAAAAGCATTCGTAAAGGCCAAATCAGGAGTCAACTGATTGGATACCCGACCAACGAGCGTTTCATCCTCGCTCAGACTCACGCAGGTACCCGGTCGGTAGGGCTCACCGCGAATGACATACAGGCAAGCAAAATCTTCTTCCATTTCCGTACCTCCGTTTGCCATCTGGGGAATGTTTCCACTATTTATCGTAACTCATATTGAGTCTGAATAAAATCCCTTTTTACTGACGCGTCACTCACATTTCAATAACGCTGTGAAACAGCACAATTTTTCCAACATATACTTTAATGACAAAGAGGAACTGCATCACTGCAAGCTCCTCCACTTATCTTGAGTACATTAGTATGGCTTGAACACCATTAGCAGGATCGAGATGAGCGCAGCAAGATTCGCGATCCCTTCCAACCAAGCGGAGCGTCTGCGATTCAATCGGTACGCGTCAGGTAGCACATCGCCCTTCGTCTGCTGAAGCAGCTTAAGTTGCTGTTTAATGCCGGAGGGAATTAGGCCAGCAAAGATAATTAGAATGACAATGAAGAAGGCAATTGAGGACACATACCACAGCTCTCGGAACAAAGAGATTTCTAAGAAACCAAGAGCAAGCCCCGTAAGAAGCAACAGTGTGCCACCGAATTTCGGCAGGATCGCCGTCTTCTCCAGCAGCGCAAGCGCGAACTTGGCTTGACCTACTGTCCTGGCGCTGCTCATAATCAAGGGATAGCAGATGATTGCAGCCATGGCCACCACGGCGGAAATAATATGGATGAACAACAGGTAAATATACATGAACTGCCCCCTTATTTTAGATATACCTTTCTGATGATAATCCTGTGCTAGTATTTGCTTTTTGAACTCGCTGTTCTTCTCGATACAACATCCAACCTACTGCAAGTCCATATACCGCAGTAATAATATGAATCCAAGAAGGTGTTTTATCTACGGCATTCGTTAATACCAATAATGCATCAATTACAGGCATTAAAACAGAAGTTAGCATAACAACGATCAATGCTTTTCTCATACGAAGTATCATCATGGCTAGTAAGAAAATTCCAATAAACAGATCACGATCTGCTTTTATTAGAACAAGATATTTATCAGAAACGTCATGCAGGGGTATACCAAAATCTCGAATCACTGCTTCTGGCTGGATAAAACCTTTTACTCCTAAAAACAACATCAACAGTGTAACAACGCCCACTAACCAAAATGTTACTGTCTTTGGACCCCAATAAGATTTACTCATTTGACTGTCTCCTTTTCCCAATTGATTTGATTGACTTTATTGTATATCGGTACTAATATTCTGTTAAGAACGCACTTTAAAGTACGGTACATACTTAAAAGTAAGGGAGTGATTTATCAATGATTCATCAGCGCGAATGTCCAATAGAGACTGTCATTCATGTTTTAGGTGGAAAATGGAAGCCGATGATTTTATGGCATTTGATGGAATCAACCAAACGGTATAACGATCTGGAAAAGCTGATACCAGATGTCTCCCAAAAAATGCTCACGCAACATCTTCGAGACTTGGAACAAGAAGGCGTAATCGAAAGAACGGTCTACCCCACCGTCCCGCCAAAAGTAGAATATTCGCTTAGTGAATATGGCAGAACATTGATTCCAGTAGCAGAAGTGTTGTGTGCTTGGGGAGAAAATCATAATGAGCGAAAACAAGAAGAACCAGCGTCTTAACGCTGGTTCTTCTTGTTTTCGTGACTTTGATGGATGAGCTCCCTAGTGGTGTCATTAAGCACAAATACCTGATCCATCAACTCTCCTTCCATTTCCCATTCCCCTTGCACCATAAGGCCAAAATCGAGAGAAAACTCTTTAGCGGCAGAGAGATCATTTACGATTATACCCACATGATCTATTCTATGGATCTTCAAATCTCATATCTCCCCTTACGAACTCAGCAACCTTTATTCGCTCAAAATCGCTCCTTCAGAAAATCTAATGAATTCCATCTGCGCTATTTCAAGTAAATGATCACCATTCCACCTGAAATCGCTCGTTAGCACCAATTCAGTTCATTAAATCGCAAAAGTAGCCATTTTCTCGTCTATAAGCATCATACAATTCATTAGTAGCCCTATGTACTTTATGCTTTCTTCCTTCTTTACTACAAAGGCATCCCAGTTCCGATGCTATTTACTTCATTAAGAGAAGGGGTACGCTTCGCTCACTCCTACCCCAAAAACCAATATTGGAATACAGCAAAAATATCCATCGTGTGCAGGCTGCCGTAATGTCATGATTGAATTATCGCTCTCGTCTGTTTAACAGATTTTGTCCCTTATTTTAATTTACTTTTAATTAAAATTGTTTTAGACGCCTCTTCCCAACTTACCGTTGCCCCGAAAGATTCGGCTATAAATCTTATCGGGACAAACATGTTATCTCCAATGAGAATAGGTTTCGAGTCCAACATTTGACTAACACCGTCAACTTTAGCTTCATTGCTGCCAACTGTAAGATTAATCACCATTTGACCTTTTATTGCCGTAACAGTTGAGGCGATATTGTCCCAAGTAACATCTGCATCCAGCGCTTCGAATATTTTCCGCAACGGCACCATTGTATCATCATTTATAAGAATAGGAGGTTGATCAAATGCCAATTCAGTTCCATCTAATTTTACTCTTATTCGATCTTCCAGGAGTACTTCCGAATCATAGCTTTTGATCCAGACTGGAATGGTTCTATACCATTCTGTTCCGTCCCCGACGTAATTGCTTCCCCATGACCATAGGGTATGATCTTCTTTAAAAGCCATTGATTTAAAATCAATTCCGGACGCGTTAATTTCTTTAATTCGCGTCAAACCTTTCACTTGTACTGGAACTTCACTATCTTCGTAAGAACCAATGCCAAGTTGACCACCGTCATTCACTCCGCTCGCCCACACGGTTCCGTCACGTTTTAATAAAAGGGGGCCTCCTGCACTTGCTTTGACAGATACTACATCATGAATACCTTTAAGCAGTTGAGGCTGTGACCGATCCGCGGTATTCTTACCTGCTACAACGCCTTGTCCTCCTGACCCCCAGAACCAAACTGTACCATCTTTTTTTAACCCATATGAGTATTGTCCTCCCGCAGCTATTTCTTTTATGTCGGAAGTTCCTTTAATATGGACGGCCCTTCCGGACGAGCCAGTCCATACGGTACCGTCCTTGTTTAAGGCAATCATATTTCCCCACCCAAGAGAAACGGAAACGATATCAGAAAAACCTTCAAGCTGCTTGGGAGTAGTATTATTGCTATATGATCCGTCTCTATTTCTATAATAGATTCCTCCCCAAGACCACAAGGTACCATCTTTCTTTACGGCATAACTTGTATTCCAATTAGCTGCAATCGCAGTAATATCGGATAGTCCTCTTACTTGAACCGGTAGGTATCTATCTTCATTTTTTAAGGTTGCATGGGTCTTTTCATCGAAAACGGATTGGGTTCCATCACCAATTTCACCTGAACTGTTGTTGCCCCATGCCCATACAGTTCCGTCTTTTTTCAATGCTAGCGAAAAGCCTTGGCCTTTCGCAACTGCTATCACATCAGATAATCCCTTGACTTGGGTCGGTATAAGGGAGGTTGCAGCATTGCTCCCTCCTTCCCCGTTCCCCAACTGCCCTGATTGGTTATTCCCCCAGGCCCAAACCGTACCATCCTGTTTAAATGCAAGACCGTATGCTGCAATTCCAGCCCACCCGCTTTTGTTCTCAGAATCAGCCATAACAAGATTACAGCAAGTAATAGCTAATATTAAGCTGTATACCAATAATATTCTCGTAAACTTTGCTAAAAAATTTATGGGCATAATTACCTCCGTGTATTTTTCTATGTATTTCGGGGTCGCTTTACACAGCTATAATAATACCACATATTGGAACTATCCTATCAAATACTTCGAAGTTTTGTAGCTAGTTTTCCGTGCAAAATCGTTCTGATTCGATGTCTTGCCGTAGAATCCTGCCCCTTAGTTTAATAGTAAAAAGAGACCCTCAGCAATTAGCTGAGGGTCAATGATTTCAATCATGTAACAAATATTTAACTATCGTTCATCGTTAGTGAACTGATCGTAAACAACTTCAACGATATCTCGAAGTCCTGTACGCAACCCTTTTCCTTCTATATTTAAAATCATCTGGCGTGCTGTTTCGATATTCATGATAACTCGACCAGTTGTCTCAAAGCCTTTTGGCATTTCTACCACGAAAAAGCAGGATCGCCGCGACGCCTGCTCGGATTGTTCTTATAAAGCTATCGTTTCCGGTTGCTCAATAGCAAATGAATGACAACTCGTTATTTCTCCCAAAGCTCGACCAGTCGACCTTCAGGATCTTCAATCCAAATAAACTTTCCAAAGTCACTACTCTCTTTTTGCTTGGCAAGAGGTACACCCAAATGTTCAAGATGCTTAATAGTCTCGTCTAGATTATGTACTTGGAAATTTAACATCACTTGTTGTTCTGTTGGAAAATAACTGTCATTCTCGGTAAAGAAAGAAAAGATAGTCTCATTTCCTAATTGGGGTTGTATCACTGTCCCATTCCAATTTTCTATTTCAATCTTCAATACTTCACTGTACCATTTTTTTACAACTTCAAGATTCTTAGTTCTCCAAAATATTCCTCCGAAACCTTTTATCATGGTAACTACTCCTGTCTTCATTATATTTTTAGCTATCCGATTACATTAGATATTCGAGATATAAATTTAAGTTCCTTTTTTAACTATACTGCTACCCGTTGCTTAATCTTTAAGCTCTCCACTTTCCTATAGGCTGATCTCTCAGGGCGGCGAAACCCTTTTTCTTACCTATCCTCCCTTCGTTTTATCCAAAACATTAAAGTCATTTAAGGACATATAAACGTCTATGAGATCCTCGTTTTCAACTTTAAAACCAAACCGTTCATAAAGACGTTTAGCAGAACTTCCTTGTAAGACATTTAATATTACACGTTTTCCTTTTACTTCATCTTGTTCGAGTAATTTTTTTAATACATGACTACCGACCCCTTTACCTTGGTAATTGGGATAAATATAAAAATGTTCCAATAAATAACCATCCAACGTTGGTTTAAGAGCTACGCAGCCAACAAAAGAAGAATCTGACTCAATAATCCAAGTTTGATCTGAGTCAAATGAGTTACGGAACCGTTGACGAACCTTCTCTTCATCAAACCTTCCTAACCTAATTAAATCACTTCGTAATGCAATTACCCGTAAATTAGCAATTGTCTCAACATCGGAACTTTGGGATTGGCGAAAAGTAATCTGTTTCATTTAACGTAACAGCTCCTTTATTCTGTTTTATTATTCTACTAAAAATCCGATATTATGATAAAAGGAGGTATAATGCGTAAAGCTGCATTATACCTCCTCTGTTAAGTCTTTAAACTAGTGTTAGAACAGTTATTTCCGGTCGACACATAAATCGAATTGGATGAACCGACACACCGATACCTCGATTTGTATAAAGGGTTAGCGATTTGTCTTTCCCAACATGATAAAGTCCAGATGGATATTTGACACCATAAGGAACCGAAGACAGCGGTCCGATTAGCGGAAGCCTCACTTGACCGCCGTGACTATGACCAGAGAGTTGCAAATGAACGGGTTCTAAGGCAGCAATATCGGCAAAATCTGGAGCATGGGATAGCAATAGCACCCACTCATCATTTTTCACCATCTTCATAGCATTCTTTAGATTAGGAACACCCTCCCACATATCCTCAACTCCAGCAATCCAAATCGATTGGGTCCCTTTTTGTACCCTAATACCTTTATTACGCAAGCAGTGAAAACCAGCATCCTCTAGAACGCCTGCCACTGCATCAGCATCCCCGTAGTAATCATGATTGCCAAGCACAGCATAACAGCCGTGTTTCGCTTTTAACGTATTTAATACATCACGAATGTCTTTACTGTGGGGACCGAGAGCATAATCTACTAGATCGCCTGTAAAGCATACAATGTCCGGTTGTTCCGCCTGAATTTGCTCTACTACGTTGGTTAATTGCTTTATATCTAGATGGAATCCATAATGAAGATCGCTGAATTGCACCACACGTAGTCCTTTGAATGCTTCCGGCAGATTAGGAAACGCCAACGATACACGCTCCACTTGTAACCAACGTGGCTCTACCAATGTAGCATACCCGTAACTCAAAGGTGGTATTGATAGTAGACCACCCGTCCACATGACACTTTTCTTTAAGAATCTACGACGCGTTATTTTCTCAATATTTGACATATCACTATCATATAATAAAAAGGTACAAGTTACTATTTACAATTCTCTACTCAGCGATTTCATGCACGTTACCAAATGGATCAACAAATGCCGCATTTAGCCCTTGAGTAGGTTTATCATGTAAAAATTGAATACCCTTTTCCTTCATTTCCTTAAAAGATTGCTCCACAGATGCGACCTCATTTCCGTAGTTTTTTCACACTTAAAAGCTGTGAGCTGAAAACCTTCAAGAGCAAATACAAGCTTATTCTCTTGTTCTAACAATGTTTGCAAACCCAGAAGTTCAGAATAAAACCATCTCGCTTTTGTCATGTCATTGACGAAAATCATTATATGCCCTAATTTCATAAGCTTATGCTCCTCCCTCTCTTTTTGCCGATACGATAAAAATCAACTTGATTTATTTAATAGTAATTCGTCGCGGTGCCATAGTCGGGATTAGATAACGGTCTGTATAAAACTGACATCCATTCATGCTAAATGTATTTTTTATTCTTCACATCAGCCGGTGTAACTCCCCACATCTTGCGAAATACTTTGGTGCCACTGCATGGCTAGCTTCATTTTGAACTCCACGATATAGGAAGTAAAGGATTGCCCCAGATGCTGCTTAAACAATCTAGATAAGTAAGAGGCATTAATATATAACTTGCCTGCCACCTCATAAAGCCGATATCTTCGTTGATGCTCTCTTCGATTATGATATGAATGATTAGTGAGCTCAGGAGCAAAATATTCTCGTGCACCTCGGTGCTTGTTTTCGCCTGTTCCACATAAAGATAGAACCATTCATCGATCATTGCCACGGCTTTATCTCTTGGCCCGGATTCTAGGGCATAAGCCAGTACCTTCTCCATCTGGATATCTACAGCTACGGCGATATGCGGCTGGCATTCATCTCGATAAGGGACGACGATATTGTGTCCGTGCACCACTCTTTCTTTTAACGCCTGAACTCGCCAGCAGATTCACTCTCATAATGTAAGCGGATACTTTAACTATTAATGAGATGATTCACTATTCATAGTGGAGTGATCTGACTTTCAGTCGGCACTTTTTTTGACAAACATGGCATGCAAGAACAGGGCTGCAACTTAGAGGATGAAAATGTACTCAAGATAGCAAAAAAACAAGAGTCACCCATAAGCAGTTTGTTAAACCGCCATCAGGGTGACCCGCCGATTGATTCTACTTGCACTTCGGCTCTGCTCCTTAGGTTACTGTTTCCTGTAATAAGGCAGCCTTCCGAGCGGCACTTCAATCTCCTTCTTGATCGGGCCCGACACGATGGTGCCATCATCCCCTACCCAAGTCCCTGTAGGGAAGATTACGTGACGAGCACGTGCTCCTTTGACGATAACCGGAGCAACCAGCAGTGAGCTTCCCAACATAAATTGATCAAGGGCCGTCTCTAACCTCTCCTCAGGAAATTCATAGGCCATGTGGCGTAAAATAGGTTCTCCCGATATAGCCGCTTGATTCGCAAGCTCCAGAATTTCCCCACCGAAGGATGCATGCAGCTGAGCAGCCTCCACACAATAACGAAGATGTTCTGAATCAAGAACTCGCCAAGGCGCCGCCGAAAACTGCATCATCGGAAACAAAGCCGAGCATTGAGCTGAGCGAACGAACAGCTCTGAATCCAACTTTTCTACCGAAAAGCTCAAAAATTCGCCTCCACCAATCATATCGGGGCATGTATACGCGTAGCCGAGAAGCCCTTGTGCCAGCCCGTCAGGAATCAAGCAATCAAGCCCGTTTCCCTCCCACTTATGCTGCTTGTCTTTCAGTCGCTGAACCAAAGGCTGGCCAGCCAGCTTCCAGCATGCACGATACTCATTAAGCGGGTACTTCAAACCTACGCGAGCCCATGCTTCACTTTGTCCGTTTGGTGTCGTTTTTAAGTAACTCCGGTCATCAGGCTCGTAAAATTCCAAATCGCCCGCGTCCAACTTGAACCCGTCAATGCCATAATCAGACCGCAGGGCGTCAAGCTGATCTTGAATCCACGCGACAGCCAGCGGGTTGGTGCAGTCCAGAACGGCACTGTGCCCGTTCCACCATTTACGAATAGCCGTCTTGCCGTCGCGATCTTGCAGAAGAATGCCCTCCGGTTCCAGCTTTCGAAAGGTGATAGAATCCGGGCTGATAAACGGGCATACCCAGAGCATGACTTGGAAGCCCAACGTATGAAGCTCTTCGACCATCTGTTCAGGCTTTGGAAAACGCCCAGAATGAAACATCCACGTACCATAAGGCTCATGCCAATTGTCATCAATCATGATGACGCCAGGCGGCATGCCATTTGCCAGCACATCTCTTGCGTACTGCAGCACTTTCTCCTGCGTTGGCTCATACAGCAGCTCGATCCATAGATTATACTGCGGAGCCGTGAACAACAACGGTTCAGGAATGGATGGAACCGGCGGAAAGTACGTGCGAGACGCATAGAGGTAAGCCCCTTTTAAACTTTCATGTCCCTCTCCTACAATCAGCGGCCCATGCTCGCTTTCCACTTGCAAACGCTCTCCATCCATTTGAAAAACAAACGGCTCTTCACTCCAAATAAATCGGCCCTTACTCGAGATGAGCAGCGGGCTGGCTTGATTCGCTCCGCTGTCAGCAGCTAAATCGATATGGAAAAGGGATTTACCGAAAGGCATACTTGTGCCATCTGCTACACGGCCTCCCCACCAATATTCATCAGGCAATAATTGTATTCCTATTTCATGATTAGCCATTCCAACAATCACTCCTTTATCTAAGAATGATTGTATCCTCCATATAATAAGGCGACAATCTTAAAGTTGTGATTTATACTATAACAAAATTGACTTTTCGGGAGAATCCTATGCTGAAACCTTCTTCGTACGCCTTTCGCAATGACGATACCTCTATCCTGACAATGGATTCTATCGGGTGGCAGACGATCAATAGCTCTGCCTATAGTTTCACCGGCGATAACCGTCCCGACTGCGGGCATGTCATTTTTCAATATACGCTGAGCGGTCAAGGCTATCTTGACTATGAACAGCAAAGCATCGCGTTGCCGAAAGGTACAGCCTTCCTTGTTAAAGTGCCAAGCAGTCACAGATACTTTTATCAAAATCAGGGAGAGCCATGGGAGGCTATTTGGCTGAATTTGCGTGGAGATGAGGCGAACCGCATCTGGGATTTGGTGATCGCCTTGGAAGGACCTGTGATTCGCAGAGAATCGGGGTCCCCACTGATTCAAGGACTCTGGAAGCTGCTGCGCATGGTTGCTGAAGGTAAGGCCACCGATAAGTACCAACTGTCAATCGCGGTATATGAATGGATGCTAACCTTGCTCCAATCGAGCCGAGAGCTGACGAAGGACATGAGCCCAAACTCAAGCACGATAATCCAAACAGCCAAGAATTTCATGAAAGAGCACTATGCAAAGCCTCTTACACTCGACATGATCTCTCAGCACTGTGAAATCAATAAACATTACCTATGCAGACTGTTTCAGCGCTCCGAACAAACCTCGCCACTAGCCTATCTGCGCGATCGGAGAGTGGAGGCTGCCCTTGCTCTTCTTCGAACCACAGATTTGCCAATTCAAGACATTGGCCAACATTGCGGCTTCGACAGTCCTAGCTACTTTGGCAAAATTTTTCGAACGTATATGACTATGACACCGAAGGAATATCGGTTAAAACAACTCGAGTTTCCTTTTGATGCGATTTACTATGAGTAGTCAGCACAACAGAGTAATGAAGCTGCCGTCAGTCAACCCACGTGTGCTCTCGTTCCCTATTTATTTTTCCTTTTCCTTCAGCATACTGGATCTCTCTCCTTGTGCTGCTCCCTTTGTAACCATCAACATCGTTTATTCGCCGTCTCGGCAGAGAACGGACTCCATTTCGTAATTCAAGACACCAAACAAAAAGTTTCATTGGATTAATCCAATGAAATCAGCTTTAAAGCAGTTAAAATCAACCTCTCACTGGATTTATCCAATCTTTTAACAGGGAATGGCTCTACAAGAGCCAATTCTGGGAATTCCATTGGAAATACCCAATGAAAGAGGTTTCTGAAGCGCAAAAACGAGGAAAACACTGGATAAATCCAATGTTTCAACAACGAAAAGATCAGCAGCAGAGGGACGAAGACGCTAGGCGCGCTCTCCGCCTGTTAGTGTCGCTCACCACTCCCACCAGTTAGTGTTGCTCACCGCACCAAGCAACTCGCCTCCCACCACTGCCGCACCACGCACCAACTAAGATAAATTAAACTTTTGTTTTACAGTCGAACACAGAGCCGGTCAATGACTTCCATGGGGTTGGCATTGAGGCGCCTCATAAAGGCCGCGACGTTCATTCGAATGTGGTAGAACTTCTTTAACCATTTCCTCTGCCCTTCTATGAGATTGAATAAGGCACTGGTGTTCTTGCAAAAACAATATTTTCTAATGCTCTATCACTCGTTGTATATAAAGCTATTGGGAAGAAGTTCGGCAAACGACCTGTATTTTCAGCTACAAAAATCCCCCATACAAACTCATCATGCACGATGGTCCACACCCCCTTTGAATTCATTAAAATATTCGTCAATCATACTGTTATCCTTTAAAATCAAAGACTGTATATCATCCTGATGGAGCATATTCAAAATCATCGGTTTACTTTTTTTTCTACGACAGCACAATTAACTAGCAGGTATTTCCAATCTTTTGTCGAAGGTGTAGAGGTCAGAATTTATCCTAGGAGATGACCTTCATGCTTGAGAAAAATAGATTGGGTGCTGCACCCAGAGTTTACTTCAGACCTGAGTTTAAAAACTGTCCGCACTGTGATTCGAAATTGCGGAGAACCCATACGGCATGGGAGAAAAAAATTGTCACAAGAGACGGAATCATCCATGCATGGAGTATGGCTTATGCTTGCAAGAATCCAGATTGTTCACATTCAGGAGTTGCGTATAAATCTGCTGAAGCTGAGATGCTTAGCATGAAACATTCATCATATGGATATGACGTGCTTGCTCTCATTGGGGAACTGCGCTTTAAGCAACATCGAACGGTTTCAGAAGTTGCCGAAGCATTGAACGAACAAGGCATTCCAACGAGTGAAAGGCATGCTCAAAATTTGTATGAACGCTATCAAATGTTGCTAT
>NZ_BMHE01000025.1 GCF_014640555.1 Paenibacillus marchantiophytorum | reverse complement strand
TTAGACTTGGGGCTGTTCCTCCACTCCCATTACAGGAGATTCATCAGTCGTGCCCCTGCCCTCACAAGGATTAATGTATTTCGGCATGTGCCTTATAACAACCGTTTCGGGTAACAGCCCTTGTTGCAACGTCCCTTGCTTTCCAAGTCCCTTACATCCTAGCTATTCTTTCTGGACTTAGGTGCTTCCTCTAAGCCTGTGAGACCAATGCCGCCATTGTTCGGCATAGCGTATTTCATAGGAAAAATTCTTACTTTACGCCGCTCACCCCATCGTTTGATGGTGCATATGTTTCCACATGCTCTAACTTTAGACCTGTACATTCGGAAGTTCGTCAGTTCAGTCTGTTTGAACATTCTCACCATATCCAGTTTTTCAGCCGCGCGGCATATCCATTGGCATACCTTTTCTATTAGAATGGCTCCAGCCTTCGTTCTGCCGAATCTACCTGATCTCCACACCTCATGTTCTGTTAAACATGACGCGCGCAGGAGTATTGGCGGGATGGTTTCGGGATACTTGGTTCCGTCATTCCCATCCTCGGTTGTAAAGTTAACATTACTCATTGCAATCTCCTGCTTTTCACGAAATTAGTCGCTTATAGCAGAACTTGTCATACTTCTCCGTTAGTTTAAGCCTCTATTTAATAAGCAGTTTGAATTTTTGACGACTGCTGCCTTCTGGACCATTTGGAATTGACTCCTCTTGAGGCACAAATCCGAACTTCTGATATAACTTCCTTGCAGGTCGTCCGTCTGGAATTTCATCGCCAAATGTAATAACTGATACTTCTGCTGGGACATCAGCAAGTTTCAATATATGTCTTAGTAGTTCCGTTGCTATACCTTTGTTTCTCGCTCGAGATGAAACAGCTAGCCACCCAATCTTGTAGCTGGGGGCACCTGCTGAAGAAAATAAAACTCCACCGAGTAAACGTGATCCTGGCAATCCATCGTTTTCTCTCACACAAAATGCACTGCATTGATTAATATTTTTCTCTATTGCCTGAATAAATTTTGGATCACTTACCATAGGACCAAATAAGTACTCAACTTCAGAGGCCAGTTCCAACCATACGTTCAGATCATCCTTTATAGCGTTCACAACTTTCATAAAAAACTCCTTTAAATTAAGAGAGATAATTTACTTTTAATGCAATTGTTGTACCTTTAATAATACCATATAGTGGAAGTATTCTGCCCGTTACTTGAATGATAAAAGGGAGCAGCTGCCGAGGCATTCTGCTCCCTGGTTGCTTTGAATTAACGTTCCTCGTTAGCTCAACCCCGAGACTTTTTATCATATCTTGTTAATCCAAAAATAAGTTTAAAAGCATTTCTTATCTTTTTCGTTCTTTTCAAACCTTCTCTGGAGTCCCCAATAATAACTATTTTGCCTATCCATATTCTAAAATAGAAGGATCGAAAAATAATTGGCTTAATAATACCTTTTTGCTCAAATTCAGACCCGTCAGCAAGTTCTGTCTCCGTTCGAACAATCCAGGTATTCCCAATCCCAACTTCAATATATTTCAATCAAGTGCCCTCCTTCTAGACTTGAAAAAAGTGGCCGGTATCTATCTGGCTACCATATGGATTATCGTTTCTATTTATAGTTCTTCATTGCATTAATATACTACTTCATGTCTCTTTAAATCTAATCCTTTAATTCAATCCGATTTCCTTCGGGGTCTATAATTACTCCAATCGTTCCCCAACTATGCTTCTTTACATCAACAGAAACGCCAAGCTGCATCAACTCTGATACAGCCTCTTCAAAGTTATTTACGTTAAAACGGATAACTGTAGGATTCTCTGCCCTTGTTTTTTCCTTTATCGAAGCAACCCCGTTATCCTCCAACATGAGATAACTACCTCCGAAGTCTAATACAGATAAGTGCTTTCCTTTTTTGCGAACATGTAACCCTAATTTTTCAGAATAAAATTTTAATACCACATCATAATTTTCACAAAATATAATGATTCCAGTTTCATTTATATTCATTGAGATCCTCCATTTTAAACCAGATGTCATTCCAAAATAATAACATAACTCCCCTAAATCTTGTTGAGGAATTCTGCTCACGATTAAAAGAAAAAGAACAACTGCCGGCCTCGGCGAACTGTTCCCTTAACTTTCCACTATTGTTCGCCGTTAGTATAATGATTCACTACCTTATGTAACGATGAAAATTATGATTTCTAGTAAGTTTAATATGTAATACATGAGAGAAAAACGGCAGAAGATCCGATTGGGTTAACTAATCCCCCAATTTGAAACAAAAACTTATTCACTGAACCATATAGCGAATCGTTTCCGTATAGTAAAATGATTGAATTGAACTGGTTAATGCATTCATTAAGAGTCGGAGGAATCTGTTTTGAAAAAGATTCGTTTGAACAATATTCGTAACACAAATAATCCCAGAATGATTGACGCGATTCCACATCATTAAAAAAATGTGTCTCCACAAAATCATAGTCTAGACGTGTAGTTCCGATACTTGTCATTATTCCGGATGGTCGGGCGTCCCCGTCCTCATTGTAGATAATCTCTACAAATTCCTTTAGTTGTTCCTCTGAATCAAAATTTGCTGCCAATATTGTGAGGACATTCTTCATTTTTATCCCTCTCTATAAGGCACTAAAACCTCGTTTCAACTTGTTCCTATTCCTGACTTGCTCCCATAGCTTAATGATAAAAAGAGCAGCAGCCGGCGCGACGAACTAATCGTTGATTTCAACTAACGTTCTTCGTTAGCGTAACGACAGACCCACTCTGATTAGTCATTTTTATTTCCCGAACCGAAACCTATAACGTATCCATCCAAGTCTCGAACAGAGAAATCCTTCCAAGAACCCCAGTCTTGTTCGATTGCTTTTGGTTCCGAGACAATAATTGCTCCGTTTTTTTTAAGTTCAAGATATAAAGCATCAAGTTCGTCATGGGTTTTTATATAAGCATAGGTATTCCAAGTTCCTTTATTCGGTCTAACATCTTCAATGTTTTTTGCTTGAATTAATTTAAAGCCTAGACCGAAATTATCTCGAATTGCCCAGTGTTCGTTGACTTCACATCCCAAAGCATCTTCATAGTATTTCATTGATTTTTCTAAATCTGAAACTAACAACACAGTAAGGGAATTTTCAACTTTCGCTTTAACTATTTCTGCCACTACTTAACCACTCCCAACATGGAAAATATACCCATACATATTATAACGAATACACGTTCGTAGGTAAAGAATAATTTCACCAAAAATCACTGTAGAAACCTGCCCGTTACTCAAACGGACAACGGCAGCCGATCGTGTGCCGGCTGCCGTATATCATGATTGAGCTATAGTTTCCATTAGCTTAACAATCTTTCTCTTACTTGAGCCGTTTGGCGTTTTAAGAAGATCATATTTTTCTACCGCTTGTCTAAGGATTAATTGGGCTATCTGAAGTAGAACCATCAGGATTCAATAAATACATGTAGACTTTATTAGCTTTAGGATTAAAATAAGATATTGAATAAAGGTATAACTCATTATTCTTCCATCCGATAAATAAATTAGCTCCAATTTTTTTATTCTTCAGACCTTCTTCATCAGGAACGTGGTCAGGTAAAGCACTTTTATAATTAGGGTCTTTGAAAAAATTGTATTTCCAATAGGAGTCACTTCCATTTTCTAAATCTCCATTAAAATCCGCAAGCTCCAATTGTTCTTTAAATAATGATTTCACCTTTTCTTTAGTTAAACCCAACTTTAACTTTTCTTTTATTTCGTTTATTTTTTCAATTATCATCCGTTCTCTTTCACTAATAGTGGCTTCGTTTCCATTAGCAGATGTTATCGCAATGGTTTTCGTTGCCTCATTCCACTGGATTTCTCCGCCTGTTGCCTCAACGACTGCTTTAACTGGCAGATACGATGTACCATTAATAATGACTGGAGTTAGTACGGCACCATCACTGTCTTTGGGTACCCAAGTGTTAGTATTGAGCGTAAATTTGAAATCATGGTTTAAGTAAGCCTGGATGCTTTCCACACCTCCCGACGCATAGCTGGTAATCCCAAACGCCATACTGCAAACACTTATAACCGCAATTTTCATCCATCTCATTTTTTATTCACCTTGTATCCTTTGTATATATTTTTTCCCAATACCTCTTTTGCCTGTCTCCTTCAGCAAGTTTTAACTAACCAATTAGACGTTCAATGTTCACATAAGTTCCATGATTTTACAAATTATACTCTACTGCCCGATAGCTTAAAGAGGCTGCGCGGACGATCCCGCGGCAGCATCGTGTTGCAGTGATTGAGATATCGTATTCCGTTATCAATCGAGTTTATTTTTTTCACTCAATTTGGCATTTGAATACACTATTCGTTGATAGGCATTACGATTCGGGCGCTTTTGGCAATACTTCTTATCTCTGTAAGCACAGATTCATCCAGTGTTACTTCGGCAGCGGCCAATGCATTCAAAATATGCTCGGGCTTACGTACCCCAATAAGAGCACTCGTTAAGAGAGGATTCGCCAGAACATAAGCAATGGCTAATTGGGAAACTGTGATGCCGAGTTGTTCAGCTACGTCTTTGAGTTGTTCGACAATAGCGATATTTTGCATGAAACATTCCCCAGTATGGGAAGGGGATTTCGATCGCCAATCCTGCTCATCGAAGCGAGAGTCGAAAGTATAATTGCCCGAGAGAAGGCCCGATGCAAGCGGACTATAAGCCAGTACGCCGATTTCTTTAGCTATGCAATACGGCAGAAGATCGGACTCCACCTGATGAGCAAGTATGGAGTATGGCGGTTGCAGGGAATCAATATGTCTGACCGCCAAAGCCTCATCAAGAAGTGCGATCGGGAAGTTGCTGACTCCTACATAACGTATTTTACCATCCTGAACCAACTTCTCCATGGCTCGCATTGTTTCTTCAAGAGGTGCTTTAACATCAGTATCGGGCCAGTGCATTTGGTACAAATCGATATAATCGGTACCGAGACGGCGCAAGGATTCTTCCGCTTCGCGAATGATCGAACCGTATGTTCCGTTGCGGGTTATATTATTTTTATCGTCCCAGACTAGACCAAACTTAGTAGCGATGACGGCTTTCTCGCGACTGCCCTTAAGCGCCTTACCGAGCACTTCTTCGGAGTGACCCATTCCGTAAACAGCAGCCGTATCAAAAAAGTTAATGCCACCATCAAGCGCAGCACGAATACTATTTTGCGACAATTGATCGTTTTGTTCGCCCCATGAGAACACCCATTCTCCGCCGCCAATAGCCCAAGTTCCAAAACCGATCACAGAGATTTCCGGTCCGTTTTTCCCTAATTTCCGATATTTCATGTTTATCATCTCTCCTATTTGATTGAATTTGTACTGTGTCACCTGTGCTGTGCTATGATTATGCTCCAGATACAACTGGCTAACGATGAGTTTAGTTATCATAGGTGCAGTAACACCAGGTTAGGGACACCCTTACCTTATAAGGAGTGTATTATATGAGTGCGAACAGTCGGCGTTCGGAATTGGGAGACTTTTTAAGGACGCGCAGAGAGCGTCTGGATCCTTCGGAACACGGATTTACGATAGGGACAAGACGAAGGACGTCAGGGTTAAGAAGAGAAGAGTTGGCGCAAATTGCCGGAGTTAGCGTTTCTTGGTATACGTGGCTGGAGCAGGGGCGTGATATAAACGTCTCGACGCAAGTGCTGGAGAGCATCGCTAGAGCGCTGCGATTGGATTGGGTGGAACTGTGATGATTGGATTTCTAGGGAAGATTTATTTCCTTGGTTATCTTGTTTGTATGTATTACCTGCATATTGAGGACGCAAAATTGGAGCAAGTATGCTGAATCATGCTGCCAGTTACTTGTACGACAAAAGGAGCTGCCATGAGGCAAGCTCCTTCACTATCGTTATACAGACGATTCTATGAATAAGTATCTCGATTAATTTTGGATTGATTACTCTGCTTGATTTAATCGATAAAATGCACATATTGCAGGAACCTTTTTAGTATGACCGCTGCCTGCGCCCTCGTTACATACTCCCTCGGGGCAAAGCGTCCGTCTTCCATCCCTTTCATAATGCCGTCTTCCGATGCTCGGACTACCGCAGCTTGCGCCCATGAAGAAATGGAGTTTCGATCCGTGAAAGCATCCAGATGGCCTCCCTCTTGCCCATCGCTACCGGTTCCATGGCTGGTGAAGGTTAAGGCGCCAGCAATCACAACGGCCATTTGCTCGCGGGTAATTGGGTCGTTAGGCGCAAAACGGCCGGCATCGATGCCGCTAACCAGCCCGCTAGCCACTGCCGCATTTACTGCAGATGCATACCATGCGGATGCAGGGACATCCGCAAATCGATCACCACCCTCGCTCTCCTTCACGGGTAACCCTAGCCCACGAACGAGCAAGGCTGAGAATTCCGCTCGTGTAATGGTTCCCTCTGACTCAAAACGGTCAGCCGCCACGCCGTTCACCAACAGCTTGGACGCCAGATGCTCCACATCCGCTTTCGCCCAGTGTCCGGTTAAATCGGCGAACGTTCGGGCTTGCACATTTACGACTGTGTACAAGCTGTTATGTGGCACGTTCAGAATCGCTTCGTTAGTGCCGTCTGGTCTGGTTTCCATCTTTGACGGAACAAATATGACGGTTCCATTTCCCGGGATATACTGAACGGCAACCAGGTTACGGTTCGTCTTCTCACGCTCCAACTTAATGGTCCGGATCGAGTACGATCCACCAAAGTCGTGCACCTCCAACATTTGCCCGTTTGTTTCGACCGTCACCTTGTAGTCAATGACGTCGGCGAAAACAGCAAAACCTTGGGAAACGCCGATCCGATCGATCTCTTGTCGAATATGCTCGTTGGCCAGCACCTGTATGATGTTCACGGTCATATTCGATATTTCCGCGTCGAGACGCTCCGCCAAGCCGATCAGATCGATCGCGCTTAACCGCAATTGGTAGCTGGAATCGTTCAACCTCACCTCGATAATTGTATTAGGATATGCGCACATTAGTTGCTTCATGCGATATCATTCCCTCCTTCTGTTTCAGTAACACTCTTCTTGACAAGTGTTCAACCAATTTATATAATTGACCCATCAATCGTTGATATATCAATTAATATTAAAGGTAGGAGGGATAGCTTGAAAGATTCAATGGATAATTCCATTATTGATAAACTTCAAAACTTCTATATCCAGCTTATCTCTCAATTCGGACACTGTACCGGTGTAAGCCCATCGAGATTTCGGCTATTGCACAAACTTTACCATGTCGATGAAATCAATCAGACCACTTTACAAAAAGAATTGCAAATCGATAGTGCCGCAATTACCAGGCATTTGAAACAGCTTGAGGGGGATGGTATTGTCACACGACGCAATAATCCAGATGATAATCGCTTCACCTTGGTGAGACTTACTGAACTTGGCCGACAGGAAATCGTTGCTTACCGAGAAGAAAAGATCCTTTTTATGGCACAGCTGCTGCAAGGTTTTAGTGAGGAAGAACAGAAACTTTTCTCACACATGATTGAACGCATGCGAAATAATATTACTAAGGGGAGAAATGAAGAATGAATACAGCATTAACCACAAACGATTTTAATCAAATTGTTGCCGGGCGCCGTTCCATTAAAAAATACGATCCAACTGTTAAAATCAGCCGGGACGAAATGACGGAAATTCTTAGAAAGGCCACCATGGCTCCTTCTTCCGTCAATATGCAACCTTGGCGTTTCCTGATAATTGAAAGCCCCAAAGCCAAAGCTATCCTTGCCCCCCTTTCACGCTTCAACCAAAGACAAGTCGAAACCTCCTCCGCGGTTATCGCCATCTTCGGTGATTTGAACAGCATCAACAATGCAGAAGCGATTTATGGCAAGGCCGTGGAACTCGGGTTTATGCCTAAGGAAGTAAAAGAAAAGCAATTGGCGGCTATATCCAAGTATTATGAACAAATGACCCCAGAAATAAACAAGGAAACCGTGCTAATTGATAGCGGGCTAGTATCCATGCAACTAATGTTAGTTGCCCGTGCCCATGGATATGACACCAACGCAATCGGCGGATATGAGAAGGACAAGATTGCTGAAGCCTTCGGACTAGACCCGGAGCGCTACGTTCCAGTCATGCTAATATCGATCGGCAAAGCTGTAGACAGCGGTTACCCATCGGTTCGTTTGCCTATCGATCAGGTTATAACTTGGAAGTAACACTAAATTCACGCCTATTTTAGAGGAGATGTGTCAACTATGATTATTCTACATGCCAATTTACAAGTAAATCCGGCCAGAAATGACGATTTTATACGGGAAGTCAAAGCATTGATTGCCGCTTCCAGAGTCGAGGACGGTAATATTGCTTACAACCTGTATTTGGACATTGAAAAGGAATGTACTTACACAATGGTGGAAATATGGGAAAACCTAGACGCAGTTGCCTCACACAATAAGACCGATCATCTCAAAACTTTCGTGAGCCGAGCGCGGGAATTTCTTGCTGCTCCATTGATAATCAAGTCGTACAAGGGGGAGCCTCTAGAGACTCCTACCCTTTAGTTGTTAAAGTATTAGTAACGCAGTAGATTGGACAGCAGCCTATTGGAGAGGATGATTCCGCATGACGGATGCAAATCAATTATTTGGACAAGCCCTAGTAAAATCGCTGGTCGGGGAACGCGGACATATTCGTATTGCCCGCGCTTTACCAGACATTGATGCCGAACTGGCTGGGCGCGTACATGAAGCCATGCCTTATAGTATCTATCAACTGTTGAGACACATGCATTACTGGCAGCAATTCATGCTGGAGCATTTGGAAGGACGTAAACCGCAGCCCCCAGCTAACGTCATGGGAAGTTGGCCGGAAGAGACGAGCCCTCAAGATGAGATGTCTTGGCAATCTGATATCAAGATGTTTCTGGATGGGGTCGACCGGGCTGTCACCATTGCAGAAACGGCACAACTGGACGAACCACTTCCACATTTCCCAGTTGAAACCCGAGCAGGAATGCTGCGCAATATCGCGTCCCACAACTCATATCATCTGGGCGAAATTGTGTTGCTGCGCCGCTTCTACGGCGCCTGGCCTCCGCCCGGAGGTGGCTTCCCGGCTTAAACCGTTTAAAGTTTAGCCGCTCTACAGGCTTCCGATTGTTGCTGAAATGCATCAGGGCTGTGTTGATATGCCGAGCATTCCGTTTCAAGAAACAGCGTTCCGAATCCGACTGCCTAAATAAAGTACACATGCAGCCTTCTTCCATCAAAAAAAGGAGACCCTCTGACTAAAGGTCTCCCTATTCTAAATTCTGTTATTTGGTTTCTTCACATGAAGCAAGTTCATGATCATCGTCACAGCCTCGGCTCTTGTTGCCGTTTCGTTCGGTACGAACTTATTGTCCCCACGTCCCACTATAATGCCTACTTGCTTCATCGTGGACACTGCTCCGTGGGCCCATGCTGGAATCTCACTGTCAATATACAAAATTTACATTTTGGACATTGCTAGAACTTAATAAAGTCTGAGCCATATTGATTATTTCCAGAGAATTATCAAATCCTACAACGGCTTAGCACGAGAAATGTAAAAAAGACACTTGCATATAAATGCAAGTATCTAATCAAAAACTGGCCCCAGATTCCCTATCAATAAGGCACCGTTACTAATGTATATCCCTTCTTTCTTATGCCTTTAATAATATCCGGCAAAGCCGCTATGGTAGATGGATGATCATGCATAACGATAATGCTGCCAGATTGAACTTGGGATAATACACTTTTAACGATTTTGGAAGGGTCTGTTGTTGCCCAATCTTTGGGATCTTCATTCCACAGCACCATTTGCATTTGGTGTTCTTCCGTTAGAAGCTTGGTATCGTTGTTATAGGCACCATAGGGCGGACGAAATAATGTGACCGGGTGCTTATCGAACTTTATAAGTTTATTTAGACCGCTATTAAACTCATTTTCTTGTGCGTCATAGGTCATTTGAGACATGTGAGGATGCGTGTCCGAATGATAACCAACTTCATGACCCTCATACACAGCTTGGGTCACAGACTGCGGAAAAGCAGCCGCATTTTGTCCAATGAAGAAAAAAGTGACGTGTATGTTCTGTTCCTTTAGAACTTTGAGTAGTTCCTCCGTATATTTCGTCGGACCGTCATCAATGGTTATGGCCACCTGACCTTTTCCAACCGAATAAATGGGCTTTAAGGCTGATTTCTTAGTCTGCTTCTTCTCATCTGTTACCACGGGTTCTTCCTTTGGGGAACCTACCTCAAATCCAACCGGCTCCTTAATCGGGTTAGAAGCTGATGTATTGTTCGCAGGAAGCACGCCAGTATCGACAGGTTTAGTTGCAAAAGTCGGATCGAGCGAAGCCGCGGGACTTACTGAAGCAAGGGCACTAGGAACGTCGGGAGTAGCAACTTGCTCACACCCCGTTAACAAAAGAATAGTAAGCATACTAATTATTGAGCACCAAGAAAGTTTCATATTCAACCTACCCATGTAATATTGGCTGCAAATTATATTTGAGAAAAGCCCATTCTATGATCCATAAGTGACATTTACTGTTAGTTATGTATAGCTTGTTAACATTGTGTCAGCACCAAATCCGTAGGTCACTCTTCCAACGTTGTTATTCATAACTATACCATTGGTTAACTCATGGAATCGGTCGTGTTTCAACCGTCTCTCCCGCGACACCGTCCGTGACACCTAGCCGCCCAGAAACATCGGCAAAACTACTGGCGGAAGCTCCCGTCGCTCCTGCTGCATTCCAAAGAGAGAACAGGCTGACCATAGATGCGATTAGACCCAGTTTCTTCATGTAAACCCCCCTCATTTTCTTAAATAAGCGTATAGATGAGCCCACTCCTAACCACTAACATAACATAGCTAAGTTAAATTCGGATTAAAGTTAAATTAATTATCTAATTCTAATAATGAAAATTATTACGAGCCACATTTACTCCTACTATTAATCATGACGTTTTATAAACAACAGCAACTTTCCGGATCATTAATTAAAGAAGCAGACGTTCACCAGTATCGGCTGCTTTTTGTATGTGATCAAGGAGTATATGAAGTTTTACCGCATCGTCAAAACTAGGAATACGTCGGGTTCCCTCCATAATATCCTTTTTAAATTTCTCGAGAGCTTGTGCAACATTGAAGACAGGTCCGCCAGGGATCGTATCAGGCACCCAACGGTAATGATCCGGAATGGTTAATTCAGCGAGTGAAGACGAGTTCTCCCGATTGGCAAGATGCATTCCTTCAACTTTCAAATCCCCCCATTGAAGCTGAGCATGAGTACTTTCATTAGACAGTACAATTACGCCCTCCGTACCAAAGAATTCTAACGAGACTCCTGTTCGATAGGGTACGCCCCCCTGTACATGAATAGAGACGGTTGCTCCGCTTTTTAATGTTCCATTAATTAAGATTTGATCTACAGTCGTCTTCTCAATGATTTCACCGGTTTCCTGCACTTTCGCTTGTTTAATTTGATTAGCTATCGTAGCCGATATCTCTTTAAAATCGCCAACAGTATAACACAGTGCATCTATGGCATGCCCTGCATTAATCGTCAATAAGTTTGCACCATTGGAATGGTTCAATAAATATTTAGATGAACCTTTTTGGCTGTAGCTAAATTATTCATCTCAATGGCTTGAGAAGTGTTTAAGCCCAAAGGCCATTCACAATATACATGCTTACCAGCATTGAGTGTGGCCATGACCGCATCGTAATGATCAGGAACCTTTACACTCGCAATAACCATATCCACATCCGGGTCGTGGGCTAGTTCGTTTGAATCCGCAAATGCATGTGGAACTCCGAATTGGGAGGCACTTTTCTCCGCACTTTCCATCCGGGTTGTACCGATTGCCGTAATTTTAAATTTCGGAAGCCGTTGTAGCCTCCTTGATTAGGGTAGTTAACTAATGACCTGGCTGAGTTAAACGATTACTTCGGTTTCTTCTACTCGTTTCCGTGTTTTTTCAACATTTTGTTGTAAAAATTTCTTTTATTCTGTGCGGAGACCTTCACGATTTCCAATTGCGTTAGTTGTTGTTCCAGTTTCTCTATATGCTTACTTAAAATATCAATCCTTTTGTGAAAAATCACCTTAACTTCAATTTCTGGTTCCTCTTGCGTCACATAACATCCCTCTTCCACAAACGTTGCGATGTCTTTTAGCTTCATCCCCGTTTGCTTCAATCCATGAATAAATTTGATAAATCGAAGATCTTAATCATCATATCGCCTAATTCCGTATTGCTTCCCATCCAGACGTTTGGGGTTAGGAAGAAGACCTATTTTTTCGTAGTATCTGAGAGTATATGCTGTAATGCCTATTAATTTGGATATATCACTAATTGAGTACATTGTGGTCGGCCACCTTTAATCGACTGATAATCATTATTGTATTTGTTAGAGTATACTCGAAGTCAAGGGTATTGAATAAAATACTTCATAACATTTGCATTAACCTCCCTCCCCGTTACTTTAATAAACAACGGCAGCCGTTTAGTACCAACAGCCGTCATATCGTGATCGAATTATCGTTTCCCTATACTTCCTTTCTAAAAAGGTTGTAATTGGTGATTTTGCTATTGGGTTGCAATAGGTAAGCATTTGATGTGATCTCCAGCTTTTCCCTTGCGCCACACCGGACGTGCCAGCTTCCCGGCATCCGGCGTTCCCTCTAACTGACTTTACTAGATCATAAGTTCCTCGTTACTCAAGGATATAGACTGTTAGGTCATCCTAGTAGCTTGCACTGTGGCATCCACTGATGTCCCCACGTTCCTACCTGATCGGTGCAATTCACGCTTGGAAAACAATCGTTCTTTTCAGTTAGACTTGGGGCTATTCCTCCACTCCCATTACAGGAGTTTCACCAGTCGTGCCCCTGCCCTCACTAGGATTAATGTATTTCGGCATGTGCCTTATAACAACCGTTTTGGGTAACAGCCCATGTTGCAACGTCCCTTGCTTTCCAAGTCCCTGACATCCTAGCTATTTTTTCTAGACTTAGGTGCTTCCTCTAAGCCTGTGAGACCAATGCCACCATTGTTTGACATAGCGTATTTCATAGAAGAAATTCTTACTTTACGCCGCTCACCCCATCGTTTGATGGTGCATATGTTTCCATATGCTCTAACTTTAGACCTGTACATTCGGAAGTTCGTCAGTTCAGTCTGTTTGAACATTCTCACCATATCTAGTATACATGGTTCCGTCGTTCCCATCCTTGGTTGTAAAGTTAAGATTACTCGTGTAATCTCCTGCTTTTCGCACTGTTTGGTGCTTATAGCAGAACTTGTCGTACTTCTCCGTTAATTTAATGATTCGTCAAGACTTGCTACTTTAAATATTGAACCTGGCAAGACAAATTCGGGTACTTATTATTTCAAAAGACATTCTTCCATTATCTTTGCATCACTAGGTAATACTTCATGAATATTGCTCCAACCTATTATCTTTAGAACGTGAGGCATCTCAACTAAACCCGTTATCGAATCCCAGAATGCATCCCAATTCATCCCATAAAATGACGGGAAGCCCAACTTCTCTTTTAAAATCATATGTAACTCAATTCTCGTCTGAACTTCACTTAAGTTAATTTCAACTAATCCTACGCGATTATCCATTTAATAGCCCACCTCATGATTGGATTATTTAGGTATTCGTGGCTTCATAAATAAGTCCTCCTGTTGTTCAATTAATCTGCCCGTTAGTTCGGTGACAAAAAAGAGCCCCACAGCAACGGGCTGAGGGCCTAAGTTAATATTTTAAAGGGGGTCGATCTTTATTATAGTCTTGAATTATTAATGCTACATGAAAATAAGATTTCAATTATGTAACAACTACTTAACGGTAACCTTGTACTAACGTTAGCTTAGATTGCCACTTTCCATTAACGTCTGCAGCGGAATTTAGTTAAAAGAACGATATTATCCATTTAATTATTAAAATGAAAACTATGATCCCGATTAATTCAAATATGTAATCTCTCCATAAAAATTTGTCTTTGCTTAATTTCAATTTAAAAACTAGGAAGATTGCAACACCCAAAATAATTGAAAGTATCTCCTCCAGCATATACCTCACCTCAAACGTATTGAACTCTAGTTCTCCGTTAGCGTAACGACAGACCCACTCTGATTAGTCATTTTTATTTCCCGAACCGAAACCTATAACGTATCCATCCAAGTCTCGAACAGAGAAATCCTTCCAAGAACCCCGCTAATGTTCACTTAAGCTAAACTGATTCAAAACTCAAACAATAAATACTAATTGGTTGTTCATGTTGCTGCTCGTATATTTTTATTGGCGTCAGAAATTAAGTTCTGATATTTCAGCTTTACAGTTAAACCGAAAAGGAATTTTAACGGTTCCCAATCCTCTATTAATTAAAAAATATTGATTTTCATCAACCTTCTTGCAACCGACATGAAAATGTTTATACGCGCCAAAACTTTTATTAAACAGGCGAATTTGCCCACCGTGAGTATGACCTACCAATAAAATATTTTATTTTATTCCCATATCAGTTAATTTATTAATAATATTTGGTGATTGAGCTAAAATAATTCTATATTCACTTTCTTTTCCAGAAACCATATTATATTTTTCATTTCCATATATGGAATTATCGAAGCCATAAATCGATATCTCACGTCCTCGTATATTTATACGAGAATTTCCATTCTCGAGAAATATAATTCCAATGTTCTCGAGTTCTCGTCTAATATACCGATACTGTTCTTTAGTAATATGTCTTTTCTTAAATCCTTTAACTTCTTCTCTTTCGTAATTTCCGGGCACAAAAAAAATTTTTTCTGAATTAATTTTACTTAACTCAAGTATTATTTTTTCAAGTTTCTTTTGTTTACTAACTAAATCTCCAGTAATAAAAACAATATCCGGATTAATTTGATTGACTATATTGACTAGCTTACCATTCAAGAAAAATGTTCTTCCATGAATGTCAGTTATATGTACCGCTTTTATTATATTTGTTCTTGTATTCATTGATAAATTGTAAACAATCTTTTCAACTATTAATTTGTGTTATCTTATTATTCCATTTAGTCAGATTTATGTGATTACGTTTTCGTGCTAATCTGCCCGTTACTTGAACGAACAAAAAAAGGAGCACCGCGAGGCAATCTCCTTCTCTATCGTTCTGCGTTAGCGTAACGAGATCACCTATCTTCTATGATACAGTTCACCATATTGTATATAAACACAAAGTGCAATTTGAACATAAGATATACATCAGTATAAAGACAAAGCCACTCCTAACCGTTCAGTTTTTTTATACTTTCAATAGCAAATATAGCCGATTCTCGAACATCACGAATCTTAACTTTTGATAATTCTTTTAGTATAATTACGTCTTCGATTTCACCAATGTCTGATAATACGGAAGTAGCATAAATAATATCATATTGGTTCTTCTTAACTTCATTAGATCCATTAGCTATAATTTCTAGAATGACTTGCTTGGCTCTTGGATTTTTTGACGCTTTAAGAGCTCAAATAGCCGAGTGGCGGATTTGCCAGTTATCGTTCCTAGTTAACTGAATTATTGGTTCAATATCCATAACAACAGATTTTTCTAGGTCGGAAATGAAGTCAAGCAAGCTACTGATAGCATACTTATCCGATTCTTTATATAATTGATTGATTAAGAACTGTAAAGAATCTGAATCTGGATGCTTTTTTAACAATTTCGAGAGAATAAAATACGCTCCCTTTCTAACGTTCAATTCATCGAATGACTTGTGAAAATTGACAATCTCGATAAGCATCTGAATATTATCTCTATTTTTTAATGTTTCAGCTTCCCTGTATGCTTTGAAACTTACAGACTCATCAGAACTTTTAGCATTATCACGGAAAGACATTCTGTTAATTAATTCGAGTAAATATTTTTTTCTTCTTTTCATAAAAATCATTTTATAAAGTGAAGAAACAAAGCTTTCCTTCATAAATTCCCAACTTCCATTGCATTATATTTCATTTAGTTTACCATATTATGGAATGACCTGGTTTATCTTTTTACAAAGAACAATTGAACTATGCTGCCCTTTACTTCAATATAATAGGGATCGTCCAGACTGTGCGGCAGCCGACGATATTGAAGTAACAGTTATCGTTAGGTTAATAGATACCCTTACTTTACATCCTTATCTTGAATTACGCCGAACATTCCTGTCATTCCTTCATGCTTTTTAAAGCCGTATTTATTATAAAAAGATTCTTTACCTTGTGCTGCAAACAAACCGACAAATGATTTTTCTGGAGCGTTTTCCTTTAAATATTCCTGGATAGTTTCCATTATTAATTTGCCTATTCCTTTGTTTTGATGCTCAGGTAAGACTGCTATATCCTGAATGTAAAAATAGATTCTCCCGTCGCCAATTACTCTGCCCATTCCCACTACTTCACCTTGGTATTGGACAATTACACCAAACAGCGATTGGTTTAAAGATTCTTCTGCAACCTCGAAATTCATATAATCTTCCCAACCAACTGCACAACAAAGCTTTATATATTCTGATATCGTTGAAACTCTTTTTAGAATTAAAAGATTATTTTACATAATAACTCTCCTTTCGTTGGAAAAAGAACACATTTGAGTATTCGACGAAACCATTGAAGAAGCCTGCACTTTAGTTCAATAACAAAAAGAGACCCACAGCAACGGGCTGCGGGTCTAAGTTTATATTTTAAAAGGGGTCATTTTTTATTATAACCTTTAATGATTAATACCAGATGAAAATAAGATTTCAATCGTGTAACATTTACTCAACTCTCGTTCCCAGTTAGTGAAATATCATTGCATTCAACTATCTTACGAATATTTATTGGAAGGTATTCGATGAGGATAAGTTAGAGAATTCTTTTTCGATGAGATTTAGTACAAACTGATTTTTTTCATCAGATAAAAAAGTGTCTTTTTTCAGGTATTTATTTGCCAAATCAAATTGCCCTAATTTTGCATATATAAAAGCAAGTATGTATGTAGGTGAAGGAAACTTCATTTTGTAGATAGGTGATTTAGGATTATTAATCTGCTCATTTACAATCTGTATAATTCCTTCAATGTTCTTTACTTTTTCAAAAAACGAAGAAATATTCTCTAGCTCTCCATCAATTGCTTCTGTAATTGTCCTTTCTGCAATCTGTTCATAATGGGAAGCTACACCTTTCCCATCTACCATTTCTACCCCAAGGAATGAATCTGCGTAACCTTTTGACCATTCTCCAATATGAATAATTGCAGTCTTTTCAGTTCTATTGAACACTAGATTTTTTCCTTTTGGTACCATTACAAAATCAAGGGCTACCCCCCATGAAATATATCCACGATTGCTGCTTCTCGTAAATCTACCATATTCGACAATATGTCTAATTCCATTAATATTCTCACTAATCCAAAGATAATCACCACGCCACTTAAGACCAAGTTCAGATACTCTAGGTGAAATTATCTTGTTCAATAGCTCTTTCAATTCTTGTCCTTCAATCGGTTCACCACGGTATTTGTATTTAACAATTCTAACTTCAGTACCTAATTTATTACTTAAAAATTTAGCCCTCACAGCATAAAATATTTTTTGAAATATACATATCACTCCCACGATTGGTTCTCATACATATTTGTGAACAGGCTTGCTTCTCACAAGAATGCAACCATCAACTGAATATTCAACAGTTAACCCCGCAATCCTGCCCGTTAACGTAATGAAGCTGCCGTTCCTTCGCGCGGCAGCTTCATTTGGTTATTTATTGAACTATCTATAGTTTTCCGTTAGCGTAAAAAACAGATGCTACTCATTTATTTGGCGCATCGAACCCAAAACTAGATTATAGCCATCAGGGTCTTGTAAGTATGCATTTTTAAACTCCCACTTTCCGTGTGCCCCAGTGAAAGGTTCAATAGCAATGATTCCACCTTTACCACGCACTTCTTCAACTAGGGAGTCCAGGTCATTCCAAGTAACATGAATAAATGAGTCCCAACCGTAATCAGGACCTTCCCACTCGGTTGGATAATCTAGACGCTTTTTTGAAGCGCTATTAGGTCGCACATCTTCTGGTGATACAGCTTGTTGTAGAATAAAAAGCATGCCATCTCGCTCAGCGTGCCCCCATTCGTCTATCTTACAATCAAGAACATTACGATAGTATTCCTGCGATTTCTTTAAATTTGAGACCAACCTAACTTGAATTGTTTGACCGAATCTTGCTCTCTGATTTGTGGATACTTCCGCTAATTGCTCGTTCATTTTATTCTCCTTTCGGTGTTCAAGAATTTTCTATTTGTATTCGGTTTAATTACATATTTTTCCTGACACAGTCATAAAAAGAGACTTTTACGACGGTACAAGTAATTTTGAAAAACAAATTTGTCGGATTTCCCTTCAAAAAAAGTCAGGAAATTATTTCAATACAGACCCCAACTTCCTTGAAGTCGTTCGTTGTCAACGAAGATCCACGTGAGCTGGAAACATACCGTGAGCATTCCATATAACAATGGCATTTGAATTCTATCATAGTCTTCTCTCAAAATTCTCACAAAATCGACAGGAATCGCAAAAAAAACAAGAAAAATTTACTTTCCCCTACATAGCTTTAGGACAATAACTTACATATTAAAAGGGATATAAATCCTCTTGAGGAATTGGTTTGGGTTACCTCTGATGATATTATTTTAGTGAATAAAGAACAGACAGAACATGGAGTGTATCTATCAGAGACATTAATATGAAACAAAGAAACCACTCCATGGTCAGGAGTGGCTTTGTCTTTATATGCTGATATATATTTTATGGTCAAAATGAACTTTATGATTAGATACATTACGGTGAACCGTATCACAAATAGTGGTAAAGCGGAGAGTAGAGCTTGTGATTACTCTGAAAGAATGTAAATTTACTGCGTAGAACTATTAAACATAAAATGACCAGACAAGCTTATTCTTGTTCGGTCATTTTGTGATCGCCAGCCCCTCAAAGAAGGGATGTGGGCATTCGCTTCACTTACGTACGCTTTAAGCACCATAAACCCTTTACTGAAAAGGGTTTATGTGATACAAATAGTTTTTTTTACATGTTTTCACTTTGAAAACCCACCCCCGTTTTTGGTTATCCACCAAATCTCACCACGGTTAAGTTAAATTAAAGTATGATTCCTGAAACCTAATACAATATCTAGTTTTTATACCGAGATGTATTTTCACAAATTATGGAGATATATTTGGATATATTTCGTTATAAAAAAGAGAATTATTATTTGGTCATTAATTTCAAAGGGGAGAGACTTCTCTGTCTACGCTTGGTTCTCGTTTTCCGTAAACATTCATGATAAATATCAATAATATAATAAAAACTACTGATTTTTATTAATATATCTCTATCCGTTGTAACTTTTCTTCTTTATTTTTAACTATATACCGATAAAAGAAAAAGTCCGCAGTTTACGCGGACTTTAATCAGATTCGAACCCCATATTGGATTTGATCTTGCACTTACCTCACGCAATCGGCCATCCCGAAAGTACGCTGCTTTATTTACCCCACGATCAATGCGTACACAATACCGGGCCCGTGAACCCCAATGGTCAGGTCATTCTCGATATCAGCCGAACGACTTGGTCCAGAGATGAAATGAATACCCGCAGGCAGGTTCTCGCTTCCTGTACGATCGCGATCGAAATCAACTAATGTCTCGCCTAAACGTGTTTTCAGTCGTTCTACCGGAATAATAGCCATCAATACGGTCGGGAGCAAACTAACAGATCTTCCTTTGTCCCGAGATGACAGGACTGTCATGGAGCCTGTATACGCTGTAGCGTAGTCCGCCATCACAATACCAAAATCCGCTTCAGCGGCGCGGGCTTTCCAGTGATTCTCCGGGTCACGGTTCCAAACCGATACGCTAGTGCCTTTTAGCACTCCTTCCAAATCAAGAGCATCAAGCTCCGATTGGTTTTGCCGGATGATATATTTAACGCTCATTTCCTGTGCTTTATTCACTATGAATTGTTTAACATCTTCCATGGAAGATAAACGAGCCACATATCCGCCAGCAGCTTGGAAATTTTCCGTAAATCTCTCAATTCTCTCTTCAAGAGGCCACTCGAATGCTTGCCAGAAATCAGGTGCTCCTCGGTAAGGCTGAGCCGGTTTCTCAGTCACCCGTGCTCTCCCAAGCTTGCTTGCGATGTCATTCATAAATGCTTCCTGTTTCACGCGTGACTCCGCTTCAAGCTGCGCTAACCATTCCTTATGCGTATCAGCCATGTTCATGCCCTCCTCCGCTTTTTCTTTCCTTGACAATGGTTTCCATTCGTTGGCGCACTTCCGGATCCAGCTCCTTCAGCCCTTGGCGCAGTTCCGCCTCCAATGTCCCCCACCCATCACGGAACGATTTTTTGGGCAAACTAGGCGTTACCCGATATGAATTCCAGCCTTTGAGCGGACCCAGCTTCGTACGGATATCTCCGCTCTGGACGACAAGTTTTTGACCGATCTTAGCGAGCTTCAGCATACCTTTGAAACGACCCGAATTGCCCATAACCGCCGAGAAGCCTTTCATGCCAACCGCTTCAAGCTTGTTGCCATGACCGCTCTCCACCTTACGGCGCCGTAAAGAAACAAGCATATCGTGCAGAGGGATTTTGACGGGGCACGCTTCGTAGCAAGCCCCGCATAAGCTGGAGGCATTCGCAATATCGTCCCACTCGGCCACGTTTTTCTTTAACGCAGGAGTCAATACGGCGCCGATCGGGCCGCTGTACGTGCCTCCGTATGCATGCCCACCGATATGACGGTACACCGGACAAGCGTTCAAGCAAGCGCCGCAGCGGATACAATTCAGCAATTCTTGAAATTCGGGATCTCCCAGCTGCAAGGAACGTCCGTTATCGACAATAATCATGTGCATTTCATCAGGACCATCGGCATCATGTTCTCTTCGCGGACCTGTAATCCCTGACATGTACACCGTCAGCTTCTGACCTGTCGCCGAACGTGGCAGAAGCGTTGCCATGACTTCCAAATCGGTCCAGGAAGGAATAATACGCTCCATACCCATTAGCGTAATTTGTGTCTTAGGAACCGTAGTTACCATCCGGGCGTTACCTTCATTCTCGAACAGCACCATGGATCCGGTCTCGGCAATCGCGAAGTTGCAGCCTGTCATCCCAATTTCGGTTTCAAGAAACTTCTCCCTCAGCTTCTTACGAACAAAACCTGCTAGAATCGAAGTATCTGGCGGCAGCGTCTCTCCCGCTTCTTTGGAGAGCAAATCCGCAATTTGATATCTGTTCTTATGAATGGCCGGAATGATAATATGGGAAGGCGTTTCTCCGGCGAGTTGAATGATATACTCACCTAGATCCGACTCGATAGCTTCTATCCCGATAGATTCAAGCGCGTGATTTAGATGAAGCTCTTCGGTTACCATTGACTTTGATTTTACAACCGACTTTGCAGATTTACGTTCCGCAATCGCCAGAGCAATTTTCACCGCATCAGCCGATGTATCAGCGAAATGGACATGAACTCCATTAGCACGAGCGTTATCCGCAAACAAATTCAAATAATAATCCAGATGAGCAATCGTATGCAGCCGGATTTGACGACCTCTTTCTCTCCACTCATCCCAATTGCCATGTTCTTCAGCAGCTTTCATCTTACCTCCGCGCAGCCGCTCAGTCGTGAAGCGCACGGCATTGCGCAAAAACTCATCGTTAAGCGCCAGATCCGCACGTTCTTTAACGCTTGAAGCAGTTGAATTAGTAGTACTCAAGCCCGATTCACCCCTTCATGCAGCAGCTCTGCCAAGTGCATCACCTTGACGGGTTCGTTTCGAAAGCGCAGGTTGCCAGCGATATTCATTAAGCATGCCATATCGAGACCGACGAGAACTTCCGCTTCCGTTTCTTTCACATGATTCACTTTCTCTGAGACCATAGCTCCTGAAATGTCGGCCATCTTTACAGCAAAAGTCCCGCCGAAACCGCAGCAATCTTCAGCAAAAGGAAGCGGAATAAATTGTAAACCTTGGACGTTTTTCAGTAATTCCAACGGCTCATCTTTGACACCAAGAAGCCTGCTTCCGTGGCAGGATGGATGATAGGTGACTGTATGAGGAAACACCGCCCCCAGATCAGTAACCCCCAACACCTGCACAAGGAACTGAGTAAACTCGTAAGTTTTTCTCTGAAGCTCTACCGCTTTTTCCAAGTTAACAGGATCATCTTGAAAGAGATTCGAATAGTGATGAATCATGTAGGTGCATGAACCCGAAGGAGAGATAACAAAATCGCTATCTTCAAATGCTTTGAGAATTGTTTTGGCCGTTATCCGTGCTTCATCCCAATATCCGCTGTTATAAGCTGGTTGACCGCAGCACGTTTGAACGTTTGGAAATTCCAACTGAACCCCATAGTTGGCTAAAAGCCGCACCATCGCTTCTCCTACTCGGGGATACATCGCATCGCTAAGACAAGTAATAAATAATGATACTTTCATGGTGCACCTCTCATCTTTATGAATGATATATTTATCAGATTGCCAGAAATGTAAAGTAAAAGAACCTCAACAATCGAGGTTCTTACTATTTATTCTACTATTTCTCAGCAACCATCATATTTGTTAACGAACCCAATTTTTCAATCTCTATGGTTACAACATCTCCCGGTTTTAAATAGAACTGCTTCTCCTTCGGATAACCCAGCACAACGCCGGCAGGGGTTCCTGTTAGGATAATATCACCTGGAAGCAAGGTCATGTGTTGAGAGATGTAGCTGACAATCTCGTTGCAATAAAAAATCATATCGGATGTATGGGAATGCTGTCTAACCTCGCCGTTGACGATACAACGAATGTCCAGATTGTTCGGATCTCCTACTTCATCTGCGGTAACAAGGAATGGTCCTAACGGGCTGAAGCTATCGCATGATTTACCAAGCAGCCATTGCTGCGTTCTCATTTGCAAATCCCGCGCGGACAAGTCATTCACATTGCAATAGCCGAATACGTGATCTAACGCATGCTCCTTCTCCACATATTTAGCTTTTTTGCCGATCACAATCACAAGCTCTGCTTCGTAATCAACCTGCGACGACACTTTCTCCGGCAGTGGAACTTCAGCACCATGTCCAGTTAGCGTGTTCGAAAATTTATTAAAAAGAATCGGATACTCCGGAATCGGCGCATTGGTTTCTTCAGCATGCTTGCGATAGTTAAGCCCTACACAAATGATTTTGCTTGGGTTCGTCACACAGGGCCCATATTGAATATGAGTCTCATCCAGCAAATAAGCTTCTCCCTCTGAGCCTGCTTCAAGCACGATGTTCACAAGACGCTGCAACTGCGCAACCGCCGCCATCCCGCCTTCTATGACAGCATGTAGCGTGGTTGACAAGCTAATCATTTGGTCCGAAGCCATTCCTTCGATTGCTGCGGCGACATCCAAAATGCCCTTTTCCGTTTTAATACCAAGCTTAAAATTGCCGTTGTCGTTAAAGGTCAGTAGTTTCATTCGTAAATATTCTCCTCCATCTAGCTATTGTTAGGCGTTCTTGCCGAAAACAACACCACCGTCAATGTAGAGCGGAGAACCCATCATAAACTTGGAATCATCAGATGCCAAGAACAATGCCGCCTTAGCAACATCCTCTGACTTGCCCAGTTCACCGCTGAGCTGGCGCTGTTTTAATGATTCGATGGCAGCTGTAGGATCGTCATAGGAAGTCTTCAAATAGTTCTCTACGAACGGTGTAAAGATCGTACCCGGCAGAAGGGCATTCACCCGGATGTTGTAGGCTGCATAATCAACCTGCATCGATTTGGTTAAGGCGAGTACGGCTCCCTTCGTTGCAGCATAGGAAACTCTGCGCGCGAGTCCAATTTCCGCTACGCACGACGACATGTTGATAATCGAACCTGTTTTACGCTCCATCATGTAGGGCAACACATATTTCGAGGGCAGGAACACGCCTTTTACGTTAATGCTCATAATCCGGTCCCAAGCTTCCGGCTCAATTTCATGCACGGCTCCGACGCCACTGATTCCGGCATTGTTAAACAGAACGTCGATGCGACCAAATTCAGCAATAGCCGCTTCCACCATCGTCTTGACGTGCTCAGAATTTGTTACATCCGCGTGGAGAAATAGCGCTTCGCCACCCTTGTCCTTAATTTCGCTCACGGTTTCTCTGCCCTTGATTTCATCCAAGTCGTTCACGATAACTGTCGCGCCTTCTTGTGCAAAAAGCAATGCCGTGCTTTTCCCGATACCTGATCCAGCTCCGGTGATTAAAGCTACCTTTTCTTGTAATCGCATACTTCCACTCCTCTATTATTCAGCGCGAATGCCATAAAACTTTGCCGCTGTTCCGCCTAATACTGGCCAATCGCTTCCAAACTCGGTACTCTAAGCAAAACGATTCTCTTCGGGATCTTTCGTATCATAGCCAAAAGCATCAAGCGCCGTCCATAGCTCAGAGGCAATCGGGTAATTCGCGAGTTCCAACGTTTGGGCTATCCGTTCCGGCTTACTCATGCCGACGACCGTACTAGCGATTCGCGGGTCACGAAGCGAAAATTGAAGTGCGGCGGCGGCAAGCGGAACATCGTATTCCAAGCAAACTTTGGCGAACATACGCGCTCTCTCCAATAAGAGTGGCGGAGCTTCGCTATAGGCATAACGTGCGTATGCTTCCGGACCTTTAGCGAGTATGCCGCTTCCATAAGGAGCAGCATTAATAACCGCAACGCCCATACGATTCGCGACATCAAGCAAAGGTTCGGCAGCCCGATTGAGCAGCGTATATCGATTGTGGGTTTCAACGCTACTAAACGCTCCCGTTTCGACATAACGAATAAGCATATCGATCGGTCCGCCGGATACGCCGATGTGATCGATGACCCCCTGCTCTTGAAACTTTTGCAGTACTTCTAACGGTCCGCCGGATCCCATCACATTTTCGAAGGTGGTATATTCAGGATCGTGGATGTAAACGTATTGCAGACGATCAAGTCCTAATCGTTCGAGACTTCCTTCGATGGAACGTTTAATCTGTTCGCCGCTAAAGTCGCCGGTCTTAAAGTCGCGGTCGGCTTTGGTGGCCAACACGTAACCTGCGGGAAGACCACCATTCGCATGAATGGCCTTACCGATTCGCCGTTCGCTCTCGCCTTCGCCGTAAGCCGCAGCCGTATCCAGAAAGTTGATTGGGCTTTCGAAGGCAGTGCGCAACGTCACCAATGCTTGTTCCTCCGACGTGCTGTATTGAAAGGTTTCCGGCATATCCCCAAGCGGAGCGGCACCAAAACATAGCGGTGATATGAGTAGACCCGTACTGCCAAGCGGTCTTTTGGATAATAATGCGTTCGTCATGGCGTGTTCCTCGCTTTCTGATATTGTCAGTATTATAACGATACACCCAAAAAGCCGCGTGTCATTTGAAAACCGATATTACCTTGTTGATAGAGACGCGGTACATAAGTATGTTCCAGAATTTCTTTGCTGCGTTCGAGAATTTGATTCACCCAGAGGCTTGGGTTGCCCTTGAGTACCAAATCGATATCTTGCTTATGGTTATGCACCACAGCGTGTTCCGATGTCACTTGCAGCATGGGGACGAAAGGATGCGTCTGCATCGGACGATCACCGATCAGCGCGATTATTAATTCCACACCCGTGGCGGCGAGTCCTGTAATCGTCTCCACGCCATGCGTTGTTGGAGTCTCCATAATGTGGAGTCCGTTTCGGCGGACGTGTTCCCCATAGGCAATAGACGGCCGAACTTGAGAAGCGCTAAATAAATGCTGACTGAACGCAACCTCGGCAAGCAATCCGCTGTTCTCGGGAACGACGACCAAGCCTCCGGCCCCGACGATCATCTTGGTTAGTAGCCCCAACTGCTCGCCGGCATCTTTGTTAATGGCACCACCGCTTACGATCCCGATGCGCAGCCCTTCCAGACCGACGGTCACCTTCTCCGCAGGATCGGCTGCAGTTAATCGATCGGCGAACCAGGCCTCAACTTTCTCACTCACCTTGGCAATTCCCCCGTCGAGCTGGATGCTGGCATAACCAAGACGGCTCGCATCGATACCCATTACATCCATCTGATGGCGCATGTAGTCGTTATGCGTTTTCTCGCAGCCATGTTCCAGCAGCAAACAATGCTCTACCATCGGATGCGTAATATAGCCAATCATCGTGCGGGAAAACAACGATTCGGCTGGCCCCCCCGACGTGCCGCAGCCTTCTGTGTGCGCCAATGTCACAAAGCGCGAGAGCTCAGGCTTCCCTGCTCCTTGCTCGTTCAAGTGCCGTGTGATCATACCCGCTACCTGTCCGGCACAAAGACTGGTCGGCACGATCAAGCCGATATGATCACTGGACAGCCGATTGCGATGCCGAGTAAAGGCGAATTGGATCGAGTTAGCCATCGTTACAGCATTATCTTCAATTGCTATCGGAGCTCCTGTCGGTACAGGAGTGTGAAGCAGCGTCTCCAGCTGACTCGCATCGTTCTGCTGCCAGTTGCGCCAAATTTGTACTTGGGCATGGCCCGCCTTCTCCCCGACGCTTCGCTGACCAGAGGCAATTTGAAGCGCCAACTCGAATACCTCTTGGCCCAGTTCATCCATCGACTTGCCTTCCAGATACTGCCCCGCGTTCACATCCATATCGTTCGAAAGTAATTGGAAGCGGCGAGTTGTCGTGACCACCTTGACCGTAGGTACATACGGGAAGTTGGTGATTGAACCATTTCCTGTTGTAAAGAAGATCAGGTTGCAGCCTGCGGCTATTTGTCCGGCGATGCTCTCCAGGTCATTACCAGGGCTATCCATAAAATAGTAACCGCCATCCTTCATGATCTCCCCGTACTCCGTTGCATAATCGATCCGTGTTGTCGGGTCTTTCTTCATCGCGGCGCCTATAGATTTGAGATAAATATTGTACAAGCCGCGATACATGTTGCCGCCTGACGGGTTACCTTCCGCACTGGTGCCATGCCAGGACGTACGCTCCTTAAATCGGTTCACAAGTTCCAGAAATTTGCGTGCGGTTTCCAAGTTGCGTACTTTCGACAGGACATAGGGCTCCGCGCCAATCAACTCGTCCGTTTCGGCTAGACTAGCCGCACCGCCGTAGCGCACCAATTGTTCCGAAACCCAGCCGAGCAGCGGATTCGCGGATACTCCGGAAAATGCGTCCGAACCGCCGCACTGCAAGCCGATTCGCAAGTGGCGGATGGATTCAGGCGTCCGATGCATCGTGTTGACCACCCCCAACCATTCCCGTACTATCGCTTCACCTTTAACCAGCTCCTCTTCGAAGCTGCCTGTGAGCGACACGAACTTATGCAGCACTTCATCGATCGGATAGCTATGCTCGCGTGCATAAGCCTCCACCATCATGTTCGTAACCGATTCATTGCCATAATCGACAACCAATACGGCTCCGACGTTCGGGTTGACCATGAAACCTGCGAGCGTCCGCAGCAGCAAATCCACATTATTCGGGTTCTCTGTACCTCCCTCCGTGTGAGCGACGGGAACGATTCCATCTATATTCGAATCGTTCTTCCATTCGCCTTGCAGACGAGTGGCAAGCTCATTCACGTAGCTCCCCGTGTGCGAGGTGGTGCCAAGCAGTACGATGTAGTTCCGGGTGCCAACCCCGCGATCTTCATGGCGGCGATATCCCATGAACGTACGCGTATCCTCATAAGTTGGCGATGCCTGAGCCGGCTGGAAGTTCTCCTCGTCAAGGATATAGGGAGAAACTTGATCAGCAAAATTGGGCTCCACCGGCACCGCGTATGTCAACTGGCGTACACTGAGCGCTTCCCGTACGGTTTTGTTGATCACGTAATGACCGGGCTGAATCGGCTGAATCGCAACACCGAAAGGCAAATGCCACGAAAGCAGATCTTCGCCAGGAGCAATCGCTTTCACCGCGAATCGATGGCCTTCCATAACCGTGTAATCCAAGACGAGGAATTGGCCTTCATACTGAATGACGGTACCGGAGTTCAATTGGTGAATCGCAACGGCGCAGTTATCCCCGGGCAAGGGAAGTCTCGCTACTTCTTCAAATTGGTAAACGACGTCCATCGATGACTGGCTCCTTTAATGAGATTTTCCGAACTTATAGAATAAATTGAGTTTTTTCAAGGTTAGTGCTGCTCACTAATATTGTATCAAGAATATGGCATTTGTTAATTCTTTACCTTTGCAAAAACATACTCTATTTTGATATTCTATAAATAAGAAAAATAACGATGTGAGATGATCTGGGGAGGTCCGAAACATGCAAAAACCGCTTATAAAGAACTTTATTAACGACCACCTCTTACCATTTGACATTGTATTTAAGGACAAAAAGACACCAAATCGTGAACTACCAGAGCATCTTCATGATCGCTTTGAATTGGTTTATGTTTATAGTGGAAAAGGTACGTTTTTCTTAAACCAAATGCTCTATGAGATGAATGAAGGAGACCTCTTCATCATTCCTGGAAATACCGTTCATCAGGCATTGCCAGATTCTGAATTTCCAATTACTGCCACCGCTGTCTATTTTGATTCGCAACTGATCGGACATTATTCAGCAGGTGATTCGTTTACGAATAGGCAAGTTTTTGAGCGAGCCCGAAAATATAAGAGCTATAAGCTTGTTGTCCCAGCAGCCTTGCGCCCTCATCTCGAAGAAAAACTCAAACAAATGCATGAAGAATTGGAACGACACGAAGCTGGTTTTAGATACGCAGTTCAACTACATTTAAATAGCCTTCTCATCAGCATTAATCGTTTAATATTAAAAGAATCCCATCATCAACTGGCCGCGTCCGATATCGGCCCCCCCTGGTTACTAAACTTACTTCAACACTTAGATCAGTTTCACTCTGAACAAATCGCTGGACTTTCGTATTTGGCTAAGCACACTTCAGTCTCAGCCGCTCATTTATCTAGGGTGTTTAAACAACTAACCGGGATGAACATCACCGACTATGTGAATGCCAAACGAATTTCAACTGCAAAGGAGCTGCTTTTAACTACCGACTTAGGTATTGATACGATCGCCCACAATTGCGGTTATGAGAGCTTACCTTATTTTCATAAGTTATTTAAGAAGTTTACTGGCGTTACCCCAGGCGTATATCGAAGAAAATTAATTAATGAAATTAGCTTCCAATTAGACAACATAACATAAAAATGTGAAAGTATCTCAAGAGCAAATTATTGAAATATTACTCACCGAAGCTAATTACGAATAGCCTGCTTATAAGAACAGCAGGCTATTTTCTGTTTGGTGATTTTGCTATTGTTTCTCGTTAGCTCTACGACAATTATTGTGGATTTACCGGGGTCCGCACGGCGGGCTCATTCTCCCCTCCCATACGGCGGCGCGACGTTTCCATTTTGCCAACAGCCGGAATATGCTCCGACGCCTTCGCAAGACCAAACACCGGCATATTACCGTATACGCACTCATACTCGTCGGCTCGAATCTTAAAGGTTTCATGGTAGATTCCGACTGTTCCATCCGTTCCGACCTTGCGGTTGAAATTTCGCCATGCGGTAAGATGCTGCCCTCCGCGGGCATACACCTCCAGTTGCTCATAAGAATCCCAATATTGGAGCAGATGGACGCTGCGCCAGCCCAGCATGAACTCCGTGCCACGGAAACCGAGCTTACGATTCGTGTAAAGTTCCCGCAGCATGGGTCCCATTGCCAGAAATACCGGTAACCATTTGTGTACTGCCCAGATCCGATTGACGCGCATGCCGATTAGGAAGACGACGAAATCCCCCTCCATACGAGCTGTGTATCTTCCCGGTATTACTTTCGCCATTGAGATTCATCTCCCTTAACATTTCGTTATTAATAAATAATGAATGTAATCAAAATAGGAAAAGGTTTGTTATTCCTTCTCACAGTAAGGTGAAAACTCTGGTAATTCTAATACCTCTGAAATTACCGCAGCCATCCCGAAGCCAATGAAGCTAGACGCCTGAAATCCGGGATGGGGAATCTGAGCTTGCTCGAATTTTTCCTATACCACCTGATGAAGAATATAAGCAAAGCCTTCTTGAACCTTTTGACGAATGAACGGCTCAGCCGTCGTGAAAGCCTGCATCGACAGAAGCGTTTCGTCCCGGTGTGTTTCCAAAAGGTCGTAGAACGCTATCTTCCTTCGTTTTGAAAAAATGAAACACATACGGCTGCGTAATATTGTCTCCTGATGTCGAATTTATCGTTCGGCACTTTTTTAATGGGCCATACATATCAAATGGTTAGATCACATTGAACACGAATATAATGCCGATACGGCGACAGGATACTATTGCATTAATCTGCCCGTTAGTTCAATCATAGGGTATCCTTTCCAGGTATTTCTATATCCACCTCATTCACTCCCGAACCCATCTGTCGGGAATGAGATCAAGATCTTGTCAAAATTGGGGATGGGATCAAGTTCTTGTCATTGGCTCGTGACAAGAACTTGATCCCATAAAATAAAAAAACCGCGATTTACGCGGTAATTAATGAGATAATGTTCTTGTCACTCGACATCTGTGGTCAGACTTTTTTGTAACTTTTGCTCCTAAAAGTTCCATTCCCTCTTGGAGGTAAATTTTCATGGATCAACGACAAGCTTTGCGTAACGAACTCCAAGCCATTATTACTGCGGCTAAGCCGTTTGTCAAACGGCTCCGCGAACGCAGCTCACACATTCATGCCGGGCACTTTACGAACGTTTCTATGCGGTCTATGAAACTTGTTGCTCGTAATGACATGCTGCTGCCGACCTATCGTCGCTACGTCGACCGAATGGTTGAAGAATTTAACTATCAGGTTGCCCTGGCTTATGAGAAGCATCCGGATTCCCCGAAATCCTATTAATAGTGAGTCTTAATTATGTTATATTTATAAGGGTGCAATGAACAACACCATTCGCATTCTCAAGCGAAAAACCAGCGTGCTAGCTAGAATTAGGGTAAGGGGCAAAAGTTGAAGATTCGGCAACGAATTAAACAACTTTATTATCTCTATACAAATACAGAAAATATCAGTTCATAGAATCTGCCGAAATCGTCTCACACCCGTTGAATAACGCAAACTTTTGGAAACAACTGTTCAAGGCCGTTCGCAATTGTGTTGTTTGCTTTACACCGTTCTCGTACCAGATGTTTTTAACAACGAGCGTTCCAGTTTTTCGCTCCGCGATTATCTCGGCTCGTCCAATGAAGCTCTCTCCATATAATAGAGGCAGTACATAATAGCCGAATTTTCGTTTGATTGCAGGAGTGTAAATCTCCCAGGTGTAATCGAAGTCAAACAATTCGTTGATAAGTTTTCTGTCCCATATGAAATTATCTAGCGGGGCAATAAGCTCGCAACGCAATTTCGGCTCCTGATTTTGCAGAACGGCTTCAATAAGCGGTAAATCCTCCGCGAGGCAGTACAGCATATCCTTCATTTGTTCCACGGCAACAGCAACAATGCAAGCTTCGTGTAATAGCTGGCGGAAAACTTCGTTACGCTGTGCTGCTTTCAACCCCCATATGTTCAGCCATGCATCTGACGCACGATTCCATAAGAGACCAACAGAGCTAATTCGACGCAGTACCCGCCACTTATGATGCTCAAGCTCATCCTCCAACGGTTCTGATGCATTCAGTAGATTTGGCTGTATGTACTTCTTGGCGATATCGTAATATTTACGCGTTCCTTTTTTATGATGGATAATCAACTCACCCGTCGAATACATCTGTTCCAGCACCGATCGAGATGAATTGTTTCCACCGCTCCAATGGATGACCGATTGCCAAGAGAAATCTCCATCCAATTTTAAATCATTCGAACTTAGCGCACCGTGATTTTGGATATGAGCCCGTACTTGCGCTGTCAACGCTTCCATTTCGGGATAGCGTTCGGCATGTTGTCGGGCGGCTTGCCTGTATCGCTCAAAATACGGCCAGTCCTCGACAGGGATAATGGCCAGGTTCTTGTCGGGATAATCGACAAGGCTTCTATCCTCATAAAGCAACTCGGCGAGCATTCCCTTGGTAAATCCCTTAATTCGCGACTGTAGCACCAATTCGGCGTTTTTTCCGCAAACATCGATGGGGTCGTATTGAATACAGTTGACCTGCCGAGCAAAATCCAATACGCCCTGCTTCCCACTAAATTTATATTTGCCCAAAAGTCCATGCTTCAACAACAGAAATTGCCGTGCCTGGCGGTTTGTTAATTGAATCATGTTTGTTCGCACCTACCTCTAGTTAAGTTTTTTTATTATATTACAGTGGAGGCTGGAGGGGAAAAGAAAAAGAAGGCGTGGAGGAAAATTTATTTCACGTACTCGCTGATGGTGTTTCTTGTACTTTTTATTGGCTGGCTTGAGTCCAATGTAATACCGAACTCAAACCGACCAATCAGCCGTATAATAAAAACGCTAACTTTAAGAAGTCACTACCAAGGAAGGCATCTTTTCGTTATTGCATTTATTTTGTTGGATCCATCACAGGCGGTACTGGTAAGCCTGCTTGTCGTAATAGCAGCATCATTTGGCCGCGGTGATGTGTTTGGTGGTCAATTAAGAAACGTAATACTGCGCCTTTTGTTGCAAGACTTGCAATGCCTGTTTCTGTTAGCAAGTCCTCATCGGATAGCTTGGCTACCTCTTCCTTGACTGCCTCTGCTGCTTTTTCGTAAGTTGCTACAATTTCTCTTGCTGTCGCTGGAGCTGGTTCATCTTGACCAATCATTGGTACAGTTAAACCTGCTAAATGACTAAAATAACCTGTTGTTTCTACTAAATGCCAGCCTAACCAACCTAGTGTACTATGCCCTTCCAAAATACTTTGTCCTAATTTGTCATCTGTTACGGCTTGTAATACTTGCAATGTCCCTTTCACAGCAACTGCTCATTCCATTGAAAAATCATCCACTTGTCGATACATCCAAACTCCTCCTCTATCATTCACTTCTCTTTTATCATACAAAATATTTGCTCATAAGAAAAGGAAAAATGCGAACCTTTGTTCTTAATGGAAAAATGCGTACAAAAAAAATCTATATCCTCTGGATTAGCTTGGCTACTTCCTCCGCAGACTTTTGTTCGCTAAAGAATGCTGTGGACTCATCATATATAATCATCATCACTTTACCATCACTTGACTACAACCTCCCAGGTAAAAGATATAATTTTCATGAAATATCAGCTCAATAATTACCCCAAACCTTAGGTTACCAAATTTTGCGGAAGACGAACTTCAAAAAGCGTACAAATCACTGTGCTCTTGGCCGTAATTTCACCTTGATGCTGCGCTACAATATTCTTCGCAATAGACAAACCAATACCAGAGCTGCCCTCACGAGCTGTTCGTGATTGATCGCCGTTAACAAACATATCGAAGATATGAGGCAACTCATCTGGAGGAATGCAATCTCCATAATTGACCACTTGAACGGCCACATCTTCTGCTTCAATATGGCAATTAATATCAATAAACTGGCCATCTTTTCCATAACGTATGGCGTTCGTCAACAGATTTTCAAATACGCGTGCCAATAGCTCACCATCACCCCAAACAGTCAAATGTGGAATCACATTCAAACGGGTTATTAGGTTCGTTTTCTCAAATGCAGGGTATAACTCCTCATTCAGCTGGATGAGCAGCTCGCTCAGATCGATTTGCTTTTTTTCAATGCTAAGCTTGCCATAGTTCATGCGAGTGATTTCGAAGAGCTCGTCAATGAGCTTTTCTAAACGTTGAGACTTGGTATATGCAATGCTCGAATAGTGCTTGATTTGTTCTTCAGTCAACTGATCGTCCTTCAGAATGAAATCCAAATAGCCTAAAACCGAAGTCAGCGGTGTACGCAAATCATGAGCCAAATTCAAAACCAATTGTTCCTTGCTGTTTTCTGCAAAATCTCCTCTTTCCAAGGCTTGCTGCAATTTTTCGCTGGCCATATTTATATCTTCCGCAATATCACTAAATTCATCTTTGGATGGAATTGATATACGACTGTTGAAATCACCATTCGCAAGCTGTTTAATTCCTTTTGATATTTCTTGGAAATAAGCTGCGTATCTTTTGGTGAGAAGAAAGAAGTACAAAATCGAGAGCGGAATAAAAATAAGCAAAAAGAAGTTAACATCACCAATATCTCTTATGAAATACCGGACTCTCGTCAATGGATTCTCCCACTTGGTCGTATAGTAATAGAGTTGGAGAACTTTATAGAGCATATAGGTAACGGCAGCGGATAAAAGAATACTGAGACCAAAGAATTGAATCATTTTAAATCGAAAGCTTCGGATCATTTCAGCCATTGAATGCATACCCCATGTGTTCCTGCATAATTGCACTGTGCGGCAAACCAACGTAGCGGAAATGCCAAGGCTCAGACTCTTTAAGTTCGTTCAATTGTGGCAGTAAAATTATAGCAATCCCAAAAACCCACTTCTTCATTCTGAGTATCCTCCTACCATTCATTAGCTCTAGGATAAGGAAAACTGTTTAAAAAGAACTGGGGGTAAAAATAAAATATTTCTTAAAACTTCTACATCAGGGTCAATCATAATTATTGAACAACGTTCACTGTAAGATTCAATTTGTAATTCTGCATCCCCAACTTGTCACTTGACAAAACACCAAAAAGGCTACCCGTGGGATTCCTTCCCGGCCGAGTAGCCTTTGTACTTTACAAAGCAAACCTTCCCTCGAAATGCTTGAATACCTTCAGCCGCGCTGCGGCGGAATTCCATAAGACCTCTGTTACGCTTACATTATAATTTAATAATTTCATCCCATTTTTTCTTTAACTCATCGAAGCCTTGTTCTGGTGTCATTTTACCGAAACCTACAGCTTGGGAAACTTTGGTCCATTCATCTGTCCATGCGCCGTAACCTTTGGGTCTGCTGGAAAATAAGTTTGCCACAGGAGCTGCCTTGCTGATGATATCCACCTGGGCTTTATTAGCTTCATTTAGCGAAGGTTGTAGATCTTCCAATACTGCTTTGGATACGGGAACACCTCGTACGAGACTAAGTGTTTGTCCAACCTCTTTATCATTAATAAACCAATCAACGAACTTTTTCGCTTCTTCCGAATTTTTGGAATCCTTTTGATGTGCTTTTTCTTTACATCCTTATCATAAAACAATGAAAGCGTTATGATAATTCTAATAATCTAAGATAAGTAGACGATTATAAGGTAATTTTTCCTTTTCATTTACAAAGAAAACCGCTTTCTCATCAGTCTTGACTGATAATAAGCAGTTTCCTTTAAATCTTATATAAGTTGTCAGAACATAGTATTGTCATACGCCTATTCCTCTTACTTCAAAATAGCTCCTGCCGTCAATGCATTTTCAATCTTTTCATTACCTATCATATATACAATAATCATAGGTAAACTCGAGAGCACCATCGTTGCACCAATAAGTCCCCAGTCTGATACACCGACGCTAACGAAGAAGCTTAGCAAGCCGACAGTTAACGGTTTGAAACTGTTCTGATTAGCAGGCCAGTAGGAGTTTTGTTCGAATCACCCCCTGCCATTCCGGCATCGACAGCCTTTATTTTGCAATCGTCCAAAGTGTCAATGCGTGCTCATTTTTCTCGTTTTCAATCAAAAAGACGATTTGTTGACCTCCTATTTTAATTGTTTGTAAGCGATATCAATTCTGAATTCATTGTAGTTTTTCACGTCTCTTTCGTACAGAGACAATAATACGGCCGGAAGGATTTTTGTAGGAACATTGATTGGATATTGTCATTATTTGTGCTTCTAGTATTTGGAGTGTTAAGTCTGAGGTTGGGTTATTATTCGGGGAAGCTTTAAGATCTCCAACCCTAGAAAACGTAGCTGTTCTGGAATGTATCATGAACTCTTCATAATAACGAAAGACAATAGAAAAAAATGGGTTCAATTAATGACATAAAAGCAGAATCTATTCTAATGTCTCTAAGTCACTCGAAACTAATTGGGAACATCAATTTCTTATTTTGGACTACAAATTCAACAGAAGCTTTTGCTTCAACTCCATTGGTTGTATTTTTGAATTGATGTCGAACTCCACCAATAATAGTACCGTCTTTCGTACGTGTAACACCTGCTGATTGGAACTGAGTGTTTTTAATCCTGTTTCGTCTCCATAGGAAACGAAGAATTCAAATGGTATCGGGGAAATCCCTGTATACTCACTTACGAACCCAATACCCTTTATTCAGCCAAAATCGCTCATTCTGAAAATCTAATGAATGCCATATGTGTTATTCCAAGAAATGGATAACAATTCGGGCAAAAAAGTACCGGGTAACGCCAATCCAGTTCATTAAATCTCCAAAGTAGCCATTTTCTCTTCTATAAGCATCCTACAGTTCATTAGATGCCACTCAAGACCGAAAACCCCCAAAACAAAGAGGCCTGCGGTAGACGTCAACTAAAAAGGGAGAACCCCTTAAATCCACCCCAAAATAGCCGACGGTCCTTTCAGAAATAGCGGCAATCAGTTAGAGCTCGCTGATTGTTTCAAATGCTTTAAATAACGGGCACGGATCAGTAGAAAGTACAGGAATTGCGCGGCAAGGAAAACGATGCAGACCGTAATGGTCGAATGAACGACCGGCGAATGGAGCAGGTTATGCAGAGCGTAGAGCGCAACCGAGCTGTGGATGAGCGCGACCGCGAGCGGTACGAAAAACAACAGTGCCATCTGTAGACTCACCACCTTCTCAAGCTCCTTGTCGGTCAACCCGATCTTCGTTATGGAACGGTACTTCATTTTGTCATCGTTCAGGTCGGTAAACAGCCGGAAATATAGAAAGCTTCCCGATGCAAGAAAAAATACGCAACTGACAAACAACCCGACGAAAAGCATCAGATGATAGGTCCGCTTCATCTGTTCCTCCAAATAGGCAGGAGATGCGAACCAAAAACCGGAGGTTTGTGCATATCCGAGCTGCCCAGCGATGGCCTCCCCCGTCTCCGCCGTTGAATCGTTGCTGTCCGTATCGTAAGCGGTCAAAATCTGTTCTTTATTGGGAATGCCAAAGGAGTCAAGCATCCAATCCTGAACGATCAACAGCGGTTCATCGATAATGGGAGGCGTGACCGCCTTTCCAACGGTTTGTTTCATACTCAATGTGATGGATGTTCCCTTTACTGACCAATCGCGTTCCGGAAACGGCCGGTTTTTCATGGTCCAGATGGTCGCTGCTTCATTTCCCTGCAGCGACAGTACTGGATAATCCAAGGCTTGGGCAAGCTTGGTATACTCGGACAGGCGGATGAAGTTCAGTGATTGTCCATTTACAGAATCGAAACTGACTACATGGAGGGACAATTTATCATAACGAATTCCCCGTTCTTTGAGCACTTGTTCGATTATTTTCGTATGATAGGCTGCTTGCCCGACATCACCGGTGGTTTGGATGTAATTATAGGAGAACGGGTACGCATCTGAGATTTGTTTGTGGATTGTCTCCAGAAATCCCATTAAGCCGCCCATGGCGCAAATGGCGACTGTCGAAACGATCGTCACGAGAAAGAACATGCGGGCGTTGTCCTTCATACGGTAAGCCATATCGGAAAAAACGAGCACATTCGTTTTGCGCAAAAAGACAGAGCGGTTGCTTCTTAAAGTGCGAATCACAAACACGCTCAACTGTGTATACAAAAGGTAAGTGCCGATGATGACTATGATCGTGACCGGCAAAAGAGCGAAAACGACCTTGACACCTTTAACCAGGAACGATATGGCGTATCCGGCAAGCAGAAGGCAGAACGCTGTATTTGCAAGAAAAACGGATGATTTAGGTTCAGGCTTCGGTTTGGCGCCGCCTTTCAGCAGATCGATCGGCTTACTGGCCTGTACGAATGCGGCAGTGAACGCGGAGATGACGAGAAACAACAGCACGAATGCGGACAGAGTGAGCAGAATTGCTTTGCTTGGCATGTAGTATGGCAGCGGGCTCATCTGCATCACATCGGCTCCGATCATCATGAATAGCTTGGCGAACAGCATGCCGGCGGCAAGACCTGCCACAATGGAAGCGAAACCGATCACCATGCTTTCGATAAAGACTATCCGTCGCAGCTGATTGTAGGTCATGCCGAGCATGATGAGCACGCCGAATTCCCGTTTGCGGGATTTCAGGAAGGCACTGACGGAATAGAATACGAAGAAGATGGAGAACACGTAGACGATATATTCCGCAACCGTCATTGCCTCAACCGCCGACCAGTTGAAACCGGAATTTTTAATTGCAGGATGAAAAATAAAAACCGCATAAATAAAAAAGATCATCACCGAAAACGTGCTGCTCAGAAAAAAAGCGGCATACGTTCGTTTGTTCCGGCTAACATTGCGGAAGGCAAATTGTCGCAACGTCATTTATTGACCCTCCCTACCCATAACCGTAATGGTCATTATGGACAGGATAAGCTGGGAACTCCTCTTAATTGACACGAAGCGGTGAAAGCTCATGTGCATTCCCTCCCATTAGCGAAAGCATATCGATAATCTGTTGGAAGAAAGCTTGCCGGTTGTTCCCCCGGTAGAATTCATTATAGAGCCGACCGTCCTTGATGAATACGACCCGGTGGCAGTAGCTAGCCGCGAGAGCGTCATGGGTGACCAGCAGCATGGTCGTATGATCAGTATGGTTGATAGCCTCCATCGTTTCCATTACATCACGTGAGGATTTGGAATCGAGATTTCCCGTCGGCTCATCGGCCAGCAGCAATGAAGGGGAATGAATGATGGCCCTTGCAATGGCGGCCCTCTGCCGTTGCCCTCCCGACACTTCATAGGTTCGTTTATTCAGAATCTCGGTGATGCCCAGTTTTTCGGCCACCAGATGAAGCTTGGCGTCCATCTCCTTCACGCTTCTCCCATCCAGCGTAAGAGGGAGAATGATATTTTCCCCGATGGTCAGCGTATCTAGCAAATTAAAATCCTGAAAGACAAAGCCCAGCTTCCGTCTGCGGAACAGGGCCAAATCGTGTTTCGATAACAAATGGGGGTCTTCCCCATTAATCAACACTTCCCCGGAGGTAGGTGTGTCGATTGTGGATACTACGTTCAGCAGCGTTGTTTTGCCGCTGCCTGAAGGACCCATAATGCCGACAAACTCGCCTTTCTCGACAACCAGGTTCATGTCGCTCATCGCCCTATACGCGATGCTGCCATCATAAACTTTTCCCAGATTGCGCACGATTAACATATCCATATCAAGTATTCTTCCTTTCATACGGTCGGAATTTCGAATCTCCAAGGCTCTCTCGCATCATCATAACCGACCCTGGGTCGCTATCCCATCGATTATTCTTAAACAAATCTTACAATGTTGTAATAAAAACAAAGCATGTTCATGGAGCTTGAACATGCGCGATTCCCATCCATATACGTACTGCTGTTCCTTGACCCTGCTCGGATTCAAGCTCGACGCGATGATCAAGCCGCGAGGCGATCTCCTGAACCAGGTAGAGCCCCATGCCGGTGGATTCGCCGAACCGTCTTCCGTTTTCCCCTGTAAAATACGCGTCGAACACCCGCTTGATATCCTGTTTCGGGATGCCGGCGCCGTTGTCCCGAATCTCAAGAGCGGCTCGCTGTCCGCGCACATCAGAGGTAATCATGATGCGGCTGCTTGCGCCGGCCGAATACCTTACCGCATTGGTGATTAACTGGCCGAGTGCGAAGGCAAGCCACTTGTCATCGGACATGATCATTAATCGGTCATCCACCTGGATTTCCGGGAAGATCTTACTGCGGATAAATAAATTTTTGTGTTCAGCCGCCACTTTCCCGACCAGTTGACGAAGATGCACCGGCTCCGCCACGAAATCCTGCTCGAACGCATCCAATCGTGAGGTATACAGCACCGTGTCAAGCCCCTTCTTCAGCTTGTCTATTTCCTCTCGCATACTGTCAAAGAAGGGGTCGGTTTCTTTCTGAACCGCAAGGTGCATAACAGATAGCGGGGTTTTCATCTGGTGTACCCACTGATTGATAAAGGTGATGTGATCATTTAGTTTCTTACGGTATCGCCCAATATCGTTCTGATAAAGACGATACTTCCCCTGGAGCAGATGCCCAAGTGCATCCGCGAGCGGTGCGTTCCCGACAAATTCGGCCGATTCGTCAATTGACGCAAGAGGACGCGTCAGTCTCCGATAAAATCGAAAATGACGGATATAACGGTATATCAAATAAAAGGCGAACAAGGCCGTATTTACCATGCAGATGTACACAAGATCGAAGGTATTACGGAAACCGGATAAGCGGCACATATAAACAGTCAGCAGAAGCTGTCCGGCATACATGAGCACTAATGGAATATGCTCTCTCCAAAACAGCCTCATGGCTCCTCCCTCCAGAAAGGCCGCAGTTTATACCCGGCTCCCCGCACGGTTTCCAACGCTTCTTCAATGCCGAGCTCGGCTAATTTTTTGCGGATGCGCGTGATATTGACATTAAGCGTGTTGTCGTCTACTAACTGTTGACCGTCCCACAGCTTGTCCAGAAGCCAATCACGGCTGACCACCTTGAAGCTGCTTTCCATCAGTGTTTCCATCAGTAAGGATTCTTTATGGCTGAGATCTACGCTTTTGCCGGATAAGGTCAGCTCAAGCCTTTCGGGATACAACACGAGTCCTGTGCATTCCACGGTCCGTTCCCTCTTGCCCAGGGCGTATGAGCCGTAAGCACGGCGAAGCTGGCTCTTGATCTTGGCCATTACCACTTCATAATCGAAGGGCTTGGCGATATAATCGTCCGCCCCGTTCTCCAGCGCCATGACCTGCTCCATCTTGCCGTCGCGGGCGGAGATAAACAGAATCGGGCAGGTGGAGACCGTTCGGATTTGCCTGCACCAGTAATAGCCGTCGTAACGGGGCAGATTGACGTCGAGCAGCACGAGATCCGGACGAATGCCCTGGAACACCTCCATAACTCGGTCGAACTCCTGGACTGCTTCAGCCAGGTACCCGTATTTCTCCATATATGATTGAAGCAGCTGCGCCAGCTTAAGATCGTCTTCTACAATCAGGATACTAAACATAGGACTTTGCTCCTTTTCTGATTTAAAAAAACACCAGCATCCCTTCGCCGAAGAGCGATTGGAACTTACTGTGCTTCTATGGTTTGAATAGGCTAGTTTAGGTTACGTCGTAATCTATTATAACCTGAAGCGGCACTCTTTCAAGCTTAGAAGAAACCGTTCTACGAGTCTTCCAATACTGCAAGTTCGAATTACAAAATTGTAAGGTAGATGTAAGGCAAATCGATAGCTTAGGCCAGTCTGGCGGGATAAGATTGGAACGAACGAAAATAGAATTTTTTTAAAAGGAGAATCGAGATGAGGCTGTTTGAACTGTTGCTTTTTTTGTCAAACATCGGCTTGTTTGCTTTAACAGTCCTATTAAAAAAAGGACGGCGTAGGATTCCAGTATTCGTTGCAAGCGGGATCGCCACACTTTTACTGGTCATTCATTGGACGGTGGAAGGATACAGAGTTCAGCTATTTATCCCATATGGCATAACGATCATTTTTTTAGCCATTTCAGGTTATAGCTATTTCAGAAAAACCGGCCCCCAAAAAATCCCGCGATTTATATTGGGTTCAGCTTATACCGCTATAGCATTAATGCTGGTCGTAACAGCGGGTCTCATGTATGCTTTTCCTGTATGTAAACTACCTGAACCGACAGGCGAATTTAAGGTAGGAACGCAAACTTTTCATTTCGTGGATACAAATAGAGAAGAGATTTTCGACAAAGCTAGAAATGGTAAGAGAGAATTGATGGTTCAGGTATGGTATCCGGCTCAAGCTGGCACCGGCAAGTACGCTCCCTTTATTCCTGATGCCCAGATTTTACCTTATATGGCCGCGAACTATGGCCTTCCTGGGTTTACTTTTGGGCACCTGAAGTACGTATCCAGTCATGCATATTCGGAAGCCGAAGTCTCTTCGGCACAGACTTCATACCCGCTGATCCTTGCGAATCCCGGCTTCGGCTCTTCCAGGTTCCTCCACACGTCGCAAGCCGAAAATCTGGCGAGTCATGGATATATCGTGGCAGTGATCGACCACACCTACAATACATTTGCAACCGAGTTTCCGGACGGTCGAATCACGACCCTCTCAACTAACGACTTATTCTCGCCCGACCATGATTACCGGACGGAAAGCGGAAATCGCGACAAGTTGGGAATAGTTTTAACCGGCGATGTGGCGTTTACGCTGGACCAATTCGAGATCATCCAATCGGGGCAGATTCCAAGTCATCTACAAGGGAGGATTGATCTTGGTCATGTCGGGGTGTTCGGTCATTCCATCGGCGGAGCGACGTCTTATGACGCTTCTTACGATCCGCGAATCGCGGTTGGAATAGACTTGGATGGAGGGCTTTATCGACTGCGTGACAGAGAGGGTCTGCGAAAGCCGTTTTTGTTCATCAATTCGGAAAGCGAATTCGAAAAATTAAAGTTGGTGATGAATAACCACACGTACACGGAGGCAGAGCTTAAACGTATGGGCAACACAAAAGACTGGATGGATCAAGTAACGGAAGACAAAAAGTTGGAGCTTAAACGGATGCGCGAAACGCTCGACGAAGGAGGACAAGTCCTTTATATCAAAAATACGGAGCACTTGAATTTTGCGGACGTACAGTTCATTTCTCCGATTTTCAAAATGCTAGGCATTACAGGAAAGATTGCGCCCGAAAGAGCGAACTCCGTTATCAATGCCTATATGCTGGATTTCTTCGATAAGTATTTGAAAAATCAAGGCGGAATCTTAATGAAAGGACCGGATAGCCGCTTTCCGGAGGTGAAGTTCGTAAGTTCGCTATTATAAATTTGTCTGCACCATCCGCTGCACAGGAGGCAATTCACGCCCTTTGCATTTGTGGAGGGTGTTTTGCTTTGTATCCAAACTTTTATTTTGTATGATGATTGACAATAATTAAGAATTGTCATACTCTATAATAGACCGTCGGTCGGATTATTAATAGATAAGGTGGTGCTACACTTAATGGCCAGAACCGATATTCACCATGAAGAAAGAAAAAAAAAACTCGCCAAAGAATTGTGGAATATCTTTATCAAGTACGGCTATGAGAATACGACATTAGCGCTTATTATCCGGGAATTAAACATATCAAAGGGCGCTTTTTACCACTATTTCCCGACAAAAGAAGCCTGTGCGGATGTGGCAGTCGATTTGTTCGCATCTGATTGCAAACATAATATCACACAAAACATTCAAAATAATCTATTCGCTGTTGAGAAATTAAAGCGGCTGTTTATTTACAGCGCCACATTGTCAAGTGAAAACGCACAGGGAAATGAGAACCTTAATTCACCAACCAATGCCGTTTTTCATCAGAAATTAATGGCTGCACTTGTCAAAAAAATGGCGCCTGTTTATGCGCTTGTTATTGAACAAGGGGTGAAAGAGGGAGAATTTAAAGTTAAATACCCACTTGAAACAGCTGAAATGATACTGACTCTTACGAATTTCTTTTTTGATTCCGATCTTTTTAACTGGCAGCCCGAAGAAATGGCAAATAAGCTTCTTGCATTTAAGGAAATATTAACGCTGTCCTTACAAGCTAAACAGAACACCTTTGATTTCTTACTAAAAATGATGGAGGAAGAATCATGAAAATATTAATTGTGGGAACCGGTATGATCGGTACAATCTACGGTCAGGTTTTGTCTGCTCAAAATGAAGTTTTTCATTATGTCAGAACAAGCAGGTACTCAGAAAAAAACAACAAAACCATTCATTTTGATTATATTGATGAGCGCAGGAAAAAGAATGATCAAAATATAAACGGTTCATACCAATATTCCTGTGTTACCGCCGCAGACAGCAGCTATGACCTGATTATAGTTCCAGTTAAAACATTTCAGCTAATCGAGACCATGAAAGAGTTGGCCAAGCAAGCGCCAAAAGCAAAATATCTGATCTTCACACTCGATTGGAATCAAATGGATCAAGTTGACAGGATTATCTCCAAGGACCAGTATATCGTAGGTTACGCTGGCGGGGGAGGCACTTTTAAAGGGGATCTTCTTTGGGGCAACGTGGGAAAAGATATTATGCTTGGTACAATTTATCCGGAACAGCAGCCGATATTGAAGAATATTGATCAAGTATTCAGAGTATGCGGAATTATACCGGAAGTCCCGCAGAATGCACTTCACTGGTTATGGATGCATAATGTAAGCACCGCTCCTTTTGGGGCTGCGTTGGCAAAGCACAGAGATTTTATAAAATACTTGGACGATAAAGAATTAATCAAAGTAACATTTGGAGCTTGCAGGGAATGCTGCCTTATTTTGAAAGCGCGCGGCGTAAACCTCAAACAATTTCCAGAATCAAAAATGTATACAATGCCTTCATTTCTATATTTCATTCCTATCGCTATGATGAGATGGAACTTTAAAAAGAATCCGGTTATGCAGAGATATACTGCCCATGCGAACGACTCCCTGGATGAGATGTGCCTGAATTTTGAAGAAATCTATCAAACGGGACGTGAATTAGAAATTAATATGCCAAATATGGATTTCCTTCATAAAATCGTCGAAAAGAATCATACCATTTCCTGCATTTAAATTGAGCAAATGACACATGCTTTCAAAGAAAAGGCTCGTAGTTTCTCAGGCAATTACGTGCCTTATTTGCAAAATGTCCCCATTCAAATAAGTCTGCTACTGCACTCCCCACCCGCTCCACCCACCTAAATCCCTCTCCCCACAAGGCTTCAGACTCCCTATCTCCTTTTTGCAGCCTGCAATCCATTAAAATCTCATTTCTCGTACACTAAAACTTGCTTATAATCGTTTATATCATACGAAAAGTTGTCCACTTTTTTCTTAGTGTTGAGTTCCTTCTAACCCTTTGTAACCTTGTTTTTTCCCATCCTCTTTACAGAATAAAAAAGCACAAGCGACTGGAGCATACTACTCATGGTCGCTTGTGCTTTAATGGGTGGCGATTTTTGGTGGCCAAATGTGTTTTTTATAATTGCTGCGCACAACATACAATTCAATACTATTTAGAACTTGGCTCCAGCGGTCTCTTTTGCAGGTTAGTCAACAATGGTTTGATATTGCTATGTAATATGCTTTGACAGACCCCTTCAGCTAGTTGGAAGAACTGGACTTCCGGATGCTCAGCAGAACCGTTACAGCCTCTGCTCTTGTGGCATGGTCTTGAGGGGCGAATTGGTTATCGCCTTTCCCTTGCATAATACCTGCTTGCTTCACGTAAGCAACGCAGTCTTTTGCCCATACAGGAACGTCCTTATCATCTGCAAAGCCGATTGCAGCATTGGCTTTGATAGATTTACCCAGAGCTTTAGCGAGTATGACTGCCATCTCAGCACGTGTAATTTCTATATCCGGACGGAAAGTATTGTCCTCATAGCCATTAATAATGCCTGCTTGTACGGCTTGCACGACTGCTGTCTTCGCCCAATCTCCGATATTCGCTGTATCCGTGAAAGTCAGTGCCGATCCTTCTCCTTGAAGTTTCAGCGTATTCATTAACATAACTGCAAATTCAGCACGCGTTACGGTACGATTCGGTTTAAAAGTTCCATCCGGGTAACCCGTAACAATTCCGTCGCTTACCAATTGCTTGATATTGGCCTCCGCCCAGTGTCCAGAGATGTCGCTAAAATTCATAATTGGATTTACTGGCATATCAATTACTTGACCTACAGCCAATACCGCATACTTCGTAAAGTGATTGACATCCACAGTAATGTGATTACCGTTTACCTTGCCACCGACTTCTACCCATGACTTTTTCACTTCGTCATAATAGAATACAGACGCCTTTTGATAGCTTTTCAAGCTTGCTGGATCAAATACAAAGGTCAGTGTTACCGGATTACTGAAGTTCTCTGAGAAGTTTTTTAGAATTTCGAATACTGGACTAGCTAAAACCACTTTATTTGCGAGAAGCTTTTGAGTATCCAACACTTTTTCGATTGTTAATTTCAGTTCTTTGTCTGTTGCATTGGCTGGAATCGAGACGGTTACTTGATTACCTAAACTAACCTCGCCCGTTTTACCTGCAGAAAGTGTTAATTTGCCATCTGTGGAGGTTACTTTGGTGTCGGTTGGAGTTGCTGAACCTCCACCGCCACTATAGTTCGGTGCTGGTGTGTTGGCACGGTCCACTGTGAGAATATACGTATTGTTCGTCGTGCCATCCTGCGCGGTTACCTTAATCTGAATCGGATTAAAACCAACTATTAGGTTAGATGCAACGTAAGCATACACATTGCCCGTTACAGAACGGTAGGTCGCCCCCGTTACTGTAAGCGTTTCGTTTGGTTCTCCTTTGATTACATGAATAGTGAGATTTGAAACAGAATTGGACACACCTACTGCGTAGTTCAAATTCGATAAGGAAAACGCCGGTGATAACGTGCCTTGATCTACGGCCAGGCTGGACAAGAGCGCATTGTGGTTTGGTGCTGGCGCATTCACCGTGATGGTGTATGTTACCTTCGTTCCATCCTGCGCGGTAACTAGAACCTTCTTGCCTGTTTCCAAAGTTGTTGCTATGGTTGCTCCGTCTGCTTCGTAGACTTCAAATGATGCCTTCGCTGCTGGCGTGATCGCTGCCTTCAACGTGGCTAAGGTTGTTCCGTATGGAATATTCGTAATGGTTTCATTAGCTGTTCCGTCTGTGCTTACCGTTCCGATTGTTGAGGTCAACGTTGCAGCTGTACTTAGCGCTTGTGTTGCTGGGAACAGAGCATTAATAACGCCTGAACCAGCCGTATTTGTTGCTGCTGCTCCAGCTACTTTAAAGAAGTTTGTATCCACACCTGTTAAGGTATATCCTGCTGCTGGTGTCATTGTAATGGTTGCTGTGTAGGCTGTATTTGCAGCAAATATTGCATCCGCTGGTGACCAAGCAATCGTTGCTGTATACTCTGTAGCAGCTATTGAAGATACTGGCGTTGCCCCTGTTACTGGCGTTGTTACTCCAGCTATGTCTGCTGTTGCGATTATCGCTTCAGTTGCTGGGAATACCGCTGTTACAAATCCATTATTAGCATCATTTTCTGTTGTTGCTCCAGCAACTTTAAAGAAGTTTTGAATCACACCTGTTAATGTGTATCCTGCTTTGGGTTTGATTGTAATCGTTGCTGTGTAAACTGTATTATCAGCAAACGTTTCATCCTCTAATGACCATGTAATTGATGCTGTATATTCTGTTGTATCAGCTATTGTTACTACCGGCGTTGCACCTGTTACTGGTGCTGTTACTCCAGCTATGGCTGCTATTGTGATTTGTACTGCTGGCTTGATATTTCCTACATCTGCAATCAACAATTGTTTGGCGGACGCCGCTTGCAGTATTGTTTCCTTTACTCGGACGTAAATCTCATCGCCTTCCTCGACAGCAATGTTGTCCACGCTTGTTCCGTCAATCGCCGTGTACGAGCCTGTATTGACTTTGTACTCCATTGCACTCGTCACGCCGGTTAACTTCGTTGTTCCGAAATTCGTTCCTTGTACCAAAATTCCTGTTGTCGGTGCTGCTAACGGCTTGATGTCCGTTAGACTGACCGTCAATGTTTTTGCTTTTGAAGCTGAGACATCAGCTGCTACTCGGACGGTGATTGTATCTCCCTTTCCTACAGAAATGTTATCGATACTGCCATCGACAAATTCACCTGTGATCGGAATATACGCTCCACCGTTAACCGAGTACTCGATGCCAAATAAAACATGGTTCAACTTGGTTGTTCCGTTGGCAGTTCCTTGTGTCAAAGCTATAGAATTCCATCCATAGGAGCTGGCAGTGATTGCTCCAGTTCCGGCTCCAACCAAGCCACCCACAGATTGAGTTCCACTCACAGGTCCTGTGGCGTAGCTGTGGCTAATTGATGCATTTGCTTCAATGTAACCAGCCAAGCTACCTACATATATAGTTCCACTAACAAGTCCTACCGCATAGCTGTTGCTTATCGTTCCTCCCACAAAATAACCAACCAAGCCACCTGCAAACCAAGTGCCAATTACACTTCCGGTGACGTAGCTGTCGCTGATTGTTCCTTCATTTGTACCAACCAAACCGCCTACTTTCTGCCCGCCAGTAATATGAACATTTTCCAACTTCAAATTGGCAATAGAACTGCCCGCACCTGTATGACCAAATAACCCCACAGAATTGGTAGACGGCCTATTAATTGTTAGCCCCGTAATATTGTGACTGTTGCCATCTATGATTCCGTAAAATGGTGAATTATCAGTACCTATTGGCACCCAGCCCCCATTAGCTATGTAGGCTCCCAAATCAATATCTGCTGTAAGCTTGAAATATTTACCCGCTACTAAATAATTCCTCACCTCATTAAGCTGATCTGCGGTTGCTATCTGATAAGGATCCCCTTGTACACCTGTTCCTCCAGCGAAACTTGCTAGAGCATAGGCTTTTCCTCCAGGTGCAATAATTCCCGACATTCCACCCATCACCATCAACATCACTAGAATGATGGACATTCCTTTTTTATACATGTTACGCACTCCGAATCCTCCTTCAAATTTTGCATGTCATCAGGTTTCTTGATTTCAAATCTATGAATATCCTTTCTACTCATGATTAAGACAAGTATATCCCACCCCAATGACGGCAAAATGACAAACTTCGACAGGCGGGGGCAAAAAAAACACCGCCTTTTTTTAGTGGCGGTGTTTATAAGTGTTTATATCGTCAACCCCCAAACACGGGGTAACACAAAGACAGCGTGGTCGACGGCATTCCCACAGCCACCTCAAAGCAAAGGCGTACCACTAAACTATGATGGCCCTATCAAAGAAATCTGACGCAGCATACGGATCAATAACACAGCTGTTTCCGCGCGTGTCACCAGTTCAAGCGGGCGCAAACTTTGGCTGTCATCCCCCTGAAATACGCCCAGTCCGGACATGCGAGCAATTGACTCCTTCGCCCAAATGCTGGTCTCGTAACCATCTCGATAGCCATTAATAATTGACGTTACATCTATCGCGTCCCTGCCGGCTATCCAGTCGACAACCCTGCTCAGAATAACAGCCAGCTCCTTGCGGGTGACCAGGCGATCCGGCCCATACATGCCATCCTCGTAGCCTTCAAGCAATCCGAATTGAGCTGTCACAGCAACAGCATGCGCATACCAGTTTGCATATACATTCTTGCGAGGATAAATCTAAAGTTTCCTGCCATTATGTCGGAAAAGCCATTTCACGACCTGCTAATAGGGAACTTTCAACTTTCCTGCCTAGCACCAGCCGGACGTTCCAAATCTTGACGGACATGGTCCCAGGCGTGGCGCTCTCGCTCGTTCTTCGGTTTACTCCCAATCAAACGTAATACGCCTCCCGCAGCCGCTTCTCGTAATGCTCCTCAACGTAATCCATATTCACCCAAGAAATTGAGTGAACGCCTTTGAAAGAAATTCGTAAATTTCATTATTTCTAATGACATGATTCGGTCTCTACCTTTACTAACTTTCAAAATGTGCTAAGCCGTAACTCATAAAAATACTGCACAATTGGATGCTTTAACTTCATCTTCTCGGTCATGTTTAAAATTCGCTTTTTTCCAACTCTCCTGTCCACCAAAGCTAAAATATTCAATAAGATATCATTGCTCTCCAGGCTTTCCTCTATAGAAATAGATAAAAACTTATTTGCTACAACTACAAAATTGGATTTACTTAATGCTGACTGTACGGATAAAAGCTCTTTTGCATATTCTGATATTTTTCTATTTCTTGCAATTACTTTGAGACGATCCTCCGGAACTATCCCCTTGGTATCTTTTCTGACAGCTTCGATTTCTTCATTGTTGATAGGAATCTGGATATCTGGATCATTCTTTATTTCCAGTTCCGTATGATACCATCTGATTAAGGTAGTTATATCATTCATATTGAGTACGTTCTTTTTATCTACCGCAATATAACAAAGTCCTGCTTTATCAGGTAAATAACGGTAGCTGGTTGCGCGGTATTCGAACCTTCCATATAGCGCAGGACAGAGAAAGCTCTCCAGAAGTTGCTTCAATTTGCTCCAGGCCATGTAATCCTCCTATTTAACGAGTGAACTTGCCATTTAATACTTCTTTGAATTCCATAAAGGCTTCTATACCCTATTGAGGCAAGTCTTTTATTATCCATCATACAATAACCATCACTTCGATCATAGTGAACCTCCCCCACTTACTTGCTAGCACAAGTTGAGGTCGGGGCTCTTACCAACCCTAGGATGCATGACAGGAATGTCATACCTTGCGGTTTCTTATATAAGATTCGCTTCTGCTGCCAGAAGTAGAGTATAGTAGGAGTAGTTGAAAATATATTTCAGGAGGCTACAGCCATGTCACAGGACATTTGGATTAACCTGCCGGTCAAAGATGTTGAAAAGTCAACTGCCTTTTTCAATGCGATTGGGTTCCATGCGGTGAGCGTTGGTAACGAGAGAGCCAAGCTTGCCATAGGCCAAACAACGATTCTGCTGTTCCCGGATGCGGCGTTTGAGAAATTTACAGGTTCAAAAACCGCAGATACTTCCCAAAGTGCTGAGGTAATATTCTCCATTGGTGCTGAAAGCAGAGAAGAAGTAGATGCTTTTATTCAAAAAGTAGAGTTTGCCGGAGGAAGCATCTTTGGCAAGCCGAGTGAAACCGACGGCTGGATGTACGGCGCAGGATTTGCCGACCTGGACGGTCACCGCTGGAACCTGCTGTACATGGATGCGAGCAAAATGCCGAAACGCTAATATGGAACCGCCGGTCACCTGGTTAAGGTCACCGGTTTTTTTTATTTCAGCGATCTGCTTCCGTTTTTGAAATAACGTTCATCGTTCTTTTCTTTGACCAAACTTAGTGTGGAAAAGGCAGCCGAACATCATTTCTCGGCTGCCACGGTGTCTCTTATTCAGCTATCGTTTCTCGTGGTACTCACTAACTGATTTATCATCGGAATTATAAAGATAGCCTTCTTTTTTTGCGAAACTCCATAGATGATTAAATAGTTCCGAAAAAGAATCATTCTGATGTCTCCAGCTTTCGTTATAAGCTAATATTTTCTCGGGTGCAATTTGATTTTCTTTCCAAACCGTTCCCTTTGTATGTACGTTCTGAGCAAAAGCCTGCATCTTGTCTATTGTTTTAACGAATTGTGATTCGAGTGTGTCTCCTGATTCAAACTCATCTCTTGTGTAACAAAAGAGCAAACATACACATGTGCCAGGTATGTTCTGCATCATTTTCACGTCGTGCCGTATTCGATACATAGGTTTTACGTTCGATAGTTTTAAATTTGTCTAATACTGAAAGAAAATCAATTAACTGAGTAATACGGGTAAACATTAAAATTTCTGCCCCTCTATAATTGAGAATTTTATGAGTTCACTTCCATTTGGAGTAGCTTAAGTTTGAGGAAAATAAAGATTTTATTATTTAATATTTCTTACATCTCTATTCGTATTAGGAAGGAAGTGTAAGTAATCGAACTGCACTGCACATCCATCACCAACTGGACTCTGGGCAACTACACCGACTTTTAAACTTTGAATATTATTCATTCCAAAATACCGCACTAATGCCCATTCAGTACCATCAAGAGAGTAATGAAAAGCAATACAATTATCATATCGAGATACTCTTAAGAAAGGATTTATATTCCCGACAAAGTCACCGATACAATCATCCGAAATATCTTTAGTTACAACACTAATAATGGAAGGTCGACCTCTAAAATCCTCATAACATAACTTAGCCCAGTTATTCTCGTCTGCCATTACCATAAGGCATCCGGAGTCATTCCGTTCACGTATGTCAACGCTGACCCGAGTGGTTACAATAAAATTTGCATTTGTTGTCGTATACAGGAATGGAGCAGAATTATTTCTACTTTCCTGTGTTGGATTATGGAAGAAGTCTGCGCGAGGTGGCGCGGTAATCCTAAGTGAATTTTGTTCAGAAAATTCCCATTCATGTGGTTCATTAATCCATTTAAGAGAATTATTTAGACTCTTCCCCACGCAGTTATTAAAAAGACTCATATCTAACCATCGCCACCATTCGTATAGTATAAATAACATAGTGTATATCTAATGTGATTATAAAAGGGTTTCCACTCAGATAAAAGCTTTTCATGTAGTATGACGAAGCTGATAAGTAAAATGCAGCCCGAATCCTAACGGACACGCGCTGCATTTTATTATAAACTCAGTCGGTTCTCTGAAGCCCTGTTCGACAAAAAATCAAAGGTTTTGCAGTGATCTCTCATCGTGCGTCTTTCTTCGTTTAAAGTTCGCTATGAAATTTGGGAGGCGCCGTCGCCGGGGTGAGCCTTCGTTCACTGGGACTGTCGCGCCTGGAGGTTGTGAATAAAATTCTCGGCCAGCTCTCGCGGGACAAGTTGAGCCGGATCGCGTCCACTCAAGATCCAGAAGAAGCTAGGTCCGATCAGCAAGGCAGTGGCCTGGTCGAGCGGGACTGGCAGCGTATCCTTCCCGAGCGCGCGCTCGATCACGACACGGGCGCTATCGCCGAGCGGGTCTTTCGCGGATAGCAGTTCCGCCACGACGGTGTCATGCTGCGCTTCACCGAGGAGTGCCCGATAGGCGGTACCGGCCAGTGAGTGCGCGAGGAAGCGCAGGAGTGCTTCCAGGTAGGCCGTGATGTCGTCCAAAGGATCTCCTGAGAGACTAATCGCAAGCTCCTCCTCCGCATCGGCTGCGCTGGCCTCAAACAAGATCTCTGCTTTGTGTGACCACCATCGATACACGGTCTGCCTGGACACTCCGGCTCTCTCGGCGATGCCCTTCATGGTCATTGCCGCATACCCGACCTCGAATAAGAGGTCATCAACTGCATTCAGAATAGCCGTCCTCGCTTGCTCGTTTCGGGGACGTCCGACGGGATTGAGTTCTTTGTCCATGTCACAATTATACAAGTGGCGTTGCTCCTTGTCTATTTATGGAATTGCGACACAGCTGGCCGCTTTTCAAATCGGTGGCCGGACGTTTCAATTGATGCACAGCCGTCGCCTTCCCCACGCCTGTGATCCTGTTCACCGGGGCTCTTGTTGCTTTGACGGCATTCACACATGTTTATTTTAAATAATTAGTGGACACCATGCACCGTTTATAGTACATTAAGTTACACGGTGTCTCGTAATTGTAAAAAAGGATATCATCTCGTATTTTGATGATGTGAGTAACCGCAAAAATATGCTGTAGCCCACAAAGGCTGCAAGGAGGAAACAAGAATGAATGTATTTGTCACTGGAGCAACAGGGTGGATCGGTTCGGCCACCGTAGATGAACTGCTGAAAGCTGGACACAAGGTCGTCGGGTTAGTCCGTTCGGACGTCTCTGCTGCGTCGCTCGAGGCGAAAGGCGCGAAGGTTCTGCGCGGGGACCTCGATGACCTCGACTCTCTCCGCCGCGGAGCGGCCGAGGCGGATGCTGTCGTTCACCTGGCGAACAAACACGACTTTGCAAATCCGGCGGAGTCTGACCGTACTGAGCGGGTCGCAGTCGAAACCATTGCTGAGGCGCTGGTCGGTACCAACCGCCCTTTCATGGTCGCGACTGGAATGTCCGGTCTGTTTCAGGGGCGGCCGATACTGGAGACGGACCCGTCACCTGATGTGGGCCCGGATTCTCACCGAGGCGGCGCGGAGAACCTCGCTCTCGACTACGTCGGTCGCGGAGTACGGACTATCATCATCCGGTTCGCACCGACGGTTCACGGGGCAGGAGACTGGGGCTTTGTCAATTTCCTGATGAGCGCTGCACGCAAGCATGGCGTGTCTGGGTACATCGATGACGGCTCCCACGCATGGTCCGCAGTGCACCGTTCCGATGCCGCCAAGCTCATCCGGCTCGGAATTGAGAAGGCGCCGGCCGGATCACGCCTGCATGCGGTCGCAGAGGAAACCATCTCCACCCGGGCGATCGCCGAAGCCATCGGCCGCGCCCTCCATATCCCGGTGGCCACGATCGCGCCGGAGGATGCAGTTGCGCACTTCGGTTTTGTCGGCCGCTTCTTCAAACTATCCATGAATGGTTCCAGCGAACGCACCCGTGAACTACTCGCATGGACGCCCGCCTGTCCGACTCTAATTGATGACATCTTGGCCGGTGCGTATAAGAAAGCCGGGCAATAATGAGCGACCCACAGACAATGTCGCCTGGTGCCGTGAACCCGTCACGGCAGCCTGGGCTGGTTCTGGCTTGCGTGTGCGCGTGTACCATCTTGGTCGTGGGCCTTGTCGCCGCCATCAATTTGGCGGTTCCAAAGCTTGCTGCCAGCGGGTTGCACCCGAGCTCTTCGGAGCTGCTGTGGATCGTTGACGCGTATGTCGTCGTGTTCGCTGGCCTGGTCATTCCGAGCGGCGCGGCCGGAGAACGGTTTGGACGCAAAGGCGTACTGATTGCCGGTCTCGTCACATTCGCAGTTGGAGCTGCGATCTCAGCAGCCTCGGGGAACGTGGCTTGGCTGCTACTCGGCCGTGCGATCACCGGCGTCGGTGCAGCCATGGTGCTTCCGAACTGTGTGGGCGTACTTATCCACGAGACATTACCAGAACGACGCAGCCGGGCCCTCGCCATTTGGGGCGCGATGACCGGCATGGGCGGGCTCGTCGGCAACATTGCCGGCGCGGTGCTGTTGACTGCAGGCTCGTGGCGAACCCTATTCGCGGCCATTGTGCCAATAGCACTTCTTTGCGCGTTTTTGACGGCACTGGTCGTACGACGCAGCAGCCGCAGCCCGCGCAAACTTGACCCTGCTGGCACGGTTTTGCTTATCGCAGCAACCATAGCTCTCTTAATCGGCATCATCGAGGGGCCGGAGAACGGTTGGAGCAGCTTCATCGTTATCGCAGCGTTCGTCGCCAGTATCGTACTCGGCGCCGTCTGGGTCGTGGTCGAACTGCGTATTCGTCACCCCTTGCTCGACCCGCGTCTGTTCCGCATCCCTCTGCTCAGCACCGTGAGCCTTGGCATGCTCGTGATGTTCTTCGGCAGCTTCGGCCTATTCTACCTCAACGCTTCGCTCCTGCAGTACGGTCGCGGGTACTCCGTCCTACAAGCAGGATTTGCGATTGTTCCTATGACAGTGCCGATGCTGCTCGGCGCACGATTCGTTCCTGATCTGGTGAGGCGCTTCGGCATTCCCCTAACGCTGTCTGCGGCCTTCCTCGCCATCGGCATCGGACTGTTCGGCCTGGCCTCAGCCGTGTATCAGCCATACTTTGCCTACGCGGCTTGGCTCGTCCTCATCGGGCTTGGCTTCGCGCTCGCGCTTCCGTGCTTGACAGCCGAATTCACCTCGGCGCTGCCCGCCGAACAGGCCGGCGTTGCAGGAGGACTTCAATCTGCAACCCGAGAACTCGGCAGCGCCCTCGGCGTCGCGGTTGTCGGCACCGTGCTGACCGAAAGCTTTACCCGTCATCTGCCGGCAAGCCTTCAGCACGTCGACCCGATCCCGCGTACGGTCGCCGAGGGTATCGCTACAGCCCCCGCTCAAAGAGCTGCGATCATCGACGCCTTCACCGCTGGAGCCATTTCCGCGCTGCAAGTTGCGAGCGTCGTCACGCTCATCGCAGGCGTCCTCATCGTAGCGGCAGCATTCCAGGCGCGTCGACGGGAGCGGAGCTCAACCACTATGGGCTCGGCAGCCCCCGATTGATAAGAAAGCTCAGCCCCTTCCGCCATAACGACGGAGGGGACTTTTGCCTTCCGTAAGCATAAGCCACACATGTAGGACTAAATTCTCCCCCAATGAGGAATCATCTTCCGCTTAAATACTCTCTAAATCTTAAGATTTAGATGATTTGCTAAAGCTTCGTCGATAACTTAAGATTCAGCTTGGTTTACTACGTTTTCAAACAATTCTCTATAATGTATTGATCCAAATTCTCTTTCAAGTCCATTTACACTACTCCAGAAGTTTTCCTCATTAAATCCTACAAAATTCTCCGTAATGGACAAGGCAAGATTGTGAAAAGCATGTGCTATTCGAAATACACGATTATAGTTACTTGCATTGAATTCGCCACTGTTTTTAATATCCAATAACGCTTGATAATTAAGAGCTAAATAAGCCTTCTTTTTACTTTCCTCCAAAACCCATCACTCATTTCTAAAAAGACTATGATGTATTTATTCCTAGTATTGTTCTTTAATCCCTCTCTGAATGTCGAGAGTTCATTAACACAAACACCCGGTAGTATTGAATGAATAAAGAAAAGCGGCTTCGCCGCTCTGATAGATCAGTCTCTTCTTAGCGGCAAAACCTTGTAAGGGAACTAGAGGACGCTAATTAGGCAAAAAGTAGGGATGCTAGGGTATTAACGGAACTACAGGGTTTTATTTCCACGAAAAACGCTGAATTTGCCTTGAAACAGCAAAATAGCGGACTGCAGTTCCCTCATCCCTGCGATATGGATACATTTGGCTAGAATAGCGGAATGTAGTTCCCTCCTCTGTTCGCACAGGGCGGCTGGAGTAACTCCGCGTTCACTCCAAAACATATAAACTCTTATATTTCAAAAAAGGAACTTGCAAAGCAAGCTCCTCAACTATTGTTACTAGAATGAGCAATCACTTTTTGTTGCGCAAACAACATCCATGGCGAAACTCCGATGGTCAAATGGCCCGAAACATGAATACGGTGTTATCTGACGTAATTGGACCTTCTCAATTGCTCCTTCTAAAGATCGGTTACTTTAATATCTTTAATTGAGTTAACAATAATGTCTGCCCTTGATAAATCTTGATTGCCTGAGTTTTTGTTTATAAATCCAATACATGTCATTCCTGCAGATTTTGCGGATTGAATTCCATTTCTTGAATCTTCAAGAACAACACAGTCAGACGGGTCGACTCCCAAAAGTCTAGCAGCTTCTAAATAGACATCCGGCTCTGGCTTGCCTTTTGCTACTTCTTCTCCACTAACTATGCAGTCAAAATAATCCCGTATTTTAAACTTTATTAAGACTTCGTTTATAAATTTGATCGGAGAAGAAGACGCTATTCCTAATACTAGATTGTGCTTTTTAAGTTCTAGAATTAATTCAAATATACCGATAATTGGACTGATTTCAGTTGTTCTTATCCATTCAATCTTTGATGAAAGTTGATATTCGATGATATCCGATACTGAATTTGAGAGATTGAATTTTTGTTTTAAAATCTTCCACATTTCTGGATTGGTCATTCCTACGAATTCTTCTAGTTCCTGAGGGGAAATAGTAACCCCAAAAAAATTCATTGTCTTAACATCAATGTCAAAGTGCATTGGTTCACTATCAATAATGACACCATCCATATCAAAAATAAAAGCTTTCAATGTTTCAACTCCCTGCAATTCGAATTATGTTGCGTCATTCAGCATAAATTCTTCGATCAGCTTCAGATACACTTTGACCGTTATTTCTAGCTCGTTAATTTCGACATACTCTACATCTCCATGTGCGGTATGTTGATCGGGTCCACAGCATAACACCGGAACTCCCAATGCATTTGCCAAAATACCCGCATCCGTAACAACCTTTTTCCCAACTAAGGGAAGATTGATTTTTCTCACTTGGCTAACAGCTCGCTGTAGCGCAGCGACTGCTGAGCTGTGTTTATCAATACGATAGCCGTCTCTTACTTTTAACATATCGAGATGGATTTGAACACCATGCTGCTCAGCAAGCTCATTCATTCTGTGCTTTAATGTTTGTTCCACATTCTCGAATTTATGATGCGGATCATATCTTCTAACACCAACCAAGACCGCCTGTTTTGGCAGCTGGTTATAGAATTGACCACTGTGAAGCGAACCGACAAAAAACGAAGCATAGCCAATATCCTCTATCCATTCTTTTTCCAGCTCTATATTCCATTGATCTAATAATCGCACGATTTCAGCGGCAATAGTGATCGGATGTGGCGTGTTTGGTGCCGCATATAGCTGATGGCATGTGTCTCCCTCTCGTTCAACTGTAATTTCGAAGGTTGCCGATCCAAGCTGAGCTATCGTACAATCTACAGATGCTCCCTCCATGACAACTGCCATGTCAGCTTTCAGAGGGATTTGTGAGGTCAAGGCGTACAAATCCTCGCCTCTCCCTCCCGGACTTTCGTGCAAGCTGTTGGCGACGATGATTAATTTGCCCGGCAGCACGGTGTTCGTCTCGTGTAAAATTCGCACGACCTCCAGAATACAGGCAAGCGAGCCTTTCATATCGCAAGTACCTCTGCCATAAATGCGCCCATCTTTTACTTCCGCTCTATCATGAGCAAGTGGAACTACATCCATATGCCCGTTGAAAAGGATTGATTTCCCTCCGCAGTCTTCCCCATAGACGGCGACAAGCGTAGGATTATTCGGAATAAATTCGTAGCGCTCTACCGTACAGCCCACTTCGCGAAGCATCTGCTCATATCGGGCCGCTACATCCAGTGTATTTCCAGTTGCGCTAGGAATATGGACCAGATCTAAGGTATCGGAAATTACACGATTTATATTCACATTTTCTAAGGAATACACCATGAATGGGGTCGCCTGCTTTCATTAAGATTGGAAAGCCCTATCAGCCCCGACCAACAATTGGGGGCACGAATACGGCTTCCTGCTTATTTGTAGGTCGCAGAATATCCAAATCGCAGCCTTCGTGGGCTTGGAGCGTATGGTCTGCAAACAACCGCGGGTAACCGCGGGTATGCTGCGGTTCAGGAGCTATCCATTCAGCTAGCCTAGCTGCAATTTCTTCTTCCTGAAGCATCAGATTTAAGGATGATGCCTCTATATCCAGCTCAATCCAGTCACCATTTCGGATAATCGCAAGGGGTCCGCCAATGGCAGATTCAGGCGAGACATGCAAAATTACTGCCCCATAACTTGTCCCGCTCATTCGGCCATCACTGATTCGAACCATATCGCGAATTCCAAGCTTAAGCAGCTTCGCAGGAATTGGAATTGAACCCCATTCCGGCATACCCATTGCTACAGGGCCGCAATGCTTTAGAACAAGCACGCTGCTAGCGTCAACATCTAAATCATCACTGTCAATTCGCGCTAGCATATCCAGATAATTTTCGAAAACGACAGCTTGACCGCGATGTTCAAATAGCTCTGGCGAAACGGCTGATTTTTTGATCACCGCTCCGTGAGGCGAAATATTTCCTTTGAGGATGGCAAATCCTGATTTATCTTTAAATGGCTCTGCAATAGAAGAAATCACTTCCGAGCTCGCTTCATTCTCCCACATTTCACGTCCATAAATCTGCTCAATTGTTTCCCCTGTACATCCCAAGCAATCTGTATTCAGCAGGGGCAGCAATTTCTGCACCACACGCTGCAATCCTCCAGCATTAAAAAAATCATCCATACTGTGCATGCCGCTCGGCTGTAAATTAACGATCAGTGGAATATCAGCCGTTAGCTCAGCATAGGTTTCGATCGGGATGCGAATGCCCAGTCTGCCTGCAATAGCTGTCAAGTGAATCGTTGCATTCGTTGAACCGCCGATAGCAGCTGCTAGCTTTATTGCATTGCTGAAAGCCTCCATTGTCATTAGCTTAGATGGCGTAAGCTGCTCTCGCACCATTTCTACGATTCGAATACCTGTAGATTCTGCGGCTACTTTGCGATGGGCATGGGTGGCTGGGATGCTCGATGTACCTGGAAGCATCATGCCAAGCATCTCCGACAGGCTCTTCATCGTTGAAGCGGTACCCATCACAGGACAGCCGCCTAAGCTGCATGAAATCGATTTCTCCAATTCATTCCAATCCTTCTCGGAGAACAGCCCTGCTTTATAATCATCGGAATATTTCCATAAGTCGGTTCCGTAATTGACCTTTTTCCCCTGGAAACTGCCTGAGGAACGATGGCCTGCCGCCAATTGAAGAGTAGGCAAATCACAACTTGCCGCTCCCATTAATTGAGCAGGAACTGTCTTGTCACATTCACATAGCAGCACCACTCCATCAATAGGCTGAGAGCGGATGCTTTCTTCTATATCCATGGACAACAAATTGCGATATAACAGATCGGATGGTTTCATGAAATCTGCGGGAGTGGAAATCGTATGCATCTCAATTGGATAACCTCCAGCAAGCAGTACTCCCCGCTTCACATACTCTACCAGCTCTTTATGAGGATAATTGCAGCTATTAAAATCATTCCACGCATTAAAAATTCCTATAATTGGCTTCCCAACAAAAGAATCAGGATTATGTCCCATTGCCCTCATGGCAGATCGATGTTGAAAAGTTAATTCCGCATTTTCATTATTGAACCATTCCCTACTGCGTAATTTATAATTCGCTTGCATTAGCCAGATGCCCCCCATCCACAACTACGGTGCTCCCATTGACAAACGCAGCTTCCTCAGAAGCCAGGAACAGAAAAGCATTAGCAATTTCTGCGATTGTTCCCATGCGTTTCATCGGGTTTTTAGCCGAAACCTCATCGAGGGCGCGGTTTTCCTTCTTCTTCAGTTCATCGTCCAACGGAGTACCAATATTTCCAGGTGCAACCGCATTAACGCGAATCCCATATGCTGCAAGCTCCACAGCCATCGATTCCGTCAATAGGACGACTCCCCCTTTTGACGTATTGTAATGCGCCAATTGACCGCTACCTTTTAACCCATTCTTAGAGGTCATGTTAACAATGCTCCCGCCACCGCCTTGTTCGACCATTTGTTTGGCCACAAGCTGGCTAATTAAGAACATCGAATTCAAATTTACATTCATTATTTGGTTCCATCGGTTGAGCGGGATGTCGAGGAAGGACTCCCGAACGGCCATACCGGCATTATTAATTAGGATATCCATGCCGTTCCAGCGGGAGATGGCTTGCTCTACTACCGCTGGAATAGCAGACAGATCATTCAAGTCAATGACAGCGTAATCAAAACTATCGGCATACTCCACAATTTCCGCTTTAAGCATGCTTAGTTCCGTTTCCTTGATATCCAGAACGAATACTTTAGCACCCTCACGTAAAAACCGTTCAACAATACCCTTTCCGATACCCCTCGCTCCACCAGTAATTAACGTGCGCTTGTTGCTTAACCTCAAGATAATCATCCCTTCCTGCAACTGAGCTTCTTCTTTTCTGGCATTGTTTAATAGATCCTCATGCTGAAATCACCGTGCAAACTCATTTCTCATCAAATAATTCAATATGTTGAATCATAATTATAAAAACTTTACCTGTATTATATGAATCTTTACCTTATCCGTCAACGGTCGTTATTCTTGACAGATAAACCATTAAAATTGTAAAGTAAATGTTATAGTTCAACATACTGAATTTTATTTAAACTAACCACTATTCCTTTAGGAGGTATCCCATGGCAAAAGGAACCAAAGAATACACCGTACCCGCTTTGGAAAAATCAATTCAGATTCTGAATAGTCTTGCTAACGAAGAGCTGTCAATTGGTGATCTGCACTCTAGGTTAAATCTTCCTAAAACCACTACATTCGTCATTCTGAATACGTTGGAACAATTTGATATCATATGCAAAACGCCTAGTGGTAAATATCGTCTTGCCCACGGTGTGCTGCGTTGGGGAAATAGCTACTTGAATTCCATGGATATGGTCCAGATCGCCCGGCCTCATTTGGAACGTTTGGTTCACGAAACACCCTATACTTCCCATTTGGCAGTATTGATTAATAACAAGCCGATCTATTGCGATAAAGTCGAGGGTAATGGTTTCGTTCGATTTGCCACATCCATCGGACAAAGCCAGCCTCTGTTTCAATCGAGCGTAGGCAAAGCCCTTGTCTCTGACATGTCTAATGAAGAAATTAAAATGATACTTCCTGAAGATAGGAGTCAGCTTTCTGATAAAAATGAACGAAGTCTGGATAAATTTTTGGAGGATGTTGAATTTGTTCGCGAGTACGGATTTTCAATTGAGGATGAAGAATTCGAAGAAGGGGTTCGCTGTATTGGTGCACCCATCCGCAATTTCACTGGGAAAGTGATCGCTTCGATGAGTATAACTGCACTAAGCAAGGATTTGCCTGCGGTCAAGTTCATGAAAATCGGTGAACAAGTAAAAGCTACCGCTTTACTGATCTCCCAAGACTTGGGTTATATTTTCAATTAGTCGCAGGTCCTCCGCATATTTCATTAATATTCTACCTACTCCTTTTCTTTTTGCTTCAATGTCAACAACAATCACTGAAATCTCACCGTATCTTGCTATGTCTTCTATATTCACTCGAATTCTAAATCCTAATGTACCCATTATTTGCTCTTCTTCATATACAAATAAAGAATCAAACGGACTTTGAGCTACAAAATCTATTCTGTCTTTCATTATATTCTCGGTGATTTCTCTATTTAGAAGTTGTGTCATTAAGCGGCTCAATGCTAAACAATCATTAGATACAGCCTCTCTAATTGTATATTTCAATTTAAGCTCTCCTTAGGTTCTGAAATGTTTAAATAAAGACCTATTGTTCGTGCCAGCCTTCGACATTCAACTATACTTCTGCGTTAGCTGAATGAACGAAGGCAACTTATTACAGCTCATCTGCGATCATTTTTGCCTTTTCCGCAAGCTCCCTCATATCATCGCTCGGAACAAGCTCGGCTAAATCGTAGGACATCGGATTACGGGAAAACTTGTTCAATTCATCCTTAAGCAGGTTTCTATCTTCTTCGGAGGCATTGATATAAAGTTTGCACGGCTGCCTAGCCTCATCCAAATCATGCAAATCGACATAGCCTGATTTAAGACTCTCCAATACAATGGCTGAAAGATCGATTAGAGCGCCGCAGGCAAAATCAAGTTCTACCCGAAACATGCCAGAAGTGCTTCTCCTATCAAATCCAATATTTCCGCCGTTTTTCAAGTCTCCCTCAGATAGCAGAATATCGAAACCCAAGTCCTTTAAAATCTGATTGAGCGTCACATTCGTTAATTCCAATTGTGCCAAATAGTCTATTAATGCCAGCGAATCATCGGAACCGCCAATTAAATCTCCCCACCATTTGCTTATGTACATGTTCATCTCCACTTTCTCAAGTAGGGTAACAAATAACCGGACTCATTTCATAAATTATGGTATGAAAATACGCTAACAGCTACTTGTTCCCATTTCCAATCAATCTAATTCAGCTCGTGAAAATAGGTCTTTTATTAATGCGTCATCTTCACATGCTTCCTTAAAGGCTATTGCAAAACTAACTATTGCTTCACTATTGTCTGAATAAGCAGTGAACATATCGGCTTCAGGGTCAAATCGTACGATATCAACTAAATGTGGCAGTTTTTCTTCACGAAACACGGCTGCTAATGAACCCCAACCATAGCCAAAAATATCTAATAGCTTCATTATAATTTTCTTGATTATTAAATGCTCTTGCCAAATGGCAAACTAGGTCATAGTCCCTGTCTGCTTCGGGTATTTCCATAATATTGTTAATAATTTTCTGATACTGGTTCTTGTTATGCCAAAGAGTGAGCTGTTTCATTTGATCCGTATCCATCTTGTTATTCTCTCCTCAGAGTTATTCAACACGCTCAATTTTTCTCCTCTATATTTCCCCAACAAACTACCAATCACGCTCACGAATGGCGACTTCTGTATCTATTTCGATACCAAAAAAGGCTAACATATCTTCAACAGTTTGTGCAATTGATTCTCTTGCAACTGTTTCAATTTCGCTGTCATTTTCGTCAAACTCTTCTGCAAGATCATTGATTGCTTGGATGGCGAAATCAAGCTTTGATTGAACTTCTTCGATATCTTGATTTCCTTGTTCCAAAAATCGAACAACTTTAACTAGTTCAGCTTTGACTTTATCCACAAGAAAATTAGGGAAATATCCATCATTATACATGTCCTTTAAATATTCAAATGACACAACATTTACTACAGCTTCAAAGGGAACTTCAGTTGCTTCGTTAACCGTAGTTTGTTCGTTCATAACTTTCAATGTGGCGACTTTATCTCGGCTCCAATCTAATAATGTCAAAGTATCTCGGTCTTCTGGATCTAGCTTATCTGTAATTTCAAATTCTCTTAATGCTTCCTCATATTGTTCAAGATAATAATAGGAGTAGCCTACGCGAAAATGCCAAAGAGGGTCGTCCTCACCTAGTTTTGCAATAGTCAAAAGCTGTTGAAGTGCTTCATCGTAACGTTCCAGATTATTCATAGCTCTTGCCAATAAACTAACCGTATCATAATCTCTGTCTGATGGGGGAATTCCCATAATTCTATCAACTATTTTTTCATGTTCATCTTCTTGATGCCAAATTATGAGTTGTGCGAAAGTGTCTTTTTCCATGACTCTGCCTCTTTTCGTTTGTAAGATAGTTACACTTCCTATTCTACAGAAGTATAAATATTCCTTTTCTTAACTCAGAATTGCTTCATCTTGCAATCTCGTCATAATTTCATTAACAGTTTCTTCTATCCAATCCTTCAACGGTCCAAACACCATATCCTTTTTTAACACGGTCCGATTCCCTTAGTGTGACAACAGACGAATTTGGACAAAGAACCACCACATAAAAAGGTCGGCTTTGGATATAGGATATAAACTCATTCAACATGGGTCCAACCACGACGTCTTGAACTACTACTGTAAAGTCTGCTTGAAAATAGGCATCAGCGGACTGTGCGGCAAGCAACTATGCTACCGTTGATTTCCCACTCTGGCCAATGTTGGATTTTCCCAATCAATTCATCTTTAGTCTTTACCTCGTAAGGATTTATGTTCGAGTTGGAATTAACCTCGTTTTGCTGTAACCCGAAAAAAGGGTTTAAGCTGCTCGCATGTGAAGGGTGCCACGATCTTAAGGTGGTGCCCTATCGGTGCAAGGCACGTTCCTCTAGCTTTGCAATTCCGCGGAGATAAGGGAACGTCAAGCCGCGATACTAGCAAAATGTGTCAGGATAGCGAATCTGAGGGAACTACAGTGCGCTATAATTCTTAAAACGGCTATATTCCACGCCAGAGGGAACTACGATCCGCTATGTGACCATTTCCCAGTTGGAATTAGCAGGTTCCGCTTAAATAGCGGATCTCAGTTCCCTTTCATGCTACGTTTACCCCAGATTCCGCCATATAGAGGATCATAGTTCCTTTCACACGACGCTCTCTGTTATTGCAAAGCCCAGAGGGAACTAGGATCCGCTATATTGTTGAAAACCGCTATGAAGACGCTGATCTCTAAGGGCAGCAAAGCCGCTTTTCTTAGTATATAAGCGTACCCCTTATATTTTGACAACCACCGCAGCTTTCTTAGCTACGGCGGTTTTTGGTCTCAAAGGCCATCTATCTAATGAACTGTATGATGCTTATAGAGCGGAAAATGGCTACTTTGGAGATTTAATGAACGGAGTTGACGCTACCCGGCACTTTATTGGCCGAATGTTGATCTTTTGCTTGAAATAGCGAATCTGGCATTCATTAGATTTTCAGAATGAGCGATTTTGGTCGAATAAAGGGTATTGAGTTCGTTAGGGGGCTTGAGGTTGCAACAAGGTTCATTTCCTGGGTGGCCTGGGTGAGCTAGCCGCAGGCTGTGGTTTTTCTCATCTGCTTGACTTGACGGCAGTCTCCGGTGAGGGAATCAGCACAGTGTATAGGGACTACTACCAATGGTTTCAGGCTAAATTCAAGCAGCGCATGCCGATTGACCATTGGCACGCGCTGACTGCATAGCTTTATTCACCTTTTAGAAGTTGGGCACCAGTCGAATCAGTTTATCCGGAGTGCCGTCACCGTTTTTATCGCCATTGTTGCTGGTAACGAAATAAAGCGAACCGTCCGGCGCTTCTACAATATCACGGATGCGGCCGTATTTATTTACATACAGATAATTGAGATTATTGCTGTCGATCGTCGGTTTGCCGTTCTGCTGTCCGATCACCATGCGAATGATCTGTTTGCCCTTTAAATTGGCGACAAGCAGATTCCCCGCCCACGGCCCTTTGGTTACAAATGTGATGCCAGAGGGCGCCCAGGTTGTGCCATTGGCATAAATAAGCGGAGGCGTAATGCCTGGGTGATTCTGATCATCGCCCTCATATTTGGGCCAACCGTAATTGTTGCCAGGTTCAATGAAGTTGATCTCATCATGGGAGGCTTCGCCATGCTCCGACTCAAATAGACGGTTCGTACCAGGCTGCCAGGCGAATCCTTGAGGATTACGGTGACCTCTGCTATAGATCGGAGATGAGGCACCAAACGGATTGTCGCTTGGAATCGTACCATCCAAATTTAAGCGGAACGTTTTTCCTCCAAGGAAAGTCAGTGTATCGTCTTTGTTTCCGTAATTGCCGTCACTGAAATACAGTTTCTTGTCAGGGCCAATTTTCAAACGGCCGCCGTTGTGGTAAACCGCACCTGGAAGATTAGTAATAAGAACCTTGTCAAGTGTAGCTGTGTTGTTATTTTCTATAAGGCGAACGACCCGATTAGCGACTTTATTGTCGGAGGTTTTGTAGGAATGGTAGATATACATGTAATGATTGGTAGCAAAATCGGGATCGAGCGCTAGCCCCAATAAGCCGCCTTCGCTCTTGGGCATGTAATAAAATGGCGAGCCCAGAGTAATGACTGGCGTTGATTTCAATTGCCCGTTCACAACGACACGAATTCTGCCGCTGTTGCGTTCCGTGAAGAAAATCCGCCCATCCGGTGCAAAAGCGATAGCCCATGGCGTTTCCAGATTGCTTGCGACAACTTCTGGCGTATAAGGATCGGAAGAGGCAGGGTTCGTTTTGACAGACAACGCTTTGCTTGCCACGGAAATATTTCCTGCTAAATCCCTTGCTTTTACAGTGAAATTATAGGTGGTATTTGCCGTAAGACCTGTCACATTGAAGGAAGCAGCAGGCGTGCTGCCGGCTAATATGCCACTTGTATATATGTCGTACTCATAAACGCTTACATTGTCTGTTGATGCCGTCCAGGTCAAATTAACTGACGAGGAGGTTTTGCTTGAGCTTGCAAGATCTGTTGGGGCAGTCGGGCTCTCTGTATCGGATTGATTGGTCGTTTTCACCGTTAGAGGCTTGCTGGCATTGGAAATATTCCCCGCCGCATCTTTGGCTTTCACAGTAATCGAATACGTGGTATCTGGCGTCAAGCCGGTAAAGGTATAGGAGGTGTTCGTTACATTCGCTTGCGTCAATACATTGTCTTTGTACAAGTCATAGCCCTTCACGCCAACATCGTCCAGCGATGCGGTCCAGGATATGTTAGCCGTTGTATTCGTTACACTGTTTGCCTGCAAGTTTGTTGGTTCGGTTGGGGGAAATACATCACCGGTAGCGTTTACTTTCACTTTGTCAAAAGTGGCCGTGCTTAACTTGGATGCATCATGGCTGGTGACAACCAATCCTACATAGAGCGAGGCACTCATGTTTAAAGTCAAGTTGCCCAAATCGCCCCAGTTCAAACCGTTGTTGGATACATATCCTTTGATGACGCTGCCTTTGCGTTCGAGCTTCACCCAGGCTGGGCTCGTCGAAGCAATTTTCACGCTTTGGGAAGCTCCGCCTGTTTCCGTCCGGTACTGAAAGGTGAATCCGTTGGTAGGAGTCATTAGTAAATCGACATGCTTGGAATCAGCCTTCAGTGTTTCCCTTATCATGATGCCTGCCTTGGCGAAATCGTTCGAGGTTGTTTGAGAAGAGACAAGAGCAATTATTGCTCCGTCTCCCGTCCAGGGCTGATACACATAATTGAACTGGTCCGATTTACCCCAAATGTCCGTGCCCGCGCCGCTTGCGGTAAATTGGTCAGCGCCCGGATCGTAAGAAGCGGTGCCCGTCATGGCTGGCGATCCAATATTTTGTTGCTTCCACGGATTCGGTACTGCTCCTGCCGCAGTTTCTGACTCAACCTCTGCCTGGGCAAAGCCTGATATAGGCAATAAAGTGAGTAGCAAACAAATGCTGAGACTTAAAGCCATAATTTTGCTTCGTGTAATCATCGCTAAACCCGTCATTGCAATCCGACCTCCACGGCTGGTGAATTATTTCTTATTCCTACTGCCTTAATAACAAAATTGTAGGATTTGGCAGGGTCTATCCCATTTAACGTATAGCTATAGCTCGTTTGTCCGCTTACAGCCGGTACATACATGCTCCAATTCGTGCTGACTTTATCGTTCTTCTCATATATCCGGTAGCCTCTTACTGGTTCAATACTATTTGCAGGTGCTTTCCACGTAAGGAGCGCACGGTTAGAGTTCTGCTTTACCGCACTTGGACTTTCGACTTTGCCCGGTTTGCCATCCGTTCGTTTAATACTGTAAGCATCATAGACGGCAAGGGGTTTGTCTTTAACTGCTGTATAGGAAGTAAACTTGAGCACATCGCTTGTAAGTGAAACATCCACGAACATTTTCTTGCCTGGTTGAGCGTTTTTAGCAGCAAAAAACGTGTCTGTGTTAGGATTCAAGTCGTAGAATTTGGAAGCTGCTGAATTGCCCATCAAATAAATGCTTCCCTTGGGATTCAGCACATTTCCCTGCTCATCGGTAATGACATTCTTAATCGGAACGTTGTTTAGCATTTGGTAAGATCTCATATACATGTGATCGTGCCCCTCAAATACCATATCCACACCCAGTTCATCAAACAAAGGGATCAAATATTTCCGATAAAATTTAACACGATCGATTTCTGCCGATGCATTATCCCCTGAAGAATAAGCCCCCTTATGCATAGAAACAAATTTCCACTTCTTGTCACTCTTCGCCACCTGATTCCGCATCCACTCCAATTGCTTCGTAAACTGAGCATCCACTTTAGGAGGACTTACCTCCCCTTCATATTGGGAATCGAATTGCATAAAGAGGGCATCGCCATATTCAAAAGAGTACACGGCCCCCTCGTGAGCACCCGTTCCGACATCTTTAGGTAGATTAAAATGGTTATAGAAGTTATTATTCGGATAATCTTCTACCTCGTGATTGCCGAGAACCGGCGCAAATGGCACATTGGCAAATTCTTGCTTCGGTACGCCTAAGAACCACTGCCACTGCTGTTCCAGATCACCGTCGTCTATTAAATCTCCTGTTAGAAGAACAAACTTGGGATCAACTGTTTTCTCAATGGCTCTCTTGAAGGTATCCTGCCACAATTCGAAATTCGATTTGTCTGAGCCTTGCGAATCTGTTACGTAGAAGAAATGGAAATCCTGATTATCCATCTTGTCTGTAGTAAATGACCCTTCGCTCCAACCGTCCGCATCACCGTTCCCCGCCCGGTAGTTATACTTGGTTCCAGGCTTGAGACCGCTCACGATAACCTTGTGGCTGGCGAACTTATTATACTTCTTGGTGCTTCTGTCTCCTGCTGTCATTAAGGTCTCTATCACTGTCGAGCTGCCTTCATAAGAAGTGGTCAGTTGTTCCGGAAACTCATTTCCACTAACCTTGGAGGCTTCGACCACTTGTACGATTGTACCTCTGACTGTTTCGGCCGTGTACCAGTCAAATGCCATACTTGTCTTAGGGTCTCCGTTAAAAGTCATGTTCAGCAACGTCGGTACTTTATTGCCTGTGTCCGGAGATTTCGTGAAGCTCCAGATAATATCACTCTCTGGATTCAGGCCATCCTGATCTCCTTTAACGAGCCCTCTGGGGATAGTCACCTTGTAGGTTTTAGCGGCAGTGAAGCTTGGGTGACTGATTTTCACCGTGTCTGGGGCGAGTAGTGAGGCCGAAATAGTGCCAAAAGGCACATTGTTTTCTGTGATTATAGCTTGATAAGCGCTATCGAGTTTAATTGCTTTGTTGAATCTCACCGAAATCTCCGCATTGGCAGCTACATCCGTAGCCCCTGAAGCAGGGATTTTGCTTAACTCCAATGTGGGAGAATTACCGGGATCACCACTTCGTTTTCCAGTAACGACGACATCTTTGATCCTGCTAGAGCCAGAGCTCGACACTTTTCCGCCGCTCACACTTGTTGTCGAGTTTACGAGCCAGCGGATATAGAGATTACCTTGATTGCTGGCCCCTACAGGTAAGGAGAGATTCGTTAATTTGCAGGAATTATTGGAACAATTATAATTATTTTGGGCAAGAACAAGCCCTCCGCCAGTGATATCGATCCATGTCTGCTGATCCGTACTGTATTGCGCTTTAAAATCCTTGGGGCCTGTACTCGAGGATGTTTGTTGTGAAGAGAGGTTGATGTTCTCGAAGCCTTTGGTTGAAAGCGTAGCAAGCCAGTATTTGGTGCCTACCCCGTCCTGCCAGCCCTGATTACGTATGCTGTTCTCACCGGGCTCATAGGTGTACGCATCCGTATTCGCACCTACACCACGAATCGTGGATGCCGCCTGATTTACCCCTCCTGTAGCCGGAAATATCCCGTTCACACCTTTATCTTTGAAAATCCATTGGGCAATCGTATCCTGAGCTGCAGTTGCCTTGCTTGCCAAATCTTTTTCGAGATCCCCATTGTTTGCTGCAACAACGCCAGCCATATCGATTACAAGAAGTAAAGATACAACAATGGAGCTAATAAACTTGGACAATTTGTTTTTTGAATAGGTTTGATGATTATGCATTTGGTCCATCACCCTTCTCTCCCTTTACTCAGCAATTTTACATTTAGACACATTGAACCTACGTTCCAAACATGTTGAGCATAGATCCCTCCTTTTCCCAGAACTTGGTAAGTACAGTTAAAGTTTATATCAGGAAGTCGGTCTAAACCGCACATATCTTCTTGTAAGTTTTCATTTTTATACATATATTGCTATAACCTGACGATTAAGACTACAATCCATATAGGAGGTGTTGTATGAAGCCAGTATTTTATGAGTCTGATCTTCTTGAGATAAGCCGTAAGAAACAGGTATACACGAGCATGCCTTCAAGGCATTATCATGATGCATATGAGATTTTATATTTAATATCTGGGGATTTTTATTATTTTATTGGCGACAGAACCTATCAGGTTGCGGGCGGAACGCTGCTGTTTATGGGTATCAACGAAATTCATAGACTAGTTAACTCCGGCAACAATACGTATGAACGAGTTACATTGCTATTCAAAAAAGAATTTCTACAAGATTACTGTACTAATGAACAGCGTGAGGATTTGCTCGAACTATTCGAAAGTGATTATCGCTCATTGAAGATGACCGGGAAGGAACAATATTTCATCGAGGATCTTTTTCAGAAGATGATTTACGAGGGGAAGATGCGGGCTCGCGGTTATGAACAATACCAGCAACTATTATTGATGGAATTGCTCCTCTATCTTAATCGTAAAATATTTAACAATCAGGACACTTCATTAGCTGAATCCAATCGAACTCCCAAAAATGTGCTTAACATCGTTAATTATATAAACGAGAATTATATGGAATCCCTTAACCTTCGCGAAATTTCAGAGCAATTTGACATAAGCCCCTCCTACCTCTGCCGAACTTTTAAAGACGCAACCGGTTTCACTTTCATTGAATACATCAACAACATCCGAATAAAAAAAGCACGAGAACTACTCGTCGGCTCCTCGTATAATATTACTGAAATTGCGGGGATGGTCGGATATGATAATACGTCCCATTTTGGACGAACCTTTAAACTATTGATGGGCATTTCACCGCTCAGCTTTCGCAAACAAATTAAGGTGCAGCTTCCATGTGAGAAATGACAGGAATTGGTCAAAATCAATCTCATTCACCTTGCCGTTCTTCACCGCAGCCGTATTGGCCCACAACTTCTTATTGTGCTCAAGCGTTTCCTCGGCACCCTTGTTGGTCGCCAGCAGCAATGGTCGCCGATATATTTAGGAATAACCTCAGCCGAAACCTCACCGTCAAGGACATCGACCCGTACCTTCTCCTGAGGCGTCAAACCCAGATACTTGTATAGGACATTTCCCACCATATTCACATCGTCATAAATATAAAACTGTTTCGGTCGAACATTCGAAGCTCGTCGGCCAAGCTTTCGGCATGATTCGGAATGACCACTGTGGGGGCAATTTTGCTAAATGCCTCATACCCTCTCCATCACGCCAGGCTTCTGTCAGAATAATCAGATCCGGCTCCTGAGAGGTCAGCTTCTCCAGATTCAGTGGAAATATACCCAGATCTTCAATGAAATCATAGCATTCATTATGTCTTGTAAATGCCATTTAAAAGTTGCTACTTCTCCGAAAGGTCCTGTTGAACTTTACGGTTTTACTGCATGTATTTCCTTTGTAGCTTTTATGCCAAACGGACGCATAATCTGGTGGGTATCAAACATTATGTATGAACCACTGGTTTCATATGGCCCCCTGCATACATGAAATTAATATTAGTATATCAAGGTCTTCAGATTTAAAATGTAGACTAATCAACTAGAAATTTAATGTCATTAAGTAAAGCGGCTTTGCCGCCTTAAAAAATGAGCGTCTTCATAGCGGTTTTTCAGCAATCTAGGGGACCGTAGTTCCCTCCCTCTGTTCCTTTTGGGCTTTGCTATGACAAGAGCGTTGTGAAAAGGAACTATGATCCTTTATTTGGCGGGAAATGGGATAAACGTAGCATGAAAGGGAATTGAGATCCGCTATTTATGCGGAACCTGCTGATTCCAACCGGGAAATTGTGAGATAGCGGATCGTAGTTCCCTTTGAAGCGGAATATGGCGGTTTTCAGAATTATAGCGTACTGTAGTTCCCTCAAACTCGCTGTCCTGACACATTTTACTAGTATCGCGGCTTGACGTTCCCCAAACCAACAAAAAACATATCTCTCAGACCTTCGTCGATTGTCAAGATGACATGTCGATGATTGACTTGACATACGTCCTCAGACAAGAACCGGGCTCCACTCTTCCGTTTCTCCGCATGAACACGTCGTGCAGAAACGTCCCTTGCACCGATAGGGCCCACCTTAAGATCGTGGGCATGTAACAGGAAACTAAAAAGGGAGCCCGTTTAAATCCGCCCCTTCCTAGTATTCAAAAAAGCCACATCAGAATAATCCGATGTGACCCAAATAGAAAGATAGAATAGCTCCCTGAATTCTCGCCCCATTTTCATGCAACTGGTTCAAAAGGATTTCATTCAATATATTTGCCAATAGCGTAACTCACACAAATGAATTTCTTTCATTCGTCTTTTGATTGATTTTCAAATAAATGCTTGAGCATGTTGTCTTTGTTATTTAGAAACTGTCTCATAATTACGTAATGATCGGTTTCCTCCAAAGACCTGACTTCAATCCCGTCTGGACTTAAATTATAGATAACCGAATCCGGATATGCCATAAGGATTGGGGAGTGAGTTGAAATGATAAATTGTGAGTTTTGTTGAACTAACTCATGAATTCGAGCAAGCATCGCCATTTGACGGAGCGGGGACAAGGCAGCCTCTGGCTCATCCAAAATATATAATCCTTTGCCTCCAAATCGATTGACGAATGTTGAAAAGAACGACTCACCATGTGACTGCTCATGTAAGGACTTCCCACCGTAAGAATCTTTAATTGGACGACCAAAAGAAAATTGACTATCGAGATCATCAATATGTGTTGCAAGATTATAGTAACTTTCAGCTCTAAAAAAGAAACCATCTTTGGGTCGATGAGGACCTTTTATCAATTTAATAAATTCATACAAGTTAGAATGAGTAGATCGAGTCGAAAATGAAAAGTTTATAGTTCCACCCTCAGCGTTAAACCCCCACGCTACTGCGATTGACTCCATTAGTGTTGATTTTCCCATTCCATTTTCACCAACTATATATGTTACCTTGGGGTGGAAATCAAGTTTATCGAGACTTTTAATTACTCCTAGATTAAAAGGATAGTGATTATAGGAGGAAACGCTCTGTCTCTTCAGCTGTATCTGCCTTAAAAATGATTCATGAGAATTCATATTCTGACACTCCATTTTTTAGTGTTACTTTAACGACGAAAAGCGCTGCCGCGGAAGAATGCACCGCTAGCACAAAAAAGCCCGCGCTCGCAATCACGGGCTCCGCTATCGTCTCCATTAGGAGATCGACGCTTCGTATATGGACCGAATGGAACGGCTCAGTATCTCGTTGAACTGCTCATCCGACTGTTGATCAGACAAACCTTCAGCCAAGGCGCGGGAGAAACTAGCGATCAAGCCGTGACTGCGGGCCAGCCGTTCGTTGGCTTCTTCCCGGTCATACCCGCCAGACAGTGCGACGACCCGAGCGACATGTGGTTCGTCCATCAGATCACGGTAGAAATCGTCCTCGGTTGGGATCGAGAGCTTCAGCATAACGCTCACATCGGGCGCAAGAGTAGACAATTGCTTGAAGATTTCGTCCTTCAAGATCCGTTCCGCTTCCCCTTTGTCGAGGCTGTTAATATCGACTTCTGGCTCGATGATGGGGACAAGTCCTGCGGACCAAATTTGCTTGCCGAGCTCGAACTGCTGCTCCACTACCTTGCGAATCCCTTGCGGATTCGCCTCGTGAATGACCGAACGCATCTTAGTTCCGAAGACGTTGCGCTCGACCGCCCGCCGGAGCAAGTCGTCCAGATCCGGAATCGGGTTTAGCAACTGCACGCCGCCGTCTAATTCTGCCAGCCCCTTGTCAACCTTCAAAAAAGGCACGATACCTTTCTTCTCCCACAAGTAGTCGCTCGTAAACAACCCATCGATCTTCCGATCCATAGTGTTCTCGAACAGGATGGACCCAAGGATGTATGCCGCGTCAAACGCAGGGCTCTTGATGATGCGCGTTCTCATTTCATGCACCTGCGCAAACATCTCCTCGTCGCCCGAATAGCGGCTCGGCTCGATGCCGTACTGCTGGAGCGCCTTCGGTGTACTCCCTCCGCTTTGGTCCAGCGCTGCGATGAATCCTTGACCAGTGCGAATCCGTTCCATCTGCTTCTTGTTCATATACGTAGTTCCTCCCTAAAATGCTTTTTTCATTCATTGTACACCAAATCGGTCAACATTGGAAAAAGTGTCGAGCTGTGTTCCTGTCCGTTAGCACAGGAGTTTGAAAATGGTTGAAGTCTGATGTTGTTAACTATGTATTTTTACAAGCTGTAAAGATAACGTTTCGTTCAAATTCACTGGGCCCTTCCTTCTTCTATTTAAACCACCATAAGGTCGTTTAAATAGAAGAACAATATGCAGGTTTGCTTCATCCGCTTAATTATCTGAATCTTTCGTAACGTTGGATTTTGCGAAACATCCGCTTGTCGGAAAGGGCATTAAAAATGTATTTATCTGGCCGCGTATTGACCTCTATGATCCAAGGCTTCATCTCTTTATCAATGCCTATATCCACCCCATACGACCTGAAATTCGGAAAAATGCCACTCATATGTTTGCTGATCCTAAGGCCTAGCGTCTTAAGCGACTCCACATAGGAAAGCTGCTCCTTTTTAGACATAAAAGGGGAAAGCAGCTTTTCCACTGGCATCGGCCTACCCCCGCTATGATAGTTGGTCACGACCTTATTAGGCAGGGCTACTCGTCCCACGATTCCGGTTACCTCCCACTTACGCTGCCGGTTTCTTTGTACCATAATACGCAGATCAAACGGAAGTCCCTGATAGCGGAGCAAGGGTATGCCCTTCTGCACCAAGTAAGCTTTCTTCCTTTTTGCTTTCTGGAAAGCGACGTACGTTCCCTTAAAGGTTGCGAATGAACGGTTCCGCGTGCCGTTCTCCAACCGATATCGTGCATCCATGCGAGACAACTTAAAAATGCCATAGCCTCCGGTGCCATTACTCGGCTTTAGATAGACGACTCGATATTTTCCCAGCATCCTCTCCACATTTGCTTCGGTTGCAAGGTTGGTTGGTGGCAGATTAAGAGTTAGTTCCTCATTCGTTAATAACGCCTTGTATTTGCCTAACTTGTTATTCCAGTAAACCATGCCTTCACCCCAAGTATCAGTATTCATACGAAGCGTAACCATGCTTTCGTCGATATCCGTTCTATCAATCCGGCACAACCCGATAAACGCTTTTCTTACCTACATTTTGCAAAATGCGAGTTGGCACCCTTGAAATTTTCGTCACATCCGTTATCCCTTTTGCATTTTTCGTTACGGTTAATATCAAGATTGTTCCTCGCAGTCTATCGGGATGCCGGGGAAGTTCGGTAGATACGAAATTTCCTAGAGAAGACGCCGCTACCCGATTTCTAGTGAGTCCGTCGATGTCCTTCACCTTAGACATTCTTATCGGATGCAGCACATGGGGATGCGCTCCCAGCACGACATTCACCCCATTATTAAACAACACCTGAATGAGCTGGATTTGGTTACGGTCGGGGTAAGTTCGAAATTCTTTCCCGAAATGTAAGCAGGCGATGATAAAATCTGTTCTACGCTTCAAGCTGCGCACGTCCGCTATTATTTTTTTCTGATTTAGCCGGTTGACTAACCACGGCTCCGGGACTGGGATCCCGTTCGTTCCTTTCGTATAAGCCAATATTCCGATTTTTATTCCCTTTACATTAACAATCAGTTTCCGTTGGGCTTCCTGGGCGGAGCGATACGTGCCCGTATGTCGCAGACCTTGTCGATCGAGGACGTCTAATGTCCGCCTCAAACCGGATAGTTTCCCATCCATACAATGGTTATTGGCTGTTCCTAATACATTGAAGCCCAAGTTCCGGAGCGCAGCAGCGAATTTGTCCGGGGAGTTGAACAAAAGTTTTCCGGGCTCTTCGCGGAATTTTTTGCCGGAGAAGGTCGTCTCTAGATTACCTATCGTTAAATCGGATTTCCGCAGATAGGGTTTCACTTTTGAGAAAATAGGCGCGAATCCGCCTTCCCTTGCGGCCGAGGCAATCATCTGCTTTTTCATCAACAAATCCCCAACTGCTGCGATTGTGATTTTCATCCATCCAGCCACTCCTTTCATGATTACACTTTATGCGATAGAAAAGCGAAATGCCTGTAAGTTGGGCACCTACGGTACGGCTAGAAGAAAAAAGCCCCAGCCTGGATCGGCTTGAGCTTTCGCCTTCTAACGATGGGAGCAAAAAACTAAATATTCCTTGACAGGAATATGCCTATAAAGGTATATTCAAAACAGAACAGATTAGACACAATCATGGTTATTTCGCAGGAATTACAAAAGAAGGAAGTGAAGAGTGTTAGGCAGTAATCCTGCAGGAATGTGTAATCAAATGGCACTGAAAAAAATGGTTGATGTAACTTAAGGAGGATGAAATGCAATGAAAAAAATTATAATTCCTTACTGGATTTTTACTGTGCTAGTTGTGTTGTTTATGGGCGTGGGTGCGGTTACTGATACGCTAAAAGTAACAGATGCGGTTAAACTTTTCGAACACTTGGGTTATCCCGATTACCTTCTTCCCTTTCTTGGAATCGCCAAGATATTAGGGGTCATAGCAATCCTTATCCCTGGCTTTCCACGAATCAAAGAATGGGCATATGCCGGTTTACTCTTTGATTTGACAGGCGCGACGTACTCAACCATCGCTGTGGACGGCTTTTCGGCTGGATTTAGTTTTCTAATTGGTTATATTATAATCGCAGGTTCCTATGTTTATTATCATAAAAGACAGAAATCTGGCTTGTTGAATCAAACGAATTAAGTAAAGCAAGCATGACGCGCTCATTAAGCGTTTAAATACCAATACACGCGAGCTTGCAAAGAAACAGCGACAGGTCCAAGACGAGAAAGCCTCGTCTTGGACCTGTCGCTGTTCGGGCATCCACATCGGAAGCAATCAGGTCTGCGGGTGATTAGCCGCCTGATTGCTGATGAATGTGTTCATATTCTCCGACTTGATGCCTTCGGCATCCAGCAGTTTTTTTATCCGCTGCAGATGCAGATCACCGAGTCCGTACAACAGATAACCGTCACTCTTAGCTTTCTTAATATGCTGGAACATGGAGAAATCACGGGCTTTCTCCGCCTTCATGATTTCTGACCCCTCCACGTCATAATCCACCTTGGCAACATGCCAATTATCGGCAAATGCCTTTTTGTCGGCTGCAGATGCATGCGCTTGCTCCTCCTGAATCTTCGCCGTGGCATAACTCGTCAATTCCTGCACGAACGTAGTAAACAGTGCGCTGCTGCGAGCAGTCTGCATCGCCTCAGTCAAAGGTGCAGCTGACATAGTATCGCCTTCAAGGCTAGTTGCAGTATTATTCCATAACTCTTCCTGGGCGGTGTACGCCCGATAGAGGCCCGAATCTTCATTCGCACTTGCGGCAAATCGGATGGCCATCCTCAATAATTTCCTTTCCGCTTCCGACCCTATTATCTGATAATCGTGTCTGACGTTAATACCTTGCAAGCCTCTGATGATTTTGGGATAAAAGCTTTCAGCATAATGCGATTTAGCCCCAGGGCTGGAGCCAATGCCACCAAACTTCGCATTGCTGACTGCATCACTCTGACGCATGGTCGCTTGTAGCTCCTGATTGTCGGCAGCTTCAGCAGGATGTTCTGTATATCCTTCATACATGAACTTATCAGTTCCCACAGCTTTGACAACATCTTGCAGTGTGGTGGCCGTATGCTTTTCCCCGATAACCGTCAACTCATCAGGAATACGAATCCAGGTATTCGTCTTCTCGACGTGACCGATTTTCTCAGTGGTATTTGCAGCATATTGTGACATCTCATCCTTGCTGTTAAAATAACGCGACTTGTCATCCCCCATCATCGTTTTCACGTTCCGCTCGCCTGCGCCTTCGCTGCCGCGGCCTGATTTGGTTTTGTTTCTGTAGCCGCTGAATAGCGTCTTTTTAATATACACCTTGCGCTGAATATCGGCTTGGGTGGCCGTAGGCGCTGCTTGAATTGTGACGGGAGCCGCAACCGGTTCAGCACGCTTCTCGTCAGGCTTGGTTGCAGCCGAATTCTGTTTAAACAGCTCGGCGACCGAGTGGTTGCCGATTGTGCGCTGAAGATGCATGATCTGTGCCGTGCTCATCGCTTGTGGGTGCTGCGTCGCACGCTGAAGGGCAGAGCCAGGCAAGCGCCCTGCTGATACGCTTTCATACGTATTCAATAAACCGGAGGCGGTGGAAGTAGGAACATTATGCTGAACGGTTTTGCCCGATTGTGAGTGTGTTTGCATCAATACGCCTCTTCCTGGAATGATAGGTCACTCGATTGTATCATACCTTGATGGGGTTCCCTGGAAATTCTCGCTTCTTAGTTATGTGAATTCTCTGGATCTATTAAACAGAGAATAATTTCTGGTACCTAATGGTCATATCTATTATATCCAATGTGTACCTTATATTCCATATGCATCATTCACGCTTCAGGACGCGTTCCTTGTTTCAGCTGCGACGGGGCGCTGCGCCTTGTCGGCCGGCAGCAGCAAGATCAAGACCGCCAGGAGAGAAGCCGTCAGGAAAACGGCTGAACCCACAAGCGAAACGGAGATCGCATGGGCAAAAGACGTACCCGAAGGAACCGCCGACCGGTTCGCCGCCTCGAAAACGGCAATAAGAACCGCGAGCCCGAGCGACGCACCGGTCTGATGAGCGACGTTGACGAGCCCCGACGCCGCTCCTGCATCCTTGTCCTTCACGCCGGACAACCCCAGCGTCGTGAATGGCTGGAAGATCATCCCTGCACCGCACCCCATAATAATCAACGGGAAAAATAAATGAACGAAAAAGCTCGAATCGGCTGAAATGAAGCTCAGCCAGCTTGTTCCGGCGATCGCGATTACCAATCCGGCGATCAGTACTTTAGCGTTCCCGAATCGGGTTACGAGCGAAGGCATGGCATACATCATCCCGAACTGAACGACCGTGAACGGCATAATCGCGAGTCCCGCTTCCAAAGAATCGAAATGAAGGACGTTTTGCAGAAATTGCGGAACGAAGAAAAAGATCGGATAATTTCCACACAAGAGCAACAGCCTACCTAAGTAGGCTCCAGATCGCGTTCGGCTGGCGAACAAGCGAAGAGGCGTAATCGGTTCTGTGGCTTACGAAAGACGCTAGTGAGACACATCCGAGAGCAATAGAGCCCCATACTACCGGCACTTTCCATCCGACAGACGCGGCTTGAACGAATCCGAAGGCCAGTGCTGTCATGCCGATTACCGACGTTATGGCTCCCCTGCAATATCAGAAGCAGCTCCGACTCCAGGAAGCGAGACGCCTAATGCTGAACGGCTCTGCGAACGCAACGGCCGCCGCGCTAGAAGTTGGATACGAGAGCCCTGCTCAATTCAGCCGGGAGTACCGCCGGCTCTTCGGGCTCCCTCCGCTTCAAGATATTAAAGCTTTTCATAGAAAACCTGTACCGGAAGCGTTCGAGACTAGTTAAAACCTTAAATTGTAAGAGCAACTGCTAATTAACAGCTCATCTATTAATTTTGAAGCTTATTACTAAAAAAAGCGGCATTGCCATCCTAATAGATGAGCATTTTCATAACGGTTTTCAACATTCTAGCGGATCCTGGTTCCCTTTGGGCTTTGCATTGACAGAGAGCGTCGTATGAAAAGGAACTATGATCCCCTATATGGCGGGAACTCGGGTAAACGCAGCGTGAAAGGGAACTGAGATCCTCTATTTAAGCGGAACCTGCTGATTCCATCCAAGAAATGGTGGAATAGCGGATCCTAGTTCCCTCTGGCGTAGAATATCGTGGTTTTCAGAATTATAGCGTACTGTAGTTCCCTCCAACTCGCTATCCTGACACGTTTTGCAAGTGTTCAGATTGGAAAAAATTGCCAGGCCGCATGCGGCATCTTCGCTGCCTTATGCGCTCCGATCTGTTTCACTGCGCAGACGGTTTGTATCATACAGTGTGGTTTCTAAGTGGATTTGATGGCATAAAAAATACAGAGCAACGGCGGTTATCCCGCCATGCTCTGTATTCACACTTTGCAAGCTGCTGTACGTCTTTCCGGGCTGACTAACTCCTGTAACCAACATGATGGAAGCTTAGTCCTTGCAGGACCGCCTCTTGATCACTTTCCGTGATTTCAACGATAATGCCCCGAACTCTAATGGCAGGGACACGAATAATTGCCTTATGTCCGATATGCTGTCCCTGATGAATGGCCACAGGTCGCCTTGTCTTTTGGGTAACGATGCTAATTTTGAAGCTTCTTACATTTTCGCCGGCAGTCAGATCCTCTTGGATGACGATTTGGTCGAGCAACTGGGGCACCTCGGTCTCATATACCCAGGAATTCCCTCTTCTTTCACATTGCGCAAGTGTGGCGAATGGGCTTCCCAAATGCCTGCGAATTTCCGAACCGAATTCCTGAAGTCGCTCCACATCCAGCTCTGGAAGCAAGCCGTTGCGATCCGGCCCGATATTGAGAAGCAAATTTGCGCCCCTGCCAACGGAATGATCATAAATGCCCATCAGCTCTTCCACACTTTTCAGGGTATGTTCATCGCTATCGCTATAAAACCAATTCCCCCGCATCTGGACGTCGCATTCCGCAGGCAGCCATAGGCGATCGCCCAACTGCTCTTTCTTCTCCGTCAAAATTGAAAATTCCGTTGAATCCACAACGTTCCAGCACGGAACAGGCGCAATCCCGTCCTCATTTCCAACCCACCGAAAATCCGGATCTCCCATGTTGAAAATTAAAATATGAGGCTGCATGCGGCGAATTTCACCGATAATCCGGTTCCAATCATACGAATGCCCTTCAGAGCCGCAACCGTCAAACCAAAGGATGTCAATCTCTCCATACTGCGTGAGCAGTTCGGTTATTTGATTGACGAAATAATCGTCGTAAGCCTTCGCATCCTGTGTGTAAAAATCGGCTGAACCATCATACGGGGAATAGTATAAGCCTGGTTTCACATCATATTTATGGCAAGCATCCACAAATTCGCGAATGACATCCCCTTTCCCTTCCTTCCACGGAGAAGCGGCCACACTAAATTGACTGTAACGAGAAGGCCAATTGGAAAAACCGTCATGGTGCTTCGCCGTTAATACGGCATAGTTCATTCCGGCTTCTTTGGCCGTTCGGATCCACTGTTCACATTCCAAGAGTTCAGGGTTAAAAGCATCCGGATGCATGCGCCTCTCATCAAAATCGACGTATCCTTCATAGAAGGTACGCAGTCCAAAATGAAGGAACAATCCGAATTCCCAACTTTGAAATGCAAGCTGTCGGGTTGTGGGGGTTAACTTTCCAATAAAATCCATATGATCCGACCTTTCTTGTCCCATTTGCTATTTGGCAACCGCCTTTTGATAGATTTCAATATATTTGCCGAGCTGCAGGCCATCGAACCCTTTTACATAGCTATCCCAATCTTTCTCGATATCTTTGCTTCCCGTTATAAACTGCGCCATGTTGGACTTGACGTAATCGCGGATTGACGTTTTCAGTTGAGCCGCAACTTGCGCGTCTTCCAATGCGATGAACACGCTGGATGGATAATTCTGCTTCGATTGGAACGGTTCATATTTGGCCGATTCACGCTTCAGACGAACCTCATATGCGCCATCGGCAAGCGGATTTTGCAGAGCTGCCCAAGAATCGCGATATTGGAACGTGCGGAGCGACGGGCCGAGCTGATCCCAACGGTCGTTATAGGTCGTTTTGGTTTCAACATCAGGAATAATCGCATATTTCGCTTGCTTGCCGTTCATATCCATCTCGCCGTCCTTCGCTTTGCGCCATCCTTTGCCTTCCAGACCGCGTTCTTCAAGCACAATGGCTTCTTCCGTGTACAAGTAGTCGGCCATGCGGATCGCAGCAATTTGCTGTTCTTTCGTCGCTTTGTTCGTAATGGCCATTTGCGAGCTGCCCACTCCTGCAAAATATCCGGCTTGCTGCACGCCGTTCGGTCCTTTGAGCGGAGGTACGGTGACATACTCTTTGTGACGCGGGTGCTTCTCGTCCGGGGAATGCGCGTAACTAATCAGAGCAGTGGTGATGCTTCCCATCACGTTTGCGTCCTGGCGGTTGCCGAGCTGCTGAATCGCATCGGAGTTTTGTGTGAAGGACGCTGGATCGATCAGACCTTCCTTATAGAGCTTATTCAGGTACAGCAATCCCTGCTTCCATTCTGCTTTGTTGGCTGCTAGCGCCACCTTGCCGTCTTTTAACTGGAGGAAAGTTCCGCTGTCTTTGTCCACTTGGTCGTCGATGATGAAGGCATTCATCAAGAAGGAGGCGACGTTCCCTGCCCACATATCATCGGAGCCGGTAAGCGGAATTTCGTCTTTTTTACCATTGCCGTTCGGATCTTTTTCTTTAAAAGCTTTCAGCACTTCGTAAAACTCGTCCGTCGTTGTTGGCATTTTCAGCCCAAGCTTATCCAACCAAGACTGGTTAATCCACATTTTCTGGGCATAGTTGCAGTGATAGCACTCGTTTACTTGCGGAAGCGCATAAATGTTGCCGTCTGGCGTCGTAATGGAACTTTTCAAGTAAGGTAGTTCAGCCATAGCTTTCTTGAAGTTAGGCATATACTTATCAATTAAATCGTTCAGCGGAATAAACACGCCTTGTTTACCGTACTTCATCTGCTCTTCTTTGGTTAAGCTCCCTTGCAAAATAACTTCGGGATAATCGCCGCTTGCCAGCATGAGCTGTTTGCGGTCGTTAAGAGCTTTATCAGGTACGAGATCCCATTTAATTTGAATATTGGTCTTGTCCTGGAGGTATTTCGTAAAGGAATTGGTCTCCATATTCTCGAGCACGGCGAGCTGCGGTGCAAACATTTTGATCGTCATAGGCTTATTGACTATCGGAAATTGCCCAACAGGTGTAAATACGTCGCTTGCTACCGGTGCGCTGCCTGAAGGTGTGTTGTCTGCAGGTTTACCTGAATCCGTGCTGCATGCGCTCAAAACGAGCGAGAAACAGAGGGCAGCTCCCAATGTGCCTGTGTACGATTTTTTCCACTTTTTCATCTTGTCGACGCCTCCCATTTTATAAAACCATGTCATCTATACGTTAGAAGGTATTCCTAGCTGATCTAAGCTGCAACGCGGCTGCACCACCTCCTTTATCATTGGGCGTGAGGTACCTCCCATGCGTTAACCTTTCAAAGAACCAATCATAACGCCTTTCACAAAATACTTTTGCACGAATGGATAAATGATCAGGACGGGTGCGCTCGCAACGACGATTAGCGAATACTTGAGCAAGTCCTTCAAACCTTGCTGAGCCAACATCTGATCCACCTTGGAGACCATGGTCGGATCTATTGTGTTCAGAATAAGAATGTTGCGCAGCACGATCTGGAGCGGGAACAAATTCGGTGATTTCAGGAAAATCAAAGCATCGAAATAGGCGTTCCAATGGCCGACCGCATACATTAGCGTCAATACTGCCAGAATCGGCTTAGAGAGAGGAATGACGATGCTCGTAATGAATCGTAGATCGCTGCAGCCATCGAGTTCGGCTGCCTCCGCGATCTCATCGGGAATCGAAGTCTGAAAAAAGGTGCGAGCAATAATCACTTGAAACACCGCCATCGCTCCCGGTATAATCATCGCCCAACGCGTGTCGAGGATGTGCAGGCTTTTCACAACGAGATAGAAAGGGATAAGCCCACCGTCGAACATCATCGTAATGACCAGAAGCACCATGATGGCATTGCGGCCGAAGAACGTTTTTCTGGCGATCGGATAGGCGAGCATAACGGTCAAAACGACGTTGACGGCTGTACCGGCTACCGCGTAAAAAAGCGAATTCAAGTAACCGGACACGATTTGCGGGTTGCGGAACACCGCTTTATAGCCTTCGAGCGTAACGTCTACAGGAAACAGCCACACCTTGCCAGATACGACGGCTTGCGGCGAGCTAAACGATGAAGAGATGATGAAAATGAGTGGAAATAGGACGATAATCAACACTAAGCTCAAAAAGATGTAGATACCTACTAGAAACAATCGGTCGCCTTGCGATTCCCGAATCCTTGACGCCTTTAACATGGATGAACCTCCCTACCACAAACTCGAATTGGATAACTTCTTGGCCAAGTAGTTGACACCCACGAGAAGCATCAGGTTGATTATGGAGTTGAATAACCCAATGGAAGCAGAAAAGCTGAAGTTGGAGCTGAGCAAGCCAACCTTGTACACATAGGTCGAAATGACCTCTGACGTGCTGACGTTTAGGGGGTTTTGCATCAGATAGACCTTCTCGAAGCCGATCTTCATAATATTCCCCATATTCAATATGAGCAGAATGATAGACACCGGGATAAGACTCGGAATATCAATACTGAAAATTTTCTGCAACCGGGACGCACCATCCACTTTGGCCGATTCATACAGTTCAGGGTTAACCCCTGCCAAAGCAGCAATGTAAATAATAGCCCCGTAACCTGTATATTGCCATACATCCGACCAGACATAAATCGATTTGAACAAGCTGGGAATTCCCATGAAATTCGTATTTTCTACGCCGAGCATGTGCATAAACTTGCTAATGATTCCAACGTTAGGTGACAAGGTTACGATAAGAATAGAAACCATGATAACGGTTGATATAAAGTAAGGCGCGTAAGTAATCAATTGCACACTGCTTTTGAAGAAACCGTTGCGTATTTCATTCAATGCCAAGGCCAACAGGATTGGAGCTGGAAATCCAACAAGCAAACCATACACACTGATGCCCAACGTGTTCTTCATATACAGCCAGAAATTCGGCGATTCGAAAAACTGTTTAAAATAGTCCAAGCCTACCCAAGGGCTTCCCCAAATGCCTTTGATGACGTTGTAGTCTTTGAACGCAATGACGACACCTGCCATAGGGATATATTTGAAAATAACCAAATACAGCATCGGTAGAAATATGACCAGATATAACTGCCAGTGACGCTTCATCTTTTTCCTAATTAATTGTAAGGATGATTTGCTGCCGGCCGAAGCCGCCTGATAGGGCTTGTTTTGCCCAGAAGGAACGGGCGCTCCCAATTCCTTGTGCATGCTTGACATATGCTCCTTCTCCTTTCGTCTGAACTGATCACTCGTTCGTATCTCCATATTAGACTGCGTCAACCAATAGCCGCAAGAAACAAGAATCGCGGACTTAACCGTTTTCGCATGTGCTGAAAAAGCTCTTTGCAAACCATTTTCTACCGCCAAACCAAATTCACCCGTTAGAAAAGGCAAAAAGCCGCAAGGTCCAATTACGAACCTTGCGGCTTTCCCCATTTCTAACCCCTCGCCGGCCACAATCACGGCACCGCGCCTGTGCTAATGAGCGTCGAGATCGTGCACATTTACTCCCAGTAGAACAAATCAGCCATACCTCCACCGAGTGTGATTTCGAGTTTATACACAGTTCCTGATACCGGAGTCAAGGTAACAGCTTCCGTATTTCCCGTAGTACGACTAACTCGCTTTAACGTATTCGGATTGCGGCTGCCGAGATCGAACGTAAGCGTAATTTTCTGGCTTGTTTCGTTCAATGACCCATGCTGCTGAGACTGCACTTTGCCGTTGCCTGTCGCAAGTCCGTTCTGCACCATGAAATATTTAGCCGTTGAAGTCGGCATGGTTGACGGATCCACCCCAGGCAGCTTTTTAAAATAACCTATGATTACGTCGCCTGGCAGCCCGTCATTTTGCGTACCTAGATTTACCGCGCTTGCGTTTTGAATGTAGTAGTCCGGCTTCGCCGTAAAAGAAGAAACATAACTTGGCATCGAGTTAAGGACATTGCTGCTCCCGGACTTGTGCTGTCCCGGAACAAATTGAACATCACTACTAGATAAACGCATCAGGTGCTGACCGATATTCCTTGCTTGCCTTGCCATCTCAGCGTATTGAGCATATTGAGGTGTTGGGTTTCCTTGGCTGTCAATGAATAAAAACACGGAAGGATCGTACTCCCAACGAAACACACTAAGCCATTTTCCGCCCAAGGTTAGGGTCAGGAAAGGAACGAGATTCAACTGGGATTCGGTTGGAATGTAGTTCCCCGATGCCCATGGATTGCTCCCGGTTTTGTAACCAAGCAAGTACTGGCCGAAAGCGATCGGCTGCTGACCGGTTCCGTCATAGCCTTCCAGCGACATTTTGCGGAGGAAAGCCGTCTTTTGAGTGATGCTGGACGTAATGTTGACATCCGATCCGCTTTCGTAAAAGTAATAATCGTCATACGTAATCAAGTCTGGTTGTGCCGTCTGGATGTAGTTGCGGTACTGCGTTTCACTCCACAGGGTGCCTTGATTGTTATGGACAAGCACATTGGGATACAGATTGCGGCTTAATCCAAACCAATCTTTTAAATATTGGACCATTTGCGTGCTGTAGCCTTCTTCGTCGCCGAACTGCATACTGACCAGGTTGGATACATTCGCTCTTTGCTGCGGGCTCAAAAAATGATCGCTGCTCGGAGGTCCTGCATTTAATTGATTGGCATAAGGCACTTTGGCCAGTGACCATTGTGAGTTTGGCAGGGCATTGTAGAATGTTTGATTGTACATCGGCGCCTCATAATAAGTCGGAGCCGTGAAGTGGATATCGCTCCACTCTTGGGCTGTGGGGAACCTTCTGGCTGCTAGGCTGCTCGTCGAGCCGATCTTGCTCAGGGGAAGATTGATGACAGCCGCATTCGACTCCTGGAATACCCCATTTACATAAAGCGACGTGCCCGTATTCGTTCCAACAAAGGTCAGATGTACCCAAGCAGCCTCCGGAACGATGTAATTAAACGTATAATCTGCAACGCCGATCTTCGTAAACCCGACCTTATTCGTATCATTCCATTGTTCAAGTCGAAGTGATGACCCCGATGAGTTTAGTAAATCCGAGTAGGTATCCGTACTGTTTTTGCGGTTCACCCACATTGCTGCTGTCCAGGCACCTGACAGATCCGGCTTTCCTACATGAACAAACTTATTTCCGTTCAATAACAACCCGCTTCCCGATTTCCCAGAAGCTGTCCAAGCCGCAGAATCCACAGTTCCTGCATTGTTTCCCCAGCTGTCACCTACGTTCGTTCCGCTGCCTTCATTGAAATTCCAATTGGCGACCCTACCCGTTTGAGGCGATGTTCCAGCGCTTGCAAGATTCTGAATTTCTGATGAGGTAAGTGCCCGGTTATAAATCTGTACATCGTCCAGGGTACCGTTCTCAGCCTTCGGATCTGTCGCCACCCAAGCCTGTACTTGCAGCCCCTTTTCAATGAAAAGCCGGCTTGTGCGAGAAAGCTGCCCATTGCCGCCTCCAGGATTCGCAATCGCAAAAATTTCCGCTGCTGATAAAGCGCGGTTATAAATTTGCAGATCATCGAGCGATCCTTTCAGGAACCCTGTCGTGCCGCCTTTCTCAACACCGATTTTATCCATTGGCAAGCTGATTATGGCCGAATTCGTCTCTTGCAATGTGCCATTTACGTACAGTGTAGTACCCGTGCTGGTCCCGACAAACGTCAAATGTACCCATGTTCCCGTCGGAGCCGAATAATTAAAGGCATAATCAGCGACACCGTATTTCGAAAATCCAACCTTGTTTGTATGGTTATACTGCTCCAGCTTTAATGCATAGTTGGCCGAACTCATCAACGATGAGCTGGCTGCTGTGTTATCCGTTCGATTGACCCACATAGCCGCTGTCCAGGCCCCGGCAATATCGGTTTTACCCACATTGACATAGTTGCTGCTCCCATTAAAGACTAATCCCGCTCCGACTTTCCCAACCGTCGTCCATGTTGCTCCGTTCACAGTGCCCGTGTTGGTTCCCCATGAATCCGCTGCGGATGTTCCGCTGCCTTCATCAAATTTCCAGTAGGCAACACCGCCTGTTGGTGCCGTGTCTGCGTATATATTTGTAAAAGCGGGAACAAGTAAAGCGAGACAGATGAGTGCAATCATCACAGAACGAAGCCGTCTGGTTGTATGAAATAATCCTCTTACTACCATAAATTCATCCCTTCTTTCTATTCGAATTACTGCCTAAAACCATGCCTCTTCTCTACGTCCCTCCTCCCTGGCCGCATTGGTTTTGGCAGCCTTTCCAACCGCGCTGACATGCTGCTATGATGTGAGGCCAGTATAATCCGCAAATTTGAATGCTACAATAAACAATTTTCAACAATTTAACATTTTTCAAAAGGGGCAAAACCAGAAGTATATGCCTTTGTCCTCCGGCATAATCAAAAAGCCGCAAGGTTCCCATGAAGAACCTTACGGCTTGCTCCCATCCATTCCTTGAATGATTTTGGCCTGCGAAGACGAACCCATTTCACCCCTGCTGCTTGCGCGCCGCTTCTTCGCGGAATTCGCTGGGCGAGCTGCCAACCACTTTCTTAAACACACGGCTGAATGAGATCGCGCTTGTATAACCGACCTTCTCAGCGATCTCTTGTATAGTGGCTTGCGTTTCCTTAAGGAGGCGCTGCGCAACCTGCAGACGGATATCAATCAGGAAGTCGACGAATTTCTGTCCGGTTTCCTCCTTGAACAGTTTGCTTACATACTTGCCATTAATATTGAAGGTCGAACTCAGATAATCGAGCGACATATTCGGATTCGCATACTCTTCTTCGATGAATTTCCGCATGTCGCGTATCGTAGCTCCATGCAGACGTCTGTCCTGCGCTTCCTGCAAACCCGTGAACAGGCTATTGAGCAAAGTCGAAGACTCTTCCCGCATTTGCTCGAGGGAATGGGATTCATCGATGACTTTACTTAGCTTCGGCAGACCATCCGTGGTCCAGATCTCTTGAAATTCCTTCGTCATACCGGCCATTTCCCGTCCCAAATAGTAAATCAAATAATTCATTAAATTCGTAATTTCATCTTTCGTCAACAAGCCCAGTTTCATTTCATTAAAGAGTTCGTCATACTTCGTCCTCCATTCGTCTTCAAGAAGTCGAAACGACTGGATGATGGATCGGATTGCGTTCAGATGCGAGAATACCTCAACTTGACCTTGGTTAGTGATGTGTTCGCTTGTAATGAGCCGGTTCTCTCCAAGCACAATTTTGTATTTAAGCGCCCTAAGCGACTCTTTGTACGAATGGGCAACGCTGGAAAGTTCTGTGACCTGCTCGCCGATGCCAACCGTTACTGTAAACTTCAAGTTATCCTGCGACCACAAACGAACGTTCTCAAAAAGCTCGAGGATCACGGAAGATTTGCCTTCATCCTCGCTATCGACGAACACCATGACGCTGAGCTGAAATGCCGAGGTCCACTCTGCCCAAAGTACGATCTCATACTTCGGAGCCATCTCCTGAATGACGCTGCGCAGCGCGAATTTAAGAAGATTCTGGTCTCTGCGCGTGTATTGGCAGCAGAAGTCGCCATATTTATCGATTTCGATTACAAGCACCGCTTGACTGTTAAAAGCGTACGGAAGCTGCAGAATGCTGGCTTCTTTCTTCCATTCGTCATGGGTTAACCCCGTGTCGCCTTCGATGAGCTGGTGGAATAAGTACCTCATCCGCAGATGCCTGTCTTCTTCATGCTTTTGCTGATATTGATTTGATTGCTCAATAATATTGGACAAGGCCGATTCGATGAACGAAAACTCATCTCCCGCCTCTTTGGACAACGGAAGACGGTAATCGCGGATACGAGCCACGATCTGTTCCAGCGGCCTTGTATTGCGTCTGGTGACATAAAGCATCCAGGCCAATCCGACAACAATCATCGCGATTCCGATAATAAACCAAACGTTGTACAGCGAGGAAATGACATGGAACACTTTGCCTTTGACAAGTCCACTTTGGTACGACCAACCGGTATAGCTTGAGACATAATTGGAGAAAATCTTTGTCTGCTCATTCGTGCTCGAGCCGCTAAACAACGCATGACCCACGGCGTCCCGAATTCCGATAAAACTTGTCTTCGAATCGTATAGGTCGGCGATGCTGTTCTGCAAAGAATCGGTCGCCACATTGATGACGATCAGCCCTTTTTCGCCGGTAATGAATGGCGCGCCCCGCACAAGACTGACAACAGGCTTTGCGCCTTTCACCGTGAACTGCTCGAAGTTTCTTACGCCCGACCATTGCTTGGATACGAGCGGGTCCATGGCCTTTATAATAAACGGCTCATCCCTATAGTTGCTAAGTTGATCGCTTGTTGCATTGCTAAGCACATAATTGTCTTCGAAGCGCACCAAATAGATCGAATCAATCATGGGATACGAGGAGATCATATCCAGCATTTTTTTTACCGCGCTGATGTTGACGTACATGTTATTTTTCGCTTCATTATTAAAAAAATCGCTTAATTCCTTATTGTTAATTGTTTCAATCATCACCATGTTGTCAATCGCTTTCAGGGAGGTGTCAATCAGACGCATCGCCTGTAAGGACAGCATTTTGTTGGCATTAAGCGCCTCTTTGCGGCTTTGCTCGCTCAGCACCTGAAAAAACACGAAAAATGTAAACGTGACCACGATAATAAAAATCGGCATATAAGATAGCAGCAACCGATTAAATAACGTTTTCTTCATGTTCAGCCCCCAATTGGAATGACAGCGGTGAGAAAAACTGAGAGCAAGAAAGTCTCTGCCTTTATGCGCCCATGATACAGTCAATGAGATGATCTAATCATAAATACTTCCCACTGCCTTTTTCAACGAGCAAAATTCTACTGAGCAAACTATTTTCTATTTCGAGCCCACAACGAGGAATGGTGAGAGTCAGAATCAAAAAGCCCTCTAAGGGCAACCCCTAAGAAGGCAATTAATGAATCAGTTTTGGAAATGAAAACATAAGGAAGTATGCTTATAAACTACGATTCCTTATGTTTATAACCGTCAACGATTAAATCCAACTTTCCTGTTTCTGGGTCGATTACAAGGCCATGAACTGGAATGTTTTTGGGCAGGAGAGGATGGTTCTTGACCGTGTCCACGCTTCCTTTGACGGAATCTTCAACACTATCGAAACCGTGCAGCCACTGTTGCAAATTAATTCCGGAACTTTCGAGGGTCTCGATCGTATCGGACGATATGCCGTTATCCTTCATTTTATTAATGGTTTGGACAGGATCAATACAGCTCATCCCACAATCATGATGTCCGACCACGAACACTTCATCCGCATTTAATTCATATACAGCGACAATAACGCTTCGCATAACGCTGCCAAACGGATGCAAAACAATCGCTCCAGCATCTTTAATGATTTTGGAATTTCCATCCTTAATATTTAATGCTTTGGGAAGAAGTTCGGTAAGCCTAGAGTCCATACAAGTTACAACAACCATCTTTCTATCTTTGAATCTTGATGTTTTATATTTTTCGAATTCCTTCTTCTCTACAAACTCCGAGTTAAAATTTAACATATCATAAAGTCTGTCCAAGCTTATCACCTCCATTTTTCTCTTGTTATCTTATCATAACCTATCCCATTATTGATAGAATTTTTATAGGCAGCAATTTTGTCTTTCAGCACCTTCTCAGTAGCTGTTAAGTCTCTGATTTGACTTTGAACAGAGTTTCTATGATTCTCGAGTAAGCTCAAACGGGCTTGGGTCGTGTGCTCTCCTTCTACATATAACTGTGCATATTCTCTGATTTGTGAGATCGGTATTTGGGTTTGTTTCAACTTCATCACAAATCGCAGCCAAGCAAGATTGGCGTCATCATATACTCTTTCTCCATTGGCATTACGTATCGGAGCAATAATCTCTTCCTTTTCATAATATCTCAGTGTATGTGCGGTTATCCCCAGTAATTTGGCTACATCGCTGATTGTATACATACAAGCCCCCGAATCTATGTTGGTTTTAAGAGTTCCCTATAATTATAAAAAACATTTGACTTAGAGTAAACTCTAACCTGTATGATTAAATCGTTGTTGGTTCACCATACATTCTTGTTGTAAATGGGAGGAAGTCACATGAAATATACGGTAATTACAGGCGCCAGTTCAGGTATAGGTTATGAAACCGCTCTAGCTTTTGCAGCTCGCGGCAAAAACTTAATTATTGCAGCCCGCAGAAAGGAGCAGCTGGAGGAATTAAAGTCTGAAATCACACGGGTCTACCCCGATGTAGATGTCGTCATTCGAGCGACTGACTTATCCGTTTCCGAGAATGCTTATAAGCTGTATGAAGGTCTACAAGAGTTCCAAATCGAAACTTGGATCAACAATGCGGGATTTGGCAACTTTGCTTCAGTGGCCCAGCAAGATTTAGATAAAATATCTGCCATGCTGCATCTGAACATTGAATCGTTGACGATACTTTCCTCTCTTTTCGTTCGTGATTACTCCAATGTAGAAGGTACTCAATTAATCAACGTTTCATCCGGTGGCGGCTATACGATTGTGGGAAATGCCATTACGTACTGCGCGACTAAATTCTATGTGAGTGCTTTTACGGAGGGACTCTCTCATGAGTTGAGCAGCCAAGGTGCACTTATGCAGGCTAAAGTGTTAGCACCTGCTGCAACAGAAACAGAATTCGCAAAGCGTTCTTTGGATGTCTCTGAATTCGAATACCACGGGACTGTGCCGAGGTTCCATACCGCGAAGGAAATGGCTGGCTTCCTGCTTGACTTGTATGATAACGATCACGTTGTGGGAATTGTCAATGGTTTAACGTACGAGTTCGAGTTGAGAGATCCCATCTATCATTATGTGGCGAGCACACGATAGGCTCATCTTGTAATGGCAATCTAATGAAACATGGCCATCCTAGGCAATGATAGGGTCGATAGGGCATTCTCCAACCAACCTGATCATGTCTAGCATGATCAAGTCACCGAATCTCCCCCCCTCTACATTAGATAGATACGGACACCAGACCTTTGGGACAGGAGTTCGACCCGGCGAGGGGAGTCGAACTCCTGTTCTGACCTCTTTAGTTGGTTTTAAGTTATATTTTTCAGTGCCGCGGAGCCTTATTTCATGCGGGTTACGGGGCTCGGTCCGTGTTAATTGATGTTAGCTGATTTTAACGCCATTTAAATCTTTTGGCTACACTTTGACTACAAAAAAACGAGGAGATTCTGGGGTGAAGTATTCGAAAATTTATTTCAAATTATTTATTATTAGAATGTTTTTTGAATGTCTTCCCCTTACATTCACCGTTTGTGGTACATATTATCCTAGATTGTAATCTGTAGCAATCCGCTGAAATCTTGATTGATGGCCTCATCATTATAGTTCTTATGACGATTTTCTTCCCTAGTTCGTCACCAAAATATAACTTACAATGTTTCCGCACTCCACATGTGTGGAGTCGGTGAAAGGGATATAAATGATGCCTTATGAAACCTTGTATTCATTTAAGACTTATTCATGAGTTGAGTTTTTACTAATATATACTTCTAAACATCTAAAAATTATTAATAGTAACTCACAAAGTAATTTCCATACAACAACTACTATAACAAAAGATAATACTCCCACAAAAAAACCAAGTAAACCATTTGATTCGGTTGCTCCAGTGAAGCCTCCATATTGAGATGGCACTGAAATTTGTTGAGGATACACAGTTGCAGTAATGCTACCAAACATAATGCAATAAATAGGCGATAGGTATGATCCCTATGATAAAGAGAAGTAATATTATTTCTTTAGCTTTCTTTTCTCCTAAACTGAAAAATGTCATATGAATTCCTTTCTACTCCCTTATAAGTTTAATGAAATTGCTCAAAAATCACCGTTTTTCTTGTTCGTCAACTATTCCCATCAAATCGAAGGTTCAAGCACTTCCTTATTTTACCAAGTCCATGATCAACAATAGAAACTAAATAATTCAAGCAAGTCACCCGTATAAAACTTCTCTTTTATTGTGCTAATGTCCCCAGTTAATTTAAATAACATCGTACCCAAACCTTCTAAAAAAGACTTGCTCAGCTGAGACAATAAAGTCAATTAACCCCAAATCCTGACTCTGAAGCAACATGTGAAACTCATATCTGTCATCCACTTTATATACTTCCTCATATAACCACCATGAGTTTTCCAATCCATCATCTTGCTTAATTATCGTAACATTCTCAAAGATCACTTCGTCAATATCTGTAAAACCACCAGAGGTGTCAAGAAGTAATGTTATACATTGATCATTCAGAATTGATTTGGTAATCTTGCAATCATGAAAACTGAAATTCTCAACAATTCCTCTATCCAATGATATTGAGGCTTTTTTATGATATTTTCTGCAATTTTCACCTGTTGTCTCTACAGACCTTTTATTATCCTCACAAAATTGAGCAACAGCATTTATTACATCACTTGTTGCTTTATTTAAGGCAAAAACCCTTAGATCGGCTATCTGATTCAAAATAGTTTCAGGTAATGACTCTCTTAAATGCTCTTGATTAAAAATGGTCGAATCATGAAAATGTTTCGTTTCTTCCTCTTTATTGAAAGGCTCATTTGTTCCGTTCGCTTGCATCATGGAAGCCACTTCTTCTTGAAAATGAAGCCATTTGTTTAATTCATCACTATAGATTTGGTGAAAATATGCTTCTGAGAATGTTTCCGCTTGTTTTTCTTCCTCTAAACCTAAATGAAAGCTCATTTTTTGACAAAGTTCGTACCATTCTTTCGTTAAATATTTCATTCAATAATGTTCTCCTCTTACCACAATATTTCATACATCTCTCACATATGTCGTTAGTCATTTGACACCTTATTTTGTTATGTGCTCTCCATCCAGTTCAAATGAAATCCATGTTTTGTTTAAGCAGTTCAATGTTATCACCCCTTCCATAAAATCCCTCTATTTCAAGGGCAAGCCTTTTTGTTTCTTTACCAATGTAGTTCAATGCTTGTTTCAAAATGTTAAAATCATCACCAATACGTGCCATTATTGTTGTTGATACTACATTCCTCACATCAATATCATCACATCTAGCCATTAGTTCAATAAATCCAAATATGTTCAATACGAATTGTGTATCTTTTTCGCTTTTGCCATAGCCTAAAAGATTAATTGAAAATGGGTTAAATATATCTCCAAAAGCTATGTGAGGCGGAATTTCTGCATCATCTCTCCACAAATCATTTAGTTCAGTTTATATGTTTGTTCTAGTTAAGGTACTACTTTGAGCATTTCTTGAACAATGTTGCCATAGTGTAGATTCAAAGTATCCACCCCAATTCTCAAAATAAAATTACTCTTTCATTAATCTTTATTTTCCTTATCAAATAATGTTCTTACATCCAAAGGTTTTGAAGGGCGACTACTACAGTAAATACAAGTTACATCACCGCATGGGGCTTTCAGCCATGTATTACAATAAGCACAAAATTCATGATCATACTTATCGTAGTAAATAATTGCAGTACCACATTTAACACAATTTTTATTGGGAACAATTGCTCCACCAATTTGAAAAAAGTCATCTACTATTACTTGGCGCTCCTTTTTATTAACTCTTATCTTCATTCATCAACCCCCCTTTTATATAAAATCGTGCTTTCATGGTAATCCATTATTCATTTACATTCATTAAATCCATTCAAAACAATATGACCCAACTCATGGTCATTAACAGACACATCGACTAAATACTCCGGGTCATTCTTTGAATGAGTATAGCCAGTTGTCTTGTACTTCTTCATAGTGCTTATTTGATAGCTGTTTTCTTTAACATTATAGGTTACGTTTATGAGCAACTTCGTCCTTATGAAAGAAACCATACTTTTTACTCCTTCAGCCTCGACCCAAAAATCCCCTTTCACATCTTTAGGTAAGTATGGTTCTGCAATACTTATTTGAATAGCTTCTCTAATCACTTTTCCAACATCAGAATCTGTGTATGGAGGTACTAATTTAATAAATTTATAATTAGTTGACCTGCAACCAATTGGATTGATTACGCTAGGAATTATGTATATCAGTGAAGTCTTGAAATCTTTATACACAGCTACTGATGGTAGATTTAATAAAATTTCGTTATTCCGTTTATTTTCTACGTTATCTTCTAACTTTTTTCTTTGAAATAACCTGAACATAGTGACCTACCCTTCAACATTAAATAAAATCATTCTTTCAAAGCCAATAATCACTACTGCCCTCATCTTAGTATATAATTCAAACTTTAAATTTTCCATTAAATTCCCACAAAAAATATGTTTACAAAACAACTTGCCATCCCTTCCCATCAGAGTTATCATACACACACTCGAACAATGGGAAGGGGATAGCACTATGGAAGATTGGCCAGAATGGGTTTTAAAGGGGTTACACGAGAGGTTTGATGATTTATCGCTCACTGCTGAACAACAGGAACATATTGCCCCATTATTCCAGAAATCATTGAAATTGCTTACGGATTTGAAATAGCAAGTGGATAGTACTGCTCACGGTATTCTGTTGGAGTGGGAAGATGGCGTTCAGTATCTGCATTCGGCTGAAAAGGAATGGTTTTATCTGCAAGGGGTTAAGGATGGCATGGGGATGAACAGGGAAATGAACCTTTATTTGAAAAATAACCAATCGGAGTTCTGACGACTAACAGCATGGAATCGACCCATGCCATCTGTCAAATCATTTCAATTCTACATACTAGGTTGGAGCTTACTCCTCGAACTCTGCGATCTCCAACCCACTCTTCAAGGTAAATAAATAACGCGTTGGCGAGAGAATGGTTATCTTCTCTACCATCGCGTTAAATAGGTCATCGTCAAATTGTTCAAGTAAATCCTGCCGTGCGTTCATGACTTGTATAATTTCGTTTACTCGTTGTGTGACTTGGGATTTGTGGTCGTTATCCTTTTCAATTGTGGCTTTTTCCTGCCGGAGTTCATCCAGTTCCTTAGATATTCTGGCATTTTCAACTGCATATACGGATTCTTCGATTTGATCACGTAATTTTAGGCTAACCAATCCCTTGAGGTCATCTTTCAATTGTTCCATTTGCTCATCAATCTTCAACAATGGCTCCTGAGCATCTCGCTTAGACAATATCGTTTCAATGTTTGCCTTCAGCGTTCTGATAAAACCATCCTTATTTTCATACATCCGATTGAATACGCGTACAAAGGCATCCTGCAGCACATGCTCATTAACCGCTTTGGCATCACAAGCTTCTTTACCTTCATTCACGTAGGTTCGGCATTGCCAAACGACTTTCTTCGATACATTGTTACTGTTCCATGTCCGTCTTTTGAAATTAGCTCCGCAGCATCCGCAGAACACTTTGCTACTGAGTGCATATTTGCTGGAATATTTCTTCCTATCCCCCATAATATTTCCCTTCAAGTGTGCGCGGCGTTCCTTCTCTTTCTGAACCGTCTCGAACATTTCTTTCGAGATAATCGGCTCATGGTTATCCTCGATCAAGTATTTCTGTTCTTGCCCTTTATTTTTCAATCGTTTATGGGTAAGGAAATCCACAGTAACGGTTTTCTGCTGAAGTAAGGCTCCATAGTACTTCTCATTGGTTAATATGATCGTAATGGTCGAATCCCACCATTTCACATTCCCAGTTACGGTTTGGATCTTATCCTTCATCAAGCCGTTCGCTATCGACTGATAACTTTTACCCTCTAAATACTCCTCATAAATCCGTCGCACAATTTCGGCTTCCGCTTCGTTAATGATGAGTTCACCTTCTTTGTCCTTATCGTAGCCAAGGAACCGTGTGGTATTACAATCTCAAACTTCGCAGCTTGAAATGGGCAAGTAAGCCTTAAGATAACTGGGCAAACCGGCGATCCATTGTTGGAGTTGACTTTTAATCAATTTTGAGAGCTTTTTACTTACCTGTGTGGCTACTTCATTGATCAAATCAACGAGTTGTTGCAAGGCGACCACCCAGTCCATGGTGCTAACCTCATCGCACAACAAATAAAACAAACCGCCAAGTGAACGCTGATCTGTGCTTTGCC
>NZ_BMHE01000024.1 GCF_014640555.1 Paenibacillus marchantiophytorum | reverse complement strand
CATTTCAATTGGCTCACGTCCCTAATATGGAATAAATCTCTATTCTCCATATTTATTCATATTCCCTTGTGCCAACGAAGAAAATATCCAACAAAATTTTGGGTAGACCTAAGTAGTTACTTTTTGTGGAAATAAGACCCTGTAGTTCCGCTATTACCCTCGCAACCCTACTTTTTGCCGCTAAGAAGAGGCTGATTTATCAGGGCGGCGAAGCCGTTTTTCTTATGGAGCTGCCGGAGTGGGATGGGGTTAACTGGGAACACATATTTATCTTAAGGGAGACTAATGAGCCATGAGCAGCATGAATGTGAAGGCAGTGCCTGCCGAATATTTTAGGCCAGTTTCAGTTAATGAAGGGCTTCAAGGTACGATTCAAGAGGTTACCTATAAGGTAAGCAACTATATTCATTTGACTCGACAGCTTGTAACAGATCGGATCATCGATAGCCGTGAAGCAGGAAGAGAAACCGTTGCGGGAGATGCCATATGGAAGAAGTGCAACGTCTACTTGCCTGCCGCTTATGACCCAAACGACAATTCTGTCAGATACAATGTATTGTATTTGCTTCATGGCGTAGGCGGAGATCATTCTGAGTGGTTAAGCAGCAACGGTAAAGCTGACGGACAATTCATCATTTGCAATCTATTTGACAATCTCATAGCAAACGGTGATATCGATCCGTTGATCGTCGTATTTCCCAACGGAAGAAGCGCGTATGACTGGACAGACACTTCCTTCAAACCTGAAGGAACCAATATGCTAGGTTTCTATTACTTTGATTATGAGCTGAGATACGATCTGATTCCATTTATAGAATCGCATTACAAAACCGCAGCAGATATAACAGAAACCTCACAAGAGGGCATCCTATTTAATCGCACGCGCAGAGCGATCGCGGGGCTCTCTATGGGGGGAATGCAAGCCCTGAATCTGATCCTCGGCGGTTGCCGGCATGATTCGACGCGAATCACCCGCACGGAGAGTCCTTGGAACAATGGGTTGGATAAGACTGTACTCGCACCAGGTATGGTAGATTTGTTCGCTTATGTAGGGGCTTTTTCAAACGCTCCTACGTCGAGTGAAGGCAAAACCCTTGGAGTCAGTCTTGCGTCTTGCGTCCATAATCTTCATTTGCTATATACCACCTGCGGCGATGCGGACGGAGTAGCCATTGGCAGCTATATAAAATCGATAGATGGGCTTATACGCCAAGCGGGGGATCAACTTAATCATTACTATCAAATTCTGATTAAAGATGGCTTTCATGATTTCCATGTTTGGAATAACGGTGCGTACAATTTTAGTCGATTGATATTCAGAAATTGTGATGATCATGTAAGGTCCCATGTTGTGATGAAAACACTGTAATGAGTATTGCCGCTGCGAGCTCTTGTCTACTTGTATTAACAACCGAGCGAGCTAGGGTTAGTTTCCATATTTTTAAACATTGAGTTAAAAATAGGGGCAATATTCTTTAATTTGTTAAATGTCATGTATGCGCTTACGTACTATAATTTACTTAGGGAGGAGGTCATTTACAAAGGGTAATACTCAAGTAGTATGTAGGTACGTTGTGACAAATAAAAAAATTTTAGGAGGTAGACTATGTTAAAGTTTAAAAAGAAGTTCTTGACGTTAGTTCTTGCAGCGACAGTAGGTTGTACCAGCATGTTTGCAACAACCGCAATTGCAGCGACAGACTACTGGCAAAATTGGACCGATGGCGGTGGAACTGTAAACGCTGTTAATGGATCTGGTGGTAATTACAGCGTCAACTGGACAAATTCGGGAAATTTCGTTGTCGGTAAAGGCTGGAATATCGGATCAGCAACTAGGACAATAAACTACAATGCTGGCGTCTGGGCACCGTCCGGCAATGGGTATTTGACACTCTATGGGTGGACGAGAAACTCACTCATCGAATATTACGTCGTTGATAGCTGGGGAACATATAGACCTACTGGAACGTATAAAGGCACTGTGACCAGTGATGGGGGCACTTATGACATATATACGGCTACGCGAACCAACGCACCTTCCATTGACGGCACACAAACTTTCACCCAGTACTGGAGTGTCCGACAGTCGAAGAGAGCGACCGGTAGCAACGTTGCTATCACGTTCAGTAACCACGTTAACGCATGGCAGAGTAAAGGAATGAATCTGGGGAGTAGTTGGACGTACCAGGTATTAGCGACAGAGGGCTATCAAAGTAGTGGGAGCTCTAACGTAACGGTGTGGTAACAGCTCACCTGCAAGCAGGGCAACTGACGGGCGCCTGACCGTTTCTAGAAGATTGAGAAAGTCCTTTAATCATTGATATGGCTAAGGTCTGCCGGTCTCACAGCCGGCGGCCTTATCTATGTCAAATCTACATATCTGAAACCATATGTATTATGGAGGGAACCGATCCCTTTTTCCTCAGTTTAAAGGAGATAATCTATGATAAAGCTATTAATTTTCTTTTTAATGGTGGTTGTTGTCAGCGCTTGTTCGCAAGAAAAACCTGAAAAGAATGATAACTTTGTACTAGTCAAAGGCGGGACTTTTATGAACACAAAGTCCAACTACTATGGAAAAAGCGTGAAAATATCGAACTTTTATATCGGTAAATATGAGTTAACTCAAAAAGAGTGGATTGAGGTAATGGGAAGTAATCCCTCCGAATTCAAAGGCGACAATTTGCCGGTAGAAATGGTGAGCTGGTACGACGTTGTTGACTACTGTATTAAAAGAAGTATAAAAGAGGGCTTAAAACCGTACTACAATATAGATAAGAATAAAATAGACCCGAATAATAAGAGTGATAACGATAATATAAAATGGACAGTAACGATCAATGCTGAAGCTAATGGTTACCGATTGCCGACAGAAGCGGAGTGGGAATATGCTGCAGGTGGAGGTCAAATGAGCAAGAGTTACACTTACAGCGGAAGCAATAAGGCAGATGAAGTAGCATGGTATTGGAAAAACGCTGGAGATAAATACTTATCGGGTGATTGGAACTGGCCTGCGATAGAAAATAACCATAATAAAACAAAATCTATCGGTGACAAGAAACCCAACGAGTTAGGACTTTACGATATGTCAGGCAATGTAAGGGAATGGAGCTGGAACTGGTACGGAGACTTGGATAGCAATAGCGGGTCTTACCGGGTTGCGAAGGGCGGCGGTTGGATTGGCGACGTCAGCAACAGCCAGTTATCTTTTCGAGGCAAGTTTGAGGCGAATGGCTTTGGCCCCGATCAGGGTTTTCGTGTGTGTCGCGGCGAGTAATCGGGAACGAGGCATAATGACCAGAGACGTAACAAACAAACACACTATAAAGCAGGAGGAGCGCAAGTATGCACAAATTACCGAAACCTCATCACCCGCTGGTTACCCATATCTTCACTGCCGATCCTTCGGCACACGTATTTGAGGGGAAAATTTTCATCTACCCGTCACACGATCTCGATCATGACGGCACTGATAATGACAACGGGGACCAATATGCAATGGAAGATTATCATGTTCTATCCATGGATGGCTTCGAGTCCCCCGTTATCGACCATGGCCAAGTCCTTCATCTCAAAGATATTCCCTGGGCTTCCAAACAACTCTGGGCTCCTGATGCTGCTTTTAAGGCTGGAACCTATTTCTTGTACTTTCCTGCTCGGGATCATGATGGGATTTTTCGAATCGGTGTGGCGACAAGCACTTCGCCGGCCGGTCCTTTTCTTCCTCAACCGTCTTATATCAAGGAAAGCTTCAGTATCGACCCAGCCGTGCTTGTTGATGACGATAATCGGGCTTACATTTATTTCGGCGGTCTTTGGGGCGGCCAATTGGAAAAATGGCAGACCAGTACTTTCGAGCCGGAAGCGGTGGGGCCGGCGGCGGAGGCTCCTGCGATAGGTCCTCGGGTCGCTCTGCTGAGCGCGGACATGCTGTCATTTCAAACCGCTCCTCTAGAAATTTCGATTGTTGACGCAAACGGCAGCCCGATTCTCGCTGGAGACGAGAATAGGCGCTATTTTGAAGGACCGTGGGTACACAAATATAACGGCTGGTACTACTTGTCCTACTCCACGGGCACCACCCATAAATTAGTATATGCCATCAGTCGGAATCCGTTGGGACCGTATACCTTCAAGGGCACGATCTTACCTCCGGTTATCGGCTGGACCACTCATCACTCCATAGTCCAGTTCAAGGACAAATGGTACTTATTTTACCATGACAGTTCTTTGTCCGAAGGCGTTAACCACAAGCGTTGCGTCAAATATACGGAGTTATCCTATAACGAAGATGGTACGATTCGGATGATCTATCCTGATTAACGGAGAAAATGGTATTCTATGACTCTGCCGAAACAGGGGGCACCTATTTTGTCGGACGACAAGAATTTGACGACGCGAGAACTTGCCCTTTCGTAGGGGAAGAAGAGCGGCAGCTGCGCTGTACTGTTAAGATGGAAGCCAGAGTGAGCTTGGCGGGGTAGTTCAATTGTTTACAACTTATTCAATTATGATTTTGGTGTAATTAACAGCGCTTTCACAGCAATGGGTTTTGAGAACTTAGTATTCGATGCACCTTGGGTTCACTAGAGTCAAATGGTAGCAGGCAACTATTATGAACCGTTAGGTGATTTACACAAACAATATGGCCTAGATATATTAAAAGCGAGATTCCATAAAATCCTTGAACAATGACAAATATCTGTCAATCCAGGATTGGAGCACCGCTAACGGTCAGAAAATCGCCGAGACTAAGCAAATGAGGGTAATTTCTTACTGCCTAACTTGTACGTACCAATATGAATATTTTAGATGAAACAAATAAATTTCTTGAAGTTGTATGTACAAGTACAATAATTTGGTGTAAAATTAATGACATAGACAGGACTGGCATCGATGATATGCTTTGGAAGTTGAAATAGTCGATAACGAAATGAAATATGGCCCTTCCCTTTTTACATGGGGCAGGGCCTATGCAATTGTATAGATGAGTGGAGGAATAGTCAATGGGCTATGACATTAAAAATGCTATTTTAAACGGAAAAACATCTCTGGGTATTGAGTTTGGTTCGACAAGAATTAAGGCTGTTCTAATCGGGGAAGACTACTCTCCAATTGCATCCGGCAGTTTTGAATGGGAGAACAGCTATGTTGACCACATTTGGACATACAGCTTAGAGGACATTTGGAATGGACTACAAGATTGTTATCAGAAGATGGCTTCTGAAGTGAAGTCTCGCTATGGAGTTCCTTTACAAACCATTGGAGCAATTGGGTTTAGCGGCATGATGCATGGATATATGGTATTTAATGAGGTTGGTGAGCAATTAGTTCCGTTCCGTACTTGGCGAAATAATATTACAGAACAAGCATCGAGTGTTCTAACAGAAGTATTCAACTATCACATCCCGCAACGTTGGAGCATCGCTCATCTCTATCAAGCCATTCTCAATCAGGAAGATCACATTAACCAAATTAATTTCCAAACCACATTGGCCGGGTACATTCACTGGAAACTCACTGGACAAAAAGTACTCGGCATAGGCGAAGCTTCTGGCGTATTTCCAATTGACTTAGTTACCAAAAAATTTAGTGCCCATATGATTGGGAAATTCAATCAGTTAATTAAGGATAGAGAACTATCGTGGAAACTTGAGAACATTTTGCCCGAAGTGTTAGTGGCAGGAGACAATGGCGGTGTTCTCACAGAGGAAGGTGCAAGACTTCTAGATAGTAGCGGAGAGTTAAAGGCAGGAATTCCGATCTGTCCACCTGAGGGAGATGCCGGGACGGGGATGGTTGCAACGAATAGTATTGCTGAGCGAACAGGGAATGTATCTGCCGGCACTTCCGTTTTTGCCATGGTTGTATTGGAAAAGGAACTCTCTAAAGTGTACGCTGAGATCGATCTTGTTACCACACCTACTGGTAGTCTGGTTGCTATGGCGCATTCTAATAACTGTACATCTGATCTCAATGCATGGGTAGGATTATTTGATGAATTTGCAAAAGCATTAGGACAACATATAGATAAAAATCAATTATACAACACGCTATATAATTTAGCGCTGCAAGGCGATCCAGACGGTGGTGGCTTGTTAGCTTATGGCTATCTTTCTGGCGAGCATATCACGCATTTTGAAGAAGGACGTCCATTATTTGTGCGTTCATCGAATAGTAATTTCAACTTAGCGAACTTTATGCGAACCCATCTGTTTACCTCATTGGGAGCACTTAAAATTGGAATGGACATTCTATTGCAACAAGAAAATGCGAAGTTGGAGAAAATCCTGGGTCATGGCGGTTTCTTCAAGACGGAAGGTGTCGGGCAGAAAATTATGGCAGCTGCCTTGAATGTTCCTGTCTCCGTCATGGAATCAGCAGGTGAAGGAGGGGCCTGGGGAATTGCGCTGCTTGCTTCTTTCATGATTGAGAAAGAGGAGAACGAGACTTTAGATGATTATTTGACTACAAAGATATTTGCAGAGAAAGTCGGTAAGACCCTATTACCTGAGCAAAAGGACGTTAATGGTTTTAATGTATTTATGCAAAGGTACAAACAAGGGTTGGCAATAGAAAGGGCCGCTGTAGAGTATTTATAAGGGCGGGGAAGAGCGGAAGCAGCGGGAGCCGCTTGTACGGTTTGGGGATGGAAAGTTAGTTTATAACGATAGTGAAGGAGCTTGCCTCACGGTAGCTCCTTTTTTTGTTCATTCAAGTAAGACGGGCAGATTATATCTAATGAACTGCAGGATGCTTAAAGACGAGAAAATGGCTGCTTTTGAGACGTAATGAACTGGATTGGTGTTACCCGGTACTTTATTGGCTGAATGGTTATCAATTGGTTGCATTAGCGCATCTGGCATTCATTAGATTTTCAGCATGAGCAATTTTGGCCGAATAAAGGGTATTGAGTTCGTAAGGGGGCTTGCGAAGGTGCAGGGCCTTGAAAACCTAGGTGCAGGCTAAGTTTCCCTTGATATATGAAAATTATTATGTATTCCAGTGAACGCGGAGTTACTCCAGCTGCCTCGTGCGGAGGGAGGGAACTACAGTACGCTATAATTCTGAAAACAGCCATTTTCGACGCCAGAGGGAACTACGATCCGCTATTTCACCTTTTCCTGGTTGGAATCAGCAGGTTCCGCGTACATAGCGGATCTCAGTTCCCTTTCAGGCTACGTTTACCCCAGTTCCCGCCATTTAGCGGATCATAGTTCCTTTTCACACGACGATCTCTGTCATTTCAAAGCCCAAAGGGAATAGGATCCGCTAGATTGCTGAAAACCGTTATGAAGATGCTCATCTCTCAGGGCGGCGACGCCGGTTTTCTTATCAATTTGGAGATAATTGGAATAAATACAGCTTCCTCGTAGAGAACGTTTGGCTCTGCGAAAATCTGTGATTCACCGTGATCGTTGGAGTTAGCGATTTTAATAAGAATATAGAAAAATTTGTATGTATAAGTTAAAATTACACTTGTAAATTGCTCACTTCGAAATACATGAGCACAGCCGTTGTTCTTTTATTAGATATGGAGGAATATTTGATGAATGGTGAAATGAGAAGTGCGATTCAGAAGGGTAGAACCTCGTTAGGTATCGAGTTCGGTTCTACGAGAATTAAAGCCGTATTAATTGATGAAAGCTATAATCCAATTGCTTCGAGCAGTTATGATTGGGAAAATAACTACCTAGATCATATTTGGACCTATAGCCTAGAAGATGTCTGGAAGGGTCTGCAGGCATGTTATCAAAACTTGGCAAATGAGGTAAGCAGCACTTTTGGCGTACCGTTACAAACAATTGGAGCAATAGGGTTCAGTGGAATGATGCATGGATATATGGCTTTTGATCAGAAAGGTGAGCAGTTGGTACCGTTTCGTACATGGAGAAACAACATAACTGAACAAGCTTCGCACGTTCTAACAGAAGCATTTAACTATCACATTCCGCAGCGGTGGAGTATTGCTCATCTTTATCAGGCTATGCTTAATCAGGAAACTCATGTTCCCCAGATTGCTTTCATTACTACACTAGCAGGATATATTCATTGGAAACTTACTGGACGAAAAGTATTAGGCATTGGTGAAGCTTCTGGTGTATTTCCAATAGACTTAGCTACTAAAAAATTTAATACTGACATGATCAGAAAATTTAATGATCTAACTACGGCATATAAGCAATCTTGGAAACTAGAGAACATTTTGCCTGAAGTGCTAGTCGCAGGAGAGAATGGAGGTGTTCTCACTGAGGAAGGCGCAAGACTGTTAGATGTTCGCGGAGATTTAATGGCGGGTATACCCGTATGTCCTCCCGAGGGAGATGCAGGTACCGGTATGGTTGCAACCAATAGCATCGCTGAACGAACAGGAAATGTATCTGCGGGCACTTCTGTTTTTGCGATGGTCGTACTCGAGAAAGAACTCTCGAAAGTGTACTCTGAAATCGATCTTGTTACCACACCAACGGGAAGTTTGGTTGCTATGGCACATTCCAACAATTGTACTTCCGATCTCAATGCGTGGTTAGGTGTATTCGATGAATTTGCGAAGGTACTAGGACAACAGATAGATAAAAGCCAATTGTACAGTACGCTATATAACTTGGCGCTGCAAGGTGAGCCAGATTGTGGTGGCTTACTGGCTTATGGCTATCTTTCGGGTGAGCACATCACACATTTTGAAGAAGGACGTCCATTATTTGTGCGCTCATCTGGTAGTAATTTCAACTTAGCAAACTTTATGCGAACTCATTTATATACTTCTTTAGGAGCGCTGAAAATCGGCATGGATATCCTATTAAAACAAGAAAGTGCAAAGTTGGAGAAAATCTTAGGTCATGGAGGATTTTTCAAGACGGAAGGTGTCGGGCAGAAGATGATGGCAGCTGCATTGAATGTTCCTGTTGCCGTGATGGAGTCAGCAGGTGAGGGGGGAGCTTGGGGAATTGCACTGCTCGCTTCTTACATGATTTCCAAAGAGAAACAAGAGTCTTTAGATGATTACTTGAGCAAAAAAGTATTTGCGGAAAAAGCAGGCAGGACATTACAACCTGAACAGAAGGATGTAGCTGGATTTAAAATCTTTATGGAGAGATACAAAAAAGGCTTGATGATTGAAAAGGCTGCTGTGGAGAGTATATAAGAGTTATTCTGAAGTAATTCACTTAGTCAGATAACCAGATAAGGAGGCATTGCTAATGGCAGTGCCTCTTTATCATAATGGGGCTGCATAAGCGTCATACAATCAGGTGATAGAAGTTGGAATTCGAATTTCCACAGTCGTACTTGTACCATACTCGCTTCTTACAATTACCCAGTACTCATTCCCGTATAATAGTTTAATCCTCTCGTTAATATTTAAGATACCAAAACTACTGCCGTTCTTGCTTTCCAGTTTATTGGTTAATAGCTCATTCAGCTTTTTTTCTGTTATACCAATTTCGCAAGAGCCTGAACGACATTTCTTGTTTCTTGAATCATTTGCTTTGGTGCCATCCAATTGATCAGATCTAGCGTATTATAAAGAAAATGGGAATTTATTTGTGCTTGAAGCGCCTTTCCGATAGGAACTCTTGAAAAGGAACGATCATGACCATGTACCAGTTGGTCTCCGGAATAAGCTTACTTTGGATGTAGACTTTCTCACCGTTCTGGTGCAAATATATTCACATGTTCATTATTAAATAGAAACTCGGGGGGGACATATAATTTAACACCACCGGATGTTTAAAAAAGTAAGGGGTTATCCACCTTCGTCTGCACAACGGGAGATTGAGCGGATTCAAGGGTAACATCCAAGCATCCGCGGTACGCATGAAGAGCGAACCTTAGAGCCAGCTTTCCTTTGGATTTTTAAAACGGCCGCTCTCGTAAAGTCCTTGTCAAAATGGAATGAAAAGAGTTAAAATAATAATTTATTATACGAATGGACACGGATGAAAGTGGTGAAATGAGATGCACTCCATGACGGCTAATGTTCTCCAGAGGATTAGGAGAGCAAAGTTCCCGCTGTCGAAAGCCGATTTAGCTGAAGCAACGGGCTTATCTTTGTCAGCCATCTCTGTACATGTGGATCGGTTACTTGAAGAAAAGTTAATCGAGATATCAAGAATTGGGGTTTCATCAGGTGGAAGGAAACCTAGGCAGTATGCATTAAATAAACATATAGGATTAATTCTGTCTATTGAATTAGGCACTACTTTTGTTCGCCTTGCCTTTACAAACTTTAATTGCGAAATCATTTGTGTAACAACCTGCGAAATTCAAATCGGGGATGGCCCCATTCCTATTTTGACGCATATCCGTAAACTTGTTGATCAAATGATTATAGAAAATAACTTTGATCGTACTTCTGTCAAAGGTATTGGCATTGGCATACCAGGGCCTGTTGATTTCTCGAGGGGTGTTCCCATTTCACCCCCGTTAATGCCCGGTTGGGATTGTTATCCGATCAGGGAGTTTTGGTCGAAATATTTCGATTGCCCTTGCTTTGTTGATAATGATGTGAATATTATGGCACTAGGGGAACATGCTAAGGGATTACAGTTCGCATACAGCAATATCATCTATGTGAATGTAGACAGCGGGATTGGTTCAGGGATTATTTATAATGGAGTGCTGTATAGAGGATCCACAGGAAGTGCAGGGGATATCGGCCATTATGATATCGGGGCGGATGTCGTGTGCTGGTGTGGAAATAGAGGGTGTCTAGAAGCTTCCGCAGGGGGAAAAGCCATCCTTTCAAAAGGAAAAGAGCGTGCGCGTTCCAATAACAGCCATTTTTTACTGCAGAGGCTGGGTAGTCGCGGCGAATTGACACTTGATGATATAGGGACTGGGGTCCTGCAACTGGATCCAGTATCTGTAGAACTGATCCGCGAAAGTGGAAATTTGATCGGAAGAGTGATTGCTTCAATCGTTAATTTCGCTAATCCTGACCTTATCATTATTGGAGGAAAGGTTGCGGAGTTTGGAGACATTTTTCTGGCTGCTATACGCCAAAGTGTTTATCAGAGGTCATTACCACTCGCTACGAGAAATTTAATCATAAATAAATCGAGTCTTGGCGAAATGGCGAGTCTTATTGGCGGCGCCTTTATGGCTATTGATCAACTTATCATTCAATCGACTGACGATGAACTGAAAGGCATTCTTTAACGAAAATATGAATAAACACACACTTTTTACTCTGGGAGAAGGTGTGTGTTTATTTTTTTAACATTTTCGAGTGAACGCGGAGTTACTCCAGCTGCCTCGCGCGGAGGGAGGGAACTACGGTGTGCTATTGTAGCCAAAAGTGTCATTATCGGGAGGGAACTACAGTACGCTATTCTAGCCAAAAGTGACATTATCGGGAGGTTGAGGGAACTACAGTACGTTATTTTGCTGTTTTATGGGAATTTTGATGCTTCTTGTGGAAATAAGACCCTGTAGTTCCGCTATTACCCACAAATCCCTGATTTTCGCCTAATTAGCGTCCTCTAGTTCCCTCCCCTCTGTTCCTAGCTAAGAAGAGGCTGATTTATCAGGGCGGTGACGCCGTTTTTCTTTATCGCTACTTTTAACGTTGACCGTTAAAAGTATAACTGATATAGTCAAAAGTATGGAGGGATGTTATGAAAAAAATAAAAACCGCAATTATTGGAGCTGGTTTTATAGGGAAAGCCCATCTTGAAGCAATAAGAAGATTGGGATTTGTTGATATCGTGGCTATAGGACAAAGTAGTCAGCTTCACGCAGATGAGTATGCAAGCTCTCTTAAGATTCCGAAGGCATACGGAAATTACATGGATCTGTTGCGTGACGATGAGATTGAGGTTGTGCACAACTGTACGCCAAACCACCTTCATTTTGAAATAAATAAACAAGCGTTACTGCACGGGAAACATCTACTTTCGGAGAAACCTTTAACTCTTACAAGCGAAGAAGCTAAGGAACTTTATGAATTAGCCCAAGTAAAGGGGCTAATTACGGGGATTAATTATAACTACAGGCAGTTTCCTATGGTTCAACAACTGAAAAATATGGTCCAAGACAATGATCTTGGTGAAATCCGAATTATTCGAGGGAGTTACTTACAGGACTGGCTTCTTTACAATACAGACTACAATTGGCGCATGGAACCTCAATACGGAGGCGAGACACGAGCGATAAGTGATATAGGTTCCCACCTTTTTGATCTCGTACAATATGTGACGGATCTTAGAATCGTAGAAGTTCTAGCTGATATTTCGGTTGTTCATCCTAAACGTTATAAGCCAAGTAAAAGCGGTGCATCCTTTGAGGTGAACTCAGATGTTAGTGTGAATCTGGTAGATATTAATACCGAAGATTATTGTTCGGTTATGGTGAAGTTTAGTAATGGAGCTCGGGGGGTACTTACCGTTTCTCAAGTATCTGCGGGCAAGAAAAATGCCCTTGAGATAAACTTGGATGGGTTAATTTCTTCTGGAACCTGGAAGCAAGAGGAGCCATTCCGCCTGCAGATGGGCTATAGGGATAAACCGAGTGAAACCATACTTAGAGATCCAAGTTTACTCAAAAAGAAAGCGTTACCATTCTTACATTACCCAAGCGGTCATGAAGAAGGTTGGACAGACAGTCTTAAAAATATGATGCATAACTTTTATGAGGCGGTCGTAAATAATGATGCAATTTCTCACTCTGTCGCCACATTCAAAGAAGGGTATCAAATTATGCTTATCAACGATGCTATTGTGAGAAGTGTAAAAACTGGCACATGGGAGCATGTCAAATCTATCTAAGAAGTACATAATAACCAAAAAAACCATCGCACAATGGCGTCATTGCGAGATGGTTTTTTGGTTGTCTCCGTTGATATCAGAATGATCAACATTAGATGTCGGATTTATCAATTGTCCGGATAACTCTTTTTTTCTATGCTAATAAGAAGAGCCGAGCACGATCGGCTGTCTTCAAATTGGCAGTATTGAAAGCGATTACTATTAAATCTGATGCTGGGGGATATGAGATGTATAAACCAGTTGTAGAAGCGATACCCGATTGGGCAAATTTGCAAGTGTTGGAAAGAAACCTGGAACCGCCCAGAGCTCCCTTGATACCATACAGGGATTGGGCTAATGCGATGGAGCCCAGAGAGGCGTCGCCCTTGTTCCAATTGTTGAATGGGAACTGGTTGTTCATGTATGCGGAATCGCCGCTCTCTGCGCCTGCTCTATTCATGGAACCAGATTACCTGGCGGCTGATTGGCCGGAGATTCCGGTGCCATCGAATTGGCAGCTGCACGGATATGGAACTCCGCAGTACAGCAGCTGCCCCTATCCGTTTCCCCTTGATCCTCCGCATGTGCCGCAGCAGAATCCGGTGGGTTGCTATCGCACTTGCTTCCAGATTGCTGACTCATGGGAGGGAATGGGTGTTCGTCTTGTTTTTGAAGGTGTGGATTGTGCTTTTCATGTGTGGGTCAATGGTCAGGCTGTTGGTTACAGTCAAGGCAGTCATTTATTATCGGAATTCGATATTACGGACTACTTGCAGTCGGATGACAATGTATTAGCCGTTCGGGTGTACCAATGGTCGGATGGCAGTTATTTGGAAAGCCAGGATAAGTGGCGGTTAAGCGGGATTTTCAGAGATGTGTACCTGCTTGCTCTGCCTGGGGTTTATGTGAGGGATGTGTTCGTTCACACGGAATTTGGCGGGAGCTATGAGGAAGCTGAGTTGGGTCTTCACATTCAGACTGCCTGTTTGCCAGCGTATCAAGGTCAGGAATATCGGTTAAGGATGACCTTACTGGATGAGAGCGGACGGCAGATTGTAGATCGTGACCTTGAGACTTTAAGCGCATCTGCTGTGGAAGGCAGTAACGCGGACATATGTGTGAAGGAACACATTCTGAACCCGCAATTATGGACGGCAGAAACCCCTCAGTTGTATTCGCTTTTGCTGACTCTTTATGACGAAGTGGGGGTGATATCCTGTGTTCATCGTACCGCGGTTGGGTTTCGCGATATTAAGATTCATAAGGGACGGATGCTGGTTAATGGCCAGCCCATCACCATCAAGGGGGTCAACCGTAACGAGTTCGATTCAGAACGAGGATATGTCACTTCGTTGGCGTCGATGAAGCGGGATATCATGCTCATGAAGCAGCATAATATCAACGCGGTAAGGCTGTCTCATTATCCGAACAATCCGAGATGGCTGGAATTATGCAGCTCTTACGGGCTGTATGTGATCGATGAAACCGATTTGGAAACCCATGGCTGCCATTTCATGGGGAATGAAAGCTATTTATCTGAGCTTCCAGATTGGAAGGAAGCTTACTTACAGCGGGCTAGGAGGATGGTGGAACGCGACAAGAACTATCCTTGCATCGTTATCTGGTCGCTTGGGAACGAATCCGGTTATGGAGAGAATCATGATGCTATGGCGGCATGGATACGGGAAAGAGATCCTTCCCGTCTTATTCATTATGAACGAGCTTACGATGCTCCGATCGTTGATATCGTCAGTCAAATGTATCCGTCCGTCGATATGATTGTGGAAGAAGGCCGCAAAGAGGATCCCAGACCTTACCTCATGTGTGAATATGGTCATGCCATGGGCAACTCTGTGGGCAACTTGAAGGAATATTGGGAAGCGATTTATACGTATCCACGGCTGTTGGGCGGGCTCATATGGGAATGGTCCGATCAAGGGATTCAGCAAGTGAACGAGTTCGGGGAAGCGTGGTATGCCTATGGCGGTGATTTTGGGGAAGAGCCGCACAGCGGGCATTTTTGCCTGGATGGACTGTTGTTTCCAGACCGAAGCACCAAGGCATCCCTATTGGAATTGAAGAAAGTCATTGAGCCTGTCCAAGTTGAATGGATCGATGCTCAGACCGGGAAAGTGAAAATTACGAATCGCTACGATTTTCTTGATCTGTCCCATCTCCAAGGGGGATGGACGTTGCTAAGAGATGGAAGACCTGCGGTGCGAGGGAAGCTTCCTATTCTGCGCATGCTTGCTGGCGAATCGGAAGAAGTAACGCTGTCGCTGCCGCCGAAGAGCGAGATGAATGGCTCGGGGGAGTACGTGCTGCACATTCACTTCTCCCTGCGGGAAGATACAATTTGGGCGCAGCAGGGACACGAGATCGCTTGGGCCGACTTGCCGCTTGGCATGCTGCAGGTCACTAACACGCCCCTTGCCCATGCAGACTCGAAGTCTACACTTCATTGGAATGAAACCGAACGGGAAATCTCGGTGCATGGTCGTGAATTCTCGATTGTGTTTGATAAAGAAGCGGGGGCCATCTCGTCGTGGCATTATCTCGGCGAGCCGTTGCTGACGAAGGGGCCGAAGGTCAACCTGTGGCGAGCACCCGTGGACAATGATGTGCATCTAGCCAAAACGTGGACCAAAGCGGGGTATGATCGGCTCGTCACCCAGCAGAGGAAGCTGTCGGTAGAAGCATGGGGGGAACATAGCGTCCGCATTGTGACCGAGTCGGTTATCGGTGCCAAAGGGGAACCGGTTGCTTTCCATTCCAGCTTGATTTACACGATCAACAGCAGTGGAGAACTATTGCTGGAAGCATCGATTTTACCTAGAGAAGGTCTGCCTCCGCTGCCGCGCTTCGGGATCGAACTGCAGATGCCTGAGAGCTTTCAATACATGACCTGGTATGGCAGGGGGCCGCATGAATGTTACTCGGATCGCAAAGAAAGCGGCAAGCTGGGGATATTCAGCGGCACGGTTCAGGAGCAGTTCGTCCCCTATATTAAACCGCAGGAGAACGGCAATAAATCGGATGTCCGTTGGGCGGCTCTTGCGAACGTTACAGGGGCAGGATTGAAAATTAACGGAATGCCGCTAATTGATCTAAGCTGCCATCATTACAGCACGGAAGATTTGACGCTTACGAAGCATGTTCATCAGCTAACCCGGCTGAATGAAACGATTGTTAAGATCGACGCCGTGCAGAGCGGGCTTGGCAATCACAGCTGCGGTTATGCGCCTACACTGGAAGCTTATTTGGTCCAGCCGCAGCCGATGAAGTTCCAAGTTCGCTTGCAAGCGATGCTATTCTTTTAAGCATAGCGCTTAACTTAAAGGTTTTTTCTTGTTAACAGAGAAGCTAACAATCATACGAAAAGGGGGATTACCCATGACACTTCGGGTAACATCTTGCAGAACGGAATATATGCACAACCCGCTGGGGCTGGATGAGCGCAAGCCTAGACTTTTTTGGAAGCTGGCTTCAGATGCGCGTTCAGCTGTGCAGATTGCCTATCAGGTGCTGGTTGCTCGTTCGGAGGAACAGTTGAATAAGGATATCGGAGATATCTGGGATACGGGTAAAGTGCTGTCGGATCAATCCACGCATATTGCGTATGAGGGAGAACCCTTGGAAACAGAGGGCTGCTATTATTGGAAAGTTCGTGTATGGGGGGCTGCGGATATCGTTTCGGATTGGAGTGATCCGGCTTTCTGGACGATGGGACTTCTCTCCAGAGATGAATGGAAAGCGCTGTGGATTGGGCGCAAGTCGGAATCTGATCTGGAGATGCAGCCTTCCCCCTTTTTTCGCAAAGATTTTACGGTTAAGGATGGTGTGCGACGCGTTACTGCTTATGCGACAGCACTTGGCGTTTTTGAGCTAAGAGTGAACGGAGCGCCTATCGGCGCCCACTTTGCGCCCGGATGGACGGATTATGATACGCGCGTTCAAGTGACGACTTTCGATCTCACTGAGCGCATCCATCCAGGTCATAATGCCTTTGGTGTTATACTCGGGGACGGTTGGTATGCAGGAACGGTAGGATTTCTGGGTAACAAGGTGTATGGTGAGAGGCCCTTTTTCCTTATGCAGGTTCATATCGATTATGTGGACGGAACGCGCGATTCCGTACTGACGGATGCCAGTTGGAAGACATCTCGTGGTCCGATTGTATATTCGGATATGATTCTAGGGGAAACTTATGATGCTCGCTTGGAAAAAGAAGGGTGGGATAGCCCTTGCTATGCTGATGCGGATTGGGAGACCCCGGATGTGCGTCCAGGTTATAATGGTCTTCTCGTTGCTGCTGTGGAGCCGCCCATCCGGATTACCGAAACGATGCGTCCGCTCACTGTAAGGCAAACAGCAGCAGGAACTTACATTTATGATATGGGGCAAAATATGGTCGGCTGGACAGAGCTTCGGGTCAAGGGTGAGCGCGGAACGAAGGTAACCGTCAGCCACGCAGAGATGCTGAATCCTGACGGTACGATGTATTTGGATAATTTGCGTGTAGCCGTGCAGCAAGAGAATTATATATTGAAAGGCAAGGACGTTGAGGTCTATGAGCCGCGCTTTACGTTCCACGGCTTCCGCTACGTAGAATTGATTGGATATCCAGGGGTGCCGGATCTGGACAGCATTGTGGGGAAGGTCGTTCATTCCGATACCCCTGTTGCAGGCAAGCTGGAGACGTCTGATGAAAGGGTCAACAAACTGTATGCCAACATCACGTGGGGACAGCGCGGCAACTTCCTGTCTGTGCCGACGGACTGTCCACAGCGGGATGAGCGACTGGGCTGGACGGGCGATGCCCAGATTTTTGCGCGGACGGCTGCTTATAATATGGATGTATCTCGTTTCTTTTCGAAATTCATGTGGGATATGGTGGATAGTCAGCAGCCATCTGGAGCCTTCACTGATGTAGCGCCGGATGCGGGTTGGATTCGCCATAAAATGTGGAACACCAGATTGAACTGGTTCGCCCCAGATAATGCCGGGTGGGGCGATGCGGGAGTCGTCATTCCATGGACCCTGTACCTGATGTATGGAGATACGCGCATTTTGGCAACGCATTATGAAGCGATGGTCCGTTGGGTTCATTATTTAAAGGCGAACACCACGGATTTGGTCCGTCCGAATTATGCGAACTATGGAGACTGGCTGTCCATAGAGGCGGACACGCCGAATGAAGTGCTGGCAACCGCGTACTTCGCTTACAGCACGAAGCTGCTTGCACAAATCGCGCGTGTTCTGGGCAAGTCGGAGGATGCAGCAAAGTACGGCTCGCTATTCGAAGATATTGCTCTAGCTTTCCGCAAAGCGTTCGTGAATGGAGAAGGACGCATTCACGGCGGTACGCAAACCGTCTACGTGCTTGCGCTCCAATTCGGACTACTGACTGACACGCTTCGCGATCAGGCGGTCGATCATCTGGTCGCTGACATTCAGCAACGCGGGGACCGCTTATCGACCGGATTCCTTGGCGTCGGTTACTTATTGCCTGCGCTGACGGAGCATGGCCGACTGGACGTCGCCTATAAGCTCTTAACCCAAGAGGAGTTCCCATCATGGATGTATTCCATCAAGCACGGAGCCACGACCATCTGGGAGCGCTGGGACGGTTGGACCGAAGAAATGGGCTTCCAAACGCCGCAAATGAATTCTTTTAACCACTATTCGTTGGGTTCAGTTGGGGAGTGGATGTTCCGCTACATGGCGGGCATCGATACCGACCCGGTCGAAGGCGGGTTCAGGCATACGGTGATCAAGCCTCAACCAGGTGGGGAATTAACGAATGTGACTGCACAGTATGAATCGTTGTACGGCACAATTGCCATTGCATGGCATGTGTCAGGCAGCGGTCAGTTCCACTTGAAAGTGAACCTCCCCGCCAATACGTCGGCAACGGTTTACCTGCCTGGCGATCAGCGTCGAATGGATGGTATTCCGGTTGCTGAGAAGGATAGGCTGACGCCATATCGAATTGGTTCTGGCGAATACGTATTTGAGTGTACAATGCCCAAATAGTGTTTCTAACGAGAACGTGAAAGGCGGTTTTGATATGCTGGGGACGAAGCAACGGACAATGTGGGGGAAATTGCGATCGATCTTTTCTCGAATTCGCATTGTTCTGCTGCTCAGTTATTTTATCATTATTTTTATTTGCATAGCCCTTGTAGGATCCATTTCCTTCTATATTTCTTATCGTTCTATGTCAGAGAAGGCAGAGTCATCAAGCATCCAAATCGTACGGCAAATTGAGAAAAATATGGATAACGATTTTCAGAATAAGCGGAATCTCCTGTTAGCGCCCTACTACAGTCAAGAATATATTGATGGAATTAACGCATACGCCAGGATGGACGATCAGGCCAAGTTCCAGTTCAAACAGAAGCTGGGCGATCTTTTTCTGAAAAGCTTTAATATTACGCCGATTCCAGACTTTATTCGCTTTCAAATCTATTACAGCAACGGAGAGCTGCTGAATGCTTCGGATAATCTGAAGCAATGGACAGCCGAAGAAGTGAGGCAATCCGATTGGTTTCGCCAGACGGTAGCCAGAGATGGCAAGGTCTACTTCAGCGGTCCTCCTGCTGATTCTCATGCAGACAATGATAAGCCAGCGTTCTCATCCTCCATTTTAATTCGCGATTTTGCCAATCCCGATTATTTTATGATTGTGCGGGCCGAATACCGAGCTGAATTATTTCGGATGATAGGACAGAATGACAGTCTCTCTGCAAACAGCCAACTGCTTATTCTGGACGAGGACAATGGACAAATCTTTACGTCAAGGGAATCACTCTTCGATACGACACAGTCGGACTTGCTGGAACGGATTAAGGAGGATAACGGGACATTCTGGTACGGAAAGCAGAAGGACGTTCTTGTGACCTATATACGATCCGAGTATTCCAATTGGAAAGTCGTTCTGATGATGCCTAAGAATGAAATATTCGGTCCACTGAATCAAATCAAAACGACAACGATCCTTACCGCAATTATTGCGCTGGCGGTCACCTTTTTCATCTCAGTTCTCTTTGGTCAACGGATTACGAATCCTATTCTTGATTTGTACAAAACCATTTCCCGCGTGAAGAGGGGGGATTTTTCCATCCGTGTACAGATTACAAGGAATGATGAGATCGGCAGAATTGCCATGAACTTTAATGATATGCAAGATGAGCTCCAGAACTTAATCGAATCCAAATATATCTATCAAATCAAGCTGCAGCAAGTGGAGCTTGCTATGCTCTATTCACAAATTAATCCGCACTTTCTGTACAATACGCTGGACAGCATTAAAGCTATGGCTGACTACTATGAGGCGGAGAAGATTGGCGAAATGTCGCAATCTCTGGCCGATATGTTTCGCTATAATATCAAGAATAAAACAGAAATCGTAACGCTGCGGGAAGAGTTAGAACAGATTGATGCGTATATGCGCATTCAAGGGATTCGCTTCGAGGACAAAGTGACATACGAGGTGGATGTGGAGGAGTCGCTGTACGACCATCCCCTGTTGAAGATGACGTTGCAGCCGCTGGTAGAGAATGCGGTTTTCCATGGCGTGGAGCCGAAACGGGGACACAGCACCATCCGCCTGAGCGCACGCAGGGATGGCGAAGCTTTAGTGCTAACGGTTAGTGACGATGGGGTGGGCATGACGGAGGAGCGATTGACTGAACTTCGAGCGAAGCTCAGTGCTCCTATTTATTCGGAAGATGTTCCGATGTCATCTGCTGAAGGGGGAATCGGAATTCGTAATGTGTACGCGCGTTACGCGATTCGATTAGGCAAGCAATTCGAGTGCAGAATGGAAAGCGGGCAAGGAGTCGGAACGAGTGTCACGCTTATCATTTCATCATGGAATCTCTAAAGCAGTCCAGTGCATAGTGTCAGAAAATTAAACATTATTAGTCGAAATCATGCATAGAGGGTCGGTAAGCGTTTTCATATAATAGACATGTAAGCGATTCCTAAAGGAGGGTACTTAGATATGAGAAAAATGAAAACAGTCTTATCGATGTTAACGGTATGTTTGGCAGCCAGCTCTTTGGCTGGATGCAGCAGCGGTGGCAGCAGTCCAGGGGGGACGCCAGCAGCGAGTGCAGTTCCAACAACAGCTGTGGCGAAAAATCCAGTCACCTTAACTTTCGTCATTTCCAATACGGTGGATGCAGCGCCATTCAACAAGATTTTTGAGGCGTATCAGAAGCAGACTGGCAATAAAGTTGAAGTGCAAGCGCTGCCAGGCGGAGATTTCGATAATATGATGAAAACTCGCTTTGCGACAGGCGATTTCCCTGATTTATTCTTGATGCAGCCAGGAACGAAGCAGAACGTCAAGTTGAGAGCGGAAGAAACGCTCCATGATTGGAGTTCAGATACAGCCGTATGGGAGCGCATCATTCCTTCGATGAAAGAATTCCAAACCACAATAGACAAAAAAATCTTCGGAGTTCCATTCGGAGCTACGGGCATGATGGGTGTTTTTTACAATAAAGATGTGTTTAGTAAAGCTGGCGTGCAGGCTCCCAAAAATTATGCGGATTTAATTGAGAATGCGAAAAAAATTAAAGCCTCCGGTGTAACTCCTTTCTACGAAGGCGTGAAAGATGGCTGGCCCGCGCAAATCTTCTATTTAACAGGTTGGGTTTCCAATGTAGATCCGGCGATAGGCGATGCAGGCGTGCAGAAGCTGGAAAGCAATCAACTGAATCTCGCGGATATCCCGGAAGTGAGAAACTTGTTTAAGAAGCAGAAGGAGATCAAGGATCTTGGTTTGTATCAAGACAGTCCGATGGCTGGCACCTACGATGAACTGCAAACCAAATTAGGCGATGGCAAAGTCGCTATGACATTTATGCTCGATGGCATTATTCCACAGTTGGAGAAGAAATTCAGCAAGGATTTTGTGAAAGATCACATTGGCTTCTTCCCATTCCCTTCGGATAAGGATGCAGGAACTGCCCTAATTACGCCTCCAAATCAATTGATGGTTCCTGAGAAAGCGAAGCATGCGAAAGAAGCCATGGCGCTGATCAAATATATGATCTCCCCGGAAATGGTTAATCTGTATTACCAAGCAGCTCCTGGTATTCCTATCTTCAAAGATGCAAAGAGCGAGCTGTATCCCGTTCAACAAACAGTGAAAGATTTGATCGATGTCGGCAAAGCCAAAATCAATGTGCAAAACCGTCTGACTCCAACCTTTGCTGATTTCCAAAAAACGCTGCAAAACTTCTTTATCCTTGGCGATGTTGATGCTGCTGTGAAGGAATTCGACGCCAATTACAAAAAAGATGGTAAAAACAAACGTTTAGCAGGCTTCGAATAACACTTTCAGACGATCAAAATCTAACCGGTCGGAAACAGGTTCCGGCCGGGAACAGGGACAGGAGGGGGAGACATGGGGAAAAGCAAATATCCACTTTATTTTTCATTTCCAGCTTTGGCTGTATTTCTACTATTTTTTATTACTCCGACACTTATTGGGTTTTATTACAGCTTCACGGACTGGAATATTAATGCGCCGGACATTAAATTTATCGGTTTTCAAAATTACGTCGAGCTCTTCAAAGAGCCCAGATTGACAACAGCTTTGTTCAATACGTTAATTTTCGCCGCTGTTGTAACCGTGCTTCAGAATGTATGCGGTCTTGGTTTAGCGCTCATACTGAACGAAGCTTTGGTCCTGCGCAATGTGCTGCGTATGATATTTTTTCTTCCTTATGTAATTGCGCCTATCGTTATTGGTTATATTTTTCGAGCTATTTATCATCCGGAGCACGGGATTGTAAACCAGATTCTGGATTCGATTGGACTTCATATGCTGGTGCATGATTGGCTGAATGATCCGAAATTTGCGCTATTCTCTATTATTGTTACGGATATATGGCGTGTGGCTGGTTTTTCGATGGTCGTGTATTTGGCAGGTTTGCAGTTCATTCCTAAGGATTTGACAGAAAGCGCCTCCATAGATGGAGCTCATTACTGGAGCCGCTTCAAAAACATCATTTTCCCGCTGCTGGCGCCTGCTTTTACCGTCAATGTGCTTCTTTCTATGATCGGCTCTATGAAGGTGTTTGAAATGGTTATGGTGCTGACGGAAGGTGGACCCGGCTATTCGACGGAAGTCTTCTTCACCTATATTCGCAGTATGTTCAGCTCTGGAGAGTTCGGCTATGCCACAGCGGTTAACGTTGTGCTCTTCGTTCTAGTGACGGTCGTTGGCGTGCCTGTATTGATGAAAATGAAGAAAAGGGAGGTGGAGATGTGATACAGAAGCGCGGCATGCTGATCTTTCTTGAATTGATTGCGATCTGTCTGGCATTGATGATCCTTATTCCCTTTTTTATGATTCTAGTTAATTCCTTCAAAGATATTCGGGAATCGGCTCTGTTTGGCTTATCGCTGCCAACCAAATGGCAGTTCAGCAACTACAAGGATATTTTTGGTCAAGCTCATATTTTACGCGGATTTATGAACAGTATTTTCATCTCGGGATGTGTCGTCGTCATTGTCAATATTTTCGCGTCGATGGCTGCCTTTATTATTCAGCGAAGAGACAGCCGCTTTCTACGTTCAGCCTATTACCTGTTTATTATGGGATTAATCGTACCTGTCTCCATCGTTCCGACTATTAAACTGATGGGCGACCTGCACATCCGGGGGACGTACTTTAGCCTCATTATGTATTATACGGCGCTGCTGCTGCCTTTTGCCGTGTTCCTGCTCGTTGGTTTTATGAAATCCATTCCCAGAGAGCTGGATGAAGCGGCTCTGCTGGAAGGATGCGGGTACTTTCGATTGTACTGGCAAATTATTTTGCCGCTGATTATTACCGTGCTGGTGACGGTTACCATTGTCGTGCTGGTATCAGTCTGGAATGATTTTTTCGGTCCCTTTTATTTAATGACAGACAGTACAAAGTGGACGATCGTGCTGCAAATTTTCAACTTTGTGACGATGTACAGTACGAATTGGGGCGTTGTGTTCGCTTTCATGGTCGTTGTTGTCGCCCCGATATTAATTATTTATTTATTCCTCCAAAGGTATATTATTGATGGTTTGACGGCCGGTTCTCTAAAAGGATAACATGTCTGTAAACTCAATGCCAGGAGGCTTTCGTCCATGCGTAAGGTAGTCATTGTTGACGATGAAAAGTGGATCCGAAGGGGGTTAATTCGCTCTATTCCCTGGGATCAATTCGATTTGAAGTTAGTTGGCGAGGCAGGGGATGGCGAAGAGGCCTATGCCATAGCCCTTGCAGAGAAACCGGATCTTCTATTTCTGGATATGCGGATGCCTGGGTTGGACGGAAAACAACTGATCGGAATGCTCAATCGGGATGTGCCCGATGTACTAACGGTTGTCGTTAGCGGATATTCCGACTTTGAATATACGAAAGAAGCGATTAGGCACAAGGCGTTTGAATATTTACTGAAGCCGGTCAAAAAGGAAGAGCTGGTCGCTGTGTTGGAGAAAGCGCTGGCTGAGCTGCAGCGGCGAGATGACGAGAAACGCAGTGTTCAGGTGGAGAGCAGGGAAGACTGGTTTCGGCGCATCGTATACCAGGCGGATGCAAGCCTTGAAGCGCGTGAAGATGCCGCAGAAGTGGCGCTCCCTGAAGGATGGTTCTTCGGTGAAACTTACGTTGTGGTCGGTCAACCGGATGCGTTTCGCGATGGCAGTGAATCCATCAACAAGGTGATTCCCCTTTTGCGGGAGCATGTGCACCGGAGCCAGCCTTTCTTGTGTAAAGGGACATGCCAATTTGTTGTAACAGCAGCACCGGATGCAAGGCAAGAGCTCGTTATGGCAATTGTAGGCGAACAGCTTAACCAGGAAGATTTCAGCAAGTTCCTCCATTCTGTACGTTCGGTGCTCGAGCAATCGGGCATTGGCAGTTATAGCTTCGGGATTAGCAGTCAGCAGCCGGATGCGCATTCGCTGCGTCATTCTTACGCGGAGGCGGGGCAAGCGTTGAAGCGGAAAAAGCTGCATACGACAGGGAAGGTTATTTTTGCGGACAACGATAAGAATGTTCAACTGGCCGCGTATCCGCAAGAGAAGGAGAATGCCTTTCTCTTAGCGCTCCAGATGGGCAGCAGGGATGGGGTTCAACAGGAGTTTGACAAGCTGTTTGCTGCGATTAGCGGGGATGACGTAACGGTGGACTATTTGCAGCGCGGCGCAATGCTGCTCGTCCACTCCATCGAGAAACAGCTTCGTGGAACAGAAACGAGGCTGGAGGAAGCCTGCGGTGTAACTTCCCTTGTGTACACGGAGAGGATTAAACGACGGAACGATGCGGCATCTGTAAAGTACATTTTCGCTGAAGAGATCATTCCTTCTGTACTTGCTTATTACTTGCGCTCAAATGAGAAGCAGGGAGAGAAGATCGTCCGTGGTATTCAAAAGTTGATTGAGACTCATTATGATCAACCGCTGTCTCTTCATCAAATTGCCGACAGTCACTACATGAATACGGATTATGTGAGCCGCTTGTTCAAGAAAACGACAGGCCAAAATTTCGTTGATTATTTGACCGATTTTCGCATTCATAAATCGAAAGAATTGTTGAAATTGTCGAGCTATAAAAATTACGAAGTTGCCCAGATGGTCGGGTATGAGGACTATCGATATTTCAGTCAAATTTTCAAGAAAAAAACAGGAATGACCATAGGGGAGTATCGTGAAAAATCCCTTTAAAATGAAGGAGTGGAGAACTGATGGAACATAAACAGATTCCCGATACATTAATGCTAGAAGAACGTGCCGGCCACGCGATTAATGCGATGGTGGGGATGGCTGATAAGGATCACAACTACATTCCGTTTTTCAACGCGGATTTAACGCATAAGCCTGCATTCATGACCCATGGGGATTGGGATTATGGCTCCTCGCACGGCCGGATGATCGACGGCTTGATTCTGGCGCGGCATATGTCGGGAGAGACGTACGGGAAGGAAGTCGAAGAGCGCTATAGGGAGAACCTGCTGTCGTTTTTCAAAGAGGACGGTATGAGCTATCGCCAAATCAACCCATCACGCAATTGGGAACCGAATGCGAACTTGATCGACCAACGGGCGGTTATCCTATCGCTCACCACCTGGTTTATGGAAACGGGCGATCCTAAAGTGAAAGAAGCAGCCGACCGCCATGTGGCGGCGCTGAAACGAATAGCGGTTAAAGAGCGCGATATCTGGTACTATCCGGCATCCGAATATAAGGAAACCGGGTGGCCGTCAACGAACGGTATTCAGCTTCGTTTGGCACCGGATCCCGCAGCTTTCTGCGGCAGACTGGTGATGCCGCTTCTCAAATATCATGAACTGACAGGCAATCAGGATGCTTTTGATCTGTGTCAGTTTTTCACCGCCTTAATTATTGAGCGCAGCGGCGTATTTAATGAAGACGGCAGTTTTAATGATGCGCTGGCTTACCGCAGCGGTCACTTTCATACCCGTCTGGGCACGCTGGATGCGATTGCTAGATTCGGAGTGTTCACAGGCGATGCAGCCATGATCAGTTGGGTGAAGAAGAGCTTCGATTGGGCGCTGACCAAATGCACTTCTTTTGGCTGGACACCGGGGGACCTGCACGAGCAGGCCTATGAGCACGAAACCTGCTCGCTTGTCGATCTCATTGCGACAGGAATCACGTTAGCGCAGAGCGGATATGTAGCGTACTGGGGAACAGTAGAACGCTTTCTTCGCAACCATTTGGCGGAGTCTCAACTGCTGGATCTGGATTGGGTGGAAGAGACGGACGATGCATCGAATGATAGTCATGCCAATAAGTCATTCTTTCAAGTCGCGCAGCGAACGCGAGGATCGTTCGCTGGATATTCCGCACCTAATGATTTCATCTGTGATGTGAATGAAGGACGCGGGCATACAAGTGATTTGCAAATCTGCTGCCTGGGCTCAGGTACGCGTGGCCTTTTCATGGGATGGAGCAACATCATTACAGAGAACAATGGCACCATCTCGATCAATTTCCTGCTCAATCGTGGCTCCAAATGGCTGGATGTCAGCAGTTATTTGCCGCATGAAGGCAAAGTCGTCATCGATGTGCATACCGATTTGCCGCGTGTCATGATTCGTATTCCGGAATGGGCTGGCTTTACGAAGATTCATTTTACACGTGAGCTGAATGGCCATGTAACAGAAGGAAGAGGCAGTGAAGAGAGTCGCTGGGTCAACAAGCATTTCCTCGTACTCGGTTCCGCGGCTGCTGGAGAGAAAATCACGGTGACCTTCCCGCTGAGCTTCCGCAAAACATTGGAGAATGCGGTAGGTCAAACCTTCGAAACAGAATGGCGCGGCGATGACGTGGTGAATATTACGCCGCAAGGGAAGAAGAAGCCGCTCTACAGCGGGCGCAAAGTCTTTAATGAAACCCCGATGCGTGAGGGGAATTACCGCAGGTTGGATAAAGAGTTCGTATGGTAAAGAGGTTGTAACGGCAAGTCAACTTGGTAGGAGGAGAATATCCATATGCAAAAAACGGTAGTAGCTGTTTACACGGGCCAAGGGTTGGCCGATCCGATGAAGGCTGTATTTAAGGAGCTGCTTCCCGATGTGCGACTCGTTAATATCATCGATGACAGCCTGATCGGTGATGTGGTGAAAGCCGGTCATGTGCCTCCAGGTGTAGCGCGAAGATTAGTTCAATACTTCCATCATGCCGAGGAACTTGGCGCGGACGTTATCTTGAATACGTGCTCCTCTGTTGGCGAAGTAGCTGATGACGCCAGTCGACTTATTGGGGTGCCGATTGTGAAAATCGACCAGTCGATGGCCGCTTTGGCCGCTGTGACTTATGAACGTATAGCCGTCCTCGCGACGCTGCCATCTACCTTGGAGCCAACGATCCGCTTGATACAGAAGCAGGCTGATGCAGCAGGCAAGGTAGTGACAGTAGTCAACGGACTTGCTGAAGGAGCTTTCGATGCGCTTGTTGGCGGAAATCCTGCGGAGCATGACCGCATTCTGTTGGAAACGGCGAAGCGAGTCTCCGATGAGTCGGATGTCCTCGTGCTTGCGCAAGGCTCTATGGCGCGTATGGAGCAGACGCTGCGGGAAGTGACCGGCAAGCCCGTTCTTTCTTCTCCGCGAATGGGCGTTGAGGCGGTCAAAGCGATACTGGAGCTTAGCTGAGGGGGAGAGGCAGAATGAGTCAGGAACGTGTCACAGCTACTTATTTGGTAGAAACGCCATATAGCTTGGAGCGAGCAGCCGCAACGATTGCGGGGGAGCAATCCACGGGAACCTTTACATCCGTGCCGGGAGAGACGGATGAGCTGAAAGCGAGATTCGGCGCTAGCGTGGAGCATATTGAAGAGATCGGTGAAGTGGATGAGCCATCCTTGCCGGGTGCGAAGCCACCGGCCGGGCATGACGGCAAGTATCGGCAAGGCCGGGTGACGGTGTCATTCCCACTTCATAATTTCGGTGCTTCGATACCTAATCTATTATCCGCTGTAGCGGGCAATTTATACGAATTACAAGAGTTATCAGGATTGCGTCTGCTTGATCTGGAGCTGCCGGAAGCTTTCGCTGCCCGTTACCCTGGGCCGAAGTTCGGGATTGAAGGCACTCGAAAGCTGACAGGTGTCTATGACCGTCCTATTCTTGGGACTATTGTTAAGCCCAGCATTGGGCTGTCCACAGAGCAATTATCGGAGTTGGTAGAGAAACTGGCAAGAGCCGGGATGGATTTTATAAAAGATGATGAGCTGAATGCCAATCCGCCTTTTGCTCCGCTGGAGCAAAAAGTCAAGGCTGTCATGGAAGCGATTGAGCGCGCAGCAGATGCGACTGGGAAGAAGCTGATGTACGCTTTTAATATTACCGGCGATATAGATGAACTGCGCCGCAATCACGACATCGTCGTGCAAGCAGGCGGCACCAGCGTGATGGTCAGCATCCTAAGCGTCGGTTTAAGCGGGCTCGCTTACTTGAACAGCTTTAGTGAAGTGCCGATTCACGGTCACCGCAATCAATGGGGCATGCTGACGCGCAGTCCGCTGCTGGGGATTGAATTTACGGCGTATCAGAAGCTGTGCCGTCTGGCTGGAGCCGATCATCTTCATGTGAACGGCCTGAACAGCAAGTTCTATGAAAGCAACGAATCTGTACTCCGTTCCATCGAGGCTTGCACCACGCCGCTATTAGGCGGCTATAACACAATGCCTGTCGTATCTTCGATGCAGTGGGCCGGAACGGCCCCTGCTACTTACGAGGCTACGCGATCCGTCGATGTGATGCATCTGGCCGGCGGCGGCATGCTGGCGCATCCCGATGGACCAGCGGCAGGCTTTGAAAGCATGAAGCTGGGCTGGGAAGCGGCTGTTCAGGGCATCCCCCTAGAGACGTATGCGGCACAGCATCCCGCACTGCGACGGGCGATTGAGAAATATGGAAGAGGTTGATTCTTCGATGAACACGCAGGGAGATGACAAGGGTCAAGATCAGATCGGGCGGCTGTTATGCTATTATGGCGATGATTTCACAGGATCAACGGATGTGTTGGAAGCTTTATTTGCCGCGGGGCTGTCCACGGTTCTGTTCCTTGAACCGCCCTCACCTGAGAGGCTGAATACACAGTTTCGTGATGTCGCTTGCTTCGGTGTCGCGGGTGTTGGAAGATCCTTGTCTCCTGAGGCGATGGAACGGGAACTGCGGCCGATTCTTGCCACTTTACAAACGGCGGGAGCCGCTGTCATCCATTACAAAATTTGCTCGACCTTCGATTCATCACCTGGCATTGGCAGCATTGGGAAGGCGATGGAGATCGGTCGGGAAGTATTCGGCGGACGGTATATACCGCTTGTAGTCGGTGTTCCTTATCTACGGAGGTATACCGTCTTTGGCCAACATTTTGCCGGAACCGGGGTAGGAGCGGGAGCAGAGATTCATCGGTTGGATCGCCATCCGACGATGGCCAGACATCCGGTGACGCCAATGGCAGAGGCGGACCTGCGGAAGCATTTGCACGAGCAGACGCGGCTGCGTTCGGCTTCTTTTGATCTCCTTGCGCTCGAAGGCGATTATGACGAGGTGCAGGGAAGACTTGCCGAGCAGATTCAAGCAGAGCAGCCGGACATCGTGCTGTTCGACGTGCTCGATGAGCAGAGGCTCCAGACGACAGGCAGGTTGATCTGGGAAGAAGCCGAGGCTGGAGACGGACTTTTCGTGGTCGGCTCATCCGGGGTGGAGTATGCACTTACCGCTGCCTGGAAGGCGGATGAAGTGCTGGCTTCCTCCTTCCAAGGGAAGGAGCAGGAAGCCGTCGAGGCAGTAGACCGCCTGTTTGTTGTTTCAGGCAGCTGCTCGCCAATCACAGACAAACAGATCCAGCGTGCTTTGGAAGCTGGCTTCTCGGGTATCCGCGTCCCGGTTGATGCTCTGCTGCGGCCTGAATTAGCTGCAGAGGCGTACGCAAGTCTGCTGCTTGAAGTGCGGGCTGCGCTGGAGAGTGGACGGAGTGTTGTGGTGTACTCCGCATCGGGCCCGCAGGACGGTACAATCACTCTGATCCGTGAGACGTTGGCCGAGCAAGGACTGCGAGCGGAGGATAGCGGTCCTCTCCTCGGCAAGGTGCTTGGCAAGCTGACTCGCGAAATCGTGGCGGACATGGGCTTGTCCCGGATACTGATCGCTGGCGGCGACACATCGGGCTACATTACGCGCGAGCTGGGCATATATGCCCTCTCCTGCAAGGCTGCTTTGGAGCCGGGCGGTCCGCTATGCCGCGCGTATTCTTCGGATTCGCAGTTTGACGGACTTGAGCTTGTGCTCAAGGGCGGTCAAGTGGGCGGGGAGCATTTCTTCGAAAGAGTAAAGCTGGCTGACTCGCGCAGCGAACGTAATTCGTTCAGGAAATGAACGCAGGTTAACTTCATACAACAAAAAGATGCCAGCACAGGAGTACCTGTCTACTGGCATCTTTTTATTGCTTGTAAGTTACGGAAGAATGCCGTTCAACAAATAGGGTATCGACCCTGATTTTGGATGTGATTTCTTGTCCTACTTCGATAGATTCAATAACTAAATCAACAGCTAATTGAGCCATTCTCTGTTTCTCAACATGGACAGTGGTTAACTCAGGTGAAATGATTTGCGATTCTGTAATATTATCGAACCCAATAATCGAAACATCCTCAGGTATTCGAATGCCAAGTTCAGTTAATGTCTTCATTGCGCTAATAGCGATATAATCACATTCACAGAAAAGAGCTGTTGGCAGGGGACGACCTGTAGCCAAATAAGCTTTAATTTGGGTTTTAAGATCTTCCTGCGATGAAAGCATAGTGGGAGCCACTGAAAAGTGGTGTTCTGGAAGGATCTGTATGTCATATTTCTTGAGTGCTTCTTGAAAGCCATCTTTTCGATCCTCGAAGTTATGAAGATTCACATTCGAAGCAATATAACCGATTTCACGATGTCCCAATTGACATAAATGAGACCCCGCTTGATACGCTCCCATCCTATTATTGATCCCGACAAAATGAACAGGTAATGTATCAAAACAGTTATCAAGTACGACAAGGCTAGGGCCTAACCGTTTTGCAATTTCGGAGATATCAATTGGAGTTAGGTTTGTACCAAGCAGAATGACACCATCGCTTTGATTATCTTCAGCAAAGGTCACAATTTCTTGATCGAAGTTGGCCATGTTGATCGTTGAAAAAAGTAAAGAATAACCCTTGGCACGGCACCGTTCTTCGATGAAATGAATGAGTTCTCGAAAGAAAGGTTGCTGATAGTACTCCTCCAGGACGATCCCTGAATTCGTAAAGACCAAAAAGGATAAGGATTTTACGGATCCTTCAATGCCAGATAATCTCGGCTTGGGTGTGTAGCCATTTTCTCGAGCGATTTCAAGAACACGTTCACGAGTTTTATTGCTGATTCCGGGTTTCCCACTCAGGGCAAACGAAACAGCGGATTTGGACACGCCAGCTAGTTTTGCGATATCTTCCATTTTCATAATAATTGATCCCCAGTCACTAAAGTTGTTTAGTTAGTTTAGTTTATAACACAATGCGTATCAATGCAATGATAGGATGAAATAAGAACTAAACTATTATATAAAATAAACTAAATTATAACTAAAATTATGATTGACGGGGTTGTTTTCGCGTGTTAGATTAGGTTTACGTCATATATAAGTAATAATCACATCAAAATTACCAAATACAAGTTTAGTTTTGTTTAGTTAAAAACTAAACTAATTACTAAAAACGATTAGGAGCAGACATATGAAAAAGTTAAAGCTTGGCTACGCGCCTACAAGGCGTTTTGTCTTTAGTGCAGAGGACGCTTTTAAGTACAAAGTATTAATAAAAGAGAAGATCCAAAGTTTTGGGCTCGACATCGACATCGTTGATCTTGAGGGAATAAATTCAGAAGGCCTTCTATACGACGACAATATTAACGCTGACCTAATTATCGATCGATTCCGTCAGGAAAAGGTTGATGCTGTTTTCTTCCCACATTGTAATTTTGGAACAGAGGATACCGTAGCGAGAGTTGGCAAGGCATTGGGCAAGCCTGTACTCCTGTGGGGACCTCGCGATGAGGCTCCGCTTGAAGATGGAATGAGACTTCGAGATACACAGTGTGGGTTATTTGCTACGGGTAAGGTACTGCGACGCTTTAATGTGCCATTTTCCTATGTAACGAATACACGAGTGAACGATCCAGTATTTGAAAGAGGGTTTTCCAATTTTATTTCAGCGGCTAATGTCGTTCGTCAGTTCCGTGCACTTCGCATTTTGCAAATTGGTCCCCGTCCGTCCTCATTCTGGACAATGATGTGTAACGAAGGAGAGTTGTTGGAACGATTCGGTATCGAACTCTATCCGATTACACTTGTCGATATTCAGCGCGCTTCTAAGCGGGTTGAAAACGGGAATTCCTCTGAATTGGCCGAAGCCATGGACTACATTAAAGCAAAGCTAGATTGGTCCGAAGTGACAGAAGCAGATGTGAAGCGGATTGCTGCACTGAAGGTAGCGATGAAACAATACGCGCTGCAAACAGGTAGTACGGCTATTGCCATTCAATGCTGGTCCTCTTTGCAAGAAGCCATGGGTATTATGCCTTGCCTAGCGAATGCGATTCTGACGGATGAACAAATTCCGGTGACTTGCGAGACAGACATTCATGGTGCGATCACATCGGTGATGGTGCAGGCTGCCGCTATGAATCAAGCACCTACTTTCTTCGCTGATTTGACGGTCCGCCACCCGGAGAATGCCAATGGTGAATTGCTTTTCCACTGCGGTAACTTCCCGGTATCACTTTCCGTAGAAGAGAAACCTAAACTGCGCAAACATTTCTTGTTCGATGATCATGCACCGGGGACCCATGAAGGAGAAATTAAGGGCGGTGGTATGACACTAGCACGGTTCGATGGGGATCATGGTGATTATCAACTGTTCCTCGGGCGTGCTCAAGGCATACAAGGGCCGTACACACGTGGTTCATATGTGTGGGTGGAAGTGAACGATTGGCCACTTTGGGAAGAAAAATTGGTCAAAGGACCCTATGTGCATCATTCCGTTGGCATTCATGCGAACGTGATTCCATCCCTTTATGAAGCATGTAATTATATTCCGGGTTTGACACCGGATCCTGTAGACCCAACAGAAAGTGAAATACAAGCGTGGTTGCGAGGCAAAGGTTTGTAAAGAGGAGGAAATCATTATGGAAATCAGAGCGCTGCAAGCCAAAGCAACACAAATTCGGATGGATTTGCTTCAAATGATTGCTAGTGCAAAAACGGGGCATACCGGTGGGTCGCTTAGCAATACGGATATTTTGACAGCCCTTTACTATCGAATTATGCATCTAGATCCTGCTAATCCAAAGGCTGAAGATCGGGATCGGTTTATATTGAGCAAAGGACATTCCGTAGAATCTCTTTGGTCCATTCTTGCTGATCGAGGCTTTTTCCCAAGAGAAGAGCTCGCCACCTTCAGCCAATTTGGCACCAAGCTTATTGGACATCCAAATAACAAAGTGCCTGGTATCGAGATGAATACGGGGGCACTTGGCCATGGTTTGGCAGTTGCCGTCGGAATGGCCCTTGCTGCTAAACGTGACCGTAAATCCTATCGGACTTATTGCCTCATGGGGGATGGTGAGCAAGCTGAAGGCTCCGTATGGGAAGCGGCTATGGCTGGCGCTCATTATAAGTTGGATAATTTAATTGCTATTATTGACCGGAATCGGTTGCAAATTAGTGGGTCAACCGAGGAAGTTATGGGACTCGATCCACTTGAAGATAAATGGGCAGCATTTGGATGGAACGTTGTTTCAATCAACGGCAATGACATGCAAGCTTTGGTTGAATCATTTGAAGCAGTTCCAGCAGCTGTTGGTAAACCTACGTTAGTCATGGCGAACACGGTGAAAGGCAAGGGAGTTTCTTTTGCTGAGAATGTCCCTCACTGGCATCATCATGTACCGAGCGAGCTAGAGTTAGGGAGAGCACTAGCCGAGTTAACCGCATCTTTAGAGATGGATGAACAGAAGGGGCAGGTGCGTTAATATGAATACGATTCCTAACCGTCAAGTGATTTGTGAAACACTTCTCGAGCTTGCCAAAGATGACCGTGACATTATGGTGCTCGCTAGTGATTCAAGGGGTTCAGCAGCAATGGCACCCTTCGCAAAAGCATATCCAGATCAATTCGTTGAGGTTGGCATTGCAGAGCAGAATATCGTTGGAATTTCCGCAGGACTGGCTCACAGTGGCAAAAAGCCATTTGTTACTTCACCAGCGTGTTTTTTGAGTATGCGGAGCATTGAGCAGATCAAAGTAGACGTGGCTTACTCGGGGACCAATGTCAAGCTGGTGGGTATCAGCGGTGGAGTTAGCTATGGCGCATTAGGTATGTCTCACCATTCTGTGCAAGATATCGCGGTTGCGCGGGCAATTCCAGGCTTATCCGTTATACTACCAGCTGATCGTCATGAAACAAAACGAATGACTGAAGCACTTGTCAAGCATAATGGAGGCGTTTATATCCGCATTGGCCGTAATGCCGTTGAAGATGTGTATGATTCAGACGATTACGAATTTATTATTGGAAAAGCAGTGACGATGCGCGATGGATCGGATATCACGATAATTGCAACTGGCGAAACGGTTCGTGTAGCGCTTGATGCTCATGAAGAGTTAAAGCAGGTTGGCGTTTCATGTAGGGTCATCAATATTCATACAATTAAACCCCTGGATGAAGCAGCTATTATACAAGCTGCCAAAGAAACAGGCCATGTAATTACTGTTGAAGAACACAGTATTCTTGGCGGACTAGGTGCAGCTGTAGCCGAAGTAGTTGTTCAAAACCACCCGGTTCCCATGCGTATTGTCGGCATCCCAGATGAACCAGCGATTGCTGGTAAAAGTGCGGAAGTGTTCGAGCATTATGGGATCAGCAGCAGTAATCTAAAACAAATTGCATTAGAAATGTTGGGTAAACAGGAGTAAATATGAGGAATAAGTCATATTTGTTGGCAATTGACCAAAGTACATCGGGAACGAAGGCACTTATTGTTGACCGAGAGGGAACTATAATAACGCGTAGCACGGTTTCTCATGTAACATCCTATCCTAAACTAGGTTGGGTTGAACAAGATCCCATTGAGATCTATAACAATGTAAAACGTGCAGCTCATGAAGCAATGTCATCTGCTGGGATTGGTGCTGAGACTCTTGCGGCATTAACGATTACGAATCAACGAGAAACGGCAGTGATTTGGGATCGGATGACTGGACTTCCTGTCTACCAAGCCATTGTATGGCAATGCCAACGGACAGCTGATCTATGTGCAGCTTATCAGGCGGCAGGTTTGGAGGATAGGGTCCGCTCCAAAACCGGCTTAATGCTGGATCCTTATTTTTCTGCGGCCAAATGGCGATGGATTCTTCAACATGTGGAGGGCGTTCAGGATAAGCTCGCTGCAGGTTATCTTCTAGCTGGAACCATGGATAGCTGGTTGATTTGGAAGTTGACTGGCGGTCATGTGCATGCAACAGATTACACCAATGCAAGCCGTACATCCTTATTTAATATTCATACCCTAGAATGGGATGAAGAGCTTTGCAGCCTCTTTGAAGTCCCTCGCAGCTTGCTACCTGAGGTTAAATCTTCAGATGCTATATTTGGTTACACAGAGGATTCGACTTTATTTGGCGGAAATCGTGTGCCGATCACCGGTGTCATTGGAGACTCGCAGGCAGCTCTCTTTGGCAATCAATGCTTCCGTGTAGGGATGGCTAAGGCGACATATGGCACTGGCTCATCGGTATTAATGAACGTCGGTGATAAGCCAGTTCAAGCAGGGAACGGATTAGTAAGTGCCATTGCTTGGGGAATAGATGGAAAAGTAACGTATGCTGTGGAAGCGGTTATTCGCACCTCAGGTGATTGCCTGTCATGGGTGCGAGATAATCTCGGATTATTCAGTGATTTTGTCGAGATGGAGGAGTTGCTTCAAGAAGTTCCTGATAGTGGAGGTGTTTACTTAGTGCCTGCATTTGTTGGACTTGGAGCTCCTTACTGGGATTCTTACGCGAGAGCGTCTATCACAGGCATGAACCGAGGAACGAACAAAGCCCATATTATTCGAGCTGCTCTTGAAAGTATAGCTTATCAGGTCTATGATGCGGTTAAACTTATCGAGGATGAAACCGGCATTGCCCTTCAAGAGCTACGTGCCGATGGTGGTGGTACAAGCAATGACAGTTTGATGAAATTCCAATCCGATCTGCTTGGCAAGTCCGTTAGAAAGTCAGAAGTCGCAGAACTATCCTCCTTGGGGTCAGCTTATATCGGAGGTATTTCCATCGGATTTTGGACCTCCATGACTGAGATAACAAGTAAGGATAATGCCTGTCATATCTACACACCCACGATAGAGATAGAAGTTAGGGAAGCTTATTGTGCTGGATGGAAAAAAGCAGTGAATTCTGTTTTGCAAGAGAAAGCAGGATGTAGAAAATGAACCAGATCTATTGGTAGTGAAGCCCTTCCCATTTCTGGGAGGGGCTTTATTTGGATTGAAGATTAGCCTTTGGAAGTCCTCTGCAACTGATTATTGACAAAGCATATGCATGTGACTAAGATGAAATCTAGTCCGACTAGTGGAGTGAAGAATTAAGGGAGTGAATGTATGTGATAGGGTATACCAAAAAGCTCTTTTTCAACGGTTCATTGTTTAGAAAGCAATTGCTATCCTATTTTATTTCGGTACTCATCCCAACTCTCATGATTGTGTCGGTATATTCATATACGATTAGTGAAGATTTGAAGTCTCAAATCAAGCAAGCTTCTGACAATAGCGGACAGCGTGTTGCGAAAAGTGTAGAAGATCTAATTGGTCAGATCAATTATTTTTCCTTGCAATTATCATTTTTACCGGATATGAACAGGATGCTTAAAAGTCCCTCTGAATTTACAATGTATGATTACTATCAATTGAAGGAACAAGTGCGTAATCAAGTCAATTCAAACGAATTGTTTTATTCTGTTTACATATACAGCGCTCTGAATGAGAAATTCATGACCTCAAGAGAAGGGCTTTTTGATATTGCTTCTTTTTATGATAAGCCTGTGTTAGAACAGATCCGCTTGCATAGCAATGAAACCTTTTGGTATCAAGTCCGTGATGACTATATTACTTTCTACAAGGCTATACCTGTTACAGATGCCAGGCCACTGGGAACGCTGATCATAAATATAAAGAAAGATATGTTTATAAATACCCTTTATAATCTGAATAATAACGTAGATCAACGGATGTTTATCATGGATAGCCATGCACAGATTATTTCTCCAACAAGCGAAGATGAGAACAACACGATAAACCAGCTCGTTGTGGCCAAAGCGACCATTCCTTCTGAAACTATGCAGAAAATCCATATTGATAGTCAGACTTATTTCGTACATAGCTTAACCATTAAGGGCAACGGTTGGACGATTGTTAACTTGATCCCGTATGATTTATACAAAGAGCGGTTATTCTCCAAGATGTCTAGTCTATTGCTCATTGTGCTTGTAGTGTTCTTGATCGGTCTTGCCATAGCCTACGTCTTTGCTGTGAAGATGTACAATCCGTGGAAGAAAATTATTGAGGTTCTATCGGGCTCTGGAGAAAGCAAGCAGACAGCTGATGAATTTCTCATGGTCAGTGGAGCAATCAGTTCTATGATAGACACGATCAAACAGAATGAGCCGGTGATGAAAGACCATCTGATCTCCGATATTTTACGCAACAATGTATCAGATAAAGGGAGCATTTCTACCAGGCTGGAGCAGGTAGGCATCGTATTCAAGGAGCCTAACTATGCCGTTATCGTTGCTGTCTTCGAGGCGATGAGTCAGGAAGAGGCAGAAGATCCACAGCGTAAACTAATTTTTTACAGTATGGTTTCAGAGACCCTCAAGACATATATGCATGTAGAAGGTACGATATTAGATCGCAGTAAGCTTGGATTTATCGTTAATCTGCCCCGCAGCGGAATGGGAGAAGAGTGGAGGCAGCTGATTCATAAATGTTACACCGACATGAATGCTATAGCGCAAGCACAATTGAACGTTTCGCTGCAACTTATCGTAAGCGATGTTGGTACTATAGATAGGCTGCATGCAGCTTATGAGCAGATCCGCAGGATGCTGAATTATAAAGCGGTGATTAATCGCAATGATATTGTATTTATTCAAGATCATAAAAATGAATTGAAATTTGTCTACCCCCTATCTCTTCAAAAGCAGTTAATTCATTCTGTCACAACAATGAACCGGGAAAAAGCCATCCAATGTGTGAATGATCTCTTTGAGCAATATTTGTATAACGCGAAGTATCCACTGGAAAAGCTTCAAGGGATGATCGTCGTTTTTATGAGCTCTATAGTAAATGAGCTTTTGAAAGATGGCCACGATATTGGGAGTATATATAAGCATGTTGATATCTACAAATTGAATGAATGTCAAAATAATGATGAATTATATCAATTTATGATCACGCACATTAGTGAGATCATTACATTCCTTGAAGCGATACAGGACAAGCAGGTCACAAATCTATATGTTTCAAAAACGATTGCCTACATGGAGGATCTGTATACAAGCAACATTTCCATTACCGATATTGCGCAACTTATGGGTGTCAGCAGTGGCCATCTAAGCCGGACGTTTAAGGCAGAGACGGGTAAATCCATGCTTGAATATTTAACAGAGTATCGAATCGAGAAGAGCAAAGATCTCTTAAGAAGAAGCACGGCTTCTCTACAAGAGATCAGTCAGGCCGTAGGCTACAATGATGTTCAAAGTTTTATTCGATTTTTTAAGAAATGTGAAGGACTAACTCCTGGCGAGTACAGAAAAAAAATATAGAAAAACTGATATTTATTCGAAATTTCCAACATCAGAGACTCCAATATCATAAAAACCTCATGTTTATTGCAAACTGAGGATTTTTTTTTATCTTTTCCTCTACTACGATGAAAGCGTACACAGTATGTGTAACGATTTGGTTGAAAGGAGGAGAGGTCTTGAAGAATCAGATCGTGAAATCGTTCCACAAAAACAAATATTACTATTTGCTGCTGCTACCGGGAATTATCTACTTCGTATTATTTAAGTACATTCCCATGGGTGGGGTTGCAATCGCTTTCCAAGATTTCAAAATTGCTGGAAGCATCTTTAACAGTCCGTGGGTAGGGTTAAAATGGTTCAGAATTCTGTTTGAATCGCCAGATTTTTGGGTTGCGCTCCAAAATACAGTTATTATCAGTTTTTATAAACTGTTAGTTAACTTCCCTGCTCCCATACTCTTGGCGCTGCTTTTAAATGAATTGCTCAATGGGGTCTTTAAACGAATTGTGCAAACGATTATTTATTTCCCGCATTTCGTATCCTGGGTTGTACTTGGCAGTATTCTATTCTCCGTATTTTCGGTAGATACGGGAGTGACCAAATGGCTAGGGCTTTCAACTAGTCCTTTTATGAATCCGGACGTGTTCAGGGGTTTTTTGGTTGGTTCAGAGATGTGGAAAGAAGCGGGCTGGGGAACCGTCATTTATTTGGCGGCGATCGCAGGTGTTAATCCCGAATTGTATGAAGCAGCCAAAATCGATGGAGCAAACAGGTTTCAGTTAATTCGTCATGTCACACTTCCAAGTATTGCTTCAACGATTGTTGTACTGCTGATTCTGCGTACGGGACAAATTCTAAATGTAGGTTTCGATCAAATTTTTATTCTATACAATCCGTTCGTTTATAACGTGTCAGACATTTTGGATACGTATGTGTACCGTGTAGGTTTAACAATGGGTAGATTCTCGTTTGCTACGGCTGCTGGCTTGTTCCAGTCTATTGTAGGCTTGTGCTTGCTTCTGTTTACGAATTGGCTGGTTAGACGTTTGGGTGAACGGGGACTTTGGTGAGGAGGAGTGTGATGATGAAGAAAGGCTTAGGTGAACGCATGTTCGAGTGGTGCAATGCACTATTTCTTGGACTGCTTTCTTTGGTAACTTTATATCCTTTATGGCATGAAATTTCGATATCATTCAGTACAGCGGCAGGAGCTATGCAAGGCGGTTTGTTTTTCTTTCCGAGGGGCTTTACAGTTGATGCGTATCAAAGTGTACTGTCTTCCAGTTTCATTTGGCTAGCGTATCGAAACAGCATTATCGTTGCGGTTGTAGGTACATTTCTTCATGTCATGTTTACAGCGACGACAGCGTATGCCTTAAACAAAAAAGGTCTTCCTGGTGCAAAAGTAATAACGATTCTAGTCATTTTCACGATGATTTTCAGCGGTGGGATGATTCCTACCTATTTGGTAGTGAAAAGCTTGGGCCTGACCAACACCTTATGGGCGCTCATGCTGCCAGGTATGATTTCAGCCTTTAATGTAATTGTCATGCAAAGCTTCATGCGAACCATTCCTGAGGAAGTGGAAGAATCGGCTACAATGGATGGCGCCAATCCACTTCGGATTTTCTTCACGATTATTTTACCGCTATGTAAGCCCGTTATCGCAACCATCGCGCTTTGGGAATGTGTGGGACTCTGGAACAACTTTATGCAAGCGGTTATTTACTTAAATGATAAGAGGCTGTACACGCTCCCGCTGCTGCTCAAAGAAATAATTGCAGGTCAGCAATTGGCAACGGATACAGGCCAGTTTACTACATTCTCAGCAGAATCTGCGATAGCAGCGACAGTAATCATATCTATTATTCCTATTCTTGCCGTTTATCCCTTTTTGCAGAAGTATTTCATGAAGGGCACAATGCTAGGTTCTGTTAAATCTTAAACATGACAATGATGAAGGGGTGTTTGTATGAAAAAGATGAATAAAGTGCTGTCCGTTATGTGTGCGACCTGTTTGGTAGGGATCGTTGTTGCTGGCTGCAGCTCGAATAAAGAGGCATCCAGTTCAACGACGATTCCAAAGAAATCTCCTGTCACGTTCAATATGTTCTTCAACTATGGGATTCCAGAATATCCGGAAAATGGAGGGGAAGCCAGAGCAAAGATTATAGCACAAATGGAGAAAGCAGGCTTGCAGGGTATAGATTATAAAATTAGTATGATCTCTGGTGATGAGTATAAAACAAAGCTGAATCTCATGGTCTCTTCCAGTGATATACCCGATTACTTCAGTGTGGATACGACGCAGTTGGCTCAGTATGTCAATCAAGGTCTGCTTAAACCGCTTGATGATCTGCTGGCCAAGGCTCCTCATCTAATGAAATACATCCCGAAAGAACGTTGGGAAGGTGTGAAATTTGATGGCAAGATCTATGCGATTCCTCAAGGCGTAAGGTCGGAATCGTTCAATTCCCCCAACACGACCGGGTTGCTGGTTCGACAGGACTGGTTAGACAACCTTGGCTTGAAGCAGCCTACGACATTGAATGAACTGCATGATGTTATGAAGGCGTTCACCAAGAATGACCCTGATAAGAATGGTCAAAATGATACGTATGGACTAGGTGGCAACAAGACAACGCTCTTTAATACGGTGTTCGGGGCATTTGGTATCGCTCTTAGTTCTTACGGAACAACGGGTCCAATTTTCTGGACGGAGAAAGATGGGAAGATCGTAAAAAGCTTCGTTACGCCAGAAACCAAGCAAGCGCTTGCGGTTCTGCAGCAATGGTATAAGGAAGGCTTGATTGATCCTGAGTTCCCAGTCATGGAAGGCAAACAAGGAGAAAGCCGGGTTATTAATTCCAAGGTAGGTGTCTTTGAAGGGGATGCTTTCGCGATCAATGCAAACGGCGGCGGTTTTTATTCATCCCTTCTAAAAGTATTGCCGACGGCTGAATTGGTGATGATTAATCGTGTCAAGGGGCCAGATGGCAAACTCGGCTGGTCGGAGGTCAATCCATATTCAGGCGGAGCGCTGCGTGCGGTTAGTACAAAAGCGAAAGACCCCGAGAGACTGATTGAAATGCTGGATTGGTCCGTTAGCGATGATCCGAATGGCGGTGTAGATTTGCTTACTTACGGAGAAGAAAATGTCGATTACACGTATGATAAAGCGAAAAATATGATTACTCAAAAGAGCAACTACTCCGATTTATACAAAAAGGGGTTCTCTAATCCGGTTCGATTCGTTCAAGTAACGGATCGTCGTTGGACGGATGATCATGTTCGTGCAGCGCTGGACATTGCCTCTAAAGATATTATTAAAAACCAGCTGTGGAAGACGGTACCCGCAGAGCTGGATTACCCAGATCTGGAGAAGAAATTGTGGACGGAATACTTCGTCAAAATTGTAACGGGTGTTTGGACCCTAGATAAATTTGATGAGTTCGTGCAGAAATATTACCAGCAGGGCGGCCAAAAGATTGAGCAGCAAGCTAACGAAGAGTGGAAGAAGACCAAAAAATAAATCTAGAGGTTGATCATGACAACGACAACGACAACGAACAAAAAAACGAATGTGATTGTATTTTTTACGGATCAGCAGCGTTTTGATACGACGGGAGTTCATGGGAATCCTCTTGAATTGACACCAAATTTTGATCGTATGGCGATGGAAGGGACGCATGTGTATAATTCGTACACATGCCAACCGGTATGTGGCCCTGCTAGATCTTCCCTACAAACTGGGAAGTATGCGACGGAAACAGGATGTTACGTAAACGGAATTCCACTTCAAGAGGACGAACAGACACTTGCGCATTATTTTAATGAAGCTGGTTATCGTACGGGCTATATCGGTAAGTGGCACTTGGCCGAGCAGGAACCTGTACCGCAAAATCAACGGGGTGGTTATCAGTACTGGTTAGCATCCAACGTGCTTGAATTCTCTTCAGATGCGTACGATACGGTCATGTATGATAATGACAATAAACCAGTAAAGCTCCCAGGGTACCGTGTAGACGCACAGACAGATGCAGCGATCCGGTACATCGATCAGCATAAGGATGAACCATTCTTCCTATTTCTTTCCTATCTGGAGCCGCATCATCAGAATCATTCCGATAATTATCCGGCTCCGCGCGGGTATGAAGGACGCTATAGCGGAAGTCAGTTCGTCCCCGGAGACTTAGCGACGCTTGGCGGTTCGGCCCATGCGCATCTTGGCGGTTACTACGGAATGGTGAAACGTGTAGATGAAGCGTTGGGACGCTTGTTCGACTGCTTGATCAGCTTGGACTTGGCAGAAGACACGATCATCATGTTTACTTCGGACCATGGATGCCACTTTAAGACGCGCAACAGCGAATATAAACGGTCATGCCATGACAGCTCAATTCGCGTTCCCACCGCATTCGCGGGTGGCTGTTTCAAGTCCGGCGGCCGCCTGCAGGAAATGGTGTCGCTAGTGGATTTGCCTCCAACTTTATTGGAAGCTGCTGGCATTCCGGTTCCGGCTTCGATGCAGGGGCGCTCCATTCTTCCACTGCTGCGCGGAGAGAGAGAGGGCTGGCCGGAAGAAGTACTGGTTCAGATCAGCGAGTCACAGGTTGGACGCGCGATTCGCACGCAGCGCTGGAAATACAGCGTTTCTGCGCCTGGCTTGAACCCTAATCACGATGCGGGGGCAGATACTTATGTAGAAGAGTTTCTCTATGATCTGCAATCAGACCCGCATGAGTTGACTAATTTAATCGGCATCGAATCATTCCATAGTGTTACTAGTGATTTACGCGAGCGCTTGATTCGGAGAATGCAGGAAGCAGGGGAAGCCGCTCCAATGATTGAGCTGGCTGAACCCAAAAATAATTCTGGCGCAAGAAGAGTAGCTGTTTCAGAGCTTCGTAAGAAGCTGTAGCTTCAAACTGATAGCATTAATCAGTAACCTTATCTAGTCAAATCATCAGTATGGAGATGTCCGTAGACAAACCAGAGGGGATGATCGTAATGTTAAAATTGCAAGGGTTTCATTATATCAGAAATGTTTTGGTTGCTTTGTTGGCTGTTCTGCTAATGGTATCAGCCTTAGTAGGCCCTAAACAAGCCAAACCGTTCACGTTTAATAATACCGATCTGCTTCCAAGCGGCAGTACGATGGTGAATTTAGGTTCCGTATTCAAGGATGACGACGGCAGCCATTCGAATCAGTAAGCAATCATCGGACTATCTGAGTATTGCAGAGAATACGAAGCTACTCTCAGGCAGCTATAGCTACAAAGAAGCTTCCACGTTAATTAAACGAGGATCAACTTATTGGTTGATTACTTCAGGAACTAACGGTTGGGCGTCAAGTCAGACATTTTGTTCTTCGGCCACGAGCCTAGCTGGAACTTGGACGGCATCAAGCGTATGTGCGATGAGTCCGAGCACAACAAACTCGTATCACAGGAGCTTCTACAACTGATGGCGCACAAGTTATTCAATTTACATCATCGACCTCGAACAATCAGCAATGTCAGCTCATCCCTGATGGCAAGGGGATACACCAGAAGTACAAGCATCAATCAGCAATGGCAATTAATTGGCATCGGAGGAGGCTATTTTAAAATCAAGAATAGAAATAGCGGTAAAATACTTAGCATTAGCGGCGGTTCAGATGTGAATGGCGCTTTAATTGTACAAAATGCAGATACGAATACATGGTCTCAAAACTTCAAGTTCCATATAGTGGAACAGTAACCATCTGGCTAGTGAAGGAGCGTAAATCGCTCTAATCACTAGCTTTTTCTATCAAACAACTTGGATTCATACTGGAAAGCATGACAGGTATAGAACTGGTTACAGCGGCAGAACTAGAGGCGAGAATGGGGATGTTCACCGCTTCGCTACTCCTGACAAGTTGGCTCGTTTCCGCGGAACAGTATGTTCGGTAACAAGCAACCGAAGGCCTAGCGGCTACGCCCCTTTGGTGCCGCTCCTTCAGTTGAGGAAAACATTGGATTTATCCAGTGTTTTCCTCGTTTTTGCGCTTCAGAACCTTATTTCATTGGGTTTTTCCAATGGAATTTCCAGAATCGGCCCTTTTTAAACGATTCCCTGTTAAAAAGATTGGATAAATCCAGTGAAAGGTTGATTTCAACAGCTTTAAAGCCGATTTCATTGGATTAATCCAATGAGACTTTTCTTGCTTTATAATATGAAAAGTTTAACTCACTAGAAAGTGACGCACGAAGGTACAATTGTCATGCATCTTGACAGCGGACACACTCATCATGCCGCTCAGGTACAAACGTTTTGCAAGAACATCCGCGCCTTGCTCAGTCTCATAAAAAGGCTGTGGAAATGGTTGAAAAACGTCCCTGTAAAATAATCATTAGACGTACTTTTTCTTGGAAATTCTGCAAACAGGGGTCTAGTGTGATAGTATAAGGAAATAATTTAGTGAATTGGGAGGTAACGAAGATGAAAAAACCTAAAAGAATAATGCCAGGTTCAAGGATTGCAATCATATCACCTTCAAGTGGATTGCCATATTTGTTTCCTGATATCTATGAGCTTGGATTAAGAAACTTGCAAGAAGTTATGGGATTTGAAATTGTTGAAATGCCAACTGCTAGAATGTCTCCAGATGATTTATACGGGAATCCACAACTTCGAGCAAAAGATATCAACGATTGTTTCAAAGACGATCAAATAGATGGAATTATTACTTCCATTGGCGGAGATGAATCCATCAGAATTTTACCATTTCTAGATACTGAATTGATTCTCAACAATCCGAAATTTATTATGGGTTTTTCAGATGCTACAACCTTTTTAACGTATTTGAACCAGTTAGGCATGGTTACATTTTATGGACCTTCTATTATGGCAGGGCTAGCTCAGATTAAGCATCTTCCATCAGAACATACCGAGCATTTGAAATCGATTTTATTATTAAATCAATTTCCTTACAAATACTCTCCCTTTGAGAAATGGTCAAATGGATATAAAGATTGGGGTCAACTCGATACATTGGGCCAGTGTGAGGAATTTAGTGAAAACGATAATGGATGGTCGTTTTTACAGGGAAACTCGGTGGAGCAAGGGTATTTGTGGGGCGGATGTATCGAAGTGTTAGAATTTATGAAATCGACTGTTTATTGGGCAAATGAATCTTTCTGGCATGATAAAGTTTTATTTTTCGAAACATCCGAAGAAAAACCTTCCCCCATGCAAGTTGGGTACATGCTGCGTAATTATGGTATGCAAGGAATATTCTCGAAAATAAAAGGGATCATGTTTGGAAGAGCGAAAGATTACACGCCAGAAGAAAACCTAATGCTCAATGAGATCATAGTGAATGTCATAAAAGGTGAGTTCGGTATGGATCATTTACCGATAGTTGTTGATTTTGACTTTGGTCATACAGATCCCAAATTAATCTTACCTCTTGGGGGAAAAGTAGAATTAAATCCTAACACAAATGAAATAACCCTCTTAGAAAGTCCTTTCACCGAATAAGAAAGCTTTATTTTAATATGAGATTGTAGTTTAAGTAGAGGACGTAACCCAAGCGAAGGTAAGGGAACGTTCTCTTTTTGAACTCCTTTAGAAAAAAAATGGGAAAATAAGGGGGATATTTTGAAAATTAGAAATCGATTAAAACTCAAGTCCTACTATTTGTTTTGGCTTGTACTTGCCATTTCTTTACTGCCTATCATCATTGTGGGGGTCATTGCATTTAATGCTTCAGCGAGGCTGATTCACGAACAGACAAGTGCTTACTCGATGAATATTCTGCAGCAGGTCAAAGAAAATATCGATGGCGTGTTCAATCAGGTTGAAAATGCCAGCATGCTCATTTATACGCATGTCGACATTCAACAGTTAAGAACACTTGATGCGCAAAAAACGAAGCTTGGAGGCTACGAGGAGAAGAGTATTCAATTGCTGATCGATAATATTGCAAGAGCTAATAAACATCTTAACAATATTATCGTTTTGGACAACTACGGTAATGTGTACTCTCGTTTTTTAGAACAAAACTTGTATTTGCAAAACAGCTATACGCATTTTAACACCTATAAACAGTTTGCAACTTCCAATGAAATGGTCCAATGGTTCGGCATTCATCGTAATGAGAATGGCCAGCAAACCACTACGATTGGGGGGAGTGCATACGATTTTTCATATATGCGGAAAATTTCCGATTTAGAGGGAAGCGGGCAGTTGGCCGTGCTTGAAATCGATATGAATCAATCGCTTATTGAAGAACTGTGCAGCAAAGTGAATTGGCCCGAAAAGGGGGTCATGGTTGTTGTAGACGACCAAGATCGGATTGCTTATTACACCAATAGGCCCGACTTGACGGGACATATGTTGCAGCAGACGGAATTGGCTCATTTAAATTCTCAAGGTGATCAGGGGAGTTACAATGTAGAGATAAATGGAGATAAAAAAGTGGTCACATTCGTAACTTCTGAATATTCGAAATGGAAAATCATGAATGTGGTTTCCCATAAATTTTTGCTCGGTTATACAGAAGGGCTTAAGGCAATTATCCTCTTCGTGTCCATCAGTAGTATTTTGGCAGTAACGGGTGGTGCTTATGTAATTACATCGAGGATTTCCATGCTTATTGTAGAGTTAAGGAGAATAACTGCTAGTGTATCCATGGATCAACCATCTACGAAAGCATTGATTAAAAGCCATATCCGATATTGGCCTCAACGTTCGAGTTACACGGATATTATCACCGGTATTAAACAGCTGCTAACCAAAATGCATCTTGCGGAGCAAAAGAAAAAAGAAGCTGAATTTGCAGCGCTGCAGGCGAATATTCATCCGCACTTCCTTTACAATAGTCTAGAAATGGTTCGCATGATGGCCGTAATTGATAAAAATGAAAGGATTGCGCACACGGTTGAAATGTTGGCGAATCTGTTCCGATACATTGTCAACTCGGTCGATGAGTTTGTAACATTAGCAGAGGAAATCGATAACGTGCGTCACTACGTATCTATTCAGAAGCTCCGTCACGGTAAACGGTTGAATGTTCACATTGAGCTGCCAGAACATATTCGATCTTGCATGATTGTGAGATTGAGCTTGCAACCGTTGGTTGAGAATGCCATCATTCATGGTGTAGAACAACAAAGCGGCCCCGTATGGATTCGGATACGTGCTTATGCATTCGGCAACAACATCGCTATCATCGTTGCGGACAACGGGCCAGGGATTGCTTATGAACGGTGGTTGGAGCTCAAGGCTGAGCTCGCGCAAGCAAATGGCATTAAATCAGGGACGAGAATTGGCATCGTTAACGTTCATCAGCGCTTGAAGGTGTATTTTGGTGAAGGATTCGGTTTGAGAATTTATAGCAAGCAGGCAAAAGGAACGATCATCAAGGTGACTGTGCCAAGGACAGCAGGTTCAGAGAGACTCAGATAACTTCATGAATTTATGCCATTCTTTCGCAGTCTCAATAAACTTTCTGGCAGCTGGAGCGGTGGTTGTTAAAGAGGAGGTCGCAAGTCCAATTGTGCGATAGTATTCCCTTTCTAACCGCAGTGCACTTATGTTCTCGGGTAGTCTTGGAAGAAGCATTTCAGGAATAATGCTGATTCCAAGGCCGCTTTGTACCATTGCAATTATGGCATGCACGTCACTAACTTCGAATTTCACGTTAAGTCTGAAACCACTTTCTTTAAATATCATGCGTACTTCCTTATCACATCCTGCTTTCTGAATGATGAATGGCTCTTTGGACAGTTGTTCTAATCCAATGTTTTTTTGTGCATGAAGAGGGTGTTGATTCGATACAATACACAACATGCCATCTTTTCGCAGGGGAATGACTTCTAATGCTTCAGAGGTAGGTAAGGAAACGAAACCAAGATCAACAGTACCATTTACTATCCATTGTTCAATTGTGTTGTAGTCACCTTCTGCTAATATTAATTCGATTGAGGGATGAAGCTGTTGGAAGCGCATCATGATTTGAGGCAGCCATTGCGTCGTTACACTGCTGAAACTACCGATGCGTAAGGTCCCTGTTTCAAGTTTATTAATTTCGGCTGCCTCCTGCTTCAAATGTTCATGAACCTGTAATAGGCTATGGACATGTCGTAATATGCGTTCCCCGTTATCTGTTAGTTTGACTCCGAAGCGCCCGCGCATTAAAAGCTTAAATCCAAGTTCAGATTCAAGGCTTGAAATCGCGTGACTGACGGCAGATTGAGAGAGGTTTAGTGTTTCAGACGCTTTGGTTAGATTCCCTATTTCAACAACGGTACGGAAAATCTCAAACTTGGTAAGTGACATAAAGATAGCTCCCATATATCGATTTTTTTCATGTTAATGATGATAATTATTCATTTTTCTAATCAATACTTTAAACCTATAATAGGTATTGGACAAGATAGTAATTCAACGATAGGGGAGAAAATGATGTCTGAACGTGTACAAGCATACTTTAAAATCACAGTGGCTATGATGATTGTAGGAAGTTTCGTTTCGCTGAATAAAATTCTCACTGCACATTTCCCGGTATTTTTGGTGTCGGAAATGAGATTGTTCATAGGGGCATCCATTTTTATTGTCTTACTTATCTATCGTGAAAAACGTATTCCGAAAGTCAAAGGTAGAGATCTGCTCATCATGTTGTTGCAGGCGTTGCTTGGTGTGTTTCTTTTTAGCGTTTTTCTCATGTATGGGTTAAAACTCACTACGGGTATTGAGAGCGGAATAATTACCAGTGTAACTCCGGCGGTTGTTGGAATTATTTCTTACTACTTTCTAAAGGAGAAATTGGCTTGGAATCAGATCGGCGGAATTATACTTTCGGTAATCGGGACGATCGTCATCAATGTATTTGGCAACGTAAGTAATTCAAATTGGTCTATGCATGAGTTGTTTGGCAATCTGCTGGTACTCCTTGCGGTTATCGGAGAAGGGGTTTTCTTGACATGCAGCAAAATGATTTCAAAAGAGCTCAGCTCATTGGCGATCTGTACATGTATTATTACGTTCGGGGCACTGATGTTTCTACCGTTTGCGCTCTATGAAGCTAGACAATTTGACTTTACCACTGTTTCTCTAGTGGACTGGGGACTTGTAACCTATTCAGGGATTATTGTAACCGTACTGGCCGTCCTTCTGATGAACGAGGGAATAAAAAAAATTCCAGGAGGAACCGCTGCCGTTTTTACGGGGGTGATGCCAATCAGTGCCGTTACTGTTTCATGCTTTATTTTAAAGGAAACGTTTTATTGGTATCATGCGATAGGTATTGTCTTTGTTCTCTTGGGCATTCTGTTAATTTCAAAACAGTCGCGCAATAGGACTTACGAAAAGGAAAATGTGAAATAGTGGAACAAGAACCAAAAAAATTCAACCAAATTCTTGAATTCAACGCATTCAAGTGTTTTGGATATTCAAGTAATATTAAGCAGTGAACAAGAAGAAATGTGAATGAGGAGGTTCTATTCGACAAGTCCAGAAAAAATCAAACATAAATCTTGAAATCATCTCATTAATGAACCTCCCTTAAACAGGTAAAATTAAACTGACAAATGAAACCGCATTCACAATGAATTTGTCGATTTAGTTAAAAATGAAGGAGGGGATGAAATGTTTTTTGAGAAATGCGTGAGAAGCAGCAAGCGGTGGGGAACAGGATCAATAGGTTTACTTTTTGTTTGTTTGCTAGCTGTAACTTCATTTGGGTTTCATGGCTTTAACGAAGGAACTGCGATCGCTGCCGGCGAGGGAGAAGTCATTCAAGACATGACGCTTGGCGATTTCGAAAGTAATGATGACAAGTGGGGGCTCTATTTGGGCGTCGAGTTTCCAGGTGCGCTAGGGGAACTGAAGCGCGACGAGACTGTGTTCAGATCGGGGAATAACGCCATGAAAGTGAGTGCGGACTTTCAAAATGGTGGCAGCTATGTGGCAATGAACCGACTTTTCTCACGAAGTGAGCAGCCTATTGACTTGCGTGAACTGTCCTTCTGGGTGAAGACGCAGGATGCCAACGCATTACGCCTCCGGGTAACCGACGATTCGGGTCAGGTGCACGACCAAAGACTTAATTTGCAACCGACTTCCAATTGGCAGCAGGTGACTGTGTCTCAATTTAATGGTGGTCTAGAATATGCGCATTGGTCTGGCGCTAATGACGGAAGCTGGCAATCTCCTGTTCGGAGAATTGATTTGCTGGTAGCGAAGCGCCACCTCAAAAGCGGCAAATTAAGCGCTACAGTTTGGTTTGACGATATCCAAGCGAAAGTGGCGGTGCCAGCGTATGAATTGTTCCCGGATGTGGCTATTGGGAGCTTTGCAAGTGAAGATGAAGGCTGGAATCTTTACAGGGGTGATGAAGTTCCCGGAGCGGCAGGGGAGTTTACGCTCGATAGTACGATATACAAGTCTGACGGTCATTCGGGTAAGCTAGTCGGGGATTTTAATGGCGGCGGCTCCTACGTGAGCATGAATCGGTTTTTGCCACGCCGAAATGTCCCGACGATGGACATGAAGAAGCTTTCCTTCTGGACGAAAACGGATGATCTAACCGCGATCCGGCTTAGGTTGACGGATTCGACGGGGCAGGTGCATGAACAAAGAATCGATTTGTCTGCGACATCCGACTGGCAGCAGGTGATTGTGACTCAGTTTAATGGTGGCAAAGAGTATGGTCATTTCTTCGGAGCTAATGACGGGCAATGGCACGGTCCAGCCCAGAAGATCGATGTACTCCTGGCCAAACGTCACTTGAAGAGCGGAAAACTGGCCGGTACGTTGTGGATCGATGACATGAGTGTTAAAGTGCCTGTACCAGATTTGGAACTTAGCCAGACACGGATAGGCAATGTGTTTACGGGGAATGAACGGCCTTCCTTCCAACTGTTGACGAAGGGTGATGCTGTAAGCTGGGATGTACATAATCTGTGGGGAGAACGCGTTTCATCTGGGATTACGCCGGTTACGGATCATCAATTGAATCTGCAGATTCCTGTTCCATCCAAAGGCTATTACAGTCTAAGCGTTACCGCCAATAAAGATGGCAATGCCATCAAAAAGGCGGAAACCACTTTCGCGTCGCTTTCTGATTTCAATTTAGCCTCCGTAGATGAGTCGCCATTCGGGGTGCAAACCCATTTCGCTATTAAATGGAATCGGGAATTGGCACCGCTGGTGAAATACGCAGGTAGCAAAAATGTGCGGGATAGCGCTTTTTGGGGAGAAGTTGAGCTGAAAAAAGGCATATTCAATGGATTTTATCCGAAACATGATTTATTCATGCAGGCCATTCAGCGAAATTCGCTTACTCCTTTCATGGATCTTATGTCCCGAGATGAATTCTATGACAACAACAGCACCCCATATTCGGATGAGGGAAGAGCAGCCTTTGCAAGATATGCGCAGGAAGTTTTGAACCATTATGGCTCGCAAGTTCCTTGGGTTGAAGTCTATAACGAATATAATATTCCCAACTACGGGGATAATGGGGATGGTCCTGCGGATAGCAGACCGGACTATTATTTCAAAATGTTAAAAAAAACGTATGAAGCGGTGAAAAGCATTCGCCCGGATGTCACTGTTGTTGGGGCAGCAACGGCAGGGATTCCTTTGGAATGGCTGGAAGAGGTGTTTAAACAAGGCGGATTGTCTTATATGGATGCGATTTCGGTTCATCCATACCGTTATCCGTTAACGCCCGAAGGACTGGTTGAAGAGCTTGGGAAGCTTGATGCTCTGATCAAACGGTACAATAACGGGCAATCCAAGCCAATCTGGATCACAGAGATCGGCTGGCCGACTCATATCGGTCCACGGAGCGTTGATGAACAAACTCAAGCCAGCTATTTAATTCGTACGTATGTGCTCGCTCTTGCGTCTGGTGTGGATAAAATCTTTTGGTATGACTTTATGAATGATGGCACCGATAAGCAGGAACCTGAGCATAATTTTGGCCTCATTCGTAATCCAGCAGATGAAAAGGGGGGCTATACCCCTAAACCTGGTTATGTTTCGTTAGCGACTATGAACCGTTTGTTAACCAATAAGCAGTTTTATGAACAGCATTCGGATAATGGGATTAATCGGTATTCGTTCCAAGGCCAAGAGGGTCCCATCCATGTCATGTGGACGCAGGCGAAGACCGATGTGACTATCACAACGAACCAGCCTGTAAGCATCACAGATATGATGGGACAGGAAGAAACCTTAGAACCGCTAAATGGAAAGGTGTATGTAACCTTAACGGGGAATCCCATCTTTGTAAAAGGAAACATAGCGGGAGTGGTGCCTGGAGGCAAGTTCGCACTGCAAGGGCATCGGACATTTGTGGATGATCAAGTGGACCTGACACTTCGTGTAGATAATCTTACATCGTCCAGTGAGGGCTTGACCGCCAGCTTTGATATTCAAGGAACTTCGTACGAGTTGACGGCCGGATCAGGCTCACGCCAAGAGCGGGTTATTTCTCTTCCTGGTTATGCCGAACCAAGCAGCAAAACTTTTTTTGCCACAGTACTCGTGAATGGGAAAAAGGTAGGTAAGTTAGCTGAATCTGTCCTGGTCGAATCCGCCCAGAGTATCGCAGCTCGACATATTTATAAAGACGGCGCTGATTGGATAGAAATGATTGTGCACAATCAGAGGGCTGTTGAGAAGCGTTTAACCAATGTTAATTGGCAAATCGGCGTACAGTCAGGGCAGCAAAGCTATGATCAAGCTATTGCACCGGGGGCTGAGCAAAGCGTACTGCTTCCACTACCGCAACTGGCATATAATCAGCTATTTCCGATAAGTTTGCAGATGAATTTTGCGGATGGAAGCAAGCTTACGTATGCAGGGAAAGTGAAAGTAATCCAACCAGCTCAAATGCTTTCTTTGGATCACAAAACAATTCAGGTTGATGGAATTCTCGATGCCTTAGACGATTCTGCGAGTATCGATTTGTTCAGCCAGGGCGCCGTGAAGATGCCTACGTATGGCGGGCAAGGGGATTTAAGCGGGAAGGTTTGGTACACATGGGACCAGAACAACTTGTACGTAACGGCAAAGATTCATGATGACGTGTTCGTGCAAAACAATGTGGAAGGCGATATGTGGAAAGGCGACAGCATCCAATTGGCAGTTTCTTCCGGAATGCCGGGCGAAAGCGATAAATGGAATGAGATGGGGTTTGCACTTACCCCCAACGGTCCGCAGGCGTACCGCTGGATGGCACCGTTAGGAGGTTCTACGGGGCTAATGGATAACGCTAGGTTACAGGTCTCACGAGATGAAGCGAACAAGAACACGATTTATGAAATCGCACTCCCCTGGAATGATCTGGGATCTATCAAGCCGGAAGACGGATTGTTAAGTTTGTCCCTGCTTGTGAACGATAATGACGGCGCGGGACGCAAGGGATGGGTAGAATGGGGAGCAGGAATCGGAGGAACCAAAGATTCGTCCTTGTTCAAGCCAGCGATACTTAGCCTTGTCGACAAGACAGCTCCGACAGCAACGGTTTCATACAGCCGTTCAACGCCAACGGATGATCGAGTTGTAGCGACCATTACGCCAAATGAGCAGGTTACCATCACGAACAACGGTGGTTCAAGCTCCTACACGTTCTTTTACAATGGCAGCTTTACATTCGAATTTGCGGATGCTGCGGGTAATAGAGGTACGGCAATGGCTACCGTGAATAACATCTCTTCGAAAAGCAGCGGTGCGCCAGCCAAAGCTGATCTGTCGAACGACAATGGCTATGACACTGGCATTCTTGACGGCAATTACAAGGTGAAAATGGACCTGTGGTGGGGGAATAACGGCAGAATGTATAAGTTATATGAAAATGACGCCTTAATTGATACCCAAATTCTCACTGACAATTCACCAAATGCCCAATCAACTGTCACGTCAGTTACCTACAAGCCGAATGGCACATACCGTTACTATGCCGAACTTATCAATGGATTCGGCTCGACGAGAAGCGATATTATGACCGTTAACGTTACGCAAGCTGTCCCGGCCAAACCGGTACTTTCCAATGATAACTGGGACGAAGACGGCAATTTCAAAGTGAGCATGAACATGTGGTGGGGAATGAATGGCACCTCGTATCGCTTGTACGAGAATGGGGTTCTTATCGATATCCAAGCGCTTGCGGATCACACACCGCTAGCCCAATCGGCAATAACAATAAACCGTAACAAACAGGTAGGTACCTATGAATATCGTTGTGAACTTGTTAACTACGCTGGAGAAACATCCAGTGATACGATGTTCGTAAAAGTAACCAAGTGATAGGTTGGCAACTCACACTAATGAACTGGAGGCAATACGATTATGCAAGCAAAAAAAGCCGTACATGTAGCCATTTATACGACACTGATCTCTTCCATGGCCCTATCCGGGTGCTCCTCTACCAAGTCAGACGAACCGGCGGCAACTTTGGCCGCAAAAGCAACTGAGCAATCGAAATCCCTTGTCAAGAAAACGAAGATAACCTTTAACATTAAACCTGACGACGGAGCGGCTCAGGAGCAAAAGGATTTAATTAATAATCAGATCAAGGCGATCAACGATAAACTAAGCGATGTTGAGATTGAGGCAACTTTTTACCGATACACGCCTGAAACGTTCATTCCAAGAGTGGAAGCGAAAAAAGTGGACACAATGACTTTCATGTACGCGACAGAAACGAGACCACTGGCTGCCAAAGGTTTATTAAAACCGCTCGATGCCTATCTGGACAAAGTGCCTGAGCTTAAGAAAGCATTAAATATGGATATCGTGAAACAGATCAGTGTGGGGGGAGACGGTAAGGCATATTCCATCCCCATCAAGGGGAACGTGCAGATGCTGTTATACAATCGGGCACGCTTTACCGAAGCGGGGCTTGATCCGAACAAACCACCGAAAACGTGGGATGAACTGGTTGAGTATGCTAAAAAACTCACAGATCCAGCGAAAAACAAATATGGCATCCAAATTAATGGCGCTGATGCGGAAGCAGCTTGGAAATTCCAAAATTACGTTTTTCAAGCCGGCGGGGATATGGAAGCGTTAAAGGATGGAGCATGGAAATCGTCATTCAACTCGGATCAGGGCGTTCAAGCACTCCAATTTATGAAAGATTTGAAATGGAAACATAAAGTAGCGCATCCTAATGTGCTGACGAATCAAGACGAAAGTATGAGATTGCTTGCGACCGGCGAAGCTGGGATGGTTTTGGGGGACTACTGGGTCGTAAGTCAAGCGGTTAATCAATATGGCGGGAAGATTAAAGATATCGGGATTGCTCTGTTGCCGACAGGTCCTGGAGGGAATGCCGGATGGTTGATGGGCGGTTCTATCGCTGCTTTCCCCAATTATGCTACAGATGAGGAAGTCATTGCTGGCTTAAAGGTTATTTATGAGCTTTATTACAAATTAGATCGCGACACGGTTGATAAAGACTATTTTGCACAAGTGAAAGGTCGCGAAGTTGTAGGAGTGCCACGGGTATACATGTTTCAATCAGATTCCGAAGCGGCAAGCATTGTGAAAGAGGCGGTGAAAAAATATGCGGTGGTACCAGAAGGCAATATCAAATTCGATCCATTTGCCGATTTGGCCAAAGGTCTGAAACAAGAGCCGCCGCAGGAAGCTCAGTTATTGTATAAAAAGGTTTCAGTAGCCATTCAGAAGGTATTGACGGACGAGAATGCGGATCCAAAGCAAGAATTAGATAAAGCCGCTGTCGAAGTCGATAAAGTTCTTGATAGAAACGTCAACAAAAAATAACGTTACCAAAGTAGAATGTAGTGAATGAACTGGATAGGACCCCGTCTCGCGTTAAATAGGGGATGGGGTCGTTTCTATTTATAAGGATGTGAGGAAAGAACCCTATGAACCGTAATATCATCGATAAAGAAGTTATTCCATGGCTATTCTTGCTGCCTTCGCTAATCGGATTTGTTTTTTTTGTTTGGCATCCCTTCTTGAAAGGGTTTTATCTTGCTTTCACGGACTACTTACCTGGCATTCGTCATGAATGGGTCGGTTTTAAAAATTTCAAGGCTGTACTCTCTGATGAGTTATTCTATACATCTTGGGCTAATACACTCTATTTTACATTGCTATCCCTTCTTTTTAGTTTTACCACATCAATTGTTCTAGCCATTGCGCTGAATGAAACGCGGAAATGGAGCAGTATACTCAGAATAAGTTTTTATGTGCCTTCCATCGTTCCAGCCGTAATTTCGTCGTTATTGTGGATTTGGATGTTTAATCCGACGCAGATTGGCATGTTGAATTCAGTTTTGTCTTTTCTTGGCATACCTGCACAGCCCTTTATCAATTCTCCATCTCAGTCGATGCCTTCCCTTCTGCTTATGACAATATGGGGGTGGGTAGGGAGTTCCGCGATTGTTTTTTTGGCTGGCCTGCAAGGTGTACGAGCGGAGCTATATGAAGCATGTGAAATTGATGGGGCTAGCATTTGGAAAAAAATCTGGTATGTGACGCTGCCCTCGATCCGCCCGCTCATCCAAATGTCATTTATTTTGGCAATCGTTAACAATATTAAATTTTTTACAGAACCGTTTCTGATGACGAAGGGCGGTCCCGTGAACTCGACGTTAACCGTAATGCTGTTGAATTACAACTACGCCTTTTCTGACTTTGAATATAGTAAAGCAACCGCACAAGCGATTATTACTTTTTTATTTATTCTCATCTTTACCCTCATTTATTTTAGGTTGCAAAAAAATGAAGATTAGGAGGTGTTCTTGTGAAAACGGAACTTACAGATAGTGCAGACCGAACACTGATTACTGATATGGATTTTAAAAAAACTTCAGTAAAAATAGGATATGGTATCCTTATCATCATAATGATACTGCTGGCGTGCATGGTCTTGTATCCGATCGTTTGGCTTACGCTGGGCAGTTTCAAAAGTTTAAAAGAGCTGTATACATTTCCGCCTACATTTATACCGAAAGAGTGGAAGTGGGGCAATTATGCGAACGCCTGGACATCATTTAAATTCGCGCTATATATTAAAAATACACTTGTTATTTTGATGGGAAATTTATTGTTTTCGATTATTCCTGCGGCTTTATCCGGGTATGCGTTGGCCAAATTGAATCCGCGGGGCAAAAAGATAATATTTTACTTGATACTAGCATCCGTAATGATACCAGGACAGGTGTACATGATACCGCTTTATTTGAATTTAAAAGATTTGCCGATCTTTCACCTGAATTTGTTTGATTCGTACTGGGGATTGTGGTTGCCGCATATCGGAAATGCTTTCTATGTTTATTTATTTTATAGCTTTTTTCTTTCTGTTCCGACAGAGCTTTTGGAAGCGGCGAGAATCGACGGAGCAAAAGAGGTTGGCATATTCGTGAAAGTGGTTGTACCGATATGCAAACCGGTGTTTGTCGTGACGGCGATATTTACAGTGACATCGACATGGAACGAATTTTTCTGGCCGATGCTCTTATTGACAGATATGAATAAATTCCCGATTATGACAGCTATCTACGCGATGCTGAGAATATCAAACGCCTCGGGAGGAGCTAACGAATACAATTCCATGTTCGCTGGATTGGTCATCGGACTATTACCGGCATTAGCATTGTTTGCCATCTTCCAGAAGCAAATCATGAGAGGTTACACGATGTCCGGGATAAAAGGATAAAACCACAAGATAAAACGAAGAGGTGATTAGAGATGCTCATTATTGCACATCGCGGAGCTTCCGGGCATGCTCCGGAAAATACGATGGCGGCGTTCCGCCTCGCGCTGGACATGAACGCGGATGGTTTAGAGCTGGACGTTCATCAGACGAAGGACGGCGAGGTGGTCATTTGCCATGATGATGATGTCAAGCGAACGACGAATGGACAAGGCTTAATTCAGGATATGACGCTTGAAGAATTACAGCGACTCGATGCTGGTTCTTGGTACGGAGAGCGGTTTCGAGGCGAGAAAATCCCGACTCTGCATGAGTTTATGGCGCTTATAGCCGAAACACGGCTGCTAATTAATCTTGAAATTAAAAACCTACCCTTCTATTATAAAGGTATTGAAGAAAAAATTGTCCGCACTGTGCTAGAACATGATTTGTTAGAGAGGGTGGTCATCTCTTCTTTTGATCACTACGTGCTCGCAGCAATAGTGGAGTTAGAGCCACGAATGAAGTTAGGATTGTTATTCGGTACAAGTAAAAGCGAACCTTGGAGTTATGTGGAGCAGCTTCCGTTTAGGGCATATAGTCTGCATCCTCATTATACAGTAGTGAATGAAGAGTATATCGCGCGAAGTCATTCGCAAGGGTACAAGGTGTATCCGTATACGGTAAACGAGCGAGCATGGGCAGAGCCTCTGGCTATCGCGGGGCTCGATGGCGTGATTACGAATTACCCGGATCGTTTCCTTTGAATAATGGGGGATTGTGATGACATACGATTTCTTGTTGAAATTGATCTTCTCGCTCTTTCTAGGGCTCTTGATCGGCATAGATCGCCAGCTCAAGAATAAGCCGCTTGGGATGAAGACAAGCATGGTTATTTCCGTGGCAAGCTGCCTGATCACGATCGTTTCTATCGAATCAGTGCACAAATATTCGCTGCCAGGGCATACGAACATGGACCCGCTGAGGCTAGCTGCGCAGATTGTCAGCGGTGTCGGCTTTATCGGCGCCGGTGTGATTTTGCGCCGGAGCAACGATGTTATCTCGGGCCTGACGACAGCAGCAATGGTATGGGCAGCGTCGGCGCTAGGCATTGCTGCTGGTGCAGGCTATTATATGGAAGCGCTGACGACTGTCATTCTCATCATTATGGCCGTTAACCTGTTTCCGATGTTCTTCAAGCTGTTGGGGCCGCAGAAGCTGAGTGAACGGGATTTGTCTGTCAACATCATCGTGGAGAATAACGACGAGATGACGAAACTGATTGACGAGCTGCAAGAGAGCCATTTGAGGGTCAAACACATCAAGGTGAAAGATTTGAGTGATGACAAGCAGCAGGTTGAAATGGTCATCTCCGCATCAGGTAAACAGCGCACGACGTCGATTTATTACCAGATCAAGAGACTAAGACACGTTTTGGCAGTGGAAGTGGAAACGATAAGTTGAATCGGAATCTATAGATTTAAAATGAAGAGGCTGTATAGCGCGCAAATGCTAAACGGCCTCTTTTTCCGGAATTCAAATAGTAACCATACCGGAAGGGGAAAGCTATGTTGAAAGCAATGATCGTCGATGATGAGGAAATCATCCGGACCGGTTTGCAATGCCTTGTGGATTGGGAACGTCTCGGATATGGGATTGTTCTGGAAGCAGATAGCGGAGCGAAAGCGCTGGAGATGGCACAAGAGCACCAGCCGGAAGCTATAATTGTAGACATTCGAATGCCCGTTATGAATGGGCTTGAACTAATAACGATGTTAAAACAAATGAATCTTCAGGCAAGGGTTATTATTTTAAGTGGTTTCAATGATTTTGGGTATGCCCAAGAGGCGATTGAGAAGGGGGTATATTCCTATCTTCTTAAACCTGTAAACAAGCACAAACTGGAGAATCTTTTGCAGCAGATTGCGGCGGAAATTCATACGCAACAGAAACAGGCCGACCAAGAATCAGTGATACAGCATCAATTGCAGAAGAGTTTGCCGTTATTAAGGGAGAAGTTTTTCTCTTTCCTGATTTATGGTATTGCGGATCAAGACGAAATCGAGGAGATCAGCCGACTTCTTCATTTTCACTTCACATACAACGGTTTCGTTGTTGCAATCGGAGAATTGGATGAGGGTGTGTACTCGCTTGACATCGTGGAATCGATAATAGCCAGCGTCTGTTGTTCAGACAATGTTCAATATTTTTACGATGGATACCGACGGTGTATTTTTTTGATAAACTGCAGCACAGAGTTGGAAGGGCGCTACGAATGTGAGGGTTTGTTCCAGTTGATTCAGAACTCGCTGAACAAAAGTGTGGATGGTGGGATCAAATTCGGGATAGGAAATCGGTACATTGGTCTGGATAACGCCTCTAATTCATTCCGTGAAGCCTTGCAAGCTTTAAATCGTGTTGGAAAGGCAGGTGTAGGAGGCATCATGCGATTCTCTGAACTTAAGGAGAAAGAGCCGATCCTGCTGCATACGTTTATTGAATACGAGAAGAAGATGATGCTTTCTTTGGAGACCGGTAATCTAAGTGTTTCATTTGGTTTGGTCGAAGAAATCGTCGTGCATTTGGAAGCGTGCATAACACTTGAGCACAATAGAATTGAGTTTATACGGCACTTTTTTTTGAAAATGCTGATGCGCTTTACAAAAGTGCAAATGGAGTTGGGACTGGAACCGAGTTACCTGCTTATGAACGAGTTTTATTCTCAGAATGAATTGAACAAATCTGTGGGGATACATGAGTTGAAAGAGCGTATGAAGGAAACGCTCGCAAAAACGTATGGAACGATTAAGACTTTGAAACTGAATTCGGAAAAAGCGTTGGTTCATAGAGCGAAGGAATATATGAAAGCGAATTATATGAGCGAAATGAGTCTCACTAAGATCGCTGAAGTTTTCTATATGAATCCAACGTATTTCAGCCAGTTTTTTAAAGATGAATCGGGAGAAAATTATCTTGAATGTTTAACCAGAATCCGTATCGAGGAAGCCAAAAAACTGCTGCTGAAAGATAAAGAAACAAAAGCTTATGATGTTGCGGGGAAAGTCGGTTACCAGGATGCAAGGTATTTCAGCCAAGTGTTTAGAAAACATACCGGAATGACCCCCACTGAGTTCAGGGACTGTTATGTACGGAATGACGAGGAGGGTGATAAGTAAAAGCGAAGAAATAGCGTTATTAGAGCAGAGGAAAGGGACTAAGCATCGAATAAATATACAGGATTTGCGAAAGATGTGGGGTACTGCCCGAGTGCTAATGCCTATATGATGGATTTGAGAAAGAAAGTTAGATGTAAACTGGATAAATGAGTTGGCTGCTTGTAAGGAGGACCTATGTATAAAATACTTGCTGTCCTGGGGGACTACTATCATCCACGGGAATTACTCGAAAAGTCTTTGATGTCAGCGGTGCTTTCCGCTATCGGAGATCGGGCTTCAACGGAAGTGAGAATAATTGAAATGAAGGATTTGATCGGTGCATTAGACGAGCGACCGGATGCTGTCGTTCTATTCAAGGAGAATCGGCTTGATCCCGAAGGTGATTCGCAATGGATGTGGATGACGGAGGAAATAAGTGAAGCGATCCAACGGTATGTCATGCGTGGCGGCGGCTGGTTGGCCTGGCACTCTGGCCTTGCCTCCTACCCGGCAAATGGCGGGTATGTCCAGATGCTGAGAGGTCATTTCCTCTCACATCCGACGCTGCATCAGCCTGTAGATTATGAAGGAGCGGGCATCAAGTTTACGATACTGGACGAACACTATTTTGTGAGCTGTCAGGAAGATCAGACCGAAGTCTATTTACGTTCTTCCTCCATAGATGGAAACTCCATCGCGGCTTGGAGACATACATTTGGAGATGGCAGAGTGTGCTGCTTCACACCGGCTCATCTTCCCGATGGATTAGAACATGGAAAGGTTATTCAACTATTGGGAGAAGCGGTTGCTTGGTGTGCGGGCGTGAGCAATTCGGTGAGCAAGCAAATCGCAATAAAGGAGGAAACACAGCTGTGACAGATAGGGCGCCTAACTTTATTGATGATGAGCAGCTAGTGGAACGAGTAAAAAGAGCACTGCTCAGCATGCAAAGATTTTCCTGGGAACAAGGGGTAGCAGCTCAAGCAATGTTAGAAAGCGGAGATTCAGAGCTGGCGATCTTGTTAGCGAGAGATGCGGTTGTTCGGCAAGATGCTTCGGGTAAGCTGGGTGTCATGAATGACGGATATTCGGTTACCGACTCTGCGGCGAATGGCGAAGCCGTTGCCTATGCAGCTAAGCTCACGGGCGACCCGATGTTCGTGCAGGCGGAGGCAAGCATGCTCGCATGGCTGCTGCACCAAGCTCCCCGAACAGAGGAGGGGATTTTGCACCATGTCGTAGATAAGCCGCAGGTTTGGATTGATTCTTTCTATATGGCACCGCCTTTTTTGGCGGTATGCGGTTATTACAAAGAAGCTGTAAAACAAATCGATGGCTACTGGAAGCTTCTCTGGGACCCGGAGGCCAGGTTGTTTTCCCATATATGGGATGATGGGGCGAAATCATTTGTTCGCAAAGCGCATTGGGGTGTAGGCAACGGGTGGGCAGCTGCCGGCATGGTAAGGGTTTTGGACAGCCTTCCTGCTTCGATGAAGGTGGAGCGAAACCGCATTTCTGGCTATTTGCTCGAAACGATTGACGGTTGTTTGCTGCATATGCGCGAAGATGGATTATTCCACGATGTGATGGATGATGCGGAGACATTTGTCGAGACCAATGCAGCGCAAATGCTAAGCTATACCATTTATCGGGCTATTGGAATGGGACTTCTGGGCGATGGCTATACACGCTACGCGGATGATATGCGCAGAGCTGCTCGTGGACGTGTCGACAGCAATGGACTCGTTCAAGGATCGTGCGCAGCGCCATTTTTTGATCGGCCGGGGACCGCTCCGGAAAGTCAGGCATTCTTTATGCTGATGGAAAGCGCAGCTAGGTCATTGGCCCTGATAAGCGCAAATAGAGCTGGAGAAGCTGGAGCGTCAACGGAGAACGGTAAAGGAGGGGAGTCATGAGTCTGGATGTCATTTGTCTAGGGGAATTGTTAATTGATTTCGTTTCCACGAACAAGGATGTACCTTTGACGGAAAGTACAGGTTTTCTTAAAGCACCAGGCGGAGCGCCGGCCAATGTTGCAGCTGGTATTGCAAGATTAGGCGGAACTGCCGGATTCATCGGCAAGGTTGGGCGCGACCCGTTCGGTTACTATTTGAAAAACGTGCTTCAGCAATTGCAGGTAGACACCTCCTATCTGGCATTCGATGAGGAGACGCGGACTACGCTCTCCTTCGTGGCGCAAAAGCCGGACGGAGATCGGGAGTGCATGTTTTATCGTCATCCTGGAGCGGACATGCGTCTCACGTCAGAAGAAATCGTAGAATCCTACATTTCCAATGCGACAATTTTTCATTACGGGTCTATTAGCTTAGGCAGTGAAAGCAGCAAAGCAGCTACCCTTCGTGCACTTGGCTATGCGCGTGCTCACAATCTGCTGATTTCTTATGACCCCAATTTGCGAATGGATCTGTGGCGAGACTCGGAGCAGGCATACAAGGAAATTAATGAAGGGTTCGGCTATGCCGATTTTGTCAAAATCAGTGAGGAAGAGTATCCATTCATAACGGGCTGTCAAGATGTCGAAGCCTGCGGCCGGTACATTCTAGACCGGGGAGCCAAACTGGTTGTCGTTACGTTGGGCAAAGACGGATGCTATTACACAACGGGGCAATCAAGTGGATATGTAGCCGGATATGCTGCTCAGGTTGTGGATACAACGGGAGCCGGAGACGCTTTCGTGGCAGCGATGCTGCATAACTTTGCGCATTGTATGAAAGCAGGCGTGCCCCATCTGGAGCAAGGGCTGCCTCAGATGCTGCTTTTTGCTAATGCGGCTGGTTCCCTAGCGACTACGCGCATCGGTGCAATTCCTTCGTTGCCGACGAAAGAGGAGGTAGAGGCGCTGATAGTTTGAGCGCTTCGTGCAGAGAGGAGTCAGAGGCTATGAAAAGTCTGGTTGTAGACAAAGACGGACAGCTAGCCATCCGTGAAATAGCGAAGCCCGTGCATGGGGAATATCAGGCATTGGTGAAGATGGTTAGCTGCGGCATTTGCCGTGGAACGGATATGAAGCTGATTCATGGGGAATTCAAAGGATTTGATACGTATCCTGCGGTGCTGGGGCATGAGGGGGTAGGTCGTGTGGTGGAGACGGGGGCATGCGTACGGTATTTGCAAGTCGGCGACTTAGTGCTGCTGCCGTTTCTCGAAGGCGTGACGGACGGGGTTCATTCCGGATGGGGGGCTTTCTCCGAATATGCGGTTGTAGGAGACAGCAAATCTTTGCTCGAAGATGGCAAAGGGCCGGGATATCCGGAATTCTCCGAAGCTTACTATGCCCAGCAGCGGCTGCCGCATGATATTGATATCACGGTTGCTCCCATGATCATTACCTTTCGCGAGGTGCTCAGCGCTTGTAAACGTTTCGGATTCCGCCCCAATGCGAGTGTGGTCGTTTTTGGAGCGGGGCCAGTCGGGCTTGCCTTCATCACGTTTGCCAAGCTGCTAGGTATGGGGCCCATCATCGCTTCTGTAACGAGTGACGCGAAGGTGGAAGAGGCGCTGCAGGCCGGTGCTCACTATGCCTTCAATAGCAAGCAATGCGATTTGACAGCAGCGGTAAGAAACATTTGTCATAACGGTGTGGACTTTTCTGTGGATGCTGTCGGTAAAAATGAAATTATTAACCAGAGTATGGAACTGCTTGCACCCTACGGGCATATTTGTTGCTATGGGATTTCACCCGAAACCGAAATGCGTCTGAATTGGAGCAAAGCGCCGTATAACTGGCATCTGGATTTCATTCAATGGCCCTCTAAGCTGGAAGAATCGGAGAGCCACCTGCAGGTGATGAATTGGATTGCGTGCGGTGTTCTGAAACCAGAGGCATTCGTATCAACGGTATTCGAATTTGATCGCATTCTGGATGCGTTCGAGTTGGTTGGAACAAACAGCGGTCTGAAGAAAACAGTCATCACGTTCAAATGAACGAAACACATAGATTGAAGGAGGAATTTAAAATGAAAGAACCAAGATTGTTCACATTATTGCCGGAAGCGTATGTTACGACACCTGATGGTATGGCGGTAGCATCAGATGGAACACTGGTGCTATCCTGTCCCAATTTTGCCGATCATTCCCGGCCAGGCTGCCTCGTCAAAATCGATTCCCAAAGACAAGTGCGCAAATGGGTCGAAGTGCCGGTTCATGCGGATACAGGAATCGCTTGCCCGATGGGCATCGCTTTCGGACCGGACGGTGACGTGTATATTTGCGACAATCAAGGCTGGTCGGGCTCAGAGGCAGGCAGCTTCAAAGGCCGGATTCTAAGGCTTCGCATCGTGGATGACCGAGTTGTTGCAGCGACTGTTGTTGCGCAAGGGATGGAGCATCCTAACGGGATTCGCATTCGCGGCTCGCATATGTATGTCACACAAAGTGTGTTGACCAAGGTCAAGGATCCTACGGGACTACTGCGAAGCTGTGTTTATCGCTTCGGACTCGACGAGGAAGGCATTCAGATCAACAATACGCTGGATGATCCGCATATGCTGACAACGCTGCTGACCCTCAATGAGAACGATCAATATGGTGCCGATGGCATTGAGTTCGATCCGCAAGGCAACTTGTATGTAGGCAATTTCGGCGATGGAGCTGTCCACAAGATTACGTTTAATTTGGACGGTACGGTGAAGGACAACGTCGTTTGGGCAAAAAACCCTGATCAACTTCAGACGACTGACGGCATGGTGATGGACGAAGATGGCCACTTGTATATTGCCGATTTCTCAGCCAATGCAATTGCCAAGGTGTATCCGGATGGCACAGTCGAACGGTACGCCCAAAGCCCGGATTCCAATGGCTTAAGTGGTGAGCTCGATCAGCCTAGTGAGCCGATTATCTGGAACGGGAAGCTGATCGTTTCCTGTTTCGACCTGGTAACGGGCCCTGGCAAAGTGAATACCAAGCATGAATTGCCCGCAACGTTGTCAGAGCTTGATTTATAAAGGAGTTTTGTATGGGAAAAGTACTAATCACTCCGAAATCATTTCATAATTACAAGGAAATTGTATATCCGCTCATGACCGAGCGGGGCTACGAGATCGTGGAGAACCGGTTCGGGCGGACGATGACGGAGCAGGAAATTATTGAATTTGCCAGTGAGGGCGTCGTCGGCATCATTATTGGGGTTGATCCGCTGCCGGCAGCTGTGCTGGAGAGATGCAAAGATTTGCGCGCCATCTCGAAATACGGGATGGGCTTGGATAATATTGATCTTGAGAAAGCCAAGGAGCTTGGCATCGAGGTCAGAAATGCGGCGGGCACGAATCACATTTCGGTAGCCGAGCATGCGATTGGTCTCCTGTTCGCTTTGGCAAGACACATTCCGCAGAATGTCACTGCGGTCAAGCAGGGCGAGTGGGGGCGGGTCCTAGGCGTCGAGCTGACCTCCAAGATCATTGGTGTGGTTGGCGGAGGCCAGATCGGAAGAGAGGTTGCGCTCCGGGCCAAAGGTCTTCGCATGCAGGTTGCCATGTACGACCCTTACATGCACGATGAATCCTTCCTGGAGACGAATGGTATCCGCCGTTTACATGATCTGGATACGCTGCTGGAGCAGTCCGATATCGTATCGCTGCATCTTCCTTATACGCAGGAGACGAAGCACCTGATCAACAGCCAAACATTGGGCAAGATGAAGCGCTCAGCCCTGATTATCAATACATCTAGAGGGGAACTTGTGGACGAAGAAGCTTTGTATGACGCTCTTGTTGGAGGAGTAATTGCTGGAGCCGCTCAGGATGTGTTCTCAATGGAGCCGCCGGAAGCGGGCCATAAGTTGTTAGGCTTGGAGCAGTTTCTACTAACCTCTCACACAGGGGCTTTCACCCAAGAAGCCGTGGAGCGAATGGCGACGATATCGACATACAATTTATTAAATATGCTGGAAGAGCATTCGAAAGGAGCAGCACGATGCTAAAGCTGCAAAAAGCCGAAAGGCCGACCCTTTATTTCATTGGTGTGACGACGACTCAATCTTCAATTATGAAATTATTCCCGCTCTGGGCGAAAGCACTGGGGCTCAAGGATGCCATTATTCAAGGAATCGACATCGGCATTCACGCTGATGCTGACCTGTACAGAGAAGCCGTTGAATTTATTAAAAATGATGAACTATCACTTGGAGCATTGGTAACGACACATAAAATCGATCTTTACCATGCAGCCAAAGATCTGTTTGATTATCTGGACCCCTATGCGACGATGTTCGGCGAGCTTTCCTGCATATCCAAGAAAGACGGTCGGCTGGAAGGCTATGCCAAGGATCCAATCTCCAGCGGGTTGACTCTGGATGCCTTCGTCCCCGAGGGCTACTGGGAGGAGCATGGCGGTGAGTTGTTTGTCATGGGGGCAGGCGGCAGTGCGATAGCAATCTCTGCCTATCTGCTTGATCCACGCAAAAAGGACCGGCCAACCAAACTGATCGTGTCCAACAGGAGCAAGCAGCGTCTGGACGAAATAGAACGGATCATGAAGCTGGTCGCGCCCGATGCCGTCGCCGCCTATTATTTAACGCCAGAGTCGGCTAAGAACGACGAAATTCTGAGCGGGTTGAAGCCGCATTCACTGGTCGTTAATGCCACAGGGCTTGGTAAAGATCAGCCTGGTTCACCGATTACCGATGAGGGATGCTTTCCGTCCAATAGCTTGGTATGGGAGCTTAACTATCGAGGTGCGCTTGATTATTTGCACCAAGCCAATCGCCAAAAGGAAGGAAGCCAGCTTCACGTCGAAGACGGCTGGATCTATTTCATTCACGGCTGGACGCAAGTGATTCAGGAAGTCTTCCATCTGGACATAGATCCTGCTGCATTTGCAGAGCTTGAGAGCATCGCAGGCACCTTGCGTTAACCCTTTTTGCCCGACCTTACCGATAGATTGGAGAGAAACTAGATGAGTTTACAAGCTGTCACGATCCCTTTTTCCGCTCATTTTGATTTGAAAAACGGATTATCCAAAGATTACACCTCCACCAAACGGATGTTGTCTAAAATGGCTGGAATGTATGAGAATGATAAAGCATTCGCTAATTTGGTAGCGGAAGACGATCCGCTTGTCTATGAGTTTTATGAGCTGACAATGCCAGAAACCCCTAACGAGCTATTGTTTGGTACGAGCATTGTGCATCCAGGGAAAGTTGGACGTGAATATTACATGACGAAGGGTCATTTTCATACCATTTTGGATACGCCTGAAGTGTATTATTGCTTAAGCGGAGAAGGCTATATGCTGATGGAGAATCCTGAGGGAGATTGGCAAGCCGAGCGCTTCACCCCCGGACAGGCCGTATACGTCCCACCTCGCTATGCCCACCGAAGCGTGAATACAGGGAATGAATCACTTGTGACTTTTTTCGTGTATCGCGCAGATTCAGGTCATGATTATGGCACAATTGAAACGAAAGGTTTTCGCAAGCTGATTGTTGAAGAGCAGGGTGTTCCAGTCGTTGTCGATAACCCAAAATGGCGTGACGGGGAGGAGATTTAACCAATGGAATACACCTATCTTGGAAGAACTGGGATGAAGGTTAGCCGGCTATGTCTTGGCACTATGAACTTCGGCGTGTCTACGGATGAGAAGGAAGCATTCCGTATGATGGACGAAGCGTTGGATGCAGGCATTAACTTCTTCGACACTGCGAATATTTATGGTTGGGGCGAGAACTCGGGTGCTACTGAAACCATAATCGGCCGTTGGTTTGCACAAGGGGGCAATCGCCGCGAACGAGTGATCCTTGCTACCAAGGCTTACGAAAAAATAGGCAATCCACTCGATGGGCCTAACGATGAGAAAGGATTGTCCCTGTACAAAATCCGCCGACATTTGGAAGGATCGCTTCGCCGCTTGCAGACGGAACATGTCGAGCTATTCTTCATGCATCATATCGACTGGCGAACGCAATGGGATGAGCTGTGGGAGGCCCTCGAAGGTGTGGTGCGCCAAGGGAAAGCCGATTACATTGGTTCGAGCAACTTCGCCGGCTGGCATCTCGTCAAAGCACAGGCGGCAGCCAAAGATCGCAAGTTCATGGGGCTGGTCGTTGAGCAGCATATTTACAGCCTGCTCAATCGGACGCCCGAGCTGGAAGTTCTACCGGCTGCGAATGATCTGGGAATTGGCGTTGTCGCATGGAGCCCAATGGCAGGGGGCGTTCTAGGCGGCAGCGCGCTTAATTCGACTTTAAACAACCGCACCGCACAACAGAAGGCTGTTATCGAGAAGAACAGATCTAGTCTCGAAGCGTATTCCGCTCTTTGTCGAGAACTCGGCGAGAAGGAATCTAACGTCGCACTGGCTTGGGTGCTTGCGAACCCCGCGCTTACCGGACCGATTATTGGCCCGCGTACGGTTGAGCAGCTGCGTGATGTGCTCCGGGCTGTTGAGATCAAGCTGGATGCTTCTTTTCTGCAAAGACTTGATGAATTATTCCCTGGACCGGGTGGTCCGGCTCCCGAATCCTATTCTTGGTAAATCATTGATGATAAAAGATACGCTCTCAAGCATGATAAAGCTCGTTTCCTACATGGAATCGGGCTTTCAATCTTTTTTATTCAAAAGATGGTCTAATTCTAGTACTCTATAGATATTCTACTATCTTTCGCACAGTAAAAATGGGAGGGAACATCATGTTGGCGAGAATCAAGAAGGTATATCTAGAACTCCCGATCCGTCTAAAGTTTCAGCTCTGGTTCATGCCATTATTAATTGTTTCGGCTGGAAGCATCGGGTTCATCTCCTATGTGACCGCTTCGAACCAAGTGCTGGATAAAATTGCTCAAGCGCAAAACAACATTTCCTCACAAACGGTATCCCATTTGGATTACTTAGCCAAAGATATTTATGATATTTATAGTTATTTGTCGCTCTCGTCGGAGCTGCACGACTTGCTCTCTCCCGAGGCCAGCTACAATTCCGCTCAGGTGGTAAACTCGATGATTAACCGACTGCTAAGCACCCGGCAATTTTTCCAATCCCTCCTAATTTTCTCTGACAATCATCCTACGATTAAATTTAATAGCTTGAATAATAACGAAATTATTAGCTATGAGTCGTACAAAACCAGCGGGATTTATAATCAAACGGTTTCCCAGGTTGTCAAAGGGGCTTGGGGAGTGGAGGAAGGGCCGATGAAGCTGTTTATTGGCGACCAGCGCAGGAAGGTGTTTTACAGCAAAGTGCTCGTGAATCCGGAGAGCCTCAAGAAGGAAGGGCTAATGATCATAGGCATGACTGAGGAGGATTTCCGCAAATCGTTTGGTCCCGCACGTGATAACGTTGAAATTATCGTAATTAATGAGGACGGAACGATCCTCTCTGATTCCGACGGCAAGTGGAGCGGCCGCGCGTTTACGGAGCTGCCATATTATAATCATGTGCCGTTCAGCAAGGTGGATTGGGACAAGAATGAGAAACAATGGTTGATCACACATACTTCTTCTACAGCGACGGGCTGGCATGTGCTTGTGATCCAGCCCAAGATCGAGGAGCTTAAGCAGTTGAATCAAATTCGTTGGTTGACTATTGGCTTTGTTGTGATGATTCTACTCATTAACGTGCCGCTTAGCTGGCTTCTCTCCAAACTCTTCTCCAATCCGTTGATGCGGATACTGAGATCCATGCGGGAATTTCAAGCCGGAGATTTCCAACAGCACGTTGAGATTGAACTTAGAGATGAGATTGGCCAACTTGGCAAAGGGTATAATATTATGGTTATGAGAATCAAGGAATTAATTCAAGATGTATATGAATCCGAAATATCGCAAAAAGAGGCTGAACTCAGGATGCTGCAATCGCAAATCAATCCTCATTTTCTATATAATACGCTGAATTCGATTACCTGGATGTCATACCGTGAAGGCGCCGAAAAGACGGCCGATATGATTCAAAGATTGTCTGAATTTTTCCGCTTTAATTTGAGTCAGGGCGCGGATGTCATAACGATAGAGAAGGAGCTTATGATTGTTGAAAATTATTTTTTTCTCAGCAAAATCCGCTTTAGCGACAAGTTGACTTATTCGATCGAAGTGGAGGAACATCTCCGGCAGTTCCGAGTGCCTAAGCTGCTTCTGCAGCCGCTTGCAGAAAATGCTGTCGTCCACGGGATTGAGCAGATGGAAGGGCAGGGCTTTATTCATCTATCTATCCGTGAAGCAGATCAGCAGCTCATTTTCGAAGTTACGGATAATGGCATGGGGATGGCGCCGGATACACTCGAGAGACTAAGAACGGCGGTTCTCTTAGAGAAGCGAACCGGTTCTGCGGAGATTGAAGGCGGATTTGCCTTGCTGAACATGAGGGAACGATTACAAAATCATTTCGGAAAAGGGATCGCAATCGAAATCAATAGCCGGCTTCACTTCGGCACATCGATCAAATTAAAAGTCGATATGAACGATACGCCTTATAGAGAGGAATGAGGGTCATGCATAAATTGTTTATCGTTGAAGACGAGCCGGAATTTCGCGGAGGCATTCTCACGATGATCGATTGGGAGTCCGAGGACATCCTCATTACAGGGACCGCCTCCAATGGCCTCAGAGCATTGGAGATGATGGAGGCGGATAGGCCGGATATTGTTCTCACGGATATCCGCATGCCAATCATGTCAGGACTGGAACTCATTGAGGAAATATCCAAGCGAAGCTGGGATCTCATTCCAGTGCTTTTAACAGGGCACAGCGAATTTGAATATGCCCAGCAGGCAGTCAAACTTGGCGTGCTCGATTATATTCTTAAACCTTGCAATCCCAAGATGGTCCTAGAGGCTATTGTGCGTGCCAAAAGCAAATTAATTGGCAAGCGGAGCCAAGATTCACAATTTGGCCGATTGGAACGGCAGTGGAATGCCAATATCCAAACGATCAAAGAGGATAGGTTAATGAAATGGCTGCGATCCACCGATCCGCAAAACTTGGGGAATTGTCTGGAGGAAATCGCCGAATACGGGATCAGGTTAGTGAACAATCCGACTTTGGTTATTGTATTCCGGTTCGACACCAAGGAATTAAAGACCCTCGCCTATCGGGATGCCGACCTGGCACTCATCCGTTACGCGGCTTCGAACATCATGGAAGAAAGTATTGGGGACCTCTTCACGGGCAAGCACGAGCTGCTGACGCTTGAGGATCAATTTATTTTGATTGCCAATGCGCCACAAGCAATGACTCATACGGAAATTCAGATGAGTCTTGAAGGGATACAGCGCAATTTAGCCGTTTTTTTAAAAGTGAGCGTAAGCATTGGTGTGGGATCTGCGACTAGTCTGGCTGAGATTGGCCACTCTTATCGGAAGGCTAAGGAAGCGCTGTCGCGTCGGTTTTTCCATGGAGCAAACGGCTTGTTTATCGCATCCGAGGCCAAGGAGCTGGAATCATCTGCAGGGGATGCTTCTAAATTTCAGGAGGATTTCGCTGATTTTGAACGGCGTATTCGCGAAAATATTGCTTCAAGTAATTTTTCGGATTTTGTCATAGAGGTGGAGGAATGGCTGAATACGTTCCGGGAACAGGATCTTTCCATCCAACGCATCCATTTACACACGTATTCATTGATTGACTCGCTGATTAAGGAAATTAAAGCTGCAAACGGGGATTCTGCCAAATTGTATGTAGAGCAGTTCGAAGCCTTTGCCGAGCAGGTGCAGTGCCAAGAAACGTTCGAGGAACTGTCAACGCTGCTGACGGTTGTTATTCAGAAATTCGTTGAACTTAGAAATACCCAAAAACCGCTTCATAAGACTATTAAATATGTACTATCCCTGATAGAAGACAAATACATGACGAATTTGACGCTGAAATCGATTGCCGAAGAGGTTTTCATATCCCAATCTCACTTGTCAACGTTATTCCGTCAAGAGATGGGGATTAATTTTCTCGACTATTTGCACCAGTTCAGAATAGATAAAGCGAAGCTTTTGCTCAAACAGGATAATGGGAAAGTCTACATGGTAGCACGTGAGGTCGGGTATTACGATGAAGCGCATTTTGTTCGCTTTTTCAAAAAATGGACGGGAATGCTGCCCTCCCAGTACAAAAAACAAAATGGCTCCTAATAAACATACAGCTTTACCGAAGAATCATAGGTTATGCCCCCAACGAGCCTGTTTTATAATGAAATTACAGCGCTGATGCAAGATTAAATGATATGGAGGGGTTCTTTTGAAAAAGCTTCTTAATACGGTTACGGTCATTGTGATGTTTGCCGGCCTCGCTACGGCATGTGGGAAATCGGATCAAGCAGGGTCAAGCAGCACGACGGACAAAGCCCCAAGCGCGACCAACACGCCTAACGCAGCTAAAAAGACAGAGAGCGGTCAGAAGGTCGAAATCAAGTTTTTCAGCAACAACCCTGATCGCGGAGGTGGTCAAGGGAAAGCTGAGCAGCTATTAATTGACCAGTACATGAAAGAAAATCCGACTATTAAGATTTCAGTGGAAACGCTTTCTCCAGATCCCCAGTTCCAAGATAAGCTGAAAATTTATAACGTTTCGGAAACTCTTCCGGATGTCACGATGATGTGGGGAGGCGCACGCTATCTCGGACCTTTGGTTAAGAACAATGCGCTTGTCAGCTTCACTAAGGAGGATTTTGCGGGTCAAGGCTTTATTGATGCAGCATTCGATTCATTCACGTTGAACAATAAGATTTATGGAATTCCCAAAAATACGGACTTTTTGGTCCTATATGTCAATAAAAAAGTGCTTGCCGACCGTGGATTGGAGCCTCCTAAAACTGAAGCCGATCTTTTCAAAATTGCTGAGAAATTGAAAGGCACCAATGTTGTGCCAATAGCGCTGGATGGAAGAGATTCGTGGCCGCTAGGCTTGCTGTTTGATGCTGTTGTAGCCCGTCAATCCGGCGGTTTCGACTTGTATCATAAAGCGATTGATCGCTCAGGCTCCTTCAAGGATCCAGCTGTAATCACCTCAGCGAAAAAATTGCAGGACATGGTGAAAAGCGGCGTATTCGGCGAAGGCTTCCTGAATCTGGATTACGGAGCTGCTAGAAACTTATTCGGACAAGGCAAGGCTGCGATGTACCTGATGGGGCAATGGGAAATGGGCGTTTCGACCGATACGAATTTCCCGGATGATGTGCGCAGCAACATGATCGCCATTCCGTACCCAGCTTCTGATGATGGCAAGAGTCCGACAACCGATCTTCTGGCCTGGTTTGGCGGCGGATACAGTGTATCCAGTAAATCCAAAAATTCCGGTGAAGCCAAGAAATTTGCCATTTGGATGTTCAAAAAAGAGAATTGGTCCAAAACTGTTTGGCAGAATGGCATTACGTTCCCAGCGCAATCCTATGATGAGTTTAACACGGGCAAGGAAACCCAAATTCAAAAGGATCTGACGAACATCCTCAAGTCGGCTAAAGCATTCAGCGGTGCGAACTCGCAGGACCGTTTCTCTGCTTCCACATCCAAGGGCTACCTGGATGCCATAACAGAGCTGTTGGCGCTCAAATCAACACCTGAGAAGTTTGCTGAATCCATCGACGCTATTGCCGAAAAATCAAATAAAGAGTTGAATCCATAATTCAATAGATGGAAACGGAACATGGGGCAAAACATAACAGAGGGTTTTGCTCCCTTTCACAGAGAGAATTGGAAGTGGTGGAGGAACATGAACAAACTTTGGATGGAGAAACGGAATATTGCTGTGTTAATCTTACCGGGGCTGGTATTCATTCTCGGATTGATTTTACTACCTATTCTGGTCGCGCTTTATCTAAGCTTTACGAATTATGACGGGGTAGACTATCTCTTCCTCGGGTTGGAAAATTACAAGGAAATTTTCTTCCATGATCCTGTGTTCTGGAGTTCGCTTCGGAATGCTGTCTTACTGGGCATAGCTTTCATCCTGCTTCAGCATCCCCTGGCCATCTTGATGGCGATTGTTACCCCTCATACTGGCAGGTGGGAACGTTTCCTGCGTGTAGTCATTTTCATTCCGTCTATAATCTCGACGTTCGTGACCTCGCAAATGTGGGTGAGCATTTTGTCGGTTCAATATGGGCTGCTTAATCGGGTTCTGGCTGACATCGGGTTGTCTTCTTGGAAGCAGGACTGGTTAGGAAACCCGGATATCGCCATTTTCTCCATTATCTTCGTGGCGATGTGGCAAGGCTTTGGTTATGCTTATCTGCTCTACTATGCAGGAATCAAAGGCATTCCGTCTGAGTTGTACGAGGCGGCAGTCGTCGATGGCGCGAACAAATGGCAGTACAATTTGCGGGTCGTGCTTCCGCTGTTGTCTCCTGTCATCCGTATTAACTTCGTCCTCGCCGTCGTTGCTGGATTCAAACAGATGGAGACGGTCTTCTTGATGACTGGAGGCGGACCTGCCAACAGTACGCAATTTCTGGCGACGTATTTATATTCCAAGGCGTTCCGCGACGGGCTATTCGGTTACGGAAGTGCGATCTCCGTTCTGTTCGTGTTCTTCTGCCTGCTCCTGACACTGTTGATGAATCGCTTGCTGAAGAAAGATGTAGGTGAATTCTAATGAGGACCTTATCCAAGCCTTATACACAATTGGTGCAGATAATCTTTTATATAAGTTTGGCTCTGGTAGCGATCGCACAAATATTTCCATTAATTTGGATGATCAACTTCTCGCTGCTAAAAAGCGGTGATTTCTTCGGCAGCTACATTTTAAAATGGCCCAGCCCTTTCCAATGGAAAAATTATGCCGACGCGTTTAAGCTTGGACACGTGCCCGCTTACCTTCTGAACAGTGCGATTGTTGCTGTTGTCGTTATCGCGGTGACCGTCATCGTTTCGCTGATGCTCAGCTATGTAATCGCAAGAATTGACTGGAAATGGAATAAATATTTGGCTGGCCTTGTTATGATTTGTATGATTGTACCGCTGTATTCAACTCTTTTGCCGAATTTCTTCATATTCAATAAAATTAAATTAATTGATACCTATTTTGCCCTTATTTTACCGAATATTGCTTTTCTAATCCCATTAAGTGTGTTTATCTTTATCGGATTTCTACAAACGACACCTCGGGCAATCGAGGAGGCTGCCGTTATTGATGGGCTAAACTTGCTGGGTGTTGTTTTTCGCATCATTATTCCAATATCCAAACCCGTGATTTCGTCTGTTGCCGTTCTGGCCTTCCTAAACACTTGGAACGAATTCATTATGGCGGTTACCTTCATACGAACAGACACGTATAAAACATTACCCTTTTCGTTGATTCAGTTTACTGGTGAATATGCGTCCAATTATGCTGCTCAATTCGCAGTAATGACGGTGATCGCGCTCCCTTCTGTTCTCCTATACATGCTTTTCACAGAACAAATTACGAGCAGCTTGACTGCTGGAGCCGTTAAGGGCTGAGCGGTTTGTGCTAGTAAGGTACCGCTAGCATTCAATGCCCAAGCTGTCCATAAGGCTATCAGCCGAAAGGACGGCTTTTTCAAAATATAAGAGTTTATATGTTTTGGAGTGAACGCGGAGTTATTCCAACTGCCTCTCGCGGAAGTAAAGGAACTACGATACGCTATTCTAGCTAAAAGTGTCATTTTCGGGAGGGTGAGGGAACTACAGTACGCTATTTTGCCGTTTCATGGGAATTTTTAACGTTTTCGTGGAAATAAGACCCTGTAGTTCCGCTATTACCCACGCATCCCTACTTTTTGCCTAATTAGCGTCCTCTAGTTCCCTTACAAGGTTTTGCCGCTAAGAAGAGACTGATCTCTCAGGGCGGCAAAGCCGCTTTTCTTATTAGGAAAGAGGAATTATATGGACGGGGGGTGCAGCTTTGCATGCATATTCAAACAGTAAGAGGCCCTGTCGCCATGCAGGATTTTGGTTTTTGCCACAGCCATGAACACTTGTTTCTTGCTCCTGGGCAGCCTTCTTCTTTAAATCCGGCCCTGTGCCTTGACGATTACCACCTAAGTGTAGAGGAACTGCTTCTCTTTCAAAGCTGCGGAGGCCGAGCTGTTGTTGATGCCCAGCCTTTGGGCTGCGGGAGAATCGAATCGTGGTTAATGGAAGCTTCGATTCGCACAGACATTCATATCGTTGCTTCGACGGGCTTTCACAAACTTAGCTTTTACCGGGATGACCATTGGATACGAAAATACGAACAGGACCGGCTTATTGAACTATTCGTGCATGAACTTACAGAAGGCATGTTCCTTGGCACGGACCTCGGGGAACCGATTAGCTGCATGACCGCCAAAGCGGGTGTGATCAAAACAGCTATGGATGAGGAGCGAATGAACGATCCTGATAAAAGGTGGTTTCACGCTGCTGCGTATGCCGCAATTCAAACAGGCGCACCTATTCTTTGCCATATTGAATCCTATACACAGGCTGAAACGTTGGTGAATATGTACTTGGAGCTCGGAGTTCCTGCCGGGCAAATCATCATTTGTCATTTAGATCGTAAGCTGGATCAGTTAGCCATGCACCGTAAACTCGGGGAAATGGGTGTTTATTTGGAGTATGATACGATAGCTCGCTACAAATACCACTCGGATGAGGAAGAAGCGCTTCTTATTCGTCAAATGATGGACTGGGGGCTGGAGAAGCGAGTTTTACTAGGTCTTGATACAACCAGGGAACGCATGAAAAGCTACGGTGGGAAAATCGGTTTGGACTTTATTAGCCGGCAATTCATTCCTTTATTGAAGCACACCGGGGTTAGCGAGGAACAGATTCGCATAGTGATGACGGACAATCCGGCAAACGCGTTTGCCTTGAAAGCAAGTAAACCCATATCGGCTAATTAGGAGGCAATTCATCATGGAAAAAGAACTGATTATAGCTAAAATCAAACAAGGCGGCTTAGTCGCTGTTGTAAGGGCAGAGGATGAGAAGCAAGCTGAGCAGATTGCGATTGCGTGCATGGCTGGCGGTATTAAGGCCATTGAAATCACCTTCACGATACCTGGTGCGGAGAGAATCATCGCCTCGCTTGCCCAAAAGTTTGATCCACATGAATGCCTGATTGGAGCTGGTACAGTGCTGGATGCTGAAACGGCCAGAACCGCTATTCTGGCTGGAGCGCGGTACATCGTGAGCCCTTATTTGAATATCGACACGGTAACGCTCTGCCACCGTTATCGGGTGCCGATCATGCCAGGAGCAATGACGATTAAAGAAGTCGCCGAATGTTTGGAAGCTGGCGCGGATATCATTAAGGTGTTTCCGGGTGAGCTGTTCGGACCGGCCTTTATTAAGGCAGTCAAAGGTCCGCTGCCACATGCTCAGCTTATGCCGACTGGCGGCGTGACGATTCAGAATGTCTCGCAATGGATGGAGGCCGGAGCTGTCGCGGTTGGCGTAGGAGGAAGCTTGACTGCGGGAGCCAACACGGGTGATTACCAGGCTATTACGGATACTGCTCAAGCCTATATGGCGTTGATTAAGAAGGCTCAATCCAAGGGATTGGCAGTGCCTATCTGATCATCTGGCTTGCTTGGAGGTAGGGAGATGCATTGGTTTTCAATTATAGGAATTGGTATCGCTGCTAACTTGGATAATTTGGGGATTGGTCTTTCATTTGGTGCTCGCTCTACAAGGGTTCCATTGATATCGAATTTCGTTATTGCAATTCTTTCGATGATTGCTTCTTATACCTCCATTGCCTTAGGCGATGTAATTTCACAATACATTCCTGGTGAGATTACGAATTGGGGTGGGGGAGCCTTTCTCGTAATTATTGGGCTTTTTGCAATCAAGGCGGATTTGAAAAACAGCTCAAATCAGCACCGTCAGAATGGCATCACTTCTTTACTACATAGTCCCAATAAAGCTGATCGCGATGGAGATAAAGTAATTTCATGGAGGGAGTCTCTTACTCTCGGAATTGCGCTTGCGCTAAATTGTGCTGTTGGTGGATTTGGAGCTGGCATGACAGGATTATCTCCAGTCATGACGACGATATCCATTGGTATATTCTCGTTACTAACCATACATATTGGAGTTCGAGCAGGTCAGCAACTGGCTAGAACATGGCTTGGCAAATGGTTTAATCGAATAGGTGGTATTTTTATAGTTCTGATTGGATTGTATGAAGTGTTTGTATAGTGCTGGTTGCCTGTACGATGCTTATAGACGAGAAAATGGCTGCTTTTGCGATTTAATGAACTGGATTGGCGTTATCGAGCAGCTTTTAGGCGGAAAGGTGATTGTTTTCTTGAAATAGCGCATCTGGAAATCGTTAGATTTTCAGAATGAGCGATTTTAACCGAATAAAGGGTATTGAGTTCGTTAGGAAACTTGGTTTCCCTCAAGGTACATGGACCGGGTGACCTATCCGTGGGCTAGGTTTTTGCACAGGAGATGCCGATTTGGCAGGCTCCACTACCGTGGTCAAAGACGGCAATCTCACAAATCCCCCCCCAATTCGTTCTGGGGGGTTATTTTCTATAGACAAATGTTATAAATTAACATATTATTATGTTTGAAAACAACTTAAAAAGTTATAAAAAAACATTCATTTAAGGGAGTGTATGGCATTGTCGCTAAAACCAAGATTAAACCGAATGTTTAGTGAGCAAGGAAAATGCTTTGATGTAGCTGTTGATCATGGCTTTTTTAACGAGTATGGATTTCTAGCTGGCATTGAGAATATGAAACAAGCGATCGCGACGATTGTGGAAGCAGGTCCGGATTGTATCCAACTAAGCATTGGGCAGGCTGGGCATCTCCAGTCGATCCCTGGCAGCCAGAAGCCTGGACTTGTGCTGCGTACAGATGTAGCGAATATTTATGGAAGTACGCTGCCGCGTTTCTTGTTTAGCGAGCTTATGGATAAGGCAATTGAGCAAGCCGTTCGAATGGATGCTGTGTCGGTTTGTGTCAATCTTTTGTTACTGCCTAATCAGCCAGAATTGCACTATCAATGTGCTAAAAATGTTTCTATTTTAAAAACAGAATGTGAAAAATACGGCATGCCCCTTATGGTAGAACCCTTAGTTATGCTGGCCAATGAAGCAAAGGGCGGTTATATGGTTGATGGTGATATACATAAAATTTTACCGCTGGTTCGCCAAGCTGTTGAATTGGGCGCAGATGTGATTAAAGCAGATCCTTGTGACCATGTAGAAGAATATCACCGCGTCATTGAAATTGCTTCTGGGATTCCAGTACTTGTGCGAGGCGGCGGAAGAGCCAGCGATGAGGAAATTATGACCCGTACCGTAGAATTGATGAAGCAAGGCGCGTCAGGCATTGTCTATGGCCGCAATGTGATTCAGCACCCGAATCCAGCTGGTATGACCAAAGCATTGATGTCCATCGTTCACCACGGCAATTCCGCAGAGCAGGCTCTTGCTAGTTTAACTTCATAACATCCCAAAGGAGATTATCAAAAATGTCGAAAAAAATCATACGCTTTGGTGTTATTGGCTGCGGTTTAATGGGGAAAGAGTTTGCAAGCGCGGCAGCCCGCTGGTGTCATCTTACAAATGTTGATTTTGAGCCGAAGATTGTGGCTGTATGCGATGCGAATTCGGCTGCGACGCAGTGGTTTCAGGATAACATCCCAAGCGTGGAGGCAGCTTACACAGACTATAAGGAGCTGCTTGCTAATCCTTCTGTAGACGCCGTTTATTGTGCGGTTCCACATCATCTTCATGCGCAAATCTATATCGATATTATCGAGTCAGGCAAGCATTTGCTGGGTGAAAAGCCGTTTGGCATTGATCAGGAAGCAAACCGACTCATTTCAGAAGCCATTATCAAATATCCCAACGTCATCGTTCGTTGCTCCTCTGAATTTCCCTTTTATCCGGGAGCTCTACAAATCTTTCAATGGGTCCATGAGAATAAATTCGGTAAAATTATCGAAGTCGAAGCGGGCTTCTGGCATTCCAGCGATCTCGATCCGACCAAAGTGATTAATTGGAAAAGGCGAATCGCGACGAATGGCGAATATGGATGCATGGGGGATTTAGGGATGCATGTTCTGCACCTGCCTATGCGGTATGGCTGGAAGCCGAAGTCCGTAAGGGCCTTATTGTCCAAAATCGTACCCGAACGACCAGATGGAAAAGGAAACATGGTGCCCTGTGAAACGTGGGACAATGCCATTCTTGCCTGTGATGTTGAAATGGAAGGCCAACAGTTTCCTATGATTTTATCAACGAAACGGATTGCCCCGGGCAATGCGAACACGTGGTTTATTCGGATAACAGGTACGGACTTCTCGGCAGAATTTACTACGAAAAATCCTAAGCAGGTAGCTTCCTTACCTTATAAACCGGGTGGAAATCAAGCGTGGCATGTCGTGGATGCGCCATATAAATCAGCGTACGGCACAATTACTGGAGGTATCTTTGAGTTTGGCTTCTCGGATTCGATTCTCCAAATGTGGGCAGCTTTCTGTGATGAACTGGCGCATGGCAAGGATACACAGCAGCCTTTCTACTGTGCAACGCCAGAAGAGGCAGCAGGAAGCCACAGGATTTTTACAGCAGCGTTGGAATCGAACCGGACAGGGCAGACGATACCGATTAACTGGAGGGATTAGCTTTGAGTCAGAACGAGGCGGAAGTGATCATTGCTGGACATATCTGCTTGGATATTATACCAACGATCTACGACAAACAATCTGGGATGGATGCTTATCTGGTTCCGGGTAAGCTCGTTGATATTGGTCCAGCGGTTATTTCAACGGGAGGCGCAGTTTCCAATACGGGAATTGCGCTTCACCGTCTAGGCAGTCGAGTGAAGTTAATGGGCAAGATTGGAAATGACATCTTCGGTGAAGCCATTCTAATGATTTTGAGACAGCATGGTGCATCCTTAATTGATGGTATGATCGTGTCTCCTGATGAGCACAGTTCTTACTCTATTGTTATTAGTCCTCCGCATATAGACCGGACCTTCCTGCATTCGACAGGAGCCAACGATACGTATTCTGCGGGAGACCTAAGACCTGAACAGCTCAAAGGTGCGCGCTTGTTTCATTTTGGATACCCGCCTTTAATGCGCAGGATGTATGAGGATGAAGGCAATGAATTGGCTTTATTGCTTAAGAAGGTCAAGGAAAGCGGGTTGACCGTATCGCTTGATTTGGCGAAGCCTGACCCGAAGTCTGATGCAGGCAGGGCTAATTGGCGTGCTATATTTTCCAAAGTACTCCCATATGTCGATGTGTTTATGCCCAGCTTTGAAGAAATTCTTTATATGCTGCACCGTGAACATTACGATCAACTATTGCAAGAGGCTCCGTCTGGAGATCTCTTACCTTTTGCGAGTGGAACTCTACTATCTGAAATTTCGGGAGATTTGCTGGAAATGGGTGCTGCAATTGTCGTACTGAAATTAGGAGAGCATGGCTTGTATGTGCGAACAACCTCCAATCATAGCCGTCTTTTGGCTATGGGACTTTGCGCGCCAGCTCAAGAGCATTTCAGAAATTGGACGAATAGTGAGTTACTAACTTCTTGCTATAAGGTGGATGTTGCGGGGACTACTGGCGCTGGCGATTGTACGATAGCGGGATTTTTACTTGGACTAATGAGGGGGGTAACTTTGGAGGATTCACTCCATACTGCTGTCGGCGTCGGTGCATGTAATGTTGAACAGACAGATGCGACAAGTGGCATTCCAGATGGATCAGTAGTATGGAGTCGAATCAGCGGCGGTTGGGCAAAACGTGAAATGAAGCTTAATCTGCATAATTGGACTTTGAATGAGCAAGGCTTATGGAACGGACCTCATCACAAATCTTAGGCCTTGCGAAACGGTGAAAGTAAACTTAAGGTTGATCCTAAAGTGAGTTCTAGGGATAATAGAGTCATTGAAGAAAAGTAACGGGGGCTCTCCATGACGAATAACCAAACCATCAACCAACGACAGCAGCAAATTCTGGATCGAATGGCTTTAGACGGCGAAGTTAAAATAACTGAGTTGAAAGATATGTTTGACGTTACCGAAATGACGCTGCGCAGAGATCTGGAAAAGCTTGAATTCATGGGACTGCTTAGGCGCACATTCGGTGGCGCTATTCTCGTTGGCAAGGATATCGAGCTGCAGGTCCGTACTGGTTTTATGATGGATGAGAAGATGAGAATTGGCTTGCAAGCCGCTCAGCTAGTTAAGTCTGGTGATTCTATTTTTCTGGATGGCGGTTCAACAACACTGCAGGTAGCCAAATATTTGAAGCCAGATATGAATATTACCGTTGTGACAAATGCCCTGAATATTGCCGCTGAGCTTCAAGGAAAGCAAATATCCACAATCGTCGTTGGAGGCATGCTTCTGGATAAAACATCGACCTTGGTCGGTCCTATTGCGGCAGGTTCCATTGCTCAAATGGCGTTTGATCGTGTCTTCATTGGTACCACTGGCGTGTCAGTCAAGCATGGATTCAGCAACTCTAATATGCATGAAACAGAAATTAAACGGCTTGTCATCAAGCAGGCTTCAGAAGTGAACATTGTCATGGACCATACGAAGTATGGCATGAGGGATTTGTTTTCGTTCGCGTCACTGAATGCTGTGGATCGAATAATCTCAGATCGCAGTCCTGAGGAGGACTTGACGGATAGGCTAAAGGATGCCTCTGTAGAAATCGTAGTTGTTTCTCCGTAATATAAACGCCTTTTTTTCTAGTCAGATGCGTGTTTTACGAACAAGCTCCCTAAACTCAGAGGGGCTTTTTCCTGTTGAATTTCTGAAAATTCTACTAAAGTAATGTTGGTCTGAATAGCCGACGATTTCTCCTATTTTTCCGATATCATAGGTAGGGTTTTCTTGAATCAATCGCTTGGCTTCTTCTATGCGTAGTTTGATTAAAAATTTAAGGGGAGTTTCCCCATAGTACTTTTTAAATGATTTAGAAAGATAGGCAGGTGTGAAATGGTATCTTTGAGAAATGTCCTCAATATTTATAAATTCGGTAAAGTTCAACTTCATATACTCAGCGATTTGATGCATGAGTTTCTGAGTACCCATGTCTTCATCTTGCTTAACTGTAAGCATACTTTCAATAATTTCCCAAACATCTTCGAAGATACTTGGAAAGTCGGAGGAAATAGCAAGTTTCTCATATAACCCATATTCGAGTTGATAGAGTTCTTCCTCAGATAACTTGCCTGTTTGTAGGTGTATGTTTCGGATTAATTGCATAGTTGCTATCTCCAATAATCGTTGTGGGTATTTCAAGCGATCCCAGTTAAGAAGCAGATGAAAAATCTCCTGTTTCAAAAGAGCCTTCTCCCCAGATTGCAGAAAAGAAGTCATCTTATTACGAAGTAACGGATTAATGGAAATTGGTGGTTTTTTGGGGTTGCTCCCATTCGTCAGTGTAATAACACGGGAAGTTCCAATACATAATTCATAATCGAGCTTAAATCGAAGAGCTTGAGCTTTCTCCCAAATGCCGCTGCGTTGAATAATGGCGCCACCGTGACATAAATTCACTGGATGCAAAGGTGATTTGTCTACTAGTTTCTGTTGAATCTCTTCTGCAAGATGAATGATGTCTCTAGGCTGTCGATTGCTTGCTGAAATAAGGAGGAATTTCTGGTTCGGTGTTTTCTCATCAATGATCCACCACGGTTCATTCTCTTGCAAAGAGCTTCTGAGAATATCATTCAGTGGTATTGATGACCAATTGTCATGAAAAATAGTCGTTAGTGATAAGGCTGTGATAGAAGGGCACAGGTTCCCGATACAGAGTAGAAATAGGATAAATTCCTCGTTATGAATAGCGATTGTTTCTGAGAGGGACCCGGAAATATCAGAGGTCAATATATGTCTGACGGTGATGGAGTCATTCATTTCCAAGCTAGTTCTAATATTACTTAAGCAATCAATTAATGCTTCCAATTTCAAGGGTTTAAGCAAATAATCCCGAACCCCGAGTTTCATAGCAGATTTCGCATATTCAAATTCACTATATCCACTTAATATGACGATATGGATTTCCGGGTTATCGTTTCTTAGTTGTTTGATCAACGCTAAGCCATCCATTTTGGGCATTATAATGTCAGTAAATACAACATCAGGTTGAAGTGAATGAATGATAGTCAGAGCTTCTAGTCCGTTAGAGGCGGTGCCAACAACTTCAAAGGGAAGCCCAGAATCTGCAATCTTTTGTACGGTGTTTCTACGAATTTTATGTTCATCCTCGACGACAACAACGCGGCGCTTCGTTAATTTCGACATTTCCTAATCCCTCCTAGTGTTTGATGGAAATGGTAACAACCGCACCACCCTCCGGGTGATTACTCAAAGTAAATCGTAATAAGTCTCCAAATAATAGGGTTAATCGGCTATAAATATTGAGAAGTCCCATGCCGTTAATTTTTAAATTTGGGATTCTAACTAAAGGATCTGTTTTCTCAAATTGCTCCTGTAAGTGAACAATTGCATCCGCATCAAAACCTTGTCCGTTGTCCCGAATCGTTAATTCCCATCCGCCTGGTAACGTACGGCCAACTATCGTGATGATCCAAGGCGGATCAATATGAATGGCATATTTCATACAATTTTCCACGATGGGTTGAAGCATTAATTTAGGTACATCCAGGTCAAGAAGTGAGTCCGATACATCGATATGAACGACAATATCATCTTCGTATCTTAGCCTCATCAGGTTTAGATAGCTGCGTGTATGCTCCAGCTCTTCTCTAAATTTTACTGGAGCTGCATGTTCAGAAGAAATATATCGCAACATGGCAGAAAGGTTTTCACATACCTCAACAATCGATTGTTGACCATTCTCTTCGGCCATAATACTAACATTCGTGATGGTGTTGTAGAGGAAATGAGGATTCATTTGGGCTTGTAAGGCGAACATGCGAGCTTCAAGCTCGTGAGCACGTGAAGCAATAGCTTCTTGTAACGACTCTTGCAACCGTAATCGCATGTCTAGAAATGAGTAGTTTAGCTGCTCTAATTCATTTAAGTGGCTTTGGCTTTCAATGGGTTGGGATAGTGTGGGAGATAAAGAAGTCAGACTTAAACTCCGAATGGATCTATGAATTTTTTTAATCGGCGTCGTTAATGTTTTGGACACCATATAGGAAATAAGCAAGGTAATCAAGATGGCTATCAGGCCAAAGACAAGGATCACATTTCGAAAGGTTGTTACAGGTTTCAATAATAGGTTTTTCGACTCTGCCGCTATTACGGTCCATTCCGAAAAATCGGAATATTTGTAAGATATCATATCCTGACTTTGGGTGTTTGCGTTTTTAATAATAAAATTGGAGGTATTTGTATGTGTAAGAATGCTTTCCCAATATAACTGTGCGGTTTGCGTAGTTTCCATAGGGTAAATTAAATCACCATTTTTATTAAAGACATATACGGTGATCTCTTGGCCTGCTTGGGAATCTGGTTTTACTAATGCGGATTTAATGATATTTGAAAAAACATGATAATCTTGTTGAATCTCAAGAATACTAGTTTCTATCTCGCCCCAACTTGGTGAAAAGGCTCTGCTTAATGAGATCACTGTTGGTGTTTTCAAATTCCAAACATCTTGTTTGTGAAGTGAAATCAGCTTTGTCCCATGATTCGAAAAGGCATTTTGTATCCATTGAATTTTTGCTATTTGCTCAGGTGAAATGATCGAAAAAACAGAGTTATCGCCAATATTTGCGAATTCACCACTCTTTTGGAACATATTGATTTGGGAAAATTCTTTGTTTAAGCCAATGATCGAGTACAAAATATCATTGAATTGGCGTTGTTGATCGATCGTAGATTTGTTTAATTGAAACATATCGGAGAAGAACAGTCGGTTAAGCGGTTTTGAAAATAAGAGTTTTTGGGAAGTGGAGTTCATAAATTGCAGCTGTGAATCAAATTCAGCCGTGATATGGCTTGAGACTTGATATAGCGATTCTGAAGCTTTATTTTCTAAAATTTTAGATATATAAACATAGAATGAACTAACAAAAACGAGTATAACAACAATGATCAGCAGGGAATAACTTAAGAATAGTTTGGATTGAATGGTTTTAAATTTAAACATGTAAAAACCCTTTCATCTTCCCGTATTTGATGAATAGCTAGGAAATGAAATCATTATATACACGATAGAACAAAAATGTCCACAAAGTGTAGCTTAATTCATCCATGTAACAATGTCGAAAATTGTTCTATGATAGTAACAAGGTAGGCCACCCCAATAAAGAAACACTAAAAGGAGGCGTCGATTTAACATGAAACAAACCAACAAATTTAAAACGATAAGCGGAATGTTGACGATATTGGCTTTGGTAGGTGTATTAGCAGGATGTGGAACTTCATCCTCCACAACAACGGAGACTACCAAACCAGCAGAAGCCACGAAATCGGCAGATCCGACGAAAGCACCAGCCAAAGGTGTAACGATTAAAGTGGCATCATCTGCTGGCTGGACCAGAGATATTGACAAAAAACTAGCTGAACAATTCAAAACTGAAACAGGCAATACGATTGAGTTCGTTATCTCACCGGACGATCAGTATACGAATGTCTTGAAAGCCAAATTCGCAACAGGTGAAGGTCCTGATATATACCTCACATCAAGCGGAGTAGCGATGAATGAATATTTACCAGATCAGCATGCGCTGGATCTTTCCAATGAGCCATGGGTTAGCAGATACACGGATTGGGCCAAAGCGGGAACTACCCGTAATGGTAAAGTTATCGCGTTGAATACCTGGTCAGTAGATGGATGGGGTTTACTCTATAACACAGCATTATTCGAACAAGCCGGGGTTCAAGTTCCAACGAACTATCAAGAATTTTTAAAGGTTTGTGAAATGCTGAAAGCGAAAGGGATTACGCCAATCTATGAACCAGGAAAGGCAGAGTGGCACCAAGAGACTTGGTTAAATACATTGGGAGCGATGATTGCCAAGAAAACGCCAGGCATATATGAACAATTCAATACAAACAAAGCCAAATTTGCAGACCAAAAGGAATTAGAAACAGGTCTTACGCAAATGAAGGAAATAGCGGATAAGGGTTATTACGGTAAAGACTTCATGTCGCAAACGTGGGAAAATTCGGTAGATGCAATGGGATCAGGAAAATATGCCATGATGCTCACATATTCCACTTTTCAGAATGAAGTCATTGCGAAATTCCCTAATAGTAAAGCGGATACATGGAAAATGTTTCCTGTTCCTTTAAGCGATAATAAATCATGGGCTACTTCATCAGGCGGGATTGTTCGCTCCATCAATAAAGATTCCAAAGTCATAGATGCAGCAAAAGCATACTTCAACTTCTTGGTAAAAGCAGACAATATTAAGGTCTATTATGCTGGAAGACCTGATTTAGGACCCACTTCATTCAAAGATGTTGAAGGTAAGTCAACATTAGCGTATTCGAGTGTCATGGCTAATGCCAAAGATGGAGCAGGGCTGGATTTTGAAGGCGGTGTTCAATTCTTTAATCAATCAACGATTGGTAAGGCTGTTCAAGACTTGTATTTAGGAGGAAAAACGCCAAAACAAGTACTAGAATCCATCGATGCTGACCGCGCAAAAATGTTTAAATAATTAAACAAGGGAGCTTGACGATTAGTTAATCTGATAATCCATCAAGCTTCCTTCTTTTTAAATTCAATTTGAAAGTCCGGGTGATGAAAGCATGCACATGAATAAATTGTATAGTCGCTTATTTGTAATTCCTGCCATTGTCTTATATACCCTTTTCTTTATTATTCCTGTCGCAGGAGGATTGTACTATTCGTTCACCGATTGGAATATGATGAGACCCGATATTGGATTCGTCGGATTGGATAATTACAAAGAAATATTTTCCTCCACAGGGCCCTATATGAAAAGCATTATTCATACCTTCTCGTTTACTTTTTTTACCGTTATTTTTAAAGTGCTGATTGGACTCTTTCTGGCCATTTTATTGAATGAAGGCTTGAGGACGAGAAACCTGCTGCGCATGGTTTTCTTCCTGCCCTACACGCTATCACCGCTCATTATTGGCATTATATTTGTGTCTATTCTTGGCCCCCAGGGTCCCATTAATGTGATCTTAAAGTTTATAGGTCTAGGTGATTTCACACGCAGCTGGCTTACGGATAAGAGTGTTGTACTTGCCTCAACGATGGGCGTGGAAGTTTGGCGAATGGTTGGATGGAATATGGTCATTCTACTCGCTGGGCTACAGACGATCTCCAAATCTTATTATGAAGCGGCTTCTCTGGATGGAGCGAATAAATGGCAGCAATTTATCTCCATTACACTCCCGTTTCTCACACCAGCTTTAACCATTGCGATTATTCTGAATACGATTCATGGACTCCGCGTATTCGAGATTATCTATGCGTTAACCAATGGCGGACCTGGCAACTTGACGGAAGTTATCAATACGCAAATATTCAAAGAATTTTCAATTGGTAGATATGGGATGTCAAACGCACTAGGGATAATTGCATTTCTGATTACACTTATTATTGCGTTCATTATGAAGAAGGTAGTTGCGGATGAGGAGGCAGATGCTTAATGACTAGAAATGCTGTTTTTCTAAATGTAAAAGAGATTCTTACTTGGCTGTTAAGCTTATCTGTCCTTATCCCTGTGTACCTGCTTATCATTAATTCACTCAAAACATCAAGTGAAGCGAATACGATGAATTTCAAGTTCCCGCATATCTTTCAATGGTCCAACTATGCGGAAGCCATCGAAAAGGGGAACCTTGTTCACTCCTTTTTCAATAGCTTGCTCATGTCCACTGTTTCGGCAGCAATCAGTATTATTGTTACCTCCATGGCGGCGTTCATACTAGTCAGGAACAAAGATAAATGGAATAAATTTATTTATAATTATTTCTTCCTGGGCCTGGTTGCTCCACTCAACTATGTATCGACGATTAAAGTGCTTCAAATGGTTCATCTGCAAAACACGTTTACAGGAATTATCTTGATATTCGCCACTTTAGGTATCCCCTTTGCGGTGTTTCTCTATTACGGATTCATCGGTAGTGTGCCGAGAGAGCTAGATGAGGCTGCCATTATAGATGGCTGCGGGCTAGGAAGACTGTTCTTTAGTGTCGTATTTCCCCTCTTAAAACCGGTTACGATTACAGGCTTTATCCTAAATTTCCTAGGGGCATGGAATGATTTTGTAACCCCATTGTACCTATTAAATCGACAAGAAAAATTGGGAATGATCAATTCGATATATAATTTTTTCGGAGTTCATTTTAATGACTGGAATATGATTTTTACCATTATTATTTTGACCGTATTACCTGTACTAATTCTTTATATTCTTGGCCAGAGATATATTATAACCGGTATGACTTCCGGTTCAGTAAAAGGATAGGATGGTGAATGATAGATGATAAGGCATGATGCTTTAAGGGATATTTGGGTGCTTGAAGGAGATCATATTTCCTACGCTTTGGGATTAAGTGAGCAAGGTACCCTCAATCATATTTATTTCGGGGAAAAGCTTCCACGCCTCTCGGATTATCCCGAGGCCGCGAAGATATCGGAGTACCCTTATACCCTTGGAAGTGAACTGAGTGAAGAGGAGTATATGGGGTGGGGGAAGGCCAAATTTACGGAGCCAAGTTTAAAAGTTACGTTTCATGACCATGTGAGGGATCTGAATTTAACATTTGTCGATTTCGAAATTTGGGATAACATACTTCTCTTCATATTGAAAGATAGTCATTACCCCTTAGAGGTGAGGCTCTATTATAAGGTTATTGCAGATTGTGACCTCATTGAACGATATGCTGAAATTCGTAACCTCGGTAAGACAAATATAGGCTTAGAACAAGCATTGACAGGGTCCATGTACTTGCCAAGAGAGCGAGATTATAGACTTACTTATCTGACTGGCAAATGGCCAGCTGAAACGCAATTAGATCGCGTTATGCTGCCAGATACGAAGGTCGTGCTTGAAAGCAGAAGAGGCACAACCAGTCATTATGCAAACCCCTTCTTCATGTTGGATCAAGGTGGGAAAGCGGATGAACACCAAGGGGAGGTTTTCTTTGGGGCATTGGCTTTTAGCGGGAACTGGAAAATGGTTTTCGAGAAAGACAGATTTAATATGTTGAAAGTAAGCGCAGGGGTTAATGATTTTGATTTCGCTTGGAATTTGAAGCCGCAAGAGAGTTTCCATACGCCGAAATATATCGTTGGTTATGTCAATAGCGGGTTCGGTGAAGCTAGCCGAAACCTTCATAAATATCAACGGAACTATGTGCTGCCTGAAGAGAACAGAGGCAAGCTGCGGAAAGTGCTTTATAATTCGTGGGAAGCCACAAGCTTTGACGTGAACGAAGAACAACAGATTAAGCTGGCAGAGATCGCGTCCAAGATGGGTGTAGAGCTATTTGTAATGGATGATGGTTGGTTTGGTGCTCGAAATTCGGATCAGGCAGGACTTGGGGACTGGGTTGTTAATTCAGATAAGTTTCCGAATGGACTGCATGGTTTAATTCGTAAAGTTAACGATTTAGGCATGGCGTTTGGATTATGGATAGAGCCGGAAATGGTTAATCCGGACAGTGACTTATATCGTTCGCATCCGGACTGGGTTTACCATTTTCCAACGAGAGATCGAACGCCAATAAGAAATCAACTCGTATTAAATTTAGCTAGAGCGGATGTAAGGGAGTTTATCTATAACGCTATGGATCGCCTCCTATCCGAGCATCCGATTGCTTTCATTAAATGGGATATGAATCGAAACTTGAGTGAGCCAGGGTACCCGAGTGCAGCACCAGAGGAGCAGAAGGAAATTTGGGTTCGGCATGCTCAGGGCGTTTATGAAATAGCGGAAAAACTGAAACGTAAGCATCCTAGTGTCATTCTCCAGTCCTGTTCCGGTGGAGGAGGGCGTGTTGATATGGGGATCTTGCAATACTTTGATCAAGTATGGACAAGTGATAATAACGATGCGTTTGATCGGTTACGGATTCAAGAAGGATTTTCTTATGCTTATTGCGCCAAAATCATGGAGTCCTGGGTAACGGATGAAGTGAATTGGGTCAATCGTAGAAAACTTTCCTTGGCGTATCGTTTTCACTGTGCCATGATGGGCAATTTGGGTATCGGGGATAACCTGTTGAAATGGAGTGACGATGAGAATCAGGAAGCCAAAGAACTTATTCATTTATATAAGGAGATAAGATCAATTATCCAGCAAGGGCATCAATATAGACTTCTCTCCGTGAGAGAAAGTAAATTGGCATCGGTGATGTATGTAAGTGAAAGCCAAGACGAAGCAGTCGTTTTTGCGTTCTTACATTCGAATAACTTTGCGGATGAGCTGCCTCGGATTCGCCTGCAGGGATTGGATGAGCAATCGGTGTATCAAGTTGAAGGCATTGAAAGTCCTCTTAGTGGCAAGGCTTTATTGAAAATAGGAATTAAGGTTGATCTTAAAGGGGACTTTCAAAGTGCGATTTTACGGATTCATAAAGTTGATTGATATACGTATTACAAAGTTTTCCAAGTCCTGGATGGACATTACCCCTTCGGAACGTTCCTGTAAGCACTAGGTGCAGAACCGGTCATTTTCTTGAATAGCCGCGAGAAATAGTAGGGGTCAGCGATACCTAATCTCGCGGCAATTTCCTTGATCGATAAACCGGTCAGACTGAGCATTTGGGATGCCTGTTGGATTTTCATTCGCAAAAAATAGTCAATCGGCGGGAATCCTGTTTCTTCCTTAAATAACAAAATTAAATGCTGTTTAGACAAGCCGGTGTGCTTGGCTAACTCAGGGAGCGTAATCGAATTCTCCAAACGATCATTCATGTATCGGATGGCGAGTTCTAGATATTGCTCCCTTTTTTTGTCTTTAGCGGTGCCGCCAGCACTGAGCCCAATGCTGCTTAACAGTTGGCGCATCGACTGGGATACGTGCGTATGGATAGGGAGCGAATACGTTTTGTAGGATAAGAGGACATAACACTTATCGAAAACATCCTTGAATTCGGACATCGCACCGATAGGGAGATGAACGGGCCCTGCATCCATCCCATACATCTGTATAAAGGCACCAGCATGGTCGCCCTGCAGATGAAACCAGTAAATACTCCATGGTGCATCACCAGAGGCGCCATATCGATGCGGCGTTCCAGCCGGAATGACAGCAAGATGATTCTGGGTTAAAGGGATGGATTTGTTCGGATTGATCTCGATCCAGCCTTCCCCATCCGAACAAAAGATGAAGATATGGGAGCTGCTGCCTTCGCTGCGTTCACGGTAATGGTGGCGAGCATGTGGGAAATAGCCAATATCACTTACGAATAAATCTCGCGTCAGCTCCGAGCGGGAGAGTTCCGTCTGCATATAGTCAGGAAGAATAAACAATTTCTCTTCTTCAAAGCCTTCGGGCTTTCTCGTTATGTCCAACTTGTACACCTCCATTATAAATAAGAATATAATCCATTATATTAAGCATTTTGTCAATTGGATATTAGCTTCTGCCGAGGTAAAGTAGAGACAATAAGATAAGGGAGTGATGAGGATGAGTCAGAAAGTTCGTATATGGGAAGAAGAAGCATCGATTCCGACTTATGCAATTGGGGAGCCAGACCGCAATCCGATGTTCTTAGAGAAGCGCGTTTATCAAGGAAGCTCCGGTAAAGTATATCCACATCCGGTTATCGATAAAATTGAGGATGAGAAGAAACCTCAGTCCTATCAAATGGTAATATTGGAAAACGACTATGTTCGCATCGAGATCATGCCAGAGCTTGGCGGACGGATTTACCGAGCGTTGGACAAAACGAATGACTATGACTTCGTTTATTACAATCGAGTTATTAAACCAGCACTGGTCGGCTTAGCGGGTCCATGGATTTCCGGCGGCATCGAATTCAACTGGCCGCAGCATCACCGTCCGAATACGTATGGTCAAGTGGAATACAAACTTACCGAAAATGAGGACGGAAGTGCGACCGTCTGGGTCAGTGAAATCGACCGTATGTACGGGACGAAAGTGACGGCTGGCTTCACCTTATATCCAGGCAAAGCCTATCTGGAAATTTCTGCGCAGTTATATAATCGGACACCAGAACCGCAAACCTTCCTGTGGTGGGCGAATCCTGCTGTTGCGGTTAACGAACATACGCAATCCGTTTTTCCGCCAGATGTAACGGCGGTCTTCGACCATGGCAAACGCGACGTCTCCAGATTTCCAATCGCGACAGGAACGTATTACAAGATGGATTATTCTGCTGGCGTTGATATCTCACGGTACAAAAATATTCCAGTCCCTACTTCGTATATGGCCTATAAATCCGATTATAACTTCGTAGGAGGGTATGATCACGGCGTTGGGGCAGGTTTGCTGCACGTGGCGAATCATCATGTATCGCCAGGCAAGAAACAATGGACTTGGGGGAATGGCGAATTCGGGCAGGCATGGGATCGCAATTTGACAGATGAAGATGGACCTTACATCGAGCTCATGACCGGCGTGTACACGGACAATCAACCGGATTTCACCTGGCTGCAGCCCTATGAGGAGAAATCGTTCAAACAGTATTTCATGCCATACAAAAATATCGGCGTTGTGAAAAATGCTTCCATTGATGCTGCCGTCAACTTAGAAGTGGATGAGAAGGCGCGCGAAGCTGTTGTGTTAGCGTATGCAACTTCTGTATTCGAGAACGCTGTTGTGGAGCTAACAGGCCGAAGCCGCACGTATGTGAAGGAAGTCGCTCTATTGTCGCCGACACAAACGTTCAAGTCTGTAATCACGCTTGATGCTAACGATCAGCCACATGACCTGAAGCTGACTGTACGGGATGAGAGTGGCACCTTACTCATTGCCTATCAACCTGCGAAGCCGTCCATCGAGCAAGTACCAGACGCAGCTAAGCCGCTGCTTGCCCCGGCAGAGCTGAAAACGAATGAGCAGCTGTATTTGGCCGGTTTGCATTTGGAGCAGTACCGTCATGCTACGTTCGAACCGGAAGATTACTACTTAGAAGGCTTGCAACGCGATCCAAGTGACAGCCGCATTAACGTGGCATTCGGTACGCTTCTGCTGCGTCGAGGGTTGTATACCCAGGCGGAAAGCCACTTCCGGACTGCTGTGAAATCATTAACTTGGCGTAATCCGAACCCTTATGACAGTGAAGCGTTCTATCAATTAGGGATTGCGCTTAAAGCTCAAGGACGTTTGGAAGAAGCGTTTGCAGCGCTCTACAAATCAACGTGGTCCGCGGCGTGGCAAGATGCTGGCTTCTTCACGCTGGCACAAATCGCTTGCGAGAAGGGGGCTTTCGCGGAAGCATTTGAACTCGTTGAGCGTTCGCTTATTCGCAATTCTCGCAACTACAAAGCACGCCACCTGAAAGCCGCGCTGCTTCGCAAGTTAGGACGGTTAGAGGAAGCAATCGTCTTCTCGCAGGAGACATTGGCACTTGATATCGCTGATTTCGGTTCGGCCAACGAACGATATCTTACCTTATCAAGTCATGGTGGGCAAGAGACTGCAAACGAAGTGAAAACTGAACTCCTGCGGCTTATGCGTGGAGATGCACATAATTATCTCCATCTAGCTTCTGATTATGCGAATTGCGGCTTGTACGAGGAAGCGATTGACGTGCTTAATCGCCTTGTACAAGGCAGCGACTCTTCAGAAGTGTACCCGATGATTCATTACACGCTCAGCTACCTACATGAGAGATTAGGTCAGCTGGAACGGGCTCGACTTCATAGCAAGTCAGGAAACGCGGCAGCACCCGATTACTGTTTCCCGAATAGTCTATTCGATTTACACGTATTGTCAAGTGCCATTGCGGCCGACGCTAACGATGATAAAGCACATTATTATCTGGGCAATTGGTATTACGATAAAAGAAGACATGAAGATGCTATCACGCATTGGGAAACTTCACGCTCCATTCGGGAAGATTTCCCGACTGTACACCGGAATCTGTCACTCGCTTATTATAATAAACGCGGGGACGCAGCATCAGCGCTGATTGCCATGGAAAAGGCTTTTGCCTATGGGCCAAGTGATGCACGCATTTTCTATGAACTGGACCAAATGTATAAAAAACTTGGTTACACGGCAGAGACTCGCTGCGGCAAGCTGGGCGAACATCAAGCTTTGGTAAACAAACGCGATGATCTCTACGTGGAGTACATTACTCTATTGAATGCGCAAGGTTATCATGAGAAAGCCGTTCAAGCCCTGCAAGCACGCAACTTCCACCCGTGGGAGGGTGGCGAAGGCAAAGTAACGGGCCAACATGTTTTTGCCCATGTCGAATTGGCCAAGCGAGCTTTGGCTGAAGAACACTTTGAAGAAGCCGTCAGCTTATTGCGACAAGCACTTATTTATCCGGATAATCTTGGTGAAGGCAAGTTATCTGGCGCGCAAGAAAACAATGTCTATTACTATCTGGGACTTGCTTATGCTGGTCTAAATGAGTCTGCGCATGCACAGGAATGTTTCACGATTGCTTCACAGGGATTGGAGGAACCGGCTAGCGCCATGTATTACAATGACCAACCGCCAGATATGATATTTTATCAAGGAATGGCTTGGCTTGCCCTGGGCAATGAGAAGGAAGCGAAGCGTCGCTTTAATAAACTGATTGATTATGCGGAGAAGCATCTCTTCGATAGCGTGAAATTTGACTATTTCGCCGTTTCCTTGCCGGACTTCCTAGTGTTCGAGGATGATTTGAACGTACGCAATGAAGTTCACTGCCGATATATGATGGGACTAGGGCATCTTGGTTTGGGAAATATGGAGCTGGCAAAAGAGCAGTTTGATGCAGCACTTCGTCAGGAAGCCAATCATACTGGTGCGCGAATTCATCGAGGCATGAGCGTGTGAAGAACGAGCAAATGGTTCGTGTTACCACGGGAACCTACAAAGGTTTCGCATCCATAACCATGGAAAGCGAACATATCAGCCTAACAACGGTACCTGATATCGGCGGGAAATTGGTTTCTATCGTTTACAAGCCTACAGGGAGGGAATGGATGCTGGACTCCGGTCATCGTGCTTTGCGACAGCCGGAATACGGCTCCAGCTTTTCCGAATGGGATATGAGCGGTTGGGATGAATGTTTTCCGACAATAAATGCTTGTCCTTCTATGATAGATAAGGATATAACGCTGCCAGATCATGGAGAAATATGGGCGATTCCTTGGGATTATACGATTGTTGCAAACACGATTTTTTGCTCTGTTCGAAGTCCGCGGCTCCATTACCTATTCACAAGACGTATTTCATTTCCTTCAACAGATCGGATAAGAATAGATTATCGTGTTGACAATTTGAGCGACCAGCCTATGCCCTTTTTGTGGGTGCCGCATCCCCAATTCGCAATCATCGAGCCAACGCGTGTTCTTCTTCCAGATTACATGGACAAAATGATGTGTGTGTACGAAGGTCTTACCCTTAAGCGGGAAGAATCGTATACTTGGGATGATGTGTCACTGCTTGCTCCTGGGGTTACTGGAGATGGCAGAAAGTTCTATTACGAAGGCCAAGTACCTGCGGGTTGGTCTGGTCTATACGGGGAAGAGAGCGGCAACTATTTAATCATGTCTGTTCCGCGCGATAAGGTTCCGTACCTAGGGGTTTGGATGGACGAAGGCAAGTTCAATGATCGGGTTACTTGTGCGCTGGAGCCTAGCATCGGCTATTATGACTCGCTAGACATGGCAGAGGGTAATGGGACAGCGCGGCACATACCGGCAAAGGCATCCTTTGCATGGTATTTAGAGCTTTCCATCGGTGCAGGAGATTGGCGTCATAGAATTAACAAGTTCTCTAAGTGAGCTATACTCCCTGTGGGAGGCTGTGCATGGGCACAGCCTCCTTATTCTTGTCCATTAACGATCATAGATAACTTATATTCAAGAAAATGTATCGGCTAACGCTTGAGGAGATTCTAGACCTAACCAGAATAAACTCATTTCCGCGCTCAATTCATCGGTTGAAATATTAGGGAATAATTCACGTAGAAAATAATTGTTCTGCATTGTATTCAACGGGCTGCCGTTCAGTAAGCGAACGGAAACCGATAGTTTAATTAGGCTTTCTAAATACTTGAAATTACTGTATCATCTAATTAGATATATATCTAATTAGATGGTTGTAAAATTTTAAGAAAGGAGTTGTGAAGATGAGTACAGATATTTACCTTGTTAGACATGCTATTAAAGAAAAAGATGTTGGAGATGTCTCCCTTACAGCTGATGGTTTAGAGCAAGCACATAGGACAGCAAGCCATTTTAAAAAAGTACCCATATCTAGAATATTCAGCAGTCCGCTTAACAGAGCAAAACAGACGGCTCAGATTATTGGAAAAGCTACAAGAATACCGATTATAAAGGATATTCGCTTACGAGAGCGTGCTAATTGGGGAGACATTCCAGGACAGACCTTTCAGGAATTTGTTGAAATGTGGAATCGGTGCACAAAGGAAAGAGACTTTTCACCTCCTGGCGGAGATTCCGCAAGAAGAGCTGGTGAGCGATTATCTTCCTGTCTAATAGAAATATCAGTTCAATATCCACAGGAAAGTACTGTTATAGTGACGCACGGTGGATTAATTACAGATTTTTTGTTAAATGAATTTTCTCAAGAAGAGCTGAATATTAAACATCCGAATTTTATTATAGAACAAAGTAATTTGGTCCCAGAGTGCTCTATAACTAAAATAAGATGTGGTGCTGAGGGTTTTAAATTAGTTGCAGCCAAAGATAGTCTCACCTTCTACGACATCAGTCCTCATAGTTAAGGCATCGCTGCAACGGTCAGCGATTATGATTTCACTAACACCATTTATACCAATGCCAACATCCGTATCGTAGGGGCATCTAATGTAGCTATCAAAGGAAGAAGGATGATCGATTCCAAAGGGATTACGCTTACAACGGGGGATAGCGGGCCGAACCGAGAATATATCATCCATTCTTACAAAGACACGGCGGGTACGAAACCGGATGGTCTGACATTCAAGGGTATCACCCTACGAGATGGTACAACCTGGAACTTCAGGATTCAGGATGCAACTAACGTCAACTGGATCCATAGCGATGGCTTCGATCTGGTTAATACTTCCCATGCTGTTGTGGATCAATGCTTCGCCTATACCGGCGATGATTCAGAGCTAGCGGGGCGTAAGCGTGAATTATGGCCAAGGAAATGGCGTACGGGACGATATTCATTTTATCGACATCCGTACGGAAAAGATCCATAATAATGGAACCTCTGGCCAATTCAGGACGGCTCCGATCCTCGTCTGGACGGCCAAATATGGCGATTTAAAGATGGACGGCAGCTTGATCACTAACGCATCCCAAGGGGTAATTGATATCGGAGCGAACACGTCCAATATTACTTTTAACACGAATCCCACTGCTAACAAGATGATCAGCGCAAACTCAGGTAAAGCTGTCGAAGTTTTCGGTGGTTCCACGACGGAAGGCGCAAAAATCTCTCAATGGGATTATCATGGTGGAAAGAATCAACGGTGGCAGCTTGTCGATGTGGGTAATGGATTCTCTAAACTCATTATTCGCAAAAGAGATAAAGTATTAGATAGCGTTGGGTCGACGGCAGACGGAGCTCGGCCCACTCAGTGGACAGATTAATGGCGGAGACAATCAGAAATGGCAGTTATCGCAGTTTACTAGGCATGTCGTGAAGCGTTGGGTGTGGGCGATAACAGGTCACGTCACTAAATAGGAGGCTGACTCAAAAGGTTGCAAACCTAGAGAGCAGTCTCTATTTTGTTTCGATTTGGAGCCAAATCTAACAGGAATATCTCCTACTAATTTAGCGTTAAGTGCTCTAAGCACTCATCTAACTGGAAAACCTCCAGCTAATTTAGGGGGAAATCGCTATTCAGCGGAAAAACATCAGGAATAACGGGAGATTTTCCATGTAATCCGGCTTTTCATGCAAAAACGTCTACATTAACGGTAGCTTTTTCATGTAGTTCAACATTGAAAGCAAGAGACTGCCTGAAGATGAACTCATTTTGGGACAGCCCCTTTTAATATACTGTACTTTTTACGTTAATCAGTAATCCTTTAGAAAAGAGTTCTGGAAATATCCTAAATTTGTAAATTGATGATATAATAAGGGGGATCAAAAGTAGCTATGAGGTTATTAATCATGTTCGCGAGCAAGGAAAACAAGATAAGGCAAAAACTTGGTTTTAATAAGTAATAACGGAAATGATGCTGGAGAAATTGGAGCCGATAGTAGGTTTTTTATGGACATGAGGTGTTTAAAATGAGAAATTGGTTGATTTTAATTTCACTTGTTCTTATTTTTGCTTTGACAGGTTGCAAGCAATTACGGAGCAACCTTTTAGTTACAACGTCTCCAGTAGAAATTGGAGATTCAAGTACATCTACAACAACGCCAATGTTGTCTCCAATGCCAGAGACAGGTAATGATGTAAGAAATCCCATGTCTTTTCAACTAACAAAGGAGCAAATTAAGGTTCTGTTTGGTGAAAAGTATACGGAATTAACCGATGCTATGACAGGAGAATGGAAAGTATGGCGTTTTGATGTTGAACCTAAAAATGGCTATAAAGCTGATTACGATGTTTTTGGAAATGGCAATGTGGATATGGAAGGATTGAAATCTCATGCAATTAAATGTCAGGTATTTGTTACATGGGATACAGAAGGAAAACTAATTGGTATAGATAGTTATTATTTACAGAACGGGGAAGTATCCCAATTTGGTCTTAGTGAAAACATATTGAAAAAAGCATATTCTACTAAGTAACAATGTTTGTTCAAATAAGAAACGCTGTTGCTAGATTAATCGGCAGCCTCGTTAAGTTAGGTTCAGTTTAGTTCAAAAATGACATCTATACAATCGAACATATATTCGGTATTATTGAAATGGGTTTGAATTCCAAACAGGAATGATTGCCAAATTTTTATCTATATAAATTGGAGGTTCCATTATGATTAGTATCGGTGAAAATACGATTTATCGGTATAAAGAATTTACAGAGTGGACGGATACCTTACATAATATACACGAAAAAATCTGGTTACAACCGATTGCTGAAGGAAAAGCATCAGTAGGAGAAATTATTTCGCATCTTAAAAATTGGGATACTTATCTCATATCTACGATTATTCCTGCGATTAAAAATGGAAAAGGAATGGTATTTCCAGATTTCGATTATTTTAACAATATAGCATATGAATATGCCAGATCGGGAGTTTCTAGAAATTGTCTGCTCGATGAATTTAAGCAAACTCGTACTATGCTGGTTGAAACACTGTTAACCGAGTCTGAGGTTGTTGCTAAACCTGTTACCGCGAACGGATTAGAAAATTGCCCACACACCGGCACACCCTATTCTCTGCTTTACATCATTCATGAATTTAACGATCACGACAATCATCATAAAAATCAAATTTTAACGGTATTATAACTCTTTCTACTGTTTTGGAGTGAATGAGGAGTTACCCCGGCTCCCTCGTGCGGAGGGAACTACAGTGCGCTAAGTTGCTGTTTAATGGGAAATTCAGCTCCTTTCGTTGGAATAAGGCACTGGAGTTCCGCTTTTGCAAACTTCTTTGCTTGGGAGGTATTCGGCCTCTCAAAGGCATCTAATGAACTGTAGGATGCTAATAGACGAGAAAATGGCTACTTTAAAGATTTAATGAACTGGATTGGCGTTACCCGGTATTTTATTGCCCGAATTGTTATCGATAGCTTGAAATAGCGCATATGGAATTCATTAGATTTTCAGAATGAGCAATTTTGGCTAAATAAAGGTTATTGAGTTCGTAAGGAGGCTTGTGCCTTTCTATTTGTTTCGGAATTTCCGCGTCCATGTGTGAACTCCTAAAATCAATATAACTGTTTATTACTAATCGTTATAACAAATTAAATGATATAATTTGTTAGATTAAACCTTTTCAAAAGTAATGAAAAAGGGGGGATTAGTGTTATGGTGAAAATCGAAATCCGCAAATTCACAAAAAATGATTTGCAGAAAACGGGTGAGTTCTACCAAATTGTTACGTCAAGTGACAACGTGGTTTTATGGTGGGTTGGCGAAGAAGATAACTGGTCGAATGTATTCATAGCGGTTGAGGAAGAGCGAATTATAGCTAAGGGGCAAGTTCATATTGTTTGCACCATACCACTAGGAAGCCCCAAAGAACATAAGCACTATATTTATTTCAATTTAAAGACGCTTCCAGAAAGAGAAGCAGACTACCACGTCTACGAACTCCTATATGAGCGTTTGTTAAATAGAGCATATGAGTTGAAAGAAACATTACTGAATGCCTACCAAACGATGATGGGCATAGGCAACCAATCCACCGAAGAGCAAAACAACAACTATTTCATAACAAAAGGTTTTGTGTACAGGAAGAGTTTGTATACGATGCGTAGTAATTTATCCGAGATGATTGAACACCCAGTTCTTGCTGCTCCTTATCGATGCATGCAATGGAAAATGGCTTCGGAGGACAACGTAAATGAATACTTAAACGTCGACAGGGAGATTTGGCCGGAGGCCCCAATTGGGCACAAACGATTAATGGATAATCAGAAGAATTCTGCGTGGACTGCTTTTGTTGTTAGGGAGGATGCCACCTTAATAGGAAGTGTTATGGCTTGGATGGATGAAGATGGAGAGGGAATCATTGAAGATGTTTTTGTCAGAGAGTCATGGAGAAAACAAGGTATAGCCAAACATTTGCTGTCTCAAGCGCTCTCATATCTCAAAGAAAATGGTAGTACGTTTGCCGAACTACAAGTAGAAACAGCTAATAAATCGGCTCTGTCCTTATATAACTCTGTTGGCTTTAAAGAAGTCTCAGAAGAAGTGCGTTATGATCGAGAACTCTATCAATGATACAGCGATAGTCTAGGACTTTTTTTCTCGTCCTTGGCTGTCGCTGTTTCAATTTCGAGAGTTTGTCTAGTACCTCATATATAGAGTCTGCCTGCTGGACAATACCTATCTTCTTTTTGAGGTTAAAGGAACTTTTTGGAAAATTCATCGTCTAATCAAATCGACAGGAGAATAATTTTGAAGAGGTGAAGGCGATGAAAAAGAAGCTGATTGTATCGATGCTGGCTGTTTTATTGTCATGTGGAAGTGTGGCTTACGGGGCTTCGGAGGATACCCATTCGACACAAGGTTCAATTAGTCTAAAAGAGTGGAATTCATTTCAAATAAATGTGCTGGATGCGACTAAACTGAATAACCCCATTGTGCTCGATGATTGGGCGACGGCGCTGAAGATGGCGACGGCTTTGCCGGAGAAAGACAGTGAAGCCTGGATCAACACGTATGTTCATGGGCTTGGACAAGGGACGGAGATTACCCGTGAAAATGCGGTCGGAGGAATGGGAGCTGGTCAGGGGAAGAATTAAAGCCGGCAAAAGCGCTGCTGGATTATCAAGATATTACAAACTGCCAAAAAGCTGGACCCCGACTCCCTCGCCGAATGGAAAGCAATTTTCAAGAAGAGTCTGGTACTTCATTACAATAAGAACAGACAAATCTATGACGGGTGGGTTGTGGAAGAGGTCTACCCGGCGGGCAACAAGATGGTTGTGTATATGGATGCCAGAACGGGTAAGATCATGGTCGTTTCGGAGATCGAAGCGCCAATTGTGGTAATTGATTTGCTTGAGCGAAAATGAGCAAGTTCATAGGGATGGAAAAAGTAAGTTGAGGGGCTTCTGACGGCTGCTCCTCTTGTTTATTAAAGTAACGTCCTTTAAGAATACCATCAAGATGGAATGTGAGGAGGTTTTTATGGAAAATAAAATTACTGAACTGCTTGCCGCACTAAATTGGCATCGTTCCCAAGAAGACCAAGACCTCGCTGTTCAGGAGCTAATAAAATACAAGGATGAGATTATACATAATTTAATTAGTGAAACGAGCAAGGAACAATGGCTCAATGTAATTAGAATAATTGATAAACTTGATATATCGTATCAAATTAATGCAGTTCCTCAAATGCTTTTACTTTTGGCCGATTTGAATTGGCCTGGAGCGTTGCCTGCAGTTGAAATAATGAAAAGATTAGAGATCGATAGTATAAAGTACTATATAGAAGATACATTAAGAAGAGCTGACAAAGAGAACGACACTATTTGGATTGCTTGGATTAAGTACTTAATTGAAGAGATGAATGTAGCATCTGATTTTCATGAATACAAATATATTTTGAAAAAAGCTGAATGGTAATTGATTTGCGCTGGAGGATAAGGGATGAAAATAATAATAATAAAATCATGTTTATTCATCTTTTTTTTGATTGGTATGTTAAAGATATTGGACTATTATAAAGGACAATTTTTCATTCAGGCTCTATTACTTGTCATCCTTTCTTTTGTTTACTCATTTATCGAAACAAAAGTAATACATCGCATCACACGTCTTGATTAAAATGATGACTGACAAAGAACGAGATTTAATTGAAAAACTAACGATGGGGTCAATTACAAGGAATGATTGTATACGAGCAAAGAGATTAAACTTTGGCCATATACAAATTTAAATACGACGGGGATGTAATCAATGAGCAATTCTACTAAACATGCAGAAGAGAAGATAATTTTTGCGCATTACAATGAAAAAACAATTAGAGTGTATCAAGCTTATAACCATAAGATTGCAGATGAAGCAGTCGAGTTAGGTTCGTTCGGCGCATCATTTAAAATGGAAAGGATGACTTGGATCAAACCATCTTTTTTATGGATGATGTATCGGTCAGGTTGGGGCACCAAAATTGATCAAGAAAGAATTCTAGCTATCGACATTTCTAGAGAAGGATTCGATGCAATTTTGTCAGATGTAGTTTTGTCTTCCTTTCATTCAGATGCCTATGTATCTTTGGATGAATGGAAATTAAAACTACAAAATTCTCAAGTTAGATGCCAATGGGATCCTGATCGTGATATACATGGAAATCCTTTGCACAGACGTGCTGTTCAACTAGGTTTAAAAGGTGACATGGTAGAAAATTACGTCCATAAATGGATAGTAGAAGTTAATGACATTACTGAGCATGTAATACAGATCAGAGAAGCAATACAATTAAACAGCTTTGAGGTTAGCATGTTACCAAATGAACGTGAATACCATTTGGATGATTGCATTCAGAGAACTCTTGGAATGGTAACTCGGTAATTAAAATGGAACCTTTAGGGGGCTTCAACCCTTACAAGGTTCTTTTTGTAAACTGGACTATTAGGCGGCGAGTCAGCGCTTTCTTGTATTTGCCGGGACTGCTGCCGGAAATCGATTTGAAAAATCGGAAGAATGGATACGTATGATCGTAGTCGATCCGAATCGTGATCACCGCCATCGTTAATTCTGTCGTATTCGATCGATCGGTGTTCATCAAGGCGAATTGATAAACGATGCCGGTATGGCGATCAGCGGGAGGATCATCGTGAAAGTGAACTCTTAATGCATTAGAGCCTGTCTTCCCATTTAGGGAACAGGCTCTTTTTTAAACTACGACAGCACAATTAACTAGCAGGTATTTCCAATCTTTTGTCGAAGGTGTAGAGGTCAGAATTTATTCTAGGAGATGACCTTCATGCTTGAGAAAAATAGATTGGGTGCTGCACCCAAAGT
>NZ_BMHE01000023.1 GCF_014640555.1 Paenibacillus marchantiophytorum | reverse complement strand
CTGTCTAAACTAGATAACTTCAAGATTCCGTACCAGATAACATAAGGAATCTCATTACATTGGATAATTCCAATGTAATCGTGAATTTGGTCGCCCATCGGGCTATTGGATTGGATTTATCCATTGGAATCCTCAAATCTGCGGCCTATATGGCGTTTTTTATCTGATACCATTGGATAAATCCAATGTAGATGCGAAATTAACCGCCTATACGGCTGCTTGATTGGATTTATCCAATCTACAACGTGAGGCGTTTCTTAGACAGTGGACGTGCCGCCGCACAGTCAGGGTATTTCAGCTACTTTCCCTTGCAGCTACTCTCTTCGTTCTCCCAACCATCTATTTAAACTAGCTAACTTCAAGATTCCGTACCAGATAACATGAGGAGTCTGATTACATTGTATAAATCCAATGTAATCGTGAATTTGGTCGCCCATCGGGCTATTGGATTGGATTTATCCATTGAAACCCTCAAATCTGCGGCTTATATGGCGGTTTGGTTGCTCAAGCTATAAAATGGAGGCGGTTCTATTTGCGACAAATCTTCAAAGGCTTTTAATCAATTAACTACGCAGAAAAAAACGGACCAAAGCCCAAGGCCATTGTCCGTCCCGCTCTGTTCCCGTCTCGCTCAGATCCACTCCGTCCCCATCCCAATCCCCAATTACAAAGTCTCAACCTCAGCAATCTCAATATATTCCATGCTTTTCAAATCATCATAAACCTCGGAAGCATACTTCCGATCGATGAAAACGATGAAATGGAGCTCCTGCTGCTCCTTGTTCAGCTCTTTGATATGTACGCTTTTCATTTTATACCCTCTGGCAATAATCTCCTTGATGATAGTCGTTAAATTGGCTTCATGCGACACGACGAGCCTGACACGCAAATCCTTCATCAACAGCGGTCTTGGTCCCATTTTCTTAATATAGTATGGCAAAACAACCACACTCACCATAATCAGCAGCAGTCCAAAAAAAGCTTCAACAAAGAACCCAGCCCCAACGGCAATCCCCAGTCCTGCGGCTCCCCAGATCATCGCCGCCGTCGTTAATCCGATAATGACATCATTATGCTTCCGAAGAATGACCCCTGCCCCAAGAAATCCGATCCCGCTAACCACTTGCGCCGCAAGCCGCATCGGATCCATGACGTGCAACCCGGGTACCGCATATTTATTCGCAGATTCAATAGATACAATCGTCAGTAAACAGCTGCTTAGACATATGACTAAAGAAGTTTTGAGTCCAAGAGGTTTATTTCTGATTTCCCGTTCCAGACCAATGATTAAACCGAAAATAGCTGCGATTCCTAATTTCATTAAATCATGCACATCTACAGACAGCATCATCGTTGTTGTCTCCTCTATGTCAGATAGCTTTACAATATCTTAACATTTTGGAGTTGTAATAAATAGACATGTATGATTTGTTTTTTTATGCCCCAAAACAAATAAATGACCATTGATTCAAAAATTTATTGACCTACAGTCATTTTACTCATTCAAACTGAACGAAAGGTCATCTTGTGCGGATAACCTGAAGATTCGTATCGCTCAACACGGGTTTGTTTTTATTCTCGAGGCCAAATAACCTTGTTCTGAATGACTATGCCACCAACCGCTTGCCGCCATCATCCAATACCAGTAAGAAATGACCATTGATTCAAGTTAATATTGACCATCAGTCACATTTTTTGATATAACTGATCTTGTATAAAGTTAATTATTAGATGGGGAGGCTCAATCATGGAGCGTGAGGAAAACATTGTTACTCGTGCAAACCGATCGAAAAATCATCTTGTGCGGACAACCGGAAGATTCGTATCGCACAAAACGGGTTTTCTTTTAATCTTGACCGCCATAACACTTGCAGGCTGTTCCAATAAAGCACCGTTATCTGCCGCAACGACTGCCGAGCAAGCAGCCGGGGCAGCGAGCAAACCTGTGATAACGGCTGCGGTTACCACACAAGCATGGGCAGGTGCCAAGACACTCACTGCCGATGTAATTCCTTCGCTGGAGTTGAATGTCATTCTTAAGGCGGATGGCGATGTAAAGTCCGTGCTGAAAAAACGCGGGGAACAGGTCCAGAAAAACGATGTAATCATCGAGCTGGATAAGAAAGATTTGCTTCGCCAGAAACAAAAGCTGCTTTATGCCAGAGCCAGTCTTGAAGAACAGATGTCCAAGGCCAAGAAGGATTGGGACGACGGTATTCTGGAACTAACGAACAATATGGCCATTACCCAGCAATCCTTGGACGATGTCACAAAGCAATATAACCGTGTTCTGAACGATTATGACACGGGGCAGGCAACGAAAGAACAGAAAGAACAATTGGAATCTCAAGTCAAGCAGCTAAAGCTGAATCTTCAAACTTTGAAGCAAAAGCTTCAGACGCTCCAAAGCACTAGGCCGCTTGCCGCCATAGAGTACCAATTGCAGGCTAACGATATCGATCTGCAGGATGCGGACGTCAACCTGTCTTATTTTGAAGTCAAGGCGCCTGCGTCCGGACTTTTGACCGAGATGCCGATTGAGGAAGGAATGACGCTTGCCAGAGGACAAAAAATCGGCGTAGTGCAGCAGCAAGCGCCAATCAAAATTCGCGCCGAAGTGACGGAAGCGGACTTGCCGCTCGTGCAGGGCAAACCGAACCTGATCTTTCATAATTCGGATTCCCCTGATACATATGAGGGAAAAGTGTCTTATTTGGCGAACACAGCCAACACCCAGACGAAAACCTATTCCATGGAGCTTGAAGCCGCGAACGAGAACGGTCGCCTCAAACCTGGAATGCGCGTGCAGCTTCAACTTGCTGGAGGCGGCGAACAGCAAGTTATCTCCGTACCGGCGAGCAGCGTTTTGCGCGAAGATGGCGAGCCCTATGTATTCATTTTGAATGGAGACCATGCCGAAAAAAGGACCGTCAAGCCCGGCCGCAGCAAGGATAGCATGACTGAAATCACACAAGGGCTTAAGGCAGGCGAGCTGCTAATCGTCTCCGGTCAGTACCAGCTTAAACATATGGAGAAAGTAGCGCCCGGCCAGTAGTTTCGGCTTCTAACCGGAACAACTGGACAGAAGGAGGAGTCCGCTTGATTGCTAAACTGATTAAATACCAAAAAATTACCCTGCTATTCTTTGTCGTTCTCGTGCTGCTGGGCACCTTTAGCTTTTTATCGTTAAGCCAGCGCGAAAATCCGGAAATCACCGTATCCATGGCTACGGTGAAGACGATCTATCCCGGAGCATCGCCGGAGAAGGTCGAGCAGCTTGTCACGAAGCCGCTGGAAGAAAAGATTAGAGAGATGGAGTCGATCAAGTCGATCGATTCGACTTCATCCACCAACGTGTCCTTCATTACCGTTGAGATGCAGCCCGGGGCCGATAACAAGCGAGCATGGGATACGCTCAGACAAAAGGTGCAGTCCGCGCAAGGCAAGCTGCCTGCAGAAGCGCATCAACCCGAAATCAATGATGATCTGGCCAAGACATCGGCGCAAATCATTCATTTGATTATGGAAAACCGTTCTCAGATGGAGTCTTTGCGCCCCATTTCTGAAACATGGAAGGACCAGCTGCGCACGGTTGCCGGCGTCAGCGATGTTGAAATCGTAGGACTTCCGGGTCAGGAAGTGAAGGTAATTCTGAACAAGGAGAAGCTCGAAAGCCTGCAGCTTCCCTGGCCGCTGGTTATGCAGGCGCTCACAACCGCTCACGACCGCACGCCGATCGGGAACGTGACTGCCAATAACAATAATGCTTACGTTCAATTGACGGGCGAATGGAAGTCCGCCAAAGATATTGCCGATACGGTCATTTACCGACCGGCAGGGCAAGGCAATTCACTGAGCATCAAAGATGTCGCAGAGGTTAAAGTAGCTCCCAAGAAAACGGAAGAGGAAGTTTTCTATCAAGGCAAACCTGCTATCGATGTGGTCATTTATCCAGCCAAAGGAGAAAATATTCCTTCCTTGCAAGTAGGGATTGACGCCAAGGTTTCCGAATTGCAAGCTCAGCTCCCCTCACAGGTGACGATGGTATCGTTGTTTACACAAAAGGAGAACGTCGATCATCTATTTGCCGATTTGTCGCGGGAAATGCTGATTGGGATGGGTGCGGTACTGATTGTCTGCATTCTGGGGCTCGCATTCGGAACGTCCATTATTGTCGCGCTCGCGATTCCCGTTTCCATTGCGCTCGGGTTCCTCCCGATCGGCATGACGTCCATCGATCTCAATCAGATTTCTATCGTCGCGCTGGTCATTGTCCTTGGCATTCTTGTCGACGATGCCATCGTCGTTAACGATAATATCGAACGCAGACTGTCCCTTGGCGATTCTCCTCTGGATGCGTCGCTGAAAGGCAGCCAGGAAGTTTCGATTTCGATTCTTACCGCAACGATCGCCACAGCGGCCGCTTTTTTCCCGCTGTTTTTCTTGAAAGGCAACATTGGGGACTTTATCAAGCCAATTCCCGTCGTCGTCAGCTTGACTTTAGCCGCGTCGATGGCCATGTCGTTAACCATCATTCCGATTTTCCGCAAATGGAGCAGCGAACGCAGTCTACGCAAAGGAGTCTACGTTCAGAATAAGCTGCCGGGACTTTTGGGAAAACCTCTATGGCACCTTAGCGAGAACTACGAAAAGCTCATCCGCCGCCTGCTGCGAAAACCACTGCTAACCGGCATGATCGGTCTCGTTATCGGCACGGCCAGCTACGGGCTTCTTCCCCTGCTGGGCGTACAGTACTTTCCGAGTGCGGAACGAAGCGAATTTTTGCTTGATGTGAAGATGCCCGTAAGCGCCGATTATAAGCAAACCGCCGATATGATGACAAGCTTATCGGTTTGGGCGGCTAAGCAGGATGGAGTCCAATCCGTTTCCACTTATGCTGGAAGGACAGCACCCAAGTTTTACTATGCGGAAAACGATTCTGTCGGAACTAGAACAGGCCAATTATATGTCAAGGTCGATGAATCCCGAACCCATACAGGCAAGCTTGTATCCGACTGGCGACAACAGCTCAAGCACATATATCCCGACATCGAGCTGCTGCCCAGAGAACTCGAACAAGGCCCTCCGGTTGGAGCGCCGATTGCCATTCGAATCAGCGGCCCGGATTTAAGCGAGTTAACATCGCTCTCCAAGCAGTTGCAAACGATTCTGAAGAGCATCCCGGGCACCGCCAACGTCTCCGACAGTGTCGGTGATGAAACCTATACGATGAATCTGCAGCTCGATCAGGAGAAAGCGCGTTATTACGGCGTCACTGAGAAAGATTTGTCCGGAACCGCCAGACTCGCAACCGAAGGGATTGAAGTTTCCAAACTGCAACTGGGCAACGAAGAGATTCCTGTCACATTGTTCAGCGAGGCAAACCAAACGCCATCCAATGAAACGATAGGAGAATTGCTAGTTCCTGCGCAATCCGGGCAGCTGTACCCGATTAAGCAGTTCATCGATGTGCAGTCTGACCGCATGATCACCTCCGTGCAGCATCGCAATCTGGTGAGAACGATCACGGTAAGAGCTTACACGGACGGAACATTGCCGGCGAATATCATGACCGAACTGCAAAATCAAGTTGGCAAAATGCAAAAACCAAACGCCTACACGATAGAATTTGCAGGCGAGAACGCTGACCGGGACGCTGCTTTCTCCTCCATAGGCAAGCTTTCGATTGTTGTAGTCTGCCTTATTTTCATTATTATTGCGATCCAATTCTATTCCTTGTCCATACCGTTCCTAGTCATGATGACGGTTTATCTGGCCATGGGGGGCGCTCTTATCGGTTTATTCGTGACGGGTGCGCCAATCGGATTCATGGCGCTTATGGGCTTTGTCAGTCTGGCAGGGATTGTCGTGCGCAACGGCATCGTGCTGGTTGAGTTTATAGAAGACGCCAGACATAACGGCATGGAATTGTACGATGCCATTGCCGAATCGGGCCGTGCGCGGCTTCGGCCCATTCTGATGACATCGGCTACCGCAATCGGCGGCCTGCTGCCCATGGCTATTATGGGAGGCAGCTTATGGCGACCGATGGCCGTCGTCATTATCTCAGGGCTTATTGTCTCCACGCTGCTCACGCTCATTATCGTCCCTGCCTTCTATCTACGGCTGGCCCTGTGGAGGGATAACCGCAAGCTGAAGCGCAGTGCAGCGGCAACGACAAACCTTCCTGCTCAAGGCGAAACAACTTCTCTCTAGATGCCCAAACGATTTTCAAAGGAGGAACAACTATCATGAAAACAATATTCAAGCAAGCGACTTTGAGCTTCGCTTTGGCTTCCTCGCTGCTGATGTCGGGGATCCCCGCATTCGCGGATGGCGCAGCGGAATCAGCAAGCGCTGCCGTATATAAGATGAACGCCGATCTCCCTGTTAGAGTAAAAGGCGTCTTTAATGAAAAGACGACCGGCGGCGTCCGCCTCGGCGCAGTGATTCGCATGAACAATACAAGCAACCATACGCTGCGGATACCCGATCATGAGCTCAGAGTCAAAACGCCGGACGGCTTCGTATACACCTTGCGTCCCAGCAGCGCCAACGAGCGCGGTATACAGCCCGGTGCGGAGGTGGAGTTGACCTACATGCTCGTCGTCAACCGCACGAGTCAAATAAGCCTGACAGAACTTTCACTCATCGATGTCAATTACGACGTATATCCAAAGCAGGAAACAGCGCTGTTCACGATCCCTATCGATGCCATCGTATGGAAAGGAAAACTTGACGGATTCAAAGATGCTGCGTTGTTGAAAAAATGGGGAGAATCGTTCACGATCCCGACACTCGAATCGCCTCTTAGCTATCGAACGATAAGCATAAGCAAAACCAATTCGAACGACGGCTCCGACTATGTCGTGAAGCTGCTCGCAACGAATCCGTCCGACCGGAGCGAGACCGTTCCCGCTCTGGAGCTGGCCGGTAAAACCAAAACGGACGTCTTTACAGGCCGGGAAGTTGAAGCAAACCCAGTAGTCTTAGAGCCCGGCGAAAACAAATATATTCATTTCGCTATCCATACGGAGATGAACGCGGTACTCGCCAGCCTTAACGTATTGACGACCGAAACCTTTGCGCAAGCGGGGACGAACGGCACGTTAAAAGTATCCAACTTTGGCATTGGCAAGCTGAACATCGATCTAGCACAAAAAAAATCGGATGTCCTCAGCTACGCCTATGAATCGCCGATAACATTCGAAGCGTGGAATGATGCCATCCATCAGGATCTGAAGGTAGCCCTGACGGAACTCCGCGTGGCGGACAATGAAGATCAGGGAAGCAAGCTTGCGGTAGCCAAATTCAAGTTTACGAACAAAGGATTAACTATGCTTCCGATTCCGGCGCTTCTAACCGAATTGCAGAGCCCAGGGGGTTACGATTATACAGGGATCAGGCAAAGCCAAGTTCAGAGTACAATTGCTCCGGGAACGTCATCGGTTGTCAACTATACGTTTGTACTGCCCGTATCGGAGACTGCCGAAACGTTTACGATGAAGCTGCAGCAGTCGCTCAGCGGGGGTTACGGGGACGATAATGTCGGGGGTACAAGCGGCGGTACGAAATCCGCCTACAAATCGACCATTGCTTCCTTTCAGGTAACTCCACAGGGTAAGGAAGACAGACATAAGATTACTCTGTATCCATATACGCTCAACATTAAAGACTATTTCTTGAACCAAATAACGTCACCTGATCAGATGATCGCCATTACCTATACGTATAAATTGCAACTATTCCTGGAACTGGACCGCGATCCGCGGGTGCTGACGGACCAGACGTTCTCCAGGCTGAAGTTCGAACTGGTCGATCCCGCCGGCAGCATCCTTGGCTCCAAATCATTCCCTTTCACAGGCACCGATCGCTTGGTGAGCGGCAAGCAGACGTTAACTTTCAACCATCTGACAACCGATCAAATACAAAGTAACGTGAGCGTTAAAGTATATGAATCGATCCTTACCCCATCCGGCGAAGTCAATCGACTGATTACGGAGTTGAAATAACGGACCAAAACAAAAAGCTTGGAAGAGTGCTACATCGCACTTTTCCAAGCTTTTTTATTAAATGCGGAAGCGATATCCCGCGCCCCATATGGTTTCAATGTATTGTGGATTGGATGGATCCTGCTCAATCTTCTCCCGCAGCTTGCGGATGTGTACCGTGACGGTGGCAATTTCACCCATCGCGTCCATTCCCCATAGAAGGTCGAATAACTGCTCTTTGCTGTACACCCGGTTGGGATTCATCGCCAGATGAGTCAGCAAATCGAATTCTTTGGTGGTGAACACGACTTCTTTCTCGTTCACGAAGACGCGGCGCGCCGTTTTATCAATCATAAGACCGCGAATGCGCACTTCATCATTCTTGGTTTCACGCCTGCCCATCAGCCTTTCATACCTTGCCAAATGGGCTTTGACTCTGGCTACCATTTCGCTGGGGCTGAAAGGCTTAATGATATAATCATCCGCACCGAGGCCCAGCCCGCGAATTTTGTCGATGTCTTCTTTTTTGGCGGACACCATTACGATCGGAATATCTTTCTCGCTGCGAATACGTCGGCAGATTTCGAATCCATCTACTTTGGGCAGCATCAGATCGAGGATAATCAAATCATAATCGTTCGTGAGCGCCCGCTGGAGCCCTTTGTCACCGCTGTTCTCTATATCAACCACATAACCGCTGATCTCCAAATAATCTCGTTCCAACTCGGCGATGCTTTGTTCGTCTTCAATGATTAAGATCCGACTCATCCTTCGCTCTCCTCCTGCTGACTAAGCGGTAATGCCATGTAGACCGTCGTCCCCCGCCCGATCATGCTGGTTGCGCCGATTCTGCCGCCGTGTTCTTCCATGATTTGTTTGGCTATCGCAAGCCCAAGCCCGCTCCCTCCGGTCGCTGTATTGCGTGAAGGGTCTGCTCGGTAAAACCGGTCAAAAATATGCGGGAGCGCCTCCTCGGAGATGCCTTGACCGTTATCTATAATTTGAATGACGGCATGACCGTCGATCTCTCTCAAAGTTAAAGTAATGCTGCGGTTGCCTTCATCACTGTACTTGACTGCATTCTCAATGATGTTCAGCAGAACACGTCTCAGCTTATCTCGGTCTGCGGTTACATACAAAGGCGATTGCGGCAGCTCGGTAAGCGCGAAGCGAACCCCTTTTTTCTCCATATCGAACTGCAATTCCTGCGCGCAATCCTGCACATATTGGCCAAGATCCACGGTCTCGAATTGAAAAGGGACTTTGCCCAAATCCAGCTTGGAAAATAAGAATAACTCATCTATCAGCCGATCCATATCAGCGGCTTTATTGTAGATGGTACGAATATAGCGGTCCATTTTGTCCGGCGAATTCGACACGCCATCCATGATGCCTTCGACATACCCTTTGATCGCCGTGACCGGTGTCTTGAGATCATGCGAAATATTCGAGATGAGCTCCTTGCGGTTCTCTTCATATTGCAGTTGAATTTCTACCGACTTCTTCAGCTTGCGCCGCATTTCTTCAAAAGCCGTACTCAGCTCTCCAATCTCATCATCGGAATGTCGGACAACTTCGAAGTCGAGATTGCCTTCTTTGATTTCCTCTGCTGCACGTTTAAGCGATTTTAGCGGCCTAATGATACTGCGTGAAACAAAGTAGGTCAGCACCCCGTTGGTTAGAACGAGAATGAGAATAAACGTAACGATGACCGATTTGGAAAATTGGTGCAAATATTTCTGGAAAGGGCCGCCGTCCAGGAAGACGAATACGGAGCCTTTGCTTTTATCCGAGAATAAAAAATCCTGCTGCCTAGTTATCCACAGAGAACCTTGGTTGCGCTGAAATTCGCCCGATGAGGTGCCGTAGGAAGGCAGTTTGGTCGTGTTTCCCGCTTCCCCTTCTTTGATGTAGGGAGAAACGTACGTAATTTCCAAATCTTTGCGAATAATTACACCCATATTGATCTTATGGAACCGCGCTTCCAAATCCTTGATGAAGGCAGGATCCAGGAAGGCATCCGGTTCTGTATCTGTCTTCGCTTTCATATAAGCGACATTCTCAAGTTCCTGATCGACAACACGCTTGATGGGATTGCCTTGGGAGAAATCCACTTGGAAACCGGACTTCAAGCTTCCGAAGGTTGCGATGCTGATTAAGATCACGGCTAGTATAGAGAGCACAAGCGGTACCAGCAGCATCGCGATGTAAGAAAGTACCAGCCGTAAACGAATCGACATCCGCGTCAAATCTCCTTTTTATCGAAAAAATAAAAACCTGCTGTGTAAAACAATATACTACATGCCGCTAGAAACATAAAGATACTGCTGATCTTGCCTATCGCTAGTTGGCTGCCGATCCAAAGCATGTGCCAATCCATATAAGCCGTAGGTGAATAGGTGGCAATCTGCGGAACGAAAAAGGCGGCTACTTTAAACGCCAAATATAAAAGTATGCTGACGGTCAAAGCGGAACTGCTGCTGGAAAAGAATTGCGCCAGAAATACGGCCACAATACTGAGTACAAACAGGGGAACAAAAGCTGAGCCATAGGCAAGAAACCACTTAACGACCGTGCCAAAGCCTCCAAAGTTTTGGAAAAACAAAGCGGATATAGCAGAGGCTAGCAAGCCTGCCGCCAGAAATAGCGCAATATAGATGCCAAGCGCAATTTGTTTGGAAGTAAACACTTTAAATCGCGTGATGGGCCGCGTGAGCGTGTTTTTCATCGTGCGGTCACCCATCTCACCGGAGAAGACATCTGCGGCTCCCATGAAGACGAAGAGCGGAAGGAAGATGCTTGTTAATAGGCCCAGCATCAGAATCGGGAAGTCCTGAGAGGCGATGGCGCCGATCCCAATTCCGCTTTGGAAGCGTTCCAGCAGCACGCCTGCAAGTACCGGCAGAATAAGCGTTACCGCCAGAAAGAATATCGTTTTCTTTTTGGCTGCCATTTTAATCGTTTCGTTCCAGACGTTGGCGGTTAAACTAAGCATGGGCTGCGAGCCTCCTGACTTCTGTAATTTCGCGCAAGTAGGCCTCTTCCAGCGATGCGCTGCCCTTGGCTAATTCGGAAATAAGTCCTTCACGTACAAGCCGTCCTTGATGAATGATGCCCATCCGGTTGCACATGAGCTCCATTTCATGAATCAGATGGCTCGAGATCAGGAACGTAATTCGTTCTTCTCTGGCCAATCGCAAAATAATTTCGCGTATTTGGACCATCCCTTCGATGTCCAAACCATTGGTAGGCTCATCCAGTATGAGCAATTCCGGCTTCGACAGCATCGCCGCGGCGAGTCCCAAGCGCTGCTTCATCCCAAGCGAATAGCCCGCTACCTTCTCCCGTTGAAACGGAGTTAGACCTACGATCTCCAGCACTTCGTCTACGCGCTGCTTGTCGATGCCCGGATAGAATCTTGCTGCCAGCTCCAGGTTTTTGCGGCCGCTCATGAATGTGAAGGCTTCTGCCGTTTCGATCAGCACGCCAACCTTGGACATTGCTTGCTCATACTGCGTCGACACATCATACCCGAACAACTTCACTTGGCCTTGCTGCGGCCGCGCTAAACCTGTCATGATCTTCATGACCGTGGTTTTGCCAGCCCCATTCGGTCCGAAGAAGCCATAAATATCGCCTTGCTGCACCGTCATATTCACTTCATGAATGCCGCGCTTGTTCTTATACATTTTTGTCAGATTGTTAATTTCTACGATCGCTGTCATGCGAGGTCCGCCTTTCAAGAAATAAGGAGGTCAACTTGTGTTGAACGTTGAGCCCTCCCCTTCTTTATGAGTTCATACTTATTCGTGTTTGCCGCCCCAGTTTTTGCGGGAGTTCTCGTCGAACTTCACGGTTTCCAACTTTTTGCCTTTCAAATCAACGGTATCCGGTGTTGTCGAGTTCAGGCTGGACAATGTCATATCCACACTAAGTACAACATCATGTGCTTTGCCGCCAGCATCTTTGCCGGAAATATGGATTTGTGCTGTTTGATTCGTGATATGGTTATCCGCATCCACACTTGCGTTCATTTCAACCTCATCCATCTTGATGTCAGAAGTTAATTGGGGCAGACTATTCTTGAGTGTCGTTACGTCAACACCCATCGTGTCAGCTTTGGCAGGCAGCGGACGATCGTTATTCTCAGCTGTGCCATGTTTGATGACCAGTGAGCCAATCGTGTTCACGACCGGAGAAATTTGACTGCCTGACAGTTTAAAATGGATGTTCTTCACGTTGCCTGATGCTTGATCCAACGTGACATAATTTTTCAGATTGCCGACTAAGGCGTCAACCACATTTTCCACTTCACTTATGACTTGCGGGTCCGGTGTGTGGTTGGCACGTTCATGCTCTTTGAACTTGCCCTGCACGCCATCGCCTTCTAACACTTTATACACATCAGAATCGTCTGTTTTCACAATTTGTTTGCCATCTTGGTTGTAAAAGTGAATCGTTTGCTGCTCCGCGCCGCTCTTCACGGTTACTTCTGCGCTTCCAGCTTGATTCTTGCCGCTGCTTTTGATCGTCGATGTCACATTCAGCAGCGGCGCACCATTGTCCTTCAAGCTCACATTCACCTGACGAGTTACATTGTCTACCATTGCTGTTTCTTTGAATGCCGATTTAAAAGCCTCATATCCGGGAGCATCTCCCACTCCTGCATATACCGAAGTCACAAGCATCATGCTGCCTACAGCTACACCTAGTCCCATCATCGCTAACTTCTTATTCATATCTGTTTGCCTCCGCGTATTCAACGCTTTATCTAATTTGGATGCGTTCCTCGCTTCCATGTATTCATCTTATCCCCCCGATCTTAATTGCCTCTAAAACACCTATTAAGCTTGCCTAAAACAATTCTTAAAATTTTATAAAGTGGGCATGTGTCAAACTGATAGACCGCACAACACGGAGATACTATAATGAATCAAAGCTCAGCTTCTCAGCTAGCATTAAGGAGGGTGGTCCTACTGGATATAGAAAATAAAGCTAATCATAGGGCGTACGAGTCCCTTGATCATATGAGTTTTAAGCTCCGAGAGATCGAACTGTTTCGAAACCACGCCATTGCTTGGGAATTAAGGCTTCAATTCATTAAGTCTTATACCCTCATTCTGGCAGCAAGCGGCCAAGGCTGGTTGACCATTGATGGTCGATTTATCGAGCTGCGGCAAGGCAGTGCCTATATATGCGCTCCCGGTCAACTGATTCAGGCAGCGGCGCACTCATTTGATGAACGTGGATTTTATCACTTGCGATTTGACATGATTGAAGAGGCAGAGGCATTTGGCCATCCTACAGAAATTATCAGGCAGATAAGTGTATTTCCGATCAAAGGTGAAGTGATTACTTCTTCTCCCGTCTCTGTTAATGCTTTATGTGAAACCATTTATCACGAGTTATCGGGCGGGGATCCGTTAAAACGATTCCGCAGTCAAATTCTCTTTCAAGAAGTGCTGTATACCATCTTGCAAGATGCTCTTCTCAACCAAGGAAACGACCCGGAATCCGCACTTGAAAGTACGAAAGCCTATATCGAGCGGCATTACCAACAAGATCTGACAATTGAGCAACTCGCCAAGGTTGCAGGCATGAGTTCCCGCCATTTTATGCGATTATTCAAAAAAAGGTATGGTTGCAGTGCAATCGACTATTTGACAGACTTTCGGATCAAACAAGCGCAGCAGCTTATGCGCACAGGTGAGCATTATCGTCTCAAGGACATCGCTCGGCATGTGGGCTATCACGATGACATTTATTTTAGACGTAAATTCAAACAGATTGCAGGCATGCCTCCCGCAACCTTTATGAAGAACAGCAAGCTGAAAATTGTTGCCTACGATTCTTTGTGCATCGGATATCTGCTTACGCTTAAGATCACGCCCAGCGCTGCCCCGGCTGATCACCCGTGGACCGATTATTATCAGAGAAAGTATGCAACAGAGGCTGTAGTTCCATTAAGTTCTGATTTTGTGCGTAAACGGGAGGAAATTCGGCTTGTTAACCCCGATTATATAGTCGGCCTTGACATCCATGTACCAGCCGAAGAACAGACGAGGCTTCAAGAAATTGCTCCCACCTTTGTTGTACCCTGGACAGAGACCGATTGGCGTAAGCAATTGCGCTTGATCGCTCAGTTTCTGGGCCTAACAGCAATAGCCGAAGTCTGGCTTGAAAATTATGAACGGAAAGCTCATTTGGTAAGCGCTCAAGTGAAATCTCTCCTGAAGGACGATAGTCTCCTTATCCTGAGAATAACCGGAAATCAATATCATGTTTTGGGCAGCAGAAGCATTGCCACTGTATTTTATGATGATCTTCAGATTGTGCCTGCACCCGGCGTTGATCCCATCAAGATGAATCAGCAGGTGATTCCTGAACAGTTGCCCGGTTTCGATGCAGATCGCCTTTTGCTCATCGTGGACGAAGATCCCCTGGCACAATCAACCTGGCACAAGCTTACCCATTCGAAACTATGGCACAATCTGAAAGCAGTCAGGAACGGCAGGGTAGATTTCCTTCCTACCTACCCGTGGGTAGAATATACCGCCTTCACCCAGGAATTATTGCTCAATGAAGTACAGAAGCTTTGGCGGAATCGTGCATAGAAAATTGTCAGCATCGTCAATATTCCGAAATACAGAAATCATCTATACTCCTCTTATGTGATAATGATAATCAGTATTAATGTTGATCTTCATTGACAAATTCAACTTTTATGAGGAGTATTGGGAAAAATGAAACGCAGTATACAAGGGATAGTGGGAATCGCCAGCATATTGTTTCTACTAGCAAGCACGGCTTGCGCAGCAACAAAAACGGAGCCAAATCAGGTAAGTTCCTCCCCTGCAGCCTCCAATCAAACCACTAAAGTCGCAACCGATAAGCAGCGTGTAGTAAAAAGCTCAAAGGGCGACGTCAACATTCCAGCCGAACCGAAGAAGGTCATTGGACTCTCTGTCGTTTATCCTGAATTTCTATATGCACTCGGTGTTACGCCTATTGCTGTCCAAAACTATCACTCGGAGTTTCCGTCCTATTTGAAAGAACCTTTCAAGCATACCGTGAAGACAGGTCTTGCCCAAACGCCTAATTTCGAAGCTATTCTAGCCACTGAGCCTGACCTCATTATTGCGCCTACTTGGTGGTCCGACAAAGATTATGAGCAGTTGTCCAAAATCGCACCCACCGTGCTTTTGCCACAGAGAGATAATTGGCGTGATGAATTAAAGGATATTGGCGAGGTTCTCGGTAAAAAGACACTGGCTGAGAAGGTTATTCAAGATTTACAAAACAAAGAAGCTGACGCTAAGGAAAAGCTTCATGCCCTTGTTGGAAACGAAACGGTGATGTATATGATGATTATGGCGAAGGAACTAGTTGTTTACGGAGAGAATATCGATCGAGGCAGTTTCATTCACAAAGAGTTAGGCTTGAAGCCGGTTAAAGACTTCCCGCAGAGTGAGCAGAGTGTGTCAATATCATTGGAAAAAATACCTGATTTTAACCCCGACCATATCATTCTACAACTGGATGATGATTCCAGTGATGAGGTTCAGAAGAGATATAAAGCCCTGTTGGAAAGTTCTTTATGGAAGAATATGACCGCAGTGAAGAACAACCACGTTTACATCATGGGAGGCAAGGAATGGTTTAGCTTGGGGATGTCTCCACTGGCTGACAGCAACGCCGTTGACGACGTGCTTCGCGCATTCAATAAGAACGCTAAATAATGGGGGCCTGCAGTGAGCATGGTAGACTTCAATGAACTGGAAGAGAAGTTTTTCCTAACGTTGCATGAACCTTCAAATCTCTTGCTTTCGATGCCGGCTATCCATCTCTTTCAAGATGAGCAAGCGATCCGCTTGATCGACATGTATAGCCCTCTCATCAAGACCAGTGAGCGTGCCGTTGCTGCTGCATTCTTCTGCAGTTGGTATGGCAGCGTCTGTGCAGCGATGCAGGACATGTTGTTTCACGATCATGGAGCGATCCTAGATGTATCCTTATCGAATTTAACCATTCAGCTACATGACAACTCTCCCTACTCTTCGTTTTCATTTAAAATCAATGAAGTACGATTGATTACAGTCCCAGACCGGGATGACCAAGAGGCTTGGTATATACGAATGCTTCATTCCTACTATAGCAACCAAGTACGCCCTTTGATCGTTGCCTTATCCCGGCTTACCCAAACAAACGTCAATCGATTATGGGGACAAATCGTCAATGCTATCTACGCCCATATCGACGAAGAGTTAAAAGAAATTACGGAAGAATCCTGCAAGACTCGTCTCCTTCATGAGTTCGAACTCCTCACTCATCATGTCGATGCCCAAGCATTCGGACTGCTTAGAAATCCGTTTGAACGTAAACCGAAATTCATTGAAAGCCTTGCAAACCCTAATCAAATGGTCAAAGTAAAAACGGCATGCTGCCTGGCTTATCTGCTGGATGCAGGGTTTGGCTACTGTTACACTTGCCCAAGATTAAAAGAAAGCGATCGAGCCTTGCTCAGGGCAAAGGCTCGTTGTTAACTTCTCTCCTTTTCTCGTTCGAGCAACATTTCTATCGTGCTTGAACGAGAAAATGTCAATACTGCGGAGGCTTGTCTGTATTCTTCAGCATCCCCGAATGAACGATCTCCGCCTTCACGCGGATATCCCCCAGTTGGTACGATTCAAAAAGTTTCTCCCCATTGGCCGTCACCTTAGACCATTCAGGGAAATCTTGTCTATACAGCACATGTTCCAGTTGATAGACATCTATCTTCTTTTTCCTCCCCTGTTCAAACGTATATTCAAGCTCCTCGGCAATTTGCTTTTCTATTTGCTTCTGCAGCGCCCGCTCATCAACCTTTTCAATAACTTCAGCAATAACAACCTTGCATTTCATAGCGATATCGAATATGAGCGGGTCCCCTTTACGCGGTTTAATATGAGCACTTGGCTTTAGAATAGAAACCGTCTGAACCGCCTTTCCGTCCATATAAACGACTAGTGGCGTGCGCGCCGTGCTCTTTTCCAACCATCTTCCACCTATGAACTGATCTTCGGACAGCCAGTCCACCTGACCTTTTTTACCGAGGGCATAGACACCGTTCACTTCTAATTTAGAATCCGGTTTGTTATTCTTTAACCAAACGTCTTTGCGAATGGCCAAGGAGGGCATCATAAGAGTATATCCGGGTTCCCTTAACAAAGCAGCAGCTCTATACAATTTATTAGGACGAATAACGGAGCGTTGGCGATAATTTTCTACGGGCTGCATCATAATGGAGGTCATTGGCGACGTATTAAAGAAGGGGATAACCGATAAAACATCTTCAATCGGCTCATCCGTGCTGTAGACCCATTGCGTAAATCGTGTTTCACCGAATCTCACAGATCCGTCGGTAAATCTACCTATCCCTTGCTTCAAAGCTTCCTTCGAAAAAAGGTAGGCATTGACGTGTCCCCAAAAGACGCGCTGCTGGGTCGTTTTGTACAAGCGATTGAATGCCTCGCTAACCGTATCTCCCTCCTCACGTCCAACCCATATCATCGGTGGCTGTCCAGATTTCCCCCCCTCCTGTTTCGCTACGCTTGCGAAGTCAAACATTTGACCATACATGACATATTTCCCTTTTTGATAATCGAAGCCTAAGGCTGTCAAATAATTCGTATCCTGAATGGTTTTCATATCCCAGCAGCCAGTCAGGCTTACAAGAAGCACGCAACCAATGGCAAGCTTACCTATCCCTTTCATCTTCATGGGGAATCCTCATTTTGCCGTGTGTCATCCCCGACCTGCAAAGAATGCGGTCTTCGCTTCATATGGAGAAACGGCTTAGCTAATATAGCCGAGATTAATTCCCGATATTTGGGCGGTGATAAAGGCGACAGATAGGGTACTCCAAAGGATTCCAACGTCGATAAATATAAAATAAGCCCAATAAGCGCCACCATATAGCCATAAATGCCAAATATCGTGGATTCAATCAAGATTAGCAAACGCAGTATCGTAACGGTCCCCGCCAGTGACTGGTTCACCAAGGTATACATCGCTATCGTCGAAATAGAGGTAATGACTAAGGTTGTGGGGCTCGTAATGCCAGATCGGATAGCGGCATCACCGACAATGAGTCCCCCAACAACCGTAACGGTTTGTCCAACTACTTTGGGCAACCGTGCGCCTGCTTCACGAAACAACTCAAACAGCAGCAGCATAATTATAAAATCCATCGGGCCTGAGAGCGGCAATCCAAGGCGGGATGAAGCGATGGTCGCAACTAAGGGATATGGAATCTGATCTAGATTAAATACCGATAAGGAAATCCAAAAACCCGGCAAAAAGGTCGCTACTACCAGACCTCCAAGTCGCAGGATGCGCTCAAAGGCAACATAATAAAAGGGAGAATGTACATCTTCGGGAGATTTCAAAATAAACATTAGATTGGCAGGAGCCATCAGTACCATCGGTGATCCATCAACGACGACGGCGAATCTGCCGCGGAGCAAGCTGTCAGCGACAAAATCGGGCCTTCCCGCATAGTCCAGCAGAGGAAAGAACGAGAATTTATAGCCGGACATTGCTTCTTCCAATTGCGTGCTGCTAATCAAGGCATCCACTTCAATTTTCTTCAGCCGCTCTCTGGCAACTTTAAGTACATTCGGATCAATGACATCATCCAGATAAAGCAAAGCAACTGTTGTTTTGCTTCTTACCCCAATCTGCGATTTTTCGCAGCACAAACTACGTGTTAATAAGCGCTTGCGCACTAAAGCAATATTCGTTGTTACACTTTCCGTAAAACCATCGCGCGGCCCCCGAATTGAAGTTTCTGTATTGGAATCTTCCGGAGACCGGTTGGGAGCCGAGGAAATATCAATGGCGTACAAGTGCTGCGTTTCTTCAAAAAAAATGATAAGTGAACCGGCATACAAAGAAACCGTCATGGTTTCTAATGCATTCGATCCCGTAATTTCTTCTAATTGGAGCATCGTATTTACTTCTAGCTTCGCTGCTTGTCCCAGCAACTTTTGGCCAAACAAGCTTTGCAGCTTGGGTAAAACCAAATTTTCAATATGATCTCTGTTGACCATACCGTCACAGTACATCAAGAGGACGTCCGTTTTGGGCTCGATATCGGATAGTTGATACGATTTGACAATCACATCATTCGACGAGGCAAACAACTCCCGAAGATCATGCTCATTCATTTTGTCACCTTCTCCTTAGGCCGCACGGGCAAGATCGTTAACACAAATAAGATAAGCAGGAAACCCACGCCAACCACGAGCATCATCGGGTAGTACCAATCTTGGATAAAACGTACCATCTCATCATCTGTAAATGGGAATAGGCAAACGGCTAGGAAAAACAGACTCAGCCCAAGCAAGACCCACGTGCGCGAACGTTTCTTTTGGAAACCCATCACATCCACACTTAGGAACATCAGCATGCACATGCGGATGCAGGCCCCTGATATCCATTGGAAAATAGATAGAAAGTCCAGATGAGAAATATATTTCCCAAGTGTCACCATGCGCCATTGCTCGAAGGCAGGATATCTTAGATCAGCCGCCTCAAAAGGGCCAAATATCGCAATAGCTCCCATGAGAGGACCTACCGTAAGTCCTATGATAATGATGCCCAGAATTAATAAAGCACGCAGCCGAATTCTCGTCTCGGCATGGTGCTGCAAGAACACAATACTTATCAGTTCGAAGGAAGATCCGCAGGTCAGCAGCATCGTTTTCATCGTGGGCGCATAACCGTGTGTAAATAATGGCGTAATCAAGCTATAGTCCTTGTATTGAAAATTAGCCCCCATCACAAAAAAGCCCAAGAGAACTACACCAGGCAGTAAAATACCTGAGGTAATGGCAACAGCCCTCATCCCTTCACGCGCAGCAAAAAAACAAAAAATGAGAAAAGCCAGCCCAATCATGATAGGCGGGGTTCTGGGCAAGTAGGAAATATTCGTCCAGGTGACCATATCCCGCAAAGTAATTGAAGCATGTGCCACGGCTATCCCAATAACGATTACCCTCAGCAGGAATACAACCACTTTTCCATACCTTTGTTTCATCCATACCATTATATTCTGCTGTTTGGACCGTTTAATCACAACATAAAGGAGAGTAATCCATATCAATGTAGGGATCATGGCGAGTGAGGCGCCAAACCAGGAATCACGTTTACCGTAATGAAGCAATACTGGAATTAATAAGACATGATTGGTGATGCTGATCGACAGAATTAAGACAAAATACAATTGCAGTGCGGTAATTTTCCGAGTTCCGGACATGAGCTTTTCTCCTGCTTTGGTAGTAGGTGGAAACTTTTATTGGTATGGTTAACTAATACAGTTTGATTTATGCACAAAAAAAGAGGCCGCTCTCCAGGTTTATTCAACCTGTCGAGACAGCCTCTTCGAATATCAGTTAGAACGTTGCAAGAATGATGACCAACAGAATATACAGTACCAGCACAATAGCTGTATTAGAGTATCCAACTCCTGACATGGCGACTCCTCCTTCCTGCCCGATTCATTGATCTAGGTTGTTACCTGATATATCCTATGTCGGGCAGGGCAGATGGGTATGGACGTTTGTCTAGTTGATCGGAAGAAAAGGGGTTAACTCGCCTTGGTAGAACACATCCAGATGATGCAGCGCACGCGTGCAAGCTGTGTAAAACAGCTTGCGCTCCTTCGCCTCCGCGTAGACGGCAGCTCCGGCGTCGTAGAGAATAACAGCGTCGAACTCGAGCCCTTTGGCGAGGTACGCCGGTAAAATCATGACGCCCGCTTCATAGTGCAGCGTCTCTTTGGTAATCCGCGCGAGGCCCGGCAGCAGCGGCTTGAGCAGCGCGTGCGCGGACTTCGTCTCGCGCTCGGTCTTGCAGATGATCGCGATGGAGCTTGCGCCGCCATCGCGCCGGGCGCGAGCCGCCTCCGCCACGAGGCGGCTCAGCTCGGTCTCATCCGCCGCGCGCCGCAGGCGCGGGGACTCGCCGCTACGGCTGAACGGCTCGATCGGCTCGCCGCCCGGCAGCACGCTGCTTGCGAAATCGACGATTTCGCGCGTGGAGCGGTAGCTCTTGACGAGACGGATCGTCTCCGTCTCCTCTTCCTTCATCAGCTCGCTGATCGAGCTGTATTCGCTCTTGCCTTCCGCAGCGCTCGCCTGAGCATTCGCGTGCGTGAAGATCCCTTGATTCCAATCGCCGAGCAGCGTAAATCGTGCTCGGGGGAATAGCTTCTTCAAGTAGGCATAGTGAAACGGCGAGTAGTCCTGCGCTTCATCCACAAGGCAATACCGGATGGTTCCAACGCGCAGTTGGCCCTCCACAAGCCCCTTCAGGTAGACAAGCGGAGTTGCATCCTCATAGTGCAGCGTCCCCTCAGCCAGCGCCGCGGAAGTGAAAGCGCTGATCGCTTCCCACTCAGCAGGCAATACCTGCCCTGATTGCTTCATGAGCTCCTGATGCAGCTCTGTATCCGTGTATAGATCCTTGTACATGCCAAGGACATCGACATAAGCAAGCTTTCGCGTTTTTTCTTTGAGCGGCCCAATAGCTTTGTGAGCTTTGATCTTGCTCATCTTTTTCATTTCCGGTTCGCTGCCCAGATATTTGGGTTCACGCACCATTTTCCGGTAGAACCGTTTCTGCGCATCGGCTTGAATCGCATCCAGCTTCTCCAGCATCCATTCGGATAGCTGTTCCATACGTTCCCCTAAGGCTAGGATGGAATCCTTCGCATAGAAACGTTCGTTCAGTTCTTCCGCTGTAATTAATACCTTCTTGCCTACGGACAGATCAAGAAAGCGAAGCCCTCCATGCTTGAACTTCTCGCCATAGGCTTCAATTACGCTGAGGAAAGCGGCTGATGTTTTGTACTGGATACTTTGCAGCCGTGTAGCATAAGCGGGATCCTGCTCCGTTCCTGTCAGAACAAACTCCAACTGGTCGTATGGATCTTCGAGCTGCAAGCCCGTATCACTTAATTTATGGGTCAAATAGTCCTGAAATGTCGTCTGCTGCATCGTCGCTTCGCCCAGTTCTGGAAGAACGTGCGAAACGTAGTCGCTGAACAGCGAGTTCGGCGAGAACAGAATCATATTATCCGCGCTGAGCGTCGTCCGATATTTGTAGAGCAAATACGCGATGCGCTGCAGGGCGACAGAGGTTTTACCACTGCCGGCAGCCCCTTGCACGACCAACACCTTGTGCCGATCATCGCGAATGATCTGGTTCTGCTCACGCTGAATCGTCGTGACGATACTGTGCATCTTCTCATCCGCGCTGCGGCTGAGCATCTGCTGAAGCATCTCATCGCCGATAGAGATCCCCGTATCGAACACATCCTGCAGAACGCCGGCTTTGATAATGTATTGGCGCTTGAGCATCAGCTCGCCGCTGACATCCATTTCCGGCGTCCGATACGTCGCAGGGCCCGGCGGATAGTCATAAAACAAACTCGCGATAGGCGCGCGCCAGTCATAGATCAGTATTTCATCCGTTTTGGCATCGATGAAAGAGGTCAACCCGATGTATATCTTCTCGCGCTCTTGCTCGCTGCGCTCCTTGAAGTCGATGCGGCTGAAATACGGCGCATCCACGACGCGCTGCAGCTTCCGCAGCGCATCCTGCGCTAAGCGGTAGCTGCGCTCTTGGCCTTGCAGGACGTGCTCCTGCTGGGCCATACTCGCCGCTGTCTCGATCAGATCATCATCATTGTCGGCATTGACGGATATATCGTCCCAGAAGCTGCGGCCAATCGCCGTCGCCTCGGAGCGGCGCTGATCCACCGTCTCCCCCAAATCGATAATCCGCTGTTGGATCTGGGCTCGAACAGAGGCAACGCGCTGCGCTTCCTTCTCCCGTTGTTCCTTTTCTATCGCCATAAGAACTCACTCCTGACTATTTATATACGCCATGAATCACCTCTTCGAACTCAGGCTCTTCCATATGTACATCATCCATTTCGCCCCAATTGCTAACGATTCGCAGAACATCCATGGCCTTGAGCTCCTGCCGGTTGCAGGCAATGGTCAGCCTATTCGCCTCTTGCTCTACAATTTGAAAGGGCAGCTCCCAACTTGAAGGCACCTGAATTTCGCCTCGATAAGTCACTTTCATCATCGTGGGCAGCCCGATGCGGTCGCGCAATTCCTGAATGGAACCATCATACCCGATTTGACCATGATTAATCACGATGACCCTTTTGCATAGCTGCTCGATGTCATCCATGTCATGGGTGGTCAACAGAATCGTTTTGCCGAATTCGCGATTCAATGTATGAAGAAACCCCCGAATATTCCGTTTGGCCACGACATCCAAGCCAATCGTTGGCTCATCCAGAAACAGAATATCCGGATCATGCAGCATGGAAGCGGCTAGATCAGCTCGCATCCGCTGACCAAGCGAAAGCTTGCGAACAGGCGTATCCAGCAGTTCCTGCAGCTCAAGCAGTTCGGTTAATTCCCCTAATCGGCGGCGGGCAACGCTCTCATCCACCCGATACATCGCCGTCAGAATCTCGTAGGAATCCTTCACAGGCAAATCCCACCATAGCTGGCTTCTCTGGCCAAACACAACGCCTAGCTGGGCTACGACGCGTCTCCGATGTTTTTGCGGGCTATATCCATGAATCAGCACCTCGCCCGAAGTCGGATGCAGGATGCCGGTTAGCATTTTGATCGTCGTCGACTTCCCGGCACCATTAGGTCCAATATACCCGACGAACTCGCCAGATTCAATCTCGAAGCTGACATCGCGCACAGCTTCTTTCTCTTTGTAGGCTCGTGAGAACAGCGTTCTTAGACCTGCAAACTTGCCTTCTTTCACCAGCGGGGTCTGAAAAGTTTTGCGTAAGTGTTTAACGGTTATCATAATCCACTCGTCCCCTCCTTAACTGCCTGTGCTTTGATAGCGGGATAATCCCAACTTCCAGAACCGAATCGCAAGCCACAGGGAAACCGCGGCCACCGCCGCCGTACCGAGCAGCATGCCGATACCGCCTTGGTGTCTTAGGACATATAATGTCGGGATATAATTAACGAAGCCAACCGGAACCACCAGCAATAACGCGCCCTGCAGCCATTTGGGATAGAGGGATAACGGATACCTGGCAGCTGTTTGCGACGCGTCCTCGGTCATATTTTGCAGGGATTCAATGCGCGTCAGCCAGAAGCCCGCAGCCGCTGTCGCCAGTCCGATGGCGAATAAAATAATCGCGCCCGAGATGATCATTAACCCCGTTAATGGAATCACAAGCCAACCAATTTGACCGCTTGCTAGGAGAGCCTGTATCGCAATGTAGAGAAGAATCAGTCCCTGCCCGATTTCGGCAATTAAGACTTGTGAATTCTGGGTCATTAAAGCCAGCAAAACAGGAACGGGTCGGATTAACAGCGCATCCAGGTCCCCTGAAACGAGATACTTTTCCAAATGATGCACATCCGAAGCCAACGTGCGGTAAATCGCCCTGGAGATCATCATGACCCCATATAAGTAGCAGACTTCATACAGGGTCCACCCCTTGATATTGCCAAAACGCATCATGACCAGCGCAACCATCAGAAATTCGCAGATATGCACACAAGAGGCCATGGCCGTAGAGAAAAAGAAATTAAATTTGTACTGCATCCGGCTGCGCAAACTCGCCTTGATGAGGAGCATATACAGTTTGACCGAGATCATCCGCCCTGCACCTCCAATTTCCTGCGTACACCTTGGGTAACGGCCAAACAGACGCAAGTAAACCCGATGCTCCATAGGAGAGCGCCGAGCACAACGGTTCCATGTTCAAGCTGTAAATAGATACGAGTCGGATAATAGAGCAAATACGGATATGGTGTATAAAAGCTGATCGTGCGAAGCCAGGATGGCAGCCATTCCAGCGGAATGAAAAATCCGGACAGCAGCATGCTGAAAGAATAATTCACCCAATAAAACCAACGGGACTCCGTGGTCCAGAGAGCGGCAACACCAATCAAATAATTCATGCAAATGGAGATATAGGCGGCCAAGATCAGAGCAACGACTGTCCAGCCATAAACGAGAACTTGCTTAGGAAGCTGTAAAGAGAAGATGAAATAATAGAGGGCATAAATCGGGATAAATTTGTAGAGAAATTGATAATAGATTTGGCCCCATTCTCGACTCATCGTCTGATAGAACAGGTGTACAGGCCTCATCAGATCGATAGCGATTTGACCCGTCCGCACAGATTGTTCAAGCCCGAGCCCTTTCGTTGTGAACTGTGTAATCCACAGAATCGCTTGATTAAAGGCAATATAACCGACAATCCCTTTGGCGCCATACTGACCTAGTGATGCATCACTGCCCAGTCCCGTCCAAATGCTGGCATAAATAAAACCGAATACCGCGCTCACTGCATTATGCAGCAGATGTGAACCGCGATACTGCAAATTCCTTGCATACGCCTTGCGCGCCAAAACCGCGAAAAGCATAAAACACCTCCTCCGTTTTTACAGGCAATCATGGATGTTTCCTTGCAGCCGCTGCGTAGAGACAGGAGTTCTATATTACCAAAAATCCCCTAACAATAGCAATGATTATTTTTCGCGCGCAAAAAATCCCCATCTCGTCGCAAACGACAACGAAACAGGGACTTCTACTACTGTGCACTTACAGGTTTGGCTTCCGAGGGCGTACTGCTTCCCCCTTCGGCTCGAAGCGCAGAATCGGGGTCGTTGAACTCCGCATTATAGCTGGCTTGAACCGACTTCGACAAATATTCGTGATCGATATAGGAGGCCAGATACTGCTTGCCGAAGAGTAAATCGTATTGGACATTCCTATAATCCTCTAACAAAGACTTCGTAGAATCGGGTACCTTGGTATGAAGGCTCTGATCGGCGTCCACCACCAGATTACTCAACAAACCTGGCACTTGGGCAGCCAACTGGGCATTCAAAGCAAAGTTCGCCGGCTTCGTCATTTGCAGCATATCCAGCACACGTGCGCCCAAGAAAGAATCGCTTAGCAGCGGAATATCTTGCTTCGGCTGATCAAAATTCGACCACATGACGAGCGGGATACTATGCATCTTCTTCACTTCTTCCAGCGACCACTCGCTGGGATTGCTGCTTTGAATAAATCCTGCTTCTTTATAAACTTGATAATCCAGTCCAAGCATTGGCAAATGATCCCCATAAAAGACTATCATCGTTGGCTCGCTGGAATCCTTGTAATGATCAATCAGCATTTGCAAGCTTTGATCGGCATCATGTGCGCCTTGCGTGTAGGTTTCCAGAATGCTTTTGGCAGCAGGCGTCAGGTTGCCCTCTGCTTTAAATTGATTTTCGCCGTATCGCGGATCATCATAGGGGCCATGATTCTGCATCGTGACCGTATAAATAAACATCGGATCTGGCGTTTTATCTACTTCATCAATAATCGATCTGGCAACCTCTGCATCCGAAATAAAGTACCCTTTGGTCTCCGGATTCTCGAAATGCTCACTGCTCTTGAAGGACTGGAATCCCAGATCCTTATACACCGTATTCCGATTCCAGAACCAACCCTCGTAAGAGTGAATCCCCATGCTTTTGTAGCCTTGGTCGGCAAAGTAACTCGCCAAACTCGGCACTGGCTTAGAGACATATTGTTGGTATGGAATGGAGCCGCCAGGCAGCAAACTCATGGAATTACCGGTCAAAACTTCAAATTCTACGTTGCTGGTACCGCCCCCGAATTGTGGGGACAGCAGGTAACCTGAAGTGGACTCTTTTTGCAACCGATGGATCGTTGGAAGCGGATCTTCGCTAAACTTGACGTTCGGCAACAAAGTCGGGTCCCAGAACGCTTCGCTCATAACGAAGATAACGTTCGGCTTCTTCCCGTTCAAGGAGTCCGCACTGATGGAAGCTTTGGACGCTTGTTGCACGCTTCCTGTTGGTTGTTCCAAACTTGCAGCAACTGCTGCGATCGACTGATCGCTATACGTCTCGGGCTTAGGAACGATGGAATTTTTGACATTCAGTGTAAAAGCCAGCGCTAAACCGTTATTGGCGTAGTTTTCTTGCTGATTCCACACAATTTCGTTGACTCCCGCGTGATCAAGTATTTTACCAGCCAGCGGCGTCTTCACCCCGAACGCGTACAAGGCATAGAGCGAAAACAACCCCAAACCGATTCGACTAATCACCGGCAAGGTGACGCGCGGTAAAACCCAACGAAGCAGCAGGACAACGATCACGGCTGCCGCCACGACGCTGATTCGCAGCAAAGCGGCTTTTCCCGTAACGAGCGAAGCGATATCCATACTTTCTTTATTGAGCAATATGTCCCATGGGAAGAAAGGCTCCCCAATCATTTTCACCTTCATATACGAAATTAAAGCCACAAGCCCAAGCAGCAGCGTCGTAATGGACCCTGAAATTGCCAAAGAACCTACGAAAGAAAATACCAAAGCCAATAAACAGAAAGACAGTCCCACATTTAAGAAGTAAAAAGCTTGGTTAGACACGATCCATTGGATTGTATTTGTGAAAGAGCCGCGTTCCAAGAGCTCCATACCTGCTACGGATATTAATGGCAAACCAATCATGAACAGCAGAAACGAAATCGTCGCTCCCAGACGGGCTGGTCTCGTCTTCTTCGTTCTTTTCGGAAGACGGTTCCGGGGCTTCAAATTCAAGTGCATCTTACATCACTCTCCTCTTGCCCCTAATTGTATACACGAATTGTGAAGAAAATATGTAGCCCACCTTAAAGGGTACTTAATTTACATATTTTACCATTGTTTTAATTCTGCTAACCAGGCTGCAAGCGCCTTTAACTCATCCTCTTTGAGTGCAACTTGGAACGGAGGCATTCCGCCGCCGCCTTTTTGAATGCGTTTAATGATCTCTTCTTCCGTCAATCGTTCTCCGACTTTTTGAATATTCGGCCCTTGTGCGCCCTGTAATTGATTACCGTGACAAGAAATGCAGAAATTTTGATAAATCTTGGGACCATCGGCTTTTACTGCTGCCACCTGTGTGTCATTCGGTTTACTAGGCTTACTCCCGCAAGCGGATAAACTGAGAATCAAAACCAGCAATCCAAGCATCCATCTCATTGTCATATGCGCGAACCCCTCAATCATGTATTTCTCTCATCATACCAGAGCGCAGATTGAAAAATAAAGGAATTCACAGCTTATACATCTTATACATCAGTATCGTGAACTTACGAATAGGAGCGCTATATGTTCGTTTTCTTCGCTAATTCTTGTCCTTATTATGTTGTTTTATGAAACGATTTATCGGATCAGACATTTGGAAAAAATCGCCTGTCCCATAAGGCCAATTCAATTCGTTAAATAGTCAAAGAAGCCGTTTTCGCGTCAATAAGCATCATACAGTTCGTTGGCAAAGACCAATTGATTTTGAGAGGCTCAACTCAACGTTCTCTCGCTCTAAGCGTGCTGCCGCATCGCTAACAAAATAGCTACTCTACCTATCAGCAACTCTCACCTTGAACAAAAATAAGACACGGCAGAGCCGCGGCTCTAACCATGTCTTACTGCTATATGTTTAAAGCAATTTTAAGCGGATAACATTCCATGAGGCTTTGCCGAGTGTGCCTTGAATTTGACCATTTGCCGAAACTGTCGCATTGCCGCCTGTATGAGGCTTCACACGATCTTGTGCATCTACGGTATTCGCAGCTTTCAAATCGTCATTCTCTAGCACGATATGTTCAATGACGCGGCAGCCTCCGAAACTGCGCAGATCCAATTCCAGCGGGAGCGCTTCCTCCAAATGACGGTTTACCGCGAAGATCGTCACTTCGGATTTCTCCTCATTATGAACGGCTACAGCTTCCAGATGAGGCACATCCGTGTAGTCTTTGGCATCGTACTTGGACGATTTAATCAAAGGAACTAGAACGGTTCCGCGCCCGAACACACTTGCATGCATGTAAGGATAATAGATTGTTTGCTTCCAGGCTGCTCCGCCATTCGCCGTCATGATTGGCGCGATAACATTGACGAGCTGTGCCAAGCAGGCCATTTTCACACGATCCGCACGCTTCAACATCGAGATTAGCATACAGCCCACCAAGAGCGCATCTTCATGATTATAAATATCTTCCAGCTGTGGCGGCGCGATGGACCATGGCTCGATCTTGCTGTCGGCTTCATTGGAGTGATACCACACATTCCACTCGTCGAAGGAAAGGTTGATCTTCTTCTTCCCGCGCTTCTTCGCTTGAATGTAATCGGCTGTCGAAATTACTGTATGAATAAAACGATCCATACCCATCGATTGGGCCAGGAAATTCGCTGTATTTTTATCCCGATTGCCATAATATTGATGCAAGGAGATGTAATCGACGTGATCGTAGGTATGATCGAGAACAGTCGCTTCCCATTCCGGGAATGTTGCCATTGTTAAGCTGGAGCTGCCACAGGCCACAAGCTCAATGGATGGATCGACCCATTTCATCACTTTGGCTGTTTCACATGCTGTCCGACCATATTCTACGGCAGTTTTGCTGCCGGTTTGCCAAGGGCCGTCCATCTCATTGCCTAGACACCATGTTTTGATATTATGCGGTACTTTATACCCATGAGAAATCCGCAAGTCGCTCCAGTAAGTACCGCCTGTAATATTGGCATACTCGATAATATCTCTGGCTTCGTCCGGCCCGCGAGTTCCCAGATTAACAGCCATCATCGCGTCGGTATTCGCTTTCCGGCACCAATCCATGAATTCGTTCAGCCCTATCAAGTTAGGCTCGATCGTGCGCCATGCCAGGTCAAGCCTCTTCTTCCGCTGCTCGATCGGCCCAATGCCGTCTTCCCAGTTGTAACCAGATACGAAATTCCCACCTGGATAACGAACAATCGGCACGTCCAGGCCTTTCACCAGTTCCAGAACATCGGCACGAAAGCCTTGCTCATCCGCTTGTGGATGGCCTGGCTCGTAAATCCCTCCATACACGGCGCGTCCCAAATGCTCGATAAAAGAGCCATAAATTCGAGAATCCACTTCACCGATAACAAAATCTTTGTCAATAATCATGCTTGCTTGGATAGACATTGCTTTCACCCCATCGTATAATTAATAAAAATATAAATTGGTTAATGAAATTATTACGTTATTAATTTCTATTAAACAATAAAAAAAGTTCAAATTCAAGCTTTTCATTTCGCCCAATTTGAATTAATATTTTCATTAATTAGTACGAATCTAATTATGAGGAGTTTTGACGATGATCCACGCAACAACAGACCACAAATGGCTGCCGCTCTATGAAGCATTGGCTAGCGACGTGAGGCTCAGGATACTTGATTTGCTTGGTGAGAAACAAATGAATGTGAAAGACTTGGCCCAAACCTTGGGCCTCAGCAGCGCCATCCTTACGATGCATGTGAAAAAGTTAGAAGCTGGCGGACTCATTCACACCCAACTCGTCCGCAAACAAGGCGGCACACACAAAATGTGTACCTTAGCGGTAGGCAGTATCGACATTACACTCCCACAGTTTATCGAACAGAAGCGAGCCTTCGACGAAGTGTCTATTCCTATCGGGCACTATACTCGCTTTGACATTCAGCCAACCTGCGGGCTGGCAACTGCTGAGCACGTCATCGGCCAATACGATGATCCACGCTTTTTCTTCGAGCCTGAGCGCATGCATGCCAAGATTCTCTGGTTCGGCAGCGGCTTCGTGGAGTATAGCATTCCGAATTATGTGCTGCCCAGCCAGACGTTGGAGGAAATCGAAATCTCCTTGGAAATCGGCTCCGAAGCTCCAGGTATCGCCGAGAACTGGCCCTCTGACATTCACTTCTATGTGAATGATACCCTGCTTGGCTTCTGGACAAGTCCCGGCGACTCGGGACAGGGCCGCGGTCAACTCACCCCTGCGTGGTGGGCGGATTCCATCAACCAATACGGCTGGTTGAAGGTGATTCGGATCACCGAGCAAGGGACATTCCTGGACGGACAGCCGCTATCGCCAGTCACGATCAAGGATATTCGCATGTCCCGCAACGAGTGGACACTGCGCCTTGAAGTGCCGGTGACTGCCGAGCATGTCGGAGGATTGACCTTGTACGGGGAAGGCTTCGGCAACTACAACCGGGATATTATGTTCCGCACGTACCGCAGGTAGGGCGTGTGGGCTGCACGCAAGGCCATCTTCCGCAGCCGCCTAAGCGTGCAAGCCCATTCCCTCTTGCCTGACGTTCTCAAGCCCTGCGCCGCTCGCCTTCCGTGCCTCAGCCTGCCGCAAATACTTCTTCTGCCGCCACCGGATGATGACCAGAATACCCCGCAAATACTCGTCGCAGATCATCGCGACATAGATGCCCGCCAAGCCCCAGCCCAAATGCAAACCGAGATAATAGGAAAGTCCTGCGGCTAATCCCCACATGGAGATCAGCGAAATCACCATATTGAACCTCGTATCCCCGATCGCGCTCAAGGCGTTGCCAAACCCCATGTTGAGCATCTTCCCCGGCTGCAGAACCAAAGTCAGCCCCAGACAAGACATCCCAAGCTGCACAATACCCGCATCGGACGTAAAGAAACTGAGAAAACTTTTGAACGTGAAAAAAAGAATCAGACTGTTGAATCCTACTAATCCCATGCCGATCCAGGTGCCGCGATAACCGCTTCGATACGCTTCTTTGATATTCCCGGATCCGTACAGATGGGCAATCTGAATTTGTACAGCCAAGGCAATCGAAAAACCCAACATAAAACAGATCGATTCGAGCGTATTCAAATACGTCCTCGTTGCCAGCTCTCTTGCCCCCAAAGTTGCCAAAATGGTGTAAATCGTTAACTGCGACAATACCCAGGAGGACATGTTGATGCCCATCGGCCAACCAATTTTCAGGATCGCCCCGAACAGCTTGCGGTTAAAAACCAGTAAATCTCCCCAAGAGATTCTCCGCTCGAAAGCGGTAACGAACATAAACAGCAGCAAACAAGTCGCCAGCAATCGGCTCACTAACGTCGATATCGCTACACCGGTCAACCCCAATTGGGGGAAGCCCAGCTCGCCGTATATAAATCCATAGTTAAACACAATATGAATCACATTCATGCCAATCGCCGTAATCATCGGCCCTTTGGTATTCCCTGTATTGCGAATGATCGTGCTCAGCGCAGCTGTCAGTGCCGTTAGAACCATCCCGCTTCCGACAATCGAAATGTAGGTTTGGGCCAATGGAAGCAGCCTCTCCTCCAATTGAAACAGCCTTGCCAGTGGCAGCGCTTCTTGATACAGGATCATGCTAAGCACAACCCCGATTGCTGCGCTCACGGTAACAGCCATGATCGCAACCGTACGGGCAGCTTCCTGCTGCTTGGCGCCTATTTTCTGCGCTATCAAAATCCCCGCGCCGCTGGCCACCGTCATAAATAAAATCATCATGGCTTGAAACACTTGATTCGCCAAGCCCACAACAGCAACCGCATCATCCGACACACGGCTTACCATCAGGGTATCTACCACGCCCAATAGTAGTTGCAGCAGTAATTCGACGAAAATCGGCCACGCCAAAAGCCATAATGTGAACTTATTTTTCTCTGTCTGCATGATATGCCACCATCCGATTCCAGTCTCTCTTTTTATGAAAATGAAACTTTGTTGCCTGCTCAAATTATAGATGCTATAGTGGGTTCCATGTATCAGCATTGCAACTTAAACTTTCAAAATTCCAACTTCTATACGAAGAAGTGAACAGGTGATTCAGATGGCCTTGATAGAAATGACAATCCCGCCTTTTCCGCATTACATTACTAGCGGTTTCAATACCATCCCTAAGAACGCCAAGCATCCCAGCAGAAGTCATATTGAGGTTTTCGATCTCCTGATTACCACCTCCGGGTGCCTCTTTCTGGCGGAAGAGGAGCAGCGGTTTGAGGTTGCTCCTGGTCAAGCCCTCATTCTAAGACCGGACTGCTACCATTTTGCAACCCAAGTATGCGCGGAGGATACCTCGACGTATTGGATGCACTTCCACGCTGGAGGTCACTGGAACATGGTTGATAACACGCTTCCGGCCTTGCCGCTTGAAGATCCCTCTCCCGTCTTCATCAAGCCATTCTCGGTCGAGCCATTTACCATTCGAATCCCGCAGTATACGACCCTTTTGCAGCCTGAGAAGACGTATGAATTGTTCGAACAGCTCCATCAACTGCAGCCGCGCGCGCATGTGAGCGGTGCCCGATTTGCTCAGCAGCAGTTGTTTCATGAATTGATGCTCCAACTATCCGTTTCTGCGACAAAGGAACAACTCTCACCTTCGCTGGCCTGCGCGGAGAAAGCTGCTTCCTATTTGCGTCAGCATTACCGAGAGACGGTTTCCGCCAAAGCGCTTGGCGATCATGTGAACTTCCATCCCGTGTACATCGCTCGCTGCATGCAAAGAGAATACGGCTGCTCGCCGACGGAATACCTGCTCCGCCTGCGCATCCAGCAGGCCAAGCTGCTGCTGCTTCAAACCGACCTTCCGGTTGCTCATGTTGGAGAAGAAGTCGGCTTCGAGCAGCCTGCCTATTTTGCTACTTGTTTCACCCGCCTGGAAGGCATTTCTCCGCGCAAGTACAGGCAGCGTTTCGCCAGAGATTAGCTTGAGCGACAGTACTCAGTGGCATATATACAACAGCTGAGCAATACAGTTAACGTATATGACGTGAGAGGGAGTTGAGCTTGATTATGGAAGAACAACAAACCGCACCTGTCCTTAGCGTGAAGAATTGGATGTTAACGATCCTGCTGCTCGCGATTCCAATTGTGAACATTATCTTATTATTCGTATGGGCATTCAGCAGCGGGGAGAATCCGAACAAAGCCAATTATGCCAAGGCCAGCCTAATCTGGGCCGCTATCGGGATTGTGCTTTATATTCTTTTTGCTGTGATCATTTTTGGTACCGTGATGTCCTCGATCAATTCGTTTTAGTTAATAACAAATGAAGCTGCTCTCCCAGGCGCGGTACAAACCGCCGGGAAGCGGCTTTTTTTACTTTCACCCGCCAATCCAAATAGTCCTTTCACGAAATATGATATACTGGGAAAAAATGATAAGTAGCATTCATCACAAAATTCAACCCTACTTGGAGGTTAACAATGAAACACGAAATCCTGTATAAAGGTGCTTTTCCCATGCTGAAAGTACAGCTTGAACAAGGAGAGAACATCAAAGCTGAGGCAGGGGCCATGGTTTCCATGTCGCCTAATGTGGAGCTCAAAGGAACGGTCGATGGCGGTATTATGCGAGGTTTGGGCCGAATGCTCAGCGGCGAGAAGTTCTTTTTTCAAGAACTAACCCCTTCCAGAGGACCAGGAGAGGTTTTGCTCGCGCCAGCTGTAATCGGCGACATTGAGGCCGTCGAACTGGATGGATCGTACAAGCTTTTCGTGCAAAAAGACGGCTTCCTCGCCGGCACCTCCGGCATCCAGGTCAATACCAAGATGCAGAATCTGATGAGCGGCTTTATGTCGGGCGAAGGCTTTTTCATCGTGGAAATTAGCGGAAAAGGCACCGTCTTCCTATCGTCCTACGGGGCAATTCATGCCATTAACCTTTCACCAGGTGAAGAGGTCGTCATTGATAATGGGCATCTGGTCGCTTGGCCGGATTATACCCACTACACCATCGAAAAAGCGGCCAAAGGCTGGCTATCCAGCGTTACGAGCGGAGAAGGCGTAGTCTGCCGATTCCGTGGGGAAGGTGTCGTACTGATTCAAACACGCAATCCCAAAAGTTTCGGTGGCTGGTTAAAGCAGTTTATTCCGGGTGGACGTTAAAAAGGCCATGATTTCGCCGCCCTGAGAGATAAGCCTCTTATTTGGGACAAATCTTAGCTAGAAGGGAACTACAAGGCGCTATTTTGGCAAATAGCAGGGATACGAGGGTCGTAGCGGAACTACAGGGTCTTATTTCTACGAAAAGCGCTGAATTTTCCTATAAAAGACAAAATAGCGGACTGTAGTTCCCTCTCGGTCGCGATCATCCACTTTTTGCTAGAATAGCGGACTGTAGTTCCCATTCCTCCGCGTCACTCCAAAAACATATATGAAGAACCTAGCCTGAGGCCTGCGGCTAGGTTCTTTTCATTTCTTGTTGGGATTGTTTGCCTCTTGATAAGAAGCTCCGGGGTTGAAGTTAATGCTCCGCCCAGCTCGCAAGATAAGTTTGCTGTTCCGCCGTTAGTCTGTCGATTTCAATACCAAGCGAGTCCAGCTTATAGAGCGCTACCTGTTCGTCCAACTCGAACGGTACATTTATGACTTTACTGCCGAGACTTTGATAATGCTCGTTCACATATTTCAACGACATTGCTTGCAGGGCAAAAGTCATATCCATGATTTCTGCCGGATGACCGTCGCCCGCCGCTAAGTTAACGAGCCGCCCTTCTGCAAGTAAATAGACGCAGCGACCGTCGATGAACGTATACTCCTCGATGTTTTTCCTGACAGTCCGTTGCGAAACGGCGATGTCTTCGAGATCCTTCACATTGACTTCCACATCAAAATGGCCCGCATTCGTAAGAATGGCTCCGTCCTTCATCAGAAAATAATGCTTACCGCATATGACATCCTTATTACCGGTAACCGTGACGAAAATATCGCCGATTGGGGCCGCTGCTTGCATAGGCATAACCTCAAAACCGTCCATGTACGCCTCAACGGCTTTGATCGAGTCCGTTTCCGTGACCACGACTTTCGCCCCCAAGCCTTTGGCACGCATGGCTACGCCTTTGCCGCACCAGCCATAGCCTGCCACGACGACGACTTTACCAGCTACGACTAGATTAGTCGTCCGATTAATCCCGTCCCACACCGATTGCCCCGTACCGTACCTGTTGTCAAACAAATATTTGCAGAACGCGTCGTTCACCGCAATCATCGGGAATTCGAGCCGATCTTCCTTTTCCATCGCCTTCAAACGCCATATCCCTGTTGTCGTTTCCTCAGCCCCGCCGCGTACCTTCCCTAACAAATCGCGTCGTTCGGTATGCAGAATGCCTACCAAATCCCCGCCGTCGTCAATAATCAAATCCGGCTCTGTTTCGATTGTATCGATCAGCATCTGTTTATACTCCAGCGGATCCGGATTATATTTGGCATAGACGGTAATGCCGTCACTAACGAGCGCTGCGCAAACATCATCTTGGGTAGATAAAGGGTTGCTGCCTGTAATCGTCACTTGTGCACCGCCTGCTTGAATGACCTTCGCAAGATAAGCCGTCTTCGCCTCCAAGTGAAGCGATATGGCGACTTTCAATCCTTTAAAAGGCTGTTCGATGACGAATCGTTCCTTAATTCGACTCAGAACAGGCATATGCGCGCACGCCCATTCGATTTTAAGCCGGCCTTCTTCCGCCAATGCGATATCCCGGATTTTACTGCGTTCCTTGGCATTCGAATTCATATTAACTCCTCGCTCCCCTTGTACTTCGTTATTTGTTCCGCTTTCGGCAGCTCGATAAAAAAGGTGAAATGCCCGTTCGCATGCTTCAGACCTATTCTTCCTCCGTGCAGCTCGACGATATAGTTCGCAATCGATAGACCGAGTCCTGCACCCGAAGGCACGTCGCGATCACGCCTGGATGGCTCTGCCTTATAAAAACGCTCGAACAAAAGCTTTTCCTGCTCCTTGGTAATCGGACTTCCCCAATTTTCAACCGCAAGCACAACAAGATGATCGCGCTCGGCAAGTCGAACCGTGATTTCACCTGGCTTCAAGGAGAACTTGAGGGCATTCATGAGCAGGTTATCGATCGCCCGTACCAGCCTTTCAACATCCACATGGGCAAATAGGGACTGTTGTTCCCAATCCTTCCTGATCGCAAGGGAGAGCTCCTGCGCGATCGGCTCGAACTCGATGATAATTTGCTCCAGAAGGCTGTTGAGGTCGATCACCTGGAAGGAAAGATTGGCATCTCCGCTGGTAAGACGAGTATACTCGAACAGATCGTCGATCAGCTTTTTCATTTGCTGGGTCTTGTTAAAGGCATTATGGATGTACCGTTTGTGTTCGTCCAGATCCTGGTAATCGTCATTTTTGAGCAGGTTCAAATAGCCGATGATGCTCGTCAAAGGCGTGCGCAAATCATGAGATACGTGCGTGATCAGCTCCATCTTTGATGTCTCGATCTGGCGCTCTCTCTTCATCATGCTCTGAAGCTGCTCAGCCATGTAATTGATGTTCTGCGCGACTTCCCCAAGCTCATCTTGGCCCGGCAGGGGCACCCGGTAATTGAGATCCCCATTCGCGATCGCCATGAGGCCGTCGGCAAGAGTTCTCACTTTCCTGACGATAGGACGCATCAGAAAGAAAAAGATAAGTAAAAAGAAAAATAAGAACGAGAGGAAAGACAAGGCTGCGTTAGCAAAGGAAAGAGCCTCACTTTCACTCTTCATGACGATAATCTGCGGCAAAATAAAATTCAAAAAATCATTGATGAGGGACGTTCCGAAAAAAGCAGCGACCAGGCTAAATAGAAGCGATCCGAGCAAGCGCAGCCTAATGCTCTTCTTCCAGTTCAAGAGGGAAAGGAAGTCTCTATTCAACTTTATATCCCACTCCCCAAACCGTTTTGATAAATCGCGGTTCACGCGGATTATCTTCGATTTTCTCGCGAATGTTGCGCACGTGGACCATCACGGTATTGTCAGACAAAAATTTATCTTCTTTCCAAACGCTCCTATAAATTTGTTCTACATTGAATACCTGTCCACGATGGCTGGCAAGCAGTTCCAAAATAGAAAACTCGATTGGTGTAAGTAGCGCCTCTCTGCCGTGCACCGTCACAAGATGCTTGTTTATGTGAATAACCAGGTCGTCGATCTCCACTATGTTCCTATCGGAAGCTTTGGCCTGAGTTTCGGCCGCGCCGGTAAATGTTTGCCTGCGCAGCTGCGCCTTGACTCTTGCGACCAGCTCCAGCGGGTTAAACGGCTTCGCCATGTAGTCGTCCGCCCCGGTCGTAAGCCCCGTTATTTTGTCGATATCCTCGCTTTTTGCGGAGAGCATGATAATCGGAATTTTCGTCATCTCTCTAATCTTGAAGCAAGCTCTAATCCCATCCATATTCGGCATCATGACGTCCAGAATGATCAAATCGATCGATTCGCGGTGCAGCAGCTCAAGTGCTTGAACGCCGTCCTCCGATTCAAAAACGCGGTAGCCTTCATTTTTCAAGTAAATACGAATGACGTCGCGAATTTCCGGATCATCGTCTGCAATGAGCACACTTATTGTCAAGCTGGATCACTCCCAGGTTTGTTATTTTCAGATAAGCCAACACGGCTAAGAGCACGAAAGGCAGCCAGAGCAAGCGTAAACCGTGTTCGTAAAATAGGGTGCCGACTTCCCGTGCATGATCGCCCACTTAGCGTCCAGTCCTATTGCAAAGCTACCATATTTTTGAACGAGCGTCTCCGAAAAACATAAATTTTTTCCCATTTTTTTCTTGCGGCTCAATCTCATCACCCGAATACGTTAGAATGAACACAGCCATTCATAGTTCATGAAAGCGAGCCTCCTTCGATGGTTTACGGTTACTAAAACGTACAAGCTTTAGGGTGAAAACAAGCGCTTCGGACAATAAAATAGCCCCGGCAACGTCAAGAATCGCATGCTGTTTCACGAACAAAGTGGAGATGATGATGCTCCATGCGGCTATGACAATCGCCGTTCGCGCTTTTCGCTCAAAGCTGCAGCGATAAGATGCTTTCAGCACGATGTAGCTGGTCAGGACATGAATGCTCGGGAAGCAGTTGAACGGCTTATCGGTCGCATAAACGAGTTTCACAAGCCCGATTAGCCAGCTGTCGTCAATTAGGGGCGGTCTGGGTACGGTCGTTTGATACGTTGCATAAATAAGGTAACAGGAGATAAGCCCTGCGCACAAGGCAATCAAGCTGCGGTAGTAGACGGCTCTATCCTTCAGAAACATGACGATCAACATGCCGAAGATGAACGGATACCAGATCAAGTAGGGAATAATAAATACGGGAATAAAAGGGATCAGATTATCTAAATCAGTCATCAGATTACCGACATCGCCGCTGCCGTTATTCAGACGACCATAGAATACGTTCAAAACCGGAATCGAAAACAGCCAAAGAAGCGGAAGATATGTGCCAAGCTTCGATTGGATGTTGTTGGCGTCGGTTTTTTCCGCGCCCATCAAGATACTCCCCTTTTGCGGCAGACGTATACGAAAGCAGGCGGAACGTTGAGAGGGACAAAATGAACGCGCTCGATGTCAAATCGCTGGCTGAGCTGCTTCCGCATCTGCTGCGAATACTGGAAGGCGATGAATAAGCCGCCTGGCTTCAGCGTCGTTTCGATCTGGTTCATTAATTGCTCACGCAGAGCCGGCGGAAAATTAAAAAACGGGAGGCCGCTCAAGATGCAATCTAGCTCATCGATTCCTTCTCTCCGTAAGGCAGACTGCATGCTGCAAGCGTCGGCATAGCAGGCAAAGTCCCGAAACCTGGCGGACAATTGACTGCGCAGCTGCTGGTCTTTTTCAAATACGAGTACTTTGGCCTCTTTATGCAGAACCTGTGCCAGATGTCTGGTAATGGCGCCAGTGCCGCCTCCGAGCTCGGCAACGCTCCTAACTTGATTCCATTGAACGGGCTCGAGCATTTTTTTGGCCAGAAACACAGAGCTCGGCGTGACACTCCCGATCTGGCTCGGCGCACGCATGAATTTATACAGAAATAACAGCTGCTCTTGCATCGCTCTAATCATGGGAAAAACTCTCCTCTCGTTACCATTCGATGCCTTTATCGTAACGAAATATTCTGCAGAATATGCGAAGGAAAAAGTAAAGGAATTCTGAAGAAATTTTGAAGTAATAGCCAGTAGAGGCTCCCCGTGGACACTCCTGTAATAAGAAAACCAGCTTCGCCGGCCTGAGAGATCCGCCTCTGATTTGGGACAAATCTTAGAAGGGAACTACAAGGCGCTATTTTGGCAAATAGCAGGAATACGAGGGTAGTAGCGGAACTACAGGACCTTATTTCCACGAAAAGCGCTGAATTTTCCACCAAACAGCAAAATAGCGAACTGTAGTTCCCTATACCTCGCGATAATGACTCTTATGGCTAGAATAGCGAACTGTAGTTCCCTTACCTCCTCGCGAGGCAGCTGGAGTAACTCTTCGTTCACTCCAACCCTATATCTTCAAAAAGGGCCTACCCCTTAGTCATCCATGACTAAGAGATAGGCCCTTCTTTTCTATTCAACTACACCCGCTCATAAAGAAAATCCACAATATGGACAGCTTGCATCGGCGAACCAGGGGCATGTTTATCAATGCCCAGCTTCATTTGCAGCAAACAACCAGGGTTGCTGGTCACGATGTAATGGGCATCCGTAGCTTTGGCGTGATCCATCTTGTGGTCGAGAATCGTGTTCGCCATATCCGGCTGAGTCAAATTGTAAATGCCGGCGGATCCGCAGCAGGACCCCGCATCTTTCATCTCGACGAAAGTCGCGCCAGGCATCTGCTTAAGCAATTTGCGTGGGGACTCCCCGGCTTTCATTACATTGCGCAAATGGCAGGAATCCTGATACGTGATACGAACGCCAGGCCCTTCTGTGAAGGTGAGCGGGCGACCTTTTTCCAACAAAATTGTACTGATGTCCTTCACCCTGCTCGCAAACCACTTCGCCTGCTCCTGCCACTGGGCATCGTCATGCAGCAAATGATCATACTCAACCAGAATCGCGCCGCATCCGCCTGCATTCGACACAATATAATCCACACCCGCTTCCTGAAAAGCGCGAATATTATGGCGAGCCAATTGCTTAGCCTGATCCATCTCTCCGCTATGAGCGTGAAGGGCGCCGCAGCAGTTCTGGGCTTCCGGGATCACCACATCGAATCCGGCTTTGGCCAGCAGCTGTACGGTTTTACGGTTAGTTTCCGTAAACAATACGTCCATTAAGCATCCGCGGAACATGCCGACGGTACCTATTTTCTCCCCAATCGCAGGAACTCGGGTTCCTAGTTGATCCACAACGCCCTTCCCAGCCGCTTCGGGCAAAACGTTTTCCAACGCGGACATCTGCTTGGAAAATAGACCAACGACGCCAGTTTTTCGTGCGAGAGTTTGGGCGCCTGACTTTTGATAAAATCTAAGCCCCTTGCCTAGCAGCTTCATGCGATTCTGATGAGGGAACAGCTGGCCAAAAACGACCTTGCGCACACCTTTTACCCAAGTTCGGTGCTGTGTGGTGTGATCCTCGATGGCATCCCTCGCCTGTTCAATCAATTGACCATATTTGACGTCCGCTGGACACGCTGGTTCACACGCTCTACAACCTAGACAATGGCCCATTTGCTCCTCGAATCGAACATTCGGTTCCATAATTCCGTCAACCGCAGCTTTCATCAAAGAGATTCGTCCACGCGGGGATTCCGCTTCCACACCGGTTTCCTTGAAGGTTGGACAAGCCGGCAAACAGAAACCGCAGCGCATGCAGTTCGTTAGCTGATCATAATCCAGCTTCAATCTCAGTGATTCCTGGAGCGACTTAGCCGTAGCATTAGACATGGTCAATCACCACCCTGCGTCTGGACTCTTTGGCAAACATTTTACCCGGATTGAGGATGTTCAAAGGGTCGAAGCCCTGTTTAATATTCATCATGATGGCGATCCCTGCGCTTCCAACTTTCCATTCCAGGAATGGCGCTTTAACGAGCCCGACGCCGTGCTCTCCCGTAATCGTACCGCCAAAACGTATCGCTTCTTCAAAAATTTCCTCAAAAGCGGCCTCAACGCGCTCGATCTCATCATGATTTCTGGCGTCCGTAGTCGCTGTCGGGTGCAAATTGCCATCCCCGGCATGGCCAAAAGTGCATATCTGCACGTCATACTTCTTCGCAATGCGATTAATCTGCTGCACCATTTCGGCGATTTTGGAACGTGGTACAGTCGCATCTTCCAAAATTGTCGTGGGACGAAGCCGAGCCAGCGCCGTGAAAGCACTTCGCCTAGCTGTAAGCAGCTTCAGCGCTTCTTCTTGATTGCTGGCGATGCTGATTTGATCCGCATGCTCTTCCTGGCAAATTTCCGAGATTCGGGCAATATCCCGCTCCACCGTTTCGAACTCGCCATCTTGCTCAATGAGCAGAATAGCCTCCATGTCGAGTGGCAGCCCCAGCTTCGCGAAGTCGTTCACCACACGAATCGTCGGATTATCCATGAATTCCAGCGTGGCAGGAATGATCCGATTCTCAATAATCGCAGATACCGTGCGTGCCGCTCCGTACATATCTTTGAACATCGCGAGCATAGTTTTCTTATGCTTAGGAGGAGGGATGAGCTTCAACGTTGCTTCGGTAATAACCGCAAGGGTTCCTTCCGAACCGACCAGCAGCTTCGTCAAATCATAACCCGCTACGTCTTTCATCAATTTGCCGCCCGTACGCATAATCTCCCCAGAAGCCAGCACGCACTCCAGTCCGATGACGTAATCTTTGGTAGTCCCGTATTTCAACCCGCGCAAGCCTCCGGAACACTCGGCAATATTGCCGCCAATCGTAGAGATCGCCATGCTGCTCGGGTCAGGTGGGTAAAAAAGTCCCAAACCCTCAATATGCTCAATAAATGTCTTCGTAATTATTCCTGGCTGCACAGTCGCGGTTAAATTCTGCATGTCCACTTCAAGTATGGCATTCATCCGATGCATGACCATCACGATGCCGCCTTGTACGGGAACGGTGCCTCCGCATAGATTCGTCCCGGAACCTCGGCTGATCAGCGGGATCTGATGCTCGCTCATAACTTTCATAATGGCCGATACCTGGGCCGTATTTTGCGGATAAATAACCCCTTCAGGCAGCTGTTGCAGCATAGGGGTCCCATCGTAGGAATGTGTGACAAGCGTTTCAATATCATCTTTAAAATAGGCGTCGCCTACGATACCACGAAGTTTAGCTTTCACTTGGTTTTCAAGCATGATACATGCCTCCCTCTCGGAGTCATCATGTCATCAGATGACTTTTTTCTTATATTAGCGTATAATAGAATCATTGTATAGCCATTTTTCTGGAGGTTTTCCTATGACATTCCCACAGATCAAGCCGCAAAAAGGCTCTGAGATCGTGATGACCCATATAAAGCAGCAAATTCAAGCGGGTACCTATCTACCCGGCGCCAAACTCCCTACTGTCGATCAGCTAGCGGCGAACTTTGAGGTGGGCCGCTCTACGATCCGCGAAGCGATGAGTGCCTTGAAAGCGATGGGCTGGGTCGATATTCGCCATGGCGGGGGGACGTTCGTTAGCCTGACATTGCCCAGCGAGGAAGGCGACAATTCGGGTTCGGGCCGTTTCTTTTATCAGACGGAGTCGTTTCAAGAAGTGCTGGAGGTGCGTAAATTTATCGAGGCAGGCTGTGCTTCTCTTGCTGCAGAGCGGCGTACGGAGGAAGACCTGCGGCTCCTTGAGGTGACCATTCAGGAAATGGAAGCGGCCATCGGGGACGAATCCCTTAGCGAGCAGGCTGACATTCGATTCCACCTCACCATTGCCAGAGCCTCCCATAACTCGTTATTCGTCAGCATGATGGAATCTTTGACCGACCGTTTGCAGGAAAGCATGAAAGAGTCTCGCCGGCTTTGGTTTTTTGCAGAACGGGCTTCCGTCGAGCTGCTGATCCAAGAGCACAAGGATATCTACGAAGCGATCAAACTCCAGCATGTGAAACTGGCCGAAGATCGGGTCATGCAGCATATTTTGAAAGTCGACCGCGTCGTTCACAAGCTGGACGCTGGCTCTCGTTAATGGCCATAACCTGCGGCTGCTTAACAACTCTAATGCACCTTTTTCTTGCTGCTGAGCTCGCTCTTTTCCTGCTTTAAGGCTGTAAAACAGCCTTAAAAACCTAACTTCGCCTCCAGCCGCTGACTTAACGCTGATTAACAACCTTAAACAATTTTTCTTGCTGCTCAGGGGTGGGAGGGCTGCTACTTGAAGGAATAAGAGTCTTTGGAGGCTGCTATCTGCGCGGGATGCGGGTGTTAGCAGGGAATAAGAGCCTCTGGAGGCTCTTATCCGTGGTTTGAACGTGGAAAAGCTAGCTACTTAAAGGAATAGGAGTCTTTGGAGGCTGCTATCTGCGTGGGAAGCGGATGTTTGCGATGTATAAGAGCTTCTGGAGGCTCTTATCTGTAGTTTTGGTTCGGAAAAGCTAGCTACTTGAAGGATTAAGTGCCTTTGGAGGCTGCTATCTGCGTGGGATGCGGATGTTTGCGAGGAATAAGAGCCTTTGGAGGCTCCTATCAGTAGCCAAAACGCTCCAAAACATCAAGTTAATTCGCCACATGCCCTCGTTTTTTCACATCTTATATGATAAAATGGTTTTATAAGTTGAACTTGGTTTTTCATATAAAACCAAACTGAATATCCCCACACCAAGGAGGCCCTTTTTTGGACGATAAATACCGAGTTCCGGCTATTGAGCGTGCCCACCTAATTCTCAAAGAAATTTCACTGCATCCGGGCAAGCTGAAACTCATCGATTTGTCACGAACGCTAGTGATTAACAAAAGCTCAATGTACTCCCTATTGTTAACGCTGGAGAACCTAGGCTGGATCGAGAAGGAAGCCGGCGAAACGTACCGTTTGGGGCGCGAGCTGTCTCGCTTCGGTCATGCGGCTGCGCAGCAGCGCAATTTGAACGAAGCTTTCCACAAGGAGGCCGCGATTGCCAAGCAAAGACTAGGCGAATCTTTTCAACTTGCGAAGCTCGATGGCATCGAAGTTCTTTATATCGCCAAAGAGGAAGCGCTTACACCTGTTCGTCTCGCATCCGAGCCCGGCATGCGCTTGCCCGCGCATGCGACAGCGCTCGGCAAGGTCATGCTTGCTGACCTCAGCGACGATGACTTTAATTCGCTGTATTCACCCAGCAACGAGCCCTTTGCTCATTTGACGGTGAATTCCATGACGACTGCACACGCATTGAAGATTAGCTTGCAAGACATCCGTGAACAAGGCTACGCCTTGGATTTCGAAGAAGCCGTCATCGGCTTCAATTGTGCAGCAGCGCCGATTCGCAATGCCCAAGGGCGAGTGATAGCCGCTGTCAGCTGCTCCATGATGCTGCCGCAATGGGAACAGAAGAAACAGATCTGTATCGAAGAAGTTTGTCAGTTAGCTCACCAATTATCCGATTAACAAGGAGAATTCAGATGCGATTACAAGACAAGGTCATTCTTATCACAGGTTCAGGCTCCGGCATTGGCAGAAGCTCAGCGCTCCTATTCGGGCGAGAAGGCGCCCACGTTATTGTGAACGATCTCGATGAGACTAAAGGTCGAGAAACCGTTCAAGAAATTACCCAAGCAGGCGGCACGGCCCGCTTCATTCAGGCCGATGTGACGCAAGCAGATTCCGTCAAACAGATGGTGGATGACATCATCCAGGCTGATGGCCGCATTGATGTGCTGTTCAACAATGCCGGCATCAGCGGCGTTGGCGCTCTTCATGAGCTGGAACCTGATTTCTGGGATCGCATCATGAGTATTAATGTCAAAGGCGTATTCTTGCCATCCAAATACGTCGTGCCTCATATGATCGAGCGTCAATCCGGTTCAATCATAAATATGTCCTCCTGCATCGCAGAAATTGGTCTGGCCCGAAGAGCGGCTTATGCGGCAACGAAAGGCGCGGTGCTGGCATTGACCAAATCCATGCAGGTCGACTACGCCGCGTATGGCATACGGGTGAATGCGCTGTTGCCGGGAACCATTTTGACCCCTTTCGTCGAGAATTATCTCCGTACCTCTTACGATGATCCAGAAGCGGCTATCGCCTCGTTGAAAACCAGACAACTCAGCAATGAGTTGGGCCGACCGGAGGATGTCGCGCAAGCGGCCTTATTCCTTGCTTCTGACGAATCCAAATTCATGATGGGATCACCATTGTATATCGACGGTGGCGCTACCTTCGGCAAAAACGCTTAACGGCTTATCCGCTCTTCTCTACTCATACATATCTCATTTCTAGGAGGATTTAACTATGAAGCTGCTTACTTTCCGCTCACAAAATGAACTCAAACTGGGTGTCCACACGGACTCCGGCGTACTGGATATCGAACAAGCGCTTCAACAACTTTCGCCCGATTTCAGCGTTCCTCTTACCGTTCACGAGGCCATTCTAGGCGGTACAACTGCGAATGAAGCCCTACAGAAGCTCGTACATTTAGCACTCAAAAGTGAAGCTAGCGCATCTTTGCTGCGCAGTGAAGACTCACTCGACTACGGTCCCTGCGTCACGAATCCGAGCAAAATCATTTGTGTCGGGCTGAACTACCGCAAGCATGCCGAAGAAACGAATGCGCCGATTCCGCAAACGCCGATCCTTTTCAACAAATTCAGCAACACGCTCACAGGGCATGGCCATGACATCGCGCTTCCTCGCGTAACCAAAGAAGTCGATTATGAAGCGGAACTCGTTATCGTTATTGGCAAACAGGCTAAGTATGTCGCCAAAGAACAAGCTTACGAGCACGTGTACGGCTACTGTTGTGTCAATGATCTCTCAGCGCGCGACTTGCAAATGCGAACTTCGCAGTGGCTGCTCGGCAAATCCTGCGATGGCTTCAGTCCGCTTGGACCTTATCTGGTCACCGCTGACGAAGTCGGCAATCCCAATGATCTCACGATCAGCACGACCGTGAATGGCAAAGTACGCCAAAACTCGCATACGTCCGATATGATTTTTCATTGTGACGAAATTGTTAGCTATATTTCACAGCATATGACGTTGAATCCGGGCGATATCATTTTGACGGGGACTCCGGAAGGCGTCGTTCTCGGGGATCCTGTTGATCAGCGCGTTTACCTGCAAGACGGGGATGTTGTGACCATATCCATTGAGAAGCTAGGAAGTTTGACCAACCGTTTAATCAACGAATAAAATAAGCAAAAACCCCCAAATGAAAGCCATTGGAAGAGGCACATCCTCATCCAGCGGCTCTGCATTGCGGGGGTTTCTTCTTTCAAAACAATTCAGCACTTCGTTCCAGCAAGCGACAGAAGGAGCGGTTGTGACCGATGTAAAAGGATGATAAATCATACCGATTTCGCTCAGGCTCAAAGGTTACCAGCAAGCGATGCTTCATCTTTTTGATGGCTGTATGAATAAAGCTCTCAGCTTCTTTGGAAGCAATTAAGGTCATGTAAGCATACAAGGAATGATCTTCTGGTTCATCCAGCAAACTCACTCCGGCACAGGAGAATTCGGTCTGTACATGCTTGTCGCGCAGCAAAATTAACGTTCTATGCAGCTCTGCATCCACATCCACTTGCTCCAAGAGGAGTGTTTTCTTGGGATGTTTGCGAGGTTTGTGGCGATCTGACCACTGCAATAGTTCCTGTTCCCGGCGATCCCATTGCCCCTTAGAATGGCGGGTTATCACGAATTCACGTTGTTCATCTTCTTGGTTCACAGGCAACATGAACTTGTCCCTCCCACTTGCGTACGTATGAACCTAAATTTACTACGATTCCCTAGCATACAGCAAGGTGTCAGCAACTTTAAGAAAGACTTAGCCTGCGGCTAGGTCTTCGAGTCCATGCACCTTAGCCCTGATAGATCCTTAGCGGCACAACCTTGTAAGGGAACTAGAGGACGCTAATTAGGCAAAAAGTAGGGATGCGAGAGGCATAGCGGAACTACAGGGTCTTATTTCCAGAAGAAGTGTTCAAATTCCCATGAAACAGCAAAATAGTCGAGTAGGCGGGGCCTTTCCATCTTGGATTGTGCCCCTTACCCCTCACAGATCCGTACGTGCCCAATTAAGGCATACGGCTCTTCACGCTACCTTACAGAGTTGCTTTTCTTTGCAAATAGATTCACAGTTATGTGTGGTTTCGGAAATGGGTTTCGGGTCATGAACATCGCGAACTTTTCCTCCGTGAAGCTTATCTTCTGACTTCTTCGGTTTCTCCACTTCAGTACCAGTCTTTTGACTGCTCTTAGGTAGGATGTGATCCCTTTTATGTTGTCCGACACACCATAGTAATTGTAGTGTCCAACTAATTTGCTTCGCAGGGTTTCCATGAATTCCGCTTCTGCCTTGTGTCGGTTGCTCCGAATCCATGCCTTGATGTCCTTTACTTTCGCCCTAAATTTCTTTGCGCTCGTTTTCCTCATGAGTCTTGAGCGCCCATTCTTCCCTTTGCCCCAGTAATGCGTAAACCCTAGGAAGTCGAAAGGTTTCTGGTTTCTTTAAACCTACCTCTTTGCATGCCACTTCTGACTGCCTTCCGAATCGGATAATTTTCGTCTTCTCTTCTGCGATTTCTAACCCAAACGTATTCAGCCTTACAACCAATGCCTCGTAGAATCGCTTCGCATCCTTTTCCTGTTCAAAGCAACACACGAAATCATCCGCGTAGCGCACCATTTCTGCCCTTCCAACACATTCTCTTTTCACTGTCACCTCGAACCATAGGTCAAGTGCGTAGTGCAAATAAATGTTGGATAAGATCGGCGAAATGATTCCCCCTTGCGGTGTTCCTTCATCCGTAGGCTTCAACTCTCCGTCCTCCTGAATTCCTGCTTTTAAGAACTTCTTAATCAGTCTTAAGAGATTAGGGTCAGCTAGACGATGCGCCAGAAATTTCATCATCCACTCATGATCCATGTGATTGAAAAAGCCGCGAATATCTGCATCAACCACATAACGTATGGGTTCTTTCATGATGATCCGGTCGAGCGCTCTAATGGCATCATGTTGGCTTCTTCCGGGTCGAAATCCAAACGAATATTCCATGAAATCCTGCTCGTAAATCGCTTGCAGAATCTGGTTTATTCCGTGTTGTACGATCTTATCCTCGTAGGAAGGGATACCTAGCGGGCGCATGCTTTTCTTATCTTTTGGGATGTATGTCCTTCGAGAAGCTTGAGGTTTGTACGCATTACGTTTCATTCTCGCTATGAGATCGTCCAGATTTTCCTCAAGCTGCTCTCCATATGCATCCTTCGTGACTTTATCGATTCCCGTCGCTTTGTCTGCTGGTAGCTTTGTATGGCTATCCATCAGCATTTGTTTATTAACTAGGTGGGCTAAGGCTGTGAACCTTTCTTGCGGTCTTGCTTTGGCAATCTCTGCTATTCTTGCTAGTTTCGTTTCCATTTTTTTTCTCCGCCTCTGTGTGCTGTAAATGTGTCTCTACCAAGATCGGTAACATGTAGCGCCTTCCCTCCGCCGACATTACATCGGTTTCTCTGGTACTATGCAGCTATCCGACTCCCTGCGCACCGTTTGGCATTCTCCTTTTTGATCAGTTGTTTGCCATACTCTCATGTGTTTTCCTAACAAGTACTCCTTCATGAAAGAGTCGCAGGGTCTCCCAGGTTCCCGTGCAATCATTGTGTAGCATGCCTGGCTCTATGACCCCGGGGAAGCTTGATTACGCTAACCACTTTTTTTTTTTTTCGCTAAATCAAGTGTTGCCTTCCAGTGTACGCAAACTGTCGGCCTTCCCATTGCAACTATTTTCGAGGCTCCATCACTTTCAGGCCTACTACCTAACTGTCTACGCTTAGCACCCGACATTACTGGCGGTAGCCCAAGACTCGTTATTGGTGGCATGGCTTTTGCCTTTCCAAGCAGGAGTTCCACCTGCTAAATTACACGACTTTACCGCGGTCGCTCGCGGACTGTAGTTCCCTCAACCTCGCTATATTGACACTTTTGGCTAGAATAGCGCCCTGTAGTTCCCTTCCGTCCGCGCGAGGCAGCTGTAGCAACTCCGCATTCACTCCAAAACTCTTAGATTTATTCGTACAAATAAGCACCTTCAGCTACATTCAGCTGCCTGATTTGCTGCCTTGCCGCATCTTATCAAGAAAGACGGGCACAATCGATCGGATCGCCTCCCATGATTAACGTGTCTCACGATGCAGCGTATGACGCTTCAAACGGGGACAATATTTGCGCAGTTCCAACCTTGCCGGTTGGTTTCTTTTATTCTTGGTTGTTGTGTAATTCCGATCGCCGGTTTCTGTACACGCCAAGGTCACGACAACTCTCATGGCATTCACCTCCTTGGGGTTATTAACCTGCTTCTACTTCCATGATTGCGTTAGGCAGCACGTCCTCGTACTGCGCCCAGTCTTCCAGCATTTCCGCCTCGTTCAATAAACAAGCATCCAAAGATTCGGTAATTTCAGTCCGGTCCATGTCCATCCCGATAAAAACAACTTTGTTGATGCGGTCTCCATGATGCTTATCCCAGTGCGTAAGCTGCTCAGCGTCCTCCATGAGAATCGCTTCCTGCTCTTCTTCCGGAAGTGCTGCGACCCAGTATCCGGTCGGACCGAAGCGAACGGAGGGGCCTGCTTGACTTATGCTTTGGGCAAAATCATTGCGTGTTGACAGCCACATGATCCCTTTGGCTCTGACGATTTCAGCTGGCCAGTCTCTCATCCAACGCATTAAGCGCTCAGGATGAAACGGCTTAGCCCGTTCGTAGGCAAAGGAAGCGATGCCGTACTCCTCTGTTTCCGGCGTGTGCGACTCTTTGGCCATTTCCTTCATCCAGCCGGCTGAGGTACTCGCCTCATCGAAGTTAAACAGATGCGTATTCAGAATGTCCGCGGGAGCAACAGCCCCATGCTCTGCGCGAATGAATTTGGCTCTAGGCTGCAGTGTACGAAGCACGCCTTCCAATTCTTCCAGATCCGCTTCGCTAACCCGGTCGCATTTATTCAGAATCAGGACATCGCAGAATTCGATTTGATCAATGAGAAGATCTACGACATCACGGGTGTCGGTCTCATCTACCGCTTGGCTGCGATCCAGAAGCGTCTCTCCGGAAGCATAATCGTGCCAGAAGCGATAAGCGTCAACGACCGTTACCATGCAGTCAAGACGGCAAAATTGCGTTAAGTCTACGCCTTGTTCCTCGTCAATGTAAGTGAAAGTCTGCGCTACCGGCAGAGGCTCACCAACGCCTGTCGATTCAATAAGGATATAATCAAACCTATTTTCTTTGGCAAGCTTCTCCACCTCCTTGAGCAAATCGTCCCGCAGGGTGCAGCAGATACAGCCGTTCGACATCTCCACTAGCGTCTCGCTCGTCCGCGAAATGCCGCCGCCGTCACGGATCAGCTCCGCATCGATATTCACTTCGCTCAGATCGTTCACGATAACCGCAACACGCAAGCCTTCACGATTATGTAAAATATGATTCAGTACAGTCGTTTTCCCTGCCCCAAGGTATCCGCTCAAAACAGTAACAGGAATTTTCTTATCAGTTGACTTCATATCAGGTTTCAGATCTCCTTAAAACGTAATTTTTACGATTTTATCCTTCGCTTAATGCTTTCTTCAGAGCTTTCAGGTTATTTTGCATAATGCCGATATAATCGAGATTATTCTTCTTATCTTCGTCTGTTAGTCCTTCTAGCGGATTAAGCACATCCGTTTTTGCGCCAATTTCCTTGGCAATCGTATTCGCAATTTTGGGATCGACCAAGGTTTCAAAAAAGATCGTTTTCACTTGGTTTTCCTTGGCAAATTGAATGACCTTAGCCATTTTCTCTGGTGAAGGCTCCTCTTCCGGCGACAGGCCGGCAATCGGCACTTGTTTTAATCCATAATCTTTGGCCAAATAGCCAAACGCTGCGTGCTGGGTAACGAACTCTTTGCGTTTACTATCTTTCAGTTCGGATCGGAACGATTCATCCAGCTTTTTGAGCTTCGCGATGTAGGCGTCCGCATTCTTCTGATAGTCATCCTTGTGCGCCGGATCAGCTTGCGACAAGCCAGCTTGGATGGCAGCAACTTCTTGCTGTGCGAGAACAGGGTCCAGCCAAACGTGGGGATCCAGAATTTTGCCCCCATCCGCTTTCTCATGATCATGGTGCTCACCCTCTTCTTCCTCTTCCGGCAAACCTTCCATCAGTTGAATCCCTTTGCTTGCTTCTACAACTACACGTTTGTCGTTAGCTGCGCTCTCCAATGCTTTCTTCGCCCAGCCTTCCACAATGCCATTATAGACAAATAAATTAGCTTCCTTTACTTGTACCATATCCTTGGCGCTCGGCTCCCAATCATGAGGTTCAGCCCCTGCAGGAATAAGGGCGACAACATTGGCATGCTCGCCTGCCACTTGTTTGGTGAATTCATACATCGGATAAAAGGTCGTTACTACCTTTAATTTGGCGTTTGCGCCGGCTGCTGCCGGACTTAACGTCGTTGCTGTAGCACCCGCTGAAGTTGATGCTGAGTTGGATGTACACCCCGAGAGCACCACAGCAGATATAGCCGCGAACGCGAGCGATTGGTGAAGCCATGTCTTTTTCATGTAAAAGTTCCTCCTACTAGTAATAAACATTATATGGATGATTCTTTGGACAAACGAGCTACGCTATTAATAGGAGCAACTCCTGTTTCTTGGCTTAATGAATTTCTTGCTTTTCCCCATTTAACAATGGCTTTTTTCAAGCTAAGACCCACCACAAGGAAGCTTAATAGAAGCAGCGCAATCGTCCCGCCCGGAGGGGTGCTTAACTCGTACGAAGCCGTCAACCCGGCCCATACCCCAAGCAATCCGATCCCCATTGCGATCAAGAGCGCAGCCTGAAAGCTTGGGGCAATGCGTATCGCAAGCGATGCCGGCAGCACGACAAGCGCCGAAACCAGCAAAACACCGACAATAGGCATAGCAGCGGAGACGATCATTCCGGTAACGACACTAAAGCCCAGCGAAATCCAGGAAACGGGCAACCCGCTCGTCTTCGCCGTATCTTCATCGAATGTGATTTGATACAGCGGCCTCCGGAAGACATAGAAGAATGCGCCTCCGATCAAAGCTACAGCAAACATCAGAATTAATTCCGTTTGATTAACGGCAACAACGGAACCGAAGAGATACGCGGAGAACCCTTTATTGATACTTTGGTTAAGACTCATCAGCACAACAGCGGTTGATAGCCCTCCAACCATGATAATCGCCACCGAAATTTCACTATATGATTTGTAAGACCTTCTCACATATTCCACAGCTATGGCGCCCAAGGTAGCCACAACAAAGCCTGTCACAGTAGGATTCATATGCAGGTAAGCACCCGCCGCTACACCGGCAAGCGAGACATGCGACAGCATATCGGCCATCAGCGCTTGTCTGCGCAGCATCAGATACACGCCCAGAACAGAAGCCAGAAGCGCAATTAACCCACCGGCACAAAATGCCCGCTGCATGAAGTCGTAGTGCAGCATCTCCATCCCCCTTCCTCCTTTCGTTCCAGTTCAATCACACGGTCGAGATACGGCGACACCTCTGCCAGGCCGTGCGTCACCATAACAACCGTTCTTCCAAGCGCTTTGACTTGATGATTCATCAGCTCATAGAAGCCCTTGCGACTTTCTTGATCCATACCTGTTGTAGGCTCATCCAGGACTAATAAATCCGGTTCCTGCGCCAACGCCCGCGCAATGCAAATGCGCTGCTTCTGTCCGCCTGATAATTCACCGATTTTGCGATCTTTGAGCCCCCACATGCCCATCTGCTTGAGTGCCTTCTCCGTTTGCTCCCTATCCTCTTCGCTCATTTTGCGAAACCAGGAACCTTTTGTTGCTCTGCCGGATTGCACAAATTCAAGAATCGTGCTCGGGAAACCACTGTTAAACGCGGAAATCTGCTGCGAAACATATCCAACCCTTAGCTTCTGACCTTCTTTATTCGTGGCTGATAGAAAAACCTGACCATGCCATGGCTTATATAAACCTAAAAGCAGCTTCAACAGCGTCGATTTCGAAGCTCCATTAGGGCCTGTCACCGCGACAAATTCGCCGGACTGTATCTCAACGTTCGCATCTTGAATACAAGGGGTCTCACTATATCCGTATTCAACTTCTTGCATAGAGGCTAACAGCATCTCCTCACTCCTTTCCATTAAGTAATACTTACGATTATAAAATGTAATTATTACGCTTTTATCACAAAAAAATATATCGCTCTACTTCACTAATCGTAATATTTACTTATTACACCGAGAAATATATCGTTTTTCACCGCGGATGTCAATATATAAAAACATAGGTTGGTTCTTCCGGCAGCTTATACTACAGGAAAACGCCAACCTTTTCGTCGTAAATTCCATATATGTGACCTAGTTATATGAAGCCTAGTCCATCGCATTCTGACACTCTTCACAAATGCCATAGATCTCAAAGCGATGACTTGTTAGCTTAAATTTGCCAGGCAGCTTAATCCCTTGATCCATCGGGCAATAATCGAATGTCAGCGTCTTTTCGCAGTTCGTGCAAATGAGATGATGGTGGTGGTGATTCAAACAACTTGTCCGAAACTTCAAACCGCCATCCATAAAATAAAACTGCTCCAGCGCTCCCATATCACTCAATAATCGCAGATTTCGGTACACCGTATCGAAGCTTACGCTCGGATAGGATAATGCCATCTGGTCGTACACATATTTAGGTGATAAGTACCCCTCTGATTTGGCAAAAATCTCGGCCAGTGTGCGCCGTTGTTCTGTTATTCGCCAACCGCCCCGGACCATGATCTCAATCATCTCTTTGACCGTCGTTTTATCTGACATGGCACATGTTCCTTTCGACTGTTATCGCTGTGACTAGATGCCTTCGTTTTCGAATACAATGTGGCCTGTCTGCGACAAATCATACCCAAGAATGGGACGTAATTCCCTATGGAAAGCTTCTGATTTCAAAATGGCCATCACGCTTTCGATCCATTGTGCGTGTTCCGGTTTCCTTAACATCACCAGGTCATAACGTTCCTGAATGAGTGGAATGAACGCGACGCCACCGACCATGCTGGCTGCTCTTTCAATCCCGACGCCAAAGTCGGCTTCGCCTGAAGCGACCTTACCGGCGACGCCAAGGTGGTTGGATTCTTCTTGCTCATACCCGCTCAATTGCCGCGGCGAAATCCCGTGCAGCCTAAGCTGCTCATCGAGCAGCACGCGCGCGCCCGAGCCTTTCTCGCGATTGGCCACTCGCAGTCCTGGCTGCTTCAGATCCTCCCAGCCCAGTAGCTGCTTGGGATTTCCTGTAGCTACATAGAGTCCAGCCATTCGCAGAACCAAGTTCACAACAACATAGGAGTTGCCTGTAAGGAGCCGCTTGATGTAGGGAACATTATACTCCCCTGTATCTCCATCCAGAAGATGCGTGCTGACAATATCCGATTCCCCTTTATACATCGAAATAAGACTATCCAAGCTGCCGACATAGGAACGCAGCGGCCTGTGAGTGGAGATTTGCCGCTCGAGATGCTTGCTCAGAATATCTAGGCTGACATCTTGACCTGTAATAACAATTGCTGCCTTGGAAGAAGGGGTTGCAGACTGAGCCTGGACCTGCTGAATCGGCGCTTCTGGCATGGCGGCGTAGACTTTGCCGCTTTTGGCACGCATTTTGTAGGCATCAAGATCAGCAGCGTCAACGCGCATTTGCTTACCGACACGGTAGGCCGGAAGCTCGCCTTTCTTGATGAGATCATAAACCGTTAGCTTCGATATCTTTAAAAGCTTGGATATTTCTTCGGTTGTATAGGAAATGTCTGCTGTCATTGTCATCCTCCAATAAAGCGCTGCTCATTCCTTTTATTGTAGCATAAGTTGACGGAGGTTGTATTTTGGGGTCACATCACAAATAAAAGTAAAACTTAACGCCTTGTTTCGTATTCTCCACCCCGTATCGGCTTTCATGGAGATCCAGAATTTGCTTGACGATGGCTAGCCCTAATCCAGTACCGCCGGTTTTGCGGTTTCTTGATTTCTCAACCCGATAGAACCGCTCCCATATCGTCTCCAACTGATCTTCAGGAATGGCTTCGCCTTCATTCTCAATCTCCATCCGCATATGCTCGCCTTCACTTTCAATGCGAACGGCAATTTCACTGCCGACTGTCGCATGTCGAATCGCATTCATCAGTAGATTGACCAGCATCTGCTCCATTTTCACCTGATCGGCATGAACAGCATGTTCACCTATAATAACAGCAGCCACCTTAAGCTGCTTTTCATTCAGGTGATTCGAGAGTTTGTCGACGATATCCTCGAGCTGTTGGCTTAGCAGAAACGAACTTTTTCTCAGTTTGATCGATTGTGATTCTAGCTTGGCCAGTTCCAGCATGTCATTGATGAGCGCTTCCATCTTATCTGTCTCACCCAATATCACTTCGAGATACCGCTCTCGCTTGTTCTCGCCGATCCCATCCCGGATACCCTCCACATACCCCTTCACGATGCTCAGCGGCGTTTTCAACTCATGGGAGATGTCGGAAATAAACTCTTTTTGCCGCTGCTCCATCCGCAATTTGTGTGCCATATCCAACTGCAGCTGCTCATTGGCGTCGTACAGTTCCTTCAAAGTGTTGTCCAGTTTCTCAGACAAGCTGTTCAAGCTGCTGGATAAACTCCCAATCTCGTCGTTTCTTCGGATGTGCGATTTCACCGAGAAATCAAGCTTGACCATCCGCAGTGCCACTTGATTCAGTTTAATTAGCGGTTTAGACACTAATTTGGTGAAAACGAGCGAGAGCAGCACGATGAGGAGAATACCGCCAATCCCCATGTAGGTGTAGAACAGGCGCAAAGCATCATAGGCTTCACTGATTTGTTGAAGGGAGGCAAGGACGAAAATCACCTCGCTTAACTTCCCATCGCGCATAACGGGCCGGATCATAACAACGCTTCGAGTCTCGCTTACTCGATCTGTCCATTCCTCGATGATGCTGCCTCCGGCCTGCAAGACGCCTTTACGCTCTTCCGATAAGGGGAACCACTCATCCAGCGCAATATACAAAATGCCTTGCCTTGAATTCCACTGGTTGGAAGAAGGCAGCAGCACTTCTGTAATAACACCGGAAACCTTTTCCACAGGCTCATTACTATCCGCTTCTTGAATGTTTATTGCCTTGGAACCACTCTTCTGAATGACGACCGGATAGAGAAGATCCTTCGACTTCGTATCCTCAAAAACCCCCTCCGCCTCAATGTGATCTCCTAGCTTAAAATTCGCTTCCAATAACTTTCTTGAAACGGAATTAAGCATGAAGGAAAGGGAAACTCGAACCTGATTGCCGTTATCCTCCCTAATCACAATGCGAAACAAATTGTCATGCTTCATATTGCCTTCTGGCCCCAGAATCGCAAGCTGAGCTTTATTTTGGTTAATGAATAAACCGATTTCTCGGGAAAGGCGGGCGTCGTCCCAGCGCTTTTTCTCATATAACTCACTGAACGCATGAAGTTTTTTTTCTAGTGTGGCTGTTTTCTGATACTGATAAAAGCTTTCAAATAAATTGAGCTGACCCAGCAAAACGATGGCATAGAAGAAAAGAAAAAAGAAGGCTGTCGTTACAAACAGCTTCATGGTAACACTGCGTCTTCTCATTGCTCCTCCTCGAATTTATATCCAGTACGGATGATGGTGCGGATATGGCGGGCCTCATTCCCCAGCTTCCCCCGCAGCTTTTTGATATGCGTATCGACGACGCGCAGGTCACCGAAATAATCGAACCCCCATACATGATCAAGAATTGTTTCCCGTGCAAGCACAATGCCCTCGTTTCTCGTCAAATACAGCAGCAGCTCGTACTCTTTGGGTGTCAGCTCAATATTCTGCCCTTCCACTTCTACATGATGGGATCTTCGATTAATCGAAATTCGGCCATAGTTCAGAAGATGTTCTTCTTTCCCCACGGTCCCCTCTACACGCTTCATCAGGCTGACTGCTCGGGCGACCAGCACCTTGGGGCTGAACGGCTTTGTTACGTAATCATCAGCTCCCAACTCAAAACCAAGCATCTTATCGTCATCATCGGATTTCGCGGTTAGAATAATAATCGGCATCGCCGAGTTCGCGCGTATCCGCTTGCATACGCTCCATCCATCCAACTCAGGCATCAGAATATCCAAAATAACGAGGTCCACATTCAGACTATCCAGCATTTCCAAGGCTTTCAAGCCATTCTCTGCCTCATAGACGATCCACTGCTCTCGCATGAAATAATCGGCCACGATTTCGCGGATCAAGCTTTCATCTTCAATGAGCAATACTTTGCGATTCATACTGCTAGCTCCCCCCTTTGCTATTCAAATCGTATAAAGCAAGAATAACGGAACTTTGTGTTTTTCGTGTGTTTTTAGCTAGGGAAAAAGGGAAGACACATGAAATACACAACAGATCACTATAATCAGGTTGGAGACTATTGAATTTGAAAGATTGAAAGGATGTCGCTAATGAATTTCTTGGCTATTATGCAGAAAAGCAGTGTCCAGCGCTTTGCCGTATTAGCATTGTTTTGCCTTGTGCTATTTTTTATTCGCAGCATGCTGAATCTTGTTCTATTAACCTTCCTGCTGACGTTTCTGATGAATCGACTGCATCAATATAGCAAACGATGGATTGAAAAGGTGGTTCCTGTCAATTCCAAACTGCTGCTTGCTCTCATCTATGCGGCCCTGCTGGCAGTCGTGATCTTCGCTGGAGCTAAATTTTTCCCCGCCTTGGTCAACCAAATCGTCCAACTGTTCGAGCTTGTCAAAAAGCTCTATGAAGATCCTCAGAATGAAGCCGTTGGCTACTTGACCGTATGGCTGGACAGTCTCGACTTTCCCAGCATGGTGAAACCTGGGTTTGATTTTATGATCAAAATCGGAAATCTGGGATTTCAAGCCTTTCTAGCTTTGATGCTAAGCCTTTTCCTGCTTTTGGGCAAAGAGAACGTGATTCGCTTCACGGCCCAATTCCATACCAGCAAGCTGGGCTGGTTCTCCAAAGAGATCGCATTTTTCGGTAAAAAGCTCGTCCAGACGTTCGGGAAAGTGATCGAAGCCCAACTGCTGATCGCTCTGATCAACTGTCTGCTGACCACTTTTGCCCTGTGGATCATGGGCTTTCCTAATCTGATCGGACTTGCCCTGCTCATCTTTGTCTGTGGGCTCATACCTGTGGCTGGCGTGTTCCTGTCGCTCCTTCCACTAAGTATGATTGCGTTCAGTTTGGGCGGCTTCACTTATTTCATCTATCTACTTATCGCGGTCACGGTAATTCACGCCGTAGAGGCCTACGTGCTCAATCCCCGGCTAATGGCGTCCAAAACGCATTTGCCTGTCTTTTACACCTTCATGATTCTGCTCTTTTCCGAGCATTTCTTCGGGATATGGGGATTGATCGTCGGCATTCCAACCTTCGTTTTTTTACTTGATGTTCTGGAAGTCAATCGGGAAGGCCCCCATCTTCCAAAGCCTAACATTGAATGATAAGGAGTGTTCCCATGCGGGTTCTAAAGATTCCAACTTTGCTTACGATGGTTATTCTCGGTGCGGGGATAATGTCCCTGCTTTTTTCCTTTCACAACAAGCCCGTCCAAGCGGTGTTATGCATCATGCTAGCGGCTGTGCTGGCTGGCGTTGACGGTTATATCGTGAATAAGCTGCAACTGGCTGACGAGTTCGGCAAAGAGTTCCGTTCGCTGGCAGATCTCATTTCTTTCGGCGCCGCTCCAGCTTTGAGTGCTTATTTAGTCATTTTACACAAAATGCCCGTATCCGGGCTCTTGCTGGCTTCTTTCTTTATTATTTGCGGAGCGCTGCGCTTGGCTCGATTCAATATTGCAACTTGCGTGCACCACTATCATACAGGGTTGCCCATCCCTGCCGCCAGCTGTATCCTGGCCTTGTTTCCGCTTTGCTTTCCTCCTCACAAGAGTGTGACGGTGATGCTCGTTATCGTACTGTGCCTGCTGATGGTCAGTCGAATCAAGATACCCAAGATGACCAAACCAAGTCTCGTCCACACCAAAAGCTACTAAGGCAATCGTTTTTATCACAGAGGGCGAACGCAACTAGTCTTTGTCCCAGTCAATCAACTTCTTTTTGAATATGATAACTGGAAGTTTATTGAGACTAATGCGAGGTGCAGCTATGTCAACGAGTCGAGCAAGTACCGTGGGAAGCAAATGGGTTAAAACAAAGGTGCTTTTACGCAATAAAGAGCTTCGCAAATTTGTTCCTGAGACAAGGATCTACACGCAAGCGAACCTTCACTCGATGATAAATAGGTATAAAATGGTTTATATTAAACCAATGAATGGATCATTCGGACAGGGCGTTATTCGTGTGGAAAAGAGGGATAAATACGTCTTTCAATCTGGTGAAGTCGTTAAGACTTTTCAAACGTTTCTTGACTTATTCGCTTCGCTTAACAAATCCAAGTTAAACAGGACCTATTTAGTACAACAAGGAATCCATCTCTTGACCCATCAGAACCGAATTTTTGATACAAGGATCATGGTTCAAAAGAGTCCCAAGAAAACATGGGAAGCTACGGGATGGATAGGCCGTGTTGCCCATCCTCACAAAATAGTCACTAATTTTCATAACAGCGGCAAACCCTTGCCACTCGGCTTATTACTTAATCCCTATCTGAAGAACAAGAAGAAAGAGGCATATATCCAAAGCTTGCGACTGCTAGGATACCAGATTGCAAAGCATTATCAAAGGTATTATCCGGGTTTCAAAGAAATTGGGGTTGATATCGGGATTGATAAAGCACTCAAGCCTTGGGTTCTCGAAGTTAATACAGCACCGGACCCGTTTATCTTCAACCAATTAGCAGATAAAAAAATGTTCTTCAAAGTTCTGCGTTATACGCGGGCAAATGGTCGATTCTTACCCATCAAACGCAAGTAATTCCTAGCAGCAAGAACCTCCACTCCTACGAAAGGGAATGGAGGTTCTTTGCTTTGTCAAGTGTTTTTATCCTTTTCAATTCTCATCGAATTCTAATAATCGCAGTCTAAGCTTTATTGGCTAGTGCTTTCCCTTTTCATTGGTAATCAATGGGTCTTCTAGATGTGTTAAGGTTATCCCAGGTGGAAACCTAAAACACGATCCTGAAGGAGGATATCCAATCATGATAACCATGAAGAAGAATCGCCTGACTAAATCGCTATTAGGAATCACACTTAGTGTATCCTTATTTGCATCAGCTAATCTAATGATAGCGCCGCAATCAGCGCAGGCTGCAAGCAGCGATTCTACAACTGCTGCAACCACTGCAACTGCATCCAAATCAGGGAAAGCAAATCTGATCATCTCTGCCGGCAAGCAATATCTAGGTGTCCAATATCAATATGGCGCCCAGAAGGGCCGGACCATGACCTTTGACTGTTCGTCGTTTACGCAATTTGTATATGGCAATCTCCCACGCTTATCTAAGGAGCAGTCGAAAGTCGGTACCTATGTGCCTCGGAATCAACTGCAGCCTGGGGACCTTGTCTTTTTCTATTCACCGATTCATCATGTCGGTATTTATATAGGCAATGGTCAAATCCTTCACACGTATGGAAGTCCTGGCGTAACCATTTCGGATATGAATTCCGGTTGGTGGAAAGATAATTATAAAACCGCTCGACGTGTTATTAACTAAGCAGCTTTAGTATGCTTGTATGGCACTTTCTCCATTCACAAACATCTCTATATGGGCGTCCTTCAGCACCTTGTCAGACAAACTTGTAAGTTCAAACAACTGGTCAATATGATAAACACCATGCGGGAATTTGCTGCTATAGACAGCGTCCGCTACATAGCTCGCTACACGAGCAGTCATCTGAGATTGATCACTGCCTTGCAGCAAGCATGCAACCGTGGTTTGCCTGCCGCCTTTTTCGCCATGTGCTTCTACCTTCAGGGCAAATTTATCTATCCCAAAATGCAGCTTGCTGAAGCCGCGCACTGTGGCATTCCGAATTCCTTTGAACTTTAGAAATCGGAAAGTACCCGTTGCGCGCAAGCCTGCCATAAACGCTGTAGCTAATTTGGAGTCAAAACAAAGACGTGTGGATACCGATGGAACATTAAGCGTACGCGGCAGCGTTTGTTGGTCTGAGAATGGGAAGCGATAGGCTCTCTTACGCCCTAAATGCGCCCCGAAATCTGTTGCTTTCCCATCTGTGAAGCTATCAACGGTTATTTGACGGGCATTCTGCGTAATGGGAAAGCTGACACTCAGATTATCCACCGTCCATTCAATGGCTGCTTTGCCATGCTGATCCCCCAGACCAAGCATAATCGACAGTTCAAGGGATTGGGTGTGATCCAATAAGTTGTGCGCATGCCGGGCTAGCAGATTCGTTAACCCGGGGGCAAGCCCGACGCTCAGAACCGCTGTTGCATCGTTCGCTTCAGCTTCAGTCGTCCAATACTCAACTTGGTTCAAAAAGCGGCCATCGGCCGAAACATCGATATAATGCGTGCCGCTGCGAAAACAAGCACGAACAAAAGCCGTATCCGTCTGATCCAAGCACATGATGACAAGTTTAACCTGATCGAAGACACTGGCAGCCACCTCATCTCCGATATCCAATTGCATGGGCAGAACGCTGCCGCCAGTTTCTCTGCTGAATTTCTCTGCGCTTGCAAGATTTCTGCCTGCTGCATACACGAGACCAGGGTATTGGGCGCCTAATTCTCTGCAAATGGTTTTTCCGACATGCCCATATCCGCCTACGACGACTATTCTATTTTTCATCGGAAAGCCATCCATCCCTCAATCAAATAGGAACCGAAATATCGGGTTGCTTGTTTGAAACCAGCCTCTAACAGCAGTTCATTAATCACCGATGAGGATACAGGCTCCGTTTCGTAACCAACGGAAGCTGCAAAGCGCTCCCAATCCTCGAGCGAAATCCCCTTATCAAGCATATGGCTTTTCCAGGCTTTCATTTGGATTTCAAAAGCAGCCGAGCCCGGTTCCCCATTAATCGCTGCCAGGCAAATCGGCGAGCCCGGTTTAAGACGCTCGGCGATTCGATGAAGCAAATCTTGTTTCTGCGCCAATCCTTTGACAAAATGAAGCACGAGCAAACAAGTTGCCGCATCGAAAAGTGGACCCGCTTCAAGCTGTTCAATTGTCCCTTGGACGTAAGTGATCTGCTGTTTGAGCGCCGCTTGTTCTACACGCAGCTTGGCAATTTCCAACATGCGCGAAGACGGATCAATGCCTGTCATCTTCCAAGCTTCATGGCGTTTGCCGAATGTCACCAGTTCCTGCCCTCCGCCTGCCCCGATAACGAGCAGTTCCACAGATGCAACATTCTCCAAGTGTGCGGCTATCAGGCGATCCGTCATATCGTACAAATGGAGATAGCCGGGTATTTTTAAAGCGATAGTTTCTTCATAGCGATATACGTCGGGGTCATCCCAGCTCATTGCTTTTTTTATATTCGTCATCCTCTTAGCTCCTCTCTATCTGTAGACCTATCATCGATGATGGCCGCGGGGGTTCCCCCCAATACAATGACACGGTTGCCCAATGCAAACGCTTCTTCTTGGTCATGTGTAGCCAGCAGCACCGTTGGCTTCTCCTTGTTCCACAAGAGAAGCAGCAGCTTCTGCATCTCCCTCTTTGTCCAGGCATCAAGACCTTGAAACGGCTCATCCATAATGAGCAGCTGTGGGCTGGATACAAAGGCTCGCACAATAGCAACCCGCTGCTTCATACCTCCGCTGAGTTGATGAGGATAGTCATGCAGAACGTGAGTCAGACCAGCTTTTTCTAATAAGGATAGTGCGTATCTGTTTGTTTCTGTATTTCCTTCTCGGTCGAACACCCACTGTACATTCTCTAATACGGTTTGAAAGGGCAGCAGCCTGGGCTCTTGGAATACAATGCCTATGGATGTCTCCATGCGATGAATCATCCCGCCAGATGGCTGCTCCAGGCCTGCTGCCATGCGCAGCAGCGTTGTTTTCCCGATCCCAGAGGCACCCATGATGCATGTGATCTGCCCTGCAGTCAGGTCCAATGAGAAATCCTCAAAAATGGTCCGATGATTCCCGTATTTGACGGTGACTTGCTTGAATTGCATCTGCTAAGCGTCCTCTCTTATTCACGGTATATTTGCGCGCCAGAGCTTCCAGGACAATCCCCAGGAACGCTACGACTAGCGTCCAAGCCATGACATCTTCTGTTTTCACATAAATTCTCGCCGTATTCATCGCCGCGCCGATCCCCGTCTGACCGCTAATTAATTCCGACATCACCACGGTTTTCCAGCCCATTCCGATGCTAACGGTCAGCGCGGCTGACCAAAAAGGGGCAATGGCAGGCCAAACAATATCCCTCAGTCTCTTCATTCGGCTTATTCCAAAGACCGCTGCCATCTCCAGTAGATCTCGAGGGACCTGCCTTATCCCCTGAATCGAATTGAAGAAAAATACGGGGAGCAGCGCAATCGTCACGACCAAGATTTGCGCGCCTCCTTGTACGCCCAGCCAAAGAATCGCCAGCAGCATCCAGGAAACAGGAGGAACCGCTTGGAGCAGCGTTATGGCAGGCCGGACAAGCTTAAAGACAGTTTCATTCCTGCCAGCCCCTATGCCGAGCCCGCCACCGAGTACTAGTGAAAGGCCGAACCCCGCGGCAAAACGCAGAAACGAATGAACCACTGGCTGCCAGAAGCCCCCTTTGGTGACGAGCGCAGCTAGCGCATGGAGGGTCTCGATCGGTCCAGGCAAGATGACGGGCGGATAGAGACGGGCAATGCCTTCCCATAAGAGAAGAAGCATGGGGTATATTAAGTAATGCGACCATTTGTTAGAAGCCGTAGTAAAAACCTGCATCCGGCAAAGAACCCCCGATCGAATCTGGATCAGCTTGCAGCAAAATGTTGAAATAACGCTCCACTTCTGGTTTCGCTTCCACTGCATTTTTGAAAATCAAAGAAATGTGTGGCATCGCTTGTACAAGTGCTGCCTCCGGCAGGCCGAACGCTCCCTCTGCTAATTTCAGCGCCGTCCCCGGTTTTTTGACCATTTCGTTCAGCGCTTTTTGATACTGTGTTTGGAACTGAGCAATTTCAGTTGGGTGCGCTTTGGCCCATGCTGGATTAACGAACACGCCTGTCTGCGGCAAATCTTCCCCGAAGCTGGCTCGCCAGCTCTTCTGATAATCGATAACTTCAATCAAGGAATTGGCAGATTTCAGTCGCAGACCGCTAAGCACCGGTTCCGGCAGCACCGCATACTTGATGGTCCCAGCAGCCAATTGCTGCATGATGTCCGGTATGACGCCGTAAGCGAGCTTAATTTGACCTTCGAGTCCTTCTTTTTTGATCAAATAACGCGTCAATATATCAGGAGGGCCGCCTTGGCCGGGGATATAAACCGTTTTATTAGCCATGTCCGGTAAGCTGTGTACGTTGGGATCGAGCGAGATCAAATACATCGAACCCCATGTATTCACGTGAAGCAGCTGCAGGGGCAGTCCTTTCTTGTAGATATTGGCCCCTACATTGAGCGGGGCAGCGATAAACTGCGCGTCGTTGTTTTGAATACGGGCCAGCAGTTGTTCCATTGTGTCCCACGTCTCCACCTTGAGCTCTATGCCAGCCTCTTTCTGCTGTTCCACCAGCAAGGCTGGCAGCAACGAAGGCGCCTTGGGCGAGACCAATGTAACCTTGGCAATCGGAGAAATCGGCCCCTGTGAGGGAACAACCTGATTGCTGCTATTTGTTGTGGAGCAGCCTGTCAAAGCGGTAATTACAAGCAAACCCATCAAGAATGAACGAAACAAGTAACGGGGTAAAGATCGCATATGGTCTTTCCAACTCCTCTCGTATCCTGTAAACTTAGATTAAGAATCATTCTCAATTATACGGATGAGGATGGAAATCACTATCCCACAAATGTGGGATTTGTCCCTAGCCTACTTTGGATGAACAACATAGACATAGGAGAATGATCCACTATGAAAGAAGAATGGGAAGCTATCCGAAGGAAGATACGCAATCTGGAGAAAAGCACGAGCAGTTCGCTGGCATACAGATCAGCATTACTTGGTATATTGCGAGAGTCTCTGCCCTTTGACGGTGCCTGTTTCACCACCGTTGATCCGCAGACCCTTCTATGCACAGGAGCTGTTACAGAGGAAGGCATTGAAGCGATTCATCACCTTCTGTTCGAATATGAATACTTGCATGAGGATATTAATGCCTACAGTCAGCTGGTACTGGCTGCTGACCCTGTAGCTACGTTGAGCGGCGCGACGAATGGGCAATTAGAGCGAAGCACCCGCTACAGGAATGTGCTGCTCCCTGCCGGATACAAAGATGAATTGCGGGCAGCGCTCATGTACCAAGGGGCTTGTTGGGGATATTTGACGTTATTTCGCTATGACGATCGTCCGCTGTTTAGTGAGAACGAGCGTGGATGCATCGCTTCCCTTGTCCCTACCATCGCCTTCCATCTACGTCAACGAAGCCTGGAGCTTCCCTCTGAGGAAACCATCCAGATGAAAGAGGAATCGGGGCTAGTGATTCTATCCGACCATCTTGCTATGCTGTCTTCCAATACAGTCGGGGACCGCTGGATGGCACATCTTCGGCAATGGGAGGGCATTGATAACGAGACGCTGCCTAGACCTATCCGTGCTGTTAGCTTCCGAGCCTTATCGGGCGTTGCCGATGCAGAAGAACGGGGCTTCACAGCCAAGGTGCGCATAAGAACGCCAGAGGGTCCTTACCTGAGCATTCAAGCCAGCATTCTCCGGCATACCTCCTCATCCGTCCAAATTGCCATTTGGTTCGAACAGGCCAAGCCCTCCGATACATTACCGCTCATCGCGGAAGCGTATGGGCTATCTGAACGCGAAAAACAGATCCTTGACCAGATTCTGCGCGGATCTTCTACCAAAGAGCTGGCGAATGCCCTCCATATTTCCACCTACACGGTGCAGGATCATCTCAAATCAATTTTTCTTAAAACAGGCGTAACGAGCCGCAGAGAGCTCATTTGGCTTTTGTTTTCCCGATTTAGCCTGCGTTAAGCGGGATGAGCTGTGCCTGCCCAGTGCCCAGATGACCTCGGGGAGTGCCCGGGGGCTGGGGAGTGATCGGCAGTGATTGGAGCCTGGGAGTGCTCGGCAGTGCTCAGAGCCGGGGAGTGATCGGCAGTGCTCAGAGCCGGGGAGTGCTCCGGAATGACCGGGTGCCCCTTACGAACTCCACAACCCTTATATGAGCAAAATAGCTGCCATTAGATAAGCTATCGAATTCCAGACGCTTTATTTCAGATAAATGACCCGCATTCCGCCAACATACTGCTCAATAACGCCAATACAATTCGTTAATTCGCCCCAAGTACCCTTTTTTCCAGCTTTAAGCATCATACAGTTCGTTAGAATGATAACCTGTTTCTAGGGGGATCCGTGTCGCTCAAAATGGGAGCTCCTTCCCTCTATAACGCTGAATTTCAGCGTTAACTCACCTGAAAAGCGGCCCAGCGGGGCTCTGCTCTACTTGTAACGCTGTTTTTCAACGTTACTGATCCCACTTTGGGCTCCCTTCCCTCCATAACGCTGAATTTCAGCGTTAACTCACCTGAAAAGCGGCCCAGCGGGGCTCTGCTCTACCTGTAACGCTGTTTTTCAACGTTACTGATCCCACTTTGAGCTCCCTTCCCTCCGTAACGCTGAATTTCAGCGTTAACTCACCTGAAAAGCGGCGCAGCGGGGCTCAACTCTACCTGTAACGCTGTTTTTCAACGTTACAGCCTCCACTTTGGGCTCCCTTCCCTCCGTAACGCTGAATTTCAGCGTTATCTCACCTGAAAAGCGCCCAGCGGGGCTCTGCTCTACCTGTAACGCTGTTTTTCAACGTTACTGATCCCACTTTGAGCTCCCTTCCCTCCGTAACGCTAAATTTCAGCGCTAAAAACCTAGCCTGCGGCCGCAGGCTAGGTTCTATAAAATTTGTTATATTCGGGGGTGATCATGCGATGAATAGGCAAGCTATATGAGCTATATGTGCTTATTCTCGCTAACTTCGCGGTTTATCTTGTAACAAGACCACAGAACGTTTAAGACGCATAGAAAATTTTCATGTGCTAGACAAGATCAACGCACAATATGGCCCGTTCGGGTCATACTAAGTTCAGAATACTGGGTGCAAAATAAAGCTTATCAAACGCGTTTGACATAATTATCAAATCGGCATATTATATGAATATGTACTCATATATTCATGAAAGAAGGTTTGTCTAATGAATGAATATCGCGTAAAAGGCCTTTCTTGCGGTAATTGTGCAATGGGGCTAGAGCAGCAGATCAAAAAGTTGGACTACGGTGAAACTGCAACACTTAGTTACAATTCTGGAAAGTTAAAGCTTGATTCACGTGTCTCTTTCCCAGATGTAGAGCGAATTCTTAAATCAGATAATGCTTATATTGATCGTACTCACGATCATAACGATCATGATCATAGCGGCTCTCACAAGCATCACGATCATAGTCATGGTCACGATCATGGAGATGGGCATACACATAGTCACGAGCACGGCAGTTCAAAAAAAATAATGATACTTCTCATTGTTTCAGCTGTTATTTACGCCGCAGCTTTCATTTTCGGCAATCAATTAAACGCTACTCTACAGATCGGCATGTATGTAATTGCCATCTTATTAAGTGGATACTCAACTTTTCTAAAAGGGCTTAAAAACTTATTCGCGTTCCGGTTCAATATTGATACGCTAATGACGATTGCTCTTATTGGCGCTGTTTCAATTGGTGATTGGAAAGAAGCCACGCTTGTAGCTATTCTCTTCGGTCTGAATGAACTGCTCGAGGGGCTAGGCATGGAAAAAGCACGCCGGTCCATGGAGACTTTGCTTAAAGTAGCTCCAAAAGAAGCCCATATATTGAACAATGGAATAGAGTCCGTTGTCCCCATTGCCTCCTTAAAGGTTGGCGATTTAGTCATTGTAAAGCCAGGCGAGAAAATCCCGTCCGATGGTACGGTAACAGCAGGAAAAAGCTCGGTCAACGAAGCTGCTATAACAGGAGAATCTTTACCCGTTGAAAAGTCCACTGGAGAACCCGTTTTTGGAGGGAGTATTAATAACGAAGGTGTCCTTCATGTTGCTGTAGATAAGGCATATAAAGATTCATCATTGGCTAAAATATTGCATCTTGTGGAAGAAGCACAAGAAACAAAAACACCTACGGAACTGTTTATCAATAAGTTCGCGAAATACTATACCCCGATTATTATGGCTATATCTGCCCTTGTCATCCTAATTCCTCCCCTTTTACTTGGTGGTGACTGGAGTAAATGGGTTTATCAAGGCTTAGCCGTTTTAATTGTAGGTTGTCCGTGTGCTCTTATTCTATCTTCTCCAATTGCCATCGTCTCGGGTATTACCCGAAATGCACGCAACGGTATTCTGATAAAAGGCGGCGTGTTTCTAGAACAACTAGGTAAAATCGACACGCTTGCTTTTGATAAAACAGGCACTTTAACCAAAGGCGAGCCGCATGTTGAACAAACCATTGTATTTGACGAAGAACGGTTCCTTATGGTCGCGGCATCAATCGAGAAATCTTCCTCCCACCCTCTAGCCAAAGCAATCATGAAGAAAGTTAACGAAAGTCCGATGGATGTTCCAGCACCCGATGACATCCAAACCGTTTCTGGCCGTGGTATCGAGGCTCGCGTTCAAGGAAATCAATATTGGCTAGGCAATGAAAAAAGTATGGAGCATATTGAACTCTCTGCTGACATTCAAAAGCAAATTAACGACCTTAAAGAGCAAGGGCTGACACTAGTCTTAGTGGCCGATAATCAGCGAGTTCTCGGCATGTTCGGAATAAGCGATGAAATCCGCGAGGAAAGTAAATCTGTCATCGAAGAACTGCATAAAGTAGGTATCAAACGTACGGTTATGCTAACTGGCGATCATCAAAAGACTGCTGAGAAAGTAGCCAACTTGGTAGGCGTGACAGCCTATTATGGCGGTCTTCTCCCCGAAGATAAAGTAAATAAAATCAAGGAGTTAGCGAAAAATGGCCGTGTTGCGATGATTGGCGATGGCATCAACGATGCCCCTGCCCTGGCATCCGCTCAGCTTGGCATCGCGATGGGCAAAGGCACAGACAGCGCCATTGAGACTGCGGATATCGTGCTCATGCAGGATCATTTGGGCAAACTGCCTGAAGCCGTATCTATCGCCAAAAGAGTTAATTCCGTCATCCGTTTTAACATATCCGTCGCACTTGGATTAAAACTTATTGCTCTGCTGCTTACGATTCCTGGATTGCTTACATTATGGATTGCTATTTTGTCCGATATGGGAGCAACTATCTTTGTTACACTAGTCAGCCTCACGATACTGATACAAAAAAAATCATAAACAATACTGTCTTAAAAACGAGCATATAGGAGAACGACTATTCGATGATTTATGTAACGGAAACCCTGTTATACATCTGCTTTTGCATCATCACTGGAGCGCAAATCCTAAGTCTAATCCCACCAGATAAACGTCCCTCAATCGAAATACCGAATTGGTTGATCATTTTATGCACAGCCGGCATTGCGCTCTTATCTTTTGCACCTGTGTTTAAGATCATTGACTTCTTCGCAAAGGACTTTGGGGAAAGCTATTGGGTTATAGGTAAAGGCGTTCTTCTTGATTTTAAAATGGGGCATGCATGGTTATATACGCTCTTTTTCTCTTTTGCCGTCATTTTTATTCGGATATTGCGCGGTTCCAAGAAAGAGCCCTTAGTGGATATTATCGGCTTAATTTTCACTGTAGGGCTGATTGGAGCTTTTGGCTGGGCAAGTCATTGCGCATCCAATTTTGCAATAAAAGGATTTCTTACACACAGTTCTCACTTTCTTGCTGTCTCTGTTTGGATAGGCATCTTGATAAGTGTTGCTTGGTTCTCGAAAGATCAGCAGCATTGGCAGACTTTTTTCAAATGGTTTAGCCCGGTTGCATGGATTTGTGTATCCGTAACCATGGTGGCAGGACTTATTCTCATGAACTTTATTGTTCCTGAGTATTTGAATGCCTGGATGATAACGTATGGTCAAACCTTGCTAATCAAACATGTACTGATTATTCCGCTATTCGTTATCGCCTTTATGAATGGTTTCCTAACAAAGCGCAAATTCTTATCCAATCCAAACTACGACCCAAAGCCTTGGCTGCGAGTTGAAAGTATTATGGCCATTTTTGTTCTGTCGGCTACATCCGTAATGGGACAACAAAATCCGCCTCATGAACTAAGTATCGCAAACACAATAAAACTAACCCAACCATCCAGTTTATTTACAAGATTTAATCAACTCCCCGCTGATTTTATCGTTAAAGTCGGCGTTAATGTATGGAGTATTGCTCTCATACTTCTGGCCGCCCTACTGGTAGCTACGATGCTCATCGTATTTGTCAAAAGACAGAAAGCTTCCCTGAGTGTCATCTGTATGGGTCTGATTCTTGCAGTAGTAACCTATGTCGCAGTAATGGTAAGTGTCATATAAACAAGCAGCAGCTAGACTACTGCAACCATCAGAGCCATATATCCAAGAATAACGAAAAGCAGCACCGCAACAAACGACCACATTGGTCTCTGTTTTCTCCAAACCCACAACAAACCAACAAGTAATGATAGGAAAGCCGCGGCTGCCAGGCTCACACTAATCGCGTTTGGAACGATATTAAGATCTATCCCACGGTTCAAATCATAACCAGTAATCAACATAAACAAGGCAGAAGGCGATCCTTCGTCAAGTAATTCTTTAACATCATCGTGAGGAGGAGCCTGCTGCCCCATAAACGCTGTTACTGCCAGTAATAAGATAACAACTATACTTTCTACCCTCAGCCATGACAAGGTCTTAACAGACTCTTTATGCAGCAAGAACGAATTAATCAATGCCACTGCAATAATTGGAACAATTAATAAGTGCTTAATAAGCATTGCTTGTCCGTAAGACGTAATCCATGAGCTTACATACTGAGGAGAAAGTCTGCTCATTAGAAGTAACCCCGCCAAGATTGCAACTATTACACACACAATGGCTAGAGGTGTGAACCACCTCAGGAAGGCTGCCCAGTTTCGCATTTCAGACGTGCACCAGCCGATAACCAGCATAACCCCAATCCAAACCATTGCGCTGATAAAATGAGTCGTATGTGCAGCAAACCCAGCCCATCCATAGATCGAAGCCGAATGACTGGCATATCCGAATGTGATGAGTTGAATAACTGTTAATATTGGAATGGCCATCCACTTATACTTTAGTGCTTTAGAATTCGGCTTTAATCCCAAAAAATATAGCATAGCCATAGCCGTAATGACTGTAATAAACCAAGCCTTTCCTACATTGTAGTCACCTAGAACTGTAAAAATAAGGTACGAAAGCTCGTAATCAAGATTTACCTTATAGAAAATAATGAGCTTAATAATCTGCAACGAAGATAATGCAACAATCCCGGTTATAACCCACGTCAATGCATTGTCTGAAACATGATAACGCGGTTTTTTATTCTCTGGAACAAGAGCAAGTACACTTATACCTGTTAATATAGCAAAACAAACATAGAGCAGCGCCTCTGAGACAATATAAATCAACTACTTTTTCCTCCTAGTAATCATCAGAGCAACAAGTGCGATAATCATTACTACCCCGATACCGACCCAAATCAAATAATTATTTGATGCCGGTTTGGCTTTCGCTGGCTCAGGTTGCGACTCCACTTTTGTTGTAGGCGTACTTGAAGGTGAAGGTGAGTTAGAAGGTTGAACTGACACTGATGGCGTAGGAGTAACTATCAATTCGGTTTGAGGCTGTTTCACTTCTGCCCTTTGCACAGTAAAGGAATACTTCCCTTGAATGGGGTGTCCATCCTCACCGACAATCGTCCATTGCACTTCATAACTGCCGTTTGCCAGTGGTTGATTCAGCTGTCTCGTCATTACCTTTTCTTTCAGCGTAACAGTAGCTAATTTTACTTCCTGTTTGTTGGTATCGAACAACTTGAAAGTACTTAAATTCTCAAGCTTGCCTTCAAAAGTAAGCGTAATTTCTTTCAGTTCTTCTGTAACTTCTATGCCAGCTTTGGGATTTGAGCCTTCAAGTCCAGTATGAGCAAAGACATTTTTGGAAAGCATCATGGTCAAACCGAGAAGCAAAACACTTGATATCGTTAGTAATTTAATAAACAACTTATTTCCATGAATAATAGACATAGGATTTCCTCCAATAATTTTAATTTTTTACTGCTCCTCAGTTTCCTCACTGCGCTCAATACGGTACCAACTAAAAATTATGCCGCCTATGGCAACAGCAAAAGCACCTTCCTGAAAGATCTTCATAATAATGCCTCCCAATTGCTGGTCAGCCAATGGCGTTAAAAAACTAAAAATTTGATGGGCTTCCTTCGTACTGCTATAGATGAGATCATCAGCAAAAATCATCAGCGCGCAGGCTGGATATAACAGCAAACCATTCAGTACAACATAACCAATTTTTTTCAAATGATTCAATCGATCCAGTTCAGGCTCTGGACACGTTACAGCAAACCACATCAGCATTGCCGAAAAGAATAATATGACGTGAGATAGGTACATTACCATGGGATATTCGCCTGACATGATGACATCATAAATGATTGGGAAATGATAAAAAGACAGTAGAACATTGAAAACCACAACCGATACTAAAGCATTCGTCATTAAAGGAAGAACCGATTTTCTTATTTTTTCGGTACATATGGCTCTGAACAACCAAGTTGGAATTCCCTTCCACAACAGTGGCGGAACTACAAAATATAGTACTGATTGCTGAAGCATATGCGCACTAAACATGTGATGCGCAAGCATGCTTATCGGACTTCCAAGTGCTAATCCGCAGGTTATAATCGCAGCAATGAAATACATTTTTTGCTTCGAAGAAACTCGTGTACCCTCTTTAAAGTTTGCATAATAGCGCCCCGTTAAGAGCAAATAGCTGACTATGACAATTAAGGCAATGATCCAAGTTTTTAGTTCCCAACCATGTAATATTGAAATCATGCTGCTCATTTCCAATCGTCACACCTCTTTCCTCTAAAAAACTACAAAGCGTCGTTTTTAACTTTAAGATACAGAGCTATTACTGTCAACACGTTAAATGAATATGTGCTAATATGTTCAATAATTTGAGAACAAAAAAAGAGGCTATATTAGCCCCCAGAAAATTTCCGAACCTGAAAATATATCCTCGCTTTTAACTTCAGCTAACTACAGCTAACTATTACGATTGATGTGAAGAGGATTCCCACTGCTACTGATGACCACAACGCCTTCTTTGAACAATACGCTACATCTAATTGCTCTTGCAAATCTAATACTTGCTTCAAACGATAATTGACTGCCGTTTTCCCAAAATCAGCCGTCATGGGTGACATCCTTGTGCTGCGTTGAGCATGATTAATTATTTTCACTAATGCTGAGGCAAGATATGTCTTATTCCTCATTTGCTCTATGGCATAGCGGTCTGCCAGAAGCTCAATCCAAATCGAGTAATAGGCCGTTAATCCTTTTAACATTGGAACGTACATGATCACATGCGATAAACGTCTCAGAAACCACTTTTTCACTGGGTGATAATGAATTCCGTGATATGCTTCATGTAAAAGTACAGCTTTCAATTCATTATCTGAGAGTGATTTTACAAGACAGCTTGAAATAATTATCCGCGGAGTGAACATACCTGAAGTTACAGCGAACAGCTCCGCATCATTAAGCACTGAGATTGGAAAATGCAATTCTTCATATTTTAGATTCAAAAGTGTAGTAAGGTCCTTGCTTAACTGATGTTTAATAAACCGATTCCATTGGTATTGACGGTACATATCTTTTATTCCGTATATCATAAGTGACACAAAAGTAAATAAAGCTACTAACACTAACAAGGATTCCCCTAATGCATGACCGTATCTGAAATCAAACCAAATATCACTCGTAAACTGCAGCAAATTAGGCATCCAGCTAACATCTTGTATATGATGAAATAAAGCCCATATCAATAAAAAAAATAAGGCAAATACTACGATCGAGTATAGAGTGAATGTCTTATTTGCTTGATTTAGTGTTGTCATCGCTATTCCTCATTTTGGCCTCTTGCAGCATCTGTTCTACTTTTCTCAAAAGATCGGGGTCAAGCTCTTCCACAACATCCATCATATGCGCAACGACAACTTCGCCGAAATCCTTGATGAGTCCTTCCGTAACATTTCTGGTTTGTTCCATGATGAAATCTTCTCTGGACACCATAACCTTAAAAAGGGCAAGTTTATTCCGCCCTCTTCCAGCTGCATGCTTATCTAGTATCCCCTTATCCGACAATCTATTTAAAACCGTCATGATTGTGTTTACGGAGTAAACCTGTTCAGACTTTAAACTCTCGCGTAGTTGCTGAACATTCATCCAGTCTCCTGACTCCCACATTAGCTCCATGATCAAAGATTCCAGTGAGCCCAGAAAACGGTTTACACCTTCCTCCTCCATGCGATAGCCCATTCTTTTCATGACCTTATTTCCCCTTTAATCGTGTTTCACATGCTGAAGCATCTGTACGAAAATTTGCTCGATATGACCATCATCTAGTGAGTAAAATACCGTCTTTCCAACTTTACGCCGTTTAACGATCCTAAGATTACGAAGATATCTCAACTGGTGGGAAATAGCGGATTGGCCCATTTCTAGGACTTGGGCGATATCGTGAACACAGAGTTCTTTATTCAACAAGGTGTAAATAATTTTGAGTCTTGTGGGATCCCCAAGCGCCTTGAATACTTCTGTTAATCCTGTAACCGTTTGATCTGCTAACATTTGTTCTTTCAATACATCAATATTTGAAGTTCCATTACAAGTATCTTCACATTGATCTTGTACAGGTTTTGACATGATTTCTTCCATAGTCGCGCTCGCTTTCTGATGATAATTCTTACGATTTACTTTTCATTATACTATAACTCATAAGGTAAATCCTCTCTTATCATTTAGTCCTCAAACCCTATAAGCTCGCATCGCTTTGCGCAGCTCGCGCCAGCTAGGACGCTTGCCGTACATCAGCACTCCGGTGCGGTATATTTTAGCGGCAACCCACGCCATTGCTACAATTGATGCCAATTGAATCAAGATAGACAGCCCTATTTCCCATAGCGCAGGACTGCTCATTCCTATGCGCAGGAACATAATGAGCGGCGAGACGAAAGGCACGAAGGACATAATAACGACGAATCTGGCATTCGGATTGGATAGACCGAATATCGCGACCATAAAGGCTGCTACAATAACCATAGTAACTGGCATGATCGCCTGCCCCACCTCTTCGGTCCGGCTTACAAGGGACCCCACTGCCGCGAAGATAGTCGCATAGATAAAGAAACCCAATAAGTAGAATATCAAGAAGTAAATCACGAGCGAGACTTGAATATCCGCCCAATTGAGGTGCAGCTCTTCGATTAATTTACTGCTGCTGGACAAAGTAAAGTTTATGATGGCAACAACGATGATCATAGCCACTTGAAAAAGGGCGAGTAGACAAATCCCAATGATTTTGCCGAACATTTGCTTGAGTGGAGAAACACTCGTAATCAACAGCTCCATGACTCTGGAACTCTTCTCCGCTGTAATTTCCATCGCGACCATGTTGCCAAAACCAATAACACCCATATAGAGCATAAATAGCATAGCGTACACGAGCGCATACGACATCACCATCTGTGACTCCGTCTTGCCAGAGACGGCCTCATTGTTCGTTGAAATTTGCAGGGTTTCCAAGGAAATCGAAGCTTGTATGTTCGCTTTTTGATCGGCTGCAAGTCCAATACTTTGCAGAGCAACATCTGTTTTTATGAGCTGAAGTGCTGTTTGAAGCTTGTTTTTTAGCGAGAATTCCATCGTGCCTTCGGATTTATAGATCATTTTCGGAAAGCCGCCTGCCATCTCATCTGAGAACTCCAAATAACCTTTGATGTGCTTATCAGCAATCTGCTGCTTGGCAAAAGCCTCATTTGAACCACTACTTCCAGCATCCTGTAACGGTACGATAATGATCTCGGGATTCATCTGATTTTGATAAAAGGCTGCCAATTTGCCGGTCAGATCCGCTTGTTTACCACCAACGACACCGATCTTGATTGCATCATGCGATGAAAGTTTATCAATGAGCGTAGGTAAATGAACCAGAATAGATAATAGCAGAATTAATATGATGCTCATAACCCGGAACGATTTCGACCTGAAACGTGACATGAATGTAAATTTGATGACGGTCATTGTACTATTCATGTGCTGTTCCCACCTTTTGAATAAAGATTTCGTTCAATGTAGGTTCCATAATTTGAAACCGTCTGATACTGGATTTCCCTATCGCATAGTGAAGAATTTCCTGAGCAGCCGCATCCTTATCCAAACGAATGTCATACCCATTCATCAGCTTATCTACGCTTGTAACACCAGCCAGTAGTTCCAATCCATCTATGAGCTCTTCTGTTTCAAGAATCAGTCTTTCTTTGGGGAAAGCAGCTTTAATATCCCTTAAATTCCCTTGGAGAATCGTATTAGACCTGTGCAAAATACAAATATGCTCACATAATTCTTCCACATGATCCATGCGGTGACTGGAGAATAGGATGGTTTTCCCCTCATTCCTCAGGCTTTTGACCGTCGTTTTCAAGAGTTCGACATTGACTGGATCCAATCCACTGAAAGCTTCATCCAAGATGAGGATCTCCGGATTATGTATGACAGCCGCGATAAACTGGATTTTCTGCTGATTGCCTTTGGAGAGCTCTTCAATCCGCTTGTTGTAATATTCCGGTACGCCAAACCGTTCCAGCCATAGCTTCAAATCAGCATCCGCCTGTTTGCGAGATACGCCGCGAAGCTCAGCTAAATATATAATCTGTTCACACACCTTGATTTTTGGGTACAAGCCACGTTCCTCCGGCAAGTAGCCCATTAGACGTCTAAGTTCTTCTCGATATCCTTGATCTTTCCACAAAATCTTCCCTTCGTCGGGATAGATAAGCCCAAGAACCATACGCATAGTCGTGGTTTTCCCTGCTCCGTTAGCCCCTAACAACCCATAGATTTCACCTTGCTTCACGCACAGTTGGATCTTATTTACTGCTGTCTTATCCCCATATTGCTTGGAGACATGTTCTAGAATTAACGGATATGTCATGAGCAGCCTACCTTTCTATACATCAGATCTATCTCATAGTTTACACTTAGTTGGAAATAAATGAAAACTTATTCATCTCTGTGAAAAAAAAAGCCGAACACTGTGACACGCACAGGTTCAGCTTCCTTTTCTACAATCCAAAAATGGCATCAATCACAGGCTTCGTCGTGCCGCCCGGATACATAATATATAACAAAATGTAAACCAAAACGCCCGTTGGCGCTGTCAGCAACCATACAATAGCTGCGACTCGCCCTATTTTCTTGTGCTTCAAGAATTTCTTTTTATAAGCAAACCATAGCGTCACCAGTCCAAGTACCCCACCAATTGTCGCTAAGGTTATATGGAAAAACAGGAACAAATGATACGGCAGCTTCAAACTTTCAGGTCCACCGAATGCCGTGTTTCCTTCAAATAACGTGCGTGACATATATATGATGAAGAACGCCAGTGCAAAGATAGCGCCGAAAACCATCAACTTTTGATGTGTTTCACGGTGCCCTTTGACAATATGGTACCAGCCGAAACCGACAAATATAGCACTGATGACGATAAACATCGTAGAAATCGTAGGTAGTATGTGCATCTTCCTAAATCCTTTCTCTAAGCGCGATTCCAATTCCCGCCTTGATTATTCATGCTCTCTTGATTCTCTAACGCTTCCAACTCAGCATCTTCCTTACGTTCTCTACGGTACCATCTAAAAAATATATAGGCCAGTGTCGCGCCATAAACGATCTCTTGGATGATCTTCATAATAACGCCGCCTAATTGCTGATCGTCTAGTGGAGACAAATGTGCAAAAGGAACGGTTACATTCGCATACATATCATAAATGACGGAATCGGCGAAAATGATGAGGGCACAAGCAGGCGTAAGCAGAATGCCATTCCCAAAAATATAAGCCATCTTCTTGAGATCATTCAAGCTATTGAGCTCCGGAATTGGACAAAAAACAGGGAACCACATCATGAAGGCCGTAAATAGAAGTACCGTATGGTAACCTAGCAGCGCCAAATCATTTCGCATTAAGTTATCCATAACCAGTGGCATATGATAAATCGAAAAGAGCATATTGAACAAGAAAAGAGCAATCAACGGCCTGGAAAAGAAGGAGAACAAGCCGCGGAACACAACGTTCCTCATCAGAGGCCGCAATACCCAGGCTGGAGTCCCCAACCAGAAACAGATCGGGACAATCAGATAAAGAACCGTTTGCTGCAGCATATGCATGCTGAACAAATAATGATGACCGATATAGTTGATCGGACTACCCTGACCTATGTAAAAAAGTACGAGTCCGGAGTAAAAAGAAAGCTGCTGTACGACCGTGACCGGCTCGACCTCTGCAGACTTCCCATTTCCTTTAGCGACAAAGCGACGATAAACATATCCGACAACAACGACCACCAACAGTAAAACAGGATTCCACATCTCGAAAAATCCGCCAATTTGGTTCATACGTGTACGCTATCTCCTTCCAACGGTAGGCTCCTGGTAAAAAAAGAGGAGGCACTTTGTCTAGACAAAGTTGCCTCTTCCTGATTACTTACCACCACACCCAATATACGGCCATAATAACACAGGTAAGCGCTACGAAAGCTCCTCCCGCGATGAAAATTAGCGGGAATAAGTGTCCTCTTTCTTTGGCATGCATCCAGAATAACAACTGGATAACTGCTTGAACGATACCTAAAGTAACGATAAAGATTAAGATAAACGAACGATCCAGATCTCCGTAGAGCACGACAGCGAATGCAAGCATCGTGAGTAGAATCGAGACAATGTAAGACAAGTAATGGTTCAAGGGTGATTCATGCTTAACACGTTTAGGTGCAGATGTATCATGAGTATTGCTGCTCATCTTATTGACCCACCTTCCCCATCAGATAAACGACTGTGAAGATAAATACCCACACTAAGTCAATAAAGTGCCAATATAGTGCGGCAACATAAAACTTAGGTGCAGTAACAACGGTCAACCCTTTTTTCAATCCTTGCAAAACCAACAAAGTGATCCAGCAAATACCGAACGCTACGTGAGCTCCGTGGAACCCAACCAACGTATAGAAGGAAGTCGAGAAAGCACTTGTCGTGAACTTGTGACCTTCGTGCACGTATTCAACGAACTCATAAATCTCAAGACCCAAGAACGAAAGACCAAACAAAACCGTAACAACTAACCAGCTTAACAATTGACCTAGTTTATTTCTATGCATCGCGATAATCGCGAATACACTTGTCAAACTACTTGTTAAGAGGATGAAGGTAGACCAACCCACTGTTTTGAGTTTGAATATTTCTTGAGCTGTTGGGCCATCAGGAACAGAGTTCCGAAGCGCAATGTACGTTGCGAATAAACAACCGAACAACACAACCTCGGCACCCAAGAATAACCAAAAGCCAAGAACCTTATTTTTCCCTTCGAGGGTAGCCGTTTCCGGATTAGCAGGCAGTGCGCCCGTATGATGAGTACTCATGCCTTTACCCCCTTGTCATCTTCAAGCTCTTCCGGTTCAATATGCCAACCATGATCGTCATAAACGGAACGCAAGAACATCGCAATAAATGTAACTACGATACCCGCGGCTGCTACATAGTAGTTTCTGTACATGAAACCAAAACCAGCAATGAATAAGCCAACGGACATTACAAGCGGTAAAATGGATGAAGATGGCATATGAATCGAACCTACTGGTTCTGCCGGCGTCATCTCTTTGTTGCCCGCCATTTTTTCTTTCCAAAGTGCATCTAATCCGCGAACAAGCGGCGTTTGTTTGAAGTTATATTCTGGTGCAGGTGAAGGAATCGCCCACTCCAATGTACGGCCATCCCAAGGATCTGCAAGAGCCGTTTTTGGTTTTCTTTGTGTTGCAATAATGTTGATCAGGAATACCAATGTACCGATACCCATCAAGAACGCACCTACAGTGGATACTAAGTTACCTACTTCAAGATCGTATCCAGGCTGGTACGTAAAGACACGACGCGGCATTCCCATTAATCCCAAGAAATGCTGCGGGAAGAATGTCAGATGGAAACCGATGAAGAATAACCAGAAATGCAGTTTACCCAGACCTTCATGCAGCATGCGACCAAACATTTTTGGCCACCAGTAGTATAGGCCTGAGAACAAACCAAGCACTAGACCACCAACGATAACATAGTGAAAGTGAGCGACGACAAAGTAAGTGTCATGATACTGGAAGTCGGCTGCTGGAATCGCAAGCATAACCCCTGTTGTACCACCCATTACGAAAGTCGGAATAAACGCTGTTGCGAAAATATTCGCAGTCGTGAAACGAATTTGTCCGCCCCACAGCGTGAACAGCCAGTTAAAGATTTTCACACCTGTCGGTACAGCAATCGCCATCGTTGCAATCGCAAAGATTGAGTTAGCTACTGGACCCAGACCTGATGTAAACATGTGATGTACCCAAACCATGAAGCCCAGGAATCCGATCAACACCGTCGCGAAAACCATGGAGCTGTAACCGAAAAGACGTTTTTTGGAGAACGTAGAAACGATCTCTGAGATGATACCGAAAGCTGGAAGAATCAAGATATAAACTTCGGGATGCCCGAAAATCCAGAATAAATGCTCCCATAGTACGTTGTTGCCCCCACGGGCTGCATCGAAGAACGCACCACCGAAAATACGGTCAAACATGAGTTCAACAAGCGCAACCGTAATTGCAGGGAATGCAAGAACGATCAAACCGGAAGTGATGAAAGCTGTCCATGTGAACATTGGCAAACGCATATATGTAAGACCAGGTGCACGCATGTTAATAATCGTAACCAGGAAGTTAATCCCCCCGATTAATGTACCGATACCGGCAATTTGCAAACCAAGGACATAGAAATCAGTACCTTGCAAATTGTTCTCTATCGTCTGACCCCATCCGGTGTCCTGAATGGTGGATAATGGTGCATATCCCGTCCAGCCTGCATCCGGTGCTCCACCCAAAAACCAACTTGTGTTCATCAGTATGCCGCCCGCGAAGAACAGCCAGAAACCAAGAGAGTTAACGAATGGGAAGGCAACGTCCCTAGCACCAATTTGTAGAGGAACGATGGCATTCATGAAAGCGAAGATAACCGGCATTGCCGCAAAGAAAATCATCGTTGTTCCGTGCATCGTTGTTAATTGGTTGAATGAATCTCCGATGAAAATGTGTTGATCCGGGAATGCAAGCTGAATCCGGATCAGGATGGCTTCAAGTCCCCCTACGAGGAAGAAGAAACCGCCCGCTAGTAAGTACAGAATCCCGATTTTCTTATGATCGACTGTTGTGAGCCAATCCATCAATCCGGTGTGGTGTTTTTTTACTGGATGTGCGTGTGCCAACGTATTAACCTCCTTTACCTGAGAAGTTTATTTCAATGTCTGTAAGTATGAAACAATATCTTTAATCTGAGCGTCGTCAAGCTTCCCGCCTGCTTTTTTACCAAAAGCCGGCATTTTGTTGCCTGGTTTTTGGTCTTGCGGATCTTTGATCCACAACGCCATGTTTTCAGGAGTGTGTTCCAGGATACCTGCAAGTGTATCACGATCAGCGAAACCTTTGAGGTTAGGAGCAACACCAGGACCGTTCGCATTAACAGCATGACAAGACATACAATTTTCTTTGAAAAGTTCTTCACCCTTCTGCGCAGTTGCCGGCACAGTAGCAGGTGCTTTCATTTTGGCGACCCAAGCATCGAAATCGGCTTCTGACTTGGATGCAACCGTAAAGTTCATCAAAGCATGTGAGGCTCCGCAAAGCTCCGTACACCTTCCCTGGAAGGTTGCGATTTCATCGGCTTGCAAATAAAGCGTGTTGGTGATCCCTGGATTCGTATCGACTTTACCACCAAGCGACGGTACCCAGAAAGCATGAGATACGTCAGCGGAAACAAGTTCGAAGGCAATAATTTTATCCTTAGGCACAACAAGCTCTTGAGCTGTAGCAATACCAAGATCCGGATATTCAAACTGCCACCAGAATTGATGCGCAGTTACTTTAACATGCACTGCAGCTTTATCCTTCGTGTAATTGGTCGAATGCTTAAACGTGTAAGATACTGTAGGCACCGCAAGCACTAACAGTAAAAGAATCGGGACAACCGTCCAGATAATCTCAAGCACATGGCTTCCTTCAACCTGTTTAGGTATGCTGTCATCGCCCGCTTTTTTGCGGAAGCGAATTAAAACATACACATAAATTGCAAATACGACAATTACGACAAAAACCATGATAAAGAGACTTAATTTCATTAGGTACAGCTGCTCGGAAGCAACAGGCCCTTTTGGCTGTAAAGCAGACAAGGTTGGGTCTCCACACCCGGTTAGCAAGAACGTCATCACCGCTATTAGGGGTAGCAGACGCCACAACTTTTTCATTCCACTCATTGTATCAACCCCACTTTTAAAACATTATTTTTACCACGAAGGCCATGCCCATGTCAATTCACTTTATTAACTATAAATTCGTGAAAAGTTTTTGTCAATCGCTGGAGGGAAGTTCACAAATTGTTCTTAAAGCGCTCTATGACGATATATTTTCCCTTCATGGTTATTTCCATACAACCACCTCTTTATGCACGAATGCCTATATTTGCGAAGACGAATAAAAGTACGGAAACATCCCATCCTAAAGACATTACACACTATATGGGAGGTCATCTCAGATGCTTAGGAAGTTAGGTTTTCCGATTTGTGGAATGATATTCCTCATGCTCGCATTCAGTGGTTGTGCAGAAAAAGGAAGAGAGTATGGGAAAAGTCCCGACCACACGAATTTTGGCGCCCCTGTCGAAAAATCAGATGAAAACGAAAGAGCGTATCAAACCCAGCAGCTTTCTGGACCTGTTACACACAACAACACGAAGCTGATCTACAGCCAGTTCCTTTCCAACCAGCTTAATGCTATGAATGGCGTGAACACCGCTATTGTGATGACAACCGACCAGAATGCTTATGTAGCTCTTATGATTGACAGCAGCGCAATCGGTACGAAAGGGACAACGAAAGAAACGAATAATCAGGGAACAAATAAAGGCTTTTATAACGATAAAGCTCCCTTTGATGATTATTTGCCCTCCAACGAATTAAATAATGGCTTTAACAACTATGAAACAGCCGTTCATCACGACCTGTTATCCCACCGTTTCAAACAAGCGATGGCGGAGAAGATTCGTCTCCTGCAGCCCAACATCATGGATGTGTACATTTCAGCCAACCGTGATTTCCTTAATCAAATGAACAGCTTCGCCCAAGAAAGTTGGAAAGGCAATTCCCTCATGCCTTTATTGCCAACGTTCAATCAGACCGTTACCCGCGTGTTTGGTACTGCACAACAACTGCCTAATAAATAGAAGAAAATGGACTTTTCAGCGAATTACTTCTATATATAGAGTAGTTTTTTACTGCTTGTTGGCCGGCTCCTGTTTTCATTTGTCTGGCATTCCTGTACAATGAGGGAATCGTCTTTAACAAGGAGAGATTTTGGTCTATGACCAAAGTCCCTATATTAAGCAGGAAAAAGGGAGCTGGCCAATTTACCATGTCAAATGGATTTGCCTCATTAGGAATTAGAGATCGCCTCGTTCAAGTTTTACAAGCTGAGGGAGTCGTAGAACCGACGCCTATTCAACGGGAAGCTATTCCTGTTTTATTAAAAGGTACGGATGTTATTGCGCAGGCACAAACAGGTACGGGGAAAACCCTTGCTTTTGTTCTTCCTATATTAGAAACAATTGATGTAGAGAGTTCGGACGTACAAGCCTTAATTCTTACACCGACTCGTGAACTAGCGATTCAGATCAGCAACGAGCTGAAAACCCTTGTCCCAGTAACTGGCGCAAAGGTGCTGGCCGCTTATGGCGGTCAAGATGTAGAAAAGCAGCTTAGAAAGCTTCAAGGAAACATACATATAGTAGTAGGAACTCCGGGAAGATTGCTTGATCACCTTCGCCGCGGCTCTATCAATTTCTATAAATTGAAAATACTCGTATTAGATGAAGCGGACCAAATGCTGCACATGGGCTTCTTGCATGAAGTGAAGGACATTATTGCGCAGTGCTCTCCTTATCGCCAAACGCTGCTGTTCTCAGCAACAATGCCGGAGCAGGTGATGAATTTATCCAAAGCTTATATGAAAGAAGCAAAGGAAATCAAAATTCAAAGCAAACAAGTCACTTTAGCTGAGATCGAACAAATTCTTGTTCCAACCACAGATCGTCAGAAACAAGATGCCCTGATCGCAGCCATTAAACAATATAAACCATATTTGGCGATGATTTTCTGTCGAACCAAAGCTAAGGCTATCGCTTTAAATGAAGTTTTACAGGAAATTGGACTGATGTCCGATGAGCTTCACGGCGATTTATCCCAAGCCAAACGTGAACAGGTTATGAAACGATTCAGAGAAGGTCGTATCGAGCTCTTGGTCGCTACGGATATCGCAGCCCGCGGATTAGATGTGGAAGGTGTCACCCATATCTTCAACTTCGATGTGCCGCAGGATGCAGAAAGCTATATTCACCGAATTGGTCGTACGGGCCGTGCGGGCGAATCCGGAGTAGCTGTTACTTTCGCGACACCGCGAGACATGGATACGATTGAATTGATCGAAAAAGGCATCAAAATGTCCCTTAGAGGCGGCGAGCTCGGACAAAGACGCGTACGTTCGAACTCAGAGGACAACTTCGAAAGCGAAGGCAAAGGCTCCGCACGCAGAAGTGGGAACGCTCCTGCTCGCGGCGGTCGTGGCGAACGCAGCGGCGCATCCTCGGAGCAACGCGGAGGACGCGGTAGATCCGGTGGTCGCGCAGACCGAGCTAACGTCCAGTATGGCGGCGCTAGAAGTTCATCTGGTGCCCGTGGAGACAAATTCGGCTCACGCAGCGATGCACCAGGGGTTAATCGGACGGGCGCACGTCCTGCCAAAGTGAATTCGGAACGCAATCCGAACACATGGGGACGGGCTGTCGCCAAAGAACCTGCCATCACGCAAGCCGGTACGGGCCGCGGTGACAACATGAGTGCTGCTAAAGCGCGTGTAACCAAGTCCTATGGCAGTGGCGGAGATGCAGAACGCGCTCCGCGCACAGCTGGTCGCGCCGATGGCAAGCGTTCGGCTCCACATGGCGATAAGTCTTACTCGCCATACAACAAGTACGCCGGCACGGGGCGTGACGACGCGGCAAGCGCGTCGCGCACCATTCGCGGCGGCGGCAAAGGCCGTGGCGACAGCGCTCCCCGCGGGGACAGCGCTGAGCGTGGCGCGCGCGGTGCAGCACCGCGCGGCGATAATTTTGGTGCCCGCGGCAGTGCGCCTCGCGGCGACAACTTCGGGGCACGTGGCAGTGCGCCTCGCGGCGACAACTTCGGGGCACGTGGCAGTGCGCCTCGCGGCGACAACTTCGGGGCACGCGGCAGTGCGCCTCGCGGCGACAGACCCAGCGCGACGCGCGGCGGGCAATCCGGCGGCGAACGCGCCGGCGGAGCACGTGAACGCGGCGCAAGCTTTGGCGCGCGCAGCTCTGCACCGCGCAGCGACAGATCCGGTTCGCCGCGCGGCGGCCAATCCGGCGGATCACGCGGCAGCGCGCCTCGTGGCGGCGGTCGCGGCGGAAAGCGCTAAGAAAAAAAGCGCTTTCTCAACAAGTCTTTACCGAATACGCCGAACGTTGTAAAATAAAGATACGGTTTAACGCAATCCTACTTGATTGGTCAAAAATCGTTTCATACCGTTGCACGCACGTAGGATTTACCCCCCACTGTTCATAAAATAAGGAGGTATGTTCCATGTACGCATTGAAGGACAAGGAAATGATTTTTGTATTCACAGGTCCTCACGGTGCTGGTCGTAAGACGGTCGCAGAAATGTCAGGATCTACACTAGGCATGAAGCAAGTTATCTCTTACACAACAAGGCCGCCCCGGGCTACTGAAGAAGATGGTCAAGACTATCAGTTTATCTCGCCTGCTCAGTTTGTTCAGGCGCAAGCCAATGATGAATTTATCGAAGTCACTACGGTAAATGATCATTTGTACGGAATCAAAAGTGCGGATATTGAACAGATGTTCGAGCTAAGCGGAAGCATCTATTTAATCTTGAACCGTTTTGGTGCCGAAACTCTCAAAAAGCTGTATGGTGATCAGGTCGTATTGATCTTCATCTATGCGGACAGAGAAAAGCTTGAGCAACGGATGAAAGATAGTGGAGACACGGAAGATATCATCGCGAAATACCTCTCGTACTACGAAGAGGAGCTCGATTTCCGTGATCAATGCGATCATGTGTTTGAGAACGTAGATCTTGCCCACACGGTGTTTGATTTAACCAAAACGTTGGATCTTTACTTAAATCGCAACCTAGTTGATTTGGATTAACACGGCATAACTGCCTATAACAGGCCTGGACGAAGTCATCCGTCCGGGTCTTTTCACGTAACGTAATACAATTTCGGCTATGATGTTCTTCGTGAAGGAGTTGTTCCACTTGAAAATTATATCCATAGAACCTACACCCAGCCCGAATTCGATGAAACTGAATATGGACGAGTCACTGCCAGCCAGCGTACGAAAAACGTATACCAAAGCTAATTTGGCAGAAGCCCCGGAAGCTATTCAGCAGCTGCTCGCCGTTCAAGGCGTAATCAGCGTCTTCCATGCCGCTGATTTCATTGCCGCCGATCGGACGTCCAAAGGGGACTGGCAGTTTATTCTCGCCAGAGCACGTGAAATTTTCGGCGAAGCCCAGCCTTCTGCGGATGGCGGCTTGCCGCCAGAGCAGGCACAGGCTGACGCGGCCTTCGGAGAGGCGCAAGTCCTCGTGCAGATGTTCCGCGGCATCCCGCTCCAGGTGCGGGTTCGCGCAGGCGGCGAAGAAGTGCGCTCGGCGATGCCGGAGCGCTTCACCGAAGCCGCAGTCCGCGCAGGTACGGCATCGCCGAACCTGATCAAGGAGCGGAAGCTCGAAGAGCTCGGCGTGCGCTACGGCGAGCTCAAGGACATCGCGGGCGAAGTCGTCCAGGAGCTGGACGCTTCTTACGACGACGCCCGCGTCGAAAGCTTGGTCTCCCTCGCGATGCAGGAGACCCCGGAAGCCTCTGCGGAGGAAACCGCCGCAGAGGCGCTGGACTTAGACGCAGCCGCCGCGCAGCTGCGTCACAGCGACTGGAAGCAGCGCTACGCCGCGCTTCAGAAGATCCAGCCGTCGCTGGAGACGCTGGCCCTGCTCGTCCACGCCCTGCAGGACGAGAACACGTCGATCCGCCGACTGGCGACCGTCTACCTCGGGGATATTAAGGAACCCGAGGTGCTGCCTTATCTGTATCGTGCGCTAGAGGACGCTACCGCTTCTGTTCGACGGACGGCTGGCGATACGCTGTCCGACATCGGCGACCCTGCCGCCATGCCGGCAATGGCCAAGGCATTGAAGGACCGCAACAAGTTGGTCCGCTGGCGCGCAGCACGTTTCTTGTACGAAGTTGGCGACAACACCGTGCTGGGCGACCTTCATGAAGCCGGTGATGATCCGGAATTTGAAGTCCGCATGCAAGTGAAAATTGCCTTGGAGCGCATCGAAGGCGGTCACGCCGCAGAAGGTTCCGTGTGGCAGCAAATGACACGTAGAAACGACTAATTTCTAACCACTTTATATATAATCCACATAAGAATGCATGCTTCACATAGGAAACCCGGCTTCACAGCCCCGAGGGATGAGCCTCATATTAGCGACAAATCCTATTAACGGAACTACAGGACCTTATTTGGGCAAGTATCAGCGATGCTAAGGTATACGCGGAACTACAGGGTCTTATTTCCTCGAAAAGCGCTGGATTTCCCATGAAAAAGCAAAATAGCGCACTGTAGTTCCCTCTAGCTATCGAGAATGACACTTTTTGCTATAATAGCGCACTGTAGTTCCCTTTAGCGTGACGTGCTGCCGCTTCGCCTAAATCATTCATGTAGTTCCCTTTCGCGTGACGTGTTGCCGCATCGCCCAAATCATCCAGCTACTCTACCTTTCTGCTACTTCCAGCTTTCTCCCAATCTTCTATTTAACTCATCCAATATGAGCGTTTTAGCCCTAGAGGGAACTAGGTCTCGAAAACAGCAGCTATTCAAAAAATAAGCATCTCCAGTTGGTCTTATTTTGATGATCCAGCAGGTAATAAGCTCCATTATCGCAGACACTCCGAATATGGATACACACCCAGTATGAAATAACATTTACAATAATATCAAGAGGCCCATGCTCAATTGCATGGGCCTCTTGCAGTCTCGCATAGTGGGAGCTTCTCCCCGGTCGGAATCTATGGCTACAGCTATAAATTTCGCTAAAGCTTATTATTCTAGATTAACAGTCTTATCCCCGGAGCCTAAATGGGCATTTTCTATCTTTAAGCGCCTAGGACAAACGAACTAATTATAGGCAAAAATACTTATTTTTTTATAATTTCATATATTTTACAACAAAATCCAAATTTTTCTGCGATAATCAAGGTACATCTTATTGCGAAGGGGACTGATCTGCACGAGCGAATTCAAGTCGGATGACTAGAGGCTCATTTTCGAAGGAATGTACCCTGTTCCACTCGACGAAGATAGCCTTTATCATAAAAAAACTAAGGAGGAATTTTTGATGGGCACAACCGTATTACAAGGAAGGAAACATGGCATGCGGCTTCTGGCTGCGGCGCTTCTTGCCGCATCAAGCATGGAAGCATTTCCCGAGAGAACGTTCGCTGCGGACGATTACTCCAAGACGGAATCCTTCGAGGCGGCTGCGCTGCCTTCGACCTGGAGCGTGGAGAACGGCGGCACCAAGATGCTGTCCAGCAAACATTACAAACACGGAAGTCAGTCCATGCAGTGGACGTGGTCGAACGGTTCCAAGCTGCGCGACACGCAGCCTGCCAATCTGGCGACGGCGAATGTCACAAATGGCGGTATGAAACTATGGATTTACAACGAGAATCCGGTTAATGATCAAGTGACATTCAATTTCGGCAAAACCACCGAAATCAACAGCGGCATCTTTCACTACACCTTCAAAGTGAATCTGAATTTCAAGGGATGGCGGGCCGTCTGGGTCAGGTTCAGAGCAGAGGGCATGAATCCGGCCTATACGCAAAATCTGAACGAAGCGCTTGAGACGATGCAGATCGTTCCGCCCGCATCGGTGCCGTCGGGAAGTCTATATTTCGACAATCTGGAATTTTCGCCTTCTATGGTTCAGAGAAGGTCGGCTGATTATCAAATGCCTAAACCCGGCATTAGCGTTGGCGGCAGCACATGGGATAATGTCTACTACTACAGCCAACAGCAGCCAACGATCCCGCTGCCAGCGACCATTACGCAGCAGGAAACCGACGGGTTCAATGCGATCTCAACCAAGTACGAGAAGTGGGTTTACGGCGATGCGCTCCAGTATGCGAACTTGAGCGGGCCCCTGAAAGCGCGTTATGACGGCCTCCAAAAATTCATTCGCAATGGACTTGCCGCTTACAATGCGCTGCATATCGTCAGACACCCCGGTGGCTCCATTACCGGAGAGGCACTGTATGCCAACGCTGACCCGCACTCGCCCAAATTTGGCGACAATGTTAGCAAAACCGTGCTGCTGCCGCTCGTCTTGGATTACAAGATCAACGGCAATGCGACAAGCAAACAAAAGGTGCTCGACGTGCTCGATTATATGAACGACCAAGGGTGGGCCGAAGGCAGCTCGATCGGCACGCAGGATCATGAAACGAACAACAACAGCGGGTATTTCCATGCTGTTTATCTCATGCGCAATGAGCTGAAGGCGGCAGGGATTTTCAATCGGGAGCTGAACACGATCTTCTGGTACGCCAATTTCGGCAAAACGTTCGACAACTCCGTCTATGTGGAAACGACAGCGGACGAAATGCGAACCAAATTCATGTACGATCTGCTTTATGTTCTGGGCATGGATAATACGCCGAAGAAGGTTCAGTACATGAAGGGCCTGGTCGGCTTGTATGAGCAAGCGCTCCAAATTGCGCCTGGACTCGCTGATACAATCAAGCCTGACGGGACGCTTTTCCATCATCAGGGAGTGTACTTGAATGCATATGGAGATCATGCGATACACACCACAGCCCTGATCGCTTACTTCCTGAGCGGAACCCCTTACGCCCTGTCCGACAGCGTATTCAATAATATCAAAAAAGCACTGCTCACACTGGAGCTGGCATCCAATAAATATGTTATGCCCGTCGGTGCGACCGGACGTTTCCCCGCTGCTACCAGCCCGCTTACAAGCCTGCAGGGCTACGCCTATCTAGCTATGGCGAAAACTCCAATAGACACGGAGCTCGCCTCCACTTTCATGAGACTGTGGGACCCGCAATCCAAAGTGCTGCAAGGCCTTTTCCGAACATCCGACTCGTACGGCGTTGAGTATCTGGACACGCTCGGCGGCCTGCAGCTCGCTGACAATCTGGCGACGGAAGGTTTCGCTGCGAAGGCAAATCCGCAAGGGTTCTGGGTCATGCCGTATGGCGCAATGGCCGTTAACCGAATTAATGACCGTCTGGTCGGGATTAAAGGTTGGAGCTACTATGCCTGGGACTTCGAAGCCGCTGACAATCAAAATATATACGGCCGATATCAAAGTTACGGCAATATGCAAATCCTGCAGAATGGACTGACGTCGGGAATTGTCGAAAGTGGGATAAATGTAGAAAACGGTTGGGATTGGAGCCGCTGGCCAGGTACGACGGTGAAGCACTTGTCACTTACTGAACTTGCTTTGACTAACGGTCGGATGAACTCTTATTCGGACAGTAAATTCGTAGGAGGCGTATCCTCTCAAAACAAATACGGTGTTTTCGCCATGAAACTGCACGATACCATATTTGATCCAAGTTTGCGCGCGAACAAATCGGTCTTCTTTTTTGGCGATAAAATAGTCAGCTTAGGCTCGGATATTCAAAATACGGATTCCGCGCACAATACGGAAACCACCTTGTTCCAATCCTACATGCCCAGCACCTCGATGCCATTTTGGTTTAATTCTACAACACCTGTTGTCAGCGCGACGTATACGAGTACGATCACGAGTCCAACTCCGGCCTGGATCGTCGATCCATACGGCAACGGATATGTGCTGCCAAATGCTTCCGGCACTGTGATTACGCGCGGGGTGCAAAATTCCATGAACAACGCGGGCACTAAAAATACGTCCGGCAATTACACGACGGCCTATATCAATCATGGTACTGCTCCGGCATCTGCTGGCTACGAATATGCTATCAAGATAGCAGCAGGCGCCCAAGGGACGGCCAATTTCGCGAACAACACGCAATACACCGTTCTGCAAAAAAACAGTAATGCCCATGTTGTTAAAAACACGGAGCCGGGCAAGGATATGACCGGTTACGCCATATTTAACAGCAGTGTGCCGGTCAATCAGGGATTGATTCGAAGCAGCAGTGACCCGATTATAGCGATGGTTCATTCAATAAGTACGAAAGAAGCCGTGCTGAGCGTGGCCGATCCCGATCTGCGGATTGCCACAGAGCTGACTCCGAGCGCAATGAAGAAGGACACGCTCATACTAAACGGCAAATGGCGTTTGAAAGCCGCTAGCAACGAAGCACGCGTAATCAGCACCAGCGGGACGACAACGACCGTAGAATTCGACACCGTACACGGTAAGTCGATTGACATCACGCTAGTGAAATAAACACAAAGGGCCTGCCCTAAGCCATGTGATACATGAGCTGTCGGGCAGGCCTTTTATTTTCCTTGTGGCGTCGCAAACTTACATTAATGATCAAACTGTTCAAAATAACGAATCCGCTCCATAATCGTCGGATGCGAACCCCGAAACCACTGCACCAGCTTAGGTTGTGTAACAGGACTCAGGTTAACCTTGGCAATCTGCTGAAATGCGCGAATCGCCGCGCTGCCGTCGCCAGTCATTCGCATTGCATACACATCAGCTCTGTGTTCAATCTCGCGAGAAAAAGCATTCTGGGCAGGAGCCGATACGAAGCTCATTAGGGTAACAATTAGCAACAACACAGGCAGTGCTGCCAGATCCTGCTCCCCTTTAATCCCCCATATGCTTCCCCATCTTCGTATAAAGAAACGATAGGCAAGAGAAGCAAGCCAAAATCCTACAAAACTAAGCGCAATCCCATAAAGGAGGCCCAGATAAATATGACGCTCAACGTAATGTCCCATCTCATGAGCCATTACCGTTAATATTTCGTCCGGCTGCAGCTTCTGCAGCATCGTATCCCAGAGGACAATACGCGCATTTCCTCCGATCCCATTGACATAGGCATTGATCGCTGAAGTCCGTTCTGACATATTCACTTGGTAAACCTGATCAGCAGGAATATGCGACTGTGCAGCAAGCTGCAAAATCTGCTGTTTCAAAGCCTGGTTCTGAAGCGGCTGGAAGTCATTATACAGAGGATCCAGCACAACGGGTTGGATAAAGGTTATAAATAAAATAATCGGTATCGAGATGAACCAGAACCCTATCCACCACCGCCGGGGGCTTCTTCGAAGCAGCCATCTAAATAAGCCTGCCATCACAATCGTACCCAGAAGATTCACTACAAAATCTTTGCCCTGATCACTCCAAAAGATAGCTAGTGTTTCGGTCGAAATCCCGTATGCCCGATCCATTCGATACAGGAAGAGATCTACCGGAAGGAAGAGCACGTCCATAAGGAGACTGAACAAAAGAACGAAAGCAGCCATTTGCAGAAATGATGCTCTGAACAGCTTTTCCACGCCATTGCGGAATCTAACCGCAGCACCGAGCAGAACGAGGGTTAACCCGATTTGCAGTGGAGAACTTACAAAGTAAGCCAGTGAGCGTATCCGGGATAACGATTCTGCCTTTGCGATTTCTTCATTCGTCATGAAGGTATGCGGATCTGCCTGCGTGCCTACCATTTCAAGCGGAATATGAAATAAATCCCCTTTTAACAAATACACAACAAAAGTTAACACATAGACAGCAAATATCGCGATTAGCCCTACATACAGACGTTTCATTGACTACCTCCACCAAGTTAGACACTTGCCAGCTTTTGGTTCATGAATCGGACAATATTCCCGGCATCCAGCGGTTTGCTTAAGAAATAGCCTTGAATTTCATCACAGCCTAGCTGAGATAACAGCTCCCACTGTTCGAATTCCTCCACACCCTTGGCAATGACTCTTTTCCCTAGACTATGCGACAAGGCAATCCATCTATGTATAGTAGCTTGATCCATTTCACTCTTCAACATATCCCGGAGGAACGTTGGATCCAGTTTTACAGCATCGAAAGGCAGCTTATGCAGCAAGAATACGGAGGGAAAGCCGGCTCCCACGTCATCGATGTTAAGCTTGACCCCATAATTCTGAATATTTTCGAAAATTTGACATGTTAGGTAGACGTCAAGCAGCGCAGTTTGCTCTTTGATCTCCAAGCAAAGGTGAGCAGGTCGTACTTTCGTTCGTTCAAGCACCTCCTCTAGCCTGTCCAGAAAATGGGGATCCAAAAATTGCCGCTTCGATAAATTCACAGAGACTGGTAATGGGGACAATCCTTCCTGCTCCCAGCCTTTCAGTTGTTCACAGACTCTGTTCAACACCCAGTAGCCGATTTCCAAAATGCTCCCATCATCTTCAGCAGCAAGCATGAAAGCATCAGGAGGCAGGAAGCCAATGCCTGGTCTTACCCAGCGTATCAACGCCTCCGCCCCGATAATGTGACCTGTCTGCATTTCAATGAGAGGCTGATAGTGAAGCACGAATTCCTCCTCATCAATGCCTTTTTTGATGCCTAGGCTATGCAGATAGCGGTGCTGCTCCACTTGTCGAAGGGAGGGTTCATAGATAACGAAATCACCAGGCCCTTTGCTTCTTGCTTCGTACATCGCCATATCTGCATACTGCATCAGATCTTCAGCATGTTTGCTATGAAGCGGTGAAAGGCAAATCCCCATGCTTGCGGTGACAGCAAGGTCTTTGCCATCAAAATGAAATACATGGTTGCATACATCCAATAGGCTTTGAGCTAATGATTCAAGTTCTTGCTGGTTACTTATTGCAGGAACGATTAGAGCGAACTCATCTTCGCCTATTCGTGATATTAGCGCACTTCGCGGTGCTGTTTGCTGTATCAAATCAGCCATATGCTTTAGCAGCGAATCTCCTGCACCGTAGCCAAGCGCAGCATCCACTTGTTTGAACTTATCCATATCGAGCAGGATGACGGCGAAGGCCTGAAAACTGTCATTAACCAAATAATTTTCCAAATGATAAAGAAAGGAACCTCGGTTCAAGAGTCCGGTATGAGCATCATGTTCAACCAGATATTGAACTTTATCATCCGCTGCAACATCTTGTTTCATTTCCGTCAGAAGCACATAATGCAGTGGGTCTCCTCGCCAAATCATATCATGGCTCTCTGTTTTTACCGATTTCACTTTGCCGCTCCTTGTAATGACGGAACATTCCACAGGCAGTGTTTGGTAATAAGCCCCTCCGCTCATCGTATTCTCTTCTCCAACGAACTTTCCAATAGGCTCCAGCATCAGTTCGTTCGGTAAGCATTCTAATAGCTGCGCCGCTTGAGGATTTAAATCCACAATGATCCCCTCCTGATTCACCACGATAATGGAGACTGGGGAAAGATCATACAGCATCTGATACTTTTGATTGATAGAAGGCAAGAAATCGTATTTCATTACCGCATAACGCAGAAAGTAACCAAACCAGAGCATAGAAAGCATCGCAAGATCCGGATAATTAATCGTGTTCAAGAGGTCATGCGCTTCATCAAAGACTGAAAAAAATACGCCCCATAGATAAGTCATTACATAGCCAATGCACATGATGCGGATTTGTTTGCGTTTCAATTGTAAATCATACCGTTTTACATAACGGAAACCAACTAGGAGCAACATCAGGCAAATGGACATCGCATATACGCTTGTACCTAAAGTTAGAAATTGAAGGCCACGACTCCATTTATCTATTTCCCAGGGACCCCGATGAATAAGCTCGACGGAAAACCAGGAAAGCGGCAGCAGCAAAACAACACTTGGTACTAAAGACCCATAACATAACAAAAACACTGATATTTTCGACATTTTTCGAAATCTGCCCGTTAGCCTTAAAGCGAAATGAACCATAAAACACATCAGAAAAAAGGAGGGGACGTCCATCAGTCCTAGCACAATTGGATAGGTATAGGAAGCTGGTACCCAACTGATTAGAAAGTTCCCTATGTAAGGAATAATCGCTACTAGAAAGCTGATCGCCGCTATCTTATTGAGCGAACTGTACCGATTCCGTCTGTATACTTCCAACGCCATACGAATCAAGAGCAACATCGGTATAGCATAAAGCAATGCGGATATCACAACTATTAGCATGGAGAAGGCTCCTCATCATTTCGTACTTTTCCATCCAACAAAAAAAAGAAACCTTGCTTGAAGGTTTCTTGATCACCTAAAAGCGGAAACTGGCTGGCATTCGACAAAATCGAGTAGCCCCTCTAGCTTTGCGTCCTTGACTTTCATCAAGTTTGCCCTTATCTCTTTTACGGAATATTCTTTTCATTACTTCTGGGACTTTATTCCTATTAACTTTATATCATGCGAACGTATTTTTCGTCAATGTTAGTGGACAGGATTGCTTTTACAAGTTTCACATGGTGTAATGGAAAGAACGATGAATTCGAAAGTGAAACAACGATGAAAAAATGGTTATTTATTTTTCTTGTACTTTTCTCCATCTTTGATATCGCTTATGCCAAGATGACCTCACCAGCTACTGAGCATACATCGGCTATAGCAGCAATTGAGCCTCAAACCGAAGTACGAATGGATGCCCTCCCCGTCATGCAACCTACACCAAGCATCCTCCCAACGCCCACTCCCGAAGAAGCAGAAGACAACAGGATCATCCCTGCTCTTTCCCAGCTGCCTGAGCTTCCGAATGGCTGTGAGGCGGTAGCCGCAACGATGCTGCTTAATTGGGCTGGACTTCCTATTACCAAAGAAGAGATGGCGGACAAACTGCCTAGAGGCCCCATGCCTTATGAAAATGAAGATGGCGCCTTTATTGGCGGCAATCCCAAAGATGTCTTCGTTGGCGATCCTTATCAAGCGGGATACGGGATTTATCACAAACCACTGGCCAAGTTAATGGATGGGTTGCTGCCTGGGCAGGTGAAGGATATTTCCGAATCTTCATTTGAGAATTTGCTAAGCGTCGTCGCTGGCGGGAATCCCGCTATGGTTTGGGCAACCGAACATATGAATGCTCCTTATCTGGACCTGGAGTGGCAGGACGAGGAAGGCGAACTTGTTGAGTGGTATCAACCGGAACATGCCTTGCTCCTGACTAGCTGGGATGCTGACTATGCGTATATGAACGATCCTATGACTGGCCGGCAGGAATCTTACGCGTTAGCAGACTTCAAATATGCGTGGGAACAGATGGGCTCACAGGCAATTATCATCAACAAAAAAGCATGAACAAGTTCAGTGAATCTGAGCTTGTCCATGCTTTTTTCATAGCGGATCTAGTTGTACCGCAGCCTGCTTGCCACTAAGCTGTATACCTGTTTGTTTACGCCCGCTTGCGCTTAGATCTTTCACCAGGTTCTCAAGCAATTCTTTGGCTTTGGCCCCTTCTTTGCCGGAAATTTTCACGACAAGCATGACGGCATCTCCAGCTTTGAGGATTCGTTCTGCTTGCTGCCTTTTGGTATCCAGGTCGTGATCCTCAATATGCGGCGTTAGGCGCAGCTCCTTGACCTTGAGCGGCTGATCCTTTTTGCGGGCTTGCTGTTTCTCCTGAAGCGCCTCTTGCTTGGCTTGGCCGGAGCCGATCAGCTTGCAAGGCGGCGGACTGCTCATCAAGGACGTGCAGATGAGATCCACTTTGAGCTGTTTCGCCAGAGCAAGAGCTTCCTTCGTGGGCATCGTGCCCAAATCTTCGCCATGCAGTCCTGTAAGATGAACCTCGGATGCTTTGATTTTCTCATTCTTAATCATTGTGAATACACCTAATCTTTCGCTATAATGAACCCATCCCTATATGAGGCTGGTTAAGGAGCTGTTTATGTACTTATGAACAACAAAGAATTAGAAGAGCAAATGATTGAAAATTACAAGCGTGAAGAGCATATGATGATTCTTGTGTTTGCTCAGTGGTGCATTAATCACCAACTGGATCCTGCCGCGCTTTATCATAGCGCTTACCCGGATCAACCGAACAATGAGTCTTTGCAGAAAGCACTCGAACTGACCGTTCCTAGAGAGGAAGCCGGTGAAGTTCCTGACGATACGGTGCTGGGTGTCTTGTCGTTATTCGGCAACGAGGAGCTCGCGTTCATCGTCACACAGGAAATAGAGAAACGCCCGAGATCAAGACGGGAATAATGACTACTTCATGTTGAAGGCATCGGCTAGCAGCTCAATCGTCCGCAGTCTGGTTTCCCAGTGGTAACCGCCGGCAACGATCATGACTTCATCGACTTGGTAGCTTTCCGCCAAACTCAGCAGCTGCTGCTTCACATGCCCTGGGTCGCCTACGATCATACGCGACCGATTGTCCTGTACTCGGGTTTGATCCCAATCCGAGTATCCATAATCTGCAGCTTCTTCAGGCGACTTCACTCCGGTGAATTCGCCTTTTTCCATTTGCAGAATGCGCAAATCGAGGGAAGCGGCAAGCCCCTCTGCCTCCGCCTGCGTCTCGGCGCACAGCACATAAATGCAAACTGTCGCCTGCGGCACGACGTTCAGCGCGGACGGTCGGAACGAGCTGCGGTAGCTGCGCACCGCTTGCTGCCCTCCCGCTCCGTTAATGAAGTGCGCGAAGCAGAACGCTGCGCCTGCCTGCGAAGCGTAAACCCCGCTCTGCCCGGTGGAGCCGAGCAGCCATACCTGCGGCACTCCGGCCACCAACGGGGTGGCGCGGATGCCCTCGAACACATGCCCGGGTTCCACCGAGTCGGTGAGGAACCCGAGAAGATCTGTGACTTGTGCGGGGAACCGCTCCAGTCCCTCGAACAGATCCGCGCTGACGCCGCGCAGCGCCTTGGCCGTATGCGGCGTGCCTCCGGGCGCACGCCCGATGCCAAGGTCGATGCGGCCTGGATACAGCGCCTCGAGCATGCGGAAGTTCTCAGCGACCTTGTAGGCGCTGTAATGCGGCAGCAGGACGCCGCCGGAACCAAACCGGATGCGGCTCGTACGGGCAGCCAAGCTGGAGATCAGCACTTCCGGCGATGAACCTGCAAGCCCCATGGAGTTATGATGCTCCGACGCCCAGAATCGGGTGTAGCCGAGACGATCAGCAGCTTGCGCCAACGCGATCGTTTGTTGCAGCGCATCGCTATGCGTATATCCGGACGAAACCGGTGATTGATCAAGGATACTTAGCTTCAGCACATCCATACCTTCTTTCTAAATCATCTACCAATCTTGATTATACAACGCACAGCCAACAAAAGAAAAAGGACAAACCCCTAAAGGCATTGTCCTTTATACATCCGTATCCTGCATCCCACATTGTTGCTTACTAAAAGTGTATGGCAGACGACTGGCTTTATGACAGCATTTTTATTTACGCTGCATCCTTTGCTTTCTCACCCTGCTGTCTCTTCTTGAATAGCAGAGGGATAAGCGCAAACAGAGCATACATGCCAACCGCTGCATAAAACTTTACCGATCCGATCTCTTGCAGAGACGCGCCAAATACGTTGTATACCACGGCGCCCGGAATGATGCCGATCAAGGTGCCCCAGGTATAATCCCAGAAACGGATCTTTGATAAACCCGCTCCATAACTGATGCCATCGAAGGGAAAGAAAGGCATTAGCCGCATATAGAGAACGACCATGAACCCTTTCTCCTCAGCCTTTTGATCAAACGATAACAGCTTTTTGCTTTTAAGTATGCGTTGGAAGCTGTTGCGCCCCCACCTGCGCGTGATGTAAAAGGAAAGCAGCGCACCCGCTCCCGCTCCAATGATATCGTAGATGGTTCCCCAGAAGGCACCGAAGACATAGCCCCCATATAAGGTTAACGGCGTGGCCGGAAACAGCACCAAAGGACGAAGCGTATAGACAATGATGTACAGCAGACCTCCGATCGGCCCCAGCTCCCGCAGCCATTCGGTGATGCCATCCAAATCCAGTTCATCCCAAACGCCGGTCCATTTCAAAATAAGCAGTCCAGCTCCGGCGGCCAGAAACCAGCCAACCAGCACCCAAAGCGACTTCGAACGCGCCATGGCTCCCCTCCTCTGTACCGAACAAAGTAACTTCTTCGACGCCCTGTATATGCTTTCCATCTTACACAAATCTGGTGGCACATATCAACACGCAGGAAACCATTGATGGCAAAGAACAGATATGATAAACTGCTCCCATCTCCTGTCCATTATTTTCCGAACTTTATTCCTTGCCGTTCTGCCTATTTCGCATCTACTGGAGGAATTTCACATGCTGCTGCGACGCAAAAGCATCTTCTTGACGTTATGGCTGTCCTATATTCTCATCTTGCTCATTCCTGTTTCAGGCACCTTCGTCCTTTATACGAATATGGAGAAAAGCATGGTGGACAACGCCAACCGCTCGAATTTAGCTATGCTGGAACAAGCTCGTCAGGTCGTGGACAGCAATTTGCAAGAACTTGAACAGCTTGGCATCCAAATTGCCACCCAACCGAAACTTCAAACCTTATGGACCCTCAAAGACAGTGAAAAATATATCCAATATGAGGAAGCCGTCCGCGCGTTAAAAACGGTACGCCATGGCTCTCCTTTTGTTGATGATTTCTACATCTATTTGCGTAACGAAGATACCGTTATTTCCCCGAATTTAAAAACGGACGCCACTACCTTTTTCACCACTCTATATCCTCTTCCAGGTATGAGCTTGGATCAAGTCCGTTCTAAACTTCTAACCGGCTATCACTATTTAAGCTATTGGCCGACGTCAGCACCAAGCCCAGATCAAACAACCAAAAATGTTGTCGCCAGCGCCATATCTCTGCCTCTAGGAGAGAGCAGCAATGTGGAAGGCACCTTAATTATGCTGATCAACGAGCAGCAAATCCTCGATCTATTGAAAGGTATTCAATGGGTAAACAGCGGCTCCATGTTTATCCTCGATGCGACAGGCCAAGTGATCGTATCTACTAGCAGCCAGTACAAGCTATCCCCTAGTTTGCTCGCAGAAACCGAGAACTCCAATGGGTACAAAAGCTATGATGTTGAAGGTAAACCGCAAATGCTTTCCTATACGACCGGTAAAAGCGGTTGGAAATATATATCGCTCGTTCCGAAGAGCGTTGTGTTGGAACGCGTCAACGAAATGAAGACATGGGCCTTATTCTTGCTGGTACTTGTTGTTGCAGCAGGAAGCGCGGCAGCCTATTGGATGGCTTATCGCAGCTACAGCCCGATTCGCGATCTCGTTTATAGCCTGAATAAAGGAAAAAGCGATCCGCGTCCGGGCATTGCGAACGAATACGAATTCATCCGCAATTCCATTGCCGAGTCCGTTGCTGAAGGCAAAGCGCTTGAACAGCAATTAGCAGGGCATCTTCCCGTTGTACGCGCGACTTTTCTGACAAGGCTGCTCAAAGGCGAAGTGGAACAAGCGGAGATCACCGATGACTCCCTTGCCTTCATGGGCGTAGATCTGCCTCATCCTTATCTTGGCGTTATTCTCGTTGAAGTCGATGACAGCAACGAATTCCGAATGGAAGAGAGCGATCGTGATCGCGCCCTTGTGCGTTTTATTCTGTTTAATTTAAGCAGCGAATTGATCGGCAATTCCGGTTATGTCACAGAGACCGACAGCAATCGCTTAGCGCTGCTCCTGAATGTCCCAGATGATTCTGAGGAAACAATCCGCAATCGCGATGCGTTAATTACCGAGCTCAAAGACATCATCGAGGGTCGCTTTCGGATGAAGATCACCATCGCAACCAGTTCCTTCCAAAGCGGCAGACTGGAAGCTTCACGCTGCTACAACGAGGCTCTCAACGCCCTTGATTATCGGATTATTCATGGAATCAGCTCCGTCATTCATTACAATGAAATCCGTATCCAGGAACGAACGTACTATCACTATCCGATGGAAATCGAGGCACAGATCATCAATTGTCTCAAAAGCGGCGAATATGACCAAGTCGAACGTTTGCTTAACGAACTGTACAAGCACAATATGGGGACGCGCGACACGACACCTGAACTAGGCAAGCTGTTATTTCTAAACTTGCTGTCAACGGTGCTGAAAGTAACGAATGCGCTCAAAATTGACGAGAAGCAATGGCAGGTCGGTGCCGCCGACCCTGTCAAACTGATTATTAACAGCACCTCGGCTGACGATATGCTGAAAAAAGTGAAAGAACTGTGTTTATTTATTTGCAACAGCGTTCAGGAGGCTAGATCCGAGCATAATGAACGTTGGAATGAACGAATGAAGACCTACATTGATGAGCACTACGGGGATCACTCCCTTAGCTTAACTTCCATCGCTGAACATTTTGGAATGACACCGCAGTATATGTCCGGATTGTTCAAGAAACAATATGGCATTAACGTGACCGACTATATGATTGAGGTGCGGATGAAAGAAGCGAAGCGCTGGCTCGAGGTTCCAGGTATGACGATCCTGCAAGTTGCCGAGCAAGTCGGCTATTCGACCGATATTGGCTTCATTCGCGTTTTCAAGAAAATGGAAGGAATTACGCCTGGGAAATACCGCGAAATGCAGCAAAGAAGCGATAATCTGAAAGACAGTTAGAGGGTATGAAAACTGGTTTATCCTTGATCTGAAGCGGTGTTTATCCTTCATTAGAACGTATTGTAGGCAGCAGGAGTCTGTTCTTCTATATTGAAATTGCGGACAGCGATAACCGTAAAACAATATGCACAGGAGGGTCACCCAAGCATGAACAGAAAAAAAAGCGCGATTCAGTTTACCGTGATCACAGCTACAGCTCTCTCTTTGTTGCTTGCAGGATGCAGCAGCGAAACGGCTAAGCCATCCCCGGCAGCAACAGGAACTTCCACAGGCGCAGCATCCTCTGCAGTCCCGGAGGTGAAGTATCCTACTTCCTTCAAGTACTGGGTTCCTATGAACGGCAATGCGGCCGCTGTGATGAAAAACTACAATGAGATGGCCGCCTACAAAGAGATCGAGAAGAAAACCGGCACTAAGGTAGAATTTCAACATCCACCAACGGGTCAAGAAAAAGATCAATTCAATATCATGTTAGCCTCTAACAGCTTACCTGACGTAATTGAGTACAATTTCGCATCCGGGATGGGGCAATCGACTGCCCAAAGCCCAGATTCACTCATTAAAGGGAAACAAATTCTTCGTTTGAATGAACTGATTGAGAAGAATGCACCCCATTTAACGAAAGTGCTGAAAGATCATCCAGAATTCCGCAAAATGATTACAACGGATGAAGGCAATATTTATGTGATGCCTTTCTTGCTTGGAGACGAGCAGTTGAGTGTTGTCAATGGACCTATTTTCCGTCAAGATTGGCTGGATAAATTGGGCCTCAAAGTACCGACGACCATCCCTGAGTGGGAAACCGTATTAACAGCGTTCCGTGATAAAGATCCGAACGGCAATGGCAAGAAAGACGAAATCCCTTTCTATATGAATTTAAGCGGCGATTTCGATACCAACAATCTCCTCGTCGGAGCATGGGGGATTACAACCGATTTCTATAACGACAAAGGCAAAGTAAAGTATGGCCCTATTCAGCCTGAATATAAAGAATTTCTAGCTACACTGGCCCGTTGGTACAAAGCTGGCCTCATTGACAAAGATTATGCAAGCATTACAGATGCCAAGCTGAAAGATGCCAAAATCACCAATAGCCAGGTAGGTGCCTACTCCGGATATGCAGGTTCCGGTCTTGGCCGTTACTTATCTTTGGTTCAACCGACCACGCCAAGCTTCTCCTTGGTAGGGGCTCCTTATCCTAAATTAAAAGAAGGCGCTGCGGCTTCGCTTGGGCAATATACAATGCCTTTCACAGGGTATGGCGCTGCTGTTTCTACTCAAGCCAAAAACCCGGATCAAATCATCAAATGGCTTGACTACAAATATAGTCAAGAAGGCGCCCTGTTAATGAACTTCGGTATTGAAGGCGAAAGCTACAAAATGGAGAATGGCTATCCGAAATATACCGACCTCATTATGAACAACCCGGATAAACTGCCAATCACGCAAGCTATGGCCAAATATTTCCAAGCAAGCTGGAGCGGTCCATTTGTTCAGGATAAACGCTACATTGAGCAGTACTATACGATCCCTGCACAACGTGATGCTCAAAAAGCATGGACGGCAGCCGATCATACGAAACAAATGCCTGGCATCAGCTTAACAGCCGATGAAAGCACGAAGACAGCCTCCATCATGAACGATGTGAAGACATATCGGGATGAAATGTTCAATAAATTCGTGATGAATGGGGAACCAATCGAGAATTTCGACAAGTATGTGCAAACGATGAAAGGCATGGGCATCGAAGAAGCTATTAAAGCACGTCAAGCTGGTTTGGATCGCTTCAACACTCGCAAATAAGGATACCGTTAGACGCTGACTCACGGTGAGGAAACAAGATTCCTCGCCGTGTGGCGTCTTCTTGCACCCATTTTCACCGACTCAATAGCTGAAGGAGGGCCAGGCAATGCCCACAACACTCAAAGAACAGACCGGCTCCGTGAAGCCGGCAGTCAATAAGAGCGGGTTCACATATCGTTTTATCCGCGATGCCAAAATCAATAAATATGTCTATATCATGCTGCTTCCTGTAGTCGTCTACTACATCCTTTTTTATTACGTCCCGATGTATGGACTGCAAATCGCTTTCAAAGATTATGCACCGGGTATCGGCATTTTGCATAGCCCCTGGGTTGGATTCAAACATTTCCATGACTTCTTTTCCAGTTTCTACTTCTGGCGTATTTTACGTAATACCCTGTTAATGAGCTCTTATGATTTGCTGTTTTCCTTTCCTGCCTCCATCATCTTGGCGCTATTGCTGAATGAACTGCGCAGCAGGTTCCTCAAAAGAGCCGTCCAAACGATAACGTATATGCCCCATTTTATATCCATCGTTGTTATCTCAGGCATGCTCGTTGATTTCTTGGCCCGTGACGGGTTAATCAACAATATCCTAAATTCCTGGTTCGGCTTTACGCCGCTCACGTTCTTGCAGGAGAGTGGATGGTTCCGGTCCATCTATGTGTCCTCGAATATTTGGCAAAATGTAGGCTGGGGCTCCATCATTTATTTATCAGCCATGTCAGGCATTGATCCTTCCTTATACGAAGCTTCCAGAGTAGATGGTGCCAATCGCTGGCAGCAAACCTTTAACATTACCCTCCCGGGTATCATGTCCACGGTTGTCATTCTGCTTATTCTGCAAATCGGAAATTTCATGACTATCGGCGCCGACAAAATATTGCTCTTATATAACCCAACCACCTATGAAACTGCCGATGTCATTGGGACATTCGTCTATCGCAAAGGGATTCTCGAATCAAACTTCAGCTACAGTTCGGCTGTCGGACTCTTCAATTCCCTCATTAATTTCACGCTGCTCGTTCTGGCCAATACACTAAGCCGACGCACCAGTGATAATAAGCTTTGGTAAAAGGAGGCTGCAACCATCATGAGTAGAAGTTGGGGAGAACGCATTTTTGACACTTCTAATTCCATTTTCTTGATCCTGCTATCTTTAGTTACACTCTATCCATTTCTGTTCGTTCTAATCGCCTCTCTGAGCGATCCAGCTTGGATCGTACAAGTCCGCGGGCTGATCTGGTACCCAAAGGGATTTAATTGGGAAGCCTATATCATGGTGTTCAAAAACCCCTCCATTATAACCGGTTATTTGAACACCATCCTGTACGTGATACTCGGTACCTCGCTGAATATTCTTATGACATCGCTTGGCGCTTATGCGCTTTCCAGACAAGACGTCATGTGGAAAAATCCCGTCATGTTTATGATCGTGTTTACGATGTTTTTTAGCGGCGGCTTGATTCCAACTTACCTGCTCATTAACGACTTGGGCATGGTAGATACCCGCTGGGCTTTACTGATTCCTACTGCTATGAGTGCCTACAATTTAATTATTATGCGTACCTCCTTCCAAGCCGTTCCTGTGAGTTTAGAGGAATCCGCCAAGCTGGATGGCGCCAATGATTTTACGATTCTGTTCCGGGTTATCCTTCCGCTCTCCATGCCCGTGGTCGCAGTGATGGTTCTCTTCTATGGGGTCTCCCACTGGAACGCCTGGTTCAACGCGCTTATCTATTTAAGAACCCGTGACCTTTATCCACTACAACTCATCTTACGAGAAATCTTGATCACGAATAGTACCGAGTCAATGACGACGGGTGTCGGTGGTGCCGATAAGATGCCCATCGGAGAAACGATCAAATACGCCACAATTATTGTCGCAACAGCTCCCATCCTGCTCTTATATCCTTTCCTGCAAAAGTATTTCGTCAAAGGTATTATGATTGGCGCGATCAAGGGGTAACGAAATCTGTCGAAGAATTAAATCAAACGAATATCAGCCATAAAGAAGAACGGCTTCGCCGCCCTGAGAGATCAGCCTCTTAGTAGCGACAAAACCTGTTAAGGGAACTAGAGGACGCTATATAGGCAAATAGCAGGGATGCTAGGGTATTAGCGGAACTACAGGGTCTTATTTCCACGAAAAACGCTGAATTTGCCAGAAGCTTTGCAAAATATATGACATGATAAGGCATTGTGCTCCTTAGCGGCTGATTCACCTTTACGGAGCACATGCCGACTAGGAGGAAATTCAAAAAAATTTATAATAAGGTTTATATTTACA